>JBMNNH010000012.1:0-41412 GCA_050953835.1 Acetivibrionales bacterium | reverse complement strand
TTCATTGTAAAATGAAATGCAACAAGATGTAAAAAGTAGAACCACAGCGAGAAACCTAGTATGATATTAGTGTCGAACAAATACATACGGAGGTTATCGCTATGGCTCTTACTAAAAAGAATACCACACATAAGCGTACTTTTAAACACTTATCAGAATTTGACAGAGGCAAAATTAAAGCATTACTGGAAGAAGGTTTGTCCCCAGCACAGATTGCACGAAGACTAGGCCGACATCGTAGCACTATTGGTAGAGAAATAAGGCGTGGCACTACCGTCCAACGTCGTTCAGATTTGACCACATATGAAGCTTACTTTCCCGAAACTGGGCAGGCAGTGTACGAGAGTAACCGCTTATCATGCGGAAAGAAGGTTAAAGCTCTACAGGTAGAACCCTTTTTACAGTATGCAGAAAAGATGATTTTGGAGGAAAAGTGGTCACCTGATGTGGTTGTAGGCGTTGCCAGACGTAAGGGTAAATTTGATAAATCCTCGATGGTCTGTACCAAGACCTTATACAATTACATCGATAAACGAATTCTGAACGTACGTAATATTGATTTACCGCTAAAAACACGCAGAAAGCATAAGAAATCTGTTGTAAGACAACATAAAAGGCTACTTGGAAAAAGCATTAGTGAACGTCCTGAAAATGTAGATAATCGAAAGGAATTTGGCCATTGGGAGATAGATACTGTTGTTGGTAAACGTTCAAGGGATAGTGTATTAATGACCCTTACAGAACGTAAAACGAGAGAGCATCTGGTTTTCCTACTGGAAACAAAGAATACTGAAGCGGTAGACAAAGTATTCGGCTATATAAAAGAGCAATCTGGGCCTTTATTCACACACTTGTTTAAAAGTATTACTGCAGATAATGGTACAGAGTTTGCCAGCTTAAACAAGCACGTGACTAATATATACTATGCCCATCCATATTCTGCGTGGGAAAGGGGTACTAATGAGCGACATAATGGCCTTATACGGCGGTTCATACCTAAGGGAAAAGCTATTAAGGACCTAACCCTTGAGCAGATAAAACGGATTGAAAACTGGTGTAATAACCTGCCCCGGAAGATACTGGGCTACCGTACACCGGCAGAACTATTTAACGACGAAATACAGCGTATACATGAGACTGTTCCGGGCATGCAGTCTGTTAGTTAAGGACATACATTCCAACCCTTTACTAGCATAACAGGCGGTCTCATGGTATCAAGGGGAAAACCGCCCTTGACACCATTTCGCCCGCCTGTTGAAGAACGGTTAAGGTTGGAATGATAAATATCATCGGGTTTCTTTAAAAAGTGTTGCATTTAATATTGCAATTTAAGATAAATTTTATTTTAAATTATGGAAGGGAAATGGCGGAATTGACAAGGGAAATAATAAAAAAGCCTGAAATGATTTTTTGCGGGAAATATTCGTATGATTTAGAATATAAGTATTGTAATTAATACTGGGGGAAATCAGATTGAACAAAAAGCTGGATACATTTAAACGTGAAATAAAAAATAAAAAAGTTGCAGTACTGGGTATAGGGGTAAGCAATACTCCTCTGATAAAATACCTGGCAAGACTTAATGTCGATATTACTGCTTTCGATAGTTCAGATGAAGTAAAGCTCCAGGAGAGGCTTAGCGATCTTAAAGAGTATAATGTAAAGTATAGTTTAGGCGGAAACTACTTAAGTAATTTAAAAGGTTTTGATATAATATTCAAGACACCTGTCATAAGGCCTGATATACCTGAATTAGCTGATGAAAAGAAAAGAGGGGCAATTATTACAAGCGAAATGGAAGTGTTTTTTGAGTTATGCCCTGCAGAGATATTCGCTGTTACGGGAAGCGATGGGAAAACAACTACTACAACCCTGATATATAACATGTTAAATACTGAAGGATATAAATGCTGGCTTGGCGGAAATATTGGAAAACCGCTTCTGGACAGTATAGATGAAATCTTTCCGACTGATAAAGTTGTACTTGAACTGAGTAGTTTTCAGTTGCATACAATGAAACAAAGCCCAAATGTGGCTGTTATTACAAATCTTTCCCCGAACCACCTTGATATTCATAAATCAATGGATGAGTATGTTGAAGCAAAAAAGAATATATTTAAATACCAGACGTCCAAAGACAGGCTTGTCTTGAATTATGATAACGAAATTACTAAAAATTTTATTAATGAGTCTAAAGGGGATACTGTATTTTTCAGCAGGCTTTATGAGCTTGAATTTGGTGCATACATAAAAGACGGTAGGCTTAAATACAAAGAAAACGACAAGGCAATGGATTTATTAAAGAGTGAAGACATACTCCTGCCAGGTGTTCACAATGTGGAGAACTATTTAGCTGCAATATCTGCTGTAATAGGCCATGTCAGTACCGATACGGTTTACAAGGTCGCAACAACCTTCAAAGGGGTGGAGCACAGGATTGAGCCGGTAAGGGAGTTAAATGGTGTCATGTTCTATAACGACTCAATAGCCAGTAGTCCTTCAAGAACTATTGCAGGCTTAAAATCCTTTAATAAAAAAGTAATACTTATAGCAGGCGGAAAGGATAAAAAAAATAATTATGATTTACTGGGAAAGATAATGGTCGACAAGGTTAAATGCCTAATACTAATAGGCGAGACCGCCCCAATGATTGAAAAGGTTTTAAGAAGTGAAGTTGAGAAGAGGGGCATAGATAGTCAAATACCCGTAATCACATGCAGCACACTTGAAGAAGCAGTTAACAATGCATACAGCAATGCATCCAGTGGTGATATTGTTATACTTTCTCCTGCGAGTACTAGTTTTGACATGTTCACGAACTTTGAAGAAAGAGGGAACAGGTTCAAGGAGATAGTGAATTCGTTATAATATTTGCAATATGTTAATAATTTGCAGGATATAGGAGCTATAAAAAAACAACATCTATTATTAAATGTTGTTTTTTTTGGTGGAGGGAGATGGATTTGAACCATCGAAGGCTGAGCCAACAGATTTACAGTCTGCCCCCTTTGGCCACTCGGGAATCCCTCCATCTAACTGTTTTCTTATTATTATGGTGCCCAGAGCCGGAATCGAACCAGCGACACGAGGATTTTCAGTCCTCTGCTCTACCAACTGAGCTATCTGGGCAATTTGGTGGGCCTTCAGGGACTCGAACCCCGGACCTACCGGTTATGAGCCGGTTGCTCTAACCAACTGAGCTAAAGGCCCTTAAAAGTAACGAAATATAGTATACTTGATATTTACTGTTAAGTCAATAGTGGATTAAAAATTTTATCAGTGATCCGAGTCTGATTTAAGAGTATTTAAGAATCTGATTCCAAGCTTGTAATAAATTGTCATCAATTCATTACAAAAATAAATTCCCTGCTGCTGTTTTATAAGCAACAGGGATTCAGTTGAGGTGTCTTGCAAAGCAATTTAAGTATTATTTATTAATTTTTCGCGCACTTAAGACCCTGTACTCAGACATTAAGCTTTTTAGCTGAGGCAATCTCCGCATCCGCTTCTTTTTTATCCAAAGTAAGCGAAAGAGCATGTTTATTGCTGATATACATATTTATAAGACCAACTATGATAATAAAAGAGGATACTCTAATGACGACAGGGAAGTATTGCTTATGTACAAATACAGCAATTGACGTAGCACTTTCACCGCCTATTATGATAGCAGCTAGAAACGCAAAAAATGCCAGACCCCCTGCTATAAGAACAATGTAAATGCCCCAGCCGAAAACAGTATTCAGTGCTCCGGATACTTTATCCTTTTTCATTATGTCACCCCCCCCTATATTAATCCCATAACCGGGAGTATTCCAAGCATAACGAGGACCGACAATACATAGTGTAGGCCGACCCATACAAGACAATTTTTTGTTGTTTCCTTCATACCAGAACCGGCTATACCCATTGCAGTGTACATACATAATGCCAATGGAGGTGTCATGCCCTCCATTGCACCCGTAATAACCGGAAGCATGCCTGCTATCAGAAACGGGTTTGCACCTACTCCCACCATAATGGCAATAATTGCACCGCCGAATATAGCAGTCTGTGAAGAGCCGGGCAAAATCATACCGAGCAAGGCACAAAAAAGCGGAATAAATATAGCCAGAGCCCACAGAGGAAATCCCCATGAACTAATATAACTACCAACGTTCTCACCAAAATCCAATGTTCCAAACAGATTACTGATGGAATAAGCAAAAAAGATGGTTGCACAAACAGGAACTATGCTTTTTACCAGGCCTCCAAACATGGAAGCAATTGCTTGTGGAGTCGTTTTTGAGTTTTTTCTGCCTACTAATAAAGCATAAATGCCCGCAAGTCCAGGGGTAAAGAGCAATATGCAACTGGAAAGATTGCTTGCTCCGCTGCCAAGTCTTGCTGTAAAAAATGTGGATTTCAACTGTGCATCAAGGAAGAAAGGGAGGAATATTATTACTGGAAGAATAAGAGCCTTCCAACCTTTATTAAGTGATTCTCCGAGTTTTGGGATATCTTCCTTAGCCATAGGTTTTACCTTATAATAACGGCAAAAAATATAAAGCGTTATTAATCTCTGGATTATGAACCAAATCGAAATGCCCCACATCAAAAGCCAGAACTGCGACATGGTATATTTGTCGGGGTACAATGCATTCAGTGCTCCAAAAGCCGCCGTAATGACACCTGCCGGAGGAATCATATTGCCCATTGTACTTGATGACATCTCAATATTGGCTGCAAGATGGGCAGGAAAACCGGACTTTTTCATGGCAGGTATTGTAAATACGCCTGTAGCTGCCACGTTGCCTGCACCAGAGCCGGATAGGGATCCCATGAATGTACTTCCAATAGTAGCTACAAATCCGGCCCCACCCCTAATTCGTCCAAAGATTGCAAGTATAATGCTAATAACTTCATCAATAACTTTGGTATGACCAAAGATTTGCGCAACGGCCAGAAAGGCAACTATTGCGTAGAATAAGGTATTTGTGGATGTAGACAAAAGATGCGGGAAGAAACTTTTCCACTGGCCTGTAATAGCTATCATAACTACATAACCAATGAACATCGCCTCATAAATAGGGCGTTTTAAAGCTACAAACACCAGAACAATAGCTGCTAATAAAATGACAAGGTAGAGTATTTCAATAGGCACTTGTTTTCATCTCCCTTCTAATTTGAGATACGCCAAAGGACTAAAAATGAACTCATTACAAAATACTTAAAAGCTTTGCAGAATTAACACCAAATAATATGAAACATTTAATCAGGCATCTCATTTTTCGTCATCAGGCTGAAGACTATGATGGAGACAAATGCAATAATTCCAACAAAAAAATTACTGTTGTTGTAAGCCGGTGCAGTATTTCATAACTATTCTTTACTGGGATTTAGATATCATAAAGAGGCGGATATTGCTGGCAGCCAAATAGGTCTCCTTAATCAAAGGAACCGCTTGGAACCAGTCTGTCTATTGCGAATTTTATTGCATAAGCTGGAACGAATTCAACAAAGTCAGTTATCCTGCTTTCAGAAATTCCAAAAAGCTCTGAACAGGTGAAACGCCTGCAATATTACATCCTTATCTGCGCCAAGCGGTACCTATCCGATATCATCACTCCTGGACCACAGCAATAATAGTCAGCTTTTGTTTTGGCTCCAATCCAGAAGCTTTCTTCCTTAGTTGGTGTAAAACCAAGCTGTCCGTTTGGTGAAAGGATTCTCAAAGTATCTTTGTACATAAGAAATGACCTCCCGCGGACTTATTATAACTAATTATAACATATTACTATAAGTTTATATCTTAATACAATATATGTCAATATAATTTTCCAGCTTATTCCACGAATGAAATATATAGTTTTGAACTAATTGCATCAATCCTTTGTTAGTTACCCTGGTTTCAATTGATATTTTCACTGATTATTTACATTGAGATTTAATTTTTCATTAATAATAATCTGATAGTCTGGTATAATTTATAAGGTATGTATATTAAAAAAGTATGGGGTGATAAATTGGATTATAAAAATATCCTTACCGAGCTTGCAGGCAAAACTGCGGTTTCCGGGCGCGAGAGTACTATTTCTGAGTACCTGAGGGAAAGGTTTATAAAGCATTGTGACAGTGTTGAAGCAGATAAATTTTACAACATAATAGGGATAAAGAATGGCAATGGCAAAGAAAGAAAGAAAATTCTGATTACAGCACATGTGGATGAAATTGGGTTAATGGTTAAAAGCATAGATGAAAAAGGCTTTATAAAATTTACAAATATAGGTGGGGTAGACAGCCGGATACTATTAGCCCAAGAGGTTATCATTCATGGCAAAGAAGACATCATTGGAATAATTGGAGCAAAGCCTCCGCACTTGCTTAGTCCGGAAGATGCTAAAAAGGCTGTAAAAATTGAGGAACTGTCAATAGATACCGGCATGCCGGAAGAAAAACTGAAGAAAATAGTTTCCATTGGAGATATGATAACTTTTAAAGAATGCTCCCTGGAACTCAATAAAAACAAATTGAGTTCTAAATCAATGGACAACAGATGCGGAGTTGCTGCCTTATTGGGAGTGATGGGGGAGCTGTCTAAAATAAATATATCACATGATTTGTACTTTGTTTGTACGACACAGGAGGAAGTCAGGCTTGCCGGCGCCACAATTGTTACTTACAATATAAAACCGGATATCGCAATAGTGATTGATGCCTGCCACGGGGATATGCCTGATGCATCAAAGGATGAAACCTATAAACTTGGCAAGGGGCCTGCAATAGGAGTTGGCCCTAATTTGCACAAAGCATATACCAGAACAGCAATTGATATTGCTAAGGATGAAAACATTCCATTTCAGATTGATGTGGAACCGGGCAACACAGGAACTGAGGCATGGGCAATACAGGTATCAAGAGCCGGTGTTCCAGTTGTATTATTCTCTATACCTGTTAGATATATGCATACACCAGTGGAGACAGTCCATCTGGATGATATAAAACGCACAGCTAAACTTACCGCCCGATTTGTATTAAATATGGAAGCCAGTTTTAAACACTAATGTTAGCATAAAAAGTTTTATGAAAACTTAATTTACTGTTCCAGAAATCCAGGAGGTGCATTAATGTTTCTAAAAGACCTTACAGAGCTGAACGGCGTTTCCGGCAATGAAGAACCGGTCTGCCGGTATATTATGAAAAAGATAAGCAAGTACACAAATGATATTACCGTTGATTCCATGGGAAACCTTATAGCAATTAAGAATGGAACCGATAGAAGACATAAATTGATGGTATCCGCTCATATGGATGAAGTTGGGCTAATGGTTTCAGGATACGGTGAAAACGGAACTATCAAATTTAAACAGGTTGGAGGAATTGATGAAAGAATTCTAATTGGGAAAAAGGTATTGATAGGGGACAAGAAAATACCAGGTGTAATTGGCTGCAAACCAATACATTTACAAGAGAAGCAGGAAAGGAAGAAGAACATAAAGCAAAAGGACATGTATATAGATATAGGAGCTGAAAGCAAAGAGGATGCAGAAAACCTGGCACCGCTTGGGGAGTATATATCCTTCAAAAGCGAATACACGGAACTGGGTGCGGATTGTATTAAAGCGAAGGCACTGGATGACCGTATCGGGTGTGCCATACTTATGGAAATTCTAAAGGGGCAGTATTCCTTTGATCTTGCAGCCTGTTTTACAGTGCAGGAGGAAATTGGACTTCGCGGGGCAGAGGTTGTTTCATATAGTGTAAATCCAGACCTTGCTCTTGTTATTGAGGGAACTACCTGCTCAGATGTACCTGGAGCGGAGGAGTATGAATATTCAACCCTTCTTGGCAATGGCGCTGTGCTTACAATAATGGACCGAACCTCGGTTGCAGATAAATCCCTTGTGGATTATATATATAAGGTGGCACTTAAAAACAGAATCCCTGTCCAGTTTAAAAGAACAGCTACAGGCGGAAATGACGCAGGGAGAATTAATGTATCAAGAAGCGGAGTCAAGGTAGCTTCCATCTCTGTACCGTGCAGATATATCCACTCTCCGGTTTCAGTTATGAATAAAAATGATTATACAAGCTGCCGTAATCTTTTAAAAGAGGTTCTGAATGAATTATCAAAAAACAGAGAAAATTTTGATGTGATAAGGAATGGAGGAGAGTTAATTGTTTGAGCTGCTAAAAAAACTATGCAATTCTTTTGGGGTATCAGGAAACGAAGATGAAATAAGGCGCGTGATCAATGATGAAATAGAAGATTATATGGATGAAATAAGGGTAGATGCATTAGGGAATCTAATTGCTGTGAAAAAGGGCAGTGGTAAAAAAATAATGGTAGCTGCACATATGGATGAAATCGGCATAATTGCAACTTATGTCGATGATGACGGTTATATCAGGTTTTCTAAGGTTGGAGGAGTATCCCCCTATTATGCGCTTTCAAAAAGGGTAAGATTCGAAAACGGGATTTTAGGAGTTGTTTTTTATGAACAGGAACTAAAGGAAATGAAGAACCTAAAACTTTCAAATATGTATATTGATGCAGGTTTCTCCGGCAAAAACGAAGCCGGAAAGTATGTAAAGATAGGAGACACTGCGCGTTTCCTAGGAAGTACTGTAAAACAGGGAGATAAAATTATATCAGGTTCACTTGATGACCGAGCCGGATGTGCTGTATTGATTGAATCTATTAAGAGTATGCAACAAACAAGGAATGAGATACACTACGTTTTTACGGTACAGGAGGAGCTTGGCTTAAGGGGTGCAAGAACTGCTGCATTTGATATAAGACCTGATATAGCAATTGCCCTTGATGTAACAGCCACAGGTGATACACCCAAAAGTGAGACGATGGAGGTTACCTGTGGTAAAGGCCCTGCAGTAAAGATTAAGGACAGCTCAATAATATGTCATCCTCTTGTGAGAAATCTTATTGAAAACAGTGCAAAAAAAATTAATATTCCTTTGCAATATGAGGTGCTTGAGAGGGGAGGAAGCGACCCGGGTTCAATTCATATAACTGCGGGTGGTATACCTTCAGGAGCAATATCAATACCATGCAGATATGTACATAGTACAGTGGAAATGATTAGTCTAACAGACATTGAGAACTCAGTAAGATTGTTAAACCAGTGCCTGGCTGACTTTTAATAAAAAAGGGAATTGTAATTATACTGTCGAATAATGTATTATAAAGATGATATTATTTTGTGAGGTGTCTTATGAAAATTACTTTTTTGGGTGCGGCAAAAACTGTTACCGGTTCATGTTTCCTGGTAGAAACTGACAGTGCGAAGTTTCTGGTGGATTGTGGAATGTTTCAGGGCAGGTCAAAGGAAAACGCTCAAAATGAAGAGCCTTTTCCATTTAATGTAGCTGACATTAGTTTTATTCTTCTGACGCATGCACACATTGACCACAGCGGAAGGATACCCAAATTGTACAAGGACGGATTTAAAGGGGATGTTATTACTACAAAGGCAACAGCTGAGTTATGTGGTATTATGCTACCTGATTCAGGGCATATACAGGAGTTTGAAAACGAGTGGACAAACAGAAAAAGATTAAGGGCAGGCAAACCTCCAGTGGAGCCCCTATACACTTTGCAGGATGCTGTAGACTGTATGGAATTGTTCAAAAGTGTCAGATACGGGGAATTAATAAAGCCGGCTAAGGATATCAGGGTAAGGTTCAACGATGCCGGACATATGTTGGGATCATCAATTATTGAAGTTTGGGTTACTGAAAATGGTTCTGAAACAAAGGTTGTGTTCACCGGAGACCTGGGAAATAGTGATATGCCCATTCTTCGTGATCCAACGATAATAGACAGTGCCGACTATCTTATAATAGAATCAACATACGGAAACAGGCTCCATAAGGAAAAGAACAATAGGGTGGAAACCTTTGTTGATATAACCCTGGATACTCTAAAAAAAGGCGGAAATGTAATTATACCTTCGTTTGCGGTAGGCAGAACACAAGAAATAATTTATGATATCAACGAACAACACAGCATACAGGACAAAAAACTAAAAGAACTGCTAAACACACCTGTTTTTGTTGATAGTCCTCTGGCTATATCAGCTACTGAAATTTTCAGGAGAAATCTTGACTGTTATGATGAGGAAGCAAGAGAATATATAGAAAATGGGGATAATCCCCTTGATTTTCCTGGTCTGAAGTTTACAAGGACAGCGGATGAATCAAGAGCATTAAATGAAAGGACTGACAGTTCAATTATTATTTCTGCAAGCGGAATGTGCGAAGCAGGGAGGATAAAGCACCACTTGAAACACAACCTATGGAGGAAGGATTCTACAATACTCTTTGTAGGATACCAGGCACAGGGCACTTTGGGCAGAAGACTTGTGGATGGGGCAAAGAAGGTAAGGATATTTGGAGAAGAAATATCTGTCAAGGCAAGGATAGAAGTGATTGAAGGGTATTCAGGCCATGCTGACAGGAACGGCTTGCTGAACTGGATAAAAAGAATTGAAAAAAAGCCTGTAGAGATTTTTATTGTCCATGGTGAAGAGGGATCAATGCTGGAGTTTTCTGATTTTATTATTCAGGAAACTGGAATAAAAACAGTTATTCCATCAAGAGGTGAGACATATACACTTGAGGCGGGCGTTATTGTTGAAAGTGCTGATAAGGAATACTCTATTGCGGAATCCGGAAGGTTCTTAAGGCTTGAGATTGTAGATATGCTGGATAAATTGAAAGAGGAGTATGATGACATTTACGATATGATAATAGAAGATTTAAAGCAGCAGAAAAACGACAGCGAAATTAAATTGCTTAAGACAAAATTAACAAAGCTTGAGAAAATGTTTATTGATATAATTGCATAGAAATTTTGAAGGAAGACCCATGTTATCCACGGACTGGTGTTTTGACAAATTTTTATATTGCATAATACACTTTATTTTTATAAAGATTTATAGTATAATAAAATATCAGAATTTAAATACTCACTTCGTAGGGAAGGTAGTATGGTAGGTATGAAACAAAATAACGGAAGGATGGTAGCACATGTTTAAGTATGCTTTTCTCGTACTTTTTATTGTTATTATGGTCGCTATTGGACTTTACAGTAAAAAGAAAATTACAAATGTACAGGATTTTTTACTTGGGGGCAGGAAAATGGGACCCTGGATATCTGCGTTTGCCTATGGAACAACTTATTTTTCAGCGGTTATCTTTATTGGCTATGCTGGCAGAACAGGATGGAATTTCGGAATATCATCAACCTGGGTTGGTATTGGTAACGCAGTCCTCGGATGCTGGCTAGCATGGAAAGTACTGGCAAAGAAAACAAGAAAGATGACACATGAACTCAATGCATCCACTATGCCGGAGTTTTTTGAAAAAAGGTATAACAGTAAAAGCATGAAGATAGTAGCAGCACTTATTATTTTTGTGTTCCTTGTGCCTTATACAGCATCTGTGTACCAAGGCTTGGGGTACCTGTTTGAAACATCATTCGGGATACCTTTCGAATACTGTATGATGGCAATGGCTGCACTAACCGGGATATACCTGCTACTTGGCGGTTATGTGGCAACAGCAATAAATGACTTTGTACAGGGATTAATAATGATTGCCGGATTGGTGCTTATGGTTGTTTTTATTATGTCACACCCTGCAGTAGGCGGGTTAGCCGGGGGTATTTCAAAACTATCTGTAATTCCTGAAGCAGGCGCCGGACTAGTTAAGGTTTTTAGTTCCAACCCGCTAAATCTGCTTGGACTTATTGTTTTAACCAGTATGGGTACATGGGGACTTCCTCAGATGGTTCACAAATTTTATGCAATTAAGGATGATAGTGCAATAAAAAAAGCAACAATTATTTCAACGATTTTTTCATTACTGATAGCAGGAGCCGCATATTTTGTAGGCGCTTTCGGGAGGCTTTTCCTTAATAATACTCCACCGGTGGATGGCGGAAGAGCAAACCTTGATATGGTAATGCCTCAGGTGCTTGAAATGGCTATGCCGGATTCTTTAATGGGGATAATACTGATTCTTGTGCTATCGGCCTCTATGTCAACCCTTGCTTCGCTTGTACTTGTATCAAGCTCAGCAATATCTATGGACCTTTTTAAAGGCACTTTGTTCCCTGGAATGAGCAATGCTAAGGTAATGATTATAATGAGAATATTGTGTGTTGTTTTTATTGCATTTTCATTAGTTGTCGCAATAATTCCGACTGCAATTCTGACACTTATGTCTTTCTCCTGGGGTACTATAGCTGGGTGTTTCCTTGCCCCGTTCCTTTACGGTTTGTACTGGAAGGGGACAACAAGAGCAGGTGCATGGTCGGGGTTGGTAGTAGGGTTCTGCGTATCCATTGGGGGTTCAATTATTACCGGTATGAATGCACAGTATGCACCAAACATCGGAGCAATTGCCATGTTTGCATCATTAATTGTTGTTCCTCTGGTTAGCAAATTAACAGTAAAGTATCCTGATAAATATATTGAAAAAATATTTGAGGGTACGCCTAATGAGAGAAAGCTGGTTATAGACGCCTGAGCAGGTAATTAAACAAAAAATGCTAATAAACATGTTGACATAAGTCTTTTATACGGGGAACGGCTTGGTAGCTGTTCCCTATGTTGTTATCAAGTCCTAAGTACTTGTTTACAAACCAGGATATAAGGTTTAAAATATAATAAAGCTTTAAGCATTAGAGTGGGGGTATAAAATGAAAAAACTAATGTTGGGTAATGAGGCTGTTGCAAGAGGGGCTTATGAAGCAGGTGTGACTGTTGCTACTGCCTATCCTGGAACGCCCAGTACAGAAATAACAGAAACAATTGCAAAGTATGATGATATACATGCACAGTGGTCACCAAACGAGAAGGTTGCCCTTGAAGTTGCTATAGGCGCTTCAATTGCAGGTGCAAGATCAATTTGTTCTATGAAGCATGTAGGTTTAAACGTAGCTGCTGACCCATTATTCACTGTTTCTTATACAGGGGTGAACGCAGGATTAGTTATTGTAGTTGCCGATGACCCTGGAATGCACAGTTCACAAAACGAACAGGACAGCAGATTCTATGCAAGGTCTTCCAATGTTCCCATGCTTGAACCATCCGACAGCCAGGAGTGTAAGGATTTTACCAAAGCTGCTTTTGAAATAAGTGAAAAATTTGATTGCCCTGTAATTTTAAGGCTGTCTACAAGGATATCCCATTCACAAAGCATTGTGGAAATAGAAGATAGAAACGTATTCAAGCTTAGAGACTATCGAAAGGATTTCCAGAAATATGTCATGATGCCGGCAATGGCTGCAAAAAGGCATGTAGAAGTGGAGAAAAGGATGACCTGTCTTAAGGAATATGCTAACTCAACAAACCTGAACAGGATTGAGTGGGGAAGTAAGGAAATCGGTGTGATTACCAGCGGAATAGCCTATCAATACTCAAGGGAAGCTTTTGGAGATGTTTCTTATCTTAAGCTTGGTATGGTTTATCCTATTCCGGAAAAATTGATTACTGAGTTTGCAAAAGAAGTAGAAACTTTATATATAGTGGAAGAACTGGAACCCTTTTTTGAAAACCAGATTAAAAAATTGGGAATTAAAGTTGTTGGCAAGGACACGCTCCCTGTTATTGGTGAATTAAGTGCCAATATTATCAGAGAAAAGATGCTGAATGAAAAGATAGCAGAATATATTAAAACAGATGAAAGAATTCCTGTCAGGCCGCCGGTTATGTGCCCGGGGTGTCCGCACAGGGGGATGTTCTATGTTCTAAAAAAGCTCAAGCTTACCGTAAATGGGGATATAGGGTGTTATACACTTGGAGCCCTGCCACCAACGGAAGCTATGGATACATGCGTGTGCATGGGTGCGAGCATAGGTATGGCTATGGGGATGGAAAAAGCGAGAGGGAAGGAATTTGCCAAAAAAACGGTAGCTGTTATTGGGGATTCCACATTTATACATTCCGGTATAACAGGGCTTGTTGATGTAGTTTATAATAAGGGGATATCTACAGTAATAATACTTGATAATTCTATTACCGGTATGACGGGGCACCAGCATAACCCAACCACGGGGTATACGTTAAAAGGAGAGGCAACAAAACAGGTTGACCTTGTTAAATTAGCAAATGCCATAGGAATTGACAGGGTAAGGGTTGTTGACCCGTTTAATATAGTTGAATTTGAAAAGGCTGTTAATGAAGAAACACAGGTAGAAGAGCCATCCCTGATTATATCACAGAGGCCATGTGCTCTTTTAAAGCATGTAAAATATGAAGGCGCACTTAGAATAAACACTGACAAGTGCAAGGTATGCAAGATGTGCCTAAAAATCGGGTGCCCTGCTATTGTTGATAAGGGAGAGCATATTGAAGTTAACGAGGCATTATGTGTAGGATGTGGACTGTGTACAAAGGTATGTAAATTTGATGCGTTTGAAAAGGCAGGTGGACTTAATGCAAAAGCTTAATATAATGATAGTGGGCGTCGGAGGCCAGGGTACTCTTTTAACCAGCAGGGTTATTGGTAATGCAGCACTTAAGGAATCTTACGATGTGAAGGTTTCTGAAGTTCACGGCATGGCGCAGAGAGGCGGAAGTGTCGTAACTTATGTTAAAATGGGGAGTAAAGTGTATTCCCCAATAATTGAAAAAGGCATGGCGGATATAATACTTGCTTTCGAGCAGCTTGAGGCATTAAGATGGATAGAATACCTGAAAAAGGATGGCAGGATAATAATAAACAAGCAGGAAATTGATCCAATGCCTGTTATTACTGGAAAAGAAAAATATCCAGAGAGAATTATCCAAAAAATAATTGATATGCATAATAATGTATTAACAATTGACGCTTTAAGTATTGCTAGGCAATGTGGCAATATTAAGGCAGTAAATATGGTAATGCTGGGAGCTATGGCTAAGCATACCAGCATTAGCAAAGAAACATGGATTTCATCAATGAAGGAAATTATACCACAAAGGTTTATTGACCTGAATATAGATGCTTTTGAAGAGGGTTATGCTATAATATAAGCCAGCGTAACGCCAAACTGTTTTATCTGCCTGTTGGGCTTCCGTGTGGGGCGGATAGTTTCCGTAATCCCTGGAAGTTATTCTCATGGGAGGATAAATGGGCTTGATATATAAAAAAAATCAAGCTTAGGAGGTTATAGCAATGAACTACTGGAATCGGACATACGAATGCATGTCACGCGATGAGATGACTAGAGTACAGACGGAGCGTTTGATAAACACTGTCAAACGGGTATTTTACAATGTACCTCATTACCGGGAGAAAATGCAGAAAAAAGGAATTGAACCTGGTGACATAAAAACACTGGATGACTTAAAGAATCTGCCTTTCACTTACAAACAGGACTTGAGGGACACATACCCCTATGGTATGTTTGCAGCCCCTTTAAGTGAAATAGTAAGAATACATGCATCATCGGGAACAACGGGCAGGCAGACTGTGGTCGGATATACAAGAAGGGATATAGACACGTGGGCTGAAGTAATGGCGAGGACACTTTGCTGTGCCGGAGCCGATAAAAACTCCTTTATTCAGGTAGCATACGGGTATGGGTTATTTACTGGAGGGCTGGGAGCCCATTATGGAGCTGAAAGAATAGGGGCATCAGTTATTCCTATATCCGGCGGCAAGACTAAAAGACAGCTTCAGATTATGAAGGACTTTGGGACAACTATACTGGCTTGTACACCGTCTTATGCTTTATACATGGCTGAAGAAATGGAATCATTAGGCATAAAAAAGGAGGAACTCAAGCTGAAAGCAGGTGTTTTCGGGGCTGAACCTTGGACTGATAAAATGAGAGATGAAATTGAAGAACGTCTTGGTATTCTTGCAATTGATATCTACGGCTTGAGTGAGGTGATAGGGCCCGGGGTTGCAAACGAATGCAAATACAAGTGCGGTTTGCATATTGCTGAAGACCATTTCATACCTGAAATTATCGACCCAGAAACTGAGGAAGTATTACCTCCGGGTTCAAAAGGCGAATTAGTATTTACTACTATTACAAAGGAAGGTCTTCCCTTAATTCGGTACAGAACAAGGGATATTTCCTCTTTGACTTATGAAGAATGTGCATGCGGAAGAACAAGTGTAAGGATGAGCAAGGTAGCAGGAAGAACAGATGATATGTTGATAATAAGAGGTGTAAATGTGTTTCCGTCCCAGATTGAAAGCGTGCTGCTCGAATTTGGCGAGGTTGCTCCCCATTATCAACTCATAGTTGACAGGGTGGGTAACCTGGATATGCTTGAAGTATGGGTTGAAATGACTTCAAGCATGTTTTCGGATGAAGTTAAAAACCTTGAAAGCATCGAAAGCATTATAAGGAGAGAAATTGAAGTAACGTTGGGGATAAGTGCCAAGGTTAGGCTTGTTGAACCAAAAACCATTGAAAGAAGTGAAGGTAAAGCAAAAAGGGTAATCGATAAAAGGAGTTTTTACTAAAATAAGAGGAGGTTCCAGCTTTATGCTAGTAAAACAGATTTCTATTTTTCTTGAGAACAAATCCGGTAGACTCGCAGAGGTTACTAAGATACTCGGCAGCAACGGAATTGACATAAGCGCTTTATCATTAGCAGACACAACTAACTTTGGCATTTTAAGGCTGATAGTAAATGACCCGGAAAAGGCGGAAAAAACTTTGAAGGAGGCTGGTTTTACCGTAAGCTGTACAAACGTAATCGCAATAGCTGTTGTTGACCAGCCCGGAGGTCTGGCAACTGCACTGGAGGTTTTAAAAAGAGAGTCTATAGGCATAGAATATATGTATGCATTTGTCGGCAAGAAAACCAATGAAGCCCTTGTTATTCTTAGGGTGGAAAATGCTGACAGAGCAGTTAATGCCCTTACAAAAGGCAATATAAAAGTATTGTCATCAGAAGCGGTTTATAATTTGTAATATTAATCTCATTAAGTCCATCAGACATTCTTAAGCTTCTGACGTATTTTATTTGTTAAGGTGATAAAATTGAAAAGAGAGGGTTTTAATGGAAAAGAGATTATATTTATCTGAAACAAATAAAAAAATCGGTGGAGTATGCGGCGGAATAGGCGAATATTTTAATATTGACCCAACATTGATTAGGCTTGCATGGGTTATATTGATTTTTGCCGGAGGAACAGGGCTGCTAGCCTATTTTGTTGCATGGGCAATAATTCCGCGCAGGCCTTTGTAGCCTGAAGTATAGGTTTGTTTTGCTGATTTTATATTACAGCTGCTATTCCCGTATGCATGAATGAAACATTGCATATAACAGTATTAGAGCAGGATTATGCATCTCTTATTAATCAGAGTGCTTATCCTGCCTTCCTTATAATTCCAATGAAAACTATATATCAAGAGTATTGATGATTTCCTTCAGTGAATTCCCCGATTTTAGAAGAAGTTCTTTTTCTGTATCACTAATGGGTATATCAATTTTTTTATCAACTCCATTGCTATTTACAATTGAAGGAAGACTCAGGCAGACGTCATAAAGACCAAAATTTCCCTCCATTAAGCTTGACACTGTAAGTATCGAGTTTTCATCCCTTGTTATCGCTTCTACAATTCGCTTTACTGCCAGAGCGACAGCATAATATGTTGCTCCTTTTTTCCTGATTATCTCATAAGCTGCGTTTTTTACTTCTCTGTATATTTCTTTTTTTGAGATTTGTTCTTCACATCCATGGCATTTCTCACAATACTCCTCCATCGGTATTCCGGCTATGTTTGCCAGGCTCCATGTTGGAACCTCGGTATCACCGTGCTCACCGATAATATAAGCATGGATATCCCTCGTATCTATTCCTACATGATCTCCAAGCAGGTATTTAAACCGTGAAGTATCCAATACAGTTCCGGAACCTATCACCTTGTTTTTGGGAAATCCGGAAATCTTGTATGTCACATATGTAAGAATATCCACTGGATTTGTAACCACTAAAAGGATACAGTCTTTATTATAATTTATTATTTTATTTACAATGCTCTTAAATATTGATGTGTTTTTGTGGACAAGGTCTATCCTTGTTTCTCCTTCCTTTTGGCTTGCACCTGCAGAAATTATTATTATATCTGAACCGCTGCAGTCGCTGTAATCACCCTGGTAGATTTTAACCGGCCTTGAAAATAATATTCCATGGTTCAAATCCATAACCTCACCATCAGTTTTTTCCTTGTTGATATCTATCAGAACTATTTCAGAAACCAGCCCGCTTATCATTAACGTATAAGCTGTAGTAGATCCGACAAAACCTGCCCCTATTATAGTAACCTTTCTTCCTCCTCTTGTAATCAAATTAATTCAGTCCTTTCTAATATACTATGTGCAATTAAAAACAATGTCTTTCATTACAATTTGAAGTAGTAATTATAAACTAACTCTTTGTGCTTGTTGATTCCGACTCATAATAGAGTATTTCCATGTAATAAAATGAAAATACATATAGTATAAGAGGTTGTTAATGAGAGTGTAATATTGTGAAGAAAATGCTTCCATGAACAGATACTTCAAGCTTAAGAGCCTGTAGCGTTCAGCCTTGATTTGACACAAAGGTTCAATTTACAGCCCTTACTTTATAGCATCTCCGGAATGTTCAACGGAAAATATGTACCCAGTATTAACAATTGATTGATAATACACTTGTTAAACTGGTATAATTAGACTATGAAATTGCAAAAGGTTAACATTTTTAATGCTTAGGGAGATGGATTATGGACGCTGAAATTTTAGCTGTTGGAACCGAATTGTTAATGGGGCAAATAGCAAACACAAATGCACAATACATTTCCTCAAGGCTTCCTGATGTTGGAATAAATGTATACTTTCATAGTGTTGTGGGAGATAATCCTGGAAGGCTAAAGGAATGTTTAAAAATTGCCCTTGACAGATCAGATATAGTAATCATGACCGGAGGTCTGGGTCCGACACAGGATGACCTGACAAAAGAAACAGTTGCAAATCTGTTGAACAGGCAGCTTGTCCTTCATGAGGAAAGCCTCAGCATTATGAAGGCTTTTTTTGAAAAACATGGCAGGACTATGACTTCAAATAACATAAAGCAGGCTTATATCCCTGAGGACAGTATTATTATAAAAAACAGGAATGGAACAGCCCCAGGGTGCATTATTGAAGAAGGCATTAAAGTTGTTATTATGCTGCCGGGTCCTCCAAACGAAATGAGGCCAATGTTTGAGGATTATGTTATTCCGTATTTTGAAGCCAGGGCTGGTCAGAAGCTTGTGTCCAGATTCGTCAGAATATTTGGATTGGGCGAATCAGCAATGGAAGATAAGCTCTTTGATATTATTGAAAAGCAGAGTAATCCCACAATAGCCCCATATGCCAAAGAAGGGGAAGTGACTTTGCGGATTACGGCAAAGTATGCAAAAGATGGTGAAGAAAAAGATATAATAACACCTATTATTGAAGAAATAATTAAAAGGTTGGGAGATAAGGTTTACTCAACTGATAATAAGAGCCTTGAACAGGTAACAGGTGAAATGCTGATTAAAAAGGAATCAGCATTTCTATAGCCGAGTCATGTACAGGAGGGCTTGTATCTGCGGCACTTACTGATATACCTGGCATTTCAAAAGTATTCGACAGAGGTATAGTGTCATACAGCAATAAGTCAAAGGTTGAATCGCTGGGAGTTTCCGCTGGTACATTAGAAAAATACGGTGCGGTTAGCAAGGAAACTGCTTTAGAGATGGCGGTAGGAGTACGTAAAGCAGGAAATACGGATTTAGGCCTGGCTATTACCGGAATAGCAGGTCCTGGCGGAGGTACTGAAGACAAACCGGTAGGCCTGATATATATAGCCCTTGCTGATAAAGATTCTACTAATTATAAAGAATTAATGTTGTGGGGTGACAGAAGGAGAATCAGGCATGTTACATCCCTGCATGCTTTTGATATGATAAGAAGATGGATTATTGCAAAGTAAAGTGTAGGAGGAACTGTATTGGGTGAAACACAAAAGACAAAATTAAGAGCTGATGCAATAATTGTAATGTCATCAATTATTGTAAGCCGAATAACTGGCTTTTTTAGGGAAATGCTGATACCAAACTTTTTTGGCTTACAGGAAGTAGCGGATGCTTATTCCCTTTCATTTAAAATAACAGGATTAATGTATGACTTGCTTGTAGGTGGGGCAATTGCAGCCGCTTTAATACCCATCCTTACCGGATATATAGAGAACAAACAGGAGAAAGAAGGGTGGAGGGTTGTAGGCACTTTTATTAATATTGTTTTTATCACTATGGTTTTTACCTGTATTATAGGAATAGTGCTTGCGCCTCACATAGTCCCTTTAATAGTCGATTTTGATGCAAAAACTACAGCTCTTACTATCAGACTAATAAGGATTTTATTTCCATCTGTTGCGTTTTTGATGCTTGCAGGATTATCCAATGGGGTTTTGAATTCCTATAAAAGGTTTGCTGCTGCAGCTTATGGACCTACAATATATAATGTAGGAAGTATAATAAGTATTATCCTATTCAGCAAATACAGTATCGAGACTGTTGCTTTTGGTGTTATGTGCAGCTCCATACTTTATTTCCTTTTTCAGCTATCCTTTGCTTTGAAAAACCTCAAATACTATAGTTTTAGGTTCTTTTTGAAGCACCCGGGTTTTATAAAGCTTATTCGCCTTGCCATACCTTCATTAATCTCTTCATCTATTGTCCAGGTAAATGTAATTATATCAAGTTCATTTGCTTCACTTTTTACGGCTGGAAGTGTTGCTGCTTTGAATATTGCCGATAGAATATGGCAGCTGCCTTACGGAGTATTTGCACAGGGAATGGGCATTGCAATGCTTCCTACATTGTCAGGAAGGTATGCGGTTGGTGACATAGATGAATACAGAAGAATATTGACAAAAAGTTTGAAGACAGTGCTGTTATTTACTATTCCGTCGGCATTCGGTTTTATAGTACTTAAAGGCCCAATTATCACGACAATACTTAAATTTACAAATATGATTGGAGAGAATGATATTGAAATAACAAGCAATATTCTTATGTTTTTTTCCCTGGCGCTTATTACCCATTCAATAGTAGCCATAATGAACAGGGCTTTTTATTCAGTAAACGACACAAAAACCCCTTTATTGATTGGTTCCTGCACAATCATTGTAAATACTGCATTAAGTTATATTTTCTATGTATTCTTCAGAGATTCTTTAAGTACAGGGGGTATGGCTCTTGCATATTCTTTATCCAGCTTGCTTAATGCGGTTTTGCTTTTGTCGCTTTTAACTAGGAAGATAAAAGCTATTAATATAGGAGAGTTTATAGTATTCTTGTTAAAAACGCTTTTTTCCGCATTAATTATGGCAGCTTTACTATACTTTATAAACAATTTGTTTAAAGCAGCCTCAGCAAACAAAGTCTATCAGATATTATCCTTAATGCTTGAGGTAGCAGCAGGTGTATTTATATATTTCACTTTGGTCATTATTTTTAAAGT
The DNA here is from genome assembly GCA_050953835.1 of Acetivibrionales bacterium. Lineage (GTDB taxonomy): Bacteria > Bacillota > Clostridia > Acetivibrionales > JBMNNH01 > JBMNNH01. The sequence continues at coordinate 19,930 of JBMNNH010000012.1, read as the reverse complement.
GGAAGAAGCTTGTTATATTTTCCAAGGATTTTTGTCCAAAATTAAAAATTTATGTAAAAAATTTCAAATTAACCATTGACTATACAGTTTGCATGCTATATAATATACAAGAACAGATGTTCGATTTCAATGCAAGGAGGATTTTTAACATGATAGAAAAGAAAAAAGCGCTTGAAATGGCTATGGGGCAAATAGAAAAGCAATTTGGAAAGGGAGCTGTTATGAAATTGGGCGAAAATGCCCATCTTAGTATTGAGACTATTTCCACCGGAGCCCTTGGCCTTGATATTGCTTTAGGAGTAGGAGGCGTTCCAAGGGGAAGAATAGTTGAAATATATGGCCCGGAAGCTTCAGGTAAAACTACTGTAGCTCTGCATGTTATAGCTGAAGCACAGAAGAATGGTGGAGAAGCGGCTTTTATTGATGCAGAACATGCACTTGACCCTGTTTATGCAAAGAAATTGGGTGTTGATATCGAAAACCTGATTGTTTCCCAGCCAGATACCGGGGAACAGGCACTTGAAATTGCTGAAGCACTTGTCAGAAGCGGCGCTATAGACGTTATAGTTGTTGATTCGGTTGCGGCCTTGGTTCCAAAAGCTGAAATTGATGGGGAGATGGGAGATGCCCATGTTGGACTTCAAGCAAGGCTTATGTCCCAGGCGTTAAGGAAGCTGGCCGGTGTTATCAGCAAATCTAAAACCACTGCAATTTTTATAAACCAGTTGAGGGAAAAGGTAGGGATAATGTTCGGCAATCCTGAGACCACACCTGGAGGTAGAGCTTTAAAGTTTTATTCTTCTGTCAGATTGGATGTGAGAAGGATTGAAACCCTTAAGAAAGGAAACGAAATGATAGGAAACAGAACCAGGGTAAAGGTGGTTAAGAATAAGATTGCACCACCTTTCAAAGAAGCTGAATTTGATATTATTTACGGTGAAGGCATATCAAAGGAAGGAAATATTCTTGATGTCGGTGTAAATATTGATATAATTAATAAAAGTGGTTCATGGTATTCATATAATAACCAGAGAATAGGACAGGGCAGGGAAAACGCGAAACAGTTTCTTAGGGAAAACCCTGAAACTGCTGCTCAAATTGAAGCAAAGATCAGAGAAAATTACAATATTGCTTTTGCTAAAAGCATAGAGGCTCCTTCAATTAGTGATGATGAAGAAGTAGAATAGTATTAATTCATTCAGCCTTCAGATGTTATTGAGGTGTTTTTAAATGGAGATTACCTCTGTAGAAAAGAATAAAAAAAATCCAGACCAGTTAATAGTATATATTGATAATCAGTTTGCTTTCTCTATATACGAAGAAGACTACTTAAGTTTGAATCTGTATGAAAAAAAGAAAATAACACAGGAAGAAATAAATCACATAAAGCATGATATAAACTACAAACGCGCAAAATCCTATGCGATAAGGTATCTCATCCTTAAGGTCAGAAGTGAATTAGAAATCAGGCAAAAGCTTAAGGACAGTAGTTTCGATACTGCTACCATTAATAAGGCAATAGACGAGTTGAAGGCTTTAGGGTATATAAATGATAGACTTTATGTCCAAAAGTATATTTATGACAGGAGCAAATTAAAACCAAGGTCAAAGAAACTTTTGAAGTATGAACTAATGGCGAAAGGTATAGAAGAAGGAATAATTGACGAGATTCTTAATGAATGGAAGATGGATGAGTCTGTAGTTGTTGAAGGTTTGCTAAGGAAGAAATTCGGAAAATATGATCTAAGTGATGAAAAAATTATGAGAAGAGCGTATTCTTTCTTACAGTATAGGGGATTCAACTATGAAATTGCTAAAAAGGCAATCAATAAACTTATCTCAGCAAATAATAATTAGCAGATAGTAATCAATAGTGCATAAAAGAGGCTAAAGAAAAAAGAATCATTTCCTTTTTTCTTTAGCCCCTTGAGAATCCTAACCCAGTCTTTCTTTGAATTGTTTGATTAATTCCGGTAAAACCTCCAAAACATCACCTACAATACCAAAGGTTGCAACTTTAAAAATTGGAGCGTCCGGATTTTTGTTTATTGCTACTATCGTATCGGATGAGGACATTCCTGCCAGATGCTGTATAGCACCTGATATACCACAGGCAATATATACCTTTGGGCCAACTGTTTTACCGGTCTGTCCAACCTGGTGGCTGTACTCAATCCAGCCGGCATCAACTGTTGCACGTGAGGCTCCTACTGCGCCTCCCAGTACTCTTGCCAGTTCTTCAATAAGTGCAAAATTCTTTGGATCACCAAGGCCCCTTCCACCGGAGACTATTATGTCAGCTTCAGTCAGATTAACCGTTTCACATAAAGTATCCACTATATCAAGGACTTTTACCTTCAAGTCCTTAGGAATACTTATCGCAGGCCTGATTACTTTTCCCTTGCGCGTTTTATCAGGCTCCATAGGCTTCATCACCTTTGGTCTTACAGTAGCCATTTGAGGCCTGTGGTTTGGACATATTATTGTAGCCATCAGATTTCCACCAAATGCGGGCCGTGTTTGCAGAAGAATTTTCCTTTCCGGGTCTATTTCCAGTCCTGTGCAATCTGCAGTGAGGCCGGTTTTAATTCTGGCAGCAACCCGCGGTGCAAGAGAACGGCCGTAAGTAGTTGCACCCATCAATACTATCTCAGGCTTAAACCTTTTAATAAGCTGCTCCCATATATCCGTGTAGAGCTCATCATTATAATTCTTTAACGATTGGTGGTCAACAAGATAAACATTGTCTGCTCCATAAGCGAACAGTGATTTGGCTTGTTTCTCAAGGTCTGCACCAATTAGCACAGCTGAGATGGGAACATCAAGTTCGTCGGCAAGTTTTCTGCCTTCCCCAAGCAGTTCAAACGCAACATTAGATACAATACCATTCTTTTGTTCAGCAAATATCCAAACGCCTTTAAAATCTGACAGATCAGCGGGTGCTTCTATTTCATCCTTTTGAAGAACAATTGCCTCAAATTTACAGGATGAAACACATGCACCACATAGTGTACAGTTCTCAAGTATTACTGCCTTCTTTTCCCTGACTTCTATTGCATTAAAAGGACAGGATCCGACACAAAGCTTACATCCTATACATTTTTCAATTTCAATATTTATACTGGACATACTTAAATTTACCCCCAAGAAAGTCTGCTAATTTTATTTACACCTTATAAATTGCATCGAAAGTATTTTGTCAGCAAGTTTTTTTGCCTGTTCCTGTGCATTACCTTCTATCATTTCACTCTCAACTGCATGGACAGGTACAAAGGTTTTTACCACCTGGGTAGGTGAACCCTTGAGCCCGCATAAATCTTTATCTGCATTAATATCATCCGCAGTCAGTACCTTTATTTCTGCCTTTTTTGCCCTTAGCTTGCCTTTTATAGAGGGGAGCCTGGGCTCATTAATTTCCTTAACGACAGTGATAAGTGAGGGAAGAGGCATTTCAATTACTTCATATCCATCTTCGGTCATTCGCTGGCATCTTATATACCCTTCATTTATATCTTCGATTTTCCTGACATAAGTTGTATGGGGAATATTCAGCTTTTCAGCAAGGCTTGGGCCAACCTGGGCAGTGTCGCCGTCAGTGGCCTGTTTTCCGCAAATTATTAAATCAAAGCTGCCAAGTTTTTTTATACCCATTGAAAGAGCATAAGATGTTGCCCATGTATCTGCTCCTGCAAAAGCCTTGTCGCTGAGGAGAAATGCTTCATCAACCCCTAGAGATATTGTTTCCCTTAAAAGATCTGCGACAGAGGGGATTCCCATACTTATTACGGTCACTTTTCCACCCAGCTTATCTTTAATCCTTAATCCTTCCTCAATTGCATATTCATCAAAAGGATTAATAATCGATTCTACACCTTCACGTATGATAGTGTTTGTTTCTTTGTTAATTTTTACTTCTGTTGTTGCTGGAACCTGTTTTACGCAAACAATAATATTCAAGTGGTTTCACTCCTTATTTTTTTGAAGCCTCTTTTATTAATTCAAGTGCAATGACATTTCTTTGAATCTGGTTAGTCCCTTCATAAATCTGAGTAATTTTTGCATCCCTCATTCTCTTTTCCACAGGGTATTCCCTCATATATCCGTATCCGCCCATTATTTGAACTGCGTCAGTTGTTACTTTCATTGCCGTATCTGATGCCAATACCTTTGCCATAGCCGATTCTTTGGAAATATTCCTTGCACCGCTGTCAATGTGCCTGCAGGTTTGATATACAAGGCATCTTGCAGCTTCAATCTGTATAGCCATATCTGAAAGCATATGCTGTACAGCCTGGAAAGAGGATATTGCTTGACCGAATTGCACTCTCTCACGTGAGTACTTCAAAGCTTCATCAAAAGCGCCCTGGGCAATACCAAGTGCCTGAGCTGCCACACCAGGACGTGTCCTGTCAAGTGTTTTCATTGCAACAATAAAACCCATACCTTCCTTGCCTAGGAGGTTTTCTTTGGGAATTCTGCAATTATCAAATACCAACTCGCGTGTACAAGAAGCCCTAATACCCATTTTGTCTTCTTTCTTCCCAAAAGTGAAACCTGGTGTGCCTTTTTCAACAATAAATGCCGAAAATCCCCTGGCACCTTTATCACGATTAGTACATGCAATAACTGTATATACATCGGCCTCGCCGCCATTTGTTATCCACTGTTTTGTTCCGTTTAAAACATATTCACTGCCGTCAAGTACCGCAGTTGTCTGGATTCCTGCCGCATCACTTCCTGCGTTTGCTTCGGTCAATCCGAAAGCTGCAAGCGTTTTACCTGATGCTATATCGGGTAAGTACTTTTGTTTCTGTTCTTCACTGCCAAAAAGAATTATGGGAAATGTACCCAGGCCTGTACCTGCAAAAGCAAGGGAAATACCTCCGCAAGCCCTGCTTAACTCTTCCACTACTAGTGCCATTTCAAAAATGCCGCCGCCCAAACCGCCGTATTCTTCACCAATGTAAACTCCACACAAGTCAGAATCAGCAAGGATTTTAATAATATCATGCGGAAATTTGCCTTCGTGGTCATATTCTATTGCAACCGGTGCAATTTTTTCATCCGCAATCCTTGCGGCAAGCTCCTTAATCATCTGCTGTTCTTCAGTCAAGAAATATTCCATAAAAAACACTCCTTTATTAGAGATACAAAAGAAATTATTATTATCTGGTAATAATTATTATTAAAAGTATATTATAAATTCTGATTTAATGCAATAATTTCTTAAAAAATCTGTTCTATTACTAATAGACTCCATAAACCTTTATACACGATGCAATCTACATTAATAAGCCCAACAGATCATACTTATGGATTCCTATATATAGGGGCATATTTTCCGTATAGCCATATTATTCCATGGACTGGCGTACCGAGTCAAAGAGGCTGTAAACTCAACCTTTGTGTCAGACAAACTTATAAATTGGTGGAGCATGTAACATATGTGATGAAAATGATGGAAGGAACATATGCGAGAGCTTTAGAGACTGTTGTGAAGCAAATATAGAGTCAAATCACTGTTTGAAAAAATAATTACCTTTTATAAGATTTGAAATTATTTTGTGAGTTTGATTTGACATTAAGGCTGAACGCTACAGGTTCTTAAGCTTGAAGCGTCAGTTCCTGGAAACATTTTCACCAGATAATATTTATACTCTACATATACAATTCCAGTTGACAGTTGGGATTTAACATTTTACAATTGTGTTAATGAAGTTAAAGAGTAGTAATAGTATTGGAGAGTGTTAATCAAATGGTAAAAGTTGGCATTGTTTCACTTGGGTGTCCCAAAAATCTTGTTGATAGTGAAATAATGCTTGGTATTCTTAAGAGTAATAATTTTGAAGTGACAGATGATGAAAGCCTTGCAGATATAATAATTGTCAATACATGCGGTTTCATAGAATCTGCTAAGCAGGAATCAATAAATACCATCCTTGAAATGTCTCAGTATAAAGAAAAAAACTGTGAACTGTTAATTGTAACAGGATGCCTTTCTGAAAGATATAAAGATGAAATGCTGGAAGAAATACCTGAAATTGATGCTGTAATTGGAACAAGAGATTATGCTAATATAGTCAGCGTAATCCAGGACGCTTATGATTTTAAGGAAGGTTTGGAGGTCCAGAGAAATCATTGCAATAACTCAAATTGTATAAGTTATCTTGATAATGAGAGGCTTTTGTCAACAAAAAGCAAAGGATATGCCTATATAAAAATATCGGAAGGATGTGACAACTGCTGCACATACTGTATTATTCCACAGCTAAGGGGAGCCTACAGGAGCAGAAAGATTGAAAGCATAGTACTCGAAGCAAAAAGCCTTGCACAAGCAGGTATTAAGGAAGTAATACTTATTGCCCAGGATACAACAAGGTATGGAACTGACATTTACGGAAGTCGCAAGCTGGTGGAACTGATAAAAGAAATCAGCAGAGTTGACGGTATTGAATGGATTAGATTGCTCTACTGTTATCCTGAATTAATTGATGATTATTTGGTTAATGAGATAAAAACAAATGATAAGGTGTGTAAATACCTGGATATTCCTATACAACATGCCAGTGAAAAAATTCTGAAGGCTATGGGCCGAAGAGGCAGTATACAACAGGTGAGGAATTTGATTCATAATTTAAGAAATACAATACCTCATATATCAATTAGAACTACATTAATAGTTGGTTTTCCCGGCGAAGATAAAAAAGACTTTGAGGAGTTGTATAGCTTTGTTGAGGATATGAAATTTGACAGATTGGGGGTATTTACTTATTCTAAGGAAGAGGGTACTCCTGCTGCAAAAATGAAAGGACAAATACCCGAAAAAGTAAAGAAAAACAGAGAACATAGTATTATGAGCCTTCAGAAGAAAATTTCCCGGAGCATTAATACTGACAGACTGGGCAGGACATATAAGGCCCTTGTTGAAGGAGTCAGTGAAGACGGACTTTTCTACTATGGAAGGACATATGCAGAAGCGCCAGGTATTGATGGTACTGTTTATTTTACAAGCAGAGAACCTTTGGATTTAGGTACTTTTGCCACTGTAAAAATATTGAATATCGAGGACTATGATTTAATAGGAGAGGTTATATATGAACTTACCGAATAAAATTACTTTATCAAGAATCTTTCTCGTTCCGGTTTTTATGCTGTTTATTGCTCCCTTGCCTGACTGGTTGCTTCAAGGCCCGGTACTTTCAGCCAAAATTGCATGGTTAAATGATTTTTTAACAAACTATGGCAACTATATTGCAGCGGCTATTTTTGTTATTGCTGCCAGTACGGATGGAGTGGATGGATATATTGCAAGAAAGAGAAAGCTGGTTACGGTTTTTGGAAAATTTTTAGATCCAATTGCAGATAAACTACTGGTTGTAGCCGCATTGATAGCCCTAGTTGAGAGAAACGAAGTATCAGGCTGGGCAGCGTTGATTATTATTGCAAGAGAGCTTATAGTTACTGGGTTAAGGCTGATTGCAGCCGGAGAAGGAGTCATCATTGCAGCAAGCAGATGGGGAAAACTGAAAACCCTGACGCAGATAATAGCAATAGTTGCAGTTCTTCTAAACAATCTTTATCCTATCTTTCTATTTGACGATTATGCTATGCTCTTAGCCGTAATTATTACGGTTTACTCGGGCTATGATTATTTAGCTAAGAACATAAAAATTCTCCATTATAATGATTAAATATAATAATAAAGAAAATTAAAGGAAATTGTTGCATATAGATTTAATGTATTATATACTCTTATTATTAATATTTATTAGCTGGTAATAATTAAACAATATTTCGCGGGGTGTGGCAATGGGTAGGTCTTCCTTTCTAAAGAAGGAACGACAAAACGTTCTGTTAAAAAAAATAAAAGAAGACCCTTTTCTGACTGATGAAGAACTGGCAGATATTTTTACTGTTAGTGTACCAACAGTTCGCCTGGATAGGCTGGAACTGGGAATACCAGAATTAAGGAAAAGGATAAAAAGTGTTGCTGAAAGAAATTATAGCAAGGTAAAGTCCCTGGAGAGCAAAGAAATTGTTGGTGAGTTGATTGATATTAATTTAAACAAAAATGGAATTTCAGTACTTGAAACTACAAATAATATGGCATTCGAAAAGACAAAAATCATCAGGGGGCATTTTATATATTCCTTTGCTGAATCTCTAGCCATAGCAGTAATTGATGCGCAGGTTGCTTTGGTAGGAGTGGCAAATATCAAGTACAAAATTCCTGTATATGCAGGTACTAAACTGATTGCCAGAGCAGAAGTAAGGCAGATAAGAGGTAATAGTTATATTGTATGGGTCAAAATCCATGAAAAGCAGGAAGAAGTTTTTAGGGGTAAATTCATTCTGGTATCCCTTGAAAATTCTCAAAAACGATAGTATTTTATATTATAATGCAAAGATTAATACATTGAATATGCATTTAGTATAGGTTGCTATTAATAGACAGAAATTTGGGGTTGGGAGTGAATGTTTTGCTAATACTTGTTGACGCAATGGGTGGAGATAATGCACCTGAAGAAATTGTGAAAGGCTGCATAGACGCAATAAATGAATCTGAGGGATATGATATTGTCCTTATAGGTGATGTAGATAGAATAAACAATATCCTGAAAGGCAAAAAATTTGATGCAAGAAGGCTTCAACTTCACCATACAACAGAAGTAATAACTAATGATGATTATCCTACTAAAGCTATTAAAGAAAAAAAGGACTCGTCCATGGTGGTAGGTTTGAAATTGCTTAAAGAAAAGTTTGGTGATGTATTTTTGTCTGCGGGAAACAGTGGGGCTTTGCTTGCAGGCACCTTACTGACTCTTGGCAGAATAAAGGGTGTTCACAGGCCTGCGCTTGCTCCTGTCATACCTACTAAATCCGGTGGGACTATGCTAATTGATGCAGGACTCAATACCAGCTGCCGTCCTGAGAATCTCCAGCAGTTTGGAATAATCGGTTCAATTTATATGAAAGAAATATTTGGTATACAAAACCCAAGAGTGGGTTTAATAAATGTCGGTTCAGAGAATAGAAAAGGAAGCGAAGTATTAAAACAGGCATATGAGAAACTTTCAATTTCAAATATAAACTTTGTCGGAAATGTAGAGGGCCGTGAGCTTCCTGAAGGAGCTGTAGACGTGGCAGTATGTGATGGTTTTGTGGGTAATGTGCTGTTGAAATTCTTGGAAGGAGTTGGTTCATATATATTTTCCGGGTTAAAGAATTTATTCTCTGCAAACTTAGTTTCCAAACTATCATCCTTCCTTGTTAGAAAAGAGCTGCGCAATTTTTCAAAAGGCATGGATTATGAGGAGTATGGAGGAACCCCCATCCTAGGGGTCAACGGGGTGGTTTTCAAATGCCACGGCAGTTCAAGCTCAAAAGCCATAAAAAACACAATAACACGTGCATGCAGCTTTGTACGGAGTACTGTCCTGGAACAAATACGAACCCAAATAAATAGCATGGAGGGTGATAATATTGAAGCTTAATAACTGTGGAGTTGGAATATTAGGAATTGGTAGCGGGCTTCCTGAAAAGGTTTTAACTAATCATGACCTGGAAAAGATAGTGGATACATCTGATGAGTGGATAGTAAAAAGAACTGGTATATCTGAAAGGAGAATACTTGATGACGGTACACCAGCATACAAGCTGGGAGTCGAAGCCTCTGTGAATGCCCTTAACAATGCCGGCATTAAAGCTTCCGATATAGATTTAATTATTGTAGCAACAGACAGCCCTGATTATCTGACACCGGCCACATCATGTCTTATTCAAAGGGAACTTGGGGCATCGAAAGCTGCAGCATTTGACATTAATGCGGCCTGTTCAGGGTTGGTTTACGCCTCTATTGTTGCACAGCAGTTTATATCCTCAGGCTATTACAGGTATGTGCTTGTTATTGGGTGTGAGGGGTTATCCAGGGTAGTTGACTGGAAAGACAGAAATATATGTGTGCTTTTGGGAGATGGTGCAGGCGCATTTGTTTTAGGCCCTGTTGAAGAAGGTTATGGAATAATTTCTTCCCAACTTGGCGCTGAAGGAAATCTCAGCCACAATATAACAATACCATGCTGCTATTTAAGTAAAGAAGACCTTGAAAAAAGGCCAAATGAAAATAAACGTGTAATGTGGATGGATGGAAGCGAGGTATTCAAGTTTGCAGTAAAAGTTATGGCTCAGGCTACCATTGATGTTGTAAATGAAGCAGGAATTAAGCTTGACGATGTAGAGTTTATTGTGCCACACCAGGCAAATATTAGGATAATTGATGGAGCATCAAAAAGAATTGGAATTAAAAAAGAAAAAGTAATTGCCAATGTTGAAAAGTATGGAAACATTTCTTCAGCTTCAATTCCGGTGGCACTTGATATGGCAATAAGGGAGAAAAAGGTAAGAAAAGGTGCATATATTGTTTTAGTAGGATTTGGAGGAGGATTGACCTGGGCTGCAGCATTGCTAAGATGGAGTAAATAGGCGGGAGGTTATAATATGTCAAAGACAGCTTTTATTTTTCCCGGTCAGGGAGCCCAATACATTGGCATGGGAAAAGATATAGCACAGGAATATAAATCTTCAGACGGTGTTTTCGATCAGGCATCTGAGATACTTGGTTATGATGTAAAAAAAATGATATTTGATGGTGATGAAGAGACTCTAAAAAATACTGAAAATACACAGCCGGCTATATTAACTGTTAGTATTGCTTGTATGCAGCCGCTCCTTGAGAAAGGGATAAAACCGCATGTTGCGGCCGGTTTGAGTCTTGGAGAATATACTGCACACGTTTTATCCGGAACCCTGGATTTCAAAGATGCTGTTTATCTTGTAAAAAAAAGAGGCAAGTACATGCAGGAAGCAGTTCCTGTTGGGGTGGGCAGTATGGCGGCAATACTTGGCTTGAGCGATGAGGATGTTATACAATGCTGTAAACAGGCTTCAGAGGAAGGGATTGTTGAGCCTGTAAACTTTAATTGTCCGGGACAGGTAGCTGTGGCAGGAGAGGTGAAAGCGGTTGAAAAGCTTATTGAATTGTGTAAGGACAAGGGCGCACGGCGTGCAGTGCTCCTTCCTGTCAGTGCTCCTTTTCACTCAAGCATGTTAAAACCGGCTGGTGAAAAGCTTTCAACAGAGCTAAATAAGGTTAAGCTAAATGATATACAAATACCTGTTGTTACTAATGTTACCGCGGAATATATAGTTGACAAATCAAAAGTAGTTGATTTGTTAATAAGACAGGTGAGCAGCCCTGTATTATGGGAAAAGTCGGTCAGGAATATGATTGACGATGGTGTGACCAATTTCATTGAAATTGGCCCGGGTAAAACTCTTAGTGGCTTTGTGAAAAGAATAAGTAAGGATGTTAACGTATTTAATATTGAGAATATTGAATCACTAAATACTACTTTAGATAAACTGGAGTTATAGGAAAGGGGATGAGCATAATGCAGTTAAATGGAAAGACTGCACTTATAACTGGATCCGGAAGAGGGCTTGGTAAAGCCATTGCGTTAAAATTGGCTGAATTGGGCGCTAATATCGTTTTAAATGATATTCCTGGTTCTGATTCTATTGATAAAACAGCACAGGAGTTTAAAGAAGCAGGATATAATGTGGTGGTTACAAAAGGTGATGTAAGGAATGAAAATGATGTAAAGGATATGGTTAGAAAAACTGTAGAGGCCTTTGGTAGTTTGGACATCCTTGTTAATAATGCGGGCATTACCAGGGATAAGCCAATGGCTATGATGAGTGTTGAAGATTGGGATGCTGTCCTTGATATTAACTTAAAAGGTGCATTCTTATGTACAAAGGCTGCAGCTAAAATAATGATTAAGCAGCGAAGTGGAAAAATTGTTAACATTGCATCGGTTGCTGGTGCATATGGTAATAAAGGACAGGCAAACTATTCTGCATCTAAAGCCGGACTTATAGGGCTTACAAAGACTACTGCCAAAGAATTTGCAGCAAGAGGCATTACCTGTAATGCTGTAGCCCCTGGAATAATCAAAAGTAAAATGACAGATGTATTGCCTGACGAGGTAAAGGAAGCATATTTGAACAACATTGCACTTGGAAGGTTTGGGACTCCTGAAGATGTGGCAAATGTAGTTGCTTTTCTTTCCTCAAGTTACTCGGATTATGTAACAGGCCAGGTAATAGATATTGACGGTGGATTAGTTATGTAATAATATCTTAATGTAAAAGTAATAATATACTTTTATATCAGGAATTATTAATATAGGTACTTAAACCCCCTGCGGGAGGAGGTGAATGTATAATGTTTGATAAGGTGAAGAAGATAATTGTTGATCAACTGGGTGTAGACGAAGATGATGTTGTTATGGAGGCTTCCTTCATCGATGATCTTGGCGCAGACTCACTTGATATTGTCGAGCTTATAATGGCTCTGGAGGAGGAGTTCGACCTCGAAATCCCTGACAGTGAAGCAGAAAAAATTGCAACTGTAGGTGATGCGGTAGAGTATATTAAGAATAACACATAAAAAAAGTCCCTCAAATGGGACTTTTTTTATATATGGTGTGTAAGGATGCATAATTTGTTATTGATAGATTCTAGCAATCTATATAATATATAAAATAAATAGTCTCTTTTTATGTCAGGTACTTTAATATTGGTCACAAAAAAGGGAGGTTAAGTTATGAAAAGACGTGTAGTAATTACCAGTATGGGAGTAATAACATCTTTGGGGAACAGTGTTGAGGAGTTTTGGAATTCGATTAAAGAAGGTAAAAACGGCATAAGCAGGGTTACAAAGTTTGACGTTTCCCAGATGTCAACTAAAGTAGCTGCTGTTATAAATAATTTTGACCCAATTGATTATATTGATAAAAAAGAAGCAAAAAGGATGGACAGATTTACGCAGTTTGCGATGGCAGCAACAAAAACTGCAATTGAGCAATCTGGTCTTAATCTTGAAAAGATTGATCAAAATAGGTTTGGGGTAATTATCGGCTCAGGGATTGGTGGAATAGAGACTCTGGAAGCCCAGCACAAAGTGTTCTTAGATAAAGGTCCGGGAAGGGTTAGCCCGTTCTTTATCCCTATGATGATTGGTAATATGGCGGTAGGCCGTATAGCAATACAATATGGTGCGAAGGGTTTCAATGAAAGTGTAATTACTGCCTGTGCGACTTCTACTAATGCCATAGGTGATGCTTTTAAGGTTATCCAACGTGGAGATGCAGATATTATGATAACAGGCGGTGCGGAGGCTTCAATAACCCCGCTTTCTTTTGCCGGTTTCTGCAATATGGGTGCCATGTCAAGTGCAGAAGATCCAGATACAGCATGTAAACCCTTTGACCTTGAAAGGGATGGCTTTGTAATGGGAGAGGGCGCTGGAATATTGGTTATTGAAGATCTTGAGCATGCACTAAACAGGGGTGCTGAAATAATTGCTGAAATAGTGGGATATGGTTCCACGAATGATGCCTTTCATATTACTGCACCGTCTGAAGGCGGGGAAGGCGGAGCAAGATGTATGCAGATGGCAATCAACGATGGAGGTATAAAACCTGAAGAAGTTGACTATATTAATGCACATGGTACATCAACACCGCATAATGATAAGAATGAAACTGCAGCAATAAAAAAAGTATTTGGGAGCCATTCCTACAAGCTTGCTGTAAGTTCGACGAAATCAATGACCGGTCACCTGCTTAGGAGCAGCCGGAGCTGTAGAGGCAATTGCTACTGCTTTGGCAATTAAGGAAGGATTTGTACCACCTACTATTAATTATAAAAATCCTGATCCGGATTGCGATCTGGATTATGTTGCCAATACGGGCAGGAAATCTGAAGTTAATATTGCATTATCAAATTCATTAGGTTTTGGTGGCCATAATTCCACAATAGTATTAAAGAAGTATTAATACGGATACTAATACGGGGCGAAATTACATTCTTTGCCCCGTATTTAGAGCGGTGATGGACAATAAGCTATGTTCTATTAATTCAACACCATTTAGCCTATAGCTTATCGCCTATTGCTATTAATGATAAAAGGCGGGAGGAAAAATGAAAAATACTGCTAATTTTGTATTGGAAAACCTTTCTGAACTCGAACAAATCATAGGGTATTCTTTTAATGATAAAAACAATCTTATCCTTGCTTTGTCACACAGTTCATTTGCTAATGAGAATAAAAACAAAAGCATAAAATCAAATGAAAGACTCGAGTTCCTCGGAGATGCAGTTCTGAATATCGTTATAAGTGAAAACATTTTTAAAAACTATCCTGATCTCACAGAAGGTGAGATGACTAAAGCAAGGGCAAATATTGTCTGTGAATCATCCCTTGTGATTTGTGCAAATAATATAAGTATAGGAAAATATCTTCTACTGGGAAAAGGAGAAGAAGTGACAGGAGGCAGAAACCGGCCTTCAATTCTTTCTGATGCTTTTGAAGCACTCATCGGAGCAATTTATATAGACGGAGGCCTGGAAAGGGCTAAATTGTTTATATACAGAAGCATGGAAAATATAATAGAAGATTCTATCAGTGGTATTATATTTATGGATTACAAAACGCAACTCCAGGAAGATGTGCAAAAGAATGGGAATGAAAAAATCCATTATGAGATTATAGATGAAAAAGGCCCGGATCATAATAAGACTTTTGTGACACAGGTAAAAATTGGCGAAGATGTTTTTGGTATAGGTGTAGGCAAAAGCAAGAAGGAATCAGAACAAAATGCTGCCAAAGTAGCACTAAGAAAGATAAAATGACAGGTGGGGAACAGATGAAGAAAAGGCATATGGTTATACCTATATTTGTGCCCCACAAGGGCTGCCCTTATGACTGCATATATTGCAACCAGAAAACTATTAGTGGACAAATAGATGAAATGACAGAAGAAAAAATGATAGAAATAGTTGATTCACATCTAAAATCATCAGATGACAGTTTCAATATCGAAATTGGTTTCTATGGTGGCAGTTTTACAGGGATTGAAAGAAACCAGCAGATAAAGCACCTCAAAGCTGCCAACCAGTATGTAAAATCCGGCAAGGTAAATGGGATAAGGCTTTCTACCCGCCCTGACTATATAAATGAGGAAATACTGTATTATCTTAAAAAGTATAATGTTAATACTATTGAACTGGGAGTTCAAAGCCTGGATGATTCAGTATTGAAAATGAGCTGCAGAGGACATAGTGCAGATATAGTATTTAAATCATCCAGCCTTATCAAAAGTTTTGGATTTAATCTCGGAATACAGACTATGATTGGCCTTCCCGGTGACAGCAAGGAAAAAGATCTGTATACTGCCAGGAGGATAATAGATATAGCTCCCAGTATGGTAAGAATATATCCAACACTTGTCATTAAAGATACATACTTAGAAAAGCTTTACCTTAAAGGAGAATACACCCCTCTAAAGCTTGATGAAGCAGTTGAGATTTCTGCATGCCTGCTTGAATTATATAACCAGAATAGTATAAAGGTAATAAGAATTGGATTGCAGACAACTGAAAGAATTAACAAGAATTCTGATATTACAGCCGGGCCTTTCCATCCGGCGTTCAGGCAGTTGGTTGAATCCAGACTTATTCTTAAAAAAATGGAAGAGCAGATTATCAGCAAAAAGCTGTCCCCTAACAGCAGAATTCTAATTACAACAGGTAAAACAGATGTTTCAAATGTTGTTGGACAAAAAGGAAATAACATACGATATTTAAAGGAAAAATATAATTTTTCTGATGTCAGAATACAATGCACGGGTAAGGAAAATTCTGAATTGACTATATCAAGTATTGATACTGGTGCAAAAGACATATTCCGGAGAAAACTTAAATAGTATAGGAAAGATGTCAAGTATTATTTGATTAAATTCAATATTATGTTAAAATTAATTAAACATGCTTAGTATTAATATAATTATTTTGCGCCTGAGGTGTTGTTTTTGTATCTTAAAAGACTGGATATACAGGGATTTAAATCTTTCGCAGATAAAATATGCCTTGAGTTTGACTCAGGGATAACTTCTGTAGTTGGACCGAATGGAAGTGGTAAAAGCAATATTGCTGATTCCATCAGATGGGTTCTTGGAGAGCAAAGTGCTAAAACTCTAAGGGGAAGCAAGATGGAAGATGTTATTTTTACAGGCACAGAACACAGAAAACCCATGGGCTTTGCAGAAGTATCCCTTACAATTGACAATTCAGACTCCGTCCTGCCTGTTGAATACAGTGAAGTGACTGTTACCAGAAGGGTTTACCGGTCAGGTGAAAGTGAATATTTTATCAATAAGACGTTATGTCGTCTTAAAGACATAACAGAATTGTTCCTTGATACAGGTATCGGTAAAGACGGGTATTCAATAATTGGGCAGGGAAGGATAGATGAAATACTGAGCAATCGATCCGAAGATAGAAGGCAAATCTTTGAGGAAGCTTCGGGTATAATGAAATACAAAACAAGGAAAGCCGAAGCTGAAAAAAAGCTGGAGTTAACAAGGCAAAACCTGCTCAGGATTAATGATATTATGCTTGAACTTGAAAATCAGCTAGAGCCATTGAAACAGCAATCAGAAGTTGCCAAAAAGTATTTAAATCTGAGAGAGAGACTCAAGGAATTAGAGGTTAATGTATTTATTGACAGAATATCAAAATTCAAAAACAAGATAAGTGAACTTGATGAAAAGTATTCATCAATTAAGGAGAGTATTGAGTCAGAGAATAGAAGGTTGGAGGAAATGCACATCAGGAATAAATCTAAAAGCAACACTCTGAAAGCTCTGGAGGAGAAGCTGAATAATTCCAAACAGGAATTCTATGATCTTGAAAATAGACTTGAAAAGTGCAGTTCAGAAAAGAAACTCAACGACGAACGGATATGCAACCTTACAAATAATATTGAGCGTATTGACGAAGAGATAACAGACATCAAAAACAGAATTACGGGTCATAACGACGAAATGGATAAAAGGAAAAAGAAACTGGTATATTTATATGAGCAGCATTCTCACTATTCAAAAGAACTGTCAGAATTTGAAAAGCAGATGGAAGAGATTCTTTCATCGCTTAATGAGGAAGAAAGGCATATTGAGAGTCTGAAAAACAGCATTATGGACAAGCTTGATATTTTATCAGATAAAAAAATACAAATAAATAATCTTAAAACACACATTGATGGAATTGTAAAAAGGCAAAGCAGTATAAATAATGAAGTCTTCCAGCTTTCCCTTGAACTTGACAGGGAAAGGCTCAAAATGGAAGAACTCGGGGAGGGTATAAAAAGAGCCAAGGATTATTTATCAAAATGCAACAGTAGAGTTAAGTCATTACA
The DNA here is from genome assembly GCA_050953835.1 of Acetivibrionales bacterium. Classification (GTDB taxonomy): domain Bacteria; phylum Bacillota; class Clostridia; order Acetivibrionales; family JBMNNH01; genus JBMNNH01. Next base: position 2,610 of record JBMNNH010000012.1, on the reverse strand, counting down.
AGATAAAAAAAAGGACTACAGTATTAAACTTGAAAATGAGAAAAAATTGCAGAATAAAATTAAATCGGACTATCAGTATTATTTCTCAAGATATAAAATGCTTTGTGAGATGGAAGAAAACTTTGAAGGTTATAACCGCAGTGTTAAAAGCTTGTTAATGGTATGCAATCAATCCCCCGAATTCGGAAGTGGCATATATGGTGCATTGGCTGGTATAATTGAGGTTGACAAAGAGTATGAAACTGCTATTGAGATGGCTTTAGGTGGGGCTTTACAGAATATTGTAACCCGAAATGAGAATGATGCAAAAAGAGCAATAGATTTTTTAAAGAAGAACAGTCTTGGCCGAGCGACTTTCCTTCCGGTATCTTCAGTAAAAATGAGAAATCTTGAAGGCAGTATTGTAAATATGGTCAAAAACTGTCCTGGATTCTGCGGTATAGCATCCGAGTTGGTAAAATGCAACGCTGAATATAAGAATATAATATCGAATCTCTTGGGTAGAGTTGTTGTTGTCAGCAATCTTGATGATGCAATAAATATGGCAAGGTCTTTTAAGTACAGCTTCAGGATAGTTACTCTGGATGGAGAAATTTTGAACACCAGTGGAGCAATGACCGGTGGCAGCGCTGAAAAAAATGTTGTTGGAATTTTAAACAGAAATAGGGAAATAAAAGAATTAAAGGATAAAATACTGCACCTGAAGGAAGACGAAAAAAGAGTTGAAAAGGATGCATTTCAAACAATTCAGGAAATTAAGGCTGTTGAAGAAGAGATAATAAAGCTGGAGAATGATATAAAAAACAGCCAACTGTTAATGATAAAGGATGAGAGCTTGCTTGGACAGCTTGAAAAAAGTATAAATAATACTACTGCAAGGATAGAAATGTTGAAGGAGGAACAAAAGCAGCTTAAAAAGCAGCAATTAGAAGATCAGGAGGAGATGGGCAAATATGCTGCTGAGCTTGAAACTGTTGAAAATGATATATCTGAAACAAAAAGAATAGTTGAAAAACACCAGGAAAGCCATAAAGAAAGACAATCGGAACGGGAGCAGCTTCATGCTGAAATAACAGATTATAAGATATCTGTTAACTCAATCTTAGAAAGCATTCAAAGTGTTAAGGATACTATTCAAAGAGTTTCCGGAGAAAAGGACAACCTTTTAAACAGCATAAACAGAAAGACTAAGGAAAGGGAAAGATATATTAATGAGATAGACAGCCTAAAGAAAAAGAATGAAGGGCTGTTGAATAGAGTTAAAATCCACAAGCAGGAGAAGGCTGGAAAGACTTTCGAAATTGACCGTATTACTGAAGAAAAGGGGGTAGTTGAAGAAGAATTAAATGAAACAACAGAATTAATTAGCGAGATTAATAAGAACATTCTATTAATTCAGGAGGACTACAACAGGATTGAAGTGAGAAGGACCAAGGTGGAAGCTGATATGGAGGCTGTTCAAAATCGTATGTGGGATGAATACGAATTGACATATACCAATGCGCTTGAGTATAAAAAAGACATTGGAAGTATTTCTCAAGCCCAAAAAAATATTAATGATTTAAAAAATGAAATAAAAGAATTGGGTCCTGTTAATGTTGCTGCAATTGAAGACTATATAAAAACTAAAGAAAGACATGAGTTTATAAAAATACAGAAAGAAGACATGGTAAAAGCAGAACAAAAACTTCAAAGGGTAATTGGCGAAATGACTTCCATTATGAAACGCAGATTTCTTGAACAATTTAAACTTATTAATCATAATTTTAATATTGTTTTTCAGGAGTTGTTTGAAGGTGGCAGGGCAGGGCTTGTTCTAGTGGATGAGAATAATATACTTGAGACAGGTATAGAAGTCAATGCCCAACCTCCGGGTAAAAAGCTCCAGAATATGATGTTGTTATCAGGTGGAGAAAGGTCACTAACTGCAATTGCACTTTTATTTGCCATACTGAGACTGAAACCAACCCCTTTCTGTGTACTGGATGAAATAGAAGCTGCCCTGGATGATGCAAATGTATACCGGTTTTCTCAGTACTTAAAGAGGTTTTCACATAAAACACAGTTCATTTTGATTACACATAAGAAGGTGACAATGGAGAATTCTGATACATTATATGGAGTAACAATGGAAGAACGAGGGATTTCAAAAATTATTTCAATGAAAATGGATGACAGCAAAGCAGGATAGGAGTGATATTGTTGAGTTTTTTTAATAGGTTAAAAGAAGGGCTTAGTAAAACAAGGAAGGGAATTACAGAAAGAATAGACCAGGTTCTGGTTTCCTTTGGAAAGATAGATGATGAGTTGTTTGACGAACTGGAAGAGATATTGATAACCTCGGATGTAGGGGTTGAAACAACCATGTCCATTATTGAGGATTTGAAACAAAAGGTAAAAGAAAGAAAACTAACAGATCCAAAGCTTGTAAAGGTTCTGTTAAAGGAAGAACTGATAAAACGGTTAGAAAATAGCGTAACATCTTATAATGACATTCTTGATACAGGAAGTGGCAAACCGCCAAAGGTAATAGTAGTTGTTGGTGTTAACGGGGTTGGGAAAACAACTTCTATTGGTAAGATTGCCAACTTACTGGCACAAAAGGGGAAG
>JBMNNH010000011.1:0-297499 GCA_050953835.1 Acetivibrionales bacterium | reverse complement strand
AAAGAATCTGCCAAAACAGGTGAGCGTGAGTATAGTAAGTAAACCGGATATTAGTAAAATTGAAGATCTACTGTTGGAGTTTTCGGATGTATTTAGTATCACAATGGATGAAATATTGTGCAAAAAATTTTTTCGATTGACATCCAATGCAAGGAATCCATATAAACAGCTTTACACTGAAAACTAACGGAGTATTAAGTTAAAATTTGTGATTCAGGTATTATAGTATACTTGAATAAATAATTGGGAGGATTGGAATATGACCACAACCGTTAAAGAGGTTTTGGAATTTGTAAAAGAGAATGATGTAAAATTTATCCGTCTTGCCTTTTGTGACTTATTGGGCAGGCAAAGGAATATTTCCGTTATGCCCGATGAACTGCCCGGAGCGTTTGAGCACGGTATTCCGTTTGATGCACATGCAATAAAGGGTTTTACGGATATTACAAAATCGGATTTGCTCCTGGTCCCTGATCCTGCGACACTATCGGTTTTGCCGTGGCGTCCGCAGCAGGGGCGGGTAGTCCGGTTTTACTGTAATATAAAAAACCCTGATGGCAGTGTGTTTTGGGGTGATACCAGAGAGATACTAAAATCTGTCCTTGTCCGTGCCAGGCAAAAGGGATATTCATGCATGGTTGGTGCCGAATGCGAGTTTTACCTTTTTAAAACAGATGAAAACGGCGAACCTACTGCTATTCCCTTTGACAATGGCGGGTATTTGGATGTTTCGCCCCTTGATAAGGGCGAAAATGTCCGCCGTGAGATTTGCCTTTGCCTTGAAGAGATGGGTATCAAGCCTGAAACGTCACATCACGAGCAGGGGCCGGGGCAAAATGAGATTGATTTCAAGTTTTCTGACGCATTAAGCTGTGCAGATAATCTTGTCACCTTTAAACAAGTGGTAAAAAGTATTGCCGCAAGAAATGGCCTGTTTGCTTCCTTTTCTCCAAAACCGCTGCCTGATAAAAGCGGAAGCGGCTTGCATATTAATATGTCACTTTTGCAAAACGGGTATAATGTGTTCAAAATGCATGGCAATGAGCATACGAAAGCAGCAGAAAGCTTTATTGCAGGTGTACTTCAAAAAACACCTGAAATAACTGCGTTCTTAAATCCTCTGCCGAATTCTTACGAGCGTTTTGGTTCTTTTGAAGCACCAAAATTTGTTTCCTGGTCCCACGGCAACCGCTCTCAGCTTGTTCGCATTCCGACAGCCCATGGTGAAAGGATGCGCATGGAACTGCGTTCTCCCGATCCCGCAACTAATCCCTATCTGGCCTTTGCACTGGTAATCAGTGCGGGACTTTATGGTATAGAGAAGAATTTAGCACTGCCTGACAGCGTAAACGCCGATCTTTATACCGCTGACAATAGTATAACCAGCTCTCTCGCACGCTTGCCGGAAAATATGGGGGATGCTTTAAGACTTGTTGAAAAATCTGACTTTGTCAAAAGTACATTGAGCGCAGATGTTCTTAGCAGTTACATTCATTTAAAAACTCTGGAGCTGCAAGCCTTTAACCAGGCTATCGACAAGAATGAATACTATTTAACCAATTATTTTAAAGTCATTTGACAGGTTTTAATGAAGCTCTAAAAAGGCGGGATGCTATGGACAGTGCGCTTATTATATCATATTCGGAAAAAAGTGCTGCTTATTTAACTGAGATTTTAACAGAGGCGTCTGTGACAAATATCGTCACCGTTCCAAACGCGGGTGAAGCAAGGCGCATGCTGGTAGAAAAGGACTTTGATTTGTGCATAGTGAATGCCCCACTGCTTGATGAGTCTGGCGAAAGCCTTGCCCGGAATATTGCTGAAAAAGAAATCAGCGAAGTAATCTTAATGGTAAAAGCCGAATTATTTGATGAAATTTCAGACAGGGTTGAAGAATATGGCATAATCACCATAGCCAAACCCATAAGCAAATCTTTACTCTGGAATGCTATAAAGCTGGCTCAGGCAACACACAAAAAAATTAAAGCGATGCAAAGCGAAAATAAAAAGCTTATTCAAAAAATTGAAGATATTAGAATTGTTGATAGGGCAAAGTGTGTTTTAATTTCACACTTTTCCATAACTGAGCCGGAAGCACACAGATATATTGAGAAACAGGCTATGGACATGCGGCTGACACGAAGAAAAGTTGCAGAGGAGATATTAAAAATCTATGAGAATTGAAAAGAGTTTATACTTATTTGTAAATTATTTGACAGAGGGTCTATCAGAATAATATAAAGGAGTAGATATGCACGGGAAGAACAAAACATTTTTGATACTTGAAGGCGGAAAAATATTTGAGGGGTTTTCATTTGGAGCTGTCGGTGAAGTAATCGGTGAAATTGTCTTTACAACCAGCATGACAGGATATATTGAAACCTTGACCGATAAAAGCTATTATGGCCAAATAATTTTGCAGACTTTTCCTCTTATCGGCAACTACGGCGTTATTCCGGAGGATTTTGAAAGCAAAACAATCTCAGCCTGTGGCTATATTGCAAAGCATGTCTGTCACAATCCCTCGAATTTCAGAAGCAATGGTACCCTTGACACCTTTTTGAGAGAGCGTAATATTATTGGACTATGTGGTATTGATACCAGGGAACTGACAAAGTTATTACGTGAGCAGGGTTCAATGAACGGAATGATAACTATGAATCCCGAAAACGCAGATTTAGATAAAATCAAGTCATATTCAGTAAAAAATGCTGTTGAAAAGGTTTCTGTCAAAGAAAAAGTAATAGTAAATCACGATGGTAAATATAATGTTGTACTGCTTGATTTTGGCTATAAGGAAAATATCGTAAGGGAGCTGACAAAAAGAAACTGTAAGGTAGTTTTATTGCCTCATGATACACCGGCAAATACGATAATTGACCAAAGGCCCGATGGGATTGTCCTGTCTAATGGTCCGGGTGATCCAGCCGATAACCCTGTGCTGATAAAAAACATAAAACAACTTGTAAATTCAAGCATCCCAACTTTTGGAATATGCCTTGGACATCAGTTATTAGCATTATCCTACGGTTTTAAAACCAAGAAGCTAAAGTATGGCCACAGAGGAGCCAACCAGCCTGTAAAAGATTTAAATACAGGGCATTTGTTTATTAGCAGCCAAAACCACGGTTATTTTGTAACCAATGGAAGTATTGATAAATCGGTTGCACGGCAGTGGTTTATAAATCTGAACGACAATACATGTGAAGGATTACAATATCTGAATGCACCTGTTTTCTCTGTGCAGTTTCATCCCGAAGGATGTGGAGGGCCGAAAGATACAGAGTTTTTATTCGATAAATTTTTAAAAGGGGTTAGGGAATATGCCGCTGGACAAGAGTATTAAAAAGTGAAAATGAGGTGTTTATATGTCTGGAATAGCAGATTCTGTAATTACAGCATCGATTATACCCGACACAAGGGGTTTTGGAACGATATCTTGATTAATATGAGGAAATCTTTAGCACATCGTGGTTGTGATAATACAGGTGAATTCTAAGGAGGCATATCGGGCTCAGCCATACCCGTTTGTCTATAAGAGATTTATGCTTTGCTGCACAACCTATTGTGAGGAGTATTGGTGGCGCCGAATATGTAATTATATATAACGGAGAAATCTATAATACGGATGAGTTAACGCCGGAATTGAAAAAAGCAGGATACAGATTTGAAACAACAACTGATACAAAGGTTATTCTTTATGCATACATTTATTATGGAATTGAATTCGTAAATAAACTAAACGGTATTTTTGCATTCTCAATATGGGACAGCGGACTTGAGGCAAGGGTACCCTTTGCCGATCATAGAATTATTGAATATGTATTTAATGTGCCATGGGATGTGAAATATAGAGGAGGCGTGGAAAAAGCACATAACTTTATGCAGGTACCTGCTGAATACGGCAAACCGTGGTTCGGCCAGTTAATGGCAGCCCCACAGCTTATGGCTTACATGATCCATGTTAATTACTGGCTGGATAAGTATTCACCTATTAAAACAAATATGAGTGTACAAACTTATCAAAACAGGAATATATTCAAAATTTTCTGTACAATTGAGTGAATATTCGATAAAATAGGGGATAGCATTATAAAAATGCGGTAAGTAATTATTGAGGGGGTAGGATTGTGAACGGTGGAAGTACACAGGTTTTTATTGCAATGATTTTATATATCGCTGTGGTCACAGGTATTGGACTGTATTATTCAAAGCGTGCCAGTGAAAGCAGTGATAATTATCTTATTGGCGGTAGGTCGTTGGGCCCTTGGGTTACTGCCATGGGCGCAGAGGCTTCTGATATGAGTGGGTGGCTCTTAATGGGACTTCCAGGGGTGGCATATTGGTTTGGTTTTAGTGATGCGGCATGGACCGCGATAGGGCTTGGTATAGGCACATACTTGAATTGGTTGCTTGTGGCCAAAAGGCTTCGCGTGTACTCCCATATTGCTGGAGATGCCATAACAATTCCCGATTTTCTAAGTAACAGGTTCAAAGAGAAAAAGAAGATAATAATGATTATAGCAGCTCTTTTTATTCTTGTATTTTTTAGTGTTTATGCTGCAAGCTGCTTTGTAACGGTAGGTAAGCTATTCAGCACCTTGTTTGGAACAAAATATGTATACATGATGATTGCTGGCGCCCTATTCGTTGTTTTGTATACATTTATCGGCGGATTTTTAGCTGAAAGTGCATCAGATTTTATGCAGGGTGTCATTATGTTTTTTGCTCTGTCCGTTGTGCTGATAGCAGGTATATCTGCTGCAGGAGGTATTTCAGCTGTTGTTGAAAATGCAAGGTCTATACCGGGATTTTTTGAATTCTTTGGCATAGCGCAGCCAAAGCTTGTTGACGGGATTCAACAGGTCGGAGAAAATGGAAAGCCTTTGTTTCTTGAAGCAGGTGAGTACGGAATATTGACTGTTATTTCCACACTTTCATGGGGATTGGGTTATTTTGGCATGCCCCAAGTTTTATTGAAATTTATGGCAATAAAAAAATCAAATGAATTAAAACTATCAAGAAGAATCGCAGTTATATGGGTTGCAATTTCACTTACTGCTGCTGTAGGAATCGGTATGATAGGCAGAGTACTGTATCCAAGTACATTCCTTACACAAAGCCAATCAGAAAATATATTTATACTGATGTCTAGAAATTTCTTTCCCCCGCTGTTAGCAGGGATTGTAATGGCAGGAATTCTTGCAGCAACCATAAGTTCGTCGGATTCATACTTGCTTATTGCCGCTTCTGCGTTTTCTAAAAATATTTACCAGGGTATTATGAAGAAAGAAGCTACGGATAAAATGGTTCTAATTGTGTCCAGGATTACCCTCATTATAATAGCAATTATTGCAGTGATTATTGCATTGGATGAAAACAGTGTAATATTTACGGTTGTATCATTTGCATGGGCAGGCTTCGGGGCGACATTCGGGCCGATAATGCTGTTTTCGTTATTCTGGAAGAGGGTTACAAGAGTTGGTGCAATTGCAGGTATGTTAACAGGCGGTATTATGGTTTTCCTGTGGAAGCTTGTCATTAAACCCTTGGGGGGAATTTTCGGAATTTATGAGCTGCTTCCCGCATTCCTTTTATCCTGTATTGTAATTGTAATTGTCTCCCTGTCAACCAAGGAAGAATCTAAGGAAATACAAGATGAGTTTGAACTTTCAAAAACACTTGAAATCTGATTTTTCTAAAAAAAATAATAATGATAAAATCAACGGCTCCTTTAGCACTCAAGGGAGCCGTGCTTGATTTTCTTAGCCGTAGGAGACAGGGTTGTCCTCAAGCTTCCTGAAATTAAAAAGCATATCAAGAACGCCTGCAATCATTGCAATGTTGCTGAAAGAAACCAGCAGGAAAAACATTATTATCACTTTTAATGCTTTTGGAACCGAATATTTGTCAAGGAAGAATTTTGCTACCGATAAGCCAAGTATGGTGAACAGTAATGTAGCAATTGTAATAATATTCATTGTTAACGCATGAAGCTGCGGAAGTTTTAACAGGTACATCTCAACTCCCGTTAGAAGAAGCACCAGTATTATGGTTAAGACCCCTTTATCGGACAGCTTCCACAGTGAAAAGGGTTTTACATTTTCTATAGAGTATTTGATCCTTTTTAGTGCGAGTCTGGTCAGCTTAAAGTTGACAAATGATATTACGATTGCAGAAGCTAAAATACCTCCCGGCAGTATCAACTTCATCATATCCAGGCTTTTTTCAAAATTTTCAGTTCCTTTCAATATCTCTTCACGCCCGACACCCATCATTCCAGCCATGGAGTCGACTGCTTCCCTGTAAGCATTTTTAATTTCAATAAATAAATCGTCATATGCTTTTACTATGTCCACTCCAATGGCAAGCATTCCAAGGTAAAAGCTCAATACACTGCATAAGGCAAGTACTATTCCGGTAATAAAAATTGTTTTCCAGGGATTCAACTTCTTTTTTAACAAATACCCCATGATAATACCGGGCAATCCAAATCCAATAAAAAATCCAAGGCCTTCTATTGGCTGTGTCAGGACAGCCACCAGTACAGAAGAAACAACAACTGAATTGATGCTGACTTTAAGGCCATGCCTGAAGGCAATCAGGATGGTTGGAACAGACCAAACAATTGAAATAAGTGCAACAATGGGAACATAAAATCTTATAATGCCGATTACTACAGTAATTGATGCGAATATTGCACCTTCTACAAGGGCTTTAGTTTGAATTTTATTCATTCTGCACCTCATCAGTTCTATTAGTAATTACTATTTATCATAAAGTATTGGTCAACCGGAATCAATGGGTTTTCTAAAAAATTTGAAGCAAGATATTGCCAAATAGTGTATACTATATACTAGGTCCAAATGGAACAAATAGTTTTAAGGAGCTGAATGATGAAACAAACAAGGTTTTATAATATTATCTTTCCAATCTGGCTTTTGCTCTTTTTCCCGCCAGTTATTTTTATAACACTTATTGGGAATTTCGTTATTGATTCGCTAGTAATAGTATTATGCTATTTTATATTCAAGCTGGCGGAAACGCAAATCAGCCTGAAAACATTTTATGGTAAAAGTATATTGAAAGTGTGGATTTTTGGTTTTCTATCCGATATTGCGGGCGCTGCAATACTGTTTTTCTTCGGAATATGGGGAGACTACCTGGGATTGCCTTATGAATTGATTTCAGGAATTAACTCTGACCCGTTCAGCCAGCCTTTGGCACTTGCAATAGTGTTATTCTCAATGTTGGTATCAGGGCTTTTAATATTTGTTTTCAATTATAATTTTACTTATAACACACAGATTGAGGATAAGAAACTGAGGTTAAAGGTAACACTGGCTATTGCCGTTATAACAATGCCTTGGACATTTTTGCTTCCGACCAGATGGTTATACCGTGGGTTTTGACCGATATACTGCATAGTTTGGTAGCATCTAAGAGATACTCTGGTATAGAATAGAGAGGAGAATTATTATGTCTAAAGTAGAAGAAAAACTTGCAAAGTCACTTACTGCCGAGACTACAGAGCTAATACCATTCTTCCCTTATCTATTACAGGACTTGTGGGAGCTTGGAGCTATGCCAAAAGAAATAATTGAACTTATGCAAAAACATTTGCAGGTATCACAAAGAACGAGTGTGCTGGATCTTGCATGTGGAAAAGGTGCTGTAAGTGTACATGTGGCAAAAACATTCGGCTGCAAGGTTAAGGGAATAGATATAATTCCCGATTTTATCAGCTGTGCTAGGAAAAAGGCCGAGGAATACCTGGTGGATAACATATGCGAATTTGAAGTAAATGACATAAACCAGTCTGTAGAGAATGAAAAAGGTTTTGATGTTGTAATTCTAGGGGCTGTGGGAGATGTATTGGGAAATCCAGAGGAAACAATTTTAAAGTTAAAAAAGACAGTAAAGCAGCATGGATTTATGCTTATTGATGATGCATACAGTGCCAGCGGTAAGAATAATAAATACCCCTCGAGGGAACAATGGCTTAAAGTTTTTAAGCAAGCAGGAGTTAAATATGTTGCTGATAAAGAAGCTTATGAAGAAGAACTTACTCATATTAACATGGTTAATCAGGAAAATATAACCAAACGGGCTAATGAACTGAAGGCAGTGTACCCTAACAAATCAGATATCTTCGAAGGATACATAAAAAGCCAGCAGAAGGAGTGTGACGAACTTGAAAATGAAATAACCGGTGTTCTCTGGCTTTTACAGGTTATTTAGCTTTTTTTATTAATAGAGGAGAAAACAGTATTGAAATACTCTTATATATTTAATGAAAACATTGATATGTTTAAGTGCCCTGTCTGCGAAGACAGTATGTACCTTGATGAATCGAAAAGCATTATTTGCCGGAATAATCACTGCTTTGACATATCAAGAAGTGGATATGTGAATCTGTTGTTGAACTCTGTTAAGATACAATATGATAAAAAAATGTTTGAATCAAGGAAAGTCATATGCAATATGGGTTTTTTTGACCCATTGATAAAATCTATAATTCTTTTGATTGACAATTTTATTTCCGGCACCAAATCCAACAAAATAAAGGTTTTAGATGCCGGATGCGGCGAGGGGTTTCATTTATCGCGGATAATTGGCGGAATACATAAAAAAGAAGATGTCAATTATCAGGGAGTAGGAATAGATATTTCTAAAGAAGGAATACAGACTGCTTCGAAAAACTATAAGGGTATTATTTGGTGTGTTGCAGACCTGGCAAGGATTCCGTTTAAAGATAAGCAGTTTGATATAATCCTGAATATTCTCTCACCCTCTAATTATGGAGAGTTTAACAGAATTACTGGCAATGAGGGGATACTGATTAAGGTTGTACCGGGTAGTGATTACCTTAAGGAACTGAGGAAAGCGTTTTATCAGGAAAAGAGCGCAGAAGTGTATTCCAATAATGGAGTGGTGGAGCACTTTGGCAGAAATCTGAAAATTATACACACATGTAACCTGATATACAGTGTTGAGGTAAGTAAAGAGGAAATGAAGCATTTGATTAAAATGACTCCCTTGTCATGGAGAGCTGCAGATGAGAAGGTTCAAAAAGTGATTAATCAGGGCATAGATTTGGTTACTGCAGATTTCACTATTATGGCAGGGAAGATGAAACTGTAAATAAGGTTATTAATAAAAGGTATGCTTTATTCTACCGTAATTCCATAATGCATTAAAGTATGATAATATAATGTTAATATACTGTGTAATGTATAGAGGTGTATTATGTCCATTGTTTGGAGGGAAATCAGGGAAAAGCAGGAAGAGAATTTAAGCCCGTATGCTGCAAGGAGCAGCCGTACACTGGGCAGGTTGGTGGAGGAAAAGAAATGCCCTGTAAGAACAGACTTTGAAAGGGATGCAAACAGAATACTCTACTCTATGGAATTCAGGCGTTTACGCCATAAAACCCAGGTTTTCTTCAATGCAAAGAATGACCATATATGCACAAGAATGGAGCATGTACTTTACGTGGGTTCTATTGCAGTAACCATAGCCAGGACTTTGAACCTGAACCAGGACCTTGCTTATGCCATAGCCCTTGGACATGACCTGGGCCATGCGCCATTTGGACACAGCGGAGAAAGGGTATTGGATAGCTGTATAAAAAAAGTTAACCCAGAAAGCTGTTTCCAACACGAAATTCACAGTCTAAGAGTGGTTGATAAGCTTGCTACCCGCGTTTCAAAAGAGAAAATCAATAACAGGCATGGACTGAACCTTACATTTGAAGTGAGAGATGGTATAGTCAGCCATTGCGGAGAAAACTATAATGAGTATACGCTTCACCGTGACTGCGGCAAAAATTTCAAATCTCTTTTGGATCCAGTGCATAATGTACGGCTTCCCTACACACTGGAGGCATGTATAGTCAGGTTGGTTGATAAAATCGCATATGTGGGAAGGGATATTGAAGATGCCCTCAGGGTAAAGCTTATGGATATTGAGGATATACCCCGTGAAATCCGTAAAGTGCTTGGGCATACTAATGGTGAAATAATTAATACCCTTGTAATTGACCTTATTGAAAACAGTTATGGCAAAGAGTGTATACAACTAAGCAAGGAAAAGGGTGAAGCCCTGGAAAAACTTATTAGGGAGAATGTGCGGCTGATATACCAGGCGGACAAGATAAAAAGGTATGAAAAGACTGCGCAGAATGTTATAGAAGGCTTGTTTTTCAACCTGCTTGAAGCCGCTAAAGACCCGGAAATGCTAAAAAGCAGTGAACTTAAGGTTTACAGGATGTTTTACAGTTTTATTCAGGATATGGATTATAAAGAAGAACCGGATGAACAGAAAGTAATAGATTATGTTGCAGGGATGACCGATAATTTTGCATTAAAGTGTTTCGATGAGATTTTTTGGGTATAACGGAGGTTTTGAATGGCTAAAAACAGGTTCCATTTTTTTGCATTTCTTTCAAGGATGAAGTATATTATGCGATGGGGGCTTATGAGAAACACCCATACTGAAAATATTCAGGAACACAGCTTACAGGTGGCGATTATTGCCCATGCGCTTGCAATAATTCGAAATACATTTTTCCAGGGTTCGGTAAATGCTGACAGAGTTGCAGTCCTGGCAATGTTTCATGACTGCAATGAAATTATCACCGGAGACATGCCCACCCCAATAAAGTATTTTAATCCGGAAATATGCCAGGCTTATAAAAATGTGGAGGCAGTATCAAAGCAAAAGCTTTTGGCTATGCTTCCTGATGAGCTTAAAAAAAGCTATTCTGAAATCATATTCCACGAAAATGCAAATGACTTATACTGGAAGATAGTGAAGTCTGCAGACAGGATTTCGGCTTATATAAAGTGTATCGAAGAAGTCAAAGCAGGAAACAGCGAATTTAAAAAGGCAAGCGATTCTATATACAAATCTATTAAAGATATTGACCTGCCTGAGGTAAAGTATTTTATGGATAATTTCATACCCAGTTATTCCTTGACTCTGGACGAGCTGGATTGAGAGAACCAGTATGTACTGTTGAAACAGTTCCTTATATGTATTTTCCTGGACACAATGTAAAAATTAAACAAATATAGAAATAAATGTTGCATACTAATATCGTTTGGTGTAATATAGTATTGGTATAATTTGTAAATCGTTTCGATGAATAATGATTTCTTAATAATACTAATACCAGGAAGAAGCTGATTTATAGTGAGGCATGCTACAGTGAAGGATGTAGCGAAACTTGCGGGGGTATCTTCTTCTACTGTTTCATTGGTAATTAACAACAGCCCAAGGGTTTCTGCGGAGACCAGAAAAAACGTTTTAAAAGCAATTGATACATTGAACTATATTCCAAACGGGTACGCAGTTTCTTTAAGGCAAAGGTCCAGAGAATGCTTTGGTGTTTTGGTTCCGGATGTGAGCAATCCATACTACATCGAGATAATTAAAGGGCTTAAGGACAAATGTAACCAGGAAGAAATACCTTTGCAGATTCTTGAGACTTTATATGATGAAAAAACTGAGGCAAAGCAGATAGAGTTCCTAAAAAGCATAAGGACAACCGGATATGTTTTTATCGGGACTTATAAAGATTCCAGAATGATATCGGAACTGGGAAGCTGTAATATTGTTTTTGTGGATAAAATTGATGAAAGCGGTAAAATTCCCAGCATTTTAATCGACAATCGCCAGAGCCTTTATGAAGCTACAGCATATTTAATCAAGAAGGGTTGCAGGAATATCTGGTATTTGAGTCAGACACCTTTCACAGAACCTCTGGCAGAAAGGCTGCAAGGATATAAGGATGCAATGCTTAATAACAATTTGAACCCTGAAGACAAAATAATCCTTTCTGTTGAAAGCTGTTTAAACAAACTGGAGTCCGGCTACAACAATATTAAGTGTGTATTGGACAAAACCGTTCCCGATGCGGTAGTTACGTCGTCAGACCTTATCGCGCTGGGAGCAATAAGAGGAATTTACGAAAGAGGGCTGAAAGTGCCGGACGATATATCTGTTATTGGGTTTGACAACATTGACTTTGCAAAGTACTGTATACCTTCTCTAACTACTATAAACCAGCCGCGTTACCAAATGGGGGAAATTGCATATTCTTATCTGACACAAAGTACTATGATAGTAAATCAAATAAGCAATAAAGTAATTCTTAAATCAGATTTCATTATAAGGGACAGTGTAAAAAAATAGTTTGACATAATTAACCTTTATGTTAGGGGTGAATAAACTATGTATAAACCAAAAATCAGTGTAATACTTGCTAATGTGGGAAGCTGTTGCGACCGTTTCTGCAGTGGTGGATACAGCAGGTCTTTTACTCTCAAGGAGCTTTTTGACCGGGTAAAGTCCATACCAGGTGTTGAGGGCGTTGAACTGGTGAGTACCTGGCATATTACTCCGGATAATGTTGAAGAGGTACGTATGCACCTTGAACGTACCGGGCTTAAGCTTGTTTCAATAATTCCCGATCATTTCGGTGAAGCCAAATGGGGTAAAGGTGCTTTTAGCAGCAAAGACCCGGGTATCCGCCGGGAGGCTGTCCAACTGACCAAATGGATGATGGATATTGGTGAAAGCCTTGGTTGCCCGCTTATAAGCCTTTGGCCGGGACAGGACGGTTATGACTACTATTTTCAGGGAGATTATATAAAGGAGCGTACCTGGTTTGAGGAAGGTGTGGCCGAATGCTGTTCTTACCGGAAAGATGTAAAAATTGCCATTGAATACAAGGTCAAGGAGCCGCGCAACCGAAGCTATCCATCAAATGTATACAGCACTCTGCTAATGGTAAAGGAGATTGGTGCGGAAAATTGCGGTATTACCATTGATTATGGCCATGCCGCAGTAGCCTATGAGAATGTTGCTGAATCTGTTGCGGTGCTTAAGAAATATGGTGATAAGCTATTCCATTTACATATGAATGATAATTATTCTTTATGGGACGATGATATGATAACCGGCTCTATACACACAATACCGTATCTTGAGATGTTTTACTGGCTTAAGAAAACAGGATATGGAAACTGGATTTCGACAGACCAGTATCCATACCGTGAAGATGGGCGTGATGCGGTTAACGAGAGTGTACGCTGGATGGAAAAGTTCATTGAAGTGGTAAACAGGATGGATGAGGAGGAAGTGGAAAAGATGCTTGCCAGCGGTGATGCTTGCAAAACCAGTGCTTTTCTCAGAGAAATTATGTTTGCCTAAAAAGAGGTGCATATTCTGTTTACAGGGTTCAAGGCCTAAGTGCTTTGACATAGAACTTTAATCAATAAAGGGGGTAAAAAATGTGAAGAGGTTTTTAGCGCTTATGTTGGTAATTATGCTGGTGCTGGCTCTTGTTGCCTGTGGTGCTCCTGCATCATCGGATAAAGCAGCGGGCGGAGATGCAGCTGGCACCGAAAAATCGGCACCAGAAGGGAAAACGGCGGATGGGGCAAAAGCTCGAGCCGATGCTCCGGATGAAAAGTCCGGCAAGCCTGAGAGTGAATGGAAGATAGCAATTGTCCCTAAGGACAGTACAAATGCATGGTTCGTCCGTATGGAAGAGGGCGTAAAACAGTATGCTGCAGACACCGGGTTGAATGCTTTCCAAAAAGGACCTGCTAAAACCGATGCTGCGATGCAGGTTCAGGTAATACAAGACCTTATTGCTCAAGGAGTTGATGCAATCGGTGTTGTACCGGTAGACCCTGCCGCATTGGAACCTGTGCTTGGTGAAGCCCTCGATTCAGGCATAGTAGTGGTGACTCACGAGGCATCCTTCCAGGAAAATACCATGTATGACATTGAAGCTTTCAACAACGCAAGCTATGGAGCATTCATAATGGATAACCTTGCAAAAGCTATGGGCGAAGAAGGAATATACACCACCATGGTGGGACATGTGACCAACGCATCACATAATGAGTGGGCTGATGGCGGTGTTGCACATCAGAAGGAAAAGTATCCGAACATGACACTCCTTGAAGCTGAGCCGCGTGTTGAGTCAGAGGACAATATGGAGCGTGCATATGAGAAGGCCAAAGAGCTTTTTAAAAAGTATCCTGAACTCAAGGGTATAATGGGTACATCTTCAAAGGATGCTCCCGGAGTATCCAAAGCTATTGAGGAGCTCGGACTGAAGGATAAAGTATTTGTGGCCGGCACCGGACTTGTGTCTGAGTGCGGGCAGTTCCTTGAAAGCGGTACTCTTCAGTATATAACTCTTTGGGATCCGAAGGATGCAGGCTATGCGATGTGTTCACTTGCAACAAAAATTCTCCGGGGCGAAGCCATTGAAAACGGCTGTGATCTGGGGCTTAAGGGTTATGATAACCTCCAGTTCGCAGAAGGTTCCGACAAGGTTCTGCTTGGCTCCGGCTGGATTGTTATAGATAAAAACAATATGGACCAATACGATTTCTAGGGAACTGCAGGCACATAATTTTCAATAGAATGTTAGGGCGGCTTTGCCGCCTGCCCTGTTTTTATATATTCCCCTGATTGTTGTACAGTCCATACAGCCGAAAGGACGGTGTGTTATGTCTGATAGTATAGTGAAGGTAGAAAATATAAAGAAATCATTTGGCGGAGTCAAAGCACTTAAAGGTGTAAGCCTTGAGATTAAAAAAGGTGAAATCCACTGCCTGGCAGGGGAAAATGGCTGCGGAAAATCCACCCTGATAAAAATAATATCCGGTTTTTATACTGCCGATGAAGGCAGCATATTCTTTGATGGCGTGAGGCACTTGAAGGTTACTCCGGGCGAGGCAATCCGTTATGGTGTACAGGTTATTTATCAGGATTTTTCTGTTTTTCCCAACCTGACAGTTATGGAAAACCTTGCCCTCAACATGGAACTAATGAACAACCGGAAAATAGTGAATTATAAGAGATTCCGCAGGATTGCGGAGGAAGCTGTTTCAAAGATAGACTTTAGAGTGGATCTTGACGAATTTGTGGAAAATCTTTCCGTAGCAGATAAGCAGCTAATTGCCATTTGCAGGGCACTTTTAAGTAACGCCAGGCTTATTATTATGGATGAACCCACATCGGCACTAACTAAAAAAGAGGTTAAGGCACTTTTTAATGTTATAAAGAATTTACAGAAACAGGGAATTGCTATTCTTTTTGTTTCACATAAACTGGATGAGGTTTTTGAAATCTCCGAACGTTTTACAATACTGCGAAACGGCGAAAATATAATAACAGGGAATACTTGCGAACTTGACAGTGAAAAGTTTGCCTATTATATGACAGGTAGAAGGTTCAAGGAGGAACATTTTAAAGCTGAAAACATTGAAGAAGAACCAGTCTTGGAAGTTGACAACCTTTCTTTAGAAAATGGATACAACGGTGTTTCCTTTAAGCTGTATAGGGGTGAGATATTGGGAATTACAGGACTTTTAGGTTCCGGACGTACTGAATTGGTGCTTTCCATTTTTGGTATATATCCTGCCCAGAGCGGAAGAATAAAAATCAACGGAAGGCTTGTCCATATAGATAGTGTGAAAGATGCAATAAAACACGGCATCGGATATGTTCCGGCCGACCGTCTGACCGAGGGGTTGTTTTTACCGCAGTCTGTCAGCCGTAATATTGCTGTTTCAAAGCTTGATCAGTTTTCTACGAAGCTTGGCTTTCTTAGATATAAGGAAATTGACTCCGAGATTGAAAAATGGATAGAAAGCTTGTCTATAGCTACAAATAATGCTTTGCGTCCAGTGCAGACTTTATCGGGAGGAAATCAGCAGAAGGTTGTTTTAGCCCGCTGGCTGGCGACCGACCTTTCTATTTTAGTTCTTAACGGGCCAACTGTTGGCGTTGATATTGGATCAAAATATGATATTCATAAAATACTTCGTTCACTCGCTGCAAAAGGCCTTGCAGTGATAATTATTTCAGATGATCTGCCTGAGGTCCTGAACAATTGCAACCGTATACTGATAATGAGAAACGGCAGGATTGTAAGTGAAGTTAAGGCCAGTGAAACTACAGAAAAACAGCTCGCTGAAATGGCGACTAGTGTTTCTTAGCCAAGGGGGGTAAAGCTTGTTTAATACCAAGAAATTATTTAAAAGAACAGAACTATATATATTTTTTACAATAATACTTCTAAGTATTCTTATACAGGTTCGCAGCGGGCAGTTTTTAACAGGGAATAATCTTGTAGACCTTACACGCTCAATGATAATTCCTGCTATGTTTGCTATTGGTGCGCAAATGGTTATTGTTTCAGGTGGTATAGATGTTTCTTTTACCGCTGTTGCTTCCCTTGCTATGTATGTTACCACAAGGGTTCTGCTTGATATGGATTATCAGGGAAGTGTTTTGCTGGCATATGTTATGGGAGCAGGACTTGGCCTTCTTATGGGTGCATTGAATGCAATACTGATAGCACGATTCAAGTTCCCAACGCTTATTGTAACCCTTGGAACATCAAGTATATTCACAGGAGTAATGCAGGGCGTATTAGGTGCACATGAACTCCCTATTGCCGACCCTATGACAGCACATGGCAAGGCTAAACTATTCTCTGCTTACAATCCCGAGCTAGGGCTTAGTTCCGATATGCCGGTTACAATACTGCTTCTTGCAGGGCTGTTGTTAATTGCATTGTTTATAATGCGCTACACTATGCTGGGACGTGGCATATATGCTGTGGGTGGTGATGAGGTTTCTGCTAAACGTGCCGGCTTTAACGTATTTGCCATCCACATATTCATATACTGTTTTGTAGGATTGCTGGCGGGTATAACCGGTATAGCCAGGGCATGCATGATGCTAAACTGCCACCCAACAAACATGATGGGAATGGAGCTTACGGTCATCGCGGCGGTGGTTCTTGGAGGTACACGGGTTACCGGTGGTTCTGGTACACTTACAGGCACAATGCTCGGTGTAGCCCTGATGACAATTATGTCTAACAGCCTGATATTGATAGGTATACCCACTTATTGGCAGAAGGTGTTTACGGGCGCTATCATATTAATCGGAACAGGTGTTTCTGCCTATCAAATCCTACAGTCGAAAAAGCGCCTGGTTAGTTCACTAAAAGATGCTTGAGGAGGTTGGCAATAATGATAAAGCTCGAAAAGCCAACAGGAATATTACCAACTATTCTATACAAAGATAAGAATCTCTTAAGACGAATTATAATGATGGTGTTTGTATTTATACTTGTGGCTTCACTTAAGCCGGATCTATTTTTACGCAGTTCCAATTTTATTTCTATGGCCAAGCAGTTTCCTGAATACGGAATTATGGCTATAGGCATAAGCCTTGCTATGATAACAGGAGGAATAGATCTTGCTGTCGTAGGTACAGCAAACCTTTCAGCTATTATAGCAGCCAAATTTCTTATTGCAACTGTTCCGAAGGGTTCACCTCCCGGATATACAATTGGGATGATATTGACGGCTGTCCTGATTGGACTTGCAAGCGGGATTATAGCCGGAAGCATAAACGGAGTTTTTGTTTCCAAAATAGGAATTCCGGCTATATTGGCAACACTTGGCACACAGCAGCTTTTTACCGGTATAGCAATTGTACTTACAGAGGGTAAACCAATGAGCGGCATGCCGGCACTTTACTCCAGATATGGGAACAAGAACATATTTGGTTTTTTACCTGTACCATTAATCATATATATTATTATAGCAGTAGCGATTGGAATACTGCTCTTAAAGACACGCTTCGGGATGCAGTTATATATGCTGGGTACCAATGAAAATGCCGCACGTTTTACCGGTCTGAATAATACATGGATAATAATTCGTACCTATGCACTTTCCGGTTTGCTTTCCGCTTTCGCAGGGCTTATTATGATGGCTCGTGCGAATTCTGCAAAAGCTGATTACGGCGCTGCATATACACTTCAATGCGTTCTTATTGCAGTGCTTGGAGGTGTAAATCCAAACGGAGGTTTCGGAACTGTCCAGGGTGTTACTGTAGCTGTTCTTATACTTCAGTTCCTGTCATCCGGACTAAATATGTTTGAAAACATAAGCAATTTTTATCGCGACCTTATATGGGGTGCGGTACTTATACTTGTGTTGATTTTCGACTATGTAATCAATAAGCGGGAGCAAAAGATACTATTAAAGCAATAAATTTTCATTAAAGCATAAATGCCTGGAATTGGATATCAAAGGTTACATTGGATAAGCCCGGGAAATATTGCTTCAAAGATATTAACCCAGTCACTGCAATCATATACTAATACTACTTTTATTGTATCAGTAATGTTCTTAAGGGGTAGATATCTTTGAAAAAGGCGGTTTTTTACATATTAGCGTTGATACCGGCATTTTTAATTATATATGTAATGTATAGCACTTTCATCTATTGTGAAGGGACAGGCAATCTTCAAGAATCGAAACCTGAGGCAGGTGTACAGGAAGAAAGTATGCTTTTTCATCCTCTTGATAAAGGAGAAAACAGTAACAACAGTAATGCCTGTATGATAACTGCAAAAATGAGCTTTTTGACGCAGGATTATAATGAAAAGCCAATATCAAGAGTAAAACTGGTTGTTGTAGGAAGTGATGGACAGGTAATAGATATTCTGACAACTGATGAATATGGCTTGGCTGAAACGGAATTGACAGTTGCCGTGGATAGAAAATATTTCAGCCCTCTTGCCGAAAGCTCAGGTGGTCTTAGAGGTACTGTCACTGTTATTGCTTATAAGGAAGGCTATTGTACAACAATTATATTTGAGGTTGGTGTAAGCTTAAGAAATCCCTTCCAGCCGGTATATATGAAGAACCGGATACCTGGAGCAATTAATGAGCCTTTTCAGCAGTTGGGCAACAACTATTGCCATGATATAAATAATATAACGACAAAGTATTTCAAATTCTGATTAAATTCCAAAAAATATTGAAATATTCTTCAGCAGCTGGTATAGTTGATTCTATGTGAGCTATACTAATTTGCGGTAAAATATGGAGGAAATGATTGAAGCATTTTTTTATACGTATAATAAGGCTTTATTTTGGTATTTTTTTAACTTCAGTTGGTGTTGTAATGACATATAACGCAAATCTTGGCCTATCACCATGGGATGTATTCCATCAGGGCATTTCAAAAATAACTGGTATAACAATAGGTGTTGCCACTATTATTGTTGGAGTTGTTATTGTTATAATAAATGCTTTTATGCGAGAAAGGCTGGGATGGGGCACTTTAATTAATATGGTTTTTGTTGGGGTATTTATTGATCTTTTAATGTTGAATGGTTTAATACCTGTTTTCCACAGCTTTGTAGCAAGGCTGGCAATGATGCTTGCAGGCCTTTTTGTTATTGGGGTTGGGAGCTTTTTCTACATTGGTTCAGGGCTAGGAGCGGGGCCAAGGGACGGATTAATGGTAGTTTTAACCCAAAAAACAAAGAAGTCTGTAAGGCTTGTGAGAAGTACTATTGAAACTGCAGCACTTGTTATAGGGTTTGCTTTGGGAGGGACAGTAGGGGTAGGTACTGTTATTTCAGCACTGGTGATTGGTTTCTTTGTACAGCTTGCTTTTAAGATATTCAAGTTTGATGTAAGCAGTGTTGAGCATAGATATATAGATCAGGACATAAAATGGATAAAATCAAAACTGCTATCTAGAAGTACAGGTAAAGGTAAAGTAAGGCAAATATAAAACAGAAAAATTAGGAATTATATATTCTTTTTTGCAGATACTGTATAATAGATGCTTTTAATATGAAACAGTATTATATGGTGATGCAAAAATGAAATGGTTTACAAACCATAGGCTGATAAAAGAGCAAGACGGCTACACTTTAGTACTATTCCTGGATAAGCAGTTAAGTGAGTTTGCAAAAGATTTTGATAAAATACAGGACAGTGACCGGCAAAACATAGAAAAGGGTATACAGGAGTATATTAAAGCAAAATTGCCTGGTATTAAAGTCAAGACAGTAAAGATTATGCTTGGCTCATTGTTGATAGCATCTCTGCCTTTCACTTCTGCTACTGCTGAAACCACTTATGGTACTGGTGCAGGAACAATGCAGGTAGGCCAGGTTTCTACATATATAGTCAAATATGGAGATACTTTGTTTAAGATAGCACAAAAATTCGGAGTTACAGTCAATCAGTTAAAATCGGAAAACGGACTTTCCGGTGATTTGATAATTGCCGGACAACAGTTAAGGATTCCCTTCCAACAGGGAACTTATACAATAAAGTATGGAGATACCCTTTTCAAAATTGCAACTAAATTTGGTACGACTGTTAAAAGGCTAAAGGAAATTAACGGATTGACCGGTGATCTGATTTATTCAGGACAAAAATTAAAGATACCTGTGCAGCAGTACCTAGACTATACTGTAAGATCAGGAGATACATTATATGGAATATCCACCCGGTTTAAGACAAATGTAGAGCAGCTCAGGCAGATAAACGGCCTGCAAGGGTATGAAATTTTAGAAGGACAGGTTTTAAAAGTACCAAGCCATGCATCATCCACTATTGTGCAAAATCCGGAGGATATCCTGGTGTTGGCCAATAAGAACAGCAGATTACCTTCGCAATATGTTCCCGATAATCTTGTGGTGCCGGATGTTCCGTTTACTTTTGAAGAATACCACTCAAAAAAGCTGATGAGAAAGGAAGCTGCTGCAGCGCTTGAAGAGTTGTTCAGACAAGCTAAACAGGATGGTATTGATTTATATGCCATATCTGGCTATCGTTCTTATGAACGCCAGGAAGCAATATTTGCTTTAAAGGTTATGGAACGGGGAATGGATGTGGCTAACCAAACAAGTGCCAAGCCTGGTGAAAGTGAGCACCAAACAGGGCTTGCTATGGATGTGACCAGTCCTTCGGTCAATTATCTTCTTACACAGTACTTCGGACAGACCAGAGAAGGCAAATGGCTTGCGCAGAATGCTCACAGGTTTGGTTTTATAATACGCTATCCCAAAGGAAAGGAGCATATAACAGGGTACAGTTATGAACCCTGGCATATCCGTTATGTTGGAAAGGATTCAGCATTACATATTGCGAAAAGTAATATTACATTGGAGGAATATGTATAGGGGTGGTTATTTGAATGTTTTTATATATAAAAATTACAATAAAAATACATAACTGATATTGTTAAAATAATAATTGACCTAAAAAAGCAAACTAATTATGAATAGGAGTTATATAAGGAGGGCAAATATGGGAATATTGGATTATTTCTTTATGGGTAGAAGCGGAAATAAGAGCACAGAAAGCATGGAATCCTCCATGCAGAAAAAAATATCTGAAGGAATAGCAAATTTTAATGAAGAGTTTTCCCAGGAAGTAGCCGCAGAGGAATTTGAAACTGACCATAATGACCCGAATAATTCTTATTCTGATAACGGAGTACAACTGGAATCCGCAGTTAATCCTTTGAAGTTAGTCTACAAGGGTATTTTAGCAGAGAATGGGGCTGAAAAAGTTGATGCTGTTATAGGATACGGAAACAACCTAAAGTGGGAAGACATTGAAGAATATCCTATGCGAAGGACAGACGGCAACAGCTTTGAGCTTATATTCTCTACAAAAAGGCAAGGGAATATTAATATTGCATTCAGGGATTCCGCCGGTAACTGGGACAACAACTCAGGAATGAACTATTCATTTATTGATGAATTCTAACAGGGCAGCCCAGGGGCTGCCCCCATTCTATTGTTTATTAAAAGAATTGACATTCTATGGGGGTATAGAAAGGAGATGATAGTTATGGATATCAGAAGAGCATCAGAGATAATGGAATCACATGGAATAATAGATGTCCACTACAAAGGGCAGCCTGTATGGATGCAAGGGATTAAGGGAGATATTGCCCAAGTGTCTTATATTTCAAACGGAAAAATAGTTGATGTGCCCTTGTATGCTCTGGAGGAAAGTGACGAAAACAGTGACTGAAGCAAAAAAATGCCCCTGTTGAACCTAAAAAGATTCAAGGGGTTTTTTTTGCCTCAAACTATACTTGCCTTAATACAACAAATATTTATCGATAAACAATAAATATATATTGATTAATAATAAAATATGTTGTATAATAAATCAAGATTTATCTAAGAGGTGTTATACATATGTTGATTCTGGACGAAAAAGGCCTATCGGGGATAGTAAAACGTATTCTGGATTTAATATTTATTGGAGGTATAGTAATAGTAATCAGCCTTCCATGGTCGGTCAAGTGGTATATAGGAAGGCTTATATTCGGTACCAGTGAGAAATATGTTTTTATGCTTGTGTTCCTGTATATAACCGGATTCTTTGCCCTTGTAATTGTATATGAAATCCGGAATATATTTAAAACCCTGAACAGAAGGAATCCCTTTATGATGGATAATGTGAAGAGCCTTAAGCACATTGCAGTTGCATCTTTTGTTATTTCCGCAGCATATGTTGTTAAAATCTTTGTATTTAACTCTTTCTTAACAATAATTCTGGCTATGGTTTTTGTCATAGCAGGTTTCTTTTCAATTATTTTGGCTGAAGTGTTCCGGCAGGCGGTTGAAGTCAAAGAGGAAAATGACTTAACAATATGAAGGAGGAGAAGCATGGCTATAGTAGTAAACCTGGATGTAATGATGGCAAAAAGAAAAATCAGCCTTTCGGAACTGGCTTTAAAAATAGATATTACACTTGCAAATCTGTCTATTTTAAAAAACAGCAAGGCTAAAGCAATAAGGTTCTCAACCCTTGAAGCTATCTGTAAAGCATTGGATTGTCAGCCGGGGGATTTATTGGAGTATGTCCCTGATGACCAGGAAAACCTAACGTCTTGAAAAGGAGATGATTGTTATGGACAAACCGGTATTGAATGAAAGTACAGTTGAAAGTAAAAATATGACAGCAAATGAAAACATAATAAAAAGAGAGAATATATGCCTGCTTGTTGCCACATTGGTTCTGGGCATACTTTTTGATGTATTATTCTATGATAAACCACTGGGTGTTTCATACCCTATTTTTATTATTGCGTTTTATAGTGTTATGATGTGGAATCTCCGTCGAAACCTGAGATTCAGGCCAGATTTCGGATGGCTGTTAAGTGTACCTGTATTATTACTGTCTCTGACTTATTTTATATTCTCCAACCGGATTTTTATGCCATTGAATTTCATGGCAATACCTGTATTGGTAGTGACTCAGACAACACTTATAAGCGGAAACGGAAAATATAAATGGTATAACCCAAGCTTTATAGGCGATATTCTATATGGTTTTTTTTACAGGCCTTTTGCCTATTTTGCAAAGCCCTTTGTTCTTCTGGCAGCTATGGTACATTCAAAAACGAATTTAAAAAAGTATAATGCTGTTATTAAGATTCTTATGGGCCTGCTTATTTCTATACCGCTAATGCTGGTAATAATATTGCTTCTTGCTTCAGCCGATCAGGTGTTTGAACATTTTATTGGAGAGTTGCCTGATTTATTCAGAAATATCAATGTGAGTAATTCTATTGCATGTATACTAATTGCTTCAATTGTTACTTTGTCTGCATTCAGTTATATATGGAGCCTGATTAATACAAGTAATTCAAAAACCGAGTGTGTTCCCGCAGGTGTTAAAACTGAAAGGAAAAAATGGGATGCTTTAATAACCATTACCATTCTGGCAATGATTAATACCGTTTATGTTTTCTTTACCATCATTCAGTTTTCTTATCTGTTCGGAGGATTTAGCTATGCGCTCCCTGATGGGTTTACCTATGCTGAATATGCACGGAAGGGTTTTTTTGAACTGGTTGTGGTGACACTAATTAATTTTAGCGTTTTATTGGGTTTGCTTAATTTTACTAAAACGGGGAGCAAAGCAATTAACAGGGCAAAACGGATTATGTATTCACTACTGGTTCTTTGTACACTGGTGATGCTTTTTTCCGCCCACTTTAGGATGTCATTGTATGAGAAGGCATACGGATACACATATCTAAGGGTTCTTACACATGCTTTTATGGCATTCCTTTTTGTGCTGTTCATAATAACCCTGTACAGGATATGGAGAGAGGAAGTTTCCTTGCTTAAGCCTTATATTATCACATCTATAGCGGCTTTTGTCCTGATAAATTATATTAACATTGATGTAATAATTGCTGCAAATAATATTAACAGGTACTATAACACAGGGAAAATTGATACAAACTATCTGAGGTGCTTGTCATATGATGCTGTCCCTCAGTTAGTGCGCCTATTAAATGATGAAGACGAAAGTGTTTCTGAAAGTATAGAAAATTATCTCTATAATATAAAGGAAGAATTGGATAGACCACAGCCTTGGCAGTCTTTTAATATTTCAAAACACAGGGCAAAAAAGATACTTTCCGGATATGAACTGGAATACAACAAGCAGTAAGTTATGGTTTCATATACTGCCTGTGCTGGATGAGGTTATTATTATTACTCCATTAGACAGCCTGTAGACATCACCTTCAAATATCCTTGCGAGCTCAGTAGAGATTTTCTGCAGCTCGTTTTCATCTTTGGTAATTATTAAAGGCGTGCCTTCAATCAGGCTCTTATCCATGCAAATTGCTACCAGTATCCTGCTTGGTTTCATTGTCTCTACCTCCTGATTTGTTTGCCTGTTTTTTAATGGTTTCAAGAAGGGGAACGTTTTTAATAATATGTATAAGAGATTCAATTTCTTTTCTTACAGGTATGATAAGGATGGCCACACGCCCTGTTTCAAAGTCTCTGGTGCTGTTGATGTAACCTTCCAGGCCGAGTAAACGCGAGCATTCATGTTTGATAGCATTTATCTGGCCTATGTTATTAAGTTGTATACGCCTGTTTATGTTCCTGGGTTTTAAGACTATGGCCAACCCCTTCTCCAATATTCTGTCCTTTAACGATCCAAGGCCTATATTTCCTAAAAGAATATCATCTACATATATGTTGTTATCTTTAATGGATATGGATGCGGCTTGGATTTCAGCGACATCTTTGATTGTATGGCCTTTTGTAAAGTTGCTTATTAATTTGTGAACAATAAACGCTGCAATAATTGATAAAAGTGTTTTGATAAACTTGCTCAGAAAGGTTGGAAGCGAAACCAGAAGCGCCATAGTAGTAATTGATACTATCATTGCTATATAGTTTCTGGCCTCAAGGGTTTTTGCAATTCCATTTATGTATGCAGACCCGCGGGGATAGTATTCTGTAGTTTCAAGTGCTTCCAGGCTGTTTTTCCCCATTTTGCGGACTTCTCTGAACTGCTGGATAGAAAGCAGGAGAAAAGTAACAGCGGTAAAATCCTTTGAAAGCAGTGCAGGTATAACCAGAGATCCGGCGAATGCAGAAATAAATCCGACTGTCAGATGAATTAGATATGCCAGAGGGAATGTGGGATACTGCCTGAAGTCTATTCTCAACATTGACCACCTGCTTAAAAAGCCGGCTGCAGTTGCAATCAGGATATTCATTAGCATATCTGTTTCTAGCATTCCATTGCTTGACATAGTATTATTACCTCCAGTTTTTTATATTTTCTGGAATTTGCAGCTGGTTTATTCATTTATTGAAGATCAGGAAGTTTCAGCATATAATTTAAGAAGACTAATTATTAATTGAGTTAAGTACAGGAGGGGTAGATTGAAATACAAGCACATTATATGGGATTGGAATGGAACATTGCTGAATGATACATGGCTTTCTGTAGAAATAATTAACAGTATGCTTGCCTGTAGAGGACTTAAATGCATTGATTGTGATAAGTACAGAGAGATTTTTGATTTTCCCGTCTATGAATACTATGCAAGACTAGGTATGGATTATTGTAAAGAGCGATTTGAGGATATATCTGACCAGTTCACTAACCAGTATAATAAAAGGTGGCGTGAATGCAGCCTTCAGGAAGGTGCCAGGGAAGTATTACAGGCTGTTAGTTTTACAGGGGCAACACAGTCTGTGCTGTCAGCCTCGCATATAGATATCCTGCAAGAAAACGTGGAGTACTATAAGCTGGATAAATACCTTATCAAACTGGTCGGACTTGACCACAGCCATGCTGACAGTAAGGTAGGAAAGGGGAGGCAGTGGATAAAAGAACTGGGTCTGGCTCCTGAAAAAGTGTTGCTTATAGGGGATACCGTGCATGATTTTGAAGTGGCTAATGCAATAGGAGTTGACTGCATGCTGGTGTCGCATGGGCACCACAGCGCAGGAAAACTGGAACGCTGCGGTGTTAAAGTGGTTGAATCACTTTTAAGTATATTAGAATAATTATTAAGTACACAATGGGTGTAATAACTGCACGTTTAATAGTGTAGGGCAGGGACTATAGAAGGGGGCAGTTATTTTACTATTTCTTCTTGTCCTTTCTTCCCATACCCGGAGTACCAAAGGTTTCATACTGGGCTTTTTGAGATCTGGATTCCCTTGGTTGTGGAGAACCTTTTGGCCTGTGAAGCATTTCGGTGGCAAATTCTTCATGGGAAAAATCCTTCTTATTTCTGTATATGTCTTTAGTCATGTTTTACACCTCTTGGCTATAATTAAATTGTTTATGGTTTATGGTTTATGGTTTATTCACCAATTCCTATATTTATTTTTACAATATAGTATAAATTTATTCAGCAATTTTACTACCCATGATTCATTAAATCAAAATGCAGATGAGTTTGATTTGATACAAAGGTTGAATTTACAGCCTCTTAGACTAGTGAAATAGTCCGTGGAATAATATGGATCATACAGGAAGATACACTAAGGTATTATTTGTATTTGAACAACAATTATACCATATTATATAATGAAAAAAGGAATTCTTACTTTTATTACATATGGGACGGAGTGTATTCAAATGACAAAGATTTTAAGGTTATTGTTTGTTCTATCAGTTTCGTTTTCTGTTATGCTTGCCGGGTGTTCAGGGACTCAGGGGGATTTTAATAGTAGTGGACAAGAAACTCCGGTGCAGGAAAAACAAAGTATTGGCGGTGATCAGACTAAACAGGGTTATCCGGAGGATAATGAGGAGACAGACAATAATAGAACCCAACCTGAAACAACTGATAGTGATGGTGAGGCTGCAGCTGAGGAAAAGGAAATTTCCCGGATAAACATGGAAGAGGTTAGACCAAATGAAGTGGGCAAGATTATGGTGGTTATGTTCCATAACTTCATAGAGGAGTATAAGACAGGTGACAAGGAGTATACGACAACATTCCAAGATTTCAGGGAACTGCTTCAGACACTGTATGACAAGGACTACCGCCTAATTAATGTTGGTGATTATTTAAACAACGATATATCTGTGCCGGCAGGATGCATTCCAATGATTTTCACCTTTGATGATGGGACTTCAGGGCAGTTTAACCTTGTTGAAGAAAATGGAAAGCTTGTTGCAAATCCGCAATCGGCTGTGGGGATTATGGAGGAATTCAACAAGGATCATCCGGACTTCGGCCTTAAGGGCACATTCTATGTAAATCTTGGTCTTAATACTTTTGAGGGGGAAGGTACACTTGGTGAAAGAATGAAATATCTTACGGAAAAGGGATTTGAAATAGGTAATCATACTTTGACTCATATAATGCTGAATCAGGTAAAAAGTGCGGAGACAATTCAAAAGGAAATTGGCGGCAATCAGAAGAAAATGTATGAATTGATACCAGGGTACAAAATGGTTTCATTTTCACTGCCCTATGGTCTGCCTTCCGAAGAATTGAAACAATATGTTTATAAAGGGGAGTATGAAGGAGTAAAATATGAGAACCTTGCTGTTATGGAAGTAGGATGGGATCCTGCCTTATCGCCTGTAAGCAAGGATTTTAATCCTTTATCAACTCACAGGGTGAGGGCTTCCGGAATTGAGCCGGTTGATGCGGATCTTGCGTGGTGGCTTGAAAGGCTTTCAAGGGATGAGCAGTATGTTAGTGACGGTAATGCAGACACGGTGGCAGTGCCAAAGGCTAAGGAGGACCAGGTGGATAAGGGAAAATTAAAGGGCAAGGAATTGATAGTTTATTAAAGGAATTGAAGCATCCCTTGCCGGAAGCATTTTCTTCACATAGTATATATGCAACTCATCCGCTACTACAATGGATATTTTTTTTGAATTATGATATAATATACCATGATAAAAACCTATTGAGTTGATTATACACATGGTTGGACATGTCTATATTTGCATTTATGTTGTTATTACGTTATAATTACATTGAAATCTAAAAAATAAAAATTATGGTAATACATTTTTAAATAGACTTTGTTTGGATACATGGACGAAAAACAAACAATAAGGAGGAAAATCCTAATATTAAGCTAAATAATATAGAAATAGGGAGTGTATAGTTATGGGAAAAAGCACAACAAAAAAAGTACAGACTGATGCTGATGTTAAAAGAAAAGCAGTAAAACTTGTCATTGCACATTTGAAGAAGAAGGTTGATAAAGACTTTCTTGGTTCGGAGCATGTTCATCGATGGATAGGGAAAATTGAAGAAATTCTGGCTAAACCTGAATTTAACTTGGGAGAGTATATAGAAGCCAGGAGGGAACTGAATGACGTAATTGAAAGAACTCTTGATGAAGAGATGAGATTTAAGATTAGAGACTCGTGGTACAGCTTCGGCAGGGCACTTGATAAAAAAGTTAAACGGATGTAAATTCAAACAGCCAATTCGGTTTATACCGAAATGGCTGTTTGAATTTATATCTGTTCGATTGTTTGCCTTAAGCGTTCCAGCTTTTCTTCGTGCCCGCATTTAGGACATCGTAACACTATTTCCTCTACAAATACAATTGGATCGTAATTGTAGATTTTATTACTTTCAATTTGAAGACGTGTGTTGCATAATGCGCAGAATACGGTGCTCAAATCAGACACCTCCTAAAAATGGTTTTCAGAATAATCAAACAATATAAAAAAGGCCCTTCATAGAAATTTGTGGTTAATGATATTATATTAGCAAATTGATATTTTACTACAGCTATTTTTCATTTTCTACATATGGAAATATTATACATTATTCAGGAAATAGGATAGTATAAAACAGAGGTGGATATTATGTTTTCTGGCGATGGAACCAGTGGTTCTCCATTAGTAGAAATAGGAGAAAAAATAAAGTATGATTTGATTAAAACTTTCAGTGATAAAGGGATAGAGATTTCTAAGATATTAATTGATATGCAGGAAGACAGAGTCAATATTAGAGTATATATAAACAAGCAATGCAAGTCTGGGATGAAGTTTCAGGACTGCACAAAAGTCTGCCAGGAATAAAGTCTCCGGTTTTTTTATAACCGGAGACTTTTGTGGGAATCAACCATTTCCAACAAAAACTGTTTTCCATTCTCGATTGATTTTTTCATTGTTTCTTTTGCCGGGCCACCGGGGATACTTCGGCCTGACACACACTTTTCAAGACTGATTTCCTCATATACGTCTTCTTCGATTACATCCGAGAAAGACTTTAATTCTTGCACACTCATTTGCTCTATTGTTTTTTCATTATTAACACAATACAACACGAGATTTCCGATTATCTCATGGGCACTTCTGAAGGGGACTCCCTTTTTTACGAGGTAATCCGCAATATCTGTTGCATTGGTAAAACCTCCCTGGGCAGCTTTATACATTGCAGTGCTGTTTATTTTCATGGTTTTTATCATGTTAGTGAACACAGGAAGACACATTTTTACAGTATCTATAGAGTCAAATATTGCCTCCTTGTCTTCCTGCATATCCTTGTTATACGCCAGAGGCAGGGATTTCATAACCGTTAGCAGAGCTACAAGATTACCATATACTCTGCCGGTTTTCCCTCTTACCAGTTCAGCAACATCAGGGTTCTTTTTTTGAGGCATTATGCTGCTTTCCGGTGCTATAGGAATCATCCATTTCAATAAAACCAAACTCCAGGGATGACCACAAAACAAGTTCTTCACTAAACCTGCTTAAATGCATCATAATAATTGAAAGGCATGATGCCAGTTCTATTAAAAAATCTCTGTCACTGACAGCATCCAGGCTGTTTTCTGTAATACTTGAAAACCCAAGTTCTTTTGCCACCATTTCCCTATCAAGCGGGTATGTAGTTCCTGCAAGGGCTCCCGAGCCAAGTGGCATTGAGTCTGCCCGCCTGTAGCAATCATCAAGCCTTTCGATGTCCCTTTTGAACATTTGGAAATAGGCCATCATATGATGGGCAAAGGTTACGGGCTGAGCCCTCTGCAAATGTGTATAGCCTGGAAGAATAGTGTCAAGGTTGTCTTCGGATATTATAAGCAGATTTTCACAAAGAGAGATCAGCATTTTTGTGATTTCCACGATTTCTTCTTTAATATAAATCCTGATATCCAGAGCAACCTGGTCGTTTCTGCTTCTGCCAGTGTGTAGCTTTTTACCAATGTCTCCAATCCTTGAAATAAGAATTTTCTCTATATTCATATGAATATCTTCCGCATCTATTTCAAACTCTATTAATCCTTTTTCTATGTCTGAAAGGATTTGCAGCAAGGTTTTCTGAATAAGTTCAGCATCCGCTTCGGGGATGATTTTGCACTTACCCAGCATTTTTACATGGGCAATGCTTCCAAGTATATCCTGCTTGTAGAGCCTGCAGTCAAACCTTATTGATGAATTGAAATCATCCACAATTTTATCAGTGCCTTTTTGAAACCTTCCGCCCCACAGTTTCATGTTTTTATCCACCTTTCAACCATAACCATCCGTATACTTTAATGATTACTTATTTATTGCCCTTGTTAGCTTTTAACATTGCACTCACTTTCATAGGCAGCCCGAAAAGATTAATAAAGCCCTCTGCATCCTTCTGGTTATATACTTCGTCCTTACCGAAAGTTGAAAGTTCTTCACTGTATAAAGAGTATTCAGATTTTGCGCCTGCGGGCATACAGTTGCCTTTATACAATTTCATGCGGACTGTTCCCGTCACTGTCCTTTGTGTAATATCTACAAATGCTGAAATCGCTTCCCTTAAAGGAGTATACCATTGGCCATAGTATACCAGTTCAGCAAATCTCTGGGCTACAATATCTTTGTAGTGCAGGGTATCCCTGTCAAGGCATAGAAGCTCAAGTTCCCTGTGAGCAGCGTATAATATTGTCCCTCCGGGAGTTTCATATACGCCTCTGGACTTCATGCCGACAAGCCTGTTTTCCACCATGTCCACTATGCCTACACCGTTTTCTCCTCCTAGTTTGTTGAGTATATTAATAAGCTCTAAAGGAGAATACTCCTTACCATTGACTTTTTTCGGTATACCCTCTTCAAAGTATACTTCAACATAAGTTGGCTTATCAGGCGCTTTTTCCGGGGGTACCATAAGCTTTAAAAGCTTTTCATATTGAGGCTCGTTCCAGGGGTCTTCCAGATCGGAGCCTTCATGGCTGAGATGCCACAAGTTCCTGTCCATACTGTAGTTTTCCTTTTTGCTTACGGGAATAGGTATATTTCTTGCCTGAGCATAATCTATAGCATCTTCCCTTGATCTGATATCCCAGATTCTCCATGGAGCAATTATTTTAAGTTGTGGTGCCAGTGCTTTTATAGTCAGTTCGAACCGTACCTGGTCGTTGCCCTTACCTGTGGCACCGTGAGCAATTGCGGTTGCTCCCTCTTTTTCCGCTATCTCAACCATTCTCTTTGCAATCAATGGTCTTGCGAATGAGGTTCCGAGAAGGTATTTACCTTCATAAACCGCACCAGCCTTAAGTGTAGGGTATATAAAACCGGTTATGAATTCTTCCTTTAAATCTTCTATGTATATTTTGCTTGCACCCGTTTTAATGGCTTTTTCGTTTAAAGGTTCCAGTTCTTCGCCCTGACCTACGTCTGCGGCCATTGCAATAACTTCATAATCATAGTTTTCCTTAAGCCAGGGAATGATTATTGATGTATCCAATCCACCTGAATAGGCCAGGATAACTTTTTCTTTTTGACTCATACTAATACCTCCTTAAGTGTGTTACAATTATAATAACAAGGTAACAGGTTATGGGCAACAGGTAATGGGTATTAACCTTTAACGGCCTATAAACTAAATATGCCTACTATATATTCTAATTATTATACATTAACAATGTATAAATATGCAATATGGTTTTATGTTTTTATATGTAATCTTCTTTTGTTACCGTATTGGAGGTATGGTTATGGTTATTATGGGCATTGACCCAGGATTTGCAATAACAGGTTATGGTATAGTAAAATATGAGGGGAACAAATTTTCGGTACTTGATTACGGTGCTATTACTACAAAGGCGTCCATGGTTTTATCCAGGAGGCTTCTGCACCTTAGCGAAAGGCTGGAGGAGATAATTGCGCAGTACAAGCCGGATGCAATTTCAGTTGAGGAACTCTTTTTTAACAAGAATATTAAGACTGCATTGAGTGTAGGCCATGGCAGGGGCGTGGCGCTGTTGGTAGCGGCCAAATCAGGTTCTGAGGTTTTTGAGTATACTCCCTTGCAGGTAAAACAGGCTGTGGTAGGTTACGGAAGGGCACAGAAATCCCAGATACAGCAGATGGTAAAGGTTATGCTCAACCTGCCGGAAATACCCGAGCCTGATGATGTTGCAGATGCACTTGCAGTAGCTATATGCCATGCTCATTCATTCAGAATGCGTGCCTATGGCATGCGCTAGGGAAGGAGGAAGTATGTTTGCGTATATAAAGGGAAAACTTGCTTACAAACACAATGATTATTTAGTTGTGGATGTAAATGGAATAGGGTATAAGGTTCTTACGGCCTTATCCACAATTGAAGCTGCAGGCAGTGTCGGAGAAGAAATAAAGCTTTATACCTACTTATATGTAAGAGAGGACATTATAGCCCTGTATGGTTTTATCACACATGAGGAACTGGGAATGTTTGAGTTGCTAATATCTGTCTCGGGTGTAGGTCCAAAAGCAGCTTTGTCTCTTCTTTCTTCTATTTCGCCTTCCAAATTCGGCCTGGCAGTGATTACCGATGATGTAAAAACACTTACTATAGCTCAGGGTATAGGAAAAAAAACGGGTCAGAGAATTATTCTTGAGCTTAAAGATAAGATTAAGGATAATCAACTGGTGGCATCAGACAGCAGAGAAGGGACTATGGCGTCAGCAGACAGCAGTAACAGCAAGATAGCGGAAGCCATAAGCGCACTCATGGTGCTTGGATATACAGCAATTGAATCCAATAAAGCCGTAGCTGCTGTTTATTCTGAGGACATGGACCTGGAGTCGATTATCAGGGATTCTCTTAAACAGATGTCCAAGTAGGAACTGGAGGGTTTAGCATGGAAGAGGAAAGGCTTATTGGGTGTGAGATCAGGCAGGAAGATTTTGATGAATCCAGTCTCAGGCCTAAGAGATTAGATGATTATATAGGACAGAAGAAGGTAAAAGAAAACCTTACCGTATTTATTGAGGCTGCAAAGGGAAGGGGGGAGCCTCTGGATCATGTGCTTTTATATGGGCCTCCGGGTTTGGGAAAAACAACACTTGCCGGAATAATTGCCCATGAAATGGGCGTGAATTTCAGGGTTACTTCCGGACCAGCTATTGAAAAACCGGGTGATCTGGCAGCTATTTTAACCAATCTTGGTAGCAGTGACGTTCTTTTTATTGATGAAATACACAGGCTTAACAGGAGTGTGGAGGAAATCCTTTATCCGGCTATGGAAGATTATGCTTTGGATATTATTATAGGAAAAGGGCCAAGCGCCCGTTCCATAAGGCTTGACCTTCCACGGTTTACACTGGTAGGCGCCACAACAAGAGCCGGACTTCTTACCTCCCCTCTGAGGGACCGTTTTGGAGTTATCAACCGTCTGGAAATGTATACTCCGGATGAGCTAAAACTTATTGTTAAGAGGTCTGCCGCAATACTTAATATCCAAATAGATGACCAAGGTTCTGCTGAAATATCAAAGCGTTCAAGGGGTACACCCCGGATTGCTAACAGGCTTCTTAAAAGGGTAAGGGATTTTGCACAAGTAAAAGCAAATGGTATAATTGACCATGAAGTGGCCATGATGGGATTAAATGCTCTTGAAATAGATAATATTGGTCTTGATAGTGTTGACAGGAATATGTTAATGAGTATAATTGAAAAGTTTTCGGGCGGCCCTGTAGGCCTTGATACCCTCGCTGCATGTATAAGTGAGGAGGCCAACACCATTGAAGATGTTTATGAGCCTTATCTTCTGCAAATAGGGTTTATTAATAAGACGCCAAGAGGCAGGGTAGCTACCAGGCTGGCTTATGAACATTTTGGATTGGAATATGGGAAGGATGATTTAACATGAGGATTTTACTGCATATGTGCTGTGGGCCGTGCTCTGTTTATCCTGCATCTGTATTGAAGGAAGAAAATATTGAATTTGAGGGGCTTTTTTATAACCCTAACATTCATCCCTGGCAAGAGTATTCCAGACGAAGGGAAAATGTAGATATTCTTTCGAAGATAAAGGATATAAAAGTCAACTACTTGGAGGGGTTCAGCCAGCAAACCTGGGAACGGTTTAACGGCAGTGATGACGCAAGGTGCAATATGTGCTATAGTATCAGGCTTGAAAAAACTGCGGCTTATGCAAAAGAAAAAGGCTTTGATGCTTTTAGCACTACACTTCTGGTCAGCCCTTACCAGAAGCATGACTTGATAATGGAACTTGGAGAAAAACTCTGCAAGAAACACGGGGTGGAGTTCTATTACAGAGACTTCAGGCCAGGATTCAGGCAGGGGCAGCAGCAGGCCAGGGAGATAGGGCTGTACAGGCAGAAGTTTTGCGGATGCATAGTTTCTTTTAATGAGTCTAAGAATAGAGGTAAAAAGGCATAAGGCAAAGGAGTGCGGTTAATATGCTTCAGGGACTGGGCAGGCTTATGATGATTCTTGGTATTATTATACTTATAGCGGGCGCTGTGATGTACTTCGGCGGCAGGCTCGGCTTGGGCAGGCTGCCGGGTGATATTGTATACAGGAAAGGAAACTTTACATTTTATTTTCCTCTGGCTACAAGTATACTTCTGAGTATAATTCTTACACTTATCTTCACTTTGATGCGTTTAAGAAAATAAATGCCAATAAACCAAATAATCATATCAAATAATGGGTTATTTTCTTTTTTTATCCATGAGATTACATAATTATTACATTATGATTAAAGTTATGCAATTATACAGGAAAAAAATTAAAACATGTCGAAATATATTTTGTGTATATATTACCTGTTTATTATGTTATACATAATAGATTTCACATTACAAAGGATAAAGAAGTAAAGGGGTGTTTTAATGAAAAAATTCGCAGTAACATTTATAGCAGTAGTAATTTTAGTATTTTTCTCAGCAAATTCTTTTGTACAGGCCCGTTCTATGCCTGGAACCATTAAAGGTATAAATTATTCCCGGAATGGGGATTGTGACATAATAACCATATCAATCGACAGTTATGATGAAATTAGTACGTTTAAGCTCGGCAGCCCTGACAGGATTGTAATAGATATTACAAATGCAAGCGCTCCGGGGAGGCAGCAGGTAATCAGCATAGGAAGCACTCTTATAAAGACTGTACGGTATGCGCAGTTTGATGAAGGGATTGCCAGGGTTGTGCTGGATGTTGAAGGGATGCCGAAGTATAAAATTGAAAATAGAGCAGGATATATAAAGGTATTTGTAAGCCGGACAGGCAATTTTTCTGCTGACAGTTCAGGATTAATCGACAGAGGGGATATTGACAGAAAGGAACTGCCTATTAGTGCAAGCTTTGGTATAGAATATGTTTCGGATGAAGGCCGGGAAAAAATCATTGTAACAACAGATGATTATAAAGGTTACAGGGTATTTACCCTTCTGGAACCTGACAGGATAGTTATAGACATACCTAATGCAAAAGCGCCGGGAAGACAACAGCAGATAGATATAGACAGTAAAACAACACAAAGCATAAGATATGCACAATTTAATAAAGATACTGCCAGGATAGTTGTTGATATGAAACAGAATTATGGATTTGAGGTCTCTGAGGAGAAAGGATACCTGGTAATAAACATCGATAATCCCGCTTTCAATAAAGAACTACCGGAAAATGTAACACTCAGCAATGGAAATATCTCTTATTATAACAATGGTGACAGGGTATGTGTCGAACTTGAAGGTGTGAGGCTGACTAAAGGCGGACTGGAATTGGAGAAACTATATACCGAAGAGTATGATGAAAGAAAAATGAGGTATACAATAACATTTCCAAGCGAACTGGGCGAATTGGAAGAGAAGGAAATAAAAATTGGTGACAGGAAACTGGAATCAATAAAGGTTACCAAAAACCGCAGTAAAGGAACAACGAGTATTCAGTTTAATGCAAAAGACAATTTTTCTTATTTGCCTTTCAGCAGGACAGATGCAAATGACACGGCAATTACGATATTAAAGCCTGCTTCAAAAGCCGATAGGTTGGTTGTTATTGATGCGGGACACGGGGGTGCGTTAGAACCTGGAGCTATATACGGAAGCCTTAAAGAAAAGGATTTAAACCTTGATATTGCTCTCAGACTGAACAATCTGCTGAAAAAGAACAAGGTCAAAACCTATATGATAAGAGAGGATGACAGCTATATACATTACAGTGAAAGGCCGCATATTGCAAATATGCTTAATGCTTCGCTATATTTAAGTATACATAATAATGCAATGACTGATCCCGGATACTCAGGCACTATGACGCTTATATACAGCCGCGATTTGGGAAGTGGATTTAACAGCTACAGATTTGCAGGTATTGTTCATAATAACTTACTTGGGGAACTGGGAACTGTAGACAGACAAATCAGAGAGAGGCCTGACCTAGCGGTGCTGAGGGGCACAAAAATGCCTGCTGTTCTTGCTGAAATAGCTTTTATGACTAATGCGGGCGATAGGGCAAACTTACAGAATGAAGCGTTCAGGCAAAAGACTGCACAGGCTCTATGTGATTCAATACTTCAGTCGTTAAAAGAGTTGAAATAAATTGTGTAGCTTAATTTAATGTAGTTTTGTTTAATTTGGATAGAAAAAGCAAAAAAATCATTGGAATTTCATAGATTCTAATGATTTTTTTTAATGTATCCATATGTTAACATACTACTTATATTAAATTTTTGTTACTTTATTGAATATAGAGCAATATACTACTACAATATAATTGTTTGGGAAATAATAGGATTCTTCATATTTGTCCATAATTATAGTTAAAGTATGCTTTACCTATAAGGAGGAGGAATATGAAGAAGGTATTAATTTTGTTTTTTATTATAATATTTGTTGTGGCAGGCTGCGCCCCTAAAGCAGATAACAGCTCCAAGGAGATTGATGAGCTTGCAGAGAGCTATTCAGAACCCGTAGGATTAATGGAGGAAGAGGGGTTTGAAGGACTGGATGATAGGCTGGGCGAGAGTTTGGATGAAAACAAGGATGAGGACAGTAAGGAGGAAGTCATAGAAAAAGAGGAAGACATAGAAAAAAATGTGCAAGAATTGATAAAGGGAACGGTGCCGATTACTGTATACTACCAGGATGTTGATGGGTATATTGTTCCTGTGACAAGAAGCGTTCCAATGCAGGAAGGCATAGCAAAAGCTGCGGTTAACGGATTGATAGACAGTACTATAAACAGGGAGGAACTTGAATATTACGGCCTTTATCCTGTATTGCCCCAGGGTACTGAGGTACTGGGTATAAATATTAAGGAGGGCATAGCAACCATTGACTTCAGCAATAATGTGTTAAATTATGAAAGGGAAATTGACGAGAGAAATATTGTGGCATCGGTTGTATATACCTTAACGGAGTTTAGTACAATAGATGGAGTCAGAATATGGATTAATGGTTATGCAGACAAGGAGTTGGAGTTCGGAACCAGCCTGAATGGGGTGTTGAACAGACAGAATGTTTTAATTAACTCTGAAAAGGCTAATGTACAAGAAGGAGCACAAAAAGCAGATATTTACCTATTTAAAGCCGCAAGTGAGGCCTATAGTTATTTGGTTCCAGTATCCAGGCAGACTTCCGGTTTGGATGCGAATGAATTTCCAACTGCAATAATAGAAATGTTGAAAGGAAAACACAGTGATAAGTTGTATTCCGAGATTCCTTCTGAAACGCAGCTAAGAGAAAGCAGTGTGGATGGCGATTTGCTTACGCTGGATTTTGATGGCGGAATCACAAAGTACGGTGGGGGGACAGCAAGAGAAGAGGGGATAATAAAGCAAATTCTGTTTTCAATGAAACAGATTGAAGGCGTTGAAAGGGTAAAAATACTGATTGATGGGAAAACAGCAAGCCTCCCTGAAGGATCGGATGTTTCAAAGCCACTTTTTATACCTCAGAGAATAAATGATGTTATGGATAGGTAATATAGGGATATGGTATAAAAAGATAGAGATATGGTGTAAAAAGCCTGCTATCATAATATAAATTATAAAGGTTAACGAAAGGAAGAATACAAATTGAGAGTAGACGGTAGAGCCAGTTCGCAGCTTAGACCGGTAAAAATCACAAGAAACTATTTAAAGCATCCTGAAGGTTCGGTTCTTATTGAAA
This sequence comes from Acetivibrionales bacterium, assembly GCA_050953835.1. Taxonomy (GTDB): domain Bacteria; phylum Bacillota; class Clostridia; order Acetivibrionales; family JBMNNH01; genus JBMNNH01. The sequence continues at coordinate 258,977 of JBMNNH010000011.1, read as the reverse complement.
TGGGTGAAACCAAAGTAATTTGTACTGCAACAGTGGATGAAAGGGTTCCACCTTTCAAAAAGGGTACTGGTGAAGGCTGGGTTACCGCAGAGTATTCAATGCTCCCCAGATCTACTGAGACAAGAAACCTGAGAGATATAAGCAAACTTAAATTAAGCGGTAGAAGCCAGGAAATACAAAGGCTTATAGGCAGATCCCTGAGGTCTGTAGTAAACCTGAACCTGCTTGGAGAAAGAGAGATAATACTGGATTGTGACGTAATACAGGCTGATGGAGGAACCAGAACAGCGTCAATAACGGGAGCATTTGTTGCGCTTGTCGATGCATGCAAATTCCTTGTTGATAATGGTCTAATTGAAAAGGTACCTATAACTGATTTTGTTGCTGCTATAAGCGTCGGGGTTGTTGACGGCAAAGAACTTCTTGATCTGTGCTATGCTGAGGATTCCAATGCTGCAGTTGATATGAATATAGTCATGTCGGAGAAGGGTGGATTTATTGAAGTCCAGGCAACCGGTGAACAGGCTCCTTTCAAAAGAGAACAGCTTGACAAGTTATTAGACCTTGCGGAAAAAGGGATTGAACAACTTATAAGCATACAGAGGGATGTTATGAAAGAGATTGCAAATGAGGTTGGGAGAGTTTCCAAGGATGAAAAAGTTTGTAGTAGCAACACAGAATAGGGGTAAGATTGAGGAAATAAAAGAAATACTAAAGGGACTGGCACTTGAAGTTTTATCTATGGGAGAAGTGGGAATAAATAAGGAAATCCAGGAGGATGGGAAATCCTTTGAAGAAAATGCGCTTATTAAGGCAAGAGAAGTATATAGGGTTTCTCAGGAAATAGTAATGGGTGATGATTCCGGCCTTGAGGTAGATTATTTAAACGGTGCACCAGGTATTTATTCTTCAAGGTTTGCAGGAGAAGGAGCAACCGACAGGGATAGGGTAAACAAGCTTTTGGACATGATGAAGGGGGTTCCTTTTGAGAAACGGACAGCAAGGTTTGTTTGTGCTGCTGCTGTAGTCTTTCCGGGAGGAAGTTTTTTTACCGTAAGGGGAACCTGTGAAGGCTATATAGCATTAAAAGCTGCAGGTGAAAATGGCTTTGGCTACGATCCGGTTTTCTTTTTGCCTGATTACAATATGACAATAGCACAGATGGAACCAGAGGAAAAGAATAGGATAAGCCATAGGGGCAAAGCATTGAGATTGATGCTGAAGGAACTGAAAAAGATAGATAAAGAAGGCATAAATATATAAATCAACTGGCATAACAAGTTGAATTAAGTCTATAGATAAAGGAGAAGAAAAATAAAAGTTACTGCAATATTAGAAATAGAAAATGTTTAAATAATAACAGCAGAAAACCAAGCTTATATGCGGTAGCAATTTTATTAACAGATATTGGCTGATAGGTAATAACGGACAAGACAGTGGGGGTTTTTATGAAGATTTTAGTAATAAGTGACACACATGGGGACATTGACAAGGCCAGAGAAATAATAAAGGAGAATGACGGAGTAAACCTTATTATACATCTAGGTGATTATTTCAGAGATGCGGAGAAGTTATCTACTTTTTTCCCGGATATTCCAATAGAATACATATATGGCAATAGTGATTTTATGATTGGAGACGTACCAGGCGAGAAGATACTTGAATTTCAAGGTAAAAGGATATTAATTACTCATGGTCACAGGTATTCGGTTAAGTGGGGTTACGACAAGTTATACAGAAAAGCTGAGGAGATGAATGTGGACATACTGCTTTTCGGACATACACATGTTGCTGACATGGTGCAGAAAGCGGGTTACTGCCTCCTCAACCCTGGAAGCATCAGTGATCCAAGGGATGATTCCAGTGAGTCGTATGCCATCATTGAGGTTGACAGCAAGGGAGTAAATCCAAGACTTGTATATGTCTGAATGGGTTGTTTTTACAATATATTTTAAATAAAATAGTGTTGACAAAAGGATTTGCTACTTGCTATAATGTTAAAGCAGAGAACGGAGAACAGAGAACTCTGTTATCTGTTTTTTGTTTTTAAAGTGCGGGTGTAGTTCAATGGTAGAACATCAGCCTTCCAAGCTGATTGCGAGGGTTCGATTCCCTTCACCCGCTCCAAAAATTAATAATTTTTGTGCCTGTAGCTCAGCTGGACAGAGCAACGGACTTCTAATCCGTCGGCCAGGGGTTCGAATCCCTTCAGGCACGCCAGTTTAAAGAAACGTTAGATTATAAAACCAATAAATTACCAATCTAACGTTCTTTTTTTCTATATCAGGCATTTTCTGTGTCAAATCAAACTCATTAAACGGGTGCATATAACAAATGTGAAGAAAATGATGGAAGGAACATATGCAAGAGCTTTAGAGACTGTTGTGAAGCAGATATAGAGTCAAATCATAGCCTCCTTTTCAGTAAAAGTATATTCATATTGCAAGAATATAATCCGATAAATAATAAGGTGACAGCTATGAAGGTATCTCCAGTAAAGAAGATAACAGAAGCTTACCTTTTACTGAGATACAAAAGAGTCATCTGCCGTATTAAATCCAAAGTTAAGAACAGAAGAAAAAAGAATTTTTATCAAATATACCAAAGACAATTAATGAATAGGTAGGTAGCATGAGGTACCTACCTATTCACTATATATTTTTTGAAATATTTTCGAACGTACTTTGCTTACATGCCAGCTTGTTCGCTTTTGGGCTGTGATTGCAGCTGTGATTGCTTTATTTTTATCTTTGCCCTTTTATTTGCCAAAACTGTAATAATAAAAGCACAACCCATAGCTGCCAGCATGGAGATTGTAAAACCTAAAGGTGTATTCGACATGGTTGGCGCTACTATTGATGGTACATATGCTGTTCCCCTGACATTAAACAACCCTACCAGAGCGCCGGAGATGCCCGCAGATACAAGCGCCCCTGCAAACACTATTTTATCTGAGAACATAAAGGGATACGCTGCTTCCACAAAGGTTCCGAAACCTATATTTACAAAGAAGCCGGGAGCAGCCAGTGTTGCCTCTTCCTTTGCTCTGGGGAACAGGATATTGGCAAGGGTAATACCTGCAGATACCATTACCAGCCCTGTCATATCAATGGCACCCAGGAAGCTGTTTCCTGCTTTTTCCATCTCCAGCAGAACAATAGGCAATATTGCAGCATGATATACTCCGCCCATAATGGCGGGCCAGATTAAAAGTCCGGCAACAATACCTGTCAATACGGGACTGAAAGAGATAAGTATATCTAACAGCGCTCTTATTCCATTTCCGGCCAGAAGAGCCACAGGAGCCAGTAAAAAATAAACAATCAATCCGGATACAAGGCCTGAAAGTCCTCCCGCCACAATATTAGCCGTGGTTGCTGGAAACCTCCACCTGAAGCATAGTGCCAACAGGTATTGTACAAAGATTCCTGCCATTATTCCTCCTATAATCCCGCCGATAATGCCACCATTTACCGAAAGTACTCCAGCAACTACCCCTGCAACAATGCTTACTTCATCAAGACCGGAAACCTGCTTGGCCGCTACAACGGCAACAATTACGGGCAGGGCAGCTATCATGGTGTCAAATATTTTGCCGAATGATTCGAGCCCGGGGATCTTTCCAATGGCAAGAACCAGTGCCATTGCTATAAATCCGGGCAGGGACGACATCATAATTCCCCGGATATTAATGCGCTTCCATACGGAACTGTTTAATTCTCCGCTTGCACTGGTTTTTCCGATGACAGGCCTGTATTTCATATTCCAGTGCCGGGCAAGAGCCGATATACCGGCAATAGCTCTGGTTCTGTTGGTAGTTCCGGTAGTTCCGGATACGGCAATAACACTAAGCCCCATGGATTGCACCTTAGCCATAGAGGTACCGCCTGTACCTACTGCTACCAGTTTTCTTTCAGCTGCGGTTTTTATACTGCTATTGTTTACTCCATCCGGATCAGAGCTGACCAGAAAAAGCCCGTCAATATCCCCCTTTGCAATATCATCGGCCAATTCCCTGTCCAGTTCTCCAGCTTTTTCATTTACCTCCTTTAAAGTGCCTTCAAATATGGCTTTGGGGGAGCAGTCCTCCAGAACATAAAGTGATGCCGGTGTATTCTGTTTTGCCTGATCCATGGACGATTTTGCTGCAATAAAAAGGACCTTGGAAACTTCAACACCTGCCGCTTCAGACTGGCGCATCACTTCCTCAATAAGATTAATGGGGTCTTTACCGCCAAGGTTGTACAGATTGCCTCCACTTGAACCTATAAGTGCAATTTTTTTCGACACTTCGTTTTTCTCCCTTCTCTTATAAATTTATCATAATGACGTTTTAATATGATAAAGCATTACCCTAATAATAGTTCGCCAAATTGTATTAATTTTCCTCCTGTTGCATAAAATTAATTTAAACTATTGCACTGGTTCAATGGATATTGCATCAAGATATTTTTGTAAGCTTTAACGGATATTGATAAGGAATCAACAGGTTTAAGGCGTCTTTAACCATACTTTCAAGCCATAGTTTTCCCGAATCCCTTTCGAGAATTACAGGCATGCGATGATGAATTGGCAGTACTTCCCTGTTGGCATCCGTTGTGATAATCACAAATGCTGTAAAGGGAATGCCGTTTTTATCGGTAAAGTGGTTATAAAGCCCTGCCATATAGAACAAGGGCTTTTCCGTTTGGATAAGGTATTTATCTTTTTTGCTTCCTGTCTGTTTCCATTCATAAAATCCGGAGGCGGGGATAAGGCATCTTTTAGACAGCAGGATTTTCCGGAAGGCAGGTCTTTCTTCCAGGGTCTCGCTCCTGGCATTGATTATGGTTCCAGTGTTTTTATAGTTAGGAAATCCCCACTTAAAAAGGCTAACAGTATTATTGTTGCCGGCAGTTATAACGGGAGCATAGTTGGTGGGGAAGATTTCCCCTGTTTTAAGTTTGGGATATTCATCCTGGTTATACTTTTTATTGATTTCATTGATGATTCTCCTAAGCTCCTCATTTTCAGCTTCATCAAACAGTAAAAACCTTCCGCACATAAAAACTTCCCTCCCATTCCAGGTATGTACTCCAAATTCACATCTTAAACAAGAACCATTTACAGGTACTTATTTCATATTTTAATTCATAAACCCGTTCAATACCATCAATAAAACTCTGACACCTGAAAATTACCATGCGGTTTCCCGCCAGTTTTTCTTCTTCTCTTGTAATAAGTTTGTCTACCTTTATTACAGTATTTCTGCCTTCTCCGTCTGCAAGCCGGTATTTTATAGGGCTAGGCTTCCCGTCCTTTGTGAACCATGCAATCATTTCAATGGGTTTCATGAGAATTCTCATATGCTGTCACCTTCCTTATCACAATATGCTGGACATCATCGGGTAATCTTCTTCCACAACCCCGCCAGCTATGGGCTTAAGGCCGCTATTTAAAAAACATGAACGGATGACGGATCTGGAACCGTATTTCATTCGTATACTGTCAAGAATTTTGTCTAATGCTTTTTTCTTTTCCCAATCTTTATTAAACAGCGAAAGCTGAATAAAGTCATTACTGCACAACTCCGAGACCCTCACTCCCAGATGCCTTATCTTTTGTCCTTTCCAAGCCTCATCAAACAGTTCACAGGCTGTTTCATAAATTGTCATGGTACAGTCAGTGGGTGTATAAAGCTTCCTTTGATGGGAGTATAAAAAGAGTTCATTTGTTTTTATTGATACCGATACTAGCTGCGCACAAAATTTTGCCTGCCGGAGCCTCATAGTTACTGTTTCAACCAGCGAAAGCAGTACCATATGAGCAGTATCTCTGTCTTCAACATCAAAGGCTGTAGTAGTTGAGTTTCCTATACCTTTGATATTTACACGCCCGCCTGTCCGGACAGGAGATTCTTCAATGCCGTTTGCAAAGTTCCATATCATTTGTCCATAACTCTTAAGTTTATACTTAAGCAGTTCCACATCTGCCTGTGCCAGGTCTCTGATTGTGTATATACCCATTTTATAGAGTTTGGGGGCGGTCGCCCGTCCTACCATATACAGCTTTGATACCGGAAGCGGCCACAGTTTTTGTGGAACCTCTTCGGGAAAAAGTGTGTGTACTTTATCTGGCTTTTCAAGGTCTCCTCCCATTTTAGCGAGAAGCTTATTATTGGAAATACCTATATTTATCGTAAAACCTAATTCCTTTTTTACCCTGTCCTTTATTTTATAAGCTGCTTCAACAGGGTCACCTAAAACCCTTTCCATACCAGTGAAATCCAGAAAACACTCATCAATACTGAAAATCTGTATTTTCGGGGAATATTCCTCCAGGAGTTTTACCATAGCAGAGCTGCATTGCATATACAAATCATACCGCGGAGGAACAACTACGAGATTTGGGCACTTTTGCCTCACTGCATGCAAAGACTCGCCTGTCTGAATATTATATCTTTTTGCCGGGATAGATTTTGCAAGGACTATCCCATGCCTGGATGCCTCATCCCCTCCGACAATCGAAGGGATGGTACGCAGGTCGATATTGTCACCATGTTGCAATCTATAGACAGCTTCCCAGGACAAATAAGCACTATTTACATCGATATGAAAAACAACCCTTTTATCCATGCATTTCCACCTCAAGTAATTATATTATAATACGAACATGTGTTCTGTGTAAAGATGTTATGAGCAAATATGAAAGAGTGAAAGATTAAATTCAGGTTTGTAACATTTAATTTCATAGAAGTGGTATATGATGAGTATTAAAATAAGGCGTTGGAGAATGAGAATCTGAAGTATTTCGGACTAGATGGACTACTCACAGCTTTTGATGTAGTAACCTGTAAAAATTAATGACCCTTTTATGGGTCATTAATTCTCCTTATTGGTTCTTTTTTTTAGCTATATACAATCCAATAAGGTCTTCCACAGGGTTGAACCAGGCATCCTTTTCTTCACTATCAGCAGAAACATCCAAGTTTCCGGTAGTTTCTTGCCAATTATCCTTATACTTAGACTGCTCAATACGCTGTACACCATGCTGCATATCAGGTTGAATATCACGCTGATTACCAGGTTGACCACCAAACCGCTCATCGGGCTGAACATCAAGCTGTACATCCATTGGCTCATGCTGTTGTCCGGGATTTCTGGTACAAGGTCTTTGAACTACGGACTCCACAATACTCTCCGGAACTTTACCTTTTTTTCTATCCGCAGGCACATAACTGTCATCTGAAAATAGAGATTTCCGGTTTGTTTTAAACCTGTCCTTCATATTTCTATATGGTTTGTACCAGTTCATTGACACTTTAACATCCTCTCCGGTTAATAAACAAAAACTTTAATCCTGTTTGAAGGTACTATTGTTGAAGTGGTTTATTTTTTTAAACAGCCTGTAAATAGCTACTTTGTCTAATTTACATTGGTCAATTAAATGTGAAGTTATTTCTTCAGGTGTGGAGTTTACATAAAAATCAGTATTTTTTGATATTTCAGCAAGCACCTTTCTATATAGTGTTTTTTCCTCAGGGGAAAGCGTACTCTCAAAATTCTTCAGTTTCCCTTGTTCATAACCGGCATAATCTTTGCTTTGCATTTAATTCACTCCTCATTTTTTTTGAGTATACCGAATACTTTTATTCCGGGTTTTATTTCCAGAGCATCGAATACCTTATCCCCAACTGATATTGAACCGTTTTCGCCTACTGTCACGTTAAGCTTGAAATCGTTCATATTAAGGTCTTTAATACAATAAGGAGAAATCAATACAAAAATGGCATTAACCTGGAAATGAGATGCATTATATGTATTTGTAAGGTTTGCCAGGTTAGAAGCATTTATTAAAAAGTTAAAATATTTGCATTCATCCTCCATGACAAGGTTATCTACAATATTTTCAACCTCATCTTCCGGTCCGATGTTTTGATTTAGTATATTTTGTTTTTGCTGTGCCATGTTATAGCCTCCTATCTAAAGATATTGTAGATTAATCCTCACTGGAAGTAACCTTGCGGTCCGAATAAATTTTTACATTTTCACTGTTTAGTATTTCTTCACTAAGTCCGCTGATTGTCAATTCACCTGAATCATTGATATTTATGGATAGAGGTATGTTCTCTTCAGGAACTGCAGCATTTTCAAGGTAATCAAGTCCAAGTATCACAAAGCAGTTCAACTGCAATAAATTAGATTTCTTTGCTTTGTTGGTATTTGCCTGGTTGGACAGATTCAATGAAACAGTAGATCTTATATTTTCCAATTGTTATCACTCCATATACTCATTAACAATTTTCCGCACCTGCGCAATTTTCTCCTCATCCTTCAGGTTCTTGTCGTCTCTTGTCAGATAAAGCTTTTCCAATAAATCCATAGGATTTTTAAGCTTTTTATTCTTTATCATGATTTCATAATTGCCTATTTCCAATTTTTTTATGAAATTTTCCATACTGCTTCCTTCATTCATAACAAGTCCTCCAGCTTTATCAGAACTTTACTGTTGTAGTTTCTGACATATCAGGCCCCTTAACGTCCTTTATGATAATTTTTTCGCCTTTTTTTGCAGTCTTTCTGCTCTCAATTATCTTCTGGGTTTCCTCCCCTGAATTCATCTTGCTGTGTTTTTCAATATCTATAGTCAAATTGCTGTATTTGGTTTCTTGTTCATCAAACAATTCCCCGTCTAAGTAAGCATTTCCGTTAATATCAATCCGGATTTCAGAGGGAGCATCTTTAAGCTTCTTCTTGGACTTAATCGCTATCCAATTCCAGTCTTTGTGATGACCGTTTACACTCATTTGCAATCCCTCCTTTATGCAAAATTAATATTGACTGTGGAACAGTCCTGAGTTATAACGCAATATGCAGAAAGTGCCATGTTGGACTGCTGATTTGTATTTATCTGGTTTGAAATTTTTGCGCCCATTTTAACTGAGCCTTTTTTGCTACCCCCTGATATGGCCTTCTCTGTTTCTGTGGGCATTGGTATTTCCTCCCTTTAGTGGTGCACACAATAATTGTATACAAATATGTTATGCTGCAGCGCAGACAAATGTTCCTTTTACAGGTAAAAATCCAGATAGTCCCGTAAGTACCGGGAGTATCTGGATTTATGCTGCCTTAATACAAGGTTTTAAGGACTTACCTTATCCAGCACAGTTTTTAAAGTATTGACTTTATCCAGCTTTGTGCTTTTTCCGGTGTTTATTGAACTTAAACTACTAAGAATATCCATAGCATCGATAGGCTTGTAATTCCTATCAGATTCAAGTTTAAGACCTTTTATTGACGTATTCAATGGATGGAATTTTTTAGAATTTATTCTAAGCCCGTCTTTAAAAAACCCTAAACTCATTTTTGGTATTTCTCTGCCCAAACTCAACATCTCCTTTCCTGTATTTTATAATTACACATCAATTACGTCAGGATCTAACTGGGCAGCCAAACCAATTTGAGCTTCCAGAATGTTGTTGACCTGAGCTGCGATAAGCGTTAATACCTGCAGTTGAACCTGAGTTACAGTTTTCTGGTTTACCACAGAAGCAAAAATACGATCTGCCATTGATAACAATCTCCTTTCTTGTAATTCAAAATCACACATCAATTACATCAGGGTCTAACTGGGCAGCCAAACCAATCTGAGCTTCCAGAATGTTGTTGACCTGAGCTGCTATAAGTGCCAGTACCTGCAGTTGAACTTGCGTTACGGTTTTCTGGTTTATTACAGAAGCAAAAATGCGATCTGCCATTTGCGTACACCTCCTTGATTTCATTTATTCAATAACATAATATGTATAATATATAAAATAAGTGCAACAAATTATGTAAACAAATCATCATTTTCTCCATATTTGTTACATGTGCCCATATTAACAAAATACATTGGACAAACTACGGAACGATATGTAGAATTTATATTATATTAAAGCAATAAATACGTTACATACGGGACATATGGATGGAGAACAATTATGGTTTTTATAAAATTGTTTATTATGGCTTTTATAGGCGCCCTGATTGGCTGGGTTACAAATATAATTGCAATAAGGCTGATATTCAGGCCTATCAATCCGGTCAGAATACCGGTTGTTAATATATCTGTGCAGGGGCTTTTGCCCAGGAGGAGAGGGGAAATTGCCAGAACTATAGGCGAGGTGATAGAAGGCGAACTGGTAACCTATGAGGATATTTTAGACCCCATTATGGGCGATGAAACTATGGAGTCAATCAAAAGCGAACTCAAGAAGAAAATCAGGGAAGTAATTGAAAAGAGGTTTACAAATATCTTCTTGAGGACTTTTAAGGAAACAGCAGCTACTTATATTGAAAACATAGTTGACAGTGATGGAACTGAAATGATAAGCAACTTCCTCAAAAAATATGCACAGGAGATGCCGGGAAAAATAAATCTTGCAAAGAAGATTGAAGACAAAATCAATGATTTTGAGATGGAGTATTTCGAGAAAATCCTGATTTCCATTGTAAGTAAAGAGCTAAGGCATATTGAAATGCTTGGCGCTGTACTCGGTTTTTTTATTGGACTGGTACAGGGCCTGGTTATTGTGCTTATTTAAGGCGGGCATGCCTATTTGATGGATGCATAGTCAACTACACAGCCATCCCTAGTTACCAGATGGACGGTGCCGGGCTGCCCGGACTCAGTTTGAAGAAAGCTTTTGCTTATGGTTATAATTTGTGCTCCTGTTCTTGACGGCTGACCAATAATAATAATACTGCTGCCTGGTACAGATACTTCTTCAACATAGAAGCCATAGGCAAGGATGCTGTATTCGTCAGCTTCTGCTTTTGAATATTCTTCATAAAACGCAAGGCTACCGAGCATATTGTGCCTCTTTTCCTCATCCTGCGGAATAGGAAAGAGCCTGCGCATATTTTCACATATCTTTCTGGGTACATAACTCCATCCGTTCACCAGGTTTTCCTTCCAGAATGGATGGTATATCGGCCTTTTGTATTCACTGTTGCGGAAACTTATTTCAAAGGGTATTTTGTTGCTTTTTTCTATTAAGGTTTTTATGCCGGTATTGCCCCCGGGAAGTACTGTACCGTTGCCCAGCCTACATTTTTCTCTGCTCACGGCTTCAGTGCCCGGTGGGACAAAGCGAAACAGCTTTTCTTTAAGAAGCTTGTTTTCATTTTTAAGGTTATCCAGGTTGTTTTCCTCCTGTTGTCCTGCAAACACATATTCTGTTGTTTCCCATTTTTCAAGCTTTTTATAATATTCACTTTTACCGCATCTTTGGAAAAGGTAGTCTATTTCATATCCGGCAGGAGTTGACAGCTGGAAAAGGAACTCTTCCATGTCCTTGCCCTCAGGCAGTGCATCTTTCAGTCTTATGGAAACAACCTGCATACCAGATTTCCTGGGGGTACCTTTTAAAGCAATTTGCTGATGGAATTTAATAATGTCCTCTACATTAAAGTCAAATATAATAAAGTTAATATTCCTGTGGGCATCAACCGAACCGGTTTTATTAAGTCCCAGGCTCCCTTCCATATCATAGGCGGCGCTCAAACCCAGAGGGGCAATAAACAGCCTGTGGCGCGCTTCTATATTTTTTTGGGGAAGATAGATCCACCCCCTGTAATAAGCATGTATCCAGGAAGGGTCATATACCAGCCTTTCGTAGTCAGGATGTTCTACAGTTTTATTGAAATTAATCCTGATTCCTTTTTCCAGAACTTCGGATAGGGGGTATTCTTTGAAATTTGTAAAAGGGATGTCTTCAGCAGCTTTAAATCTGTTTCGGTAATTATCCTCATAAATAATGGTTTTCTCATCAGGAAGGATACTGTCAATTAAATCTTTCAATTTTTCATTTTCCTTCTTCAATTTCCCGATTTCACTCAAATGACTTGTACCCATTACCTGTGTGTGTTTTATAGGGCTGCTTAAAATAAGCAAAAGAAAGGTTATTATGAAGAGCAACGGCACAGAAGGCAGTAAACACCTTTTAATTTTCTTTAAGCTGATTATTATAAATATTTTGCTCATAGCCATATTCACCTTTTCTACCGGAATAGCCTATATTTTATATTATTCGGCAGTTGAAGCATGTAGAATAGAAAAAGTATCATATTGCATATGGTCAGTATTATATAGTATAATTGGTCAGTATTATATAGTATAATTTTTAAATGTAAGGCAAGGTTTTAAATATATGAAGGGGATTTCTATTATTTATTTTATCATTATACCTGTGATAGCATTAATAGATCAATTGGCTAAGGCTGCTGCCCTTCATTATCTTGGAGATGGGAAAGATTTAACTGTTGTAAAGGACTGTATACACTTTGTTATTGTAAAGAATTACGGTGCTGCTTTCAGCATACTCAAGGGAAAGCAGCTATTGCTGAAATGTATTACCGTACCATTAATACTTCTTTTGCTTTGCTATTTGTTCCATATTTTCGCAGGCGAGGATTATTCTGTCTTAAATAAACTGTCTCTGAGCTTTATTATTGGTGGGGCTATTGGAAATCTTATAGACAGAATCAGGTTGAATTATGTTGTTGATTATGTGAGGCTGAACATCAGAAAATTTCCTGTGTTTAACCTTGCGGATGTTTTTATTCTTATAGGCTCATTTATGTTTATAGTATATACTTTTGACCAGTACACCATTTTTTAAACTGCTCCCCGGAGTGCTTGCAACGAGTAACATGGCCACTAAAATATTAAGCTTCTTGTATATAACAGGCAAAAGCTTTATAATGTAAGAGGAATGTTATTTATACTATTTTATCTTGTTTGGAGGAGAAAGCATTATGATGTATTTTGCAACCATAATGGGGTTGCTGTTCATTTCCTTCTGGATTGCGCAGCTTGTCTTTATAAGGCTTCATTTGAAATGGTCACATACTATTATAAGCTCTGATGAAAGTGATGAAGGTACAGGTGTAAGTATAATACACCCAATAAAGGATCTTGACTTTGAACTTCATAAAAACCTCGAAACATGGTTTAATCAGAATTACAGGGGGAAAATTGAGCATATTTTCAGCTTCCAAGACCCAATGGATCCGGCCATTGCAGTGGTGAAAGAGCTTAAGGAAAAGTATGAGGATATGGACATCAGAATTATTGTGAACCCTGTTATACATGGATTGAACGGAAAGAGCTCAAATATGGTACATGGGTTGAGAGTAGCTAAATATGATTACATCCTTTTCGGAGACAGTGACACAAGAGTAAAGGAAGATTTTATAGTAAAAATGGTAAGACCGTTAAAAGACCGGAGCGTTGGGGTTACAACCTGCGGACAGATAAATATCGGAGGAAAGGATTTCTGGACAAGGTATTTCACATTTGTACAAAACAGTGAAACTGATTATATATGGGCATTTCTTTGCAAGCTTGGGGTGGATGTAGGAATAACAGGAGCAGCTTTTGGAATGAGAAAAGAAGTAATACAGGAGGTAGGAGGCTTAGAAGCTTTCGGGGGAAGCCTTTTGGAAGATTTGCATCTGGGAAATACCCTCTATCGCATGGATTACAAGATTGTATTGGGGCCTTTTATAGAATGCCATGTTGATAAGCTTGAAAAAGAGAAATCATTCAATTATGCAAAAAGAATAGCTACAGGTGTTAAAGCACATATTGCATTTGAACTGCCTGCGTTTATACTGATGCTTTTCTGGTATTGGATACTGTTTATAATCGGAACCGTTACCCAGAACTTTGCTCTGGTTAGTCTTACCCTGGTATTTATGGGAATCAGGACTATCCATGGTTTGCTGCAAAGGGCATTTGCATTGAACAGGATTATGCCGGTAGATATAATAATGCCGCTTTTCTTCGACCTGTTTGGTACATTTTATTTGCTTTATTCCTTTAATAAGCCTGAGGTAAGCTGGAGAGGAATTAAGTATGAGGTAAGAGCCGGTGGTTATATAAATGATGTGGAGATTGAGGAATCAGCCCTGGAGGAATAGGGGAAGACCTGTAGGAATAAAGAAAGATATGGAGTATAAAAATTAAGGTCACATCCGGCCTTATGCATGGACATTAACGCTAAGTATAAGGCCGGAGATTTATTTCTATTAGTCAATTTCTTTTTTGAATATCCTGTACGTTTTATACTTTTCTCCGCCTAAGCTTTCAATATCGTTACGCATTCTGGTGTTATTCTCTCCTATTGTAGAGCCTTCGCCATATATGAATCCTTTTTTAATACCGTTTAGAAAAGTCTGATAATATATTGCATAGGAAACTCCTTTTTTCCTGAATTCAGGAACAACAAACATGATAAAGAAGCGTACACGATTTATCCTTTTTTTGTACCAAAGATACTTTAATGCTGCAAGAGGTGTTATCCTTCCATTTATATGAACCAGTATCTGGTTATAGTCCGGAAGCGCTATGCCAAATCCGACGGCTTCACTTCCCGATCTTGCTATAATAACCAGATCAGGATCTACAACAGGTATAAGTTTTTTTGCCAGTTCGTTTACGTCCTCAATTGTTGGCGCTACCATATCCTCCCATTCATCAGGTACTGCAAGGTCAAGTACATGTTTTATTGCTTTTATTTCTTCATTCAGATTGCCCATGTCAAGAGTATCGACACTAAAATTATATTTTTTCTTGGCATATTCAATTATTTTCTCTGGATTTTTATTAAACAGCTTTTCCCTATCCAGATAATAAGCAAAAAGGTCATAGTCTTTTTCAAAACCGTATTTCTCAATTAAGGTTTTATAATAAGGCGGATTATATGAATTCATTAATACAGGGGGAAGGTTAAATGCATCAATCAGGAGGCCTTTGTTCTCATCGGTATCCGTACCTTCAGTTGAAACAGGCCCAAATATCCTGTTTATTTTGTTTTCCCTGAACCATTCCACCGCAGTATCAAATAATGCCTTTGCTGTTTCATAATCATTTATACATTCAAAAAGGGAGAAGTATCCCAGGTGTGAGTTCTTTTTCTGGTTAAGGTTTTTATCAATGCCGGTATAAATCCTTCCAACTGGTTTGCCTTCCCGTATAGCAAGAAACATACAGTGTTCGCCGCTTTTTAACAGCTTATTTTTCTCAATATCCAGTGATTGCTTCATGTCTTTTATTAAAGGAGGTACCCAACACTTATTGCCTTTATAGATTATCCACGGAAGTTTTATAAATTTCGCCAGGTCTTTTTTTGTTCTTACCGATATTACTGATACACTCATGCCAGCCACCCTCTACATAATAATATATTAAAAATAAAATACATACATAAAATATATGGAGATTATACCACAAAAAAAGGGGGAATAGGTAGAACTCAGAGCAAGTTCTTGACTGAGTATGAAAAAACTGATATTGTATCTTTTAAGATGGGTATAATATGCCGTTTTTGTGCCTGGATCCGACATTGAACAGAGGTGGTCATATGAATTCCAAATTGAAGGATGAGCAGGTTGACAGATTGTTTGAGGCTATATTGCTTCTGGAAAACATCGACGAATGTTATAATTTTTTTGAGGATATTTGTACAATTTCAGAAATCAAGGCACTTGCCCAAAGGCTGGAAGTGGCAAAAATGCTCAGGGAAAAGATAACATATACCGAAATATGCGAAAAAACAGGGGCAAGTACAGCAACCATAAGCAGGGTAAACAGGTGCCTGAACTATGGAGCAGACGGGTACAAGATGATTCTTGACAGGTTGGAAGAAAAGAAGTGATAATGGGGGAAGATTATGCCATATATTATTGCTGTAATTCTGGGTTGTGCAGCAAGCCTTGCAACAGGAGGCAATATTGGGAATATTTTTAACTTCAAGATTAAAAAACTTTGGATACTTCTGGCCGCTTTTTTTATTCAAATTGCATCCCAGATTTTGTGTTATAATGGTTTTAAATTTTTCACAAATAATAGTATAATAATTCACGGCCTGGTTTTTTTTATGCTGTTTGTAGTGTACTGGTTCAACAGGCACTATTTAGGTATTATTGCAGTAGGGGCAGGTACTGTGCTTAATGCATTAGTAATGATGGCTAATGGTGGGAAAATGCCGGTCGAGTTAAAAGTTATTCCGGCAGAGGTGCCTGCTGAAGCGGTGCAGGCGATAAGCAGCGGGCTTGATAGCAAACATGTTTTAATTGATGAGGCTACCAGGTTTGCCTTTTTATCAGATATAATATATTTGCCGTCTTTTTTTGGTATTTGGATGAGGGTAGTAAGTATAGGAGACCTAATTGTTGTGATGGGAATAGGCACATTGGTTTTTGAAGCTACTGCAGGCAGGGGAATTCCAAAGGCTTTTTTCTCAAAAAAATAGGCAACAAACAACATTGGAGGTATTGTAGTGAAGAAATTAATTCAAAAAATAGTAGGAAATTATAGTGACAGAGAAATAAAGAGACTGATTCCTCTTGTTGATAGAATTGAAAGTTTGGAGCCGGAAATGCAGGCTTTAAGTGATGAAAGCCTGAGACAAAAAACCCGGGAATTCAGAAACAGGCTCTCAGAGGGGGAAAGCTTAAACGATATCCTTCCCGAGGCATTTGCTGTAGTAAGGGAGGCTTCCAGCCGGGTTCTGGGAATGAAGCATTTCAGAGTCCAGCTTATAGGAGGGATAGTACTTCATCAAGGCAGGATAGCTGAGATGAAAACCGGTGAAGGTAAAACGCTGGTTGCTACTCTTCCAGTATATTTGAATGCTCTTGAAGGTAAGGGAGTCCATGTAGTTACAGTTAACGACTACCTTGCCAGACGTGACAGCGAGTGGATGGGGAAGATTTATAATTTTCTCGGTTTAAGTGTGGGGCTGATAGTGCACGGCCTGGACAATGCCGAGAGGAAGAGGGCATATAGTAGTGATATAACCTATGGTACCAATAATGAATTTGGGTTTGACTACCTGAGGGATAACATGGTTATTTACAAGGAAAATATGGTACAGAGGGAATTGAATTATGCCATAGTGGATGAGGTGGACAGCATACTAATAGATGAAGCAAGGACACCATTAATAATATCAGGTGCGGGAGATAAATCCACCGACATGTATAAAAAGGCCGACTCTTTTGTGAAAAAGCTTAAAGCAAGGGTTTATACCGAGGTAGATGACAAGCAGCATAATGATGATATTGAAGAAGACTATATTGTAGATGAAAAAGCCCATACTGCAACTCTGACTGCCGGAGGCGTTAGCAAGGCAGAACAGTATTTCGGAATAGAGAATTTGTCCGATCCGGATAATCTTACAATACTTCATCATATAAACCAGGGACTGAAAGCTTATGGCTTGATGAAGAGGGACAGGGACTATGTGGTAAAGGACGGAGAAGTAATTATAGTTGACGAATTTACCGGAAGGCTTATGTACGGAAGAAGGTATAGTGAAGGACTCCACCAGGCTATAGAGGCAAAGGAAGGAGTCAAGGTGGAAAGGGAAAGCAAAACACTGGCCACTATTACCTTCCAGAACTACTTCAGAATGTACCATAAACTTGCAGGCATGACGGGTACAGCAGAGACTGAGGAACAGGAATTCCGGCAAATTTACAATCTGGATGTTATTGTCATACCGACTAATAAACCAATGATCAGGATAGATTATCCGGACTGCGTGTATAAAAATGAAGCAGGCAAGTTTAAAGCAGTTATTGATGAAATAGTAGAATGTAATAAAAGAGGGCAGCCGGTTCTTGTAGGCACTGTTTCTATTGAGAAATCGGAACTGTTAAGTGCCATGTTAAAGAGACGGGGAATTGCCCATCAGGTTCTTAACGCCAAGTTCCATGAAAAGGAGGCTGAAATAGTTGCACAGGCAGGCAAACTGGGTGCTGTAACTATTGCTACAAACATGGCGGGGCGTGGTACGGATATTGTACTGGGGCGGTAATGCGGAATTTCTGGCAAAACAGGAGATGCGCAAAACAGGTTTTGACCAGGCATTGATTAACCAGGCCAATAGTTTTAACGAAACTAATGATGAAGAAGTGCTTAAAGCACGGAAAACATACCGTGAACTGTATGAGAAATTCAAAAAAAGAGACTGAAGCAGAAAGAGAAAAGGTCATTGAGGCAGGAGGACTGTTTATAATTGGTACAGAAAGGCATGAGTCGAGGCGTATTGATAATCAGTTAAGGGGGCGTTCCGGCAGGCAGGGAGACCCTGGTTCGTCAAGGTTTTATATTTCACTAGAAGACGACCTTATGAGGCTTTTTGGTTCGGACAGGTTGAGCGGCATTGTAAATGCACTGGGGCTTGAAGATGACCAGCCCATTGAGCATAGGATGCTTTCAAATGCGATAGAAAATGCCCAAAGTAGGGTGGAGGGAAAAAACTTTGACATAAGGAAGCACGTCTTGCAATACGATGACGTCATGAACAAGCAGAGGGAGGTTATTTACCAGCAAAGGAAAAAAGTGCTTGATGGCGAGAACCTGAGGGAATACTATATAAAGATGCTGGAGAGCATTGTGGACAATATTATTTCGATATATTGTGCCGAACAGTCATACGCTGAATACTGGGATTGGAAAGGAATAACAGGATATGCCAAGAGTGTATTCATTGATATAAGTAATTTAAATATCACTGATGAAGACAAGGAAAGAATAACCAGGGAAGAACTGAAGGAACGTCTTAGGGAAATGGCTGTTAAACTGTATGAAGCAAAAGAACAGGAAATTGGTCAGGAACTGATGCGGGAGCTTGAAAGGGTGGTCCTGCTAAAGGTTGTTGATGAGAAGTGGATGGATCATATAGATGCTATGGATCAGTTAAGATATGGAATAGGGCTTCGTGCATATGGCCAGAGGGATCCAGTTGTTGAATATAAGTTTGAAGGGTTTGAAATGTTTGAGGAAATGATAAGGAATATTCAGCAGGATTCTGTAAAGATTTTGCTGAGCTCCCGTATTGACCCTAAACGTGAACTCAAAAGAGAAAAAGTAGCGGAGCCGGTTGATGCAACTCACGGTGAAGGGCCCAAGCAGCCGGGTTGTCAAAGGGCAAAAAGTCGGGCGCAATGACCCTTGCCCTTGCGGGAGCGGTAAGAAATATAAAAAGTGCTGCGGCTCTAAATAATTGCAAGACATTTTCTGAAATAATATTCTGGTATACAATATTGCTATGACATTGTACTTGCAAATAGCTGAAAGGATAATTGACTGAGGTATAGTATGGATTACAAAGAAGCACTCGATTATATACATGGAACACGTAAGCTGGGATGGAAACTTGGATTGGACAATATAAGGCATCTGCTCAAACTGATGGGTGATCCGCAAAAAAACTTAAAAATTGTCCATATTGCAGGAACCAACGGGAAAGGCTCTACAACAGCTTTTTTGAGCAGTATCCTTATTGAAGCCGGATATAAGGTGGGAATGTTTACATCACCTTATCTTCAGCGTTTTACCGAGAGAATCAAGGTAAACAATACTGAAATCGGAGAGGATGAGTTAGGCCGGATCACAGAAGTTGTCAGGAAAAATGTAGAGACAATGGTACAAGAGGGAAAGAACCATCCTACAGAATTTGAAATAGTAACTGCTGTTGCATTTCAGTATTTCAATGAAAAACAATGTGATATAGTAGTATTGGAAGTAGGGCTTGGAGGCAGATTTGATTCGACAAATGTGATAGACACACCTCTATTATCCATAATTACGGCTATCAGCTATGACCACATGGATTTCCTTGGAAATACCCTTGAAGACATTGCATTTGAAAAAGCTGGAATAATAAAGGAACATGGAGATGTGGTATTGTATCCTCAAGCAGGAAGTGTGCAAAAACTTATAAAGGATATATGCCGTGAAAGGGGTTCTAAGCTGCATGAAATTGATTTTACGCCTTTAAAGCTGAATAAATTTGATGTTGATGGGCAGGAGTTTGAATTTAAAGACTATAAAAATTTAAAAATTCGCCTTCTTGGAAGCCATCAGGTAAAGAACGCTGTTGTTGCGCTTGAATCAGCTGAAATACTTTGTGATAAGGGATTTAATATCAGTATGGAAGCGCTGGCAAGGGGATTGGAAAACACAAGGTGGCCTGGCAGGCTGGAAGTAGTTAATAAAAATCCGTTGTTTATAATAGATGGCGCACATAATCCAGAAGGAGCAAAAACATTAAAAGATACATTAGATGATTTTTTCAGGGACAGGAAAAAGATATTTATTGTTGGCGTACTAGCAGATAAGGACTATAAATCCATGGTAAAAGCTATAATTACTGCTTCCGATAGGGTTATTACAGTGACCCCAAAGAATGAGAGGGCTCTGCCTGCCAGTAAACTTGCAATATTTATTGAAGACTATTGTAAAGATGTATTAGTTAGTGATACAATTGAAGAAGCAATAAGGACAAGCTTGGAAATATCTTCTCCCAATGATGTGATTTGTGCATTTGGATCTTTATACTATATTGGTGAAGTCAGAGCTTTTTTTAAATAATTGGTATTTTAAGCATCTTAATCAATCAGTGGTTTGTGGAAATTAGTATGCATGTGTTCCTTAGTTGCTTTTTCAGGGGAGGGAGTTGTTTGATTAATATAAAAGAAGAGCTGCAGAAATATCCACCTATTAATCTCAAAGCTTTAGTGGAAGATGAATCTGTAATACCAGATGATATAAAGAATTCCATAGTATTATATAATAATGCAATAGAGAGTTTGAAGATGGATAGTGAAGACATAGCAATAATTGAACTAAAGAAAGCGATATCCGTTAATCCAAATTTCTATGAAGCCATGAATCTTCTGGGATTATGTTATAGTTATATAAAAGAGTATGATAAGGCTGCCGAAATGTTCAATACTGTTATAGCAGCAGAAAACAACAGTGTCAGGGCTTTGGACTATCTGGCAATGATTAGAAGGGCTGAAGATCCTTCAGTAGGAATAGTAAGGGACAGGAAAAGGACGGGAAAAGACAGAACAGTGAAAAGCCGGCAAAATGCCGGCAATAATAAAACAGTGCTGCACAGGAAAAAGAAATTAAAAACTGATATATATAAATATTTTATTAGTTTTGCCTTAGGAGGAATTATTGTACTGATAATCAGTTTGGCTGCCTTTTCCAACCGGGAACCATCTGTAGACATTGAGGCTGTAGAAAGCCAGTATAACGAAGAAATCAGCCGTTATCAATCAGAGTATAATGATTTGAAAAGGGAATATGATAGCCTTGAAAAAGAATTGGAAGCGGCTAAAGAAGAGATAGAATACAATACTTCGGTTAGAAAGCTTTATGAGACAGAAAATATGGTACTAAGCGGGAAACATACAGAGGCTGCCGATATGCTTATACTGTTGAAAACTGTAGAGTTTCGGAGTGCTGAAAAGGAGAAGTATGAGTCCCTTTATAATAAGACCATGCCTATAGTTGCTGAATACCTTTATACACAGGGTAAGGAGCTTAACAGGCAGGGCAAGTATGAAGACTCATTAAGCAGCCTGGATAAAGTGGAAATATATATGAAGGATTTTGATAGAATGGATGCCGTTTTATATTATAAAGCTAAAAGCTATCAAGGCCTGGGTGATTTCACTAAGGCTAAGGCCATATATAATAGAATAATATCAGAATATCCAGCAAATAATGAATTTGTATACTGGTCAAAGGTAAGGCTTTCAGAAATGCAATAGAATAGGCTTTTTTAAATAAGCGCTTTTGGTATAATGGATTTAAAACAAACTGGAGGTTAGATGGAATGTATTATGAAAGTACCAGGGGAGGACTTAAAGGTGTGCCTTCTGCTGAAGCTATAAAAAGGGGTATAGCTCCTGACGGAGGACTTTTTGTTCCTGAAGGAAATGTAACCATCACTCTTGAACAGATAGATGAAATGGTAAATATGAGCTACCAGGAAAGAGCTGTGTGTGTGTTAAAGTATTTCCTGGACGATTATACTTTGGATGAGATAAGAGATTGTGTAAATAATGCCTATACTATAGAAAAGTTTGGGAATAAAGATATCGCTCCTGTCAGAAAATTAAATGATAATATTTATATTTTGGAATTATGGCACGGCCCTACATGCGCCTTTAAAGACATGGCGCTTCAAATCCTTCCACATCTTTTGGTTAAAGCTGTCAGGAAAACAGGAGAAGAGGATGAAATCGTCATTTTGGTTGCAACATCTGGAGATACAGGAAAGGCTGCTCTTGAAGGCTTCAGGGACGTAAACGGTACGAAAATAATTGTATTTTTCCCCAATAACGGCGTAAGTGAAATTCAGAAGATGCAGATGGTAACCCAGGAAGGAAACAATGTTTATTCGATAGCCGTTGAAGGTAACTTTGATGATGCCCAAAGTGGAGTAAAGTCTATATTCACTGATTCCGACCTTAAAAAAAGCATGCAGGAAAAAGGGTATAAGTTTTCTTCAGCAAATTCTATAAACTGGGGCAGGCTTGTTCCTCAGATTGTTTATTATTTTTCTGCCTATGCGGATATGGTAAAGCATGACGAAATAAAGACAGGCAGTAAGGTAAATATAGTGGTGCCCACTGGTAACTTCGGAAATATACTAGCAGCATATTATGCAATGAATATGGGGCTTCCGGTTAATAAACTCATATGTGCTTCGAATATTAATAATGTTCTGACCGACTTTATTAATACAGGCACATACGACAGAAGAAGAGAATTTAAGAAGACCATTTCTCCTTCCATGGATATTTTAGTTTCCAGCAATCTTGAAAGGCTGCTTTTTGAGATGTCAGGCCGTGACAGCCGGCAAATAAACCAATGGATGGATGAATTGAAAAGGAATGGCATTTACACTGTAAGTGAAGGGATTAAGAGCAAAGTCTTGAATACTTTTTGGGCAGCGTATTCCAATGAGGAAGAAACCTTGAATACCATCAGATGCATAAACGAAGATTATGGATATGTTATTGATACACATACTGCAGTGGGCGTGGATGTTTACGATAAATATGTGATTTCTACAGGGGATATGACTAAAACAATAATTGCGTCGACAGCCAGCCCTTTCAAATTCAATGAGAGTGTTGCAAGAGCTGTATTCGAAGAAGGCATGATTAAAGATAAGAGTGAATTTGAATTGCTTGAACTGCTTTCGGCAGAATGCAAACTGGATATACCGGACGGCTTAAAAGGCTTGGACAAAAAAGAAATAAAACACAGGACGGTATGCAACAAAGATGATATGAAGAAAGAGGTCAAGAAAATACTGGGTATATTGGAATAGAGGAAGCTTCCTTTGCTTCCCCTATTTGGTTTCTATAACATTAAGGCCTGCACTGTTCACGAGATTCCTAATATCGCTTTCAGAATACTTTCCGTCATCATAGTCCACCGTTACGGTGCCTGCATGCATATCAAGCCTTACTGCATTTATCCCATCATGGGAGCGGATAGATTCCTTGATTTGAGTAATCTTTGAAGCATCATTCAAGTTGGCTACAGTAAATTTGTTTGCTTTCATTAAAGTTACCTCCATAGCTTTTTATTGTATTATTCTCTAAAAGCATGGAAATATTCAAATGCTCGGATTCACAACACTTAAGAAAGAAAGCTTCTTATTATTTTGTCAGGTTATGAGCGGAACCAATTTCTTTGATGCAATATCCGTAAGTTCAAGTGATTTGTTTTTATCTTTTGCCCACTGTATTGACCAGTCATTTTCAAAGAGCAGTACATACCGGCCTTCTTTATCCTCAGCTATCATGGTGGAGCTGGATAGGTTCAGATTTCTGGGATCGGACGGGCCGCTGTTTATCCACCTTGCATAGCGAAAAGGCAAACGGTTTATTCTTATATCCACCTTGTATTCATTTTTTAACCTGTATTCCAGCACATCAAACTGAAGAACGCCTACAGCTCCGACAATGAACTCTTCAATACCTACATCAAGCTGCTTAAACACCTGTATCGCACCTTCTTCCGAAAGCTGGTTTATTCCTTTTAGAAATTGTTTTCTTTTCATGGAGTCTGCTGCAGCTATCCTTGCAAAGTGCTCCGCCGGAAAAACAGGAATACCCTCGTATCTCAGACTTGTGTTGCCCTGCGTCAGAGTATCCCCTATCTTAAATATTCCCGGGTCAAATATTCCTATTATGTCGCCGGGGTATGCTTCTTCTACCATTACTCTTTCTTGTGCCATAAACTGTTGCGGCTGGGCCAGTTTTACCTCCTTGCCCTGCTGAACATGGTATGCGGTCATCCCTTTAATGAATTTTCCAGAGCATATCCTTATAAAAGCAATCCTGTCCCTGTGGTTGGGGTTCATATTGGCCTGAATTTTAAATACGAAACCTGAAAATTCATTACTTCCAGGATCCACTTCCCCTATTGAAGAAAGCCTGGCTTTAGGGCATGGTGCGAGTTCCAGGAATTCTTCCAGGAAAGGCTGGACTCCAAAATTAGTCATTGCACTTCCGAAAAAAATTGTTGTAAGCTCACCACTTAATACCCTCTGTAAATCAAATCCGTCTCCTGCCATATCAAGAAGCTCGATTTCATCGCACAGCCTTTTATAGTAGTGTTCCCCCAATATCTCTGCAAATGCAGGGTCATCAACACTGCCTACAGTCGAGGAAACTGTTGTACGTCCGTGATTTCCACCGCCAAAAAGTTCAATGTGGGTAAGCTTTCTGTTGTAAACTCCCTTGAAATCTCCGTCAATACCTATAGGCCAGTTCATGGGATAGGATTGGATGCCGAGGACTTTTTCTATTTCTTCCATGAGTTCAAATGGATCTTTGCTGGCTCTATCCATTTTATTTACAAAAGTAAATATTGGTATCCGCCTCATTTTACAGACATGGAAAAGTTTGATTGTCTGCTCTTCAACACCTTTTGCCCCGTCTATCAGCATTACAGCGCTGTCTGCTGCAACAAGTGTTCTGTAGGTATCTTCACTGAAATCCTGATGGCCAGGGGTGTCCAAAATATTAATACAGTAGCCATTATACTGAAACTGGAGTACACTTGACGTTACGGATATCCCCCTTTGTTTTTCAATCTGCATCCAATCTGATACGGCATACTTGTTTGATTTCCTTGATTTAACCGTACCAGCCAAACGAATGGCACCTCCGTATAACAGGAGTTTTTCAGTCATGGTTGTTTTACCTGCGTCAGGATGTGATATTATTGCGAAGGTTCTTCTTCTTTGTACTTCTCTTTGTATATTATTATTTAAGCTTTGCATTTTAAATCCCTTCTATAATAGATTAATACAATAAACTGTTTAAAGCCACAAAAATCATTTTATATTATGCACATAATCCTTGTCAATTGCAGAATAAGACCATAAGGCGGGGTGTATTTTCTATCTATGCTTCCATATATGGGTCATACAGAAAATATGCATCGCAATTCAAGCGATGTCTGCAGCTAATGTAATAATACACCACTATACCACATAAATATAAGCGAGTTTAATAAAAGCCGGGTGATAGGCATGCCTTTTCTGAGTAATGTTTTATACAATTTCCTTATTGCTTTCGGGATAATAGTTGGAGCAAGTACTTTCGCAGGTATAGGAGCAATTATTAATGATCATCCTCCCATGAAAACAATGCTGGACATTGCAGGCTCAATAAAAATATGGGCAGTGGCAGTTGCGCTTGGTGGGACCTTTTCTTCATTTGAAATTATTGAGCAGGGGCTCTTCAAAGGAGAGATAAAATCATTAATAAAACAGGTCGTATTCATCCTGGCGGCTTTAATAGGTGCAAACACAGGGCACAGTTTTATTAGGCTACTGCAAAAATGCGGAGAAACATGGATTAAATAAAGCTAACATAATTTACATACTGTGTTGTGTGTAAAAAAGGAATTAAATCTGTTAATATAGAACTATAACAGTAATAACTGCTTGCAGTAATAAACTGGTAGGAATGGAGGTCGCAATTTGTTATGCAAAATAAACAAAACATGGTAATAGTTACTTTTGCAGACGGGTCAAAAGAGAGTTTCCCTGTGGGAATATCCCTGCTGGAGCTGGCCGGGAGGTATCAAGATTCATATAAGCACACTATTGTAGCCGGAAAAATAGATAATGACATAAAAGAACTGAATTCTAAAATAACCCGTGATTGCAATGTGGAATTATTAGACCTGTCTAGTCAGGACGGCATGAGGATTTACAGGCGCAGCTTGTCCTTTGTCCTTATAAAGGCCGTATATGACCTTTTCCCTCAGAGAAAAGTTATTATCCACCATTCAATCAGTTATGGATTATATTGTGAAATCAAAGGTGATAAGGAGCTTACGAAGACTGAAGTTAAGGATATTGAAAACAGGATGAGAAAGCTTGTGAAAGATCAAATCCCATTTATAAAAAAGACTATTCCTATTGAGGAAGCTAGAAGCATATTTTTAACCAGTGGAAGAATGGACAGGTTCCATGCTGTGGAGCATCGTATGAAACCATATGTTACAATGTATAATTGTGGTGGACTGGATGATTACTTTTATGGGTATATGGTTCCTCATACAGGTTATGTCAAGGAGTTTGAATTGGAGTTCTACCCGCCAGGCCTGATAATCCGTTACCCTACAATATTCTGTAATGTTGAAATACCTGAATTCAAGCCTCAAAGTAAGCTTTTTGCAATATTTAGCGAATACAAGCGCTGGAACCGTATACTTGGAATTGAGAATGTTGGTGCGCTTAACGATATAGTAAAAGAGGGAAAGATCAACGAGATAATAAGGATTGGCGAGGCTTTGCATGAAAAGAAAATTGCTCAGATTGCGGATATGATTGCCCATAGTAAAAGTAAGAAAAAAGTAGTCCTAATAGCAGGCCCGTCTTCTTCAGGGAAGACTACGTTTGCCCAGAGGCTTTCAGTGCAGTTGAGGGTTAATGGTCTCAAGCCAGTAACTATTTCACTGGATGATTATTTTCACAACAGGGAACAAACACCCCTTGATGAAAATGGAGAGTATGATTTTGAAGCCCTTGAGGCAATTGATATTGAATTGTTTAATTCACAGCTAAGCCTGTTGATTGCTTACCATGAGGTGGAAATGCCTGTATACAATTTTGAAAAGGGTGCCAGGGAACCTGCAGGAAAAAGACTAAAGATAAATGAAGAAAATGTGCTCATAATAGAGGGCATTCATGGTTTAAATGAAAAACTGACTGCTTCAATCCCTCATGAAAGCAAGTTCAAAATATATGTAAGCGCACTTACCTCCATGAACATTGATGACCACAACAGGATTCCTACTACCGATACAAGACTGGTTAGAAGAATTGTAAGAGATCACTGGTTCAGGGGGACTAATGCGGTAAATACCATAAGACGCTGGCCTTCGGTAAGGCGCGGCGAAGAGAAGAACATATTTCCTTTCCAGGAAGAAGCCGATGTAATGTTTAATTCAGCCCTTATTTTTGAGCTTGGCATTTTAAAAACTTATGCAGAACCTCTTTTAGCTGAAATTGATTCTTCACAGGCTGAATATTCTGAGGCAAAAAGACTGACTGAGTTTTTAAGTTATTTTCTTCCAATACAATCTGAAGAAATTCCTTTAAACTCAATAATAAGGGAATTTATTGGCGGTTGTTGTTTTTATGGTAATAATGATTAGTATACTATCAGGGTTAGTAAAAACTTCTCTAAAGAAATTGCTTTTCCATTGCGGCTAAACATAGTATTATTGGCAAAAAAAGGGAGCAAATGAATAGATCATATGCTCCCACTATTATTTCAAATATTAGCTGCCGTTTGGTATAAAAGTAACGCAGTCGGTTTGTTCGGTATTGGCTGCATTCCTTGGCTGTACCTCAATTTTTTCTGCACAGCAGTAGTCTCCGTTCATATAGTACTCGCAAGTATTAACAACGCATTTAATGCCAGGATTTGGATGATTCATTTTGCTTACCCGCATACTTATTACCTCCTTATGATTTACTTCATATTTTATTATCCGTAGGCTTGAGAAAAATATTTGTGCCTAATTAATCACAAAGCAGCAAAATATGGGGATCATATTAATAATATAATATTAAAAAGTATAATATAATATTGCATAAAACTTGAAAAAATTTCATATATATTATATACTTAATAATATAATATTAAAAAGTGAAGGGGAGGGAATTTTGTATGGCGTATTTGCTGGGAATTGATATTGGGACCTCAGGAACCAAGACGGTTCTGTTTGACGAAACGGGGAATACTGTTGCAAGCTCAGTGGAAGAATATCCATTATACCAGCCAAAGGTAGGGTGGGCTGAACAGGATCCGGAGGATTGGTGGAAAGCAACATACACTTCTATCAGCAGCGTACTTTCAAAAAGTGGAGTCAATTCTTCTGAGGTAAAGGGCATCGGCCTTTCAGGCCAAATGCATGGAGCTGTTCTGTTGGACAAGGATTATAAGGTATTGAGAAAGGCAATTATATGGTGCGACCAGAGAAGTTCTGCCGAATGTGAACAGATAACATCGTTGATTGGCAGGGAAAGACTTATTGAAATAACGGCTAACCCAGCACTGACAGGGTTTACGGCTTCAAAAATTATGTGGGTGAAAAACAATGAACCGGACATTTTTGAGAGGGTAAGAAAAATACTGCTTCCCAAGGATTATATCAGGTTCAGGCTTACCGGTGAATTCGCAACTGAGGTTTCAGATGCAAGCGGAATGCAGCTAATGGACATACCGAAGAGAAAGTGGAGTGATGAAGTACTTGAGAAGCTCGAAATAGATAAAAGTGCTTTAGGAAAATTATATGAATCCCAGGAAATTACGGGTGTAATCAGTAAGTCAGTGGCTCAGCTGACAGGACTTAAGGAAGGAACTCCTGTCGTGGGGGGAGCTGGTGACCAGGCAGCAGGCGCAGTCGGAAATGGAATTGTTAAACCGGGAATAATATCTTCAACCATAGGCACATCAGGAGTTGTATTTGCATATTCGAAAAAAGTCAGTATTGACCCTAAAGGAAGAGTTCATACCTTCTGCCATGCTGTGCCGGATACATGGCATATAATGGGAGTAACCCAGGGTGCAGGGCTCTCCTTAAAATGGTTCAGGGATAATTTCTGTATAGAGGAGAAAAGGACTGCCGAGCTGCTTAAGATTGATCCATATGTTTTAATGGATCAGGAAGCGGAAAGGGTAGAACCGGGATGCAGCGGGCTTATTTTCCTCCCTTATATGATGGGAGAGAGGACCCCACACCTGGATCCTGATGCAAAAGGTGTATTCTTTGGGCTTTCAGCAAAACATGAAAAACAGGATATGATAAGGGCTGTTATGGAGGGTGTGGTATACAGTTTGAAGGACTGCCTGGAAATAATCAGGGAAATGGGTGTAGAAGTTTCCGAAGTCAGGGCTTCCGGCGGGGGAGGCAAAAGCAAGCTATGGAAACAAATGCAGGCAGATGTATTTGGAGTAGATATTAATACAATTAACTCCAGCGAAGGCCCAGCTTTAGGCGTTGCGTTACTGGCAGGAGTAGGAGCGGGGATTTATGACAGTGTACCGCAGGCCTGTGATGCAACCATTAAAGTTGTCAATACGCAGAAAGCTGATATTGAACTAAATAAAAGATACGCAAAATTCTATGCAATATATCAAAATCTGTATAAATCACTTAAACAGGACTACAAGGACCTGGCGGCAATACTTTAGGCTCATGGCAGAGCAATTGGAGACGAAAATATTCTATGACTAGAAAAAAAGCAGGCAACAACCAATTTTTAAAAAAGTATAACGAGGCACAAGTATTAAATCTTATAAGAATCAGACACGCAGTTTCACGGGCTGACCTTTCAGAAGCCACAGGCCTATCTCCTACAGCAATAGGTGTAATTGTATCAGGCCTTATTGAGAGAGGATACATTCATGAGATAGGTACCGGAGAGTCCAGGGGGGGAAGAAAGCCTGTATTATTAAAACTAAAACCGGATTCATATTATTCAGTAGGTGTTGATGTTGACACAAGCTATATGAACATAGTTCTTATGGACAGTACGGGGAGAATAATCTTTGAGGATTCTGCGGCTTTAAACCCGCCTGTGATTTTTGAGGATTTTATAAGAAGATTGCAGGATTCTGTTACAGAAGTTATCGGAAAGTTCAGTGTAAATGCAGACCGGCTGCTGGGTGTTGGAATTTCCGTGCCAGGCCTTATAGATGTAAAGACCCAACAAATAATACTGGCACCAAATCTGGGATGGAAGAATGCTGATATTATTCCAAGGTTGGACAGATTACGGGGTGTGCCTTTGTATATTGAAAATGAGGCTATGGCATCAGCAATGTGTGAAAGCTGGGTAGGCATGTGCCAGGATGTAAAGAACTTTGTATGTATTAATGTTGAATCCGGTATAGGGGCAGGAATTTTTACCAGCGGCGAGGTCTACCGGGGAGCAGATGGGAGCGCAGGAGAAGTAGGCCATATAATGGTTGACGAAAACGGGCCTAAATGCGGCTGCGGAAACTATGGATGCCTTGAAACAGTGGCTTCTATCAAGAGTATAGTTGAAAAAGCAAAAAAACTTGTAAGACAGGGCACAGTTTCTATGCTTAATGAAATTGAGGATGTGGATACAATTAGTATTGATTCCGTGATAAAGGCTGCGAGGGAGGGAGATGAAGCTTCAAGAAACATTCTGAATGAGTCTGCCAGGTATATAGGTATAGCAATATCATATATAGTAAATACACTGAACCCTTCCAAAATAGTAATAGGAAAAGAATTTGTGAAGTATGCTGATTTGGTCATGGATCAGGTGAAAAATGTTGTATCATGCAAAGCCTTGGAGTTTCCTGCTTCAAAGGTAGAAATTGTGCCCTCACAAATGGGATGCAAATCATCTGTTTATGGCGCTGCAATAATTCCTATTAAAGCTTTATTCGGTAAGTAAAAAAATATTAAGGAGGTAATATTAAGGAGGTAAGGTATAGATGGGTGAATTTTTTAAAGGTGTACCAAAAATCCAATATGAGGGTAAAGATTCAGACAACCCTTTAGCATTTAAGTATTACAATCCTGAGGAAATTATCGGTGGAAAGAAAATGAAAGACCATCTGAGGTTTGCTGTTGCCTACTGGCATACATACATAGCAAGGGGAGTAGATCCTTTCGGAGCAGGAACAGCGGTAAGACCTTGGGATGATATTAATAATCCTATGGAACAGGCAAAAGCAAAAGTACAGGCAAATTTTGAACTATGCGAGAAGCTGGGAGTCCCATATTTTTGTTTTCATGACAGGGATATTGCTCCTGAAGCGGACACATTAAGAGAAACAAATAAAAGGCTTGATGAAATAGTAAATCTCATAAAGGAATTTATGAGTACAAGCGAGGTCAGGCTGTTATGGGGTACAACCAATGCTTTTGGTCATCCAAGATTTGTACACGGTGCAGCCACTTCCTGTAATGCTGATGTTTTTGCTTTTGCCGCTGCACAGGTAAAAAAGGCTATGGAAATTACCCTTGAACTGGGCGGCCAAAACTATGTATTCTGGGGTGGAAGAGAAGGATATGAAACTCTACTGAATACTAACATGAAATTGGAACTTGAAAACTTTGCACGGTTTTTGCAGATGGCTGTTGATTATGCAAAGGAGATTGGTTTTGAGGGACAGCTTCTTATAGAGCCGAAACCGAAAGAGCCAACAAAGCATCAGTATGATTTTGATGCGGCCACAGTTATAGGATTCCTGAAAGCAAATGGATTGGATAAGCATTATAAGCTTAACATTGAAGCAAACCATGCTACACTTGCCGCCCACACATTCCAGCATGACTTAAGGGTATCCAGAATTAACGGAATGCTTGGCAGTATAGATGCAAACCAGGGAGATAGTCTTCTTGGCTGGGATACCGACCAGTTCCCAACAAATGTTTATGATACCACACTTGCAATGTACGAAGTATTGAAAATGGGCGGATTTACCACAGGAGGTTTGAATTTTGACGCAAAAGTAAGGAGAGGATCATTTGAACCAGTTGATTTGTTCTATGCCCACATTGCGGGCATGGATTCCTTCGCAAAAGGCCTGAAGGCTGCATATAGGATGATTGAAGATGGAAAGATTGACATGTTTGTGGAGGAAAGGTATTCAAGCTACAATGAAGGCATTGGGAAAGATATTGTTGAAGGCAGGGTAGGATTCAAAGAGCTTGAAAAGTACGCCCTGGAGAATGATCGGATAATAAATACTTCCGGCAGACAGGAAGTCCTGGAATCTATTCTTAACAAGTATATACTGGAAGGATAGAAGGATTGTAACTTCAAGTCAAGGGCAGGATTCAGCAGTACTTATCCTGCCCTTATTTTTTGTGCATAGGCTACCAGGTTTCTTAATACCCGGTTCCTATTTGATAAAAGCTGTGCCAGAGTTATGATATATGCTTAAGGACTGAAACCCAATATTACAGCTGTATTAATTGAGAGCTGTGTTAATTGAGACAGTAGAATAGTTTTTTATTATCTTTATTGCAAATAATATTATTTGGTGTTATAATATGTACATAATTAAAAACACGTGATTTTTTTAACAATAAAATCATTAGAGTCAAAAAGTATAAAAGTAAAAAATATTAGTTGTAGCAATTCTCTATTCTTTATTTAGTAACTTATTGAAAAAAAGTACTAGTTCTATATTTCTTTTTTTGACTTGATGATGTGCTATTGGTAAAACGGTTTTTTTTCAACTTTTAATTGTTAAATTAATCACGGACATTGTTATTTTACCAACAATCTCAAAATTATTTGGGGGGATCTTATGAGTAGTCAGGTCAAACAGTGCAATTGCAAGAAAGAAACCGACAAGGAGAAGTATGAAAGGATTGGACAGCTCATTGATGAGTACAAAGGACAGGAAGGAAGTCTTATCCAGATTCTGCACATGGCTCAGGGAATCTATGGATACCTGCCCTTGGAGCTGCAGCAATTCATTGCCCAGAAACTCGATATGCCTTTATCAGAGGTGTATGGAGTAGCTACTTTCTATTCTTTCTTTTCAACAAAACCGAGGGGTAAAAACACTGTCAGAGTATGCCTTGGAACAGCGTGTTATGTAAGAGGTGGCAAAAAAATTGTTGAAAAGCTCAAGGAACTTTTAGGTATAGAAGTTGGGGACACTACAGAGGATATGAAGTTTACCCTGGAGGTTATGAGGTGTATCGGAGCCTGTGGCCTGGCACCTGCCATAATGATTAATGACAGGGTATATAAACAGGTTAATCCGGATAAGCTTGCCGGCATACTTAAGGAGTATTGAGGAAATATGTTTAGTACAGTAGACTGCCAGAACTTTATCAACTAGTAATACCATTCTATTAATTGGGGTGAAATGTATGGGTGAAACAACTCAAATAAAGTCTGTTAATGACCTTGTGAACATTAAAAACCAATACAGGGAGAAATTAGGGAAATATAAATACAGGCTAATGATTTGTGCTGGAGCCGGATGTTTGTCATCCGGAAGTAAAAGGGTAAGAGATGTTTTGTATCAGGCTATTGAACAAAACAACCTGATGGATGTTGTAAAGATTGTGGAAACAGGGTGCATGGGTACATGCGACATCGGTCCGGTAATGATTGTAATGCCGGATAATGTCTTTTACGTTAAATTAAAGCCGGAAGATATTCCTTCAATTGTACAGTGTCACTTAATTGAAGGAAGGATAAAAGAAGATAAAACATATTATGACACGACAAAGGACAAGCACATTCCATACCTGAATGAAATCAATTATTTTAAAGACCAGATAAAAATAGCCTTAAAGAACTGTGGGAATATAGATTTTTCTTCACTTGAAGAGTATATTGCCAATGACGGATATTTTGCGGCTGCAAA
Source organism: Acetivibrionales bacterium (assembly GCA_050953835.1). GTDB lineage: Bacteria > Bacillota > Clostridia > Acetivibrionales > JBMNNH01 > JBMNNH01. The sequence continues at coordinate 225,225 of JBMNNH010000011.1, read as the reverse complement.
AGTATTAAAGGATATGTCTCCTCAGGATGTTGTTGATGAGATTAAGAGATCCGGACTGAGAGGACGGGGAGGAGGAGGTTTTCCGACAGGAATTAAGTGGGAGGCCGGCCTTAGAGCACCAGGGGAATCAAAGTACCTGGTTTGTAATGCTGATGAAGGAGACCCGGGAGCTTTCATGGACAGGAGCATAATTGAAGGGGATCCCCATACTGTTATAGAAGGGATGATAATCGGAGGATATGCTATTGGAGCCAGCAAAGGGTATATATACATTAGAGCCGAATACCCCCTGGCTATAGAGAGGCTTGAACAGGCCATCACAAAAGCAAGGAAGGTGGGGCTCCTTGGTAGTAACGTTTTAGGCAGCGGATTTAGTTTCGATATTGAAATCAGAATTGGCGCAGGCGCATTTGTTTGCGGAGAGGAAACAGCCCTTATGAATTCAGTTGAGGGCAGAAGGGGAGAGCCCAGGCAAAAGCCGCCTTTCCCTTTCCAGTCAGGTTTATTTACTAAACCTACCATTATCAACAATGTTGAGACGTTTGCGAATATTACTTCTATTATTTTGAATGGAAGCGATTGGTTTGCCAGATATGGCACTGATAGCAGTAAAGGGACAAAAGTATTTGCGTTGGCAGGAGATGTTGAAAATACGGGAATAGTAGAAGTACCCATGGGGATGACGCTTGGGGATATAATTTTTAACATAGGAGGGGGAGTCCCCAAAGGAAAGGAATTTAAAGCTGCACAGACCGGAGGCCCTTCTGGAGGATGTATTACGAAAGAATACCTGAATACTCCTGTTGATTACGATTCCCTTAAGGAGCTAGGAGCAATTATGGGTTCCGGCGGGCTTATTAGTATGGATGAAGATACCTGTATGGTAGATATGGCAAGGTTTTTTATGGAGTTTGTCCAGGATGAGTCCTGCGGAAAATGTGTGCCTTGCCGGCTTGGAACAAAGAGGATGCTGGAAATCCTCGAAAGGATGACCAGAGGAGAGGGACGGGAAGGAGATATTGAGAAGCTTGAAGAATTAGGTGAGATAATCAAGGAAACTGCAATGTGCGGATTAGGACAGACAGCTCCGAATCCTGTGCTCAGTACAATTAAATACTTCAGGGAAGAGTATGAAGAGCATATAAAATACAAATACTGCAGGGCTGGTGTGTGTGCGGATATGTTCATATCACCTTGTGAAAACGCCTGCCCGGCAGGGGTCAATGTGCCCGGATATATCGCCCTCATAGCTGCCGGCAGGCTTAGGGATGCTTATAACCTTATCAGGAAGGACAATCCGTTCCCGGCGATTTGCGGAAGGGTATGCACTCATCCATGTGAGAGCAAGTGCAGAAGGGCACAGTTGGATGAGCCTATTGCCATATCAGACCTTAAGAGGTATGTAGCAGATTATGTAATGAAGCATGAAGAGCCATACATGGACCTTGTTTTCCCGGAGAAGGGGAAGAGTATTGGAATAATAGGGGCAGGGCCTTCAGGGCTGACATGCGGATACTATCTTGCAAGGCTGGGATATAGCGTAGATATTTATGAGGCGCAGCCGGTTGCCGGTGGTGTACTGGCATTTGGCATACCCGAATACAGGTTGCCGAACGATGTATTGCAGCGAGAGATAAAGCTGATTGAACGAGTTGGTGTTAAAGTACACCTAAATACTGAAGTAGGTAAAGATGTAACATTCTATCAACTTCGTGACAGGCACGATGCTATATACATAGCAACAGGAACACAGTTTTCCAATAGAATAAATATTCCCGGGGAGAATTTAAAAGGTGTTTATCATGGACTTGATTTTTTAAGAGATGTTAACCTGAAAAAGGAAGTAAAAGTAGGTAAAAAGGTTGCTGCAATTGGCGGAGGGAATACTGCAATTGATGCTGCAAGAACGGCTTTGAGGCTTGGAGCGGATGAAGTTACCATTATTTACAGGAGAGCCATTGACGATATGCCGGCAGATAAAAGAGAAATAAGAGATGCCATTGAAGAAGGAATCAAAATAATTCCGCTTGCTGCACCGTTGGAATTCATTGGAGATAGCAGGGTAAACCAGGTAAAATGTATAAAGATGGAACTGGATAAGTTTGATTCGAGCGGAAGAAGAAAACCAAAGCCTATACCTGAATCTGAATTTATAGTTGAGGCAGATATGGTTATACCTGCTGTCAGCCAGTTCTCGGATCTTCCGTTTATAAACAAGGAGGAAGTGGAGGTCACCAAATGGGGGACTTTTGTCACTGACAAAGATACATTAATGACCCGGATGAAGGGCGTATTTGCCGGCGGAGACGTAGTAAGGGGCTCTGATGTTGTGATAACGGCTATTGCTGACGGAAAGAAGGCAGCACAGGAAATTGATAAATACCTTGGAGGCAATGGCGTGCTCAATTCCGGGGAAGATATAGAAATACCCAAAGCCGCAGATGAGAAGGAACTTGTAGAGCATGAAAGGTTCCCGATGAAGTTTCTTGACCCGGAAGTCAGGAAAACTAATTTTGATGAGGTAGCGGTTGGATTCCATAAACTGAATGCTATAGCGGAAGCCATGAGATGCTTAAGATGTGACAGGAGGGCGTAATTATGGTAAATTTAACTATTAATAACAAAAAAATAACTGTAAAAGAAGGCACCACTATTCTGGAAGCTGCAAAGGCGAATAATATTCTGATTCCCAACTTCTGTTACCTTGAAGGTGTACATCATATTGGTTCCTGCAGGGTATGTGTTGTGGAAGTTGAAGGGGAAAAAAATCTGACCGCATCATGTATGGTACCTGTAAGGGAAGGAATGGTAGTGCGTACAAACACTGCAAGAGTAAGAAAAGCCAGAAAAGTATTGTATGAACTAATACTTTCTGATCATCCCAAGGATTGCCTAAACTGCTCCAGGAGTCAAAACTGCGAACTTCAAAGCCTTGGTGAGAAACTTCAGGTGGGTGAAAGCAGATTTGAGGGGGAAAGGTCAAAGAATTTGATTGATGATTCTTCACCTTCCATAGTAAGGGATGCTACGAAATGTGTATTATGTAGAAGATGTGTTACAGTGTGCAATGATATTCAGGGCGTTGGAATTCTTAATACTCAAAAGAGGGGCTTTAAAACTTCAATAGCACCTGCAGCCGAGCTGCCGTTAAATACTGTGAACTGCACATATTGCGGACAGTGTACAACGGTTTGCCCAGTTGGGGCACTTAAGGAAAAAGATTCAATAGAGAAGGTATGGGAAGCGCTGAATGATGAAAACAAGAGAGTTATAATTCAGACTGCTCCCGCTATAAGGGCAGCCCTTGGTGAAGAATTCGGATATGAACCTGGGACACTTGTAACGGGCAAAATGGCAAGTGCTCTCAGGGAAATGGGATTTAATGACGTATTTGATACAAATTTTGCTGCTGATCTTACCATAATTGAAGAAGGCAGTGAATTTCTCAGCAGGGTTAAAAATGCGTTTGCAGGGGATGGTGCAGTACTTCCAATGATTACAAGCTGCAGCCCTGGGTGGATTAAATATGTCGAGCATTTCTACCCTGAAGAGCTTGACCATATATCCACATGCAAATCCCCCCATATGATGCTGGGAGCTTTGGCAAAATCCTATTATGCCGATAAAACGGGTGCAAGCCCCGAAAACATATTTGTTGTTTCAGTAATGCCGTGTACTGCAAAGAAATATGAAATAACACGTCCGGAAATGACGAACAACGGGGTGCCTAATGTAGACGCAGTACTCACCACAAGAGAACTGGCAAAGATGATAAAGGATGCAGGAATTGATTTTACCACTTTAGAAGATGGGGAATTCGACAGTCCTTTAGGATTATCCTCAGGAGCTGCCGACATATTCGGAACGACCGGCGGAGTCATGGAAGCAGCTTTAAGAACCGTATATGAGCTCGTCACTGGCAGGGAGCTTCCGTTTGATAAGCTGCATGTAACTCCTATTATGGGGTTTAAACAGATTAAAGAAGCAGAAATAACTATTGAGGATCCCGTTGATGAGTACAGCTTCCTGGATGGGGTTACGGTTAAAGTAGCAGTCACCAGTGGATTAAGCGGTGCCAGGAGGCTTATGGAACAGGTGGCAAAAGGTGAATCTCCCTACCACTTCATTGAAGTTATGGGTTGCCCCGGAGGTTGTATAAGCGGAGGCGGACAGCCCAGGCCTACCAATGACCAAGTGAGACAGAAGAGATTGAAGGCAATATACAGGGAAGATGAAGGCAAGGAACTTAGGAAGTCCCATGAGAATCCGTTTATAACAAAACTTTATGAAGAGTATTTAAAGGAACCCTTAGGGCATAAATCCCATGAATTGCTCCATACTCACTACACAAGAAGAGGTATATATAACCAGTATATAAACAGGTAATGCAGTAGAAATATCCCTAACGACTTTTTATTACATTCAAAGGTATTCCATATGCGTTCTATCTATGGAATACCTTTGAATTGTTTTATAGTATTTATTGGTACGCATTATTGGTATACTTAATCATTGCGTGGAATACTAATAAATGGTAATATATAGACAATACACGGGAATACTGACATAAAAGAGTGTATACAAAAAAATATATTATAATGATTGCCATCCAATTATTATTAATTATTAAATTAAAGCTGAATGGTGTGGAGGTATTTTATGAAAAAGACAGGCTTGGTATTTATATTATCGTTGGTTGCCGCATTTTGTATCATTTCTTTTGTACAGGCTGAAGACAGTATTGTTGAAACACCTGATGTAAAGATTATTATTGATGGAAGGCTTACATCTTATGAAAATGTCCCCTTAAGTATAAATCAGAGGACTTTTTTGCCCTTGAGGGAGTTTCTGGTAAACCTTGGTGTTCAGGATGACAATGAGCATATTAGATGGAATAGCTCAGAAAAAAGCGTTACTGTATACAAGGATGATATCAGGATTTACTTGAAGCTTGGCAGTAAAATAGTTTATATCAATAATAAACCCATCGAAATGGATGCAGCCCCAATAAGCTATACTAACCAAAAGGTATATATCCCTATAAGGTTTGTATCAGAAGCTCTGAATAAGAAAATTGTATGGGATGGTTCTTCAAACACGGTATTAATAAGGGATATTGATGATTTTGAAGAGGTAAAGGGAATTGTTGAGAAATCCAACCTTGCTTTTGATTCGATATCAAAGTACAGACTCAATATGGATACAGCTTTAAGAATGGGAAATGAAGAATTAAGTATGAATATTAAGGCAAGAACGTCAGCTGAGGTAGATAATGAAAAAAAGAAAATGCATATGATAGTAAATACGGGGTTTCTGGGAATGGATTTAAGCTCTGATATATATTACTGTGATGGTGTGCAGTATGTTGAGGATCCTGTAAGCGGTGAATGGGAGAAAACAGAAATGCCAAAGCAGACTTATGACGATATGTTCAGAAGAAACAGCAGCATTGATATGCTTGATGCCACCGATGCTCTCTGTGCAGCACTGGTTATATCGGAAAGTGCTGGTCCGGATGAAATAATCCTAAAGGGTAATATATACATGGATGAAATTTTCCAAAAGGTAAGCAAGTATATGAATAGGGATAACGGAAATGGCATTATTAAACCGGAATACAGCTTTGATGAATACTATGTTGAAATGTCTATAGACAGGGATACATACTTGCTGAACTCTATGTTGATGAATGTAAAGTCAGGTGTTAAGTCCGGCGGTGAGGATATTCCAATGGATATAAACATCAATATTATATATGGCGATTATAATGGGGACTTTGATGTGGTAATTCCACAGGAAATATTTGATAGCGCTGTAAATAGTAAAGGTACTATAAACGAATTCGATTTTATATTAAGGAGGAATTAATTATGGCGGATGTAATAGACTACAGGATTCACGGAGATGATATGCAGATGGTGGAGATTGAGTTGGACCCAGGCGAAGGTGTGAGGGCAGAAGCCGGTGCAATGATGTACATGGAGCAGGGTATAATGATGCAGACCAATGCGGATGGCGGACTGTTCGGCGGTTTTAAGAGGATGATAACTGGGGAAAGCTTTTTCATTACTACTTTTCTGAACAACGGCAATAATAAAACCCATGTTGCTTTTGCTGCGCCTTACCCAGGCAAGATTATACCTGTTGACCTCTCTGCTGTGGGAGGAGAATTCCTTTGCCAGAAGGATGCATTTCTTTGCGCTGCAAGGGGAGTGGATGTAGAAGTGGCATTTACAAAGAGACTTGGGGCAGGTTTGTTTGGTGGTGAGGGTTTTATACTACAGAGGCTTAGGGGCAACGGATTTGCATTTATACATGCTGGTGGCACTGTAATAGAGAAGAACCTTGCACCAAGTGAGTTTTTAAGGGTAGATACGGGATGCCTGGTAGCATTTTCACCTTCGGTAGACTACAATATTCAGTTTGTAGGAGGATTTAAGAATGCACTATTTGGAGGGGAGGGGCTATTCCTTGCCTGCCTGACAGGTCCGGGCAAGGTTTACTTGCAGACGCTCCCGTTTTCCCGCTTGGCTGACAGGATGTTTGCAGCTGCAAGAGCTGGAAATAAGGGGGAAAGCAGAGGTGTTGGTGGAATCGGAGGAAACCTTCTGGGCGGTTTTTTCAGCGGGGATTGATTTAGGATTCTAATAAACAGCGCCATTTTAGTCTTATGGTTTCATATGGTATAATAAAAAACAGAGAATATTATTTGTCACGTTTAATTGTTTTGAATCGTCTAACTTTATGAAGAGTCTAACAACATTAAATTATTCATAAAGGGGGATTTTTATGGTATCAAAACAATCGACTAAACGTACAGAATTTTTTATGTTAAAATTTTTCTTATATCTGCTTATTGTTTTAGGCTTGGCAGTACTGCCTTCTTTAGGTATGACTGCTGTAGTACAGGCAGATGGAGGACTGGGCATAAGCACTTCTTACCCAGGAATAACAGTAAAAGCAGGAGAAGATGTTAATTTTTCTATAAGGGTTGAGGAATGACAGTGCAACAGCGCAAAACGTAAAGCTGGCAGTCGAAGTAATTCCTGACGGGTGGGAAGCCTATTTTGAAGGAATGGGAAAACCAATTCACAGGGTGTTTGTACAAAATGACGACTATACCAGCGTTAACTTTAATGTAAAAATACCGTCGGAAACAAATGAAGGGAATTATAAAATCCTTTTAACCGCTACAGGTGATAATTCTGCTTCGGATACGCTTGAACTTGATATTGACGTAAGCGAAAAGGAAATGGTCCGTGGGAAATTCTTAGCCCAATATCCGGAGCTTCAAGGCCCAACCGGTGCAATTTTTAAATTTAAAGTTGATCTGGCTAACAATGGGAGCAAAGATCAGTCATACAGCTTAAGCGCTCAGGCGCCCAGAGGCTGGGAAGTGTCATTTAAGCCTTCGTATGAGGAAAAGCGGATAGCAAGTCTCAGCCTGGAGCCTGGTAAAAGCCAAGGGCTTGAGGTTGAGATAAAGCCGCCGGCAAATGCAAAGGCTGAAAAATATACTATTCCAATTTCTGCAGTGTCGGCAGAAGAGACCTTGAATACCGAACTCAGCATAATAATAACTGGTACCTATAATATAAGGTTGACTACTCCGACAGGACGGTTAAATGTGGATTCCTATTCAGGAAAGGAATCACCCGTAACATTGACTGTAATAAATGATGGTAGTGCTGACCTTAAGGACGTAAACCTTTCTTCATGGCAGCCTAATAACTGGTCAGTCAGGTTTGAACCCGAAACCCTGGATGTTATACCTGCAGGAGAATCCAAGGAAATAAAGGCATATATTCAACCGAGTTCAGATTCCATAGCGGGAGACTATGTAGTATCTTTGACAGCCAGTGCTCCGGAAACAAGAAGTGAAAGTGAATTCAGAGTCACGGTAAAAACGCCGACTACATGGGGCATTGTTGGCATAGTAATAATATTGCTGTTGGTAGGCGGACTCTTTTGGATATTCAGGACCTATGGGAGACGATAAGAATGAAAGGGAAAAAGGTAATGATCAAAACAGAGAACCTTACTAAAAGATATGGCAGTATGGTAGCTGTCGATAACCTGAATCTTGAAATTGAAGAGGGAGAGGTTTTTGGCCTTCTGGGGCCGAATGGTGCAGGCAAGACCACAACCATTTTAATGCTTCTAGGCCTTACTGAACCGGATGGGGGAAAAGCCAGTATAAGCGACTTTGACTGTACCCGTAATCCGATTGCAGTAAAAAGAATTGTCGGATATCTTCCGGATAATGTAGGTTTTTATGATGACCTTACCGGCAGGGAAAACCTGAGGTTTACAGGACAGTTAAACAATATGGAACCATCAGATATAGAACAAAGGATTGAATCCCTATTAAAAAGAGTAAATATGGAATATGCAGCTGATAAAAAAGTAGGTACGTATTCCAAGGGAATGAGGCAAAGGCTGGGCATTGCAGATGTACTCATGAAAGACCCAAAAGTTGTAATTCTTGATGAACCGACACTTGGAATAGACCCCGAGGGAATCAGGGAACTGTTGGCTTTGATAAAGGAGCTCTCTGAGGAGGATGGGCGGACAGTGCTGGTGTCTTCCCACCAGCTTCACCAGGTTCAACAGGTTTGTGACCGTGTAGGCATATTTGTCAAAGGGAAATTAGTTGCCTGTGGGCATATAGATTCTCTGGGCAAACAGGTACAGAGCGATGGAATTATGGCTATAGAGTTTGCAGCATATCCGGACAATGAAGAACTAGTGGAATTAATTAAATCCATACAGGGTGTAAAAGAGGTAAAAAGGGAAAAGGGTATGTTTTTAATAAATTCTTCTGAGGACATAAGGAGTACACTGTCGAGCCAGGCCGTCCAGAAGGGATACTCCCTTTCACATTTAAGGCTGCGTGGGGGAGACCTGGATGATATTTACAGGCGCTACTTTTCTAGGGAAGGAGTGGTATGATGGGAGTATTGTCTCTAATGGGGGTAAGATGCAGAGAATTCTACAAAAAGATGTTTGATAGCGGAAAAGACGAAGGGATGAATGACGAAAATAAAAGAGCTGGATTGAAGGCTTTGTACCGTAAGGAATTGGCGGATCATTTTACAAGCAAGAGGTTTATAATTGTCCTACTCCTAATTGCTGTCACAGGTCTGGCAAGTATATACAGTGCAGGCATGGGAATTCAGGAGGCTGTAAGTCAGGAAGGCAACGAATTTGTGTTTCTCAGGTTGTTTACAAGCAGCGGCAGTTCGCTGCCCTCATTTATATCCTTTATATCCTTCCTTGGACCGCTTGTGGGATTGGCGCTGGGCTTTGATTCCATTAATGGGGAAAGGTCAAGAGGTACACTCAGCAGGCTGATTTCCCAGCCAATATACCGTGATGCGGTGATTAACGGCAAGTTTTTAGCCGGGGTAACAGTTATTGCTCGTTATGGTATTTTCACTTGGTCTTATAATCGGAGGAATGGGAATAATAATGATAGGGATTCCGCCTACACTTGAGGAGCTTGTCAGGATATTTCTGTTTCTTGTTTTTACAGTAGTATATATGTCATTGTGGTTGAGTGTGTCCCTGCTGTTTTCACTTGTATTCAGGCATGCTGCCACTTCAGCACTATCGGTAATTGCGCTGTGGCTGTTCTTTGCAATCTTTATGGGTTTGCTGGCAGGACTTATTGCAAACGGCCTGTTTCCTGTAAATAGTGATTCGCCGTTAAGCGCAGTGTTGAATAACAGAAGATGGCAGCAGAATATAAGCCGTATTTCTCCAACAACACTGTATAATGAAGCAGTAGTGACCATGCTGAATCCGGGAGTCAGAGACACTGGGGCCGGTTTTGATTGATCAGGTTCAGGGAGCCATACCCGGTTCCCTTTCCATGGGACAGAGCGTTCTGCTTGTATGGCCGCACTTAACCGGACTCCTCGCGCTGACCATGATATGCTTTGCCATATCATACATTTGCTTTATGAGACAGGAAATAAGAGCGTGACAACACTTGAAAATTAAGTGTGAAGGTGATATGGATTGCTTGCTGAAAAAAAAGAGGGCTTGCACAGGGAGAATAACCGCTCGGAACTGCTTGATTACCTGATGAGGCGTTTTAGTGACAAAGTGATAAAGATTGCCTACTACCACGTACGGGATAGATATATGGCAGAGGATATATGCCAGGAGGTTTTCTTGCGGGTATATAAAAACCTGGACAAGTTCTGCAGAGACAGTACGTATTTTACATGGATATACCGGATAACTGTCAACCTCTGCCGTGACTATAAGGCATCCGCCTATTTCAGGCGGATGCTGCCCTGGTGCGGATGGGGTGCTGAAGATATGACAGAAACTGATGAAAGGTTATTTGAAGCTGCTGAAGGGGGAGAGGTATTCCGTAAGGTAATGGATTTGCCTTTGAAATACAGAACAGTTTTGGCACTTTATTATTTTGAAGAATTTACGACACCTGAAATTGCCCGCATATTAAAAATCAGGGAGAATACTGTCAGAGCCAGGTTGTGCCGGGGGAGGAAGATGTTGAAAGAGATATTGGCCAGGGAGGAATCCGTCTATGAATGACATGGAACTGGAAGAATTATTAAAAAGAGGAAAAAGGGAATCTGCAGATTTCTTTTCACATGTGTGTTTAAATTCAATAAGAAACACAGTACATCACAAAATATCCGGAAAATTATATGGACAAAAGACACAAAAAGGAAGGCCTATAAGATACCGTTTACGTGTTTTGTCAGTAAATGCTGCAATAACCGCTGTGTCCTTAGTTATTATTATAGCGGTATTGTTTGGAACCGGTATTGTACGGCCAAAGCAGGATCCGTACGGTAATGTTGCTAACAGTCCTATGGCGGAACAAACTATCTCATTAAATGGACAATAATTCTTCAGAAAACGGCAGCGAGAACTACCTGATTAGTTTTTTCCCAATGCATAAGCCTAATCATAAGGAGCAAAGCCTTATGACTATAATGTGGAAGATGGACAGTGATGGGAATTCGGAGATAATATATAGCAGTTTGTTTGAAAAGTCTGACGAACCTTACCCTGTATCTACGATTGAATTTTCCGATGCCGATAGTAAGCTGATTCTAATTTCTTCCGGCAACAGGAAAAGAAGGTATATGCATTACAGGCTGGTTGAATACAGTAATGATACCATTAGTACATTGTGGTCGCAAGATTTTGTTCCTGATGGCAAGCTGGGTGTTAAAGACGGGGTTGTGGTAGAACAAAGAAGTTCGGATGAAGCATACCCTGATTCAGGTATTAGTGATAATCCCTATAGGATGGATACACAGATTTCATATATCATTCCTTACAAAACCGGTAGCATGGGAGAGGTCTTTCTGCCTGTCGAAAAGCTGAATGTCAGGGTAGGGGAACAAATACTCCTGGTAGGAGATAATAATGAAAACAGTTTGAAAGTATCTTCTGAAAAAGGGATGATTAAGAGAGTAGGGCAGGAAAGCGATACTTATGGAAAAGAGCAAGGGCTGGTTTTCCAAGCTGCTTACAAAGGCAATGATGCTTTATCACTAGTAAGCAGGGATAACGGCAGTATCAGGGTTTTAGCGGTGAGTATCGTGGATTGAGTGTTTCTGAATTAATGAATCATTGCTATGCCAACTCAAACATGATTTGACCTTGCATTAGTTTCATTAAACAGCCTCTATAGGCTCTTCACAATGTCCATTCCATAATATGGGTCATAAAGAGAAAATGCACTCTAAGTTACAAATTAATTGTTAATTGATTAACAATATGATATACTGTTTTTAGATTTCGTAAAGGGGCAGGGATGTTTATGAATGTAAAAGAAGTTGCTGATATTCTGCAGGCTCAAATACTGACCGAAGGCGAAAGCCTTGAAACTGATGTAGTTTGTGCATGTGGATCCGACCTTATGAGTGATGTTATGGCATATGTAAAAGAGAATGTTCTTCTGCTAACAGGTCTGGTAAATCCACAGGTTATTCGTACAGCGGAAATGATGGACATAAAAGTTATTGTATTTGTAAGAGGTAAGGTACCCGATAAGAACATAATTGAACTGGCAAAGGAAAAAGGTATATGTGTATTATCTACAAGGTTTTCAATGTTTTCAGCATGTGGCAGATTGTATAATGCCGGTATAAAAGGAGAGGTGTTCCAGGGTGGATAACAACTCCCTTAAGCTGCACTACAACATTCCTGGCAATGATTTCACACTCGCTGGAGAAGCTTCCAGCAGTGTAAAGAAAATGCTGAACCAACTGGGAGTATGTCCGCCGGTTGTTAAAAAAGTAGCTGTATCAATGTATGAAGCAGAAATAAATGCAGTTATTCATGCAAATGGAGGGACTGCAGACGTAAGTATTGATAAGGATAGGGTTGAGATTGTTATACAGGATAAAGGACCGGGAATACCCGACTTACAGCTTGCAATGCAGGAGGGGTATTCCACAGCTCCAGATAAAATAAGGGAGATGGGCTTTGGAGCCGGAATGGGTCTTCCAAACATTAAAAGGTATGCAGATAAGCTTGATATAAAAACAGATGTTGGTAAAGGAACCTGGGTTACAATAACCGTGTTTCTTAAATGAGTGGTTATTTGGGGGTGAGTTAATGGCAGAACCGTATTTCCATTCCGTAACTTTGGATGAGGAGAAATGCAGGGGATGTACAAACTGCATTAAAAGGTGTCCTACCGAAGCAATTAGAGTTAGGAAGAGCAAAGCGAGAATTATTAATGAAAGATGCGTAGATTGTGGAGAATGCATCAGGGTTTGCCCATACCATGCAAAAAAGGCCATTACAGACTCCCTGGACATAATAAAAGCTTTTAAATATAAAATTGCCTTACCTGCACCAACTCTTTACAGTCAATTTAAACCTGAATATTCCAGGGGGAGGATACTTGAAGCTTTAAAAAGCATAGGCTTTGACGAAGTATATGAAGTTGCTAAGGGAGCAGAGATAGTGACAGCAGCGACAAAAAAGCTTTTAAAGCAGAAAGGTTTAAGAAAACCGCTTATTTCGTCTGCCTGCCCAGCTGTCGTTAGGCTTATTCAGGTCAGGTTTCCAAACCTGATTGATAATATTGTAAAGTTGAAATCACCTATGGAGGTTTCGGCGGAAATAGCAAAAACAAAAACTGTAGAATCTATGGGCATTAAACCTGAAGATATAGGGGCATTTTTTATTTCGCCCTGTGCAGCTAAGGTAACCAGTGTAAAGGCACCCTATGAAAAGACAGAGTCGTTTGTAGACGGGGTAATAGCTATTAAGGATATATATTTAAAGCTGCTGGGTGCTTTTGAAAATGCAGACAATGATGAAGGCTTAGAGCAGGCGGGGGATGAAGGAATAAGGTGGGCAAACTCAGGGGGTGAAAGTAAAGCCCTTGGGACTGACGAATTTTTAGCCGTAGACGGTATTCACAATGTAATCAAGATACTTGAAGAGATTGAAAATGAAAAGCTGGAAGGCATTGAATTTGTTGAAGCCCTTGCATGTACAGGCGGATGCCTGGGAGGACCCCTGACTGTTGAAAATGCCTATGTAGCAAGGACCAGGCTTAAGAAGCATGTGGAAGAAGCAAAAAGTAAGAAAGTTAAAAAGGGTGCTGGTGAGGATTATGGCAGTATTGCATGGAACGGAAATATTGAACATAAGCCTGTTATGAAACTGGATAAGGATATAGTCATGGCGATCAAAAAGATGGAGGCTCTTGAGTCTATAAATGAGAATCTGCCAGGACTGGACTGTGGTGCATGTGGAGCTCCAAGCTGCAGGGCTCTTGCAGAGGATATTGTGAGAGGAAATGCTAATGAGACCGATTGTATTTTTAAACTTCGCGAGAAAGTCCGTAGCCTTGCTAATGAAATGATGGAACTGGAGGCAAAAATGCCGCCCGTACTTGATAAAGACAAAAACACCTGAGAATAATTATATATAGTTCATTTCTTTTAAGGCAGAGGTAGTGACAATGACAGTAAGAGAATTTGCCAATAAACTGAATATGAAAGTGCTGACCGGAGAAGTGGGCCTGGAGAGAGAAGTCAAAGGTGTCTATGTTTGCGATCTTTTAAGTTGGGTAATGTCCAGGGCGGACAAGGGTGACGCATGGATAACTGTGCTTACTAATGTAAATACTGTTGCGGTTGCTCTTCTTGCCGAAACATCTTGTATTATTATTCCAGAAGGGATTAAGGTGGAGGAAGCAACTGTTAAAAGAGCCGGACAGGAGAATATAGCCCTTTTAAGCAGCAAGATGTATGCATATGACATATGCTGGAAGGCGCATGAAATTCTGGGGATAAAAGATGAAACTAGCAGTTGATTTGCACATTCATTCAGCATTATCGCCCTGTTCTGATAATGACATGACACCAAATAACATACTGAATATGGCTTTAATAAAAGGTTTGGATATTATAGCTGTTACTGATCATAATTCTGTTGAGAATTTTGAAGCGGTATCAAAATGTGCAAGGGGCAAGGATATTTTGGTGGTACCCGGTATGGAGGCTGAGACTCGGGAAGAGGTTCATCTGATATGCCTTTTTCCTGATTTTAAGGCTGCCCTGAAAATTCAGGAAATGGTACAGAATGCGCTTCCGTCCATTAAAAACCGGGAGGATGTATTCGGACAGCAGATTATTATGGACGAGCAAGATAATATTAAACGGTATAAAGAACAGCTTCTGCTTACTGCTGCAAACATTGGGACACAGGAGCTATATTATTCGGTAAGAAGCTTATCGGGTATAGTAATACCCGCCCATGTAGATAGGAATTCGTACAGCATAATATCTAACCTGGGTTCTGTTCCTGAAGAATTAAATATAAAGTACCTTGAGGTATCAAAAAACTGCAGTTTGGATGCCTATATACAAAAAAACCCCCATTTGAATAGGTATAGCTTCCTGAAAGCTTCAGATGCCCATACACTGGCAGATATTCTTGAAAGGGAGAATTTTATAGAAATAAAAGAAAAAAGTATTGCTGCTCTTTTTTATGAATTGGGAGGGGGAAATTCTTATACCAATAGAAATTCTTGTATCAAAATATGAATACAACTGTATTTGTAAATTATATTCAAGGTTAGAAATACAAGAGTTAACCTAACCAACTGGTATTAAAGGTGTATACAAAAAGCTTTATTAAGTCTTGAAGGCCACTAATATTAGTAAATTCAAACAAATATAATCAAATAATTACTAAAAAAAATTAATAGAATCGTATTGAATATTATGGAATATTTCGTTATAATGTTAACATACATTGTTAATATATTAACACGTTTTGCCCAATTTTGGGCAATTTATAATTGTGTTAGCAAAAAAACATATTTGTCAGGGGGTAAATGCAAAATGAGTGGAAAAGCTTGTTGCTACAGTAGTATTGTTGATGAAAGAGTTGAAAAGCTGCAGAAAATCATCGAGAAGTACAAGAGTACAAAAGGTGCTCTCATTCCTGTGCTTCATGAAGTGCAGGAGTTGTACGGCTATTTACCTATGGAAGTGCAGAAGGCTATTTCAGAAGGGTTGAACATACCTCTTACTGAAATATATGGGGTTGTTACTTTTTACACGCAATTCTCATTAAAACCTAAGGGAAAATATAAGATACAGCTCTGTATGGGAACGGCGTGTTATGTAAAGGGGGCGAGCCATATTCTAGATAAATTACAGGAAAAACTGGGTATTCATGTAGGAGATTGCACCGAAGATGGTTTGTTTTCGCTTGAAGCATGCAGGTGTATTGGTGCATGCGGGTTGGCACCTGTAATGATGATTAATGATGATGTATATGGTAGGCTGGAACCTGATCAAATTGAACAGATTATAGATAGTTATAGGGAAAAATGAGAGATCTTTCATTGCATTTGATGGATATTTTACAAAACTCTATATCAGCCGGGGCAGATACAGTTTTGATAAGGATTGAAGCGGATAAAAGTGCTGACCAGTTGCTCATCATCATAGACGACAATGGAACAGGGATTGACAGATGTCTTTTGGATAAAGTGACAGACCCATTTATGACTTCCAGAACAACAAGGAAAATTGGACTGGGTATTCCGTTGTTTAAAGCTTCAGCTAACAAGGCAGGCGGGGAATTGGAAATTGAATCGGTCAAGGGGAAAGGAACAACCATTAAAGCAGTTTTTAAAATTTCGCATATTGACAGGTTGCCCTTGGGCGATCTTGCTGAAACGGTTGTTACACTAATAGGCGGAAGACCAGATATCCGGTTTAAGATAGAGTTATACAATATGAAAGAGAACTTCAGAATAGATACTCTGGAGATAGAAGACAGGCTGCAAG
The DNA here is from genome assembly GCA_050953835.1 of Acetivibrionales bacterium. Lineage (GTDB taxonomy): Bacteria > Bacillota > Clostridia > Acetivibrionales > JBMNNH01 > JBMNNH01. The sequence continues at coordinate 208,906 of JBMNNH010000011.1, read as the reverse complement.
ACGTTCCGATTTCAAATTATGAAGTGCTGATGTGGATAAAAGAGTACATTAATGAGGGAGTAAAAATAATTTTTGGAGGTGTATTGGATGAAATCCTTAGCTGAACTTGAGAAGATTAGAAAAAAAGCATTGGAAGATATAGGAATGAGGAAAAACAAGAATGGCAGAAGAGTGGTTGTAGGTATGGCTACATGTGGTATAGCTGCAGGTGCACGTCCAGTTATGAATGCATTTGTTGAAGAATTGAAAAAGAGGAATATAAATGATGTAAGTGTTTCCATGACAGGATGTATTGGGGTGTGCAGGCTGGAGCCGATTGTAGAGGTTATAGAAGCTGACGGAAGTAAAGTAACATATGTGAAGATGAATCCAGAGAAGGCTTCCAGGGTGGTTGCAGAGCATATTGTTAACGGAAGGATATGCCGTGACTATACTATAGGAGCAGCAGAAAAGGAGTAATATGATTACGGGGGTGTAAAGAATGGATATATATAGGGCACATGTACTTGTTTGCCATGGTACAGGATGTACGTCATCAAAATCAGAGAAAGTACTGGAAGAGCTTGAAAAGCATATAGCAAAAAATAAATTAGAAAAAGAAGTTAAAGTCGTTAAGACAGGATGTTTCGGGTTATGTGCCCAAGGGCCAATAATAGTGATATATCCCGAGGGTGCAATGTATACCATGGTAAGGCCAGAAGATGTTAAGGAACTGGTTGAGGAACACCTTCTCAAAGGAAGGATTGTAAAGAGGCTGCTGGCAGGGGATAAGGAAGCTGATGATATTACAAAATCCCTGGATAATGTTGATTTCTTCAAAAAGCAGTTGAGAGTTGCTCTGAGAAACTGCGGTATTATTAATCCCGAAAAAATAGACGAGTATATCGCATATGACGGATACAAAGCACTCGGTAAAGTGCTTACAGAAATGAAACCTGAACAGGTAATAGATACTATTAAGAAATCAGGATTAAGAGGAAGAGGAGGCGGAGGGTTCCCAACAGGCTTGAAGTGGGAATTTACTGCAAGATCTAAAGGCGACCAGAAATATGTATGCTGTAATGCGGATGAAGGTGACCCGGGTGCTTTCATGGACAGGAGTATACTTGAAGGTGACCCGCATTCAGTAATTGAGGCTATGGAAATAGCGGGTTATGCGGTTGGAGCCAGTCAAGGCTATATCTATATTAGAGCTGAATACCCTATAGCTGTTAATAGGTTAAAAATTGCTATAGAGCAGGCAAAGGAATATGGACTATTGGGCAATAACATATTAGGAACTGGCTTTAATTTTGATCTTGAAATCAGGCTTGGAGCCGGAGCTTTTGTATGTGGTGAGGAGACTGCCCTCATGACATCAATAGAAGGGAAAAGGGGTGAACCAAGGCCAAGGCCTCCTTTCCCAGCAGTAAAGGGTTTGTGGCAGCAGCCTACTCTGCTTAATAATGTTGAAACATATGCAAACATTCCGGCAATTATCCTTAAGGGGGCGGACTGGTTTACAGGCATTGGAACTGAAAGAAGCAAAGGGACAAAGGTATTTGCGATCGGAGGCAAGATTAACAATACAGGCCTGGTTGAGATTCCAATGGGAACTACACTAAGAGAAGTTATATATGATATATGCGGGGGAATACCTAATGGCAAGAAATTTAAGGCTGCACAGACCGGGGGTCCTTCCGGCGGGTGTATTCCTGCAAGCCATATTGATGTACCTATAGAGTATGATACCCTTATTGAGCTTGGTTCAATGATGGGCTCAGGAGGGCTTATTGTTATGGATGAGGACACATGTATGGTGGATATCGCAAAGTTCTTCCTCGGATTTACTGTTGAAGAATCATGCGGTAAGTGCCCTCCATGCCGTATAGGTACTAAGAGGATGCTGGAAATACTTGAAAGGATAACCGGTGGAAAAGGTGAAGAAGGTGACATTGAAAAACTTGAAATACTTGCAAAGAATATTAAGGCATCTGCTTTGTGTGGATTGGGACAAACAGCTCCAAATCCTGTATTAAGTACCTTAAGGTACTTCAGGGATGAATATGAAGCCCATGTAAGAGATAAAAAATGTCCTGCAGCTGTTTGCAAATCAATGATGCGCTATATTATACATGAAGATGCTTGTAAGGGCTGCGGTATTTGTGCAAAGAACTGTCCTGTTAACTGTATCAGCGGTAAAAAGGGTGAAAAATATGTAATTGACCAGGAAAAATGTATCAAGTGTGGCACTTGTATGGGAAAATGTCCGTTCAAGGCTATATTCAAGAACGCTTAGAGAGGGGAGTGTGTTTGATTATGCAGATGGTTAATATTACTATAGACGATAGAAAAATAAGGGTACCTGATAGCTATACGGTATTGGAAGCTGCGAAGTATGCAAATATTGCAATACCCACGCTTTGTTATCTAAAGGATATTAATGAAATTGGTGCATGCAGGATGTGTGTGGTAGAAATAAAGGGAGCAAGGAGTCTGCAGGCAGCCTGTGTATATCCGGTATCTGAAGGCGTTGTAATTAATACGAAGAGTCCTGCAGTAAGAGAGGCCAGAAAAGTTACGCTTGAGCTTATTCTGTCAAATCACGATAAAAAGTGTCTAACATGTGTCCGCAGTCGTAACTGCGAGCTTCAGAAGCTGGCTGAGGAACTTAATATCAAAGACATCAGGTTTGAAGGTGAATCCCATAACTATCAGCTGGATAACTTTTCCCCTTCAATTGTAAGAGATCCAAATAAATGCGTGTTGTGCAGAAGATGCGTGAGCATGTGCAAGAACATCCAGAAGGTTGCAGTAATTGACACGAATGAAAGGGGATTTGACACCGTAGTAAGCTGTGCATTTGACAAGACACTTAATGATGTACCTTGCACAATGTGCGGGCAGTGTATTACTGTATGTCCTGTTGGAGCATTGAGGGAAAAGGATGACACTGATAGAGTGTGGGAAGCGCTTGTAAACAAGGATTTGCATGTAGTGGTTCAGACTGCTCCGGCTGTGAGGGTTGCTCTGGGTGAAGAGTTCGGAATGCCCATAGGTTCAAGGGTAACAAGCAAGATGATAGCTGCCCTCAGAAGATTGGGATTTGCAAAGGTATTTGATACTGATACTGCTGCTGACCTTACTATTATGGAAGAAGGAACTGAATTGATAGATAGGATAAAAAACGGAGGAAAGCTACCGCTTATTACCTCCTGCAGCCCGGGATGGATTAAGTTCTGTGAACACTATTATCCTGAGTTCCTGGACAATCTATCAACCTGCAAGTCTCCTCATGAGATGTTTGGAGCTGTACTCAAATCCTACTATGCTGAAAAAGAGGGGATAGACCCTTCTAAGATATTTGTAGTATCAATAATGCCGTGTACTGCCAAGAAATTTGAGGCTCAGAGGCCTGAATTGTCTTCTACAGGGTATCCTGACGTAGATGTTGTTCTTACTACGAGGGAACTGGCAAGGATGATAAGGGAAGCAGGAATAGACTTTACAGAACTTCCTGAAAGAAATTTTGATGACCCGATGGGTGAGGCATCCGGCGCTGCTGTTATATTCGGAGCTACCGGTGGCGTTACTGAAGCTGCTTTAAGGACTGTGGCTGAAATTTTGAGCGGCAAACCGGTGGACAACCCGGATTATATTGAGTATAACGAGGTCAGAGGTGTAAAAGGTATAAAGGAAGTAACAATAGAGCTTGAGGGACTGACTTTGAAAGCTGCAATTGCCCATGGCCTTGGAAACGCCAGGAAGCTGCTTGACAGGGTAAAAGCTGGGAAAGCGAAATATCACTTTATAGAGATAATGGCATGCCCGGGTGGCTGTGTAACAGGTGGCGGACAGCCTATACAGCCATCTGAAATAAGAAGCTGGATAGATATTCGTAAAGAAAGGGCTTCTGCAATTTATGAAGAGGACCGGAGCCTTACAGTTAGAAAGTCCCATGAGAATCCCAGGATAAAAATGCTCTATGATGAGTATTTTGAAAAGCCAGGGAGTCATAAATCCCATGAGCTGCTTCATACACATTATACCAAGAGGGAGAACTATCCTGAAAAATGATTTAATGAAAATAAAAAACCTCTGGCAGGATATAAAACCGCCAGAGGTTTTTATTGGGAAATATTACATGTAATTGTTATAGGAATGCGCTTTTTCTGTATAGCCATATTATGGAATGGACATTGTGGAGAGTCCTTAGAGGCTGTTTAATGAAACTGATGCAAGGTCAAATCATGTTTGAGTCGGCTTACCTACGATTCATTAATTCAAAATGCCGATTAGTTTGATTTGACACAAAGGTTGAATTTACAGCCTCTTAGACTCGAAACACCAGTCCATGAAATAATATGGGTATGCAGAAAATACACCTATTGTTGTGGAAACTTTTTTCTTTTTTTTTCGTCTGTGTTATAATGAAATCCGTGAATTAAATTATGGTAGAATTATGAAGGAAGATTTCATTGAAACTCACGGGCGGAAAATGGCAAGGCAGAGGAAGAATTTGCTGTTGAAAGGACTAGAGAAATGTATGAAAATGAAGGAGCAAAAGCAATGGATACAAGCAGAAAACATGTTTTTATAATTACTGCAATAGCACTGGCTGTAGCAGTTTCTGCACTGTTTATTTTTTTGTATTCCATAAAGTTTATAAGCACTTCTGTTTTAGATGCTGGTCTTGATAAAAACCAGAAGACTGATGAATCATACAAGGCAGGATTAGAAGGCAGTAAAGGTAAAGAACAGGTTCAAAATCCAGAGGATAGTGGAAGTGGTGACGAAGAAGAGATAACAGGGCTGACAATGGGAAAGCCCTATAGTAAAAAGCTGGTTGAGGATGATAGCAGAAATGTTCTAATTGTAGGAGAAGATAAGCAATATTACCTTTATGATACTATAATGATTCTTAGTATCAGCAAGAAAACTAACAGTGTCAGGATTATACAGATACCAAGGGACACATATATTGATTACAACAGTAGTATTACCGGCTTTCTTGACAGTGAGGGCATACTGCATGAGCCGGGGATTTTTAAAATAAATTATTCACACAATATTGGCATCAGGATGAAATATGAAGGAAGATTTGACCCCTTTACTTCTATTAACTTCCTGGCTGATATTATTGAAGAGAAATTTGCAATACATATTGACGATTTCGTCAAGGTCAATACGCAGAGTTTTATTGAAATTGTTGACCTTTTTGGCGGAGTAGATATTTATGTGCCGTATGATATGAATTATGAAGACCCGACACAGAATCTTTCCATTCATATTGAGAAAGGCCAGCAGCACCTTAATGGGGTTCAGTCTGAAGGGTTTGTCAGATACAGGCAGGGATATGACAGGGATGGTAATTTCCACGAATATGGCGACCTTGAAAGGAAGAAAAATCAGATAGCGTTTATGAAAGCTTTTATAGACCAACATGGTACGATTGCAAATATAGATAAAATACCCGATTTAATCAAAACATTGAACCTCAAGCACAGTATTGGCTTTGGAGATGTCCTTTTTACTTATATGGGTATGGCAAGGGATGTTATCGCAAGCAGTTATGAAATAGAAAGTGTAATTCTGACAGGAGAGACAAAAATGATTAATGGCTCTTCCTATATTGTTATGAACAGTGAGGAATAGTACAATCTTTTTTTACACATACATTATTAAGGTTAAGGCTTGCTACAGGTGGTGCAAGGTTTGAATCAAAAGATAAATAATGGGCTTATGAGCATTTATGATTTAATGTACAGTCATTTCGGATCAAGGAACTGGTGGCCTGCAGATACTGCATTTGAAGTGGTTATGGGAGCATTTTTAACGCAGTTTGTTTCATGGAAGAATGTTGTTACTGCGCTTAATAACCTGAAGAACGAAAATGTTCTTAGTATTGAAGGCATTTGTGAAGTTAAGGATGAAAAACTTGAGGAATTGATAAGGTCAACCAGGTTTTACAAGCAAAAGGCCAGGAAGCTCAAGGTGTTTTGCAGATATGTAATGGATAATTATGGAGGCAACCTGGATAAACTTTTTTCTAAGGATATATATGAACTTCGCAAAGAACTGCTTTCATTGTATGGTATTGGAAAAGAAACGGCTGACAGTATAATTCTGTATGCTGCTGAAAAGCCTGTATTTGTAGTGGATGCATACACACAGAGAATTTTTACCAGGTTTGGGTACTTCAATGAGGATATATCTTATGATAAGATGCAGAAATTCTTTATGGATAACCTTGTACATGATGTTAAGCTGTTTAATGAATACCATGCATTGATTGTGGCGACAGGAAACAGTTTTTGTTCCAATAAAAAACCCAAGTGCAGTGGTTGCCCAGTTAAAACTGTTTGCGTAAAATAAAAATCCAAAGAAATCCGTTGGGAAGGATACAATGCCTGAATGCCGTGATAAAACAGGAAACAACGCTATCCGTTGTTTCCTGTTTTAATGAGAATTATTAATCATCTAAAGAAGCAGGTACCTTTTTAAGCTTTGCGAAGCGTGGAAGGCCATCTTCCAAAGGCGGGGATGATTCACCCTGAATCAATGGAAGAGCATACTTAATGAAGTCTTCTGTCACGCCGTTTCCTTCTTCGTTAATCCATTCCCTTGGTATTTTCTTTTCAGCATTGGCTACATCTATCAGATCGATGAGTTTGATATTGCATTTGTAATCAGGACCTTCTGCTCTTTCAAAAGCCACCATTTTATCTGTTATGCCATTGACTGCACATTTTACCGCTTCCTGCCCTGCCATAAAAGCTTCGTTTACGTCTGTAAGAGAAGCAAGGTGGGATGCACATCTCTGTAATAGGCTGAATTCTATTGCACGTACCTTTGCGCTGGTTGCCTGCTTAGCAAGGTCAGCCAGAACTTGTCCGGTTCCGCCAAGCTGTGAATGTCCGAATGCATCCTTGCTCTTAGCTAGGTCGGATGCCCATTCTGATACATATTTTCCGTTTTCGTCTTTTACACCTTCTGAAACAGCAACTATGACTTTCCCGTTCTTTTCGTATATCCTCTTCACATCAGCAAGGAACTTTTCTTTACTGAATGTCAATTCTGGAAGGTATATCAGGTCGGGGCCATATCCCTTGTACTGTGCAAGCGCTGCAGCCGCTGTGAGCCAACCAGCATTCCTTCCCATTATTTCAAGTATTGTAATCATACCAGTATCATATACCCTTGCATCAAGAAAAACTTCCATAGTAGATGTGGCTATATACTTTGCCGCACTCCCATATCCGGGACAGTGATCAGTACCCCATAAGTCGTTATCAATAGTTTTAGGAACGCCTATTACCCTGCATTCATAACCAACTTTCTGCATGTATTTGCTTACTTTATTACAGGTATCCATGGAGTCGTTGCCTCCATTGTAGAAAAAGTAGCGTATGTTATATTTTTTGAATACTTCCAGAAGCTTTTTGTAATCCGTATCATCCTTGTCAGGATCAGCCAGTTTATAACGGACTGAACCGAGTGCGGATGATGGGGTTGTCTTTAAAAGATTCAGTTCATAAAGATCTTCCTTACTCATATTATAAAAATTTTCTTCGAGTATACCCTTTATTCCATGTGCTGCACCATAAACCTTAAGTATGTCGTCCTGTTTCAGTGCTTCCTGGATAACTCCGGACGCGCTTGCATTGATTACAGATGTTGGACCGCCTGACTGGCCAAAAATGCATGCTCCTACTAATTTACCCATACCTATAAACCTCCTAAAAATTTATTTAGGTATTAACTATAATACTATATTGAACATAATTATTATAAAATATAACATAACAGGTTATAAAAATCAATTATGGATAGATAAAATTTTAACAAAATATCCAATAAGTATTTGTTCATTTAGCCATATTTATTGCGAGTTTTTTCAAAAAACTTGATTTTAAATTGAAATCTGATAGAATTATTATAATCGAAATTTGGAAACCTATTTATTATGTCAGTAATGTTATAGCTAATAAAGCAAGTTGAAACATAAAATATTTATTAAAGGAGTTGAATTATATGCCATTAGTAACATCAAAAGAAATGTTCAAAAAAGCATATGAAGGCGGTTATGCAATTGGGGCTTTTAATGTAAATAACATGGAAATAGTTCAGGGTATAACTGAAGCCGCAAAGGAAGAAAATGCGCCTTTAATCCTTCAGGTATCCGCAGGAGCAAGGAAATATGCCAAGCATACATATTTAATGAAACTTATAGAAGCTGCCCTTGAAGACACAGGTTTACCCATATGCGTCCATCTTGACCATGGCGAGGATTTCGAAATATGCAAGTCATGTATTGATGGCGGATTTACTTCAGTTATGATAGATGGTTCCAAGTATCCATTTAAGGAAAATATGAGGCTGACAAAACAAGTTGTTGATTATGCCCATGATAAGGGAGTAGTTGTTGAAGGAGAACTTGGAAAATTGGCAGGTATTGAGGATAATATAAATGTGGCTGAAAAGGATGCCGCTTTTACTGATCCGGATGAAGTGGAAGAATTTGTGAAGACAACAGGCGTTGATTCTTTAGCAATCGCAATTGGAACAAGCCACGGTGCTTATAAGTTCAAGGGTGAAGCCAGGTTGAGGTTTGACATTCTTGAAGAAATTCAGAAGAGGCTTCCTGGATTTCCGATAGTCCTGCATGGGGCTTCATCGGTTATACCGGAGTTTGTAGAAAAGATTAATAAATACGGAGGGGATATGCCAGGGGCAAAGGGCGTTCCTGAAGACATGTTAAGGAAAGCTGCATCAATGGCTGTATGCAAAATAAACATAGACTCAGACTTAAGGCTTGCTATGACAGCAAGTGTAAGGGAACACTTTGCATTGCACCCGGGTGACTTTGACCCAAGAAAGTATTTGGGACCTGCAAGGGCTAATATAAAAGAACTTGTTAGGCATAAGATTGTTAATGTTCTGGGATGCAGCGGGAAGGCATAAATTCTTTGCATATAGTAAAATTGTAATCCATAATTATAAACAGTATAGCGGAGGGGTTAAGTAAACCTTCCGCTTTTGTTTTATGGCAAGGGTCTTTTGTATAAACTTATACCTAAAAGTCAATAATATTCTTCGAGGTGTTGCTCTATGGCTAATAAAGTGGGTATACCAAGAGGCCTTTTTTATTATAAATATCACCCCCTGTGGAAAACCTTTTTTGAAGAATTGGGTGCGGAACTGATAGTATCAGAACGTACTTCAAGAAAAATATTTGATGATGGTATAAAGTCATGTGTTGATGAAGCCTGTCTCCCTGTCAAAATATTCTATGGGCATGTAATCAACTTAAAAGACAGGGTGGATTATATATTTTTACCGAGGTTTACCAGCATATCCAGAAACGAATATATCTGTCCTAAGTTTGGGGGCATACCTGATATGATAAGGCACAATATTAAAGGCCTTCCACAGATAATTGACACTGAGGTGAATTTGAGAAAATCCGGACGTAACAGCTTAAAAGCTGCTTTGGAAATTGGCGGATACTTCAGTAATAATAAATCGGAAATAAAAGGTGCATACAAAAAGGCCATAGACAGCTATAGGGAATTCAGAAAGCTGGTACTGCTGGGCAATCTCCCACCGGATACCGTTAATAGCACTGCTTGTGACATTAATATCAAGGGGAAAAAACAGGCCGGTAGGGTCAGTACGGAATTAAACATCGCAGTGCTGGGACATGTCTATAACATTTATGACAGCTATACTAATATGGACATGCTTAAAAAACTAAGGAACATGAATGTTAATATTATAACAATAGAAATGATAGACGAAAGCACTATTAACAAGTTTTGTGAGTCGCTGAATAAAAAAATGTTCTGGAACTTTGGAAGGAAAGCCTTTGGAAGTGCAGGCCACCTGATGGAGAGGAATGATATTGATGGAATTATTTATGTGATGAGCTTTGGATGTGGTATTGATTCTTTTGTATGTGACATCATTGAAAGGAAAATCAGAAGAACAAGTACCTTACCGTTTATGGTATTGACTATAGATGAGCATTCAGGCGAAGCAGGAATAAATACAAGATTGGAAGCATTTATAGATATGCTCAGGTGGAGGGATAAAAATGAAATTAACCTTTCCGCATATGGGTAATACATATATTTGTGTTAAAGCATTATTGGATGATTTGGGCATTGATTACATAATACCGCCTTTTAATAACAAAAAAGCACTTGAAATGGGGACAAAATATGCACCGGAAACAGCCTGCCTTCCATTGAAAATAAATATCGGTAACTATATACAGGCATATGAGCGGGGCGCGGACACAGTTTTAATGGCTGGTGGGTGTGGCCCTTGCAGGTTCGGGTATTATTGTGAAATGCAAAGGGAAATATTGAGGGATATCGGTTATAAAATGGATATCATAACAATTGAACGTCCGGATGGAAACCTGAATGGGATTTTAAAGAAGATAGTTGAACTGGCGGGCGGCATAAAACCATTCAAAATCATTAATGCAGTAAAAAACGCAACTATTATTGCAAAACAGGTGGACGAGCTTGAGAAGCTTTCTTATAAGATAAGACCCAGAGAAATCAAAAGGGGTACTACAGATAGCATTTTCAATTCTTTTTTAAATAAGGTATTATTGGCTGAAGGATCTGCCGGGATTAAGAAGATGATAGAACGTACGAGGGAGAGGATGAAGCAAATAGAAGTTGATGAGAACTGCCAGCCAATCAAGGTTGGAATAGTTGGAGAGATTTATACCACTATAGACACATATACCAGTTTTCATATAGAGCAGAAACTCGGATATATGGGGATTGAAGTTGACAGGGCAGTTACTGTAAGCGGGTGGATTATTGAACATATTCTAAAAAAAGCCTTTCACCTGCCAAGGGATTTAAGGTATGCAGAGGCGGCAAAACCATATCTGAGAACAATGATTGGTGGGCATGCCCAGGAGACTATTGGTAATACAGTGTTATATGCCAATAAAGGTTATGACGGTGTTATACAGATATTTCCCTTAACCTGTATGCCCGAAATAGTTGCTGAAAGCATACTGCCAGCTGTGCAAAAGGATTTGGATATGCCTGTATTGACACTTATTATTGATGAAATGACTGGTGAAGCTGGGTATTTAACAAGAATAGAAGCATTTATTGACTTAATAATTAGAAGAAGGGAGAAACCGGCAGTTGATGAAAAATGGATATTATCTGGGAATTGACGTGGGGTCTGTTAGCACCAATCTGGTTATAACGGACTCTGAAGATAATATATTGAATAAGGTTTATCTGAGAACGGCGGGACAACCAATTAAAGCTTTGAAAAGAGGGTTAAAAGTATTATCCGGAAGGTTGGAAGATGGAATTCAAATCAAGGGTGTAGGTACAACAGGAAGTGGAAGACAGCTTGCTAGCGTCATTGCAGGTGCTGATGCAGTAAAAAATGAAATAACCACTCATGCTGTTGCTGCTCAAAGGCTGATTAGGGGTGTAAGAACCATTCTGGAAATCGGAGGACAGGATTCAAAGATAATTATTCTGCGAAATGGAGTGGTGTATGATTTTGCAATGAACACGGTTTGTGCGGCAGGAACAGGTTCTTTCCTGGACAGGCAGGCATCAAGGCTTAACATACCAATTGAAGAATTTGGAGCATATGCGCTCCGTTCAGTTTCTCCGGTAAGGATTGCAGGGAGATGTGCAGTATTTGCAGAATCGGATATGATACATAAGCAGCAAACCGGACATAGTATTGAAGATATTATTTGCGGATTATGCGAGGCACTTGTAAGAAACTATCTAAATAATCTGGCAAAAGGAAAGGAGTTACTGGAACCTATAGTTTTTCAGGGAGGTGTAGCAGCAAATATAGGTATTGTAAAAGCCTTTGAAAAGGCTTTGGGGAAAAAGGTGATTATTCCTGAGTATTATGATGTTATGGGGGCTTACGGAGCTGCCCTCATAGCCAAACAGAAAATGCAGAGCAGTGCGGGTAGAACGAGCTTTTACGGGTTTGAAACCGTAAATAACGAATACAAGGCAAAAAGCCTCGAGTGCCATGACTGCTCAAATATGTGTGAAGTAATAGAGATATATCTAAATGAAAATGTCATAGCATGTTGGGGAGACAGGTGCGGCAAGTGGGCAGGACAAATAAACAGGGATAGTGAGCCGACAGAGGTAGCGGCAGGCCATGAGGCTGTGCTATGATATAGAAAATGAAACTATGAGGTAGAAATATATGAATTACTATTTCGTTGACCTGCATGTACATATAGGGCGTTCCTCTGACGGAAAGGAAATTAAAAAGGCTACCGCAAATAATCTTACCTTTGAGAACATTGCATATGAATCCTATTATAGAAAGGGCATAAATGTTATTGGCGTTGTCGACTGCATTTCGCCATATGTGATCAGGGATATTGAAAACCTGATGGAGTCAGGTGAAATAGTAGAGAAAAGAGGAGGAGGGATGAGCTACCGTGAAGCTCACACACTCCTGCTTGGGGCGGAAATTGAAACCCATGAGCCAACAGGGGGGAGTTCCCACTCTCTGTGCTTCTTCTCTACCCTTGAGCATATAAAAGCTTTTGCCAGAGAAATGAGCAGGCATATAAAGAACATGGAGTCCTTTTCTTCAATGAGCCGGCTTAATGGACAGGAGCTCTTTAATATTGTTGACCACCATGGGGGGATTTATATGCCCGCCCATGCATTTACCCCGCATAAAAGCTTTTATGGAAGCAGTTGTGACACACTTTTGCAGGTATTTGACGAGAAATCCTTTGATAAAATACCTTCGATAGAGCTGGGACTAAGCGCAGACTCCTTAATGGCAAGCCAGTTGAGCGAACTTGATGGTAAAAGCTTTACAAGCAATTCTGATGCACATTCACTAATAAAAATGGGAAGGGAATACAATATTTTTGAGATGGAAGACACCAGTTTTGAGGAGGTAGTAAAAGCGCTTAAGGGGTTGGATGGAAGAAGAATATCTGCAAATTATGGATTGAACCCAAGGCTTGGCAAATATCATCGCAGCTTCTGCCTGAATTGTGAAAAAGTACTCGGAGGCAAACCGCCTGTAATAAAATGTCCCGTTTCTGGGAAACACAGAGTTGTAGTGGGTGTAAGGGACCGGCTTGAAGTAATTAAGGACCGGGAGGCGCCATATTTGGAAAACAGGCCGCCATACCACTACCAAGTGCCTCTGGAGTTCATACCTAAAGTAGGTCCTAAGACTATTGACAGGCTTATCAGATATTTCGGAAGTGAAATGAAAATCCTGCATGAGGCTAGTTTTGAAGAACTTACCGAGGTTGTAAAGGAAGATATTGCGAGGAAAATCATACTAGCCAGGGAAGGAAGGCTGCAGATTGAAGCCGGAGGAGGAGGGACATATGGAAAAGTAGAAGATGATTAAGGACTTTGCACAATTGCAATCTGCAAGAAAATTTTTATTATCAATTAAGATAGTATATTCTCTATATGACCCTATATTATTCCATTAAATAGTAAATTCTTTGCATGCCCCATATTATTCCATGTACTGATGTTCCGAGTCTAAGAGGCTGTAAATTCAACCTTTGTGTCAAATCAAACTCACCGGCATTTTGAATTAATGAATCATAGGTAAGCCGACTCAAACATGATTTGACCTTGCATCAGTTTCATTGAACAGCCTCTATAGACTCTCCACAATGTACATTCTATAATATGGGGTCATACAGAGAATATAGCCCTATTAAGGGTGCTTATATACTATGTGAAGAAAATGCTTCCAGGAACGGATGCTTCTATCTTTTTCTTCACATAGTATACATACACTTCCGTTTATGGTTTTTATTTAACAAAAAATAGGAAATATGGTATAATTATATACAATAATTTATATTTTGTTAAGTTTGAGATTTAGTTTTTTCTGAAGAATATTAGAATTACTACATTAAAACGGGTACATAAGAACCGCCATATTCATATTATAAATCAGAAGTATCAGGTTAATTCAGATTAATGCAGCTCAGCACAGGATTTAAACAGGGATATATTGCATACCGTTTGAATATAATATTAGCAGGCGCATTCTGAAGTACTGGTAGCATTAATTAAGGTGCATAATTTAAAGCAATAATTTAATAATATATACGCTTAATCATAATTGAACGGGGGAACCAATATCAGGGGTGAGTCCAGGAAGGTAGGGTAAGTCTCTTTCGACCCGAACCCGTCAGCTAACCTCGTAAGCGTTGGAAGAGAGGTTAATTTTTAGCTTATGCGTTTTTTGTAAATAGTATGAGGCTGTAGATACTTCTCTGCAGCTTTTTATTATGGAGTAATTTATTTGAACCAGCGTTGATAAATGCCTGAAAAGGTAGGAGAGAATTAACAAGGGGGGATTTAGATGATTAGAGTAGGTCTGGTTGGTGTCGGGAAAACAGGCAAGGAAATTGCACGTGTTCTATTGGAACAGGAAGACATTATGCTGGTAGCAGCAATTTGCAGTCCCAATAGTGAAAAAAAGGGAAAGGATCTTGGTGAAGTAATTTCTTGCAGGGATACCGGAATAATAATTGACAGTGCAGATAATCTGGAGGAGATAATTTTTAAAAGCAAGCCTGATGTAATAGTGGATTTTTCCAGCCCTGAAGCAACTTTGAGAAATGCCAGGATATTTTCAAAAATGAAAGTGAATATAGTAATAGCAACCACTGGTTTCTCAAAACTATCACTTAAAAGACTTTTTATACTTACCAGAAAGTACAGGAACGGCATAGTGTATGCCCCGAACATTACCCTCGGAGTGAATGTAATGATGCTTATTACGAATATAGCAGCAAGATTACTGACTAACTACGATTTTCAGATTACAGAGATTCACCATAAAAGGAAAAAGGATGCACCTTCAGGTACAGCATTCAAAATTGCAAAGGAGATTGAGAAAGGCCTTGTATCCTCAGGTATTAAGCTTAAAGGCGGAGAGGTACCTATTCATGCAGTACGGGCAGGAGGTGTGGTAGGTAAACATGAAGTACTTATTATCGGTGAAGAAGATAAGATAGAGATTTCGCATGAATCTTTTTCAAGAAGGGTATTCGCATTGGGAGCTTTAAAAGCTGTAAGGTTCCTTTATAAGAAGACAGGATTTTATGAAATGAGTGATGTACTTAACTTAGATAGAATTTTGAGGGATTATGTAAAAAAAGAGGAGCTTAAAAGACACAAAATATTCAACCGCTATAATGCCAAACATGAAGATATCCATGAGGAATCATGGGCATAATAAGTTTTTGATTATAATTACATAAGCGAATTTATTTTCTTAACGGATATATAATTAAACAGCTTATGGGCAGAATAAAATAATAACAGGAATTTTGAATCAGAGGTGCTGTATGCTGTTTAATAAAAGTATGTCCAGGTATATGAAGCTTTATGATAGAAGAAAGAACAGAAAAAAAAGTTTATTTGTTTTACTGGCCTTGGTTTTTATTGTTACTGTTGTTGCTGTGTTTTCGTTAACACGGTTTTTTTTGCTTGATGACATAATTAATGGCTTCAATATGTTTTCTTCCAAACCGGAAGGCGTTTCAAACCGTATGAAGGAATATGGAACCCAATTACTTAATGGCAACGGAATAGCAATGCTAAAAGAGAAGGAGAGACTGCTTCAACTTGAATATCAGAGGAAGAAGTGGAATGAAAGGTATTCCACGCTAAAAACAGAACTGGAGGAGTATCTGGCAGGATATGAAGGGCAGTATGGAGTTTATTTTATAGACCTTATTAACGGTGGGAAGTTCGGGATAAATGAAAAGGATGTGTACATTGCTGCCAGTACAATAAAGATACCATTAAACCTGTTTTTGTATAAGCAGATGGAAAGTGGGCTCATCAACCCGGAAGGAACTATAACCTACATGGGTGAGGATTATGAAGAAGGCACCGGGCTGCTTCAGTTTGAAGAGTTTGGGAATGAATATAGTATTAGGGAGCTTTCCAGGCTGTCAATAGTTGTAAGTGATAATGTGGCAACCAATATGCTGCTCAGGGTATATGGAAGAAAGAACATTAAGGACTATATGAAAAGCCTTGGAGGCACAGTTATTTCATATGAGGAAAACACTTCATGCCCTTATGATATGGCTCTTTACATGAAGGAAGTATATGAATTCTTTGAAGAAGGCAGTGAATTGAGCAGGGAACTCATGTATTATTTTGAGAATACCAAGCATAATGACAGGATTCCAAAGCTTTTGCCCGAGGACACCAGGATAGCCCATAAAGTAGGAAACTGGCCGCCTGTATCGTACCATGATGTGGGTATAGTATTTGCCCGTAGACCCTATGTTATATCTATTATGTCAAAAGATACACAGGGCGGTGAAGCATGCTCCGTCATAGCAAACATATCAAAAAAAGTATATGATTTTGTTAAAAAATATGATTATCTTATTGAAGATTAATACTATTTTTGTATAGATATAAAAATTTTCCTTACCAATTTGCTTATCAGCCTTATTATATGGTATAGAATTATAAGCACTTCAATAGCAAGCAATATTCCAACAAGAATCAATATATCCTTGTTTTGAATAAACCTTTTTTTCATTGAATCATAGAAGCTTTCGGGAATTGAAATTTCCCTGTCCGAGTACAGGTTTACCTCTATTATTGTATTGTCGTTAAGTACATATTTTGCAGTTCCTAATATTCTATTTGAGTCAATAGGCAGGGTTAAGTCCTCTTCAATATCCATTTCAAGTGTTTTAACGTAGCTTTCTCCTATAGGATGAGTATAATAAACATCTATCAGGCTTATAAGATGTATTTGGTTTTCCTTTAAGGTTACTGTTTCAAGAGGGTCGTTTTTCCTTACAAGAATACCTTTCCTGAAATTGTTAAAACCGAAGTCCAGAATCTTTGTGGAATCGGGGAACACACTCTGCTCAGGTGAGTCAAGAACAACGCAGATTAATTTCTGGTTCCCACGTGTTGCTGTGGTAATTGCTGTTTGCTGCTCTTTGTTGTTATAGCCTGTTTTGCCTCCGTCAACTCCATCATAACTCCAGAAAAGTTCATTTTGACTGGTCAGGACATGCATCTCACCATTAGCTCTTGTCCAGGGCTTTACTTGAGTTGAAAATATTCTATTAAATTCTGGAAACTTGCTTATTGAATACTTGATCAACAAAGCAACATCATAGGCTGTAGTATATTGGTTCTCATCAAATAGTCCTGTAGGATTAGTAAAATGCGTATCTTTAAGATTTATTTCACTTGCCTTATTATTCATCATGGCTACAAAGCTGCTTACATCACCGCCTGAAAATTCTGCAACGGCTTTTGCTGCATCATTTGCAGATGTTAGCATTACAGCATACAGTAGTTCGCTAAGAGAATATTTTTCACCCACTTCAAGGTTTAATGCTGATCCTTCTGCTTCAACAGACTCCTTGCTTATAGTTACTTTGGCATCAAGATTCCCTCCGCTTTTTTCTATTGCTACTAAACAGGTCATAATTTTATTGGCAGCGGAAATATGAAGCCTTTCATTAGGGCTTTTTTTATATAAAACCTGTCCTAGTTCAGATTCCATAAGTATTGCAGACGCAGCATCAACATTAGGTCCTACCGGCAGATAGCTTGTGTCCTCATCTATACTATGAACTTCAGGCTTGTTTTCAGATTCAGCATATGAAATCTGGGATGCAAACAAAATAAACAATGCTATAATAATTGTAAGTACCTGAACAGGTTTTCCCTTCATTATTTCCTCCATACATAAGCTAAATTCTAACTTTCATTAACACAAGTAATGTGTCCTTTCTTATTAATTATATTGTTATTTGTTTCTATAGTCAACGAGCAGACTTGTATTGAATTATCTTAACTATTTCCACAATTGGAATTATCAGTAATGCGGCAATAATTGCTATTAGCCACTGTTGGATGTTTAACCGGGTTACCCTGAATATACTGTTAAGCTGTGGTACTATGATAACAACCAGTTGAAGGAATAATGATAAAATAATTGCTCCGATAAGGTATTTATTGGAGAAAATACCTATTTTAATAAGAGATTTTGTCCTTGACCTTACGTTCAAGGAATGAGCTAACTGGATAAGCCCAAGAGTTATAAAAGCCATTGTAATAGCTGTCGCTTCACTATTATACATGGTTAGCCCCAGATAGTAAGTGGCTAGCGTTATAAGTGCTTCCAGTATTCCCTGATAGATTATATTTACTCCTAGCCCTCCGGAAAAAATGCTAGCTGAGGATTCACCAGGCTTACGGTCCATTATGTCCTTTTCGGCTTTTTCTACGCCAAGGGCAAGAGCGGGAAAAGTGTCAGTGACGAGATTTATCCACAGAATATGAATTGGAAATAATATATTCCAGTTCAGCATTGTTGCAACAAAAAGGGTAATAAGCTCACCCATGTTCGCAGAGAGTAGGAATTGTATAGCTTTACGTATGTTGCTGAAAATAATTCTGCCTTGTTTTACTGCAAGCACAATTGTTGCAAAGTTATCATCTGCAAGAATCATATCAGATACTCCTTTAGCAACATCGGTACCAGTTATGCCCATGCCAACACCAATATCTGACACCTTTAGTGCGGGAGCATCATTTACGCCATCTCCGGTCATAGCTACAACTTTACCATTATTCTTCCACGCCTTTACGATTTTTACCTTATGTTCGGGAGATACCCTGGCATAGACAGAATACCTATCCACCTGGGAAGTGAGCTGTTCTTCACTGATTTTGTCCAGTTCGCTACCGGTAATTACTTCATCATCGCTGTTGATGATTTCAAGTTCCTTTGCAATAGCTGCAGCAGTATCCCTGTGGTCACCAGTTATCATTACAGGTTTTATTCCGGCTTTCCTGCATACTGCGACTGCGTCTTTTACCTCCTTCCTCGGAGGGTCTATCATGCCGATCAGACCCACAAAAATCAAACCATTTTCCATGCTTTCCGAAGTGATACTTTGGGGTATGGTTTCAATATCCTTATAAGCCAGTGCCAGTACCCTTAATGCTTTTGCAGCCATATTTGCATTAGCATTTTTTATTTCTGATATGATATCCTCCGTTATGGGTCTGATGCTTCCATTTGCTAAAACCCCGCTGCATTTACTCAGCAGTACATCAGGTGCACCTTTTGTAAATACCCTGAAGTTTCTATTTATTTCGTTAATTGTAGTCATCAGTTTTCTGTCAGAATCGAAGGGCAATTCATTCTTTCTGGGAAGGCTTTTGTCCATTTCATCCTTGTAAAAGCCTTTTTCTGCTGCAAAACCCACAAGAGCAGTTTCTGTAGGGTCTCCAATGGTATTTATGCTATTGTTGGAAAGCCTTGTTACCTTTGAATCATTGCACAGAGTCAATACCTGCATGAGTATGCCAACCTCGTCTTCAGTTCCTGTTACAGCATCAGATTTAAGCAATTTATTATTAAAGAAGAGTTCTTTAACTGTCATTTTGTTCTGTGTAAGTGTGCCCGTCTTGTCAGAACAGATTATTTCCGTACTTCCCAGAGTTTCTACAGCAGGCAGTTTTCTGATGATTGCATTGTTTTTCGACATCCTCTGGACACCTATGGCAAGGACTATTGTTACTATTGCAGGCAGTCCTTCCGGGATGGCAGCGACTGCAAGTGATACAGCAACAAGGAACATATCTATGACTCTCCTTCCCTGAAGTATTCCCACCAGAAAAATAATTACTGTTATTATTACTACTCCTATACTTAGGTATTTTCCCATTTCGGTAAGCTTTTTCTGAAGAGGGGTTTCCTGAGTTTCCTGATCTGACAGGTAGCCGGCTATTTTACCTACTTCAGTATTCATACCCGTCCCTGTAACAACACCTGTACCACGTCCATAAGTAACAACACTTCCCATGAAGGCCATGTTTGTCCTATCTCCAATTACTGTATCAGCTTTGTTAATTATTCCGGTATTCTTTTCTGTAGGTATCGACTCCCCTGTTAGTGCAGCTTCTTCAATTTTAAGGCTGGCCACCTCTATCAATCTTATATCGGCAGGAACATAATCGCCCGCTTCAATCAACACTATGTCTCCAGGAACTATTTCTGCTGATTTTACACGTTTTATTTCTCCGGAGCGTTTTACTTTTGAAAATGGCTTTGACATATCTTTCAGTGCTTCTAAAGCTTTTTCTGCCTTGCTTTCCTGTATCACTCCCAGTATAGCGTTTAGAAGTATTACAAACAGGATTATCACGGTGTCGGCCAGTTCACCCATAAAACTAGCTAAAGCCGCGGCAACTAATAATATGACAATCATTACGTTTTTAAACTGATCTATGAACATGCCCAGTATTGTCTTTTTCTTACCTTCCTCCAGTTCATTCTCCCCAAATTTATTTATTCTGTCCAGTGCTTCTTCATTGCTTAATCCTTTGTAATCCGACTTAAGGCGGCTAAGGGTTTCTTCAATTGAAATGCAGTGGTACAGGGAATGATCCGCTTGTATTTGATTGTTTTCTGCCATAACAACTCTCCTCATAAAAAATAATAGATTCTTGGTGTATTGAGTACCCGTATTTATATTATTAACAAAAAAACCTCTGACATAATCCTTAAATTAAGAATTATGACAGAGGTCTTGCTTTCCGTAAGGATTACATAGCCAGGCGCTCAATACACCGATTGTTGACTATGTAACTATAAGCTACTCCCCTCTAATAAAATAAATTTACCATATTTATACTGATATGTCAATACTTTTGCACCGCCCATTTCATAAGAGCCATTTCAAACGGGTCTATTAAATCCGGATGGTATGGTATAACTCTGAAAGTATATCCATACTCTCCGCCATCAAGTATTTGAATACTTGCAGTATAGCTGTAAGTATTAGAATCGGTGTTTTGGGTTAATTCCATATCCTTAATAACAGGATTCTCTATTCTACCGCCTTCACTTATTGCTCCATAATATAGCTGCACTTTTACATTTGAGGGATCAATTGCCCCGAGATATACGGATGTATATAACTCAAGCCTTTCACCAGCAATTGCTTTTTGTTCCTTTGGGCGATCCAATCCCATATCTGCAATTATTTTTATTTGAGGCCAGGCTTTTTCAATATATGCATGCCATTCGGACAGTTTTATTGCTAGTTCGAAATTATCAGAAAAAATCTTTTCTACTCTATTCATGGAAGGGATATACATCTGATTGGTGTAATCCTGCACCATTCTGTGAGTATTGAATTTATATGCCAATGATTTAATAGACTCCTTCATAATTTGGATCCACTTTTCCGGTATGCCCTCATTGTTTCTGTCATAGTATAAAGGTACGATTTTATTTTCTAGTATATTATACAGGGATTCGCTGTCAGCATTATCCTGGTAGTGCTCATTATCATAAAAGGAATCATCTCCTATGGACCATCCGTTATTGCCGTTATACCCTTCACACCACCAGCCATCAAGTATACTGAAGTTTATAATGCCATGTATGCATACTTTCTGTCCGCTGGTTCCACTGGCTTCAAGAGGCCTTCGGGGATTGTTCAACCATATATCAACGCCCTGGATAAGTTTTCTTGCTATGGTCATATTATAGTTTTCAATCAATACAACCTTGCCGACAAATCCTTCCTGCCTAGCAATATCATTAATATGTTTAATTACTTCATGAGCAGGCCTGTCAGCAGGATGGGCTTTACCTGCAAAAATAATTTGAACAGGCATGTCTGGTTTATTCAATATGCGTTTAATTCTTTCAATATTTCTGAATATTAGATTAGCCCTCTTATAGGTGGCAAATCTTCTGGCAAAACCTATAGTCAAAGCACCAGGGTCAAGCATGTTGTCAACTTCTTTTATACTTTCCATCGGCTCTCTGTTTTTTATCCTTTGCTCTCTCAACCTGTCGCGTAGAAAATCAATCATTTTGGTTTTATGAGCATAGTGGGTTTCCCAGAATTCTTTAGCAGGAATATCGTCTACCTTTGCCCAGCTTTCTTTTTCATAAAGCCTGTCTTCCCAGCCATTTCCAAGATACCTTTGGTACAGGTGTTTATAATCAGGTGAAAGCCAGGTCAGAGTGTGAATACCGTTGGTTATGTGACCTATTGGAACTTCATTTTCCGGTACACCCGGCCACAGGTTATTGAATATATTTCGAGTGACAGCACCATGAAGCTTACTGACACCATTTTTCCATCCTGAAAGGGTCAGTGCAAGAATAGTCATATTAAAATTCTGGCTGTCACCAACCTTCAATCCCAAATCCAGGAATTCATGCCTGCTTATACCAAGGCTTCCCCAGAAATTACTGAAGTATTTGTCTATCATATGGAGAGGGAAAACATCATTACCAGCAGGCACAGGTGTATGGGTAGTAAAAACCATTGATGAAGAAACTGCTTCCCTCGCTGCTTTAAAAGAGAGATTTTTTTCCTGGACCAGCTTACGAAGAAGCTCTAATCCTGCAAATGCCGAATGACCTTCATTCATATGATATACAGTAGCATTGATATCCAGTGCTTCCAGAACTTTTATCCCACCGATACCCAACAGTATCTCCTGTTGAATCCTGGTTTCCTGGTCACCTCCGTACAGTCTTGCAGTTATATGCCTGTCTGAATGGTCGTTGTGCCCTATATCAGTATCTAATAAATATAAGGAGATGCGCCCTATTTTTACTTCCCAAACCTTTGCGTATACCATTCTCCCGGGAAACTCAACATTTATTAAAACTTCGTTTCCTTCCTTGCCCAAAACCGGTTTTAGTGGGAGATTGGACACAATAATGTCAGGGTATATGGTTTCCTGCCAGCCATCTCGGTTAATATGCTGGTTAAAATATCCCTGTTTATAGAAAAGCCCTATTGCAGTAAAAGGGATTCCAAGATCACTTGCCGATTTGCAGTGGTCGCCGGACAATACCCCCAAGCCTCCGGAATATATAGGCAGTACTTCATTCAGACCAAATTCAGCTGAAAAATATGCTATCATATGGTTTTTTTTATCAGGGTGGGTTCTGTTAAACCAGGTATCTGCATTTGACATATAGCTGTCAAATGTATTTACTACATGGTGGTATCTATCCATAAAGACCGGGTCATCCAATTTTTTAAGCAGTTTGCTCCGGCTTACTTCCTGTAAAAACCTGACAGGATTATTAGCCGATTTTTCCCATGCTGAAGGGTCTATATCCCTGTAGAGATCTATGGCTTCTGAATTCCAGGACCACCACATGTTATATGCAATATCCTTTAACCTGCTTAGCTGTTCTGGCAAAACTGCTGTAACAGTTATTTTTCCAAGTACATACATTATTAAACCTCCATTTTGTTTATCTGTTATATTATTTTCCTATTTTATAATAATTAACATTTCTCCTATTATATTTCTCCCATTATAATTATAAATAACCAGTAAATCCTTAGGTGGGAAAATTTACTGGTTATATTACATAATATAATCAAATATATTATATGTCCATACACTGTTTTCTATTTGTCCTTTGCGGTTATTTTATTCGGAGGAGTTTTATAAGGGTTGTTCTTCATATATCTGCCTGTTGGCTCAATATCAAGGTTGTCCTTATTGGGAACAGATTCCCCCTTAAAGCGCAATTCCTGCGGCTGCACTCCTTTTCTTATTTCCTTCACACTTGTTTACCTCCTTATTAATCCAATCAACCTGTTTTATGGTTTATCATTCCAGTTATTGATACCTGAATAAAATTATTTTATACAATTAGTCAAATAGTTATACTAATGCTTTTATCTTTCGGTTGATAAAAATTTCCTGTTAGAGTATACTCAAAATAAGTGTTTTATTTAGTCCTGAATATGCAGGGGGAAATTCTATGTACAGGGTACTGGTTGTAGATGATGAACCTGTGATACGGGAAGGCATAAAGGACAATATTGAATGGGAAGAATTAGGATTTGAATTCGCAGGAGAATGTGAAAACGGAAATGAAGCAATTGAAGCTGTAGGGGAATTACAACCTGATGTAGTTTTAACAGATATTTGTATGCCTTTTGTGGACGGGCTTGAGCTGACAAAGTATATTATGGAAAACTATTCCCATACTAAGGTAATAATTCTGACAGGATATGATGAATTTGAGTATGCGCAGCAGGCAGTTAAACTCAAAGCTAGTGATTTTGTTTTAAAGCCTATTACAGCCAGCGAACTTAAAAAAATATTGATAAAAGTAAAAAATGAACTGGATGATGAAAGAAGAAAACTGGAAGACTTTAACCGGCTGAAAATGCAGCTTAGGGAAAGCTTCCCCCTTTTAAAGGAAAGGTTCCTCAACCGGTTGGTTTCAGGGCATCTAAGGGATGGTGAACTGGAAGATAGATTAGCTTATTTTGGGATTGATTTCTCAGGAAGCCATTACACTGTTATTGCTGTTGATATAGATGACTATGGAGAGCTCTACAAATATCATCCCGGTACGGAAGACGAATTGCTTGTTTTTGCGGTATATAATATATGCCAGGAGTTTTTCGAAAGGGAAAACAATGGGGTAGTGTTCCAAAATAGGTATGGGAAGACAATTGTAATATTATCTGCCCCGGGAGAAGAGCATTTAAATAGTATTGCATTGAAATACTCTGAAGAAGTTCGGCAGGCAGTTGAGAAATACCTGAAGTTTACAGTTACTATAGGGATAGGTGTAAGTTCCACAAGCCTGCGCCTTGTTGCAAAGTCATATAAAAGTGCACTGGCGGCTTTAGATTACAGATTCCTTATAGGTAAAAACCATGTCATTAACATTACCGATATGGAAAAAGATACAGTGAACTATTCCCTCAGCAGCAGGGAATGGGAAAATAAACTCCTTTCAGCCGTCAAAACCTGTTCCATTGAAGAAACAGTCCGCATTATTGACAGCATTATAGAAGAACTCAAACATGCTTACGCTTCTGTGGACAAGTGTTATGTGAGGATACAACAGGTAATTATATATATTTTCAATGCACTTAGTGAGCTTGGTATAGATGAAAAGGAAATATTTGATAAAAATTTCAGCCCTTTTATAGATGTATATAACTACAGAACCCTTGATGAAATAAAAGACTGGCTTAATGAATTATGTGGGATGGTTGTGGATTTTATTGTCTATAAAAGGAATGATTATTCCAAGCTGCAGGTTTTGAAGGCTGAAGAATATATAAAAGAAAACTACAATAATCCGGACATCTCATTAAACGCTGTTTGCAAGCATCTTTTCATCAGTACAAGTTATTTCAGCCTGCTGTTTAAGAATAAGATAGGCAGAACTTTTGTGGAGTATTTAACCGGCATCAGAGTGGACAAGGCAAAGGAACTGTTAACCGTTACAAACCTCAGGACTTATGAGATCGCATCAAAGGTGGGGTATAGTGATCCCCATTATTTCAGTTTGATATTTAAAAAGAATACCGGTATGACACCTACAGAATACCGTGAAGTATCACAAAGGAGTTTGGTGCAGTGATAAGTGTACTGGGCAACGCTTATAAAAAACTAAGATTTAAAAGTATTCAATCAAGTATGGCATTTGCTTTTTTATGCCTGATTACCTTTACCATATTTGTTCTTATAATAGTATCATACAGCCTTGCCCTGGACTCTTTGGGTGAAAACTCCAGGGAATATATCCATCAACTCATCGGGCAGGTTAACAGGAATATTGAAGCATATGTAACAAATATGGAGAACATATCGCTGGTGGCCCAATACAATAACGATGTAAGGGATTATCTTTCAAAAGAGCAATTTGCAAGTGAAGAGGAAAGAGGGGATTATGAGAATAGGATAACTCAACTTTTCAAATCGGTTTTAGACACAAGGAAGGATATTTCATCTATAATGGTTTTCGGATACAATGGCAGGTATGTGGTTGTTAATAATAAAGGAATCACCGAGCTGAACCCCTTTGCTGATCCAAAAGAGCAGGAATGGTATAAGAAAGCTGTGATGGCAGATGGAAAGCCTGTTGTTTCCTCCTCCCATGTCCAGAATATACTTAATGATGACTACTACAGGTGGGTTGTCTCTTTAAGCCGAGAGATAAGCAGCGGCAGTGTGAGCTTAAAAAAGGATTTGGGAGTATTTCTGGTTGATTTGAATTACAGTATAATTAATGATATGCTGAGTGAAATCAAACTTGGCCAAAGGGGCTATATGTTTATTATTGATTCAGAAGGGAACATTGTCTACCATCCCCAGCAGCAGCTTATATACAGCAATGTTAAAAGTGAAATGATTGATGAAGTCCTGAATACTGAGGAAAGCCATTTTGTAACTGATGAGGGCAGTAACAGCAGGATATACAACATTATGAAATCACAAAAAACAGGCTGGAAAATAGTTGGTGTGGCGTATGTTGATGAGCTGGTAACAAATAGGAAGGAAATCAATGATTCCTATTTTTTTTGGGGATTGTTTTGCCTCATTATATCAATAATAATTTCCCTGATACTTTCACGAAGAATATCAATGCCCATAAAAACACTTGAGTCGCATATGAACAAGGTGGAAAACGGGAACTTTGATATAAAAGTTGACATTCAGAGTTCAAACGAAATAGGACAGTTAAGCAGGGCATTTAATATTATGATTGAAAAAATAAAGGAACTGATAGGGCAAAACATTAAAGAGCAGGAATTGAAGCGTAAAAGTGAGCTTAAGGCTTTACAGGCTCAAATTAATCCGCACTTTTTATACAACACACTTGATTCCATAATATGGATGGCGGAAAGCAAAAAGTCAGAAGAGGTAGTGAAGATGACTTCTGCATTGGCAAGACTCTTTAGGATAAGCATCAGCAAGGGAGAAGAAATAATTACCATAAGTAATGAGGTAGAGCATATTACAAATTATCTGACCATACAAAAAATGAGGTACAGGGACAAGCTTGACTTTAAAGTGGAAGTAGACGGTGATATTCTTAATTATAAAACACTTAAGATTATACTTCAGCCACTGGTAGAGAATGCAATATACCACGGGATAAAGAATAAAATCGGTGTGGGTATTATTCAAATCCATGGCAGGAGAGTGGATAATAAAATACTACTGCAGGTAATTGACAATGGTGTGGGGATGTCCCCTGATAAGATAAGGCAGATATTTGAAGAGTCATATAAACCGTCACGAGGGAGCGGCATCGGCGTAAGGAATGTAAACGAAAGAATAAAACTGTACTTTGGCAACCAGTACGGTATAGACTTTGAGAGTGAACCCGACGCAGGTACCACTGCAAATATCTGGCTCCCTGTTTTGGAATAAAAGGTGGGATTGGATTGAAGGTTAGAGGCAGGTTGTTTATTTCCATACTAATTATCATAATTTTGGCAGCAGCTGCTTATTTTACTTTTAAGACTGTAAGAAGCAGGCCGCTGGATGAAGACACAAGGATTGTTGTTATCTTAAAATCCCTGGATCCTACCATGGAATTCTGGGATGTTGTTGAGGAAGGAGTATACGTTGCAGCAAATGAATTTGAAATAAAAAAAGTGGAAATTACTGGTCCTGAGGTTGAAAGTGATGTTGAGGGACAGATCCGGATTGTTGAGGAAACTATTAGGAGTAAGCCTGATGCCATTGTTTTAGCCGCAGGCGACTACAACATGCTTGTACCCTCTGCAGAGAGAATTGTAAAATCCGGGATAAAACTGGTAACTATTGATTCAGGATTGAACTGCGACCTGTCAAGGAGCTTTATAGCGACTGATAATATTGAAGCCGGAAGGAAAGCGGGAGAAGCAATGGCCAGTATTATAGAAAAAGATTCAGAAGTGGCTATTGTAAGCCATACCAGGGGGACGGCAACAGCAATTGAAAGAGAACAGGGAGTTCGGGAAAGCCTTTCCAAATATCCCAGTATAAAAATCCTTGATACCTTTTTTTCAGATAACGACCAGGAAAATGCCTACAGGATAACTGAGAACCTATTGAAAAGCAACCCGGGTATCAGAGGGATTATCGGACTTAATGAAACTTCTACAAAAGGGGTTGCAAGGGCTATAAAAGAGCTTGGAATGAAAAACAAGGTAAAGCTGGTGGGCTTTGACAACTCAATTGAGGAGATAAAGTATATTGAAGAAGGCATAATCCAAGCTATAGTTGTGCAGAACCCTTTTAATATGGGGTACAGGGGAATTGAAATGGCCGTAAAGGTGCTCAAAGGTGAAAAGGTGGAAAAGAGAATAGACACTGGTTCGGTTGTTGTGACAAAGGAGAATATGTATACTAGTGAAAACCAGAAACTGCTTTTTCCTTTTATCGACAGGTAACATAAGGAGTTAAATCAAACATAATTCAAAAATTGCCTTAAGATTGCAATGGAGAGGGGCAATTTTTTTTTGTAAATTATTCAACAATAAAAGGAAAATTTTCTATTAATTTTATATTTGAGAATACTTATTATCATAGAAGAGGTGATAATACATGGGTGAAGTTCTAGTCTTAATGGAAGGAATAGAAAAGACCTTTCCTGGCGTCCATGCGTTAAGTGATTGCCGGTTTGAATTGCTTTCCGGGGAAGTACATGCACTTGTAGGTGAAAACGGCGCAGGGAAATCTACTCTGATGAAGGTACTCACCGGAGTATATAAGAAAGATGCAGGACGTATTTATTACAAAGGGAATGAAGTTGATATTCCTAATCCAAAAGCTGCGCAAGACCTGGGTATCAGTATTATCCACCAGGAATTTAACCTGATGCCTCATCTCACTGTTGCAGAGAATATTTTTATAGGGCGTGAACCTCGAAAAGGTGTCAAGTTTGTTCTTGATCAGAAGAGGATTAATGAAAAGACCCAGGAACTGCTGGACATTATGCATATGGATCTGGATCCGCGTACAAAGGTTTCAGAGCTTACTGTTGCAAAACAGCAAATGGTTGAGATTATTAAAGCTATTTCATATAATTCTGAAGTGCTTATTATGGACGAGCCGACAGCAGCATTAAGCGAATCGGAAATAAATGAGCTTTTCGGCATTATTCGCAAGCTGCGAAACAAGGGTGTTGGAATTATTTATATATCCCACCGTATGGGCGAACTCAAAAGAATATGCGACAGGGTAACTGTTATGAGGGATGGCTGCTACATTGATACGGTTCCTATAAAAGAAGTGACTATTGACCGTATAATCAGCATGATGGTAGGAAGGCAGATTTATGAAACATCAAGAGCTGTCACTGGGTCTTCCGATAGAGAAATTGTGCTTGAAGTTAAAAACCTCAACAGGGGTAAAACAATAAAAAATGTCGGCTTTAACCTCAGAAAAGGTGAAATATTGGGCTTTGCAGGGCTGATGGGCGCAGGCCGCACAGAAGTTGCACGAGCGGTTTTTGGGGCAGACCGCATTGATTCGGGTGAGATTTTTGTCAACGGTGAAAAGGTGCATATTAGAAGTCCTAAAGATGCTATAAAATATGGCATTGGGTATATGTCTGAGGACAGGAAACGCTATGGGCTTGCTCTTAACATGGATGTGGAAGCCAATATTGTACTTGCTACCTATAAGAAATTCCTAGGGCTTTTTGGATGGGTAAACAGTAAAAAAACAAGTTCAGAAGCAGAACATTTTGTCGATGCTCTTAAAATCAAGACACCTGGTTTGAAACAGAAGGTAAAATACCTTTCGGGCGGAAACCAGCAGAAAGTTGTTGTTGCTAAGTGGCTGGCCCGGGACAGCAGCATATTGATATTTGATGAACCTACACGAGGCATAGATGTAGGTGCCAAGAGTGAAATATATAAATTGCTTAATGACCTGGCTGAAAGTGGTAAGTCCATCATCATGATTTCATCTGAACTTCCGGAAATCATACGTATGAGCCATCGTATCGTAGTGATGTGTGAAGGAAGGATTACGGGTGAGTTAAATGCTTATGATGCAACACAGGAACGAATCATGCAGTTTGCTACCAGGCGTGATGCTTAATATAAACGCATAATATTGAATTTGGGGGTTTTTATATATGGGAAATAAATCTTTGAGTACTGAAAACAAAATGATTGGAAAAAGTTCACTGTTTGGCTTGGATGCGACTCAGAAGCTGCTGGCATTTGGAAGCCTGATTGTGCTGTTTATAGTATTCTCGCTGGCTTCACCAAACTTTTTCCAATTCAGCAATATAATTTCTATTATGCTGTCTACTGCAGTTATAGGAGTACTGGCAGTGGGGGTTACCTTTATCATTATCACTGGTGGTATTGATTTGTCCATTGGAACTGTCATGACCTTTTCATCTGTTATTGCGGGTGTATTCATTACTTTTTGGAAAATGCCTCTTTTTATTGGAATACTGGGTGGGCTTGTGGCTGGTGCAATGTGCGGATTTATTAATGGCACTGTAATTGCAAAGCTTAGAATACCGCCGTTTATTGCAACCCTTGGTATGATGATGGTTACAAAGGGACTTTCACTGGTTATTTCTGATACAAAACCTATATACTTTACCGATTCAAAAATATTTTCAAAAATTTCTACAGGCTCTGTCATAGGTCTGGTTTTTCCAGGAGTTGATATTCCTAATGCAGTACTGATTTTCTTCGGAGTAACCATTATTGCCAGCCTGTTGTTAACAAAGACGGTTCTGGGAAGATACAATTTCGCTATAGGTAGTAATGAGGAAGCTGTACGGCTTTCCGGAATCAATGTAGATGCATGGAAGATAGCGATATACACCCTTGGAGGTGCTTTTTGCGGAATATCGGGTATTCTGATGGCTGCCCGGCTCAACTCTGCCCAGCCTGCATTAGGACAGGGGTATGAACTGGAAGCTATTGCTGCGGTTGTAATTGGAGGCACATCTCTAAGCGGTGGAGAGGGGTCTGTGTTGGGAACTTTCATAGGGGCTTTTATTATGAGTGTGTTGACAAATGGCCTTAGAATACTTTCAGTCAAGCAGGAGTGGCAGACAGTAGTAATAGGTATTGTTGTAATAATAGCTGTATACACTGATATCATCCGCCGCCGCAGAGTATAGAAATTGAGGGTGTTTGCTCCTTCATGGAGTTTAATACTATAAATTCTTATTATGAGGAGGAGATTAAGTATGAAGAAAGCAAAAAAACTATTAGTAGTCTTCATAAGCCTGCTGCTTGTTGCATCTTTATTTGCAGGCTGCGGAGCACAGAAAAAGGAAGATACTGCAGGCCCTGCACCGGCAGGAGATAAGTCGGAAGACAAGGCTGCCGGTTCACATGATAGGCTTTATATTCCAGTCATTTCAAAGGGGTTTCAGCACCAGTTCTGGCAGGCAGTAAAGATGGGGGCTGAGCAAGCTGCAAAGGATTATGACGTGGAAATTACTTTTGAAGGCCCTGAGAGCGAGGCCCAGGTTGATAAGCAGATAGAAATGCTTGAAGCTGCTCTAAGTAAAAATCCTGATGCTATTGCATTTGCAGCTCTGGATAGCAAAGCTGCTCTCCCGCTTCTTGAAAAGGCGCAGTCACAGAATATACCTGTTGTTGGGTTTGACTCAGGTGTAGACAGTGACATACCAGTTGCAACAGCTGCAACCAATAATATTGCTGCAGCAGCCGCAGCGGCAGACAAAATGGCAGAACTGATAGGCGGAAAGGGAAAAGTAGGGGTTATTGTGCATGACCAGACCAGCCGTACAGGTGTTGACCGACGTGACGGTTTCGTGAACCAAATTAAAGATAAATATCCAGATATTGAGATTGTGGATGTACAGTATGGAGGAGGAGATCACCTGAAATCAGCCGATATTGCAAAAACAATGATTCAGGCACATCCTGACCTGAAGGGATTATTCGGTGCAAATGAGGGTTCTGCGGTAGGTGCACTGCTTGGAGCACAGGAAATGAATAAAACAAGTGACATAGTTATTATTGGCTATGATGCCGGTAAAGCTATAAAAGATGCTGTCCGCAGCGGGGAAATGGCCGGAGCCATTTCACAAGACCCCATAGGGATCGGTTATAAGGCTGTGGAAGCAGCTGTAAAGGCTGTAAAAGGTGAAGAGGTTCCTAAGGAGATTGATACAGGATTCCACTGGTATGATAAGTCAAATGTTGACTCTAAAGAACTTGCACCTCTGTTGTATGATTAATTCATGATATAACCTGAACGAAAAAGAAAGCAGGGAGGTTTAAGCAGGGAGCTTAAACCTCCCTGCTTTAATATTTTAGTAGAATTTTCTAATATTAAAAAACTCCATTTTGTATAAAATAAGGTTATGATTAAAAGATTTTTCATTTATGGAATTACAGGATGGGGAATGGAAATAATCTGGACAGGAGTTGGCTCATTAATAAGTGGGGATCTTACCCTTGAAGGAGTTACTAATTTATGGATGTTTTTCATATATGGTTCAGCAGTTTTTTTAGAACCGGTACATGATATGATAAGCAGGTGGCTCTGGATTTTCAGAGGCATTATATGGGTTTTAATAATATGGGGAATAGAATATGCAAGCGGTTTAATTCTTATAAACATTCTTGGGATTTATCCATGGCATTATACAGGCCGGTTTGCTGTTGACGGCTTAATCAGGCTGGATTATGGGCCTGCATGGTTTATTGCCGGGCTTGTCTTTGAACGCATACATAAAACCCTCGACTTATATGAAATCGCATAGGGTACATATATTATGTCCCTTCCGTCATTTTCTTCACATTTGTTACATGCACCAAATCGCATAGTCCTACCGGTGCATTTGTTACACATACCCGTACTGTACTTTAATGTTTTTCTTGAGTTTTAGGAGAGGAACTAATATAATTTTCGTATACCCCGTGGAGTATACGTTTGATTTTTAGTATTGACATTCTGACTTAGATAGCGGCAACAAGGGCAGCAATTAACAGGGTGGGTGGAATTATCCTGGAGAATCATTCTAAGAGCTGCATGCGGGATGCCCTACTGGGCAAAAATAAAGATAAGGTTTTAGAAGAACTGATGGATACTGTACAGAGATTTTTGAAATTTGTTGATTAATGTTTGACACCAAAGTAGGTGGGTAAAAATATTTTAAGTAATAGATGTATAGTGATGGATTAAGAATCCAAAATATTATTTATATAAGGAGGAGTTATTTATGGCTAGCGATAAGGTAATTACCATAACCAATAATAATTTTGAACAGGAGGTACTTAAGTCTGATAAACCTATATTGGTTGATTTCTGGGCTCAATGGTGTGGCCCCTGTAGAGCGGTTGCTCCTATAATGGACGAATTGGCCAATGAGTATGACGGCAGGGTAAAGGTTGGCAAAATAAATGTGGATGAGCAGGGGGAACTTGCTGCAAAATTCAGGGTTATGAGTATACCCACAGTAATACTTTTTAAAGGTGGAGAGATTGTTGAAAAGGTTATTGGAGCTCGATCAAAGGCTGAATTTGCAGAAATATTGGATAACAATCTGTAGATAGAAGCTTTATACTTAAAATGTCATCTTGTTTTAAGGTGGCATTTTTATTTTTGCCTAGATAACTCTCCGAAGAAATTAATTTTCCATTGCAGCTTTAAAAAGGTACTAATTCCCAAAATAATAAAAATTAATAATTTGTTCACAAAAAGGACACAGATTTTATTTAATATATGCATATAATCAAATTATTACAATTAGATAATAAAATGGATTACATTGCTGTAAAAGATATTAAGTGTGGGATACTGTAAAAGGCATTAAGTATATGGGAGGGATTGATCATTGGGGAAGTTTATGTCAAAAAAGGCAATTAAAACAGTTGCCTTTCTGGTTGTGATTGCCATAATTGGGGGCGGTGCCTATTATGCTTATAAAGAATTTGCGGCTACCGCGAGTGCATCAGGCTTTCAGCAACAAAATACAGCAAAGGTTAAACGTGGAGACCTTAATGTAACCATTACCGGCACAGGGACCCTTCAACCTGTTTCCAGGTATGATATTGTGCCACTAGTAAAGGGCAGTATTGTAAGTGCGCCATTTGAAGAGGGTGAAAAAGTGGAGAAGGGAGACCTGCTTTACAAGATAGATGATAGTGACCTTATGTACAGTATCGAAAAAGCGCAAAATTCTGTTGAAAAGTTAAAAAGAAGAAGAAATCAGCTGTTGGGAGATTTGGATAATCTGGTTGTTTATGCTCCGGTTTCAGGGAGAATGATAAATTTTGATGCAAAAGAGGGCGAGAGTTTAAGCAGTAACAGCCAAATAGCAAGTATTGTAGACCATAACCGAATTATATTAACCGTTCCCTTTCACAAGTCACAAATCAACAAAATAAAAGTAGGCCAGGATGCCCAGATTTATGTCAGGGACATGATGTGGTACGTAGACGGAAAGGTCAGATATATAAGCAATGCCGCAAAGCCTGTTGCAGGAGTAGCGCCTGTATACGATGTAGAAATTATTGCTGAAAATCCTGGTTCTTTTGCAGAGGAAGAAAATGAAGATGAAGGCATGGAAATATCAGGCATTATTAAAACCGACAGCGGAAATATGTACAGCGCAAGTTCGGGTACTATAAGATACGGTACCAACGAGCCTGTTTATGTAAAAGCAGGGGGGGAAGTAGAACAGATCTATGTAAAAAACGGGGAATGGGTAGAAAAAGGACAGAAAATACTATCAATTAAAAGTGACAATATAGATGAAACAATATTTGATAACTCACTTGAATTGAAAGATGCACAGCTTTCACTGGAGGAGACTATAAAATCCCTTGATGATTATAGTATAGAATCACCCATTGACGGCACTGTAATCGAAAAGTATTACAAAGAGGGAGATACCGTTGATAGCACCAACAGTAGTGTTACCCTTATGACTGTTGCGGATATGAGTAAGATGGTGTTTACTCTGGATGTAGATGAATTGGATATTGCAAAAATATCTTTAGGCCAGGAGGCTGTAGTTACCGCTGATGCAATTGAAGGAACAGTTTTTACTGGCAAAGTAACAAATATTGCTATGGAGGGTAATTCCCAGAATGGGGTTACTACATATCCGGTAGAGATTACTATTTCTGATCCGGGAAATCTAAAACCGGGTATGAACGTCAATGCAGAAATTCTTGTACAGAGTAAAAAAGATGTGTTATATGTTCCAATGGCGGCAGTAATAAAGGCAGGGGACAAAACATATGTAACTGTTAAGGACAATGCAGTGGAATCACCGTCCGCTAGTAAGGTTTCTCACGGAAGCCCGCAAAAGGGTGCAGCAGCCAGTGGGCAACAGCGGGTGGAAGTTGTTGTTGGTATTAACAATGAAGACTATATCGAAATTGTTAGCGGACTGAGCGAAGGCCAGGAGGTCTTTGTCCAATCTACCGGTTCAAATATTGGTTCATCAAATAATTTCAGAGGCCCGGGACCGGGAGGTATGGGAGGAATTGTTATCAGAAGGTAAGCATTTGATATAAATTCAGTGCTGCTGCTGATAAACAACAGAGGTGAAAAAATGATAATAATCGAGAATATGTATAAAACTTACCTAATGGGAATAAATGAGGTTCATGCTCTTAATGGGATTTCCCTTCACATTAAACCAGGGGAGTTTGTAGCAATAGTTGGACCGTCAGGGTCAGGTAAATCAACCCTGATGAATATGATAGGATGTCTTGATACACCAACGTCAGGAAAGTACTTCCTGGACGGAAAAGAAGTCAGCAAATTAGAGGAAGACCATCTTGCAGAAATACGGAACAAAAAGATAGGATTTGTGTTCCAGTCATTTAATCTACTCCCCAAGCTGACTGCATTGGAGAATGTGGAACTCCCGCTATTATATATGGGAATGGGCAACAAAGAAAGACGGAAAAAGGCTGTTGAAGCGCTGGAAAAGGTCGGCTTGGGCGACAGGCTGAATCACAAGCCGGTAGAATTGTCAGGAGGACAGCAGCAGAGAGTAGCAATTGCTAGGGCACTTTCCAGCAGGCCTCCGATTATTCTTGCAGACGAACCTACAGGCGCCCTGGATACAAAATCAGGCTCTGAGGTAATGGATATGCTGAAAGAGCTTAACTCAGAGGGCAAAGCTGTTATTCTTATTACGCATGATAATAACATTGCAAACCAGGCGCACCGAATAATCCGTATTTGTGACGGAAAGGTGATAGAAGACAGTGAGGTGTCATAGATGAGGTGGTTACAGTCATTTCGTATGGCAATAAAAAGCATTGCTTCAAATAAAATGCGTTCAGCCCTCACTATGCTGGGTATAATCATTGGTATCAGTGCAGTGATTATTATGGTTAGTCTTGTTCAGGCTACTACGCAGCAGGTAAAGAAAAACCTGGAGAGCATGGGTACCAATATGATAAACGTTATGATTTTTGGAAGAGGCAGCACACGGACAGTGTCGGAAGATGAATTGTTTAGTTTTGCTCAAAATAACAGTGATGTGATAGATGCTGTAGCCCCGGTCCTTAATGACTCGGTAACAGTAAAGTACGGCAATCAAAATAAGCAGACAAGCCTGAATGGGACGAATGAAGCATACAGGACAGTCAGAAATACTGATGTTCAGTCTGGTAGATTTATTAATGCACTTGATGTGGAAAGAAGGCAAAAGGTTGCGCTTGTTGGGACATATGTTGCTCAGGAGCTTTATGGGGAAGAAAATCCGGTAGGAAAAGAAATAAAAATAAATGGAAACATTTTTACCATAGTAGGCTTGCTTGAGGCGAAATCCAACAATACGGAAGGAACTGAAGATGATCAGATTATTATTCCATATACATCTGCAATGCGTCTTGTAAGGAATTCAAGGATACAGAATTTCTATGTCCAGGGTAAGACACCTGAACTTGTTGGGATGGCAATGGAAAGACTGGAAGAGTTCCTTTTCAAGGCTTTTAACAGTACGGACGGGTACAGGGTTTTTAACCAGGCGGATATGCTTGAAAGCATAAATGAGGCAACAAGAAGCATGACTATGATGCTGGGTGGGATAGCAGGTATCTCACTGGTGGTTGGTGGTATTGGAATCATGAATATTATGCTTGTTTCGGTAACTGAGCGCACACGTGAAATAGGAATCAGAAAAGCAATCGGAGCAAAAAGGCGGAATATACTCCAGCAGTTTTTAATTGAGGCAATTGTAGTTAGCTGTATTGGTGGAATTGCAGGAATACTGCTTGGGATACTGGCGACGAAGGTTATAGGGGATTTAATGGGTATGCCTGCAAGGCCTGCTTTTTCTACAATGATGTTATCTTTTTCATTTTCTGTTTTTGTGGGAGTGTTCTTTGGATGGTATCCGGCTAATAAAGCGTCAAAGCTGAATCCTATCCAGGCTCTCAGGGTGGAGTAAAAAACCTGGTAAGATGCATCGCTTTTAACCCCTACAAGTTTTTTTGTAGAAAAAAAGGATTTTCTGAATTGATATTGAATATATACTACAAAAGTATAAACAAAAGATAAGGATTAAGAAAAAATTGTGAGGAGAGGATATAAGTGCCGGGGGAAAAGCGATTCAGAACTTCATTATTTGGTTTTAAAAAGTCCGATGTGAATTCCTACATAGAAAAGCTTTTAAGAGAATTCGATGATAAACTGAAAGAGAAGGATGGTGAGATTACTGCGTTAAGAAGCCAATTGAGAGAGATTAAGTCAAATTACGAAGAGATCGCTGCTAAAGCTGAACAGATTAACGAAGATAGGGCCAAGATTGCAGATGTACTGATAAAAGCGCAGGAAAAAGCCGAGCTTATGCTTGAAGATGCAAGGATTGAAGCATTAGAGGAGAAGAGAAAGTTAGAGGAAATAATTGAGCAGGAAAGGGAGAGACTGGTAGATATAAAGAGAGAGTTGAAAACCCTTAAAACAGAGGCTATCAATACATTAAAGAAATATGAGGATCAGCTTAACATTGTAATCGGCAGTGAGGAAGACATCTAAAATTATAAAACAAAGCTATTGAAATAGTTTTATTTATACTGTATAATCTATTTCAAAGTTAGATACTATATAATAGATAAAAGCTATGACAGGGAAGAGTATATATAGACACCTTTTTAAGCGAGTTGGAGTATGGTGTAAGTCCAACAAAGGAATATATTGAAAGCAGCCCTTGAGTTTCCTTCCTGAGAAACAGTGATTAGGGAGGGACGTGACCTCACGTTAATGAGGAAGGTATTTAATTATAAGTACTGTAGAGAGGGCACAAGATTGTGCTAATTAGGGTGGTACCGCGGAATACTCCTTCGTCCCTTATTATGAATAAAGGGATGCAGGAGTTTTTTATTATCAAAGCTGTGATAATTAAAAAAAAATTCTCATGCAGTTAAAGGGGAAAATAATTAGATTTAAAATGGAGGATAGGAAAATGGAAGAGATTTTAGAAATTCTGGAGAAAAATAACAAGCTGTCGGAGGAGCAGATAGCGGTTATGCTAAATATTAGTGTAGAAGAAGTAAAAGAAACAATAAAGAGATTGGAAGAACAGAATATAATAATGGGATATAATACAGTGATTAACTGGGAAAAGGCCAATAAGGAAACAGTTGTAGCACTGATAGAAGTAAAGGTGACTCCACAGAGGGGAGAAGGATTTGACAAGATAGCTGAAAGAATTTACAGATATCCTCAGGTGAAATCCTGCTATCTTATGTCCGGAGGGTTTGATCTGACTGTAATTATTGAAGGGAAAACCATGAAGGATGTAGCACGTTTTGTTGCAGAAAAACTTGCTCCTCTGGAATCGGTATTAAGTACCTCAACGCACTTTGTACTGAAAAAGTACAAGGATAACGGAGTAATATTCGAAGATAACGGAGAAGATGACAGGGAGGCAATTATACTATGAACATGCAGGAAATGATTACAAAATCGGTAAGAAATATTCCCCCTTCAGGGATAAGGAAATACTTTGATCTGATAAATGAGATGAAGGACGCTATATCTCTTGGGGTAGGTGAACCAGACTTTGTTACTCCCTGGAATATCAGAGAAGCTGGTATATATTCTTTGGAAAAGGGACACACCCATTATTCCTCCAATGCCGGGCTGATTGAGTTGCGCGAGGGGATATCAAAATACCTGAAGAGAAAGTATAATCTTGAATACAGAGCAAAAGACCAGATAGTAGTTACAGTCGGAGGAAGCGAGGGCATTGACATTGCTCTTAGAGCACTGGTTGAAAAAGGTGATGAAGTAATTATTCCTGAGCCTAGTTTTGTTGCTTATAAGGGGTGTACTTTAATTTCGGGAGCAACCCCTGTAGTAATTAATTTAAGGGAAGAGGATCAGTTCAAGCTGACTCCTGAGCAGCTTGAAAATGCTATTACTGATAAAACCAAGGTGCTTATTTTGTCCTATCCAAATAACCCAACAGGCGCAATAATGAATAAAGACGAGCTTAAAAAGATTGCTGATGTATTAAAAGACAGGGACATAATAGTAATATCCGACGAGATGTATTCTGAACTTACCTATGAAGGCAAACACGTGTCAATTGCAAGCTTTCCTGAAATGAAGGATAAAGTAATCTTGGTTAATGGTTTTTCAAAAGCTTTTGCTATGACCGGGTGGAGGCTCGGGTATGTGTGCGGACACCCGGTATTAATAGAAGCAATGAAAAAGATACACCAATATGTGCTGATGTGCCCTCCCACTACTTCCCAATATGCTGCGATAGAAGCATTGAATGGCAGTGAGGAGGATGTCCGGAAAATGGTACGGGAATATAACAGGAGAAGGAGACTTATGGTTGATGGCTTCAGGAAGATGGGCTTGGACTGTTTTGAGCCGCTGGGAGCTTTTTATGTATTTCCCTGTATTAAATCCACCGGAATGAGTGCAGACAAGTTTTGTGAAAACCTTCTCAAGGAAGAAAGAGTATTGGTAGTGCCAGGAACTGCATTCGGAGAGTGCGGTGAGGGATTTTTGAGGGCGACTTATGCCAATTCTGTTGAAAATATTACAGAAGCACTAAAGAGGATTAAAAGGTTTGTTCAAAGAAACCAAAGGTAAAAAAAAAGCCTGTTAAGCTGACTCCTTAACCAGGCTTATATTCTTTTTTGTATAAGAAAAAATTACCTTATCCAACTTCCTGCTTGCTCTTAAAATATCTTCAGGGTTGCCGCTTTCAAGAGCCTTGTGAAGCTGTTTTCTTAAGTTTTCCAGTGTATTCATCATCAGACCTCCGTACATTATTTCGTCTTTTTGCAAAAATATTTATTATTTTTGCAAATTGTGTTAAAATATTGCAATAAAGAACTACATAAACATTTTAATGCAACATATTGTTGCTGTCAATATTAAACAAAAATATTTTAATATATTTCAGAATTCATGGAGAGAAACAATGGCTTTTTCCAAAGCACTAAGAAAACTAAGAGAGCAGAAGAAATTAACACAAAAAGATGTAGCCAAACACATAGGTATTACCAGGCAAGCAATAGCATTTTATGAACTTGGCAAAAGGGAGCCTGATTATAATACATTAAAACGGCTTGCAGATTACTTTGGGGTGTCTATTGATTATTTACTTGGAAGAGCTAGTAATGATGTTAAAAGTACACAAAGAATAGGAATGAACATAAAGCTAATCAGAGGAAACCTTACATTTAAAGAGCTGTCAGACAATATAAACAAAAAGACTGGATCATCTATTCAGCCTGAGATGCTGGAACTATATGAAAAAGGGGAACGGACGCCGTTTGCCGGAACAATAAAAGTATTAGCAATGTACGCCAATGTATCCGATGATTTTTTTTACAGGCATAATACTATAGAATCATATAATATTTGTAAAATGCTGAATGAAAACAGGGCTGCACTATCACAATGCTTAGACAGAGAGCTGTTGGAATGGGTTTTGGATGAGAAGCATTTAAAGTATATTGAACTGGCAAAGGAAATATGTGAAGCAGACCTTCCAGTTGAAATATTTAAGCCTCTTGTGGATGGAATAAAAAAAAGTATTAATAAATAAGTTTAGTGGACATATAAGTTTAGTGGACATAAATTAATAAATAGTAACTAAATAGGCGAAGCAGGCATATTATGTATTAAAACCTGAAGGGAGGATTGTTATGAACAATATGCTAAATACTATGCCTGCTTATCAGAATATGCCCAATATGCCAAATATTATGCCTAATTATCAGAATATGTGGCCTAACCAGCAGTATTTGCCTATGATGAAGTATCAGAATGAAGCCCTTGAAGATATGTACCCTGAAATCTATTACAGAGTATTTCCGAGAGTACAGCGTATATGTGAGATGATGGATATGCCTTCCAACCCAGAAATGCACCCGTACCCTAGCAGGGCAGCGGTTGAGAGAATGACTGATAATATATTCAGGGAAGTTGCTGCAGAGATGCAGTATACTGATGAAGATTGGGATAGTTATGTTATGGAGGGCAGCAGGCAAATAAGCCCTTACTTTGGAGGTATCGGGCCGGGTTATGGATTCGGAAGAAGATTTTTACGTGATTTAATAGGTATACTTTTGATTAGGCAGTTGTTAAGCAGAAGGGGTATATTCTATTACTAAACCATAAGACAGGTGTTAAAACAGCTATACTTTGATAATATATTTGTATGGCTGTTTTTTATATTCACCCCATAGTTGACAGGAAAGATTGACAAATGCTTTTACCAGATGGATAATATATTTATCTTGTAGATAAGCAAAAAGGCTTGAATTCAATAAATAAAGGAGATGATTTAATGTTGGAGTTGGAACAACTAAAACTTGAAATTGAAACTGCAAAAAATAGATTAGAGGAAATGGGGGCTTCACTTTGACGTCCCTCGTTTAAAAAGGGAGATTGAAGAGTTGGAACAAAGGGCGGCTGAGCCTGATTTATGGAATGATATTGAAAAATCCCAGAAGATTCTGCAGAGGACAAAGGCTTTAACTTCAAAAGTGGAAAAGTATGACAGGCTTTGGGCTGAGTGGGAGGATTTAAAAACCCTTAATGAACTGGGTCTTGAAGAGAAGGATGAGAGTATTGTTCCGGAAGTACAGGAAGGGCTTAGACGCTTAAACAATAATTATGAAGAATTAAGGCTTGAAACACTTTTAACTGGGCCTTATGATAAAAATAACGCTATTCTAACATTGCATGCGGGTGCAGGTGGGACAGAGGCACAGGATTGGGTACAGATGCTTTTGAGAATGTACACACGTTGGGCTGAATCAAAGGGATATATAGTAAAAATACTAGATCTCCTGGATGGAGAAGAAGCAGGCATAAAGAGTGCAACAATAAACGTCATTGGAGAAAATGCCTATGGCTATTTGAAATCGGAAAAGGGAGTCCACAGGCTTGTCAGGATATCACCTTTTGATGCATCAGGCAGAAGGCATACTTCATTTGCATCGGTAGAGGTTATGCCGGAACTTGATGATAGTATTCAAGTGGAAATAAACCCTGATGATCTCAGAATAGACACTTATCGCTCAAGTGGAGCCGGGGGACAGCATGTAAATAAAACTTCCTCTGCAGTGAGGATAACCCATTTACCTACTGGTATTGTTGTAGCATGTCAGACGGAACGGTCACAGCATCAAAATAAAGATACGGCAATGAAAATGCTTATAGCAAAGCTCTTTGAACTTAAAGAACGGGAACAGAAGGAAAAGATTGAGGATCTGAAAGGTATTCAAATGAAAATAGAATGGGGAAGCCAGATTAGATCCTATGTTTTTTGTCCGTATACACTGGTTAAGGATCATCGGACCAACTATGAAGAAGGGAACGTTGGTTATGTAATGGATGGAGGATTGGATGCTTTTATAAATGCTTATTTGAGCCAGGAAAGTAAAGAATAATGCATGTGGAATTGTCAGGCTGATATTAAGGGGACGGTACAACATGGATACTGATAGTTTAAAGCAGTTATTGGAAAAAGTAAAAAAAGGATATATAAGCATTGATGATGCCGTAAATGCACTCAGGAAGCTTCCTTTTGAAGACCTTGGTTTTGTTAAGGTTGACCACCATAGGAATATAAGGAATGGTTTTCCTGAAGTCATTTATTCCCCAGGTAAAACGGCTAAACAGATAAAGACTATAGTATTGAGCTTAATCGAGAAGAATAACAATATAATGGTTACAAGGGCAAGCAGTGAAGTATATGAAAGCATTAAGGAACTAACAGATGATGCGGTTTATTATGAAACGGCAAGAATAGTTGTAGTAAAGAGAAGAGAAATCATTAGGCATGAGAAGTTGATTGCTGTAGTAACTGCCGGTACTTCTGATATACCTGTTGCTGAAGAAGCCGCTGTTACGGCTGAAATTATGGGGAATAGTGTTGAAAGGGTATATGATGTAGGCGTTGCAGGAATTCACAGGCTGTTTGCAAATATGGAGACCTTGATGAAAGCCAATGTTATAATTGTAGTGGCTGGTATGGAAGGAGCGCTTGCGAGCGTTGTGGGAGGTATGGTTGAAAAACCGGTTATAGCCGTACCGACAAGTATTGGCTATGGAGCAAGTTTCGGCGGGCTGTCTGCCCTCCTGACCATGCTAAACAGCTGTGCAAGCGGCATAGGGGTAGTTAATATTGATAATGGCTTTGGAGCTGGATATCTTGCCAGTATGATTAATAAGTTATAATAAATAATAGATAATGGATTACAGGAAATGTGCTTTAAGTATCGGTAAAGACTTGGAGGGTAGTATATGAAGGCTCTGTATTTTGATTGCTTTTCCGGAATAAGCGGCGACATGACACTAGGAGCATTGATTGACCTTGGTATAAACAAGGAGAAATTCATTAATGAACTTAAGAAATTGAATTTGTCAGGATATGAAATTGTTATTGAAAAGAAGGAAGTAAACGGGATATTTGGAACCGATGTTCAGGTAATACTGAGCGATGAATTAAAGGAACTTGAAGAGAAAATTAAAAAGCATGAACAGGAACATCATCATGACCACACACACAGCCATGAACATGATGGACATATACATTCTCAACAGCACGGGCACTCACATTCCCATGGGGATGGACATTCACACTTCTATGGGCAAGACGGCCATTCTCACAGCCATAGTCATGAACACTCA
Source organism: Acetivibrionales bacterium (assembly GCA_050953835.1). Lineage (GTDB taxonomy): Bacteria > Bacillota > Clostridia > Acetivibrionales > JBMNNH01 > JBMNNH01. Next base: position 164,948 of record JBMNNH010000011.1, on the reverse strand, counting down.
ATGCGCAATCTCAAGGCGATAGAAATGATAATTGACTGGAGTGACTTAAAACAAAGTGTCAAGGATTTCAGCAAGAAAGTTTTCAGGGAGATTGCAAGAGCAGAGGCTGCCGTCCATAATAAGGATATTAATGAAATTCATTTCCATGAAGTAGGCGCTGTGGATTCTATAATTGATATTGTCGGTACGGCAATATGTATTGATATGTTGGGAGTTGAAAAGGTGTTTTCATCCCCGCTGCATGATGGCCGTGGCTTTATTGAGTGCCGGCACGGTATCATTCCCGTCCCGGTACCTGCTGTAATGGAAATGCTGAAGGGCACCGGTATACCCCTTATAACTGAAGATGTTAATACAGAGATGGTAACACCTACAGGTATGGGCCTTATAAAAAGTATGGCATCAGGCTTCGGAAATATGCCTGCGATGATTATTGACCGGATAGGCTATGGAATGGGTAAGAGGGATACAGGCAGGTTTAATGCACTGAGGGCAATACTGGGAAGTTTGCCGGATGAGGACAGGATGTTGGAGGAAATTGCTGTTTTAGAAACAAATATTGATGATATGAGCCCTGAAATCCTGGCGTTTGTTTCCGAACAGTTATTGGAAAGAGGAGCCCTTGATGTCTACTACATGCCAATATACATGAAAAAAGGGCGTCCGGCAGTGCTACTCACCGTATTATCTTCATTGGATAAGGAACAGGAGCTTGTTGACTTGATTCTTAAAGAGACATCAACTCTTGGCATCAGGAGAAGCTCCGTGGAAAGGTACTGTATGGAGAGGAATATGATAAAGCTTGCTACCCGGCATGGAGAAGTGGGGATCAAAGTTGCTTCAAAAGAGGGATTCAGCAAATTTGCCCCCGAATATGAGGATTGCAGGAAAATAGCCCGGAAAACGGGAATTCCGCTCCAAAAGGTATATGATATGGTAAGGGAGGAATACTGGAGGAGTGCCTCTATATAATAAGTTCTCTGACTATCTAAAAACAAAATACGGAGAAAAGGTGTATAAGCTGCCAATAAATATTCCTGCTACCTGCCCCAACAGGGATGGAACACTCAGTAGTAAAGGGTGTATTTTTTGTGGTGAAGAGGGGGCAGGTTTCGAAAATCTGTCAAATTCACTGGATGTAAAGCAGCAGCTTTTACAAAACTCCCATTATATTGGTACAAAGTATAAAATAAAGAAGTTCATTGCCTACTTTCAAAACTTTTCAAATACATATCTTCCTCTGGAAAGATTTAAAAAATATATCCTTGATGCTTGTTTGAATTGTGTTGTGGCGGTATATATATCCACACGCCCTGACTGTATTAACGACAGGTATCTGGATTTTCTGCAGCAGGTTAAAAACAGCAGGAATGTTGATATAGTTGTTGAATTAGGGCTTCAGACCGTCAACTACCATACACTTGATTTTTTGCAGAGAGGGCATTCACTGGCTGAATTCATTGACGCTGTTGCAAGGATTAATAGTTACGGTATAGATTCATGCGCCCATTATATTGTTGACCTTCCTCTAGATAGTCTTAGGGATGTGATAGAGGGGGCAAAAATCTTATCTGCGTTGGAAGTCAAACAGGTTAAATGCCACTCGCTTTACATTCTAAAGGATACACTGCTGGGTTATATGTATGAAAGAGGAGAAATAACTCCCATTTCTATGGACGAGTATATTGAGAGAACAATTACTTTTTTGGAATACCTTAATCCTGATATTGTAGTACAGAGGCTGCTGGGAAGAGCTCCTAAGGAAAGATGCCTTTTTTGCAATTGGGAAACCAGCTGGTGGAAAATACAGGATATGATAGAAGAGAAAATGAAGTCTGAAGAAAGATATCAGGGGAAAAGATTCGGATATCTTAACGGCAGAGCATTGCTTTATTAATGTGGATTTTCCAAAACTTGAAAAATGTTTTTTATTGTTATATAATCAATTTCAGGAGATTGATGCTATGAAACGGGGTATAATAAATAGTTTTAAAGGCATTCTATCTAAAAAAATACATTTACCTATTTTTATTATTATAATTATTATTCTTTCTTTTATTGCATATGCTTTTTTAAGTCATTTAAAGGATATAAACAAGGAAAAGTATAATGATGGATTTCGCTGGGATTTGGCAAAAGGGGAAGAAATTGAAGTATATTTCAGCCAGCATCCGTATGTTGAGGCAATTATAAATACGCTTCCAGAGTTTCAAAAAAGACGGGGATAAAAGTTAAATACCAAATATTCCCAGAAGAATACTACCATGAAAAGTTATCATCCAATGTGAGAAAGTTCGGAGGGCCAGACGCTTTTATGGTTGGACCTTACTATATATGGGAATATGCCTACAAAGGGACCATTCAGGATTTAGATTCCTTGCTGAATCAGCCGGATATTACTGACCCTGATTATGACATTGATGATTTCTACCCAAATGTATTAGACGCATTAAAATGGGACAAGGTTCCTGGCCATAAGGCTGGAACAGGCAGTTTGTGGGGGGTGCCGATGGGATTTGAAATCCATACTTTAGCATATAACAAAAGGATTTTCAAAGAAAAAGGACTGGAAGCTCCGGAAACGATGGAACAGTTGCTGGAACTGTGCAAAACCCTGAATAAGTTCGATGGGGAAGGCACATACGCTCTCGCTGTACGCGGAGCAATAAATTGGGCTACAATCAATACAGGCTTTAATACAACTTATGCCAATTATGGGGCGAAGGATTTTGAAGTGGTAAACGGGAAGCTTGAAGCCAGGGTAAATTCGGAGCAGGCGGTTGCTATGACTGATATGTGGGTTGAATTGATTAGAGCAGGCGGACCTCCTGAATGGAAGAACTATACCTGGTATCGTGCTACTGCCGATTTTGGTGCCGGAAAGGCTGCAATGCTTTTTGATGCGGATATTACAGCATATTACCAGAATCCTCCGGGGGAATCTGAGGAATCAGGCAATATTGCATGGACTAAAGCACCTGTGCCGGAAGGCAGAGAAAGATCTGAGGCTAATCTTTGGAGTTGGGGGCTTTCGATAAGCAGCTTTTCAGAGCATAAAAAGGCAGCCTGGATTTTTCTACAGTATTTTACCAGTAAGGAATACACTCTGGATGCTTCACAAAACTTTAAAGTGATTAACCCTGCAAGGAAATCAGTGCTTGAATCACCTGAGTTCCAGAGGGTGATAAGCAAAGCCGATGGTTATAATGAAGTTCTAAGAGATACCATTGACCATGCAGTGGTTCAGTTCACGCCTCAGCCATACTTCTTTGAAATTTCAATAGAATGGTCAAAGGCACTGCAGGGAATTGTTTCAGGGAAATATGGAACCCAGGAAGGCCTTGATAAGTTGAAAGTCAAAATCGATAAGATTGTTAATAATGTAGACGCGGAATAAATATTTTTCCTAAAGAGGTTAGCTATGAGAAAGGTTCTAATTGTGGATGATGAGCTCCTTGTACAGATTGGTCTAAAATCAATGATCAATTGGGAGAGACAAGGATTTACAGTGGTTGGGGAAGCAAGGAATGGACATGAAGCTATTGAGCTTTTTGAAAAAACTGATCCTGATATAGTATTTGTAGATATAGCTATGCCTGTGATGAACGGCCTGGAATTAATTAAGATTCTGAAAGAAAAGAAGCCTGCAGTTAAGGCAGTCATACTGACAAGCCATGCTGATTTTAAATTCCTTAAAGAGGCAGTTGATTTAGGCGTGTGCGACTATATGTTGAAGTCGGAACTATCTCATGATGGCTTGGTAAAGTGCCTTAAAAAGATAATGGATGAGCTCAGTTGTGAAAAACCCGGTGATAACCAGGATATTGCACAAACTTCCCAAGACTCTGATATACTTCTTGAAGATGATCTGTTTAAAATAATAACCGGATTATATGGAACCAGGGAAGAAGTGGAAACTATCATTGAGAAGTACAAATTCAATTCCGTGAACAGTATCTGGTTTATTTCTGTGGCTTTAATAATTATAAGAGGTACCAATCTGGAAAGATATGAAAAGAATCCGAACCACTTTAAAAAGTTCATATTAAGCTTGGCGAAACAGGTATTTACTGAAAATGATTTTACTGTTTATTTTACAATAATTGATAATAAAATTGTATTTTTATTCAACATTGATTTAAATATGAATGTTCCTGCCGTAAAAGAAAAGATTCTTAAACTTTTATCTATACTAAAGGATAACCTGAAACAGTTTTTAAATATTGATTTAACTGTAGGGATAAGCAAGCCATCAGGGGTGTTTATGCAGCTGCCCGAGTTATATAAACAAGCATACAGAGCAAATGAACAAAGCTTTTTTGAGGACAATGAGATTGTTATTTTTGACGAAAACAATTTCAGGGAAGAAAAAATAAGTCCAATAATCAACTTCAGCACCATAGAGAGTTTGATGCTCGTAGGTGATGCAGACAAACTGAAGAATTACATTGACGATATTTTTAACCAAATCTATAAAAGCAAAAATAAAGAGTACCTGAGAACTGCTTTTATAGATTTACTAAGCCGTGCCAAGGTTTTTGCTGAGCAATTATACAATAACCAAAACATAATTAATATGGAGGATATAGGGATTGATTATGATGCTTTTGAGCATCTACACACATTTAACGCTGTAAAAGACTACATTATTGATATTTATAACAGGGTTATGCAGATGCAAAAAAGCCAGGGGAAGGTGCAATATTCCTGTATTATTCAAAAAAGCATTGAATATATAAGGAATAATTATATGAACAATATTTCACTAACTGATGTGGCAAATTATGCGGATGTCAGCAAGAATTACCTATCTTCCTTATTCAAACAGGAAATTGGGATGAACTTCAGCGTATACCTGTTGAATTATAGAATCGAAAAGGCTAAGGAACTGCTTATGAAAGGCAACATGAAGTTATATGAAATAGCTGATTTGATAGGCTTTGAAAACCCGTATTACTTTAGTAAAGTTTTCAGGGAAATTGTTGGAGTGTCTTGTAGGGAGTATCAAAAAATGAATTATAGTAATCTTGATACCAATAAGTAAACTAATGCTGTTAATGTAAAAGGGGCTACTAATAATGAAAAGGTTTACAATACAGAGGAGGATCTTTTTATATATAGTATTGTTAGTAAGTTTATTGTTGTCAATTATTATTGTTGCAAATTATACCGTAATTCTCGGTTTCTTAAAAAAGAATGAGGTGGATTCTGCTATTAGCGCTGCGCAGAAAACAAAGCAGAATATTGAAATTATTCTTAAGCTTGCAAATGATCTGTCTGCTTCTTTAGGTGAAGAAAAAGAAATTCAAATAGAATTAAACAGGAAAAACATAACCTATGAATATAGAATTGAACAGATTAACAAGCTTCTGGAACAATTTATAAGCTTGCAGGAGTACTTTGATGCGGTTAGCATTATAGGGAGCGACAATAAGTTTTTTTCAAGCAATCCTGTATTTGATCTAAAAAAGGTTTTAAGCAGATGCCAGCTGCCAGAAGACTATTATGACAAGATGGGAGAGCTGTTTTCATATTCGAATAGATATGGATATTATGTAATGGTTACTGATGAGAGTGCAATCTCATATATTTCACCTATTCTGGATAATTATACAAGTGAATATATTGGCATTGTTATTGTTGACATAAACTATACATATTTGCGGGAAGCATTTACAGCTGCTTCCTTTGAATATACTGAAAAAGTAATGGTGGCTGACCGGCACGGGAAAATATTATTCTCTTCTCCTCGCCATGTATATTTGGGAGAAGTAATAGAGAAGCATCCTGAACTATTGAACGAGTTATCTATACAGTTGAATAGCAAAGTTTTTGGAAAAGGCTCCATTATTGTATCTGACACAATAGACTATAGTGGTTGGAAACTAATCCGTATTATTAACACAGATAAAATTTATCGTTCTGTTAATATGTTAGGCCAGATTACTCTGTATATTTTTATTTTTTCTATTCTGTTTTCATTGATTGCAAGCCTGTTGCTTTCAGTATCTTTCACAAAACCCATAGTAGAATTGAACCAGAAAATAAAAAGGGTAGAAAAGGGAGATTTATCTGTTGCAATAAACACAGAACGTAAAGATGAATTGGGAGAACTGAGCGCCTCTTTCAATAAAATGGTGGCCCAGATTAAAAATCTTATCAATTATAAGGTAGAGCAGCAAAAGAAAAAATCCGATATGGAATTCCAGATTTTGCAGGCTCAGATCAACCCCCATTTTTTGTACAACACTTTAAATACCATTAAATGGCTGGCTGTTATTCAAGATGTTGATAACATAGGTGAGATGGCATCTGCAATAATCAATTTGCTGAAATACAATATTTCTTCACCAAATAAGCTTGTTACTTTGAGCGAAGAGATTGAAAGCATAAAAAATTATGTCAGTATTCAGAAATACAGATATGGGAATAATTTTTCTGTTGAATACATAATAGACGAAAAAACCGTAAATTTGAAAATGCTAAAGTTCATTTTGCAGCCCCTTGTTGAGAATTCAATTTTTCATGGCTTCAAGAATTATAAATATGGTGGAAAAATCATAATAAGATCAAGGGTTGAAGACAAGTTCCTGATTATTGAGGTAATTGACAACGGATGTGGAATAGAAAAGGAAAATGGAGAGCATATTGAGCTCAAAATTGACAAAATGCATAACGGAATTGGGCTGGCAAATGTTCACGAACGGATTAAACTTTATTTTGGTGCTGAATATGGAATCACTATAAATAGTGAAAAGGGTGTGGGCACCTGTGTACTGATCAGGCTTCCTGTAATTGATGATAAAATACATTTAAAAACGTAAAAAAGTTATAAAAATCATAATATTTTACTAATTTTATTAATATGATATATAAAAGAGTATTCTATTAAATCCACATTTGCTCTTGTTTACAATTACTAACTAAAAATAATGATAACTAATTTCCTAAAATAGTAATTCAGTCAATTTTCAATGTAGACAAAATACGGCATAATTAAACTGTAGAGTAATATTAAAAATGATAAGGGGGAGTTAAAGCATGAAAAGAATCATCTCAATATCACTCGTATTAGTGATGTGTGTAGCGCTTCTTCTGACAGGTTGTGGAGGACAGAAAGCTTCTGAACAACAACCTGCGGCACAACAAAAGAGTTCAGAACCTGCAAAAACTACTGAACAACAAGCTTCTAGCCAAGGGGCTGCTTCTGATGTGACAATCAATGTGGCATTTGCAAACAACCCAATTTCACAGGCACTTGAAAAGATTGCAAAAGAACACTACAAGCCTGAAGGTGTGACGGTAAATATTGCTGTTATCCCTGAAAACGACCTTCGACAGAAGCAGACAACCGAAGCTTCAACAGGTGGTACTACGTATGACATGTTTTATATAGGACCATATGAAGGCTATAACTGGGCTAGAAATGGCTGGCTTGAAAACCTTGAGCCTTATTTTGACGCTCTGCCGGCCGATAAGCTTGAATGGTATGACCGTGACGATTTAATCAAAGGAATGCTTGATTCGGTTTCTCTTGATGGTCAAGCACATGCAATACCTTTCTACGGTGAAGCATCCTTTATTATGTATAATAAAGAGCTCTTTGCCGAGAAGGGTTTGACAATGCCGGAACAACCAACATGGGATCAGATTTACGAATTTGCTAAGAAAATACATGATCCTGACAGAGGGATTGTAGGTATTACTCTTCGTGGTACCCCAGGCTGGGGCATGAGCGGCGCTCCTTTTGTAACAATGGTAAATGCTTTTGGCGGCCGATTCTACGATATGGAGTGGAATGCAACCGTAGATACTCCTGAACAGAGAGCTGCATGGCAAATGTACAAGAAACTTCTCCGCGAGGCAGGCCAGAGTGATATCCTTTCATACACTTACAATGAGTGTATTGCGCTTATGCAATCAGGCAAATGCGGTATTTACTATGATGCTACTTCCCTAGCACCTCCGCTTGAATCCGAAGGCTCAGCTGTAAAAGGCAAGATAGGTTATGTAATGCCTCCTCACCAGAAGATGAAAACTAATACTTCATGGTTGTGGAACTGGTCAATGGGAATTAATCCTAATACAACAGAGGAGAAAAAGAAGGCTACCTTTGACTTCATACTGTGGGCAACATCCAAGGATTTTGTAAATCTTTCATTGGAACTTGACCCAACAGGTGCAAGTACACCGCCTGCATCTCGTTCGTCCACATATAAGCTTGACGCTTATATTAAGAATGCACCTTATGCTGATGCAACTTTAAGGACTCTGGAAACAATAGATTTCACAAAGCCGACCTTGGAGCCAGTACCGTATGTTGGCTTGCAGTATGTCGCCATGCCTGAGTTTGCCGATTGGGGCACCCAGATGACAGAATACCTTGCAGCATATACTACTGACGCAATGACGCTTGATGAAGCAATCAAGAGAACACACGACCTTTGCAACCAGGTTGCAAAAGATGGCGGCTACCAGGATTAGTAAAACCATAGTGCTAATATAATAAACAGTAAGGTTTAATTTGCATACCATATTCTGTGGCATCGCTGCGGAGTATGGTATGCAAAAACATTTAAGACTATTCAATCGGGATACTATGAAAGGGGTACTATGAAAAAGAGAAACTTTGATAAATTATATTTTCTTCCTGCGGTCATAGTAGTAGCGGTGATGACTCAGGTACCGTTTATTCTGACTATTATCTATTCTACATTAAGATGGAACTTAGCACGGCCTGATATGCCTATTAAATTCACTGGTTTAAATAACTATTTGTATTTTCTTAAAGACCCGGAATTCTATAGTATAGTGCTACAAACCATAATACTGACTGCTGGAGCTTTGCTGCTTTGTACAGTAGGCGGTTTCATAATGTCAATCCTGCTTGACCATTCCATACCAGGTGTAAATGTAGTAAGAACACTTATATTAGGGCCATTTTTTGTTATGTCTACTGCCAGCGGAGTTATTTGGAAAACTACTATATTAAACACTACTTTCGGCTGGTATGGGTACATAGCAAGAGCCTTGGGTTTTGAAGCGGTTGACTTGCTCAGCTACCACCCGTTGCCCGTGATTATTTTCCTGTTCGCCTGGCAATGGATGCCATTTTTTGTACTGGTTATATTAGCCGGCTTGCAGAGTATTCCAAGTGATGTAGTTGATAGCATGAGAGTTGACGGCGCAAATTGGTTTCAGTCTACATTCCGTATTAAGCTGCCGATGATTTCAGTACATGTTAGTGTAGCTGTTATGCTGGGACTGATATTTATAGTAAAGGAATTCGGACTGATACTGGTTACAACGGCCGGCGGGCCGGGGACAAAATCTTACACCTTGCCCTACTATGTTTATATGCAGGTTTTTAGCGCCTCTAATGTGGGTAGAGCCGGTGCCTTGGCAACAATGACGGTTATACTGACTTTAATTGCTGTTAACTTGCTTTATAAATTCATTAAGAAGCGCTCAGCTACATATGAATACTAGGAGGGATATGGTATGGCTCAGCCCCAGATTGTCAGAAATACACAAAAACCAATACGGATAAAAATTAATAAAAACATTTTTTTGGCTATTTTTATATATATTATTGCATTTATATATTTCTTCCCAATATTGTATATGTTTTTAACCGGGTTCAAAACGGAGTACCAGGCTGTTAATCCTGCGCTCTTTTTTAATCCGACACTTGAAACATTTGCCAAGGTTTTAAGTGACAGGAATATGTATGGCTTTTTAAGGAATTCATTATTCCAGGTTGTTTTTGGTACAATCATTTGCCTTGCATTGGGTGTTCCTGCGGCATTTATTTTAGTATTTGGCAAATTTAAGAAAAAGGAAACAGGGAAAAAAATATATTTCTGGTTTATTACAACCATACTGCTTCCACCAGTTGCAGTCCTTATCCCGCTGTATACCTGGTTCCAGAGGTTTGGCCTGAACAAGGTATCGACCGGATTACTGATTGCATATGTGGGATTCCACATACCAATTGTTGTCTGGATGGTGTATTCGTTTTTCAACGATATTCCTGTTGAAATTATTGAAGCATCGGGTATTGATGGTTGTTCACGCTTTCAACAGCTTACAGTTATTTCAATACCTCTTGCAAGAACAGGCATAATAGCTGCTGGTTTATTAGTTGCGGTATTTATCTGGAATGAGTTCTTCCTGGGTTTTAACCTTACTAATAATGCAACGGCAACACTGCCTGTATATATGGCGAGGTTCAGGGAACAACAGGGCATGTTTACTGCACAGCTATCAGCGTCTTCTACCATTGCGGTTTTGCCTGCCATTATTTTTGGCTGGCTGTCGCAGAAGTCACTAGTTAAAGGGCTCACAATGGGTGCGGTTAAAGGATAATAAACAAACTAATCAGATTCATTTTGTTGGAGAATAAAATGCCATATTTGATAGGGATTGATTTAGGTACTTTAAGTGTATATGAAGAAGAAACAGGACTCTGCTGTAACACTCCAGTGGCATACGGCGGTGGAGATTCTCTAATAACAAAAATCTGTTTTTAAGGAGGGTAATATGAAAGCAGCGGTATACTACGGGAGACATGATTTAAGAGTCACCGAGGTGGAAGAAGGCCCCATCGGAGACAATGAGGTCAGGGTAAACGTTAAGTATTGCGGGGTCTGCGGTACAGATATCCATATCTACGAGGGTGACGGAGGGTCTGCGGCTGTTACTCCGCCAACTATTATTGGGCATGAATTTTCGGGCGTTGTAAGTGGTGTGGGTAAAAATGTGAAAAGTGTCAAGCTAGGGGATAGAGTGACAGTAGACCCAAATGATTTATGCGGAGAGTGCTACTTTTGCAGAAATGCACAGGGGCATTTTTGTCCAAACCGTGTAGGCATTGGAACAACATATGCGGGGGGCTTCGCCGAGTATGTTACTGTACGTGAAAAGCAGGTTTTCAAGATTCCCGACAGTCTTTCCTTTGAAGCGGCTGCCCTTGTAGAGACAGTATCATGCTGCATACACGGAATTGACCTTTGCAACATTAAGACAGGGCAAACAGTGCTGATTATTGGCGCAGGGCCAATTGGCCTTATAATGGTCCAGCTTGCGGCAATGTCAGGCGCAGGGAAAATAATAGTATCTGAAATTGTGCCAGAAAAAAGGGAAATGGCATTAAAATACGGTGCAAATATAGTTATAGACCCCATCAATGAGGACATTGAAGCAATACTGAAAAGCAACACAACAAACATCGACTGTGTCATTGAGTGTGCAGGTACAATTAAGACAATAGAACAAGCAATCAAGCATGCGGGAAATGGTGCGACAGTTATGATGTTTGGCCTTGTAGCCCCTGAAGAGACTGCAGTTATCAAGCCTTATGAGATTTTCCAGAAGGAAATAAAACTGACTTCATCATTTATCAATCCGTACACATTTGACAGATCGATTGAGGTATTAGCCCTTGGCAAAGTAAAAGTTGATGAAATAATTACTGATATAATACCTCTGCAAGAAATAAATAAAGTATTTGAAGATGAAAGTTATCGAAAGCGTGGAAAGGTTTTAATAAAAATCTAAATTTACAGAAGAATGGGGGGTAAAAACTATGGAAATTAAAGAAAAATTTTTACTTAACGGGAAGAAAGCATTTGTAACAGGAGGAGCAAGAGGAATAGGAAAAAGTGTTTCAATAGCACTGGCACAGTCTGGAGCGGATATTGCAATAGTTGACCTGGACATTGATGAAGCAGAAAAGACAGCGAAAGAAATTGCGTCATATGGGGTAAAAACAATTGCGGTAAAGACAGACGTAACCAAACCTGATGAAGTAAATAAGATGATAGAAACCATTTTGGATGCATTTGGCACCATAGATATTGCATTTAATAACGCAGGGATATGTATAAATGAGAAAGCAGAGGAAATGACTTATGAGTCCTGGAGGAAAGTAATAGACATAAACCTAACGGGAGTTTTCCTAACGGCCCAGGCGGCAGGACGGGTAATGATAAAGAACAGGAAAGGCTCTATCATCAATACGGCATCAATGTCGGGTCATATAGTAAACTTCCCGCAGCCCCAGTGTGCGTACAATGCATCAAAAGCGGGAGTAATAATGCTTACAAAATCCCTTGCCAATGAGTGGGCGCCATATAATGTAAGGGTTAACTGTATAAGTCCGGGATATATAGCAACTGAAATGACACTTAAAGCTCCTGATGAATGGAAAACTTATTGGGTCGGACACACACCGGTAAAAAGGATGGGAAATCCCGAGGAGCTAAGAGGTGCCGTAGTGTATCTCGCAAGCGATGCATCGACATTTACTACAGGCACGGACATAGTGATAGACGGAGGCTTTACCAGCATGTAAACAATATTAAATAATGGTAAGGAGGCTAAAATTGTGAAAAACACGGCCGCTTTTTTAACAGATATTGAAAAAATTGAATTCGCTGAGGTAGAAATACCGAAGATAAAAGCGGATGAGGTTTTGGTCAAAATGGAAGCCGTAGGTGTATGCGGCTCGGATGTCCACTACTATTCTCATGGCAGGATAGGTGATTTTGTCGTAAAGTTCCCTTTTATTCTAGGGCATGAATGTGCAGGAACAATCGTCGAAACAGGCAGTGATGTTAAAGGCCTCAAGGTTGGTGACAGGGTTGCCTTAGAACCAGGTATACCATGCGGGAGCTGTGAATTTTGCCTGTCAGGGAAGTACAATCTTTGTCCTGATGTAAAATTCTATGCTACACCTCCTTACGACGGATGCCTTATGAACTATATTTCTCACCCTGCCCAATTTGCATTTAAGCTGCCTGATAATGTTTCATCCATTGAGGGTGCATTGGTAGAGCCTCTGGCAATTGGTATTAACGCAGCACTAACAGGCGGTGTTAAATTAGGTGATACAGTTGTAATTTTTGGCGCAGGATGTATTGGGTTGGTTTCTCTTTTGGCGTCAAAAGCATATGGCGCAACAAAAGTGATTGTCGTTGACATCATAGAAAAGCGTTTGGCCGTTGCAAAAGAGATGGGAGCTATTACCCTGAATGCAAAAGAGTGTGATGTTATAGAAGAAATAAAAAAGCTGACTGGAGGAAAAGGTGCCCAGGTAGTTATAGATTGTGCAGGGACAAATACAACAATTACACAAACAGTACATGTTGCAAAATCCGGAGGTACAATAGTATGGGTAGGTCTTGCCTGTGATTCGGTTAATGGATTAAACATTGGGCCAATCAGTACCAAGGAGCTTACCATTAAATCAATTTTCCGTTATAAAAACCTTTATCCAACTACCATCGAAGCGATTAAAGACGGAAAAATAGATATTAGTAAAATAGTATCAGATAAATACAAATTTGAAGATACGCCAAGGGCATTCGCAGAAACACTTAAAAATGCTCAAAATATAGTGAAGAGTGTTATTCTATTTGATTAATCAATGGATATGGACACATTTCAAAAGTATAAGCTCCTTTATTCCACCTGATTATTGCATAATATAGCAGAATCATATATAATTATTCATCATGTAAGAAAGGGCGGTAGTCTATTTGAACAATGAATTGGTACTTGTTCTTGACTTCGGTGGCCAGTATAAGCAGCTGATAGCAAGAAGAATAAGAGAAGCAAATGTGTATTGTGAAGTACTTCCTTACAATACTTCGATAGAAAAAATCAAATCAATGAATCCCAAGGGGATCATTTTTACAGGAGGCCCAGCGTCTGTGACGGACGCGGAAGCGCCTATCTGCGACAAAGAAGTTTTTAATCTTGGTATACCCGTGCTTGGCATATGTTACGGGATGCAGTTGATGGGTATCATGCTGGGCGGGACTGTGATAAAAGCTCAGAACAGGGAATATGGAAAGGTTGGCATTAAGCTTGATGCTAGCAGCAGTCTGTATAAGAATATTGAATGTGAAACTACCTGCTGGATGAGCCATACATACCATGTGGACAAGCTGCCGGAAGGATTTTCAAGCACTGCCTCCACTCAAAACTGTGCTGTTGCGTCTATGGAATGCCCAACGAGAAAGCTTTATGCCGTCCAGTTTCACCCTGAGGTAGTGCATACTCCCAGGGGAAGGGATATTTTAAAGAATTTCCTTTTCAATATTTGCGGGTGTACCGGTGATTGGAAGATGTCTTCATTTGTGAGGGATTCTATTAAAGCTATAAGAGAAAAGGTTGGAGACAAATCGGTACTTTGCGCACTTTCAGGAGGAGTGGATTCCTCTGTTGCTGCTGTCATGGTTAATAAGGCGGTTGGCAGGCAGCTTACATGCATATTTGTAGATCATGGCCTATTAAGAAAACATGAAGCTGACCAGGTTGAGCAGGTATTCAGGAAACAGTATGACATCAACCTGATTAGAATAAATGCTGAAGACAGGTTCCTGAGCAAGCTGGAAGGAGTAATTGACCCTGAAACAAAAAGGAAGATTATTGGCGAGGAGTTTATAAGGGTTTTTGAGGAAGAGGCAAAGAAAATAGGTGCAGTTGACTTTCTTGTGCAGGGAACGATTTATCCTGATGTAATTGAAAGTGGTACCGGAGACGCAGCGGTTATAAAAAGCCACCACAATGTAGGGGGGCTGCCTGATTTTATTGATTTCAAGGAAATAATAGAACCTCTTCGCAATCTTTTCAAGGATGAGGTTAGAAAAGCAGGTGAAGAACTGGGCATACCTGAAGAAATAGTATGGAGGCAGCCGTTTCCAGGCCCGGGACTGGCTATCAGGATAATAGGCAGTGTTAACAAGGAAAAGCTTGATATATTAAGGGATGCGGATCATATATTCAGGGAGGAAATTGAAAAAGCCGGCCTAAAGAGAGATATCAGCCAGTATTTTACTGTTTTGACAAACATGAGAAGTGTAGGTGTCATGGGTGATGAAAGGACATATGATTATACACTGGCTTTACGTGCGGTTAATACAACTGATTTTATGACTGCTGATTGGGCAAGGATACCATATGATGTTCTTGAAACAATTTCAAATAGAATTGTTAATGAAGTAAAACAAATAAACCGTATAGTATATGATATAACCAGTAAACCACCTGCAACCATAGAGTGGGAATGATTTAAATGGTGATAAAAATCCAGTAACCATGCGGTTTTGCGGAATTTCAAACACTCTAGTGGCAACGTTTTGGCAACACTAATTACATTTATCCAGATGAAAAGAGCTAATTGATTATAAGTGTCAGTTAGCTCTTTTTTATTAGCATGAAAACCGAAAAAATCAATGATTAGTTTTTGCACCCGTTTTTATCGCATGTGACTGCTTGGGTAGTGGAAACCCAATCGCCTGGATTATCATCTATTCTCGCTCCGCAGCCTGTATAATTACCTTTTTTGATATGAATCTTACCGTTTTATGATTTCTTTGTATCGTTTCCAATGTACTTGATGTTCAATATTATTCACCTCCTTGTACAATTATTTTGTATTAAATCAGTGACCAAAGCCACTGTTCGACCCATTAAAAGTCATAGTTAACATAACACTTCAAATTTTATTCTTTTCCAAACATCAAGCACATCATCCGGCTTCACATCTTAGCCATTATGCCAGCGTTTGTTGGCCTGAACTTTGACAATCATGTATAATATCTTTCGGACTTGGAAGGTGTGTGTTTCACCTCCTGGGACGGACCTTGGCGGGCCGATTACCCGTATGAAAGAGTATTTTTCCATTCCGGTAAGTCTACATGATTTGGCTGGTTGAGGCCAGCTTTTTAGCTGGTTCCTCGTGTCACATGCAAGGTTGTTTGCTTACATGAGAAGGAATGGAGGCTTTTAAGTCCATTAATTTTTTAAGGAGGCATTTTGATGAATTTCAGACCTATTGCAGGAATCGATGTAGGTAAATTCTTCAGTGAGATGGCAATTCTTTCTCCATCCAATGAAGTGATTGCCCGCATGAAGATCCACCATGATTCCAGTTCTGACGTTGAAAGAGTCGTTGAATTACTGAAAAAAACGGAAAAGGACTTTGATTCTAGGCCTTTCGTCGTCATGGAATCCACCGGGCACTATCACAAAATCCTTTTCCATTCACTTTGTAAAGCTGGATTGGAGGTCTCCATCATAAACCCCATCCAGACTGATTCTATCAAAAATATTGGAATCAGAAAAGTGAAAAATGATAAAGCTGATGCCCGGAAAATTGCCCTGCTATACAGATTTCAGGAGCTTAAAACTACTAATATCCCCGATGAGGATATTGAATGCCTGCGAAGTCTTTGCCGACAGTACTACAAGCTCTCTGACGAACTTACTGCCTACAAAAACAGGCTTACGGGTATTGTTGACCAACTCATGTTAAACTTCAAGGATGTATTCCCCAACATCTTTTCAAAGGCTGCTCTTGCAGTATTGGAGAAATATCCTACGCCTGCGCATATTCTTAAAGCGAACAGGAACAAGTTGATTGCACTGATCCAGAAGAATTCTCGCAGAAGCCTTAAGTGGTCAACTGCAAAGTATAATCTTTTGGTCTCCAAAGCCAGAGAGTTTGCGCCTTTGACTGTTCATAATTCCTCGAACATTGCTATGCTGGGTGTCTACATATCCATGATCAGAACTCTGGAAGATAACTTGGCGAAGGTCCTAAAAACCATTCATCTATTGATCGCTGAAGATATGGCAAAGGACATGCCCATGCTAGCATTAACTCTTGAACTTTTGCAGAGCCTGCCAGGTATTGGCCTTCTTACTGCTGCCACCATTCTAGCAGAAATCGGCGATTTTTCCGCTTTCTCTAAGCCGGGAAAACTGGTTGCTTACTTTGGCATTGACCCCTCTGTGATGCAATCCGGAGAATTTACCGGCACACGGAATAAAATGTCCAAGAGAGGTTCCAGGCTACTTCGCAGGGTTCTTTTTACAACTGCTCTTGCCAATATCCGAACTAAGCGGAATAAAGAGGCTTGCAACCCTGTATTACTTGAATTCTACAAGCAAAAGTGCCAGAGCAAACCTAAGAAGGTAGCTTTGGGAGCAGTTATGCGTAAGATCATCATTTACATCTTTGCTGTTCTAAGGGACAGAAAACCGTACCAGTTACGCAGTCCTCAGGAACATGCTCAGATGTTAGCAGCAAAGCATATAGCAGCTTAGCAGTACTTGCACTTGATGTTTAGTTTTCAAGGATCAGTATTTCATTTTAGACCAGCTATTTTATGTCTACTTCGTAAAGGTGGTCTTGTTGTTATGCATTTTTTCTATGTCAGGAGTTTTCAAAAATTCATAAAGCTTTTTCTTAAAAACTCTTGACTTTAATTAGCTGGTCTTTATCTGTAATCTTTGCAATTTTCTTATGTTTGGGCGTTCAATGCTACTTACAGTATTTTTGGTCATTCATCTATATCAGCATTTTTCTTTTCGGATCGTAAAGCATCAAGCCGTTGCTTTGCCCGCTTGGCTTCTACTTTTGGATAGTTATAACGCCAGTCATCATATTCATCCTTGGTGATTTCACCTCGTTTGAACTTATCATACTCTTTCTGCCATGTACTAAACATGTCATACATAGATAAATAAGGAGTACCTTTAGATTTATCAAGTGCCAGGCAAATCTCACCATCAACTATTTTTATTTTTAAACCATAGAGGTCTTCTAGTGCAAATAGCGTGTGCATCACACCTATATCTGAATCAATATTAGGCACGGTTAAAGCCTCAGGACTGATTTCCAAAGCGGCTGCAAGTGAATTTATCAGATTTCCTTTTGGAGTCCTGGTACCCGCTTCATACTGTGCCATGCGAACATCAGCGGTCTTCTCATCAAAGCCGGCAGCAATGCCAAGGTATTTTTGTGTCATACCCCGCAAGTTGCGGATAAACCGAATTCTTTCACCAATAGACATACAATATCCCCAATCCTATACAAATCCAATTCTGATAAGCATAATAACATATTTGTTTAAGGATAGTCAAGATAATATAAACAAAAAAGTTTAATTATTTTTTTGAAAACCTCTTGACATAAACAAATGTGTTAAGTATAATTGTATGTACTTAAACATAAATGTTTAAGTACATACAATTAAATGACCGTCCAAGCAGCTATCTTTTGGAGAAGTATGCCATGACCTTCCGAATGAAGCGAGCGTGCCAATAAAGAGAAAACGATACAGCGCCAAGCAAGGTTGCCTATCAGGAACTGTGAGAGGGGAGAACGGCAGAATTTAGGTAAGGGGGTATTTGATGAGTAACACTTTTATGAAGGTTGATGAAGTGGCTGCAGAGCTTGGGGTATCTAAGTCCTATGCTTATAAGATTGTGCAAAAGTTGAATGAAGAAATGAAGAAAATGGGATATCTGACGATTTCGGGCCGAGTTAACAAGCAGTATTTTATGAAAAAGACATGTTATAACGATACAAAAAAGAAAGAATGTGATGAACATGCCAGTTTATAAAGATAAAAATGGAACTTGGAGAGCGGTATATCGATATAAAGACTGGAAAGGTGAGCAAAAGCAAACACAACGCCGTGGATTTATATTAAAGAAAGATGCACAGGCGTGGGAACGGGAGCAGCTGCAGAAAATCCAGGGTGAACTGGATATGACCTTTGAAAGCTTTGTGGAAACCTATACAGCTGATGTAAAGAATCGAATGAAAGAAAACACCTGGGAAACCAAGGAACATATTATCCGCACAAAGCTGACTCCGTACTTTGGCAAGAGAAAATTGTGCGATATTCGGCCGAAAGAGGTAATAGCTTGGCAGAATGAGATGATAAATTATAAGGATGAAAACGGAAAGCTATATTCACCAGTATATCTTAAAACCCTTCATAATCAACTTAGCTGCATTTTTAATCATGCAGTCAAGTATTATGGTCACTCGCAAAACCCGGCAGCAAAAGTCGGTAATATGGGCAGAGCCAAAAACAGAGAAATGCTGTTCTGGACTAAAGATGAATATCTAAAATTTGCAGATGCCATGATGGATAAGCCGATGTCCTTCTACGCATTTGAATTACTCTATTGGTGCGGTATCCGCCAGGGCGAATTATTAGCGCTGACGCCGAGGGATATAGACTGTGAAAAGAAAACAGTATCTATCACAAAATCCTATCAGCGGATAAAGGGCAGGGATGTTATTACTACACCAAAAACGCCAAAGAGTAATCGTGTCATTAAAATGCCGCAGTTTTTATGCGATGAAATCCAGGAATATATCAGTATGTTATATGGCACAGAACCAACTGACCGACTTTTTCCGGTCACCAAGTATTATCTTCACCATGAAATGGAACGTGGTTGCAAGGAAACCGGGGTTAAGAAAATTCGCATTCACGATCTTCGTCATTCTCATATATCCTTGTTAATTGATATGGGCTTTTCAGCAATTGCAATTGCCGACCGTGTTGGCCATGAAAGCATAGAAATTACATACAACTACGCTCATTTATTTCCATCAAGGCAGACGGAAATGGCAGAACGATTGGACTTTGAACGTACAGAAGGAGAGGAGGGGTAACTGATGTCATTAAAGAATTTAGATCGCAAAAACCGTTGGAGAAACAAGACGGTTGCATTCCGGGTATCTCCGGAAGAAGACAGACAGATTGAAACAGCTGTCCGGCTTTCTGGTTTGACAAAGCAGGATTACATCATTCGGCGGTTGCAGGACAGAGAAATCGTTGTTGTTGGCAATCCGAGGGTATATAAAGCGCTTCGTAATCAGCTTGCTGCGGTACTTGAGGAATTAAAGCGTATTAGTATTGGTGAACAGATTGACGATGAGCTTACAGATACAATCCGGTTGATTGCCGTAACCCTTGGCGGATTAAAGGGGGAGTAATAATGGCAGCAAAAGAAAAAGCGACTGCCATAGCATCGTCTGCGCCAACAGATGAAAAGCAGTCACTTAACCTATGTAATAACATTATTATGTCTGAGAATTCGAAAAAAATCAATCAGAAAAATGAAAATACCAGAATACAGTTTCTTTTTCAGCAGGTGAATAATCCTGATTATTTTAATACTGTCTCGCTAACAGAGCTATATGATACGGTTTATCCGCCAAAAACGCAGGTGATTGACAATTTGCTATATGCAGGAGTCTATCTCTTTGCCGGTGCTCCAAAGGTAGGTAAATCATTCTTTATGGCGCAAATCGGATATCATGTGAGCAAGGGTATTCCTTTATGGAATTATGCTGTTCACAAAGGCGTTTCCCTCTATCTTGCGTTAGAAGATGACTATGCAAGGCTTCAAAAACGATTATCCAAAATGTTTGGTATGGACGGAACAGACGACTTTCACTTTGTCACTAATGCTAAGAATTTAAGCCAAGGACTTGAAAGTCAGCTAGATACATTTATTCAAGAACACCCTGATACGAGGCTCATTATAATTGATACCTTGCAAAAAATCCGTGAAGCCGGTGGTGAAAAGTTTAGCTATGCCAGTGATTATGAAATCGTGGCAAAGCTAAAACAGTTTAATGCAGAGCATAATGTTTGTATTCTTCTTGTACACCACACCCGAAAGCAAAACGCAGATGATTGCTTTGATACAATATCCGGTACGAATGGGTTATTAGGTGCGGCAGACGGTGCTTTTCTTATGCAAAAGGAAAAGCGTACTGACAATAAAGCAGTGCTTGATTTGGTGGGCAGAGATCAGCAGGATCAGCGGCTCCATTTACAATTTGATCGTGAGCGCTGTGTTTGGCAATTGATAAAAGCGGAAACTGAGCTTTGGAAAGAACCGCCCGATCCCATTCTTTCTTTGATTTCTGGCTTAGTAAATAAAGAAGCACCAGAGTGGATTGGCAGCGCAACAGAACTTATAGAAAGACTTAAACTTGAGATGCAACCTAATGTACTGACAAGGAGACTAAATGTCGGAGCGGACAGGCTTTGGAATGAATACGGAATCAGCTATGAGACCACCCGCAGTCATACCGGACGACAGGTTAAGTTTATTCTGATCGGTAAGTAAGCGTGACGCATATGACGATTGTGACGATGTTTTTGGTGACGATATTACTGTAAAAATTATCGTCACATCGTCGCGGCATAAGTTTAGGGAAGCTGTGCGGCCGCCCTTTTCAAAGGGCGATGAGCACTGGTGGGTTGTCCGCAGACAACACGGGGCACCGTCCCGAGCCGTCATCGGACGGCCTATCCCCCTCGGAGAGCGCAATGCGCTTTTGTACATGGGCAATCCGGTGGATTGCACGTGTCAAAAGTGCTTTTGCGTTACTTTTGACAAAAGTAACAAAACCCGGCATTCGCCGATACCAGCCGAGAAAGAAAGGTGGTTGTATGAAAAGGACAATCAGCATTATGGTTGGCAAAGGTTCGATAAATCATAACAGTAGGAAATTTCATGCGCAAAATACTGACCCAGAAAGAAGCAATTTAAACAGCACCTACTGTAACATACCCATTAAACAAATCTACCATGAACTTTTTGATGAAGCAGTGAAAAGATATAACGGAAAACAAACTCGTAAGGACAGATGTATTGATGACTATTATGAGAAAATCAGAAGCGGTAAACAGGAAAAGCTATTCCATGAAATTATTGTGCAGATAGGTAATAAGGATGATATGAATGCTAAAACGGACGAGGGGCACCTTGCTGTAAAGATACTTAATGAATATATGCAGAGCTTTCTGGATAGAAACTCAAATCTGAAAGTGTTTTCAGCTCATCTTCACATGGACGAGGCAACTCCACATCTGCATATTGATTTTGTACCCTTTACTACTGGCAGCAAGCGTGGTCTTGATACAAGGGTATCTTTAAAACAGGCGCTTGCCACACAAGGGTTTAAAGGTGGCAGCAGGCAGGAGACAGAATGGAGTCAATGGGTACAATCTGAAAAGGAGCAGCTTGCAACTGTAATGCAACGTCACGGTATCCAGTGGGAGCAAAAAGGTACAAATGAGGTTCATTTATCTGTACTTGACTACAAAAAGCAGGAGAGAGCTAAGGAAGTGGCAATACTCGATTATAAGGTGTCTGATAAGAAAAAAGAACTTGAGAAAATCGATGGTGAGCTTTCTAACTTAAAAGATAAAATCAACACGGTAGAATACAAGGTACAGTTTGTTGATATCAATATGGCGAAATATGAGAACGAGCCCGAATGGCAACTGCCAAAGCCAAAGGGAATAATTACAGCAAAAAATTATTATGAAAAGTTTGCTCAGCCTTTTTTCCAAAAGCTCAAGCGGTTGATTGCTGCACTTTTCTCAAGATATTACGATCTGTTAAAAGATTTAGAAGACTACCGAAAGCAGATTTGGAGAATGTCAGATAATATTGGCGTTTATAAAGAAGAAAATGAACGCCTAAGGAAAGTTGAGAAAAACTATAACTGTTTAGAAAAGTTTTTAGGAAGGGATAAGACACTGCAAATTCTTGATGAGGTCGTCATCCGAGAAAATGAACAGGTAACCAACCGGCGTAAAACAAAATTCTATGAAAGATAAGGAGAATATTATTATGGAAAAGTGTATTTATGATGAGAAAAACGGGTTAAGTTATACTTTGAGCGAGGACGGATATTATTACCCAGATCTCGCTCTCCTGGAACAGGAATATGAAATTGGGCGTTTCGGTAGAAAGCACGCCGACTACTTAAAAGAGCACAAATATGTCACTTATATGCAACTTCTAAACTCAGGCAAGCTTAATGAATACCTGCACAAAATTGATACTCAGGCAAAAGATATGTTTGAACGGCTTATAAAAAAATATGCTAAGATGCAAGGCGTTACCGAACAGCTCAAAGCAGACAAATATATGGAATGGGTAGGAAGGATGAATAATATCCGAAATGCAGTAAAGGAGATAATTTATTCGGAGTTAATTTATCAATAAATATTTAATTGGGGCAAATAACTAAATATTTGCCCCTTGATAGTAATATATGCAAACAAAGTGTTGCTATTATTCGCGATATAGAATATAATGTCAATATGTAGTATGCAAGGAGGTCCATTATGCAATACATATCTGCAAAAGAAGCAGCAAAGAAATGGAATATCTCACAAAGACGTGTAGCAGTACTATGTTCTGAGGGTAGAATTCCGGAAGCGTATATGTTGGGCAATATGTGGATTATTCCAAAAGATGCTGAGAAACCTGTTGATGGTAGGAGTTTGAGATATATGAAAAAAGTGCAATTAAAGCCTTTTATTAAATGGGCTGGAGGCAAGGGACAATTAATTAATGTTATTAGAAATACATACCCTAGAGATTTGGGTAAAGAGATAAATAAATACGCTGAACCCTTTGTTGGCGGTGGAGCAGTATTATTTGATATTCTTTCAAATTATGAACTGGATTCTATTTATATAAGTGATATTAACCCAGAGCTTATAAATGCATACCGAATTATTCGTGATGATGTTGAAGAGCTTATTAGTTTACTATCTGTTATGCAAAATGAATATGTACCTATTGATACTGAAAGTCGCAAGCAATATTATTATAAAAAGAGAGAACGATATAATGATTTAAAGATTAATGGTGATGAAGCTATAAATATTGAAAAAGCTGCATTGTTTATTTTTTTGAATAAAACCTGTTTTAATGGTTTATATAGGGTTAATCGTAAGGGATTATTCAATGTTCCAATGGGTGCTTATAAAAATCCCTGTATATGTGATGCTGATAATTTGAGAAATATTTCTACAGCTTTGCAAAAAGTAACCATAGTGTGTGGCGATTACAAAGAATCCGATAAGTTTATTGATCAAAACACTTTCGTATATTTTGATCCACCCTATCGCCCACTTACTAAGACAGCTAATTTTATATCCTACACAGAGAACTTATTTGATGATAAGGCACAGATTGAACTTGCAGAGTATGTAAAAATACTAGATAAAAAAGGAGCAAAGGTAGTTGTAAGTAATTCAGATCCAAAGAACTCTAATACAGAAGATGAATTTTTCGATGAGTTATATAAAGAGCACAGTATTAACCGTGTACAAGCTACTCGAATGATTAACTGTAATGGAGAATCAAGAGGGGAAATTAGCGAATTACTGATAGTAAACTTTTGAGGGATATACAGTATGGAAATAAGGCGTGGAACTAAAAAAATACGAAAAAATACGTTACAGGCTATCATTGAATTTGTCTTCGAGAATTACATAATATATGTTTTTCAGGGGGCACTTTCACAATTTGATATTCTTGTAAAATATAAAAAGGATGATAGCCGTATTAGAACTCCAAAGCATATACATTGGGTAGTAGATATGTTAATGAAAATGCAAGGAAATGAAGTGTTAGCAAAACAGTTTTTAACGGAAATACAAAGATGTTGGGTCGAGTGTGTTCCATTGGAGAATAACAACTATGAAACACTAAAAGAGCTGATTGAAAATGGTGAAGAAACTTTAAATATTTGTGAATATGCTCCTCTGAATGGATACGGAGAATATGATGTTGAGTTCTTATATGTATTAATGCAGCTCTTAGCCGTTCAAGAAAAAACTAACAGAGCAGATGCATATATGTTTGGAGATATAATTGACCAGTTGCTTGAAGTAGATAGAGATATTTTTAAAATAGTTTCAACAGCTGGATTTAATGGGAGATAATAATATGCGGAATTTTGATGAATGGTTAAGCAAATTCAGGTTAAGTATCTCTGGGTACGACTATTATGTTAATTTTGACAAAGTAGTTGAAAATGTAGAGAAATTAAAAATTGAGCTTAATATTCTAAATTCACTAATAGGTTCTAAGGATATTGAAAATGAATTTGAAAAGGTTATTACGAAATATCCTGAAACCTTAAAATGTATACCTTTGTTACTTGCTGTACGCGGTAATGAAATATATGCTCAAGATGAAGATGGTGCATTTACATACAAGTTTAGTGAAATTAATTATTCTTTGGAGCAATACAAAGTATTTATGCGAAAAACAGGGTTGTTTGATTTGATTGCCAATCACTTAGTGAACAATCTTGTTGATTATGCTTTGGGTGTAGAAACAGGTTTAGACTCAAATGGAAGAAAGAATCGTGGTGGACACCAAATGGAAAATTTGGTCGAAAGCTATATAAGAAAAGCAGGTTTTATCAAAGACGAAACGTATTTTAAGGAAATGTACCTGGCTGATATAGAAAGCAAATGGGGTATAGATTTGTCTGCTCTCTCTAATCAAGGCAAGGCACGGAAGCGTTTTGATTTTGTAGTGAAAACCGGTGCTATGATATATGCCATTGAAACTAATTTTTATGGTGGAACTGGCGGAGGCTCAAAGCTTAACGAAACTGCTCGTAGCTATAAAATGTTAGCACAAGAAGCGGACACAGTTGATGGATTTACCTTCGTTTGGATTACAGATGGTACGGCTTGGAGAAGTGCAAGAGGAAACTTAAGAGAAACTTTTGATGTACTGGATACTATTTATAGCATAGATGATATGGAACATGGTATCATGAAGACATTGTTTATTTAGAGGTGCGATGTGGTAGAAAAGAAGATAAAAAAATGGGAGCCGGATGATTTTGAGCTCGAAATGAATACGGTTTGGAGTTTCCCTGATAGAGGAAGTTGGGCAACACATGATTCAAAATGGAGGGGTAATTGGTCGCCGTACATACCAAGAAATTTGCTTCTGCGTTATTCGAGTGAGGGCGATTTAGTGCTTGATCAATTTGCTGGTGGCGGAACTACGCTTGTCGAAGCAAAACTATTAAACCGCAATATCATCGGAGTTGATGTAAATCAGGATGCACTTGAACGTTGCCGCGAAAAAATAGATTTTGAATATAAAAATGCAGGACAAGTTTATTTACATAAAGGCGACGCACGTAACCTTGACTTTGTTTCTGATGAAAGTATTGACTTTATTTGTACTCACCCGCCTTATGCAAATATTATTGAGTATAGTGAGGATATAGACGAGGATTTATCTCACTGTAAGGTTCCACAGTTTTTAGAAGAAATGAAAAGTGTTGCTTCGGAAAGTTACCGTGTTCTTAAAAAGGGCAAGTTTTGTGCGATTTTAATGGGTGATACAAGGCAAAAAGGTCATGTTATTCCTATGAGTTTTGAGGTTATGAAAACCTTTGAAGCACAAGGGTTTAAGCTGAAAGAAATAATAATTAAAGAACAACACAACTGCAAGGCAACTGGGTATTGGAAAACAAATAGTGTTAAATATAACTTTTTGTTGCTTGCACATGAGTATTTATTTGTGTTTAGGAAGTAGTACTTGATTAAAGGTGAGCTGTAGGTATTGGTGCTATAATAGGTATCAAAGAACAGTCTGATGAGCAGTATGAGAAAACCTCGCTAAGCGAATTGGTGCGTTCCATTGTTGCTCTTGACCATAAGGCAGCAATCGAAGTGTTTTAGCAATTCCTCAATTACGCTGAACTGGACAGCAGGCATATGTATTTTGTCCGGCAGATCGTGAGCTGCATCGTTAAGAACATATGATGCAGGATTTGTTAGTGTAGCAGGAAAGCCCGTTCACAGATAAGGGAAGTATCAACGAACTATTTGATAGTGTGGCGGTGTTCATGAATTTAAGGGCTGTTATTGATGAAATAAACAGGAACGCGAAAGTGGCGCTAAATCACCGTATTATATTTTTTTGTGGGGGAGAGTAGATACATTTGGAAAAGTTATTGGATAAATTGAGCTCATATAACATACTCAATAACTTAATTCCTGGTAGCATATTTTGCTATTTACTGCAATATGTTTGTGAGATTGACATACATAGTGATAGTGTCATAGAAAATTTATTTTTATATTATTTTGTCGGTATGATTATTAGCCGATTAGGCTCCATTGTATTAGAACCGATAGTAATCAAGCTCGGGATCGTAAGATATGCTAAATACAAGGATTATATTACCGCGAGTTCAATAGATAAAAAAATAGATGTGCTTTTAGAAATAACAAATTTATATAGAACAACCGCTGCCGGAGTGTTATTGGTTATATTGGTTAAACTCCACACTCTTAAAGCAAAACAAATCTATCTGATATCTGTTGCAACACCTTACCTTGCTGCAATTATGCTTTTTGCACTATTCTTACTTTCTTATAGAAAGCAAGCGAAATATTTTAAAAGCCGAGTAGACAAAGTTTTTCAGGAGGGGGACGGGGCAAAGAAGGGATAGGAGGATAAAAAATGGGAAGACAAGTGGAGATGGTGTTTTGGGATGTACAGCATGGACATGCTACATATATTAAATCACCAAATAGTAGGCATATTGCTATAGACCTTGGGACAGGCGATTATTCAGGGAATGATACGGGGTTCAGTCCACTCAAACACTTGAAAGCAAATTATGGAGTTTCTCAATTGGATTATGTGGTGATAACACATCCGCATTTAGACCACATAGATGATATTCTCAATTTTGATTCATTAAGTCCCAAGGTTCTTTGGAGACCTACAGCACTAACAAATGAAGAAGTTTTGGTTGGCGTGCAAGAAAAAGATAGAGCTAAGTTTCAAAAATATTGTGAGATAAATAATCGATACAATGGAACCATAGCACCTGATAGTTATAACAATACCAGCAACCCTGATAACTGGGGAGGGTTGTCTATACGGCTATTCAGCACTTCAAAATGTAGTCACAGCAACTTTAATAATTTTAGTGCAATAACTGTGTTTGAATATGCTGGAATTAAAGTCGTTGTGCCGGGAGATAATGAGAGTGCTTCATTCGAGGAGTTGATGAAAGACAGTAGTTTCATTTATTCGATTCAAGGAGCCGATGTCCTTTTGGCATCGCATCATGGCCGTGAATCGGGGTACTATTCTGAGTTTATTACTAAAGTGAACCCTCGAATTACTATTGTTTCTGATGGAAGTTACTGTGATACAAGTGCAAATGCCCGGTATTCACAAAAGAGTAGGGGTTGGACGGTATATAGACGCGATGGTACAAGTTCTACGAGAAAATGCCTAACAACTAATTCAGATGGAGCGATAACAGTTAAGTTTGGCTATGGAAATGATAATACTCTCTTTTTATATGTTGCAGTAGAATGAGCACATATTTAAATATTCCCGGCAACAATATGGCAACAAAAAATTAGATAGCCTAAAATATTTGGATAATTGATATAAATAGAGTAGCACAGACCATAAAACTTAAACAGAATTGTTTAGAATACATTTTTAGTGAGCGAGTGGGAGTAAAAACATTATTCTCATTATCAACCTGTCCTTATCGCTGATAAAGTGGAGGACCTGGTTTTCGGGGATGATTGTAGAAAATGGGCAAGGAAACAGAATTAATAAAATATAATATTACATAGTACAACATATTGACAAACAATACCACATTTGATACTATATTTTGTGTCAATGAAAAAAGCATTGCCTCATATAATCCTGGTAATATGGTCCGGGAGTTTCTACCAAACAACCGAAAATTGTTTGACTATGAGTGAAACTAAATCATTCAGATTTAACCGTTTAAAAGGGCAAATAGTTTTCACTCGAAGCTGTTTGCCGTTTTTATTTTGCATCATAACGGGCATAATATGGAGGTGGTGCTGAAAAAATATTGGTATGTTATTTATTTAGCAGTTTAAGTCAGGCTATGAACAAGTTTAAACCAAGGGGGGGTAAATTATTTACCATGGACAAATTTTTTAAGTTGAAAGAAAACGGTACTAATATTAAGACTGAAATAATTGCCGGAGTCACTACATTTATGACAATGTCATATATTCTGATTGTTAACCCGGATATACTTTCTGCCACAGGAATGGACAGAGGGGCAGTGTTTACGGCTACAGCACTGGCATCTGCACTGGCAACACTGACAATGGCGCTGCTAGCTAACTATCCTATAGCCCTGGCACCTGGAATGGGGCTTAATGCATATTTTGCTTTTGCTGTGGTCCTGGGCATGGGCTACTCATGGGAGATTGCTTTAACTGCAGTATTTATCGAAGGTATTATTTTTATTATATTAACATTGCTTAGATTTAGGGAAGCTATTGTAAATTCTATCCCACAGAACCTGAAATATGGTGTTACTGTAGGTATCGGCCTATTTATTACTTTCATAGGATTTCAGAATGCTGGAATAATCGCAGGCAATCCTGATACCATGGTCAGCTTGGGCGACCTTACCAGTATTACTGTTATCCTATCCATTATTGGTGTTTTAGGAACAGCATTCATGTTGTACAAGAAGGTTAAAGGAGCTTTGCTCTGGGGTATACTTGGAACCTATGTGCTGGGTATAATATGCCAGGTAACCGGGCTTTACGTTGTGAATCCTGAAGCGGGCATGTTCAACTTGATTCCACAGGGGATTATTTCTCTGCCTCCTTCACTTGCCCCAGTTTTCTGGAAGTTTGATTTTGCAGGTGCATGGTCATTAGGACTTGATTTTCTGGTAGTGATGTTTGCATTCCTCTTTGTTGACTTATTTGATACGGTTGGTACACTTATTGGTGTTGGAAGCAAAGCTAATTTATTGGACAAGGAAGGCAACCTGCCCAAGGTAAAGGAAGCCCTTATGGCTGATGCTGTAGGAACAACGGCAGGCGCAATCCTTGGCACTTCAACAGTAACCAGTTATGTTGAGAGTGCTTCAGGAGTTGCTGAAGGTGGTAAAACCGGACTGACTTCATTGACAACAAGCATACTGTTTATTATTGCACTCATTTTCTCGCCTGTTTTAACAATAATACCCGGATTTGCAACAGCTCCTGCTTTGGTTATTGTAGGGCTTCTTATGATATCTGCTGTCACAAAGATAGATTTCAGCAATGACTTTACCGAAGCTTTGCCTGCTTTTCTGGCAATGATTATTATGCCTCTTGCATACAGTATTGCAGACGGGATTATGTTTGGAATTATGTCATGGTTTATACTCAAACTGGTTGCAGGAAAGATAAAGCAAATTCATCCGGTAGTATACCTGCTGGTGGTGCTGTTTATTCTGAAAATAGTGTTATAATCTTTTTGAAATAGTATAACTAACTGAAGTCCGGTAACTAAGTCCCGGACTTCAGTTAATTGCAGACGGAAATATGTAAGCTGGTGATTTGATTAATGTGCTGTGCCGGTTGATAGTTTATATATAAATGTTATTCTGATAGGATCAGCCTGTACAGCAGATTAATTGTATTCAGATATTGGGATACCTTAAAAATGTATAATTAGGGGGAAATAGTATGATTATCACAAAGAAACCAAAAGCGGCCATTATTATGGGTAGTGATTCTGATTTTCCTATCCTCCAAAGCGGAGTTAAATTATTAAAGGAATTTGGTGTTGAGGTCGAAGCAATAATATGCTCGGCACACAGAACACCGGATAATGCTGCTGAATTTGCCAGAAATGCGGAAGAGAACGGATTTGACGTAATAATTGCTGCTGCAGGAAAAGCCGCCCATCTGCCCGGGGTACTGGCTGCCTATACGCCGCTGCCTGTTATTGGGCTTCCGATAAAATCTTCAACGTTGGATGGCCTTGATTCTCTTTTGTCAATAGTCCAGATGCCCACAGGGGTACCTGTTGCTACTGTAGCTATTAACGGAGCCGAAAATGCAGCATTATTGGCTGTACAGATAATGTCGGTTGGATATAAGGATCTTAGGGATAAAATGAAGGATTATAAGAAAATGATGGCTAAAAAGGTACAAGAAAAAAATCTGGTTTTACAAGAGAAGATTAAAGATATATAAGTAAAGGGTTTTTTATATACAGTTTTTTTGTTATGCTATGAGTATATAAAAAGTAGAAAAGGTAAATTTAAGCTATAAATAGTCTAAGGGGAATAATGTATGGGATATGATATACGGTTGGATAAAATGAAAGAAGAGTGCGGGGTATTCGGCATTTATAGTAATGATAACCTGGATGTAGCGCTCTTGTCTTATTATGCTCTGTACGCATTGCAGCATAGAGGACAGGAAAGCGCCGGAATAGCGGTAAATGATAGTGGTACCATACTGCATCATAAAGATATGGGCCTTGTACCGGAGGTCTTTAATGATGTGGTGTTGGAACATTTAGAAGGTAAAATGGCTATTGGGCATGTAAGGTATTCCACAACAGGAGCCAGCCTTAGGGAGAATGCCCAGCCTATGGTGATCAAGTACCGGAATGGCCAATTGGCTCTTGCACACAACGGCAACTTGGTAAATGCGGCTGATATAAGAAAGGAAATGGAAGAAAAAGGGGCCATTTTCCAGTCGACAAACGATACTGAAGTAATTGCGAACCTGATTTCCAGATACAGGGTTCTGAGCGGAAGTATTGAAGATACTTTGGTTAATGTTATTAGGAGCATTAAAGGCTCCTATGCCATTACAATCCTTACCCCAAGAAAGCTTATCGGGATGCGTGACCCTCTTGGCATAAGACCTCTTTGCATAGGAAAAATCGGAAATTCCTATGTACTATCCTCTGAATCATGTGCCCTTGACGCAATTGAAGCTGAATTTGTACGTGATGTCAGGCCGGGGGAAATAGTAATAATTGATGAGGATGGCATCAAGTCCATTCAAACAGAAGCGTCACAGGAAGGAAAACTGTGTATATTTGAATTTGTATATTTTGCAAGGCCAGACAGCATACTGGACGGCGCAAACGTAAACCAGGCAAGACTGGAGGCCGGCAGACGGCTTGCCATAGAGTACCCGGTTGACGCCGATGTGGTTATAGGTGCACCAGACTCAGGGCTAAACGCTGCAATAGGGTATTCAATGGAGTCAGGAATACAATATGGCCAGGGGCTTCTTAAGAACAGGTATGTGGGAAGGACTTTTATCAAACCTGACCAGGGGCAGAGGGAAACCAGTGTAAGAATTAAATTCAATGCTATGAGAGATGCTGTAAAAGATAAGAGGGTAGTGATGGTAGATGATTCGATAGTCAGAGGGACTACTACCAGAAGAATTGTCCAGATGCTGAAAGATGCCGGGGCAAAAGAGGTGCATATGAGGGTAAGCTCGCCACCGGTAAAATTTCCATGCTTCTTTGGTATGGATATAGCTTCGAGGAAGCAGTTGGTAGCGTCAAATCTCTCAGTGGAAGAAATCAGGGAATCAATAGGAGCAGACAGCCTTGGCTACTTGAGCCTGGAAGGTTTGCTTAAGACGCCTGTTAATGCAAAATGCGGATTTTGCACAGCGTGTTTTTGCGGTAACTATCCTATGGAAGTTCCCGCAGAAGGCAATAAAATGGCTTGTGGAGGGTGAAGAATAAGATGACGACATATAAAGATGCAGGAGTTGATGTAAATGCGGGTTACCAGGCTGTAAAGCTGATGAGACGGCATGTGAAGAGGACTTTCAGGCCGGAGGTAATTACAGATTTAGGAGGCTTTGGGGGGCTTTTTTCACTCAATAAGGGAAAATATGAGGAACCTGTACTTGTATCAGGAACCGATGGTGTGGGTACTAAACTTAAAGTAGCATTTTTAATGGACAAGCATGATACTGTAGGGATTGATTGTGTAGCAATGTGTGCTAATGATATAGTATGCAGCGGGGCTGAGCCATTGTTTTTCCTGGATTATATAGCTCTTGGGAAAAACCGCCCTGAGAAAGTTGCGGAAATTGTAAAAGGGATTTCTGAAGGGTGCATAATGGCAGGTTGTTCGTTAATAGGAGGGGAGACTGCTGAAATGCCCGGGTTTTACCCTGAAGATGAGTATGATATAGCGGGATTTTGTGTAGGGATTGTTGATAAAACAAAAATCATAGATGGTAAGAGTATAAAAGAAGGGGATGTACTCGTTGGACTAGCATCCTCAGGTCTCCACAGCAACGGTTATTCACTTGTCAGAAAACTGTTTGCCCTGAAAGAAGAGAATATTTCTGAATATATTTCAGTTTTTGATTCAACACTAGGAGAGGAATTGCTGAAACCAACAAAAATCTATGTTAAGACAGTGCTTGATTTGATAAGCAGGTTTCAAATAAAGGGCATATCACATATTACAGGCGGAGGATTCATTGAGAACATACCAAGAATGATGCCGGTGGGGTTAAGGGCACAAATATTTAAAGGAGCATGGCCTGTACTGCCTGTTTTCAACTTGCTGCAGGATATTGGAAGTATTAAAGAAAATGATATGTATAACACTTTTAATATGGGTATTGGAATGGTTTTAGCATTGGATAATGACTCTGCCCAGGAGGCTGTCCGGCATCTGAATACTGAAAAGGATCAGGCATTTATAATCGGACAGGTAATAAAAGGAGAGGCTGGGGTTAGCATATGCTGAGGATAGGAGTAATGGTCTCAGGCGGAGGCACTAATCTGCAAGCCATTATTGATAAGATTGAAAGCGGTTACCTGGACAACTGTTCAATAGTGACAGTAGTATCTGATAGAGAAGGGGCATATGCACTGCAGAGAGCGGAAAGGCATAATATACCTGCGACTTGCATATTAAAAAGAAACTATTCCTGCTTTGAGGAGTATGACAGGGCAATGGTGGAGCATTTCAAAAAGAATAATGTCGACCTTATAGTATTGGCAGGATTTTTATCCATGATCGGACGTAATTTGATTGAGAGCTATAAGGACAGGATAATAAACATCCATCCTTCACTAATACCTTCTTTCTGTGGAAAAGGGTATTATGGAATAATTCCGCATCAGAAGGCGATTGAATATGGTGTGAAGGTGACAGGGGCAACAGTACATTTTGTGGAGCCTGAATATGATTCCGGTCCCATAATAATTCAGAAGGCGGTATATATAAGAGAAGAAGACACGCCTGAAACCTTGCAGAAGAGAGTAATGGAAGAAGCTGAGTGGCAAATATTGCCTGAGGCTATCAGGCTTTTCTCTGAAGGCAGGCTTCGTGTTGAAGGGCGTAGGGTCAGAATAGCAACCAACAGCTGATGTAAAACAGCTGATAACTTATAACAGGGAGTGTGTTAAATAATGATTAAAAGAGCTTTAATAAGCGTATCCGACAAAACAGGAATTGTTGAGTTTGCACAAGAGCTAGATAAAATGGGAGTAGAAATAATATCAACCGGTGGTACAGCCAGAGCTATAAGCAATGAAGGTGTAAAAGTAATTAATATATCAGATATTACCGGATTCCCCGAGTGCCTTGACGGCAGGGTTAAGACACTTCACCCCAAGGTTCATGCAGGGATTCTGGCAATTAGGAGCAATACAGAGCATATGAAACAAATCAAGGAGTTAGGTATTGAAACAATTGACCTGGTTGTAATAAACCTGTATCCTTTCAAGCAAACAATACTCAAAGACAGTGTTGAGCTTCAAGAGGCAATTGAGAATATTGATATTGGCGGGCCGACCATGCTACGTGCTGCCGCAAAGAATTATCAGGATGTAGTGGTTATTGTAGATCCGTCCGATTATTCAATTGTACTTGAAGAGATCAGGACATCAGGCGAGGTATCGGATAAAACCAGGTTTAAGCTTGCATATAAGGTATTTGAGCATACCAGCCACTATGACACACTTATTTCCACTTACCTGAGGAGTAAACTGGACGGGGAACACTTCCCTGAGACACTGACGCTTACCTATGAAAAGGTACAGGAGATGAGATATGGCGAGAATCCGCATCAAAGAGCTGTGTTTTACAAGGAAGTTGGGGCTAATATCGGTTGCCTGACTTCAGCAAAGCAGCTTCATGGTAAAGAACTTTCCTTCAATAATATTAATGATACTAATGGAGCTCTGGATCTCCTCAAGGAGTATGAAGAGCCTACGGTTGTCGCCGTAAAGCATGCAAATCCGTGCGGAGTTGCAAGTGCGGATACAGTATATGAGGCGTATATGAAGGCGTATGAAGCAGATCCGGTATCAATTTTCGGCGGTATTATTGCAATAAACTGTGAAGTTGATGCAAAGACAGCGCAAGAGATAAATAAAATATTCGTTGAAATAGTAATAGCCCCTTCCTATTCTCAGGAAGCACTTGCTGTTCTGACCCAAAAGAAGAACATCAGGGTTTTGCAACTGGATGATATAGGCAAAAAGCTGCCTGAAGGTACATATGACATGAAAAAAGTTGCCGGCGGGCTTCTTGTACAGGATTATAATAATGAGCTTATGAATATGGATGAGATAAAATGTGTTACTGATAAGCAGCCTACAAATGAAGAAATGAAGGATCTGATTTTTGCAATGAAGGTGGTTAAGCAGACCAAATCCAATGCGATTATTCTTGCTAAGGATAAGCAAACCATAGGTATTGGGCCTGGACAGGCAAACAGGGTTACAGCAGCCAAAATTGCAATAGATTATGCAGGAGAAAAAGCAAGGGGTTCAGTCATGGCTTCGGATGCGTTTTTCCCGTTCCCTGATGTTGTTGAAGCAGCTGCAACCGCAGGAGTGTCGGCAATAATCCAGCCGGGAGGCTCAATAAAAGACCAGGAGTCAATAGATGCATGCAATAAATATGGGATTGCGATGTTGTTTACAGGCATGCGCCACTTTAAACACTAAAAAGTTTTAAGGAGAGGGAGAATGAAGGTATTAGTTGTTGGAGGCGGCGGGCGAGAGCACACAATCATATGGAAAATTGCCCAAAGCCCTCTGGTAAATAAGATATATTGTACTCCTGGAAACGGAGGCATTTCCAGATTTGCTGAATGCCTGCCCATCAATGACATGGACATTGATGGTGTTGTAAATTTTTCCAGAGAGAATAAAGTCGATATGGTAGTTGTCGCTCCTGACGATCCTTTAGCGGCAGGAATGGTTGATGCGCTGGAAAAGGCGGGGATAAGAGCTTTTGGCCCTTCCAGCAAAGCTGCAATAATAGAAAGCAGCAAATCTTTTTCCAAGAACCTTATGAAAAAATATAGTATCCCTACTGCGAGATATGAGGTTTTTGACAACAGCGAGCATGCGGTCGAATACCTAAGGCACCAGGAGTACCCGATTGTCGTAAAAGCGGATGGGCTCGCACTTGGTAAGGGAGTTATTATTGCCAGAGGATTTGATGAAGCCCAAGAAGCTGTAAACAGAATTATGGTCAGTAAAGAGTTTGGAGATGCCGGAAACAAAGTGGTTATTGAAGAATTCCTTAAAGGCCCTGAAGTATCTGTTTTAGCGTTTACAGATG
Organism: Acetivibrionales bacterium; assembly: GCA_050953835.1. GTDB lineage: Bacteria > Bacillota > Clostridia > Acetivibrionales > JBMNNH01 > JBMNNH01. The sequence goes on along the minus strand of JBMNNH010000011.1, from coordinate 128,890 downwards.
GGAAGAGCATAGTGCCTATGGTTAGTTCCCAGGATCATAAAAGGGCTTTTGACAATGACGAAGGACCTAATACCGGCGGTATGGGAGCTTTCTCGCCGAGTAGGATTTATACTGATGAGATGGCTGAATACTGTATGAAAAATATATTCAGGCCTACTGTTGATGCGATGAATGCAGAGAACAGGAAGTTTAAAGGGGTATTATACTTTGGATTAATAGTCACAGAGGATGGCCCTAAGGTATTGGAATACAATGCAAGGTTTGGTGATCCTGAAACACAGGTTGTGCTTCCAAGACTGAAATCTGACCTGATAGAAATATTCCAGGCGGTTATAGAAGAAAGGCTGCATACCGTGAAGGTTGAGTGGGATGATAATGCAGCAGTGTGTGTAGTAATTGCTTCAGGTGGGTATCCAGTGAAATATGAAAAGGGATATGAGATTTTTGGTATTGAAGAAGCTGGAAAAGAAGACGGTGTATTTGTATTTCACGCAGGTACCAAACGGGAAAAGGGTAAATACTATACTGCCGGGGGACGTGTACTGGGGGTTACTGCACTGCAGCCCACATTGGATAAAGCAATCAGTAAGGCATACGAAGGAGTAAGCAAGATTAGTTTTGCCAATATGCATTATAGAAAGGATATAGGTATTAAATAGTATATTCCACGATGAGGTGTATATATTATGTGATTAATAGGGGCGTATTTTCTATGTATGCCCATATTATGGAATGGACATTGTGGAGAGGCTATAGAGGCTGTCTAATGAAGCTATTGCAAGGTCAAGTCATGTTTGAGTCGGCTTACCCGTGATTCATTTATTCAAAATGCCGATGAGTTTGATTTGACACAAAAGCTGAATTTACAGCCTCTTAGACTTGGAACATCAGTCCGTGAAATAATATTGGTCATACAGACAATATAGACCTATTAAGGGTGCATATATATTATGTGAAGAAATGCTTCCAGGAACGGATACTTCAAGCTTAAGAGCCTGTATTGTTCAGCCTTAATGTCAAATCAAACTCGCAAAATAATTTCAAATCCTATTAAAGGTAATTATTTTGCTCAAACAGTGATTTGACTGTATACCTGCTTCACAACAGTCTCTAAAGCTCTTGCATATGTTCCTTACATCATTTTCTTCACATTTGTTATATGCACCAGTTTAATGAGTTTGATTTGACACAAAAGCTGAATTTACAGCCTCTTAGACTTCAAACACCAGCACATGGAATAATATGGGACATACATGAAAAATAAACCTTTCTGTTACAAACTTTACTGCGATATACTGCAAGATATGTTATAATACCCTCATATATAATCTAAATATGAGGGTATCATACTATGCAAAACAAAAAAAATGCAAGGATAGGTATTTCAGGAGGTACTTTTGACCCTATACACCATGGCCATTTGATTATAGCTGAGGATGTAAGGGAAAAATTTAACCTGGACAAGGTGATTTTCATACCAACTGGTATTCCTCCGCATAAGCGCAATTTGAAGGTAACTCCCCCTGAGCACAGGTATAATATGGTGTGTTCCGCTATAAGCACAAATCCCCTTTTTGAGGCATCGCGTATTGAGATAGAAAGACCTGGCTATACTTATACGGTAGATACCATTTTTCAACTAAAGAATATGCTGGAACCGGAGAGCAGGATTTTTTTCATTACAGGAGCGGATGTAATACCGGAGCTTTTAACATGGAAAAGCTATGAACAGGTATTCAACCTTTGTGAGTTTATAGCTGTCCTTAGACCAGGATACAGAAAGGGCGAATTGATTAGTAAAGCAGAGTATTTGAGGGAGAAATACAAGGCCGCAATCCATATTGTTGAAGCACCGTTAATAGGCATTTCCTCCACAGGTATACGGGAGAGGGTAAAGGGAAAAGCGCACCATCAAATACCTTGTGCCGGAAGCAGTGGAAAAATATATCCTTGATAACAATCTTTATTTGGAATAGAGGGAAAGGTTTATGACAATAGATGAAATCAGAATAAGACTGGAGAAAGCCCTTACTCCAGGAAGGTTTGTCCATTCAATAGCTGTTATGGAGACTGCGGTAAAACTTGCTGAGAAGTATGGGCTGGATTGTGAAGAGGCTGGAATTGCTGGGCTCCTTCATGATTGCGCCAGAGATTTAAAGGTGGAAGAGGCTCATTAGCTTGTGCAAGATAGTTTAAGATTGAGGTGGATGATGTTTCGTTACTGCATCCTGTTCTCCTCCACGGTCCTGTGGGTTCAGGACTGGCCCAAAGGGATTATGGTATAAGCAACAGGAAAGTATTGGATGCAATCAGTTTTCATACTACAGGGCGGATTAATATGACAATGCTTGAAAAGATTATTTTTATTGCTGATTACATCGAACCGGGGAGGGACTTTGAAGGCATTGAAAAGATAAGAACTACTGCTTTCAATGATATAGATGCGGCTATGCTTATTGCACTTGATAACAGTATCAGGTATATAATATATAAAGGTAAGCTGATTCATACTAATACAATAGAAGCAAGAAATTTTATAATTAAGCAAAGTTATTTACAAAAGCAGTCGAATTAGTATTGAATTAGTGCTATAATAAAGGCGTTAAAAATTGACATTGACAGATTAATAGTGTTGTTGAGAATTATCCTCGAAGACATTGTTTACCAATTGCACCTTATAGTATTAATTAAAATTGGAATTGAAAGGAGACGCATGAGTTATTGAGTAAAGTGAATGAAATGATGGACAGAGTTGTAGGAATCCTGGAGTCGAAAAAGGCTAAAGATATAAGTGTTATAAACATTTCAGAGATTTCTATATTGGCAGATTATTTTATTATTTGCAGCGGAACTTCAGTTACACACATTAGAACACTTGCAGATGAACTGGAAGATAAGATGAAGGAAGCCGGACACGATTTGCTTCATAAGGAAGGCTACAACAGTTCCCGATGGGTGCTGCTGGATTATGGAGACATTGTTGTCCATATTTTTCATGAAGAGGACAGAAGCTTTTACAACCTTGAAAGACTATGGTCGGATGGGGTTTTTACAGAATATGAACAAACTTTAGATAAGGATGTGTAGAGTTATGGCAGAATACAACCCAAAGGTAATAGAAAGAAAGTGGCAGGATATATGGGCGAAAGAAGGCACCTTTTATGCTTCTGACGATAAAACCAAGCCGAAGTATTATGCATTGATAGAGTTTCCGTATCCTTCCGGCCAGGGGCTCCATGTGGGACACCCAAGGCCTTATACTGCTCTGGATATTGTTGCAAGGAAAAGAAGGATGCAGGGATATAACGTGCTTTTTCCTATTGGCTGGGACGCTTTTGGACTTCCTACCGAGAACTATGCTATTAAGAACAAGACACATCCCAAAGAGGTTACGGAACAAAATATAAAAAGGTTCAAGTCCCAGTTACAAGCCCTAGGTTTTTCCTTTGACTGGTCAAGGGAAATCAATACAACAGACCCGGGTTACTATAAATGGACACAGTGGATTTTCCTGAAGTTATTTGAAAAAGGCTTGGCGTATAAAAGTGAGATGCCTATTAACTTTTGCACCGACTGCAAAGTCGGGCTGGCTAATGAAGAGGTTGTTAACGGTGTCTGCGAACGTTGCGGGAGTGAAGTTATAAGGAAAGTGAAAAGCCAGTGGATGCTAAAGATTACCGAATATGCGGAAAAGTTGCTCAACGACCTGGATACAGTAGATTATTTAGAAAGGATAAAGATTCAGCAGATAAACTGGATTGGACGTTCTGAGGGTGCTGAAGTCAGTTTTAAAGTAAGTGTAACGGATGAAGAACTCAAGGTGTACACTACGCGCCCTGACACCCTTTTTGGCGCGACTTATATGGTGATTTCACCTGAACACCCGTTGATTGACAGGTTTAAAGACAGGATAACCAATATGGACCAGCTTAATGCATACAGAGAATACGCAAGCAAGAAATCCGACTTTGAAAGGACGGAGCTTTCCAAGGAGAAAACAGGTGTACAAATTGAAAGTCTGGCCGCAATTAATCCGGTCAACGGAAAAGAAATCCCCATATGGGTATCCGACTATGTACTTATGTCATATGGAACGGGAGCAATTATGGCTGTGCCGGGGCATGACACCAGGGACTGGGAGTTTGCAAAGAAGTTTGGCCTTCCCATAGTGGAGGTTGTTGCAGGAGGGAATATTGAGGAAGGAGCTTATACCGATATTGAAAGCGGCACCATGGTCAACTCAGAATTCCTTGACGGCCTGGAAGTAAAAGAGGCAAAGGAAAAGATAACAGAGTGGCTTGAAGAAAGAGGGATTGGCACCAGAAAGGTAAATTTCAAACTGAGGGACTGGGTATTTTCCAGACAGAGATACTGGGGAGAGCCAATACCACTGGTTTACTGTGAAAAATGCGGATGGGTGCCTTTGCCGGAAGAAGAGCTTCCTCTTTTGCTGCCTGAGGTTGAATCTTATGAACCCACGGACACAGGGGAATCACCCCTTGCCAAAATTACGGAATGGGTTAATACTACTTGTCCCAAGTGCGGAGGCCCAGCTAAAAGGGAAACTGATACCATGCCTCAATGGGCAGGATCATCCTGGTATTTCCTTAGATATACCGACCCACATAATGATAAGGCTCTTGCAAGCAGGGAAAATCTAGATTACTGGACTCCCATCGACTGGTACAATGGAGGAATGGAGCATACAACACTACACTTGCTTTACTCAAGGTTTTGGCACAAGTTCCTGTATGACTGCGGTATTGTGCCAACTGCGGAACCATATCAAAAAAGGACATCCCATGGAATGATACTGGGTGAAAACAATGAAAAAATGTCTAAATCAAGAGGCAATGTTGTCAATCCGGATGATATGATAAATGAATTTGGTGCAGATACTCTAAGAATGTATGAAATGTTTATTGGGGATTTTGAGAAGAGTGTACCCTGGTCATATAATGGCATTAAGGGATGCAGAAGGTTCCTTGACCGTGTATGGAAGCTCCAGGATATTGTTGTTGACGGAAATGAATATTCAAAAGAACTTGAAATAAGTATGCATAAAACAATAAAAAAGGTAAGTGAGGATTTCGAGAACCTTAAATTTAATACAGCTATTGCAAGTTTGATGGCACTGGTTAATGAATTTAACGCAAAGGGTAAGGTAAATAGAGCCGAATTCAGGACATTCCTGATACTCCTAAATCCTGTTTCACCTCATATTACTGAGGAAATGTGGACATTGCTGGGGTATGATGGAATGCTAAACCAACAAACATGGCCTGCCTGGGATGAAAGCAAAACTATTGAAGAGCAGATTGAAATTGCTATCCAAATTAATGGAAAAGTCAAAGAAAAGATAATGGTAGCTTCAGGGTTGTCCAGGGAAGCCGTGGCCGAGACTGCTCTGGCAAATGAAAGGGTTATTGCCTTGCTGGAGGGGAAAAATGTTGTCAAGGCCATAGGAGTGCCGGACAAGCTGGTTAATATAGTTGTGAAGTAGGGAATTATATAAGGAATTAGAACAAAGGCATAATTGCCGGCAGGGAGTTCTCCCTGCCGGTTTTAAAATATATTTAGAAAGATAATTGATAAAGTTTAATATTTTTTATACTTTCTAGAATTGACTCTTCTGGAGACAATCCTTAAAAAAGTCCTGAGAAGAAGAAAACACAAGATTAATATACATGCACCTATTGCAACTCTTCTGAAGGTGGAACTTACTGTTGAGTTTTCTATGGCGTCTTTTGTACTTTCATCGGAAATTACCTCAACAGTTTTATCGGCTATAATATTTACTTTCCCAAGCACAAGGTCGTTGCTCTTATATATTATTTGACCATAGATTTCTCCATTGATCACAGGCGCTTTTATTAACGAGGATATGTTTTTCTCCTGGGTTATATTCCATTTGCTTTTATCAACAGGCAGAAGAGCTTTTAATCCGTTTTCAGTAATTAGGTTAACAGTAGCTCCTTCTTCACCGCCTATAACCGGAATATTGAATTGGACTACCTCATGAGGGATCGCTATTTCCTGCATGGAATAGTTTTTATAACCATATTCAAGGAGCTGCTCAGAATAGACTAAAACGTTTTCTTTAGAGTTAGGATTTTTAACACCCAGTACAACTGCTATCAGTTCAACTCCGTCTTTGTTTACTGCCGATGATACAAGACAGTGGCCTGCAGGATCGGTATATCCTGTTTTCATCCCTGTTATATCAAATAAATCACTTGTTTTTCTTGTTAATAAGTGGTTAGTTGTATATAAAATCGTATCCCATTCACTGTGTTTATTTGTTGGAGACATAGAGTACTCAGTCATTCTTACAATCTCTCTGAATTCTGGTAAAGTCATTGCATACCGGGCGATTTTTGCTATATCGCTTGCAGTAGAATAGTGATTGCTGTCATGAGCTCCGCAGGGATTAACAAAATGAGTGTTTATTGCACCGAGCTCTTGGGCTTTCTGGTTCATTAAGTCCACAAATTCCTGCCTTGTTGTGCATATGTTTTCTGCAATAATATTTGCAGTTTCATTGGCGGATCTTACCAGAAGGGCCCCCAGCAAATCTTTCATGCATAGTATTTCACCTGGCATAATACCAATATTCATACCATCTTTCCCAATATCATATACTGCAGCCTGACTTGCTTCCATCATCTGGTCAAGTTCTCCGTATTCAATGGCTAAAGCACCGGTGATGATTTTTGTTGTACTGGCAGGGTACAGCCTTGCGTTTGCGTTTTGTTCGTATAAGACCTGCCCGGTTTCTGAATCTATCAGAATACACGATTCAGCGTCAATATTCAGGTTTTCTGCATATGTAAAACTGGTATTAAAATTAAGTAATAGTAATATTGTGGTTACAATTAGTGCCTTCTTCATTAGTACCTCCGTGATAAAGTGCAAACTTTTACATGGATAACAACCATAGAAAAATAAAATTCAAACATTAATAAGTATACCAGAAAACAGTCTGAAAAGGTATATAGAGATAATAAAAAAATACGACAAAAAAAAGGAAATTTCACAATAAATGGAGAATAAGACAATTTTATAGGGAGGGAGAAAAATGACAATAAATATATTTGGATTGAAATTCACAATAAGAAAATATGAGCTTGTTATGCTGATAGTATTGCTTGCACTTATATTAGGGCTGATAGGCTATAAAATTATGCAGGCCAACAATGGAATAATAATTGATGCAGGGAAAAATAACGAAGCTGAGGTTTCTGAAAACCACAATGAGATTAATGGAACTCAGAAGGAGCTTATAGAAAGCACTCAAGAAATCCAGGTTTATGTTGTGGGATGCGTTAAAAATCCTGGTGTAGTTTCACTGGAAAAAGGCCAAATTATTAATGATGCTATCAAGGCTGCCGGTGGAGCTACAGAAGAAGCTGACCTGGAAAATATCAACCTTGTTTACAAACTAAACAGCAATGTAATGATAAAAATCCTTCCGAAAAACTTTGACTCTTCGACAGATGAAGAAGGTGAGGCAGGGAAAGGCATTATTATTACGGAGGACAGCGGCGGGGCACTTCAGGATAATCATCAGAAAAAGGTGAAAGTCAATTTGAATACTGCTGGAATGGAAGATTTAAAATCACTTCCGGGTATAGGAGAGGCAACTGCAAAGGAAATCATATTATTCAGAGAAAAGATGGGGGAATTCAAAACAATTGAAGACATTATGAAGGTAAATGGAATAAAAGAAGGCCGGTTTAATACTTTAAAGGACTACATTACTGTGGACTGACTAAGCCTGATTAAATGAAAAACAACCGGTAGGGAGACTACCGGTTGTACCTTTATTAAAAAAGGAGGAAAACTTTTATATGGTGTTTGTATAGTGTATGTTAGTACAAATATATTATACAGTTTTAAAAAAGGAAAAGTAATATCATTTTTAACTGAGATTTGAAAAATATTTTAAAAGCTTTTTATGCATATTAGACAAAATGGTAAAATAATAGCAAATTGTGCTATTTTTCAATGGATGGCAGAATAATCAGTAAGGTTAAGACATATCCTATGAAGATGCTGAGAGATGGAAGAATAAAAGCATAAATAAAGATATCCCTTATCTTTCTGTACCTGATTTTTCTATACTTTTCAAGCCTTTTTACCCTCATTCTTATTCCCTCAAAATAAAAATTTAAGCTATTATCTTAAGCTTGTATGCTAATGTATATATTATACAAAACTATTAACATATTTGTTATTACCTGGAAATATACAGAGTTAATCTGTTGTGTTAGTTTACTCCAATTATATCCTCCAATTCCTGATACAAAAACTAAAACGGGTGCATATATATTATGTGAAGAAAATGCTTCCAGGAACTGATGCTTCAAGCTTAAGAGCCTGTAGCGTTCAGCCTTAATGTCAAATCAAACTCGCAAAATAATATCAAATCTTATAAAAAGGTAATTATTTTGCTCAAATAGTGATTTGACTTTATACCTGCTTCACAACAGTCCCTAAAGCTCTTGCATATGTTCCCTCCATCATCTTCTTCACATTTATTACATGCACCCGTTAATGAGTTTGATTTGACACAAAGGTTGGATTTACAGACTCTATTGCCTTTCCACAATGTCCATTCCATAATATTGGGTCATACAGAAAATATTCACCCCTCCTAAATCCCTTTCTTATTGACAACCCTATACAGTAAAGCTATAATTTTATAAAAATGTATTTTTCGGCTGTGACGAGAAGAGTAGGCCGGATTAATTCTTTCAAGAGAGAAGGCACCGTGGCTGGAAGTGCTTTCAAGAAAACCGGTTGAAGACCACCTCTGAGTTGAAGCGTTGATTACGTTATAATCATAATGAGAACTAATTAGGGTGGAACCGCGGGAATATACTCTCGCCCCTACATAACTTATTTGTAGAGGCGGGATTTTTTATTTAATGGATAAGGAGAGGATTGTTAATGGTTAAGGTTACTTTAAAAGGTGGTACTGTAAAGGAATATAAGAAAGGCACAACTATTCAGGAGATAGCGGAGAGTATAAGCCAGGGACTGGCAAGGTCAGTGCTGGCGGGCGAGGTTGATGGAAAAATAAGGGACTTAGACTATAAAATTCATGATGATTGTAAACTTACCCTTCTAAAATTTGAGGATGAAGGAGGAAGGCTTGCATACAGGCACACGTCTTCGCATATTCTTGCACAGGCGGTTAAAAGGCTTTATCCTGATGTTAAACTGGCAATAGGCCCCGCAATTGATACGGGATACTATTATGATTTTGATAAGGATACTCCATTTTCAGTTGAGGAATTAGAGAAGATTGAAGAGGAAATGCGGAAAATCATAAAAGAAGATTTACATCTTGAAAGGTTTACACTTCCAAGGCAGGAGGCAATAGAATTTATGAAGGAGAAGGGGGAGCCTTATAAGGTTGAGCTTATAGAAGATTTGCCTGAAGGTGAAGAAATATCTTTCTACAGGCAGGGAGAATTTATCGACTTGTGCGCAGGACCCCATGTGCCTTCTACTGGGAAAATAAAGGCTGTCAGGCTGTTGAATGTTGCAGGTGCATACTGGCGGGGCAGCGAAAAGAACAAAATGCTGCAGAGAATATATGGGACATCTTTTCCGAAAAAGAGCGAACTGGATGAGTACCTCAACAGGCTCGAGGAAGCTAGAAGGAGAGATCATAGAAAACTGGGAAGAGAGCTTGACTTGTTTGATATCTTGGATGAGGGCCCTGGATTTCCATTCTTTATGCCCAAGGGGATGGTTTTGAGGAATGAGCTTGAAAACTTCTGGAGGGAAGAACATAAGAAGAGGGGATATCAGGAGATAAAAACACCGGTTATTCTAAATGAGGATTTGTGGCACCGTTCAGGGCACTGGGACAATTACAAGGAAAACATGTACTTTACAAAAATTGATGAAGCAAATTATGCAATTAAACCGATGAACTGCCCTGGGGGAATATTGGTGTATAAAAGGAAACTTCATTCGTACAGAGATCTTCCCCAGAGAATGGGCGAGCTGGGAATTGTGCACAGACATGAGCTTTCTGGAGCGCTTCACGGGCTTATGCGTGTCAGGTGCTTTACCCAGGATGATGCCCATATATTTATGACTTCTGAGCAGGTAAAGGATGAAGTTGTCGGAGTAATAGATTTAATTGACGATTTCTATAATGTATTTGGGTTCAAATATCATGTGGAGTTGTCTACAAGGCCTGAAAAGGCAATAGGGAGCATTGAGGATTGGCAAGCAGCTACTAAGGCATTAATGGACTCCCTTGAAGCAAAGGGTATGGAATATAAGATTAACGAGGGTGATGGGGCATTCTACGGGCCAAAGATTGACTTCCATTTGGAGGATTGCATTGGAAGAACATGGCAGTGCGGTACTATCCAGTTGGATTTCCAGATGCCAGAATTATTTGATTTGACATATGTTGGGGCAGATGGGGAGAAGCATAGGCCGGTTATGATACACAGGGTGGTTTTTGGAAGTATTGAGAGGTTTATTGCCATTCTTACCGAGCACTTTGCAGGTGCTTTCCCGGTATGGCTTGCTCCTGTCCAGGTAAAAGTACTGCCCCTTGTGGAAAAACATCATGAGTATGCGTTTGAGTTAAAAAAGAGTATGGAAGAGCAGGGTATCAGAGTGGAGATGGATTCCAGGAATGAAAAAATTGGTTATAAAATCAGGGAGGCAAGGCTTGAAAGAATACCATATATACTGGTTATTGGCGATAAGGAATTGGAAAGTCGGACTGTTGCAGTTAGATCAAGAGGAGAAGGGGATATGGGAGCAATGCCTGCGGAAGACTTCATAAATAAGGTTATTGAAGAAATAAGGAAAAAGGTGAGGTAAACGATTTGAAGACTGTTGAAAAACAGTCTTTTTTTGTAATATCCTGTGTGATAAAATAGGTAGAGTTGAATTGAAAATGCTGTATTTAATAACCGGAAAGGAGCAATTAAAAGATGAAAGAGTTGTTTGTCCAGGGAAAAACCTTAGCTGAAGCATATCATAAATCAATAGAGGCGCTTTATGAATATGGAGAATTGTCGGATTGCCCGGATTATAACCAGAAGCAGAAGGAATGCAGTATGACAATTGTAGTTGAGAGTCCTTTTGAAGAACCAATGATCAGCAAGTTATTTATTGGAGGCCATACCGATCTTGAGCAGTACAGGCAGGAAGTTCTGGATGGAATACTTGATTTTAAAATAGGCCATGGGTGGGACTATACTTACCATGACAGGGTTGCAAGGCAGATTCCTTTTATTTATGAGGAACTCAAAAGGAACCCTCACAGCAGGAGGGCCGTTATTGATATAAGAGATTGGCAGGCCGATACAAAAAAGGGTAATACTTCTCCTGCATGCCTGCAGCATATACAATATTTTATCAGGGACGAAAAGCTGCACTGCAAAGTTCTCATGAGGAGTAATGATGCTCCGGAGGCTACTTTTATGAATATGTTTGCTTTTATAATGCTTCAGAAAAGGACAGCTGATGAGCTTGACGTTGAAATAGGAAGCTACACCCATAGGGCAAATTCTTTCCACTGCTATGAAAAGGATTTTAAACTTCTGGAAAGCTATATTAAGGGTATTAGAAGCAAAGATACCATTACTTATAACTATAGAGATTTTTATAAAGAGCTTATGGATGAAAGCAAGCCTGAAATTGAGGAAAAGGTTAAACAGCTGAAGGACAATTTAAACACATAAAAAAAGCACTTATTAATTATTTATTTATTATTCCGATTAACAGTGCTTAATATATCATTTTAGTTCAACTCAAACAATAATTTATAGTAAAAAGGAGGAACAAAATGAAAAAAGTTTGTAATGTATAATGTTACAACTATATTATACCGCCATTTTACAGGAAACAGTGTTAAATTTATATAAATAATTATTAACATTTGTTAATAATTATTTTGAAATAAATCACGGAGGACGCATATGATTGGGCTTGGAACCATAGTAAATGTTGTTGTAGTTGCTATTGGAGGGACTATAGGAACTTTTATTAGAAAAGGCTTGCCGGAAAGAATTAAGAGTATTATTTTGCAGGCAACCGGTCTAGCCGTTATAATAATTGGTACTGCAGGTACACTGCAGGGAATGTTTAAGGTTACTGACGGAGGGAACATTGAAGTTGAGTATACTCTGATAATGATATTCAGCCTGATTATCGGGGGAATAATCGGAGAAGTCCTGGGAATAGAGAATAAACTTGATAAAGCAGGTTTGTGGCTTCAAAAAAAGCTTGCCAAGGAAGGAAGCAGGTTTGCTGAAGGGTTTGTAAATGCAAGCTTGTTATTCTGCGTAGGCGCAATGGCTATAGTGGGCGCACTTGAAGACGGGCTTAACGGAAATCCAAATACACTGTTTGCGAAATCCATACTGGATGGGGTAATTTCAGTGGTTTTTGCATCAACCCAGGGTATAGGGGTTGCGTTTTCAGCTGTATCATTATTACTGTACCAGGGAAGCATCACGCTTTTGGCAGGTGTTGTAAAACCATTTCTTATAGCAGAGGTAATTAACCAAATGTCTTTGGTTGGTAGTGTATTGATAATTGCAATAGGGATAAACATTTTGGAAATTAAGAACGTCAAAGTAGGAAATCTCCTTCCGGCAATATTTATTCCCATTTTATATTACATTATTAAAACTGTTGTTGGATGAAGGATTTATAAAACCGGGGAGGAATTCGAGTATAAACACCCCGGTTTTCATATATTAGCTTAGACTTATTCCGAATGATTCCATCCATTACTAGCCATTCTGTTTTAAAGCTGGCTGAACACCTTTTCAAATGCTTTAAGTGCGAAGTCAAGCTGTTCCTTACTATGTGTGGCGGTGTAACTTGTTCTGAGGAGACACTGTCCTGGTTTAACTGCAGGAGCGATTGCCGGATTTACATATACACCTTCATTTAGAAGCATTTTTGTTATTATAAAGGTTCTTTCATTCTCCCAGGTCATTACCGGGATAATTGCTGTTTGTTTGCATCCAAGCGGTAAACCGATCCTTTCAAAGCCTTTCACCATGTATTCCTTATTACTCCATAAAGCTGCAACACGTTCCGGTTCAGCTTCCAGAATATTTACTGCTTCAAGGGCTGCAGCGGCATTTGCCGGAGGAATGGATGCGCTGAAAATAAAAGGCCTGGACACGTGCTTAACATAATGAATTACATCTTCGCTTGCTGCTATTACACCTCCCAGACTTGCAAGTGACTTGCTGAATGTGGTCATTATAATATCAACATCGTCTTCCAGACCATAGTATTCAGCAGTACCTCTGCCGTACTTGCCCAGCATGCCGAAACCATGTGCGTCATCAACCATTACCCTCGCCCCGTATTTTTTAGCCAGCCTGACAATCTCAGGCAGGTTACAGATATCGCCTTCCATGCTGAAAACCCCATCAGTTACGATAAGTTTGCCATATTTATCATCAATATTCTTCAGTATTCTTTCGAGGTCTTCCATATCACTGTGTTCATATTTCAATGTTTTGGCAAAACTGAGCCTTGCTCCGTCCACAATGCTCGCATGATTTTGATTATCGCAGATAATATAATCATTTCTTCCTGCTATAGCAGAAAGGATTCCTAAATTAGTCTGAAAACCGGTACTAAATGCCATTGCGGATTCTTTGTTTAAAAATGAAGCAAGCTTTTCTTCCAATTTGACATGAAGATCAAGGGTTCCATTCATAAATCTTGAGCCGGTGCAGCCTGAACCATATTTTTCAATGGCTTTGATAGCCGCATTCTTAACCCTGGCATCTGAAGTGAGGCCCAGGTAATTATTTGAGCCGAGCATAATAGTCCTCTTGCCTTCAATTATTACTTCAGTATCCTGGCCAGACTCCAGAGTGTGAAAATAAGGATAAATCCCTGCCTCAATTACCTTTTTTGCATCAGTGTAGTTAAAACATTTTTCAAAAATATCCATTCTGTTAGGTCTCCCCTCTTGAATTCTATTTGTTTATCAAACAAAATAAAATCATTGAAATCATTTTATCATATAAAAGTTAATAAACATATATCTTCTTGCAGATTTTTTTAAATATGCCTGATTTTGCTGGATGTATCACTCGGTAATGAATACCCTACTAGCAATTGCGCTATAGTGGCAATAAAGGTATAATATGTATTATTTGATTTATTCGGGAGGCTGAAATGGGCAGGGTGAATAGGAAGGTTGTGTTAATTACAGGTGCGTCTTCAGGAATAGGAAAAGCTTTAGCAAATATTCTTATGGAAAAAGGTTATAAGGTATACGGCACTTCCAGAAAACAGCCAACCGGAAATGGCGGGGGAAATACTCTGCAGCCGGATGCAAACGGAGGGTTTATTAAAATGATTCAACTGGATGTCTGTTCAGGAGATTCGGTTAAAGAAGCTGTAGAGTTTATAGTTGAACAGGAAGGCTGCATAGATGTCCTCATAAATAATGCAGGATTTGGCATCGCTGGTTCTGTTGAGGATACCTCAGAAGAGGAAGCTTATCAACAGTTTAATACTAACTTCTTTGGCGTCCACAGAATGTGCAGGCAGGTCCTTCCTATTATGAGAGAGCAAGGGAGCGGCCTGATTGTAAATGTGAGTTCTGTAGCAGGCCTGATAAGCATTCCGTTCCAGTCCATGTATAGTGCCAGTAAATATGCTCTTGAAGCGTTATCAGAAGCGATGAGGATTGAAGTAAAGCCCTTTGGAGTAAATGTTGTACTGGTGGAGCCGGGGGATACAAAGACAGGATTCACAGACAGCAGGCAGTTTGTTAATGCAGGAAGTGATTCGGTTTATAGCAAAAAGTTTAAGAAGTCAATAAATACAATGATAAAGGATGAAGTGAATGGTCCAAGTCCTGAATCGGTGGCAAAGGTCATAGCCAGAGTTGTTGAGATGAAAAACCCACCTGTAAGAGTGGTGGCCGGACTTCAATACAAGGTTGTTGTGCTTTTGAAAAGACTTTTGCCAAGCCGCTTTGTTGAGTATGTCCTCTCAAAACTGTATTGATACTGGTATATATAAGCAAGAAATGGGCCGCCAAAGGCCAGCCCATTATATCTGTTTATTAATTCTATCGTTTCAGAGGGGAATAGTTCCTTGCCATTTTACCGGTTTTCAGTATCTCATAAATTTTATATGTACCCATTTTACGTGCGTATAGGAAGCCATCCCATGCTGAAAGGCATAGCCTTCCGTCAACCAGATAGTCTGTAATCCACTCCCCGCAGTACCTTGGGTCTTCCTGTAGGATACCGGAGCCAATAGATTGAAGCCATCTGCTGTTATAAACCTCATGGGGGCCTATACTGGGTGATATTATTATTGGAATGCCTAAGCCACAGTAAAAGGACAGTTCGGATGGTTTGGTCCACAAAAGGTCTGTGGTGCGCAGGGCATTGTTAAAAGCTTTAAAATACTCATTAATATCAGGGCTGTATATTATGTTTACGTTTTTGTTTCCTCTTAGTCCTGAAGAATCAACTAATTTCGCAAAATAATCATTGACACTGCTTCTGATACCAGCCACCAGATTCAGGCGTATCCTCCCTTTGGCAATATGAGGGATAAGGCTGTTTAAAGCTTGTCCGCCTATATCTGTTTGGGCGCCTGCTCCGCCAACAGCATAAGTAACTGTTATTGGCCTGCCTGGTGCGCCTTCAAGGTCATTTGTTCCTAGGTAATATTTTGCTTCCTCACCATGTATGGTTCTGAAACGTTTTGTCGGGTCAAGGCGTAACAGGCGTTCTTTCAGGTCAGCTTTAAGTACTCGACAGAGATTCATCTCCAATATTTTCATAGCGGTAACGGGAACCCTGTAAGGAAAATTCTTTCATCTGGTACGCCGTACTGCTTTAAACGTCTCAAAGCACGTGAGCAGGGAGCAAAGTATATTATCCTGCTCTTTTTAGGGTTCTCAGCGACCCATACCCTGTTA
Organism: Acetivibrionales bacterium; assembly: GCA_050953835.1. Taxonomy (GTDB): domain Bacteria; phylum Bacillota; class Clostridia; order Acetivibrionales; family JBMNNH01; genus JBMNNH01. The sequence goes on along the minus strand of JBMNNH010000011.1, from coordinate 112,926 downwards.
ATATCAGAATCGCAAATAACGCAGTATACGGGAAGGTCAGTGAGTTCTTCTGCGGCAATTGCAGCAGCATAGAATGAAGTAATGACAGGAAGCCTATCTGAAGAAATCCTCGAAAGCAAACTATGTCCCATACCCCTTCTGATTAGTGAATATAGGGATTTTAACTGCAATGAAGGCTTGGAACGATCCTTTAACGGGTAATAAGGAGATATGTTTTGCAGCCTCTCAAGAAGGCCAAACATAGGTGGACCCACCAGGGGAACCTGCCTTATTCTTGAAAGGAATTCATATGACTCGCGGAATAAATTCCAAAGTTTTTGTTCTTTAGTTGAATTAACTGGACCCTCACCAAAAAGATGGATACCTTCGTGAGCAATTCCTCTAAGCGGGTAGGTTGCTCTCTGATGCCCTAATCCCATATTAGCAGAAATTACCCACGCGAGATTGTTTGTCAAGAGTCCTCCCCCTTTAGCAGTATAATAATAATAGGAATAACAGCCTAACTATATCTTATGTTAACAAGGCACCGAAACATGCCTCATTTGTCTTTTATTCTAATAGCTTTACATTATACCAAAAGCATCTGATTAATAAAAGTATTTATTTTGTTTAAACGTGTTAAAATAACTCTATAAACAATAGAATTAACTATTATTGTGGTGAAACAGGGTTTTGTTATATGTGCTAGCAAAAAAGAAATGGGTATGGGGGGCTGCTATGAAAGGATTTGTCCATATATTTTTATCAATGGTTCTGTTATTATCGCTCTCTTCATGTGCTGAAAAGAGCAATAATCTGAATCCTGAAGCAGAACAGCAAGACTTCATGGATGGGGAAAATTATGTAAACTATATGAACAATAAAACCAACGGTTATGCAGATGGGGTATATGAAGGTGAAGGAAATGTGTGGCAGTATGGAAAAGAAGTAGCCACAGTAGTTATAATTGATGGAAGGATTACCTGTATATCTTTAAGGAAGCTTGATGCGGACGGAAAGGAAGTAAATTACGACGAATGGACAGGTCAGGAAGTAAACGGTAATATCCGCCCGAATCTGAAGGAGTACAGGATGGTTCTGGCCGACAGGATGATTAAGGCCCAAACATATGATGTCCCGGCGATTGAAGGCGCCGGGGTGAGTTCGGAAAGCTGGAAGCTTGCAGTGAAAAGGGCACTTCAAAAGGCAGAAAGATGAAATACTAAAGCGTTTGAGTTTCCTGGCTGAAGTGTAACCATCTTTTTTACTTAAAAATATAATAGAGTAAAAGGGGTGGATTAATATGTTATACCATGTTCAGCCCGGAGACACTCTTGCAGGGATTGCGGGCAGGTTCAGAGACTACGGTAGAAGCTATTCTCAATGCAAATATAATTTGCAATCCTGCCTTAGTATTTCCAGGACAGCCATATAATTGTTCCGGAGGGTACGCAGTCAGGGCTTGAATTGCCTAAATCAGGCGGTGGGCCATACTATATAGTAAAGCCCGGAGACACTTTGTTCTGTTTGAGCAGGCAATTTAATACCTCAGTTAGTGTTCTGGCGGCAAACAACCAATTGAACAATCCGAATCAAATCTTTGCAGGCCAGGAGTTACTGGTGATTCCTGTTATGCCCAATCCAAAGGTTTTAAAGGATAATTGGGTTAATACTGCAAAATGGTATTGTAATCTGATGAGCGAGTACCATGGAGCACGGCATATACTTTATTGGCACTTATGAATGGGAGGCTCTCGGAGAAAGTGCCTTACCATTCCTTCTGGAACTTCTCAGAAACAGATGTGAGACAGTGCGTTTACATGCAGTCATAAGTTTGGGCAGAATCGGGAAAAATAGTAGTGTAAAGTATGTACTTGAGGGATTAATGAATGACACGGTTCCTGTTGCTGGGCTTGCAGAAGCTCGCAATCCAAAGAATCGACCTTGTTGCCCAGGGCAACATAAGAGCGCACATAACATTTGCTGACAGCCTGCTTCTGGAAGAGGCATGCCTTGAATCGCAGAAAACAGCTCTTAAGAAAGGAACTGAAGTTGTTGTGCTGGAATGGCATATCCCAAGCCCTTGTGGGGAAGAAGGCCCACGAGGTGATATACAGGTTTATGATTGGGTGAAGGTGTTGAGTTCGGGGCAGACAGGGTTTATTCCCAGGACAGGTTTCAATGACCCTGTCCTGATTTAAGCTGTTGTTCCAGTCGGTTAACTTTGCTGATGTTGCAGGTCCTGGAATATGAAAGTCCGCTGCAGGTTAATATGACATATTACGCCCAGTTGTTATATTTCAGAAATACTAAGCTATTGACATTAACACATTTGCACATTATAATTTAACATATATGTAAATAATTTAACAAATTAATACTAAGGAGATGTGAAGATGCAGCGCAAATATAAGCGCAAGTATTTTCGTATAAAGCCGGAGAATGAATTGTACTCAGAGATTACAATAGTAAGGCTGAACTCAAGAAAGATAACAGCCGGGAGCGCATACGTACGAGTAATAAACATTAGTCCGGGTGGTTTGAAGTTTATGAGCGGACTGGATTTTCCGGCTGGGACTGATATGGTTCTGAAGTTTAAGCTAGAACTATCCGGCTATTCAGTAAGTCCTGAAGGATACATAGTACATAAGTCAAAAGTAAATGATAACAACTTCGAGTATGGAGTATGTTTTATAAACGTTGACAATTCGATGAGGCACCTTCTCGTAAAGCTCTTTAACATGGTTATGAGCCAGGTTAAAAATTACATAATAGTCCAAAGGCATCATTAACCTTACTTACATACTAACAGTTTATTCTGATGTTTTCCCTTGAATAAACAGGAAATGCTTTCAGATAGCTCCCATACGATTCCATTACAGGTGAATAGTTTCACCCATTTTGCGCAATAATAGGAAATAAATATGTTAGGGGAGCATTATATGAACATATTACTAATCTACCCAAGATACCCTAAAACTTACTGGAGTTTTCATTATGCATTAAAATTCATATCAAAGAAAGCCAATTTTCCACCACTTGGGCTGCTTACTGTCGCATCACTGCTTCCTGATGAATGGGATATCAAGCTGGTGGATATGAATGTTAAAAACCTTAAGGATAAGGATATAAAGTGGGCAGATTACGCTTTTATTAGCGCCATGGTGATTCAAAAAGAATCTGTCAAAACGGTCATTGAAAGATGTAAAAAGTTAGGAGTTAAGACAGTTGGAGGAGGGCCTCTTTTTACTACCAGTTATGATGAATTCTGGCAAGTTGATCATCTTTTGCTTGGTGAAGGTGAAGTAACAGTTCCGTACTTTTTGCAGGATTTAGAAAAAGGCCGGCAAAAGCGCATATATTCATCGGATAAATGGGCTGATATAAGAAACACTCCTGTACCCCGCTGGGAATTGATAGATATGAAGCATTATGCATCAATGAATATCCAGTATTCCAGAGGTTGCCCCTTTAATTGTGACTTCTGCAATATTACTACTCTCTACGGACGTGTACCCAGGACCAAAAGCAAAGAGCAGTTGCTTAACGAACTTGAGAAGCTGTACTCCAGAGGATGGAGAGGGGGAGTATTCTTCGTGGATGATAATTTTATCGGAAACAAAAAGAAGTTAAAGACAGATATACTTCCGGCCATAATTGACTGGATGGGAGAAAAGAAATATCCCTTTACTTTTTTTACGGAAGCATCTATAGATCTGTCGGATGATGAGGAACTTATGGAACTTTTGGTTGAAGCGGGGTTTAAGATGGTATTTGTGGGTATTGAAACTCCTAATGAGAAAAGCCTTGCTGAGTGCAACAAGTTTCAAAACAGGAACAGGGATTTGTTAAACTGTATAAAAAGAATGTATAAATATGGCCTTGAGGTTCAAGGAGGATTTATTGTAGGCTTTGACAATGATCCGGAATCAACCTTTGAAAAGATTATCAATTTTATCCAGGAAAGCGGAATAGTAACGGCCATGGTTGGTCTGCTAAACGCTCCCAAGGGAACAAAGCTTTATCACCGTTTATTAAGAGAGGGGAGGCTTCTTAAGGATATTTCAGGTGACAATACCGATTTGTCAATAAACTTTGTTCCCAAAATGGATTACAACAAGCTGATAGAAGGATATAAAAAAATAATCAATACTATTTATTCCCCAAAACAATACTATGAGAGAGTGATACACTTTTTAAAAGAATACAGGTCCCCTGGAAAGGGTAGGCTGCATATCCATTTTAAGGACATCTGCGCCCTGATAAAATCGGTATTTATACTTGGGATACTGGGAAAGGAGAGATTATACTACTGGAAGTTGATTTCCTGGTCTTTGTTAAGGCGCCCAAAGCTTTTTCCAATGGCAGTAACCTTCAGCATATATGGTTTTCATTTCCGGAAGATATATGAGAATTATTAAGTTGATATAATAGAGCCTTTAGAGTAAAATGGTATTAATAATAAGAAAAGGTTGTATTATTATGTCTAAAAGTTACGATATTGAAAGCATGCTTTCAAAGAAAGGTTGCAAAAATACAAAGTTAAGGAAGGCGGTTATCGGAGTTTTGGATAACGCCAATGTTCCCATGTCCGCAGAGGAAATTTTTCTTAGTATAAAAAAAACCGGCGCTTCAATAAACCTGTCAACTGTGTACAGAAACCTGGAGCTCATGGAAAAGAAGGGACTTGTTGAAAAAACTTTGATAAATGACAACAAGTCAAGATTTGAGCTCACAAAGCACGGACACAGGCATCATTTAATATGTACGGACTGTAACAGGATGGTAGCCTTGGATATATGCCCTATAGAAAATATTGAGCAGGATGTAAAAGATGAGACTGATTTTGACATTACAGGACATCAGCTCGTTTTCTATGGTATTTGTCCGGAGTGCAAGAAAGAAAACTGACTCTTTTATCAGCACTCTGCCTGAGAGAGTGCTAATTTTTCTTGACAATCAATAAAACGCAATTGTAAGATATATATGAAGCATTGGTTTAAGAGGAGTGATGAGAAATGGCCAGGGAAAGTGGAAGTATATCCATTAATACTGAAAACATCTTACCAATTATAAAAAAATGGTTATATTCAGATAAGGATATTTTTGTGCGTGAACTTGTATCAAATTCATGTGACGCAATCAGTAAGTTCAACAGGCTTGTGTCTTTGGGGGAAGCGAATGCTGATGATGAAAAATACCAAATAAAAGTTATAGTAGACAAGGATAATAAGACTATCAAGTTTATAGACAACGGCATAGGTATGACTGGGGAAGAAGTTAAAAAGTATATTAATCAGATTGCTTTTTCAGGCGCAGTAGACTTCTTTGAAAAATATAAAGACAAGGCAGATGAAGGCCAGCAGATAATAGGGCACTTCGGACTTGGTTTTTATTCCGCTTTCATGGTTGCAGAACGGGTCCAGATTGATACTCTTTCATATCAGGAGGGTGCGCAAGCTGTCAAATGGACAAGCACAGGGCAGTCTGAATATGAAATAGACGAGTCTGACCGTACAGAAAGAGGAACAACTGTCACACTATATGTTTCAGAAGATGGTGAAGAATTCCTAAATGAGTACAAAATGAGTCAGGTACTTATGAAATACTGTTCGTTCCTTCCTTATGAGATTTACCTTGAAGATGCTTCTAAAAAAGAAGATAAAAAAAGTGATGAGGAAAAGGGTAAAGAAGAGATAAAGCCTTTGAACGACACTCGACCGCTATGGCTTAAAAAACCTAACGACTGTACCAATGAAGAGTACAAGGAGTTTTATAAGAGAGTTTTTATGGACTTTAATGATCCGCTTTTTTGGATTCATTTAAACATGGACTATCCATTCAGAATGAAGGGTATACTATACTTCCCCAAACTTAAGCATGAGTTTGAAATAAGGGAAGGGCAGATCAAATTATTTTATAATCAGGTTTTTGTAGCGGATAATATTAAGGAGGTTATACCCGAATTCCTTTTGCTGCTTAAGGGTGTAATTGACTGTCCTGATTTGCCTTTAAACGTATCCAGAAGCTTTTTGCAGAATGATGGGTATGTAAACACCATATCAAATCATATAACAAAGAAGGTTGCAGATAAATTGACTTCCCTCTATGAAAATGAGAGGGAAAATTATAATAAATACTGGGATGATATTAACCCCTTTGTTAAATACGGGTGCATACGTGAACAAAAATTCTATGATAAGGTAAAGGATATTATTATTTACAAAACCATAAAGGGGACATACGTTACATTAAAAGAATATTTGGACAGTAATAAAGATAAGCAGGAAAATACAGTGTTCTATGTAACGGATGAGAGGCAGCAGTCCCAGTATATAAACATGTTTAAGGAGCATGGTATGGAAGCTGTCATATTACCGACTCTTATTGACAACCATTTTGTCCAGTTTATGGAAATGCAGAACGATGGTGTGAAGTTCAGCAGAGTGGATTCCGATATTTCCAAGAGCTTGAAGGATACCGATGACGGGCAGGATAGTGAGTTATCAAAGAAGATGGCAGAAACCCTTGAAAAACTATTTAAGGGAGCATTAGGTGACGATAAGCTAAAAATCCAGGTTGAAAGCCTGAAGAGTGCTTCAGTTCCAGGAATAATTCTTTTATCCGAACAGTCCAGGAGAATGCAGGATATGAGCAGGATGTTCGGAGGAGCAGATATGAGCCATATGTTCCCAGAGGAACGGACACTTGTGCTTAATAAAAAGAATGATCTGGTACAGGCCCTAGTTAAACTGAGTGATAATGAAAGTAAAAAGGAAGAAGTAGAAATGGTCTGCCAGCATATATATGATTTGACCATGATGGGCCATAAGCCGCTTGAGCCTGAAGCAATGACAAAATTTATTGACAGAAGCAACAAGATACTGGCTAGAATGGTTGAAGCTTTTTGATAGCAAACTATATATTAATATTTAGAATTAAAGGAAGGACTGTACTTCTGAGTCCTTCCTTTTTATGAACTCTTTTGGTTGGCTTATTTTTTATCCTTATCCCTGATTTCAACCCTGCGGATTTTACCGCTGATGGTCTTTGGAAGCTCTTCAACAAACTCAATTATTCTTGGATATTTGTAAGGAGCGGTCACCTTTTTAACGTGATTCTGGAGTTCCACCTTCAGGTTTTCACTTGCAGTGTAATTCTTTGTCAGTACAACAGTGGCTTTGACTATCTGGCCCCTTATCGGGTCCGGAACTGCAGTGATTGCACATTCTAAAACAGCCGGATGTTCAAGCAGCGCGCTTTCAACCTCAAAGGGCCCTATCCTGTACCCTGAACTTTTGATAACATCGTCAGATCTTCCCACAAACCAATAATACCCATCTTCATCACGCCATGCCATATCACCGGTGTAATATATATCATCATGCCATACCTTTTGCGTAAGCTGATCATCACGATAGTAGCCGCTAAATATTCCGACCGGCTTTCTACTGCCTGTTCTTATTACAATTTGACCTTCTTCACCCACTTCACAGGAGTTGCCCGATTCATCAATAATATCAATATCATAGCCAGGCGAAGGTTTGCCCATTGAACCCGGTTTGGGCTGCATCCAGGGATAATTGGCAATGGTTACTGTAAGCTCTGTCTGGCCATAACCTTCCATAAGCTTTAGCCCGGTGGCTTTAAGGAACTGGTGGTACACTTCGGGGTTCAAAGGTTCCCCTGCTATAGAGCAGTGTTCCAGCTTGGAAAAATCATATTTAGAGAGATCCTCTTTTATAAAAAACCTGTATATTGTCGGTGGAGCGCAGAAGGATGTGACGCCATGTTTTGATATTACCGACATTAATTCTCTAGGTACAAATTTGTCATAGTCATATACAAATACTGCACAGCCGCATATCCACTGCCCGTATATTTTACCCCACACTGCTTTTGCCCAGCCTGTATCTGCCACAGTGAGATGTAAGCCGTCTTCTTTCACATTCTGCCAGTACTTTGCAGTAATTATGTGACCAAGCGGATAGGTGTAATTGTGCTGGACCATTTTAGGCATTCCAGTGGTGCCGGAAGTAAAATAAATAAGGAGGGTATCACTATTGGTAGTTGCATTATTTCCAACCGGCCTTTCGAAATCAGCCGAAGCCTTTTCAAGTTCACTGTCGAAATGATACCAACCTTCGCGTTTTCCTCCCACCAAGACTTTGGATTTTAGTGAGGGCGAATTCTTCTGTGCACCATTAATGTGGTTTATTACTTCATCTTCAGCAACACATACTATCATTTTTATATCAGCAGCATTGTTCCGGTATTCTATATCCTTTGCCGTGAGCAGGTGGGTAGCGGGAATGGTAACAGCTCCTATCTTATGCAATGCAAGTATACAGAACCAGAATTCATAGCGTCTCTTTAATATAAGCATTACCGGGTCACCTTTTCCTATGCCGGCAGATTTAAAGAAGTTAGCAGCCTTATCACTGTAATACTTTAGCTGCCCAAAAGTAAAAGTAGCTTCGTTCCCCTTGTCATCACACCATACCATTGCAGTTTTCTCAGGGGCTTTCTTTGCAATTTCATCTACAACATCATAAGCAAAGTTAAAGTTGTCAGGTATATTTATTCTAAAATTTTTCACAAAGTCATCATAGGAACTGAAGTTTTCCTGTGTAAGGAATTTGTTTAATAGATTCATGTACTTAAATACCTCTCTTTCTGTTGTCCATTATGTAATATCAAAATGTTTCCATACAAAACAGAATATCCATATCAGAATATAATCGCAAGAAACCTTGCTGTTTTGTTGTTTAAAGCTTTCATACCATGGCTTAAACTTGAATCAAAATAAAGGGAATCACCTTCCCTCAATACAATTGCATGGCCATCTATAGTTATCTTCAGAGTTCCTTCAAGCACGTAATTGAATTCCTGGCCGGAATGGGAATTAAGTGGAGTGGGAACATCTTCCCCTTCTGGTTCCACTGTTACAAGAAAAGGCTCTGCCTTTTTATCTATAAAGTTGTATGCAAGGCTATGATAGTCGTAGAATTTTGTCCTTTGCACGCTCATTCCCTTACCCTTTCTGACTACAGAGTACGTACGCAGCCTGGGACCGTCACCAGTTAATATTGCAGTCAACTCAACCCCAAACTTATTGGCAAGCTTATAAAGAAAGCCTATGGGTATGTCTGAATTACCGCTTTCATATTCCTTGTAGGTTTCAACTGTGATATCCAGGTCCTTAGCAACCGATTCCAGTGACATGCCTAAGATTTCTCTTAATTCTTTTATTCTAGCAGCTATTTGCCTGATCTGTTCTGACATAATACCATCCTTTCCATAATATAATTTAAGTACTTAAAAGCATTATATCCACTATACTACTTGTATAAACAACAATCGGCCAAGCCAATGGTAAACAAATTATAAGTAAATAATATCATACATACGTAAACTAGTAAATCCACAATGGAAAAAACTCACAGTTTATTTTTTTCTCTGAATGTAAGTTTTTATTGCTTTATGTTAAACGATGTAAATCCAACATTTGTGTCAAATCAAATCCATCGGCATTTTGAATTAATGAATGATAGGTAAGCCGACTCAAGCATGATTTGACTTTGCATTAACTAGTCCTTTATTTATTCAAGGTAAAATAGTATAATACAGTTTGTATAAAAGAATATTATGTGCAGGGAAGAATTTTTATAGTGAGTGAGGTTGCAGTATGAATTCCAATGTTAAAAGGGTATTTGTAGAAAAGAAGAAGGGCTTTGATATTGAAGCACAGGCTATACTCCGGGATTTAAAGGAGAACCTGTGTATTAACGGCCTTAGATCCGTTAGAATAATAAACAGGTATGATATTGAAGGTATTTCAGATGAAGTCTACATGGATGCCAGAACCAGTATATTTTCAGAGCCGCCGGTAGATAGGGTTTATGATGAAAGAATCGAAATAAATGATAAGGATAGGGTTTTTGCAGTGGAATATTTGCCGGGTCAATATGACCAGAGGGCTGATTCAGCATCACAATGCATCCAGATTTTGACCAGGGGAGAGAGACCTTTGATTCGAGCGGCCAGGCTTGTAATACTTGAGGGTGAAATAACTGATGAAGAGTTTAACAGGATAAAGGAATACTCTATCAATCCTGTGGAATCGCAGGAAGCGTCTATGGATAAACCTTCAACCCTGTTTGTAGAGGTTGATAAGCCTGAAGATGTGCCGATACTGGAAGGCTTTATTAATATGTCAGAAAAACTGATGGAAAAGCTCATGGAAAAAATGGGTTTAGCCATGTCGTTGGAAGACCTTGAATTCTGTCGTAACTACTTCAGAGACACTGAAAAAAGGGACCCGACTGTAACTGAGATAAGATTAATTGATACCTACTGGTCTGACCACTGCCGCCATACAACATTTCTAACCGGCATAAATAATGTTGAATTTGAAGAGGGTAAGTACTCGGGCTTTATTGAGTCTGTTTACAGGCAGTACCTTGAGTCAAGGAAATATGTTTATAAGGACAGGGTAAAAAATGTATGTCTTATGGATATTGCTACTATAGCAATGAAGGAGCTTAGAAAAAGGGGTAAACTTGATGACCTTGATGTTTCCGATGAAATAAACGCATGCAGCATAGTTGTGAATGTTGATGTGGGCGGGCAGTATGAAGAATGGCTTGTGATGTTTAAGAATGAAACACACAACCATCCTACGGAAATTGAACCTTTTGGAGGTGCAGCCACATGTTTGGGAGGCGCAATTAGGGATCCGCTATCAGGCCGGGCATATGTATACCAGGCAATGCGTGTAACTGGAAGCGGAGATCCAAGAGCCAAAGTAAAGGATACTATTCCTGGAAAGCTTCCTCAAAGGAAGATAACAACAGGAGCTGCAGAGGGATATAGTTCATATGGCAACCAAATAGGGCTGGCTACTGGGCAGGTGGCTGAAATATATGATGAGGGCTTTGTTGCAAAAAGAATGGAAATCGGTGCAGTCATTGGTGCTGCTCCCAAAAATAATATAGTCAGAGAGAAACCTACTGCCGGTGACGTAATAATACTCCTGGGAGGCAGGACTGGACGTGATGGATGCGGCGGTGCTACGGGGTCATCCAAGGAGCATACGGAAGAGTCGTTATATACTTGCGGAGCTGAGGTTCAGAAGGGTAACCCGCCTACTGAAAGAAAGATCCAGAGACTGTTCAGAAACTCTGCCGTTAGTAAAATGATTAAAAAGTGCAATGATTTTGGCGCCGGGGGTGTTTCTGTTGCAATTGGCGAGCTTGCTGACGGGCTTGATATCAATCTTGATGCCGTTCCCAAAAAATATGATGGTCTTGACGGAACAGAGCTTGCAATTTCAGAGTCACAGGAGAGAATGGCTGTAGTTGTCAGTAAAGAGAACCTGCAGAGCTTTATAGAGGCTGCATCGGATGAAAACCTTGAAGCAACTCCCGTTGCTGTGGTTACCGACAGCAGAAGGCTGAAAATGAGATGGCGGGGTAAGGCTATCGTCGATATAAGCAGGGATTTCCTTGATACTAATGGAGTTACCCAATATTCAGATGTGAGGGTTAAGGAACCGAGTACAGGATGTGGTTTTTTTGATAGATTTCCAGAGGAGTTGAAAGTATGCTCAAAGGATATAAAACAGCTATGGATTAAAAACCTTCAAAGACTAAATGTCTGCAGCCAAAAAGGATTGGTTGAGATATTTGACAGCACAGTAGGTGCCTGCACGGTTTTAATGCCTTTTGGGGGCATATACCAGTTAAGTCCTGTTGAAGGAATGGTAGCAAAGATTCCTGTGCCTGGAGGAAATACAAAAACAGGGACAATAATGACATATGGGTACAACCCAGTGATTGGGAAGTGGAGCCCATTCCACGGTGCAGTTTATGCGATAGTTGAGTCGGTTGCAAAGGTTGTTGCGTTGGGAGGGGACTTTAGGAGAATTAGGCTGACCCTTCAGGAGTATTTTGAAAAGCTCGGAAAAGATCCTGAGAAATGGGGTAAGCCTTTTAGTGCGCTACTTGGAGCATACTATACACAGATAAAACTGGGAATTCCTGCAATAGGCGGTAAGGATAGCATGTCGGGGACATTCAAGGATATGAACGTTCCGCCGACGCTGGTTTCCTTTGCAGTTGATATTGTAAATACAGATTATGTTGTTTCAAGTGAATTTAAGAATGTTGGAAGTAAGGTAGTCCTGCTACCTGTGAGAAGGGACAGTAATGAACTTCCTGATTTTGAACAACTGGAAAACAATTATGACAGGATTCATCAATTAGCCGGAAAGGGCAAGATTTTATCAGCAGCAGCAATTAAACAGGGCGGCCTTGCAGAAACAATAAGTAAAATGTGTTTCGGTAACGGGATAGGATTCGAGTTTAACGGTAAGGTGGATGAAAAGAAACTGTTCAGCCCGGATTACGGTTCTATACTGTTGGAGGTATCAGGTGATGAGGATATAGATGCCTTATTTGAAGGCCTTGAATATAGGCTTGTTGGTGTTACAAGCAATGTGGAAGCTATAAAGGTTAATGATGAGTTGATTCCGCTGGCAGAAATGCTTACATGCTGGGAAAAACCACTCGAAAAGGTGTTTCCGACAAGAACAGACAAAACCGCTGAGGAAATTAAGCCGGTTGTTTATACAAAAGGAATGAAGAAACTACGTTCACCAGTGGCAATAGCAAAACCCAGGGTATTTATTCCGGTATTCCCAGGAACAAATTGTGAATATGAAACGGCAACAGCTTTTGAGAAAGCGGGTGCAATTGCAGATACACTGGTAATCAAGAATTTATCATCAAAGGATATTGAAATGTCTATAAAACTCATGGTAAAGAGTATAGAAACCTCTCAGATTATTATGATACCTGGAGGTTTTAGCGGAGGCGATGAACCAGCTGGTTCAGGTAAGTTTATTGCAACGGCATTCAGAAACCCATATATAAAAGAAGCTGTTATGCGTCTTCTAAATAAGCGTGATGGCCTGATTCTTGGCATATGCAACGGTTTTCAGGCATTAATCAAGCTGGGATTGGTTCCTTATGGTGAGATTACTGAAATGAGAGAAGACAGCCCTACACTCACATTTAATACTTTAGGCCGTCATGTTTCTTGTATGGTGCGTACAAAAGTGGTTTCCAACCTTTCACCATGGCTAAGCAAGGTTGAAGTGGGAGATGTGCATACAATAGCCGTTTCTCACGGAGAAGGAAGGTTTGTAGCCTCCCGGGAAGAGATAGAATCATTAACTGCAAATGGACAGATAGCAACACAGTATGTGGATTTGAATGGAAACCCTACCTATGATATAAGATTTAATCCGAACGGGTCTATGTGGGCTATTGAAGGAATAACAAGCCCGGATGGAAGGGTATTTGGCAAAATGGGACATTCCGAAAGGATAGGGACAAATGTATGCAAGAATATTCCGGGAAACAAGGATCAGAAAATATTTGAAGCCGGTGTCGAGTATTTTAAGTAAGAGGTAATTATAGTATGGATTTAAGAGGTACATTGTTGGTCTGTGATATGGATGGGACACTCCTGAACTCTGAGAACAGGATAAGTGATGAAAACCTGCAAGCTCTGACAAGATACACGCAATCAGGCGGAAAGTTCACTCTGGCAACGGGCAGGACAGAAGTATCAGTGAAAGGGTTTATGGAAAGGTTGCCTGTTAATGCTCCTGCAATATTAGGTAATGGTACGTTGTTATATGATTTTCAAAGAGGGGAAGCAATTTGGAGCCTTTTTTTAGAAAAGGGTATAAGCAGAGTGGCACAGGACATACTTGATGCATTTCCTGAAACAGGAGTGCTTGTTTATAAGCCAGGCAGGATTACCTGCCTTAGGAAGAGCCAGGAAACAGAAATATGCCGTAGAAATGAGCTTGCTTATTATAATGAACAGCTGCTTGATGAAGTCCGTGAACCATGGCTTAAGATATTGATAGCTGACAAGCCTGAAAAGCTCGAAAGGATAGAAAAGTATCTGGATTCGAAAGAACTGCCGATAAGGATGGTGCGTTCAACTTCCATTTTCCTTGAAATTCTACCTCCGGGTGTATCTAAAGGCACAGCCCTTGATGAATTAATAAAAGTAATAGGATGTAGAAAATCGGATGTATATGCTGTGGGTGATAACTTAAATGATATAGAACTGCTCAATAGAGCAGGAGTAGGCATTGCAGTGAAAAATGCCCATGAAGAACTGAAAAAATCAGCAGACATATGCGTGTGCAGCAATGATGAGCATATGGTTGTTGAAGTGGTAAAGATGATTGAACAAAATCAATCCATATAAATAAAGAAGGGTGGGTTCATTATGAAGAAAAATGCATTGATAGCACAGTCAGGAGGTCCATCACCTGTAATAAATGCATCACTTCAGGGTGTAATAGACAGGTGTTTTGACTATTCCGGCAGTATTGGAAAGATTTATGCTAGCTGGCATGGTATTGAAGGGGTTTTGCTGGAAGAACTGATTGACATTTCTGCCCAGTCCCGAGAAGAAATTGAACTGTTACGCTATACTCCAGCTGCAGGAGCTATAGGTACATGCAGGTATAAATTAAAAGAAGACCAGCAGGAGGATTTTGAGCGGATTATAGAAGTGTTTCAGGCTCATAACATAGGATACTTCTTTTACATTGGCGGAAATGATTCCATGGATACCGCCGACAAAGTATCGAAGCTTGCTAAGAAAAAAGGGATTGGGCTGGTTAGTAACAGGAGTTCCAAAAACCATTGACAATGATGTAGGGGATTCCGAGTTTACTATTATAGACCATACACCAGGATATGGAAGCGCAGCAAGGTACTGGGCAAATATAATACAGAATGTCAATGAAGAAAACAGGGGAATGTGTGTCTCAGAATGTGTTTCAGTACTTCAGGCAATGGGACGGAAATCCGGCTTTATTACTGCTGCATCAAGGTTGGCGGATCCTGAGCGTGAAATGCCCCTTCAGCTTTATATGGCGGAATCCAATCACAACCTTGAAACTTTGGCTGAGAATGTTAACAACCAGCTTAAGAAAGACAGGCGCTGCATAGTAGTTGTCAATGAAGGCTTCAATGTTGGAAGTGTGGGCGAAGCCCATGACGGATTCGGACATATTGAGTACGGTGCCAGTAAAACCAATGCGGCCCAGGTTGTCACAAATTATCTCAATGAAGTCGGGCTTAAGGTAAGAGGACAGGCTACCGGCCAGGTTCCGGGAGTACTTCAGCGCTGTACTTCTATCTTTGCTTCAAAGGTTGACATTGATGAGGCTTACAGGGTAGGGAATAAAGCTGTTGAAATAGCAATAAATGAAGGAACAGGCTGGATGGCTACTATACTACGCAAACCTGGAACCAATTACGAAGCGTATTTTGACAAAGTTCCTCTTGAAACTGTAGCAAATTCTGTCAGGTATATTCCAGATAGCTGGATTACTAAAGATGGTATTGATGTAACCGACGATTTTATAAATTATGCAAAACCCCTTATAGGGGATGGCTGGCCAGATATTAGAGTAGAAAATGGTTTGCAGAGGTTTGCTAAGTTTGACATAAGGTTTATTGACAAGAGACTGCCTGATTATATACCTGTAAGGTTCAGGTGAGTTTACGTCACTACTCATAAGATATTCAGCGGGGTTGTCTCAAAATTCACTTTGAGATAGCTCTTTTTTCTGCCCAAGAATTCAAAAATACAAATTCAAAAGACCTGATTTTGTTTTACATTAACGATATGTATGATTTAAGAAGGAGAATGCTGTTTTGGAAAGATGTTGACTTAGCTCTGGACGAATCATGAACCAGACCATGTGCATGCTTTTAATTGACACATATCTTGATTTTTAATCAATTGACGAATATAATCGAATTATAGTAATATTAATCTAAATAAGTCGAATTTTATCAGTTAAGTGATAATAAATATTAGTCTCCAGAAAAAGTGTAAACTGGTTGAATAATGGGTAAATATACAATAGTTTTATAAAAGTGATATTTGATAACAATAGCCGATAGTTATAACAAACTGAACCTTTCAGGATAAGGATGTTTATTGGGAGGATAGAATGGGCTTCATTTTGAAAGATATATTAAAAAGAATTAATAATAATGATGATTTGAATAACTCAAAAGAAGAGTTGGAAAAAAGCTATAAACAGTTGAAGGAGAATGTCATTTTTAGTCAGCAGCTCGCTAACATTGGGAGCTGGACTTATGATATGCACAAAAATGAAGTCTTCTGGACAGAAGAAATTTATAAGATTTTGGGGCGCAGCCGACAGGAGTTTAACGGCGATTTTGAGGATTTTTTATTATATGTGCATCCTGATGACCTGGAAGAAGTAAAAAAAGCAACTGAGGATGCTATAAGAGGCCGGGAATACGATATAGAGTACCGTATTATCACACCAGAAGGTGATGAAAGGTATGTACATGAAAAGACCAAGGTTTTGTATGATGACTGTAATAATCCTGCAAAAATGGTTGGCATTATACAGGATATTACCAGGCTGAAGACAGATGAACCAACCAATACATATGGGATGACACAGGATATTACGGAGATAAAGGAGTTACAGAGGGCAATAGAACTCAAACAGGAAGAAATATACAGAATAAAAAATCAGTTCCAGGTTTTGGTGCAGGAGTCAACCGATGTTTTTGAGATTATTGCAGCTGACGGGACTATTAAGTATATAAGTAATACAATAGAGAAAGTACTTGGTTGTAAACCTGAGGAACGGATTGGCAAAAAGGTATTTGAATTCTATGAAGGGGAAGAACTGCAAAAGTTAACTAAAATGGTTGAATCGGTTTTAAACGTTCCTGCTAAGATAGTTAAGGAGGATATCGTACTTAAGACCGAATCAGGAAAAGAAATATTTTTGGAAGTTAACATGAAGAATCTACTATCTGAACCATATGTACAGGGTATTGTATTAAACTTCAGGGATATTACCGAAAGAGTGAAAATGCAAAAGAGAATTGAGCATATTGCAACCCATGATGAGTTAACAGGGCTTCCGAACCAGATAAGTCTCAACAAGGATTTGGAGGCACAGTGGTGCTGCGCAAAAGGCTCATATACAACGTTTGCATTGATGATGCTGGATATTAATGGATTTAAATACATAAATGATGCCCTGGGATACCAGACAGGGGATCAGCTGATTATTGAAATCAGCAAAAGGCTAAAGGACTTTTTAGGTAGAGATTATAATATCTACCGGTATTCTGGGGACCAGTTCGCTATTATCACAAAAAGCTTAAGCACCCTGCAGGAATACATAAAGGTAGCAGAAGACATTATCAGCCTATTCTCACAAACATTCAAAGTTGGCTCATATGAACTGAATGTAACAATCAGCATAGGAATAAGTATATGTTACAAGGATACGCAGGCCAGCGGACTTCTTATAAAATATGCTAACACTGCTTTATTCAGGGCTAAAAATGAGGGAAAGAACCAGTATAAGATTTATTCCTCAGACATAAACATCCAAAGCTACAAACAATTCAACTTGCGCAATGATTTGTGCAAGTCAATAGAAAGAGGCCAATTGGAAGTCTACTACCAGCCCCAGGTCAACTTGAAAAATGGCAAGATTCTGGCAGTGGAAGCTTTAGTCAGATGGGAGCATCCGGATTGGGGCATAGTATCTCCTGATGAGTTTATATATTTAGCGGAGGAAACAGGTTTTATTATTGACATAGGAAATTGGGTATTACGGGAAGTATGCCGCAGCTACAGACAGTGGCTGGATAATGGGCTTCCATGCATAAAAGTATCGGTTAATTATTCCAGTGTGCAGTTTTACCAAAATAATTTTGTTGAAAACATTATAAATACCATTGATGAATTCAAGCTGGATCCACACTTTCTAATCATGGAAATAACAGAGAGTATTCTTACTGATAAAAACAGCAAAGCAGCTGACTATATTCAAAAACTGCAGTCCTTTGGAGTACAGATAGCTCTTGACGATTTTGGTACGGGTTTCTCTTCCCTTGCATATTTGAATAATTACGATATACATATCCTAAAGATAGGGGACTCTTTTATAAAAAATATTCCTAAGGAATTAAACCAGGTTCAGATAAAGATGAGAAATGACATATTATTTGCCGATGGCAGCTTTACTACAGCCTCCCCAGCACTCTTTTTCAAAAGATGAACAGATCGACTTCAGGGTGCATGTAACAAATGTGAAGAAAATGAAGGAAGGAACATAGTATATATGCACCCTGTACTTCCAGAATTGTTGACACCCTGCCGGATTCAATATTCCATATACTGATGTATTGTATAATATACTAAGGTTGGATTTATACTTTAGTATCAATAGGTATGGTATAAGCAGGATCGGATTATATTCTGTTGTCATAGTGAAATTAACCACCAAAACAGATTCGGAAATATTATTATCTAATCCTGTATAATCGGACAAGCGAGTAACATCTAAAAATACTGTGGAGTAATAGTGGCATATTGAATAGGGCTATTAGGAATTATGCCGAATACAATAGTAAAAAGTAAGGGTATTAGTCTTCAAATGCAGTAAAAGATATAGATGACAGATGAAGAAGAAAAGGATATAATAAAAAGCAATGAAAGGAGTGATACGTATTTGAATGTATTTACCGACAAAATAAGAGAAGTTTTATATTCAGTTTTACCTATTACAGTTATTGTACTTTTTTTGAATTTTACTATCACTCCTCTTGGGACATCACTGGTTGTGAGATTTTTGGTTGGTGCGTTTTTAGTCATTTTTGGGTTATGCTTTTTTCTCATTGGAGTAGATATTGCAGTTACTCCTCTTGGTAGTATGATGGGATCTACAGTAGCAAAAACAAATAAACTCTGGATAGTAATAATTGCCGGTTTAATACTTGGCTTTTTTATTTCAATTGCGGAACCCGGGCTTATTGTTCTTGCCAATCAGGTTGATATGGTTACGTCCGGACAAATATCAGGTATAAGCATACTTGTTGTAGTATCTGTAGGCATGGCGATATTACTCGCATTAGGCTTTGTCAGGATAGTATATAACATACCGCTATATAAAGTATTGACTGTATTATATGGTGCTTCCTTTATTTTGGCGCTTTTTACTTCATCAGAGTTTTTGGCAATATCCTTTGATGCTTCAGGTGCAACAACCGGGGTATTGGCAGTGCCGTTTATCCTCGCTCTTGCTGTAGGAATTTCAGGCCTGAAAAAAGACGTAAAGGCATCTGAAAAAGATAGTTTCGGTCTGCTTGCCATAACATCTGTAGGTGCAATAATATCAGTAATTATAATGAGCATTATTTTAAGGGCGGATGAGTTTTCAGGCAGCCTAGAATTTGGCATAATGGAATCAACCAGCATAATAGGACCTTTTTTTCATGTAATGCCGGATATTTTAAAGGAAAGCTTTTTTGCTCTTTTACCGTTGTTGATAATTCTTTTAGTTATGCAAAAAATATCATTTAAGCTGAGTAAGAAGGGTTTTGCTAAAATGCTGAAAGGCTTTGTTTATACTTTTATGGGGTTGTTTATTTTTTTAGTTGGAGTTAATGCAGGTTTCATGGATGTTGGAAGTATTGTAGGACATAGCCTTGCATCTTTGGAAAACAAGTTTTATCTTATTATTATAGGGTTTATCCTTGGTGTAGTAACAATACTGGCTGAACCTGCGGTTCATGTATTAACACATGATATTGAAAATATTACAAGCGGATATGTAAAAAGAAAAGCTGTACTGGTTGCCCTTACCATAGGGGTGGGTTTAGCAGTGGCTTTATCAATGATAAGAATAATAACACCGGGAATCAAATTGTGGCATTACCTTTTGCCTGGATTCACGATTTCAATTGCTATGGCTCACTATGTACCAAAGCTATTTGTAGGGATTGCTTTTGATGCAGGAGGTGTTGCTACAGGACCCGTGACAGCAACCTTCATATTGGCTTTTACACAGGGGGCTGCAGAGGCGGTTGAGGAAGCAAGCGTGTTAATTGATGGATTCGGTATGATTGCTACTGTAGCGTTAATGCCAATAATAACTCTACAAATACTTGGTTTTATTTTCCATATGAAATCTAAAAAAGGAGGTATGCCCGAGGATGGAAAACAGCCATAATTGCAAGGAATTTGAGTTGATATGTGTAATTGTTAGTTTCGGAATGGGGAGCAAAATCATAAAATATGCAAAGCAATGTGGAATAACAGGAGGTACAATTGCTTTAGGAAAAGGAACTATTAAAAGTCCTATTTTGGAGTTTTTGGAGTTAAATGAGGTAAGGAAGGAAATAGTTTTGATGATTGCAGAGAAAAATACTGCCTATTCGGCTTTAGAGCAGCTTAACAAAAAATTTAGCTTCAACAAGCCAAACCACGGTATAGTATTCAGTACTTCTGTTAGCACTATTTTAGGAACTACAAGCCTTGTATGTGGAAAAGTAAATGAAAGTGGAGGTGTGGATAATACAATGTATGATGTTATTTTTACAGTTGTTGATAGAGGCAAAGCGGAGTCAGTAATAGAAGCCGCTACAAAAGCAGGTTCAAAAGGAGGAACTATTATTAATGCAAGAGGCTCCGGGATTCATGAGACCAGTAAGCTTTTCTCAATGGAAATAGAGCCTGAAAAAGAGATAGTATTGATAATATCTGAGAAACATCTTACAGAATCAATTGCTTCTTCTATCAGGGAAAGCCTTGAAATTGACAAACCAGGCAATGGAATTATTTTTATTCAAAACGTGAATAAAGCTTACGGCTTACACAGTGCAAGGTAGCGGCACTCCTCCAGATGCTATTATTTGCTTCAAGCACATTCTTATTAGTATATGATATTCAATAGAAGCTGAACCAGAATTTGGTCACTGTAGTTTATCCTTGCCTTCTATTAAGTGCGATATATGTTTTTCAATGCAGCATTTATGTAAATGTTCTACTAAGTAGTCAAAACAATGAGAAGGGAGCATTCCGCACTAGTTGCTGTTAAAGCTGCCAGGGAAATAGGAGTAACATTAATTGGATTTACACGAGGAGACGGGATGAATGTATACTGTATGCCAGAAAGGCTGGAAATAAATTAATCTTATTTATCTAAGAAAGGATGAGGTTTAATGGAAAAAGCATTTTTGACTCCGAAAGAAATTGCTGAAGCAACAATTAATGCAGGTGTAACAAAGTCTAAACTTCCTATATCAAAGATGTTTTTATTAGGAATATTAGCAGGAATATTTATCGCTTTTGGGGGATTTGCGTCACAAATGATCTCCCACAGCATTGAATCGACAGGTGTAGCTAAATTTGCAGGAGCTGCAGTATTCCCTGTAGGACTTATGCTTGTTGTTATGGCAGGAGCAGAGTTGTTCACCGGAAACAACCTTATGACTCTGGCCTTGTATGAAAAAAAGATTACGATGCAAGGTTTGTTGAAAAACTGGCTGGTTGTTTATATAGGTAATTTTGTGGGTTCTATAGTCTTTGCATTGATCATACTCGGAACAGGCCTATTGGACACATCAGGTATGAAATTGGGCGCAGCTGCAGTAAACGCTGCATATCAAAAGGTGACCATTGGATTCGGGCCAGCCATCTTAAGAGGAATCCTTTGCAATATTGCGGTTGTACTGGCAGTATGGATTGCTACGTCTGCAAAAGATATTGTGGGTAAAATTTGGGCTTGCTGGTTCCCGATAATGCTGTTCGTTTTGTCCGGCTTTGAGCATAGTATTGCAAACATGTACTTTGTTGCCATTGGTGTATTAGCGAAAGGACAGTATGCTGAGAAGGTTGCAGAACTGTACAATGTTTCAGCTGGACAGCTGTCAAGCTTAGATTGGGGTTCAATGTGGTCGGGTAATCTAATCCCTGTAACAATTGGGAATATAATTGGTGGTGCGATAATAGTTTCATTTGTATACTGGTTTGTATATATTAAGCAGGCTCCTGCAAAAATAAATATTGAGAGCAGCAGTAATGTAAAAAATGTTTAAAACCAAATACAAACAGCAGAGAGGATGCAATAATTCTACAGGCAGATTGTGGATAAAATATGCCGGACAGCTACTGTTTTTCATCAGAAAGCTGTCTGGTTGTTTATTATTATCAGTTATTACAACCCTTATTAAGATAAATTTTATATGGTAACGATATGATACATTTCTAAACAGCATGTCCGGGAAATATTTCTTTAGATTTCTCAATATGAGAAAGAGAAAATACTCATATTTAGGCATTAAAGCTTGTATTATTTATGAATAAGAGCATGGAAAGTATGTAGCTAATTGACATATTTAACCAAAAATATTAAAATAATGGTAAATTATACCAATCAATGATTATGATGAAATTAACATAAAGAGTAAGTAATACACAATATATGAGCAAGCAATTAACACAAAAGGAAGATGATGCTTATATGTACAGGAATGTGTATAAGAACGCAAAGCTTGTTTTTATTCCAAAAGGTAATAATAATTTTTTTAATGGTTCGGTTGTAGAATTCAATGATAGTTTTCTTGTTGCAGGGTGCAGGATTCATAAAGACGAAATCTTGGATCGGAAAGCTTCGATATTTATTTATAATACCCTTAAAGGCGAGATAGAATATGAAGGAGAAATTTCAGGTTATTCTAAAAATGTAGTTGTTTTTCAAAATCTGAAGCATATAAAAAATATCCAAAGGAGATATGAAACAAGGGTTGAGATAGATTTAGAGCTGCAGGTAAAAAGAATAATTGCAGCCGGTAACAAAGTTATTAACTTGCCTAAAAAGATATTTGTCCAAAGTATTAATCTAAGTGCAAGTGGAATCTTATTTTTTTGCAAGCTGAATATTATCGGGCGTATCAGAGTATGCTTTGAATTGCCGATTGATAATGATACCATTTTTTGTACTGCTGAAATAATCAGGAAAGAAATAAAAGAGAATGGATATTATTATGGCTGCAGATTTATTGATCTCTCCGAAAATGAACAGGATAGAATAAGGGGATATGTTTATAAAATGCAGATCGCAAAAAGAAAGAATTGATGCTCTTATGCCATACTATCCACAATGTCCTTTCCATAGTATGGTTCATAGAAAATATGCATTCCCATATTCATTTTTTGCGTGACAAAATAATTTTTTTATGCAATAATATATGAGTACAAAATTTTAAGGTTAAAAACCATATAATATATGTGTTCTTCAGTTTCAGGCCGCTGTGGCTCAGGGGCAGAGCAATTCACTCGTAATGAATAGGTCGAGGGTTCGATTCCCTCCAGCGGCTCCATACTCTCCATATCTTTTAGTTTATCAATTTTTTATATTCTCCTTTTACCAATACGCTTAGACAAATACAAACCTTGAAAAATGAGTTTGAAATATATAAAATAAATGTAGTTATTTATTAGTAAGCAGGCTTAATAATTATAAAGAAGGGGTGGTATTTGTGAAAAAAGTGAAGGTCCAGCAGCTGTCGCTGGAAGCATTCAAAAAGTATGGATATTATGCCAATATGATTGACCCTGATGGGGAATATTTCGGGAAAGACCCTTCCCGTTTTTACCCGGATATGGTGCCTTTTAATTTAAGCTCGAAAAATATAGGGCTTTCAGTATGCAAAATAAGTAAAAGGGAAAAAATCATTGATGCAATGGAATATCATACAAATACTCCTGAAGGAATTATGCCACTTGATGCAGATGTGCTGATGCAGGTTGCCCCTGTTTCACCCGATGGAGAAGTACCTCTGGATAAAATAGAGGTGTTCTATATACCAAAGGGAACTATGGTGGTAATACGTCCTGGTGTCTGGCATCACAGTGTTTTTGTAAAAGATAGTGAGAGCGTAAATGTTCTTATTGTACTTCCTGAGAGGACTTATGCAAATGACTGTATTGTAGTGGATTTGAAAAGCGAGGAATATGTTCAGATTCTGGACTGAAGTTTTAATATTGAGGCTATTTGAGTGTGAACATGAAAGAGGAGGCTCAGTAGCCCCCTCTTTTGCTTTACCGTCCTGATTTCAACAAGATGCCTATTCCCTGCAACCAAAGCCCAGTCCCCCAAAGAATCCAGGATTAAATAAGCAGATAATGACGATTATAATGATTATCCACCATATCCAATCGCTTCCAAACCC
The DNA here is from genome assembly GCA_050953835.1 of Acetivibrionales bacterium. Classification (GTDB taxonomy): domain Bacteria; phylum Bacillota; class Clostridia; order Acetivibrionales; family JBMNNH01; genus JBMNNH01. The sequence goes on along the minus strand of JBMNNH010000011.1, from coordinate 88,825 downwards.
AAAGCTTCTTTCATCTGTCACGCTATATCTCTCCTTTGTTACATAACCCAGTTATGTATAGATTGATTCTACAATTATTCTATTCAAACAAGAACAGAAGGGTACCAATCATAAGAAAAAAAGTTAAGTTTTAATGCCAACAGGTTGTTGACCGGTATGTGTACTGTTTATAGTTTACAAAAAAGTAACGAATATAAATACTCCTGAATAATATGTATTACCGGAAAAAGAAGGGGGGGTAGAAGATGGCAGAAGGTTATGGGTTTTTCGGGGATGACTGTGAAATATTGTTCTTTATTATCCTGTTCTTGCTGCTGTTCTACGGTCGTGGTGGCTATGGGTTCGGCTACGGAAATAGGGAATAATCACAATCCTTTAAATTCTACCTTTATATGAATTGCAATTAAAGGGAGTGGCTTTAGACAAGCTGCTTCCTTTAGTTACGCACTATTATTCAATTGATTGTGCATGTTTTCTACATGACTCATAATATTTCACCCTATTAATTAGCCTCTTCACAATGTATATTCCATAGTATTGGTCATACAAAAAATACATCTCAATACTGTTGACTTAAGTGAACTTTATGTTAAAATTGTTAATGATAATGGTTATCATTAGTTTTGCGATATGAGGTATTAAATATGAGTACAAAAAGTATTCTAATAGCTTTTGGATTGACATTGATTGCAGGATTGTCAACAGGAATAGGCAGTTTATTCGCACTTGTATTCAAGAGGACTAACACCAAGCTTTTATCGGTTGTTTTAGGTTTTTCAGCAGGTGTTATGATTTATATTTCCTTTGTGGAGATGTTCTTTGAGGCGAGAAATTCCCTGATTGCGAACTATGGACATATAGTTGGTTCATGGGTAACTATTGCAGCATTTTTCGGCGGCATGCTTTTAATAGCTATAATTGACAAACTAATACCATCAAATAAAAACCCACATGAATCAAGAACAATAGAAGATTTGGACAGTAGTAAAGTTGAGACAAAGAATATGAAACTGATGAGAACCGGTTTACTTACTGCATTAGCAATTGCCATTCACAATTTCCCTGAAGGGATAGCTTCATTTACAACAGCAATTAAACAACCTTCACTGGGGATAGCAATTACAATCGCTATAGCTATTCATAATATTCCTGAAGGCATATCTGTTTTCATACCAGTGTATTATGCTACTGGAAACAAGAGAAAAGCTTTTTGGCTGTCTTTCCTTTCAGGACTGTCCGAGCCAGTGGGAGCGTTGATTGGATATTTAATTCTCCTTCCTTTTTTAAATGATATTGTCTTTGGGGTTTTATTTGCCGGAGTTGCAGGTATTATGGTGTTTATTTCACTTGATGAGCTGCTGCCAACAGCAAGAGAGTATGGGGAACACCATCATTCGATTTTCGGCGTGGTTTTAGGAATGGCGGTTATGGCGGTTAGCCTGCTCTTGTTTATTTAAGGCGGATTTAACCCACCCCGGTTTTAGTATAACTGATGAAACTATATAAACAATTCCAGCCAGAAGGATGATTGATGCTCCAGAGGCTATATTAAGTTTATAGGATAGCCATAAGCCCGTAAAACAAAAAATGATTCCCAGTAGTATCGAATAAATCATAATTCTCTTAATACTATAGGTAAACAATTTTGCTATGGCAGGAGGGGCAGTTAATAAAGCAATGACCAGGATTATTCCGACAACCCTGATTAATACTACCACAGTAAATGCAATGAGTATAAATATTATATACTCAACAAGAGTTGTTTTAGCTTTTAACACTGCTGCAAATTCCTCATCAAATAAATAAGCTTTTATAAAATTGTACAGCGAGACAACAATAAATACAGCAACAATGTCTAATACCAACATGATTGCAATATCCATGCGGGATACAGTCAATATATCACCAAAAAGGTATGAGGACATATCAGGGGGGTATCCGGGGGTAAATGAGATAAAAAGTACACCTAAGGCCATACCCATTGACCAGAAAATCCCCATAAGTACATCGGTGTTTGTCCGGGATTTTTTATTGATTGCAGCTATCCCGAGTGCGGAAGCAACAGCAAAGATAAAAGCACCGATTATTGGTTCTATGTCTAGGAAATACCCCAGGCCTATGCCTCCAAATGATGAGTGGGCTATTCCTCCACTCATCATGACAAGCTTTTTCTCAACAATAATTGTACCTATTATACCACAGGCAACACTTGCCAATATGGATGCCAAAAAGGCATTTTTCAGGAAGCTGTATTCAAAAAGCGCGCTAAGCATTTTTTTCCTCCTTATGGATATCAAGTACTCTGTGAGGGATACCATGAGCTATCAGGTCAATGGGACAGCCGTACACTTTTTTTATTGTATCATCAGTAATCTTAGGCTCACCGTGATAGTGAAGCATTCCGTTCAAGCAGCAAAGTGTTTTTATATATGAAGAAACCGCTCCCATATCATGCGTAACAACAATAATGGTTATTCTTTTATTCAATTCTTTTAGGATTTTATAAATACCTGATTTGGATTCCGTATCCAGACTTGCTGTCGGCTCATCAAGCAGGAGTATTATGGGTTGGACAGCAAGGGCCCTTGCAATAAGCACCCTTTGAAGCTGGCCTCCGGATAATTGTCCTATTTGCCTGTTCCTTAAACTGTATACCTCAAGTTCTTTCATAAGCCCATTTGCAATTTTTCTGTCTTCAGCAGAATAGCGATGAAATAAACAGTTTTTTCCTTTTAGCCTTCCCATCAGGACAACTTCTTCAACGCTTATGGGAAAATCTTTGTCAAATATGGAGAATTGGGGAACATAGCCAATAGGGGTATATGTCTTGCCCGGTGTTTGTCCGAAGATTTTCACTGAACCTTCAGTAGGCTTTTGCAGTCCAAGTACCGTTTTGAGGAGAGTGCTTTTTCCACCCCCGTTAGGACCCATTATGCCAAGGAAATCCCGTTCATATACAGACAGATTAATATTGGATAGTGCGCATATGCTGCCATAATATACACTTAAATTCTTAATTTCTATGACTGGTTCCATGTTATTCTTCCCTTCCTAAAACGCCGGAAATGGTCTCCCCGATTTTTTTCAGATTTTCAATGTAGTTTTCGGAAAGAGGGTCAATCTGCAAAGCCCTGCCGCCAATCTCTTCTGCAAAGGTTCTTGACTGTTTGCTGTCTACTTCCGCCTGGTAGAATATAACCTTAATGTTTTCATGCCTGGCTTTATCAATTATTTTCCTAAAGCTCCCGACAGTAGCTTGCTTCCCGCTCTGTTCAAGGCTTAACATTTCCAGACCGTAATCATCTGCAAAGTAGCCCAATGAAGGGTGATAAACTATGAAAGACTTACCTTCCAAGCCTCTAAACATTTTTTTTATTGAGTCGTCCAGTTCATCAAGTTCCTTTTTAAAAGCTGCTGCATTTTGTGTATAGGCTTCCTTATTTTTACTGTCCAGTTCAGATAATTCCTCTCTAATAATATCGACCATGACCTTTACCCTTTTAGGTGAAAGCCATATATGAGGATCACGGCCTTCATGATGATGCGCTTCTTTATTATGATGTTCTATATTATTGCTATGTCCGTCAAATCCTTCACCAAAATACCTGTGGGGGTATATTTCGCCAACCAGCTGGGACAGGTGGACAATCTTCATACCTGGATTTAAGTCTTTTACTTTGGGATGAATATCTGCTTCTTCAGTGGGAACATCCATTGAGAAATACAGGGAGGCCTTGCTGAAATTTTCTATTTGCTGCGGATTCGGCTGGTAATTCTCGGGGCTGTATCCCGGAGGAACCAGTGTAACTATATTTACCATGTCACCAGCGACTTTTTTAACAAAAGTTTTTTCCGGCACAATGGAAACTGCTACAGTAATTCTATTGTCCATACTTTCCACGTTTTTCGAACATCCGCACAGTGTATAAACTATAACTGTTATTGATAAGAGAATTATTAGATTAGAAAATCTTATCATATAAACCTCCGCAATTTTAACTAATAAAAACAAAATGCAAATTATTTGCATTTGCAATTAATTGTAAACATTTACATTATATTTGTCAAGTATTAAACTAATTATATGCAAAAGTAAATATGTTTAAGCAAAAAAAGGAGAGCGTTTCTAAAAAAAATTTAGAGATATTTGTGCCATGTAGTTCTTGCGGTTGCCAGCTCAGTATTATCCTTCTTATTTAAGACTGCATGTGTAAACACGCTATTGCTTGGATCAGGCTGGTTGTCACTACTGCAAATGCAGGAAACAGAGCTACCATAGCCCACTTCTTTTTTATATACAATATCCAGTGTTTTAAGGGAAAAATTTTCATAAATATCAAGAGGTATAGTTTCGAGTATCCAATTTACATACCGTGTATTGTTCACATGGTTGTTGGTATCTATATCCTCTCTTCTCACTGTGAACTCTTTCTCACAGTCGGATACAGAAGAAAATGAAAACTCTTAAAAGGGTTTTCAACAGCAAGATTGTATGTAACCCCATATAGTTCGCCAAAGTATTCAGGGATCCTTAATGGCCTTTTCTTTAATATGTTCAAATAAACCCAGAGTGATGAAGCCCGTACAATTATATTTTCATTCGCGTCTTTTATGTAAAATTCTCTTGTAGCATAAAACCTCCTGAAGCTGGACGGCCATGTTTCAACCACTATTTTTTCTTTCCAGCAGGGATACCTGTTTGTTCTTACAGACCATCTGTTTAGTATCCAGGCAGTACCGTCAGCTTTCATCCTGTCTATACCCAGGCCTACAGATTCAGTATGGGATAACGCGGTTTCCTCTAGATAATGCAGGATTGAAATCGGAGTTGCTTGTTTATGCTTGCCGGTTTCGTAATTGTGTATGTAAAATTCGTGTGTAAACCTTTTAAAACCCATTTTGATGATTACCCCTTGTCCAGATTATAGTGTTAATTATATCCTGTTTATTAATATTTTCAAGGATTACTCAGCACTTTGATAAAAGAAAGTCAGTTTAAAGTTCTTGTAGATACACAGGTGCTTCCCGGGGGGGGCGTATTTTCTATGTATGCCCATATTATGGAATGGACATTGTGGAGATGTATAGAGGCTGTTTAATAAGGTGTATATTATGTGAAGAAAATGTTTCCAGTAACGGACTTGCCGGGACGCACAGAGTATTGACAAATTGTGACCGGTATTATAATATTACCTTGTTGAAAGGGAGTAGTTTTTATTACAAAGTCAACATACTGGGGAGGGTAGCCAACCCCTGGCTTTGTAACCGTTATACGGCAACGAGACTTTTAACATGATCGTTTTAATAGAAGATTATGTTAAAGGTTTTTTTATTGTAGGAAGGATTGATGGTATGGATTCAGTTTTTATTACTGTTTTGTTTTCAACAGGTGCAGTAGTCTTAGCGGAGATGGGGGATAAAACTCAGCTTCTTGCAATGGCTTTTGCAGCAAAATACAGAGCTGGAAAGGTATTGTTGGGGGTTATTATTGCTACTGTATTAAATCACGCACTGGCAGTAGCCCTCGGCAGTTTTATTACCAGGTTTGAACCATTGGAAATATGGGTGCAGGGGATTGCATCGCTTTCATTTATCTTTTTCGGCCTTTGGACTATACGAGGGGACAAGCTTGAGGGTGAGGAAAACAGAGAAACCCGATTTGGCGCAGTATTGACAGTTGCTATTGCATTTTTTATAGCTGAGCTTGGCGACAAGACCCAACTGGCTACTATTGCCCTTGCGGCAAGGTTTCCAAGGTATCCGGCAGCAGTTTTGGCAGGGACTACTTTAGGAATGCTTATTGCAGATAGTGTAGGAATATTTATTGGCGTTGTTATGTGCAAAAGGATACCTGAAAGGTTGGTCAAGCTTATATCGGCAGGAGCATTTATATTGTTTGGGTTTATTGGAAGCTACCAGGTTGCTGTGGAGAAGATAGGGCTGAATTTAAGCTTAACTATAGGAGCTTTAGCAGTTTTAGCAGTTGCAACATTTCTTGCGGTGTATTTTCTTATTAAAAGAAGCAGTGAGTAAATGATTACCCCCCTTACCTGTAGGCATAGGGGGGTGTGAATTGTTCAATTAATCCCTGCAGCCATATCCACCAAATCCGGTGAATAAGCAAAGGAACACGAGAATGAAGAATAATATTGCACAGTTATCTCCGAATATACCGCCTACACCACAAGTTCTGTCAGACATATATAATACCCTCCTTTCACCTATTCGAGTTGCCATTTTTTTAAAACCTAAGTAAGGCATGCTCAAAGTATTTATGGTTTTGATTGGTAATTGTAATACTATTACTTTCCATATGATCCTACGCCGTAAGCATCGCCATTGAAGAATAATAACAGGAACAGAATGATAAAGAATAGGATTTCGCAATTATCCCCTAAGGATCCAAACTTGCCAGACATTTACATGCCCCCTTTCCGAATGAAGTTAGTATATATTATTCATTCTTATGTAAAAAGGTTACTGATGTATTGATATAGTTTAATGAGGGAACCAGCCAGCACAACAGGTTAAGCTGCAACTACATAAATGTTCTAATATACTGGTTAATATATGGTAAAATGGATAGAATTATATCTAGTAGGATGTAGATTGAATCCAGGGCTTACGAGGAGGAAAGAGTGGTTAATTTTTTATTAAAGATGTTTTTATACCCGGGAATATTATTCACTATTGATGCATTGTCCCCTGCAATTAATTATTCAGGTGTGTGGTATACCTTATTAACCGGGATGCTTATAGGTGCTACAGGCTACATGATGGATATGGTGCTGCTAGTTTGCATAGGTGCAGAGGCAAGCTCTGTAATAGAAACTGTTGCTGCCGTAGTTATTGTATATTTTTCACAGTTTTTTGTATCAGGAGAAAGTACGAATTTTTTTGGGGCTTTATTAGCAGGAATTCTGCTTGGATTAAGCGGGTATCTGACCCGAAGGCTTATATTGGGAGACGGCTATAGAGAAAAAAAAGGCAACAATCTGTAATAAATGGTAGAATTAATAACAGATAGTGTAAAGTAGCCTATGAAAAATGATGGGAGGTCAATACTAATGGACAGAAACAGTATATATGTTGTTTACGGTAGTTCACCAAAGGAAATGGTTTTAAAAATTCTTGCCAAGGCAGACATTGAAGGGCAATGGGATAAAGCTGCACATATAGGGATTAAGCCAAACCTGGTTGTTTCAAAGCCGCACACGTCAGGAGCTACAACATCTCCACATATTGTTTCAGCGGTTATTGAATACCTTATATTAGAGGGATACAAAAATATTACCATACTTGAAGGCTCGTGGGTCGGAGATAATACATCAAGGGCATTTTATACCTGCGGATATGAAGAAATATCAAGGAAATATGGCGTTCCATTAGTAGATTTGAAGAAGGACGGGTATTTTACATGCGACGTAAAAGGTATGAACATTAATATATGCAATAAAATCAGGGATGTGGATTACCTTATTAATATACCTGTATTAAAGGGACACTGTCAGACAAAAATTACTTGTGCATTAAAGAACATGAAAGGATGTATACCTGACATCGAAAAAAGGCGCTTTCATACAATGGGCCTTCATAAGCCCATAGCATACTTAAACCTCGCAGTAAAAAGCGACCTTATTATTGTTGACGGGATGATGGGGGATCTGGACTTTGAGGAAGGTGGAAACCCTGTGGAAATGAACCGGATACTGATGGGCAGGGATGCTGTGTTAATAGATACATATGCTGCGGAGCTGATGGGGTTTGGCATTGAGGAAATTCCATATATTCGGATGGCTGAACAAATAGGTGTTGGCTGTGCTGATTTAGATAGGGCACATATTATTGAGCTAAATAAGGACAGCCGAGCCAAAAGAATTAATAGGACAAGAAAAGTAGAAAGGTTGTCAGAATATATTCTGGAAAGGGATGCATGCTCAGCATGTTACGGAAGTCTGATTCATGCTCTGGAGAGACTATATGAAAGAGGGCTTCTTGGAAGTATAAAGGGAAAAATCCATATAGGACAAGCATTTAAGGGTAAAAGAGGCTGCGGTATAGGGGTTGGAGCATGTGCTGCACAGTTTGATAAAAGTGTTCCCGGGTGTCCTCCCAGTGCAAAAAAGATAGTGGAACACCTTGAGAGATGGATTTAAACCGGCATTTTATGGAACGCAAATTCATTGTAACAATATTGTGTGTACATAATATAATAGTATTAAAGAGTATTCAGGTTAGCACATTAAATCCCATATTAAGCCTCACTAAGGAACAAAAGCTGCTCAAATAAAGTGGCTTTTGTTCCTTGCCTTATTCGGATGCTGGTTATTTCCTCAAAACGCTATACATAAAATATTCACTTGGAATTCATATGCATATTGAGGCCAAGCCAATGGGTATCATACATAAATAAGCTTTTATTTCTGGAGATGATACTATGGTCAGAGTGGTTATTATTGGAGGAGGTTGGTCAGGATGTGCGGCAGCAGTGAGTGCCAGAAAGGCCGGAGCAGAAACAGTATTGCTTGAAAGGACTGATATGCTGCTTGGCACGGGGCTTGTAGGCGGTATTATGCGAAATAATGGAAGATATACGGCTGCTGAAGAAATGATTGCCATGGGTGGGGGAGACCTTATTGAGATATGCGATAAAGACTCACGGCATAAAAATGTTGAATTTCCAGGACATAAGCATGCAAGCCTTTATGACATAGCCTTAACTCATGGTGATGTTTTAAAGTGTTTAGATGGGCTGGGCGTAAAGATATTTTTCAAGTGCAGGATAGTAAAATTGAACAGGAGAGATAAAGTTGTTGTGTCGGTACAAGACAGTCAGGGCAAGGTTTTTGAAGGTGATGTGTTTATTGATGCAACAGGCACAGCAGGTCCGATATCAAACTGTACCAGGTATGGCAATGGATGTGCAATGTGTATTATCAGATGCCCGAGCTTTGGAGGAAGAGAAAGTGTTACAAGGCTTGCAGGTGTTGAGGAGCGAGTGGTAATGAAAGATGACGGAAGTCCCGGAGCCATGAGCGGGTCATGTAAAATTTTAAAGGAGTCTTTGTCAGAGCAAATTCAGGAGACATTAAATAAAAAGGGGGTAGTCATAATAGCTCTTCCGGAAAAGCTTATACAGGATCATCTTAGAATTAAAGTATGCCAGCAGTATGCTAATGATGAGTTCAGAAGGAATGTTGTTTTGCTTGATACCGGCCATGCAAAGCTGATGGCGCCATATTTTAACCTGGAGTTATTAAGGCAGATTCCCGGCCTTGAGAATGTAAGGTATGAGGATCCCTATGCTGGTGGAATAGGGAATTCCATGAGGCTCTTTGCAATTGCGCCCAGAGATAACCATATGAAGGTCGAAGGAGTTGAGAACTTATTTTGCTGTGGAGAAAAGGCAGGGGCTTTAATAGGCCATACAGAAGCCATAATTACTGGAACACTTGCCGGTAATAACAGTGTCAGGCACGCTCTGGGAGCTGATTTGATAGAGATCCCCCAGAGCCTTGCCTGTGGTGATGCTGTCAGTTTTGTTAAAAATGAAATGGATATGGAAGAGAATATGTCAAGGAAATATACATTTTCAGGCTCAGTGTATTTTGAAAGGATGAAAGAGCTGGGTTTATACACTTTGGATAAAGGTGAAATCGCAGACAGGGTAAAAGAAGCAGGGATGTATGGGATATTCTCATCAATAGTAAGCAAATCTAATTTCAAAGTTTTTTACAAATCCGACCTGTTAAATGATAGAATAAAGATATGAAAACAAACTATTTTAATGCTGTAACAACAGATTTGATTGAAAACCTGGATTTTATCCCTTTTAGAGATAGGATGGGAAGTTTTATTGTTTCAGATGGTTTTATTGCACTGGAGAGAAGGAGTATATGCAATTACAGGGTGATAGAACTTATTGATGCTGATCGGTTGACGACGGAACAGGTTAAAAACCATCTCGAAAAAAACAGTTACTCAGCTGGCTTATTTATCGAATCTGACGTCAGTGAAGATTTTGAATTAATCCAGGTATTTATATTCTCCGGAAGGCCGGGTATTGATAAGGTTGATGTGTTAAAAAAACCCGACTTCTGTAAGAATACTCAGAAGCACAAAATTGAAAATATTATAGTTGATTTGGAAAGCAGCAGCATCTCAGTTTATCCAGAGGGCAGTATGACCGTTTATGACATCCTGACAGTTCTCAAAGACAGGCTTGACAGCAACCTTTCAGGTTTTGACGAGATGCCCTGTCTGCATTCCTTGGTATATAAGCGTGAGCAGGAATGTGTAATCGAGGAGGCGACAAAAAGCAACCCTGCTACATATGTATTTATTGGGATAAACATTGTATTATGGTTATTGGGCCTTCTTGCGGAGATGGTTTATGGTATCAACCATATTTCAGCTTTCGGAATAAAATACTCACCCTATATTGTCAGAGGAGAGTATTGGAGGTTGCTGACTCCTATGTTTTTACACTCAGATGTTGTACATCTTGCAACAAATTCTTTCTCCCTTTTCATACTTGGGCAAGTAGTGGAGCGGATTTTCGGAACCAGAAAGTTCATTTTTATATACATAATATCAGGAATTATTGGAAACATAATAAGCTTCGCTTTTTCTAATAATCCATCCCTTGGTGCTTCAGGTGCTGTATTGGGTATAGGGGGAGCACTGATTTATGTCTGGAGAAAAAAGCGGAGGGCATTTTCCGGAAGAAGCAGGCAGTATATGACTCTGGTTTTTATGGTGCTGTTTAATGTATTCTATGGGTTCTCTCGGCCCGGTATAGATAATTATGCACATCTTGGAGGTGTTATAAGTGGTTATTTAGCCGGTGGAATTGTCAGGTTCAAGAAGGACAATTCAAATGCCATGCAAATAGTTGCCTTTACGTCTGTACTTCTCGCTATGGGAATAGCAGGAATCTATCTGGGGTTTATCAGGTTTGGATAAAGAATTGATTAAACCGGGCATCACTGTAAAAGGACGTTAATGAAAATTTTACAGTATATACAGATAATACTGGAAATCCATTTATTATTTTATGTATTTTTCCCATAGAAGGCTTACTTTCAGGTTTGATATACTTTAATAAAACAACTAAAGGAAGAAGGCAGTAAAAATATGTTTAAATATGATACCCACGTTCATACCTGGGAAGTCAGCCCATGTGGAAAAGTCAAAGCATCTGAACTGGTAGGCATTTATAAAAAAAGAGGTTATTCGGGAATTGTTATAACGGATCACTATTGTGAATCAGTCTTTGAAAATATGCCTGCATGCAATTGGGAGGAAAAGGTCGGATACTATCTCGAAGGATACAGAACAGCTTGTAAAGAGGCTCAAAAGGAAGGAATGGACGTAATATTGGGTATGGAAATCACTTTTCAGGACAGCCTTAACGATTATCTGGTGTTCGGAATAGATGAAAGCTTTTTAATGGAGAATCCTGAGCTTTATAAGATTAACCTGAGAAAATTCAGGGAGATAGTAGAAGAAAAGGACATAATGGTTTACCAGGCACATCCCTTCAGACCTTATATGATTGCAGTGGAGCCTTCACTCCTGGACGGTGTAGAAGTGTACAACGGTAATCCGCGCCATGACTCCCAAAACCATAGGGCATACTCTTATGCAGTAGAAAACAACTTGAGGATGTTGTCAGGTACAGACTTTCACCAACCTCAGGATATGGGTGGAGGCATTATTGTATCTGAAAGAATAAACAGTCCGGAAAAACTTGTCAGGACTCTCAGGAACGAACACATCAATCTATTGGGAAACACTATGCTGCAAATGATTCTTTAATCCTCTTATAGCATGGACATTGTGGAGAGGCTAAAGAGGATGTTTAATAGGGTGTATACTATGTGAAGAAAATGCTTCCAGCAACGATGCTTCAGACTTAAGAGCCTGTAGCGCTCAGCCTTAATGTCAAATCAAACTCACAGAATAATATCAAATCTCATAAGAAGGTAATTATTTTGCTCAAACAGTGATTTGACACAAAGGTTGAATTTACAGCCTCTTATACTCGAAACAGCAGTCTGTGGAATAATACGGGTCATATATGGAAAACACGCCCCATATGCTGTCAACAATTGTATATAATGATTCCCGTATATACAACAACAAATAGTTAACACTATTAATAATGAATATCAAATATGTTTGAAAAAATTAAGAAACTTCAAGTACGGGATTTTAAACTGGAGAGTGATATTTATTGCCTATAATTCAATTTGACGGCCCTGCTTTAAGTAGGGATAAAAAGGCTGAGATAGTAGCCGGATTAACCCACACTGCTCAAGAAATTCTAAATATCCCCGAGCAGGCATTTACGGTAGTTATAAGAGAAAACAACCTGGATAATATAGGGGTTGGGGGCAAATTGCTGTCCGAAATAAATGCTGATTGTTAACTGAGAATATCAATCAATTTTTTTGGGCCTCCTTCGTACTCCCTTCCAACAAAGAGCAATCCATCATTATTAGCCTGAATACTCCACTTTACAAGTGCTATTTCCCCGTTTTGGATTTCAATAGCAGTTATGAAATAGGGAAATACGCAGCTCCCATCATTAAAATAGGGTGACTCACCGGCCATGGCAAAAACGGGACGATGGGTATGCCCTGCTATAATCATGTTCCTGGTTTTTTTAACCCAGTTTATTATCTTCCCTTCAATTTTTTTCTTTCTAATGTTATTTCTTGCAGGGCTCACAGGATCTTTAAGGCCAAACATTTCAAATGTTTTACGGAAATACCTGACCAGAAATCTCCCTAAAGGCCAGAGGGAATCATTAATAAAATCACCTTGATGTCCGTGGGTAACTAATATGTTCCTGGCTGTATTTTTATATTTAAGGATAATTCCTTCATGGATTTTGGCAGGATTATAAACAGCTTTCAAATTCTTACACACCATTGCTTTTTTGTCACGGTCATGGTTTCCCCAAATCATATAAAGCCGATTCTCATGCTGAAACTTCTTAATAATTCTGAAAGTGTCCATATGGCTGTCCATGATTTTTTCGAAACTAGCATTCTCCCAGAGCTCATCTCCATCACCGACTTCAATATATGTAAAACCGTGCTTATAATAATAGTTTAATGCTGCTTTGAACAGGTTCTGGTTACGTGCAAAGTCATCAGCCCAGCTTCCATCCCCCCTGTGACAATCACTCATAAATACTAATTTGGATGAATCATCAAAAGGGATTACAGGCGAAGCTTCCAAAACCCTTGTCAATTGGTTAAAAACAGTCATAGCAAGACACCCCTGTCTATACTATGACAGCTAATGTTATTTAGTGCATGAAAAAAACTATTATTATAATTTTTTCTAGCTGCCGTATTTTCCCCCTATTTCCTTGACTACATTGATAACTATATCAACCTGGTTGGGGGAAAGGTACTTTGAAGCTTCAACAAGCCTCTTCATATCTACTGAAAGCTGAAGTGGAGTCTCACCAAGCAGTTCAGAAACAGTTGTGTCCAGGGCATGTGCAATTTTTCGGACAACGTCAAGGCTTGGAGATCTTTTTCCGTTTTCAATCTGGCTTAAATAGGATTGGTCAATACCAATGGATTCAGCCAGGTGTTTAGCTTTTATATTGTTTTGTTTTCTGAGCTTCACAATGTTTTTTCCAAGTTCCATATTATCCTCGTTTTATTATTGTAAAACTATCAGTTGGAATAATCGCTGAGAGCTATATTTTATTATATTTATTATATTGTAAGATTTCAAGCTATTTCACAAAAAACGGAGATTTCATTAGAAAACATTGAAAAATATATTACTATGAGAAATAACATAGTTTTACAAAATGGCTAACAGTAATATAATATACCATAAGAAGGAAAGAGTAATGAACAAATTAATACATAGTGCTACACATTAAAAATATAAGGAGGCAGGAATGGAGAGGTTGAGGAAACTGAGAAACGAGAAGTGTATGACCCAATGTCAGCTTGCGGAAAAAGCACGCGTGTCACAGGCGTACATAAATGAACTGGAGAATGGGAAAAAACATAACCCATCGGTTTCTATCCTGGGGAAGCTGGCAAAAGCACTTGGCGTTGCTACTTCGGATTTGATTGACGATGACAGTCCTTCATGGAAGGAGGGCTGTAAAACAAGCAGGCTAGTATTAATTAAGAAATGAATAAGAACATATAACTAGTATTATATGCAGTGCTTTGCAAAGTATTACTTTCCTGGGTAATGATACAATTCCTTCAATTTCCTAATGCGCTTTTTTCCAATAAATGCACTTAATTGCCAACCAAATAATAAGATAGAATAAAAAAGAAAAAAGGGAGGCATTGCCGTGCAGATTCACGTTGTACAAAGAGGTGAAGCGCTTTGGATGATTGCCCGCCGGTATGGAGTAAGCATACAGGACATTGTCCGGGCAAATCAGCTGCCGGATCCTAACAGGCTGGTGGTTGGGCAGGATCTAATTATTCCTGAACCGGATATAATACACATAGTAAGGCCAGGAGAAACACTATGGCAAATAGCACAGAGGTATGGGGTAGGACTGAATGAGATTATACAGAGAAATCAAATTGTGAATCCTTCTTTAATAAATGTAGGGCAAAGGTTGATAATACCATCGCCCACTAATATTTACACAGTACAGAGAGGAGACACTTTATGGAGCATTGCTCGGGCACATGGTACAACCGTAGATGTTATAATACGTGATAATCAAATCACAAACCCGTCTCTTATTTATCCTGGACAAAGGTTAGTAGTAAGAAGGCCGATAATAGAGGTAAACGGATATTTAACCCGGATGGGAGCTGAGGGCCAGGAAATAGTGCGTGAGGTAGGTGATTCCCTGACTTACCTGAGTGTATTCAGTTACGGTATACAGGAAGACGGGGGATTAAGCACTCAAAATGATGTAGAAGTCCTTGGAACGGCCAGGCAGGAGCGTGTAGCTCCTTTAATGACACTAACTAACTTCAGGGGAAGAAGGTTCAGCCCAGAACTGGCGAATTCTGTCCTTGGAAGCCCTCAAGTCCAGGAAACACTTATTACAAACATACTGGATACAATGGGGAGAAAGGGATATAGGGGATTAAACATTGATTTTGAGTATGTATTTCCCCAGGACAGGGAAAATTATAACCAGTTCCTGCGCCGTGTAGTAAACAGGCTGCGCCCTCAGGGATTCCTTGTATCCACCGCTCTTGCTCCAAAAGAAACTGCCGGACAGATAGGGCTGCTTTATGAAGCGCATGATTACCCTGTACATGGGCAGCTAACTGATTTCGTCGTGTTAATGACCTATGAGTGGGGCTATGCTGCCGGGCCACCATGGGCAATAGCTCCGATTAATAAGGTGAGGGATATATTAGACTATGCAGTTACAGCTATCCCACGTAACAAAATACTGATGGGAATGCCCACATATGGGCGTGATTGGAGACTTCCCTTTGTCCAAGGGCAAACCATAGCAACTTCTATCAGTCCACCGGCAGCTGTGGACAGGGCAGCCTATTATGGTGTTCCAATCCAGTTCAACACATTATACCAGTCGCCTTTCTTTGAATATACCGATGAGCAGGGTGTTGAACACGTTGTATGGTTTGAAGATGCCCGAAGTGTACGGGAGAAATTCAATCTGGTTAAGGAATACGGACTTAGAGGAGTCAGCTACTGGGAATTAAGTTCGCCATTTCCACAGAATTGGACAGTACTCAGAAACACCTTTCAGGTGCGGAAAATTGTCTGAACTATTGGCAAAGTGCAAGAAGGGGACAGTTGGTGAAATCCAATTGTCTCTTTTTTTATCCGCTTGCAGATAATTGTATTACTTTAGAAATATGATTAATAAGAATAGTAAAGGGAATAACATAATTATGGGCGTATTTTCTATGTATGGCCCATATTATTCCATGGACTGTTGTTCTGAGTCTAAGTGGCTATAAATTCAACCTTTGTGCCAAATCAAACTCATCGGCATTTTGAATTAATGAATGATAGGTAAGCCGACTCAAACATGATTTGACCTTGCATCAGTTTCATTAAATAGCCTCTAAGGACTCTCCACAATGTCCATTCCATAATATGGGTCATAAAGAAAATATTCACCCCATAATTATATTAGCAAATGTATAAAGGGGAAATGGGCAATGTTGTATAAAAGCAGTTTTAAAACATATCTAGTACTGGTTTTAATGACTTCGGTCATTACAAGCCTTGTGGTTGGAGGATTACTGTATTCAAAGTTTTCAAGCAGGCTTGAAGACTCTATTGCGCTGATAGAGTCTGAAGTAACTATGACACAAAACAGTCTTGCTAACAGCAGGGATACTTTTTTAGGTAATGCCTCCGGTAGAGTACTTTTTAATCAGGCAGATGTGGTTAATATTGTAAAGAAAGCAGGCCCGTCTATAGTTGGGATAAGAATGACATATGCAGATCCCGTATGGAGAGGGGCTCCAGGAAATGTGCTGGGAGAAGGTTCAGGAATCATTGTGACTGGAGAAGGGCATATAATGACTAATTACCATGTTGTGCAACAGGGAGATCCTAAAAACCCATCAAGTAAGAATATCAGGATTGAGGTGTTTTTACCGGATGAAAGGCAAGCAACTGCACAGTTTATAGGAGGAGACAGCTTGGACGATCTTGCAGTTATTAAAATAGACCTTGACAACCTGCCAGTAGCAGAACTTGGAGATTCATCCAAGCTTGAGGTCGGGGAAATGGCAGTTGCAATTGGAAACCCACTCGGTATGGAGTTTGCAGGCTCAGTAACAGTAGGTGTAATTAGTGCCTTGAACCGAACTATATCTACCCAGGATATAACATTAAACCTCATTCAAACGGATGCTGCGATAAACCCGGGCAATAGCGGGGGTGCACTACTCAATTCACAAGGCGAAGTTATTGGGGTAAACTCTATTAAGATTTCTGTTGCAGGAGTTGAAGGCTTGGGATTTGCAATACCAATAAATACAGCAGTACCTATTGTGAACCAATTAATAAAGTATGGCTTTGTCAAGGGGCGGCCACTTATAGGTATTTCGGGGAGGGAAATAACTGAAGCTGTAGCAAGGTATTACGATATACCGCTAGGAATCTATGTAACGGAGGTTGCGCCTGGTACAGGAGCTGATAAGGCAGGTATTAAGGTTGGGGATATTATTACACAACTGGCAGGTGAAGAGATAGAAAAAATGAGTGATGTAAACCGGGTAAAAAATAAATACAAAGCTGGAGATACAGTTGAAATCATAGTGGTCAGAGATGGAAGAAAGATAAAACTCAATATTACTTTTTCGGAAGAACGCTAAAGCATTCTTTGATTCATCATAATATATTGAGGTGATTTTTAATGTATGACCCATATTACCCCATGTACCAGTATACCGAGTCTAAGAGGCTGTAAATTGAACCCTATTAAACAGCCTCTATAGCCTTTTCAAAATGCCCATTCCATTTAATAAGTCATACAGAAAATATACACCATATATGGATATTCTTATTGAATGTGCAAAATTGTTATGCTATCATGTTACTATAAGTATAATAATGTAATTTAGAGTCGTTTTCTGTTTATAGCATAGTAATTTGTAGATTTCGTTATGTTTGAATATTACTATGTTAGAGATCTCAATTAGAAGAAAAAGGGGAGTTATTATGGATAACCTGATCAAACTTAATGCTTCTGTAATTTCACGCATGGGGATTGGCAACCAGTATAATGATAATAATTTCTATCTTGATGGCAGGTCAAAATATGATTTTGACCTGGAAGGTGTACAGGTCTCCATTGAAAACAGTGCTGACGGATACCTGTTTGCCATAACTGACGGTATGGATAGGGAAGCATCCGATAAGAACTCCTCAATATCCATGATAAAAGAGTTAAAAAAATTCCATGATAAAATGAAAAAAACTCATAAAGATTTTGAAGTTGGATTTGATGAGCTGTGCGAGTACGTTGAAGAAGTCAACAACCTGGTATACAGTATGCTTCTCGGAGAAGAGGAAAACAGTTTTGGAAGCTCTTGCTGCGCAGGATTAATTATGGATGGAAACCAGGCGGCAGCGCTTAATATTGGAGAATGTGGAGTCTTCCTCCTAAGAGGGGGCATGTTAAGACAGTTGAACAATAATACCAAGAAGGCTGAAAGGCTATTAAGAATGGGCATAATAACCGATGAACAGGCTGAAGTGTTGTCCGACCGTTTTGATAAACACTCCGGGGGAGATTATTCACAGGTCAAGAGATCTGATATATTCAACCTCAGAACCGGAGATGTTTTTTTGCTTTGCAACACAGAGCTCCTGAGCTATGTTGAAGAAGACCGGATAATAGAGATACTTTCTTTACAAAAAGAAACTGACTACATATCAAATGCATTAACCAGGGAAGCTATGAGGAACGGAGCTAAAGATGACCTGACAGCTATGGTCATAAGAATACAAGAAATTGATGGTGAAGACATAATAGAACCACCGCTGAGAAGGCCTGTAAGCAGGAGTTCGAATAGTACTTATTCACCAACAAATCTGAGCAGGTCAAACAGGTATTGGGTGAAAAGAAGAAAGAAAGCTATTAAAAAGTATGCCTCTGTCTTATTAGCTATAGTGATAGTATCGGGTATTCTGTTTGGTTTAATAAAAATGTTTATGTTCCTAAGTAAAATTGGAGACCCGGGAGAAGAGATAACAGGTGATCCTAAGCAGAGTCAGACAGATACTTCAGGAGTCGATCTTGCCAATGAAAGTAATGCCAACTCAGAATATGAGTATTCTGAAACGGAAGATAATGAGGATACTGTAGCTGAAGAAGAAGATAATGCACAGGTGACCTATACAGTTCAAAAGGGCGATACCCTTTTCCAAATAACCATGAGATTTTATAACGACCCTCAAAAAATGAAGCTGATTGTTGATGCCAATAATCTATCAGATCCCAACACTATAAGTGTTGGTCAGGTTTTAATAATTCCACCTGCTGATTGATTCAAATTTATTTTGATTTCTATTGATTTTTTCCGGGAAAAGGTATATTATATTATATTATAAAGGTCAAAGATAGTCAAAGTCACTAATGATTATTATGTGAAATAGTGCTGGACTTGGGTATAAGAGGATAATGAAGGACAAATAATGTTTTATAAGTATTAACGGGTTTTCCCTTCTTCTGAAGGAGAGTGATTGAAGATGAAATATAAAGATTATTATAAAATCCTTGGTGTTGATAAAAATGCCGATCAGCAACAGATAAAAAAGTCTTTCAGGAGGCTTGCAAAAAAGTACCATCCGGATGCACATCCTGGTGATAAGGTTGCTGAGGAAAAATTTAAAGAAATTAATGAGGCTTACGAAGTTCTGGGAGATGAACAGAAAAGAAAAAAGTATGACCAACTTGGAGAAGGTTTCAACTTCCAAAATGGTTATGACTTCGACCCGTCACAGTTTGGATTTGGGAATAACATTAGATATGAGCATAGGACAGCACCAAACAATGATTTCAGTGATTTTTTCAATATGATTTTCGGAGAGGGCACCTTTGATATAAACAGCCTTTTCAGTAGAGGAGGAAGAGCGGGAAGAAGTGACGGCTTTACAAGGCAATATGCTGTTGATGGAGAGAATATGGAGGCAGATATAGAAATAACCCCAGAGGAGGGATTTTACGGAAAAGAGAAGAAAGTAACCCTGATGTCAAACGGCAGGGAAAGAATCATATCTTTCAAGATACCCGAGGGTATAATGGAAGGAGGAAAAATAAAGATTTCCAATCAAGGCTACCCAGGAATGAATGGGGGAAGGAATGGAGATCTTTATCTGAGGGTCAGGTTTAAATCCAGCAGCCGGTTTAAGGTTGAAGGTAAGAATCTGCTTACTTCACTAAACCTTACTCCATGGGAAGCTGCACTAGGTACCGAAATTCCGTTTAATACCCTTGACGGAAAGATAATTGTAAAGATTCCTGCAGGTATTCAGACTGGTAACAGAATAAGAGTTGCAGGTAAAGGATATAAAGACAAATATGGTGGAAGAGGGGATCTGTTTCTTAAGGTCAGTATTGTAAACCCTGGGATTCTTTCTAACGAGGAAAGAAAGCTGTATGAAAAACTAAGCCAAGTATCAGAGTTCAGACCTGAGAGATAAGAAATACACGGGAAAGGAGTGAATTATTTTATGGATATAGACAAATTTACAGAAAAAGCACAACAGGCAATTACTGAATCACAGCAAATTGCATTAAGGCTCGGACATCAAGAGGTGGATGGCGAGCATCTACATCTGGCATTGATGGAGCAGGAGGAAGGATTAATACCAAGGCTTATTAATTTTATGGGGGAAAATGCGGCACTGGTTGGAAAGGATGTGCAGCACCAGCTTGACAGGTTGCCCAAAGTATATGGCAGCGGTTCTTCAAGTATGTATGCTACAAGAAGGTTCAACCAGATACTGCTCAATGCTGGTGATGAAGCAAAAAAATTCAAGGATGAATACGTTGGTGTTGAACACATATATCTTGCGCTTCTTAACGAAAATGGCACACCGTCACAGTCTGTGTTTAAGCAGTACAATATTAACAGGGAAAGGTTCCTGTCTGCTCTGAGAAAGGTGAGGAGCAACCAGAGAATAACTTCACAAAACCCTGAGGGCACTTATGAAGCTCTTACAAGGTTTGGCAGGGATTTGGTCGAGCTGGCCAAAAGGGGCAAATTGGATCCGGTTATAGGCAGGGACGCTGAAATAAGAAGGGTTATCAGAATACTTTCAAGAAGGACAAAGAACAATCCTGTTTTGATTGGTGAGCCAGGAGTTGGCAAGACCGCGGTTGTTGAAGGCCTTGCACAGCGTATACTCAAAGGTGATGTTCCTGAAGGCTTAAAGGACAAGACTATATTTGCCCTGGATATGGGGGCACTGATTGCCGGAGCAAAGTTCAGAGGTGAGTTTGAGGAAAGGTTGAAGGCAGTGCTTAACGAGGTACAGCAATCAGACGGAAGAATCCTTCTCTTTATTGACGAGCTGCACAATATTGTAGGAGCAGGAAAGGCAGAAGGCGCGATGGATGCAGGAAACATACTGAAACCAATGCTTGCGAGGGGAGAACTGCACTGTATTGGAGCTACAACTATTGATGAATACAGAAAGTATATTGAAAAGGATGCAGCCCTTGAAAGAAGGTTTCAACCGGTTATGATAGACCAGCCTACGGTAGAAGATACAATATCCATTCTCAGAGGGCTGAAAGAAAGGTTTGAGATACACCATGGCGTAAGGATAACTGATAATGCTATTATTGCGTGTGCAGTGCTTTCAAATAAATATATCAGTGACAGGTTTTTGCCTGATAAAGCGATTGATTTGATGGATGAGGCTGCATCAATGATAAGGACTGAAATTGACAGTATGCCCTCAGAGCTTGATGAAATAAGCAGGCGTATTATGCAGTTGGAAATAGAACAACAAGCACTCAGAAAAGAAAGCGACACCGAATCAAAGGAGCGTCTTTTGGTGCTTGAGAAGGAGATTGCCGGGTTAAAGGATAAGGCAGACAGCATGAAGGCTCAGTGGGCACTTGAAAAGGAAAATATTTCAAAGGTTAAAGGATTAAAACAGCAGATTGAAGATGTAAAAAGACAGATAGAAGAGGCGGAGCGAAGGTATGATTTGAATGAACTGGCTGTCCTAAAGCATGGAAAGCTTCCTGAACTGTTAAGGAAGCTGGATGAGGAAAAGGAAAAGCAGCGTTCATATAAAGGAAAGCAACTCTTGAAAGAAGAAGTAACAGAAGAGGAAATAGCAGATATTGTATCAAAATGGACAGGAATTCCTGTTACAAAGCTTGTTGAGAGTGAAAAGGAAAGGCTTCTTAACTTGGAGGAAATACTCCACAGGAGGGTAATAGGCCAGCACGAAGCCGTGGTCGCTGTTACTGACGCAGTCTTGAGAGCCCGTTCAGGGTTAAAGGATCCAAGAAGGCCAATAGGCTCATTTATTTTCCTGGGCCCTACCGGAGTAGGCAAGACAGAACTTGCAAAAGCATTGGCAGAAGCTTTATTTGACACTGAGGAGAATATAGTCAGGATTGATATGAGTGAGTACCAGGAGAGGCATACTGTTGCAAGATTGATTGGTGCACCTCCTGGATATATTGGATATGAAGAAGGGGGGCAACTTACCGAAGCTGTTAGAAGAAAACCATACAGCGTAATACTTTTTGACGAAATTGAAAAAGCGCATCCTGAAGTATTTAACGTACTTTTGCAGCTTTTGGACGACGGAAGGCTTACCGACAGCCAGGGTAGAACTGTAAACTTTAAAAATACTGTTGTAATAATGACTTCAAATATCGGAAGCGAGTACCTTTTGAACGGGATTGATGAAAAAGGTGATATAAGGCCTGATATAAATGACCAGGTTATGCGGGAACTAAAAAGAGCCTTCAAACCGGAATTCCTTAACCGGATTGACGATATAGTAATGTTTAAACCTTTGAGTAAGGAAGAGATTCTCAGAATTATTGACCTTGCTCTGGCTGATATACAAAAGAGGCTTGATGACCGGCGTATTACCATTAGTGTTACCGACGGAGCAAAACAGTATATTGCAGAAGCTTCATATTCTCCGGTCTATGGAGCAAGGCCTGTTAAAAGGTACCTGCAGAGATTTGTTGAAACCCGGATTAGTAAAATGATAATCAAAGGTGAGCTGGTAGAAAACGGGGAAGTGGTGATTGATGCCGATAATAATGGACTGGTTTTCGCTTAATAATTATTCTTATTTGTGAAATAATATATTAAGGTGATGAGATGATTTTTATTTATACCTGCTATGCTGGAACACATTCTTCTTCAATTGCTTCAGCAATCCACCTTGGGCAGGTTAGAGGTGACAAGATTCCCAACAGCAAAGAAATTTTGGGTATAGACTATTTTAATGAACTTGACAGGGAAGATATGGGAAAAATTGTATACAGGGGCACTGACCGTGAAGGAAATAAAGTTTTTACTCTGGGTAGGGGTTCTTGTGATCTTGTAATAACAGCAATGATAGATATTATTAACATACTGCATAGCGAATGGAGATTGAAAGAGAAAGTTATTATATCCAATATGTCTCCTGCTGTACCCATGGCTATGAGTGTGGGAGGATTTATTACAAGGGAATTCAGGCTTAATTTTCTTGGCGTTCCGTTTTTAATAATGGGAGCAAAACAAGCTTTTTTAAAAATCGCCGAGCTTGTGGAATTTACAAAGGAGCAGTCTAAAATCCGGGAAGGTTCTGTAATACATCTTGAAAATAAGCTTAAATGAATGTTTAATTGGCAGTTATATTTAGCATTCAGATAGGAAAATTTTGGAGGAGGATTAAGATGATTTTAGTAAACACTGATTTTATTACAGGAAAGGAACTGGAAACCATATCAATTGTAAAGGGTTCCACAATACGTGCAAAACACATTGGGAAAGACATATTGAGTGGACTTAAGCACCTGGTAGGCGGAGAACTTAAGGAATATACTGAAATGATCAACGAAGCAAGAGATATTGCTGCCGAGCGCATGGTTAAGGAAGCTGAAAGCTTAGGGGCAGATGCAATAATTAACGTCAGGTACTCCACAAGCAGTGTTATGCAGGGGGCGGCAGAAGTAATGGTATACGGTACTGCAGTGAAGTTTAAGTAAGGAGGTATGGAATAAGAGTATGTAAAAGTGCAGGTTCAACTGCACTTTTATCTTTTTAATATTCTTAAAGCATTAAGCACTGCCAGCAAAGCAACTCCTACATCTGCAAACACTGCTTCCCACATGGTGGCGATCCCTACTGTACCTAAAATTAATACAGCAAGTTTTACTCCAAGGGCAAGGATTATGTTTTGCCATACTATTTTCCTTGTCTTCCGTGCGATAGATATTGCCTCCACCAATTTGTAAGGTTCATCGGTCATCAGTACTATATCTGATGCTTCAATGGCAGCATCGGAACCCAGGGCTCCCATGGCAATACCTATATCAGCTCTTGCAAGCACAGGAGCATCGTTTATTCCATCACCTACATAAGCCAGTTTGCCTTTGCCCGGTTCGCTTTGAAGCTCTTCAAGCTTCTCAACCTTTTGTTGAGGCAGCAGTTCCCAATAGGCTTTATCAATATCAAGCTTTGAAGATACAGACTCTACTGACTTCCTGCTGTCACCGGAAAGCATGACAGTATTTGTGACTCCGAGAAGTTTTAGCTCAGCTATGGTTTTTGCAGCGTCTTCTTTTATTTCATCTGAAATTTTTATATAACCTGCATACACATGGTCTATAGCCACATGAGCCACTGTTCCCTGAACATTACAGGTGTTGTGCTGTATACATCCGTCAATGTGAAGCAGCCTGTCGTTGCCCGCCAGCACAACCTTACCTTCAATCACTGCTTTAATCCCGTGACCTGCAATCTCCTCATAGGATTTTATTGCAGATTGGTCAACAGGTTTACCGTACGCTTCCAATATTGATTTTGCAATAGGGTGCGAGGAATGAGCTTCGGCCAGTGCAGTATACTTAAGCAAATCCTCTCTGGAAAAACCATTTGCAGGCACAACTTCAGTGGCTCTGAAAACACCCTTCGTTAATGTCCCAGTTTTATCAAATACCACTGTTTTTACAGAGTTTAAAGCTTCGAGGTAATTACCGCCTTTTACAAGAATCCCTTTTGAGGATGCGCTGCCGATACCTCCGAAAAAGCTTAAGGGTATCGAGATTACCAGTGCGCATGGACAGGAGATTACAAGGAATACAAGTGCCTTGTATATCCAGTCTGCAAAGTTGTAGCTCCCTGAAAATATTGGCGGAAATACTGCTATAAACAGTGCTGCGGTGACAACTAAAGGTGTATAGTACCTTGCAAATTTTGTGATGAAGTTCTCAGCAACAGCCTTTTTTGATGCGGAATTTTGAACCAGGTCCAGTATCCTTGAAACTGTGGACTCTTTAAATGTTTTTGTAACTCTTATCTGAAGGATAGCATTCTTGTTTATAGATCCACTCAAAATACTGTCACCAGTATTGATTATTTGAGGCATAAACTCGCCGGTTAAGGCAGAGGTATCAACCTCAGACCTGCCTTCAATCACCACTCCGTCCAATGGTACCCTTTCACCAGGCTTTACCAGTATTACATCCCCAATATTTATACTTGCCGGGTCAACGGTGGAAAAGCCCTTTTCAGTTTTCAAGTTTGCATAATCCGGCCTTATATTAATTAGTGATTTTATTGACCTTCGGGATTTGTCAACCGCCATATTCTGAAGAACTTCACCGACTTTGTAGAAAAGCATTACCGCTACCGCTTCAGGGTATTCACCAATGATAAATGCCCCGATTGTGGCTATGCCCATTAGCAAGTTTTCGTCAAAAACACGTCCCTGCACAATATTTTTTACTGCGTGCAGCAGAACGTCCCAGCCAGCAAGTAAATAGCTTATACCCATTATTGCTGTAGTTGCCCATAGCGGGATATCGCTTTTCATACCAATTATAAGCAACAGCACACTTATCCCGGCAAAGAAGAATTCCTTCCTCAAAGTAACCCCATCCCAAACAGAATTATGAACATTGCCCGGTACATCTGATTCAATTACTTTCACATGAGGTTCAATACTACTAATTATTTGCTTTATTCTAGCAATTGATTCCCTGGATTCCGGATCCCTTCTTAGTGTTATTTTGAGGCTTTGTTCCATAAAGTTGACCACTACGCTATCTACATTATCCATTGTTCTAATGCTTTCCTGGATTTTTAATGCACAGCTTGCACAGTTAAGGCCTTCCAGCCTAAATTCCATATATTTCATACATTTATCTCCCCGAATCATATGTTTACATATGAACGTATGCTCATATGTAGTAATTTAATTTTAATATGTTACACCTTGAATGTCAACATAAAATTTTTAACATAAGCTTTTTGATATTGTATGAGTGAAGCTATAAGGAATTATTCAAGTACAGAATAATAAAAATTATTCATATTAAACTGGCGTATATCTTACAGGTTTATTTTAAAGAATATTTAAGGAGAAGGTATCAAACAGGAGAAATATTTTGAGTAATAAACAAGAAACATTAAAAAGGTACTTAAAGTATGTAATAATCGGCCTGGTAACCGGCACGGCAAATGGACTTTTTGGCTCAGGAGGTGGAACCATTGTTGTCCCTGCGATGGTTTTGCTGCTTGGCTCAAGTGAGCACAAGGCTCATGCTACTGCAATTCTAATAATTTTACCGTTAACTGTTGTCAGTGCCTTTTTTTATATAACAAATAATTATGTGGATTGGAGTATTACCTGGAAAGTAATAGTGGGAGGCATCGCTGGAGGATACATTGGTGCAAGGTTGCTTGATATATGCCCTGCAAAGCTACTCAGGAAGGTTTTTGCATTATTTATTATTATAGCATCAATTCGCATGATAGTATAAATGCGCTAAAAAGCAGCGCTTTATGTCATTGGGCTGCTGGCATAAAGAAGGGATTAAAATGATACTTTTTTTGATTGGACTGGCATCGGGAATAATAAGTGGTATGGGAATAGGTGGAGGAGCCATATTGATTCCTGCACTTGTAATATTTGTAAGACCGGAACAGCATATTGCACAGAGTGTCAACCTGATTTACTTTATACCTACAGCTGTAATTGCACTGATTGTCCATATCAAAAATAGAAGAACTGATTTTAAAATGGCGTTACCTATAATCATCACCGGATTGATTGGCGCTTATCTAGGCTCAAGGTTGGCACTTTCACTTCCCGGGCCTGTTTTAAAAAGATGGTTTGGGGTATTTTTACTGGGGGTAGGTATATATGAGATGTTCAGGAAAGGAAGGGAGTAACGGGTGCATGTACCCGTTTAATGAGTTTGGTTTGACAAATAAAAAATTTTTTTGTATAGTCATACTAATATATATGGGTATTGTTTGTGCTTCTTAAGAAGAAGTATGCCATATGATGTGGTAACAAATCGGAGAAAATACCGGAGGTAATATACTATGGGAGGTTACTATACTATACGGAGCAACTTTTATCGCAATATAACCCCTGACTCCCTGTTGGAGGAATACGGCAGCCCTTTATATGTTTACAATGAATCCATATTAAGGGCAAGGTGCAGGGAAATGGTTAATCTGGTTGAATATCCTAATTTTAAGGTTACATATTCAATTAAAGCAAATTCAAATCTGAGTATAATTAAGATAACCCATGATGAAGGGCTTCACGCAGATGCCATGTCTCCAGGTGAAATATATGTTCTTTTAAAAGCAGGGTACAAGCCTGATGAGATTTTTTATATAAGCAATAATGTGTCTGTGGAAGAAATGAAATTTGCGATTGAAAGAGGAATTACTACAAGCATTGATTCACTATCGCAGCTTAGGCAGTTCGGCAGAATTAATCCTGGGGGGAATGTAGCTGTACGTTTTAACCCTGGGGTTGGTGCCGGGCACCATGAAAAGGTAATTACTGCGGGGGAAAAGACAAAGTTTGGTATAAACCTGGACTATGCCGATGATGTAAAACAGATTCTCAGGGAATATAACCTGAGACTTATTGGAATAAACCAGCATATAGGTTCTCTGTTTATGGAAGGGGATGCTTACCTGCAGGGAGTGGAACAGCTACTGAAAATAGCAGAGCAGTTTGAAGATATTGAGTTTGTTGACTTCGGAGGAGGATTTGGAATTCCATATAAAAAGCAGGGAAATCAGCCAAGAATGGAGCTTAAGGAGTTTGGCAAAAAGTTTTGCAGCATTCTGACTGAATGGACTGACAAATATGGCAAACAGATTCTGTTCAGGAGTGAACCAGGAAGGTATATTGTGGCAGAATGTGGGGTGCTGTTAGGAACTGTGCACGCTGTTAAGCAGAATTACGGGACAAGTTTTATTGGTACGGATATTGGATTTAATGTACTAGTCCGCCCAGCTATGTATAATTCACACCATGATATTGAAGTGTATAGAAATGGAAAACCTGTAATTGATACTGGCAGGCAGCTAGTGACGGTAGTAGGCAACATCTGCGAAAGCGGTGATATTATCGCAAAAGACAGGGAGCTTCCAAAGATTTGTGAGGGAGATATTATTGGAATTATGGATGCAGGAGCATATGGGTTTTCTATGGCTTCTAATTATAATAACCGCTTAAGGCCTGCTGAAGTACTGATTAAGGAAGACGGAAAAGTTGAATTAATCAGAAGAAGAGACACACTTGAGGATCTGATGAGGAATTTTGAGGAGTTGGAGTAGGGATATTGGAAGGGTACATGTAACAAATGTGAAGAAAATGATGGAAGGAATAATATGGGATATACATAGAAAATACGCTCCTATTATCAAAAATTACTTGACATTAATTTAACATTTAAATTATAATGAAATCTATAAATAAAATTTGAATAAAAGGGAAGATTTCATTGAAATGCACGGCCGGAAAATGAATTAAAAGAGGAAGAAAACAATTTTCCTGTGCATTATAATGAAATCTATATAGTTGAAATCGCAATTGAATAATAGCGGATGATTGATAAGGGAGAGATGTTCACTACCAGGTAAAATGATTTGCAGGTAGGGGATACACCGAAGGAGTTAAACTCTCAGGTATAGAAGACCTTATCAGGACGGATCTCTGGAGAGACCAATGTTGGCGCCGAAGGGGCAAAGCCGGAAGGCTATAATCTCTCAGGCAAAAGGACAGAGGCTAAGCAAATGCATTATTTGTTATGCATTTAAGGGGTCAAATCAGATTTAATTGGTTTGGCCTTTAATTAATAAAATAGGAGGTTTCTTATGCATAAAAGATTATTTATCCCGGGACCAGTTGAAGTTAGGGAAGATGTACTGCAGAGAATGGCTACACCTATGATTGGGCACCGTACTAAAGAGGCATCGAATCTTCAGAGAAGTATATCTGAAAAGATGAGAAAGCTTATGTATACAAACAGTGAAATCTTATTGTCCACTTCTTCAGGAAGCGGATTAATGGAGGGTGCAATACGTTCGTGCACCAGAAAAAGAGCAGCAGTGTTCTCAGTTGGCGCCTTTGGTGACAGGTGGTACAAGATGGCTGTTTCCAATGGTGTTGCAGCTGATAAATTTTCCTCAGAGTTAGGCCAGCCTACTACGCCTGATATGGTTGAAAAAGCTCTGTCTACAGGAAAGTACGACTTGATTACCATCACTCATAATGAAACATCTACAGGGTTAATGAACCCTGTTGAGGAAATAGCTGAAGTATTGAAAAAGTATCCTGATGTTGTATTTTGTATGGATGCTGTTAGTTCTATGGGGGGAACAAAAATTGAGGTTGACAGGTTAGGGGTGGATGTTTGTATCACTTCCACACAGAAATGCCTTGGTTTGCCCCCTGGAATGGCTATATGCTCTTTCTCCGAGAAAGCAATAAAGGCTGCGGAGCAAGTAGAATTCAGGGGGATGTATCTGGATCTTCTTGATATATACAAATATATTCAAAAGAAGGACTATCAGTATCCTTCAACACCTTCAATATCTCATATGTATGCACTTGATTACCAGCTGGACAGGATATTTGAAGAAGGTCTTGAAAACAGATTTGCACGCCACTTGGAAATGGCACAATACGTCAGAGCATGGGCAAGGGATAATTTTGAAATGTTCTGCGAAGAAAAGTATGCGTCCAATACGCTGACAACTGTCAAGAATACAAGGGGCATAAGTGTTGCGGATCTGAATAAGAAACTTGCTGAGCAAGGATATATGATTTCAAACGGATACGGCGACCTAAAGGAAAAAACATTCAGGATAGCTCATATGGCAGATACTACCCTTGAGCAGATAAAGGATCTTATATCCGTAATAGATAAAGTTTTATTTTAATAATCTGGGGGGATTGTGTTGAAGATTATTGTAACTGACAAAGTGGCTGAAGACGGAATACAGTTTTTAGTGGAACAGGGGTATATAGTTGATAAAAAGTATGGAATACCTCACCAGGAGTTGTTAGAAATTATAGAAGACTATGATGCAATTATTGTAAGAAGTACTACGCAGGTAAACAAGGAAGTTCTTGTCAGGGCAAAAAACCTCAAGGCGGTTGGGCGTGCAGGAAACGGAATAGATAATATAGACGTAGACGAATGTACTAAGAGAGGAATTGCTGTGGTTAACACTCCAGAAGGCAATATAATGGCTGCTGCAGAGATGACTGTTGGCCTTATATTCAGTGTATTCAGAAATATACCCCAGGCCTACATGGCTGCCAAGAAAAGGGATTATAGAAGGAATAAGTTTGTTGGAAAGGAGCTTGACGGTAAGACAGCAGGAATTATTGGCTTAGGGAGAATTGGTTCGATTGTTGCATCTAAATTGAAAGGCTGCAATATGAGAGTAGTGGCATATGACCCTTATGTTACAGATGAAAGGCTGAAAAAGCTTGGAATAGAAAAGTGTGAAACAATTGAAGAACTGCTCAGGCAATCAGACGTAATAACTGTCCATATTCCTAAGACTAATGAAAGCAAAGGCCTCATAGGTGAAAAGGAAATAAAGCTCTGCAAGAAGGGTGCAATTATTGTCAATGTTGCACGGGGCGGTATTATTGATGAAAAAGCTCTTTGTAATGCTTTAAAAGAAGGTAGAATTGCCGCAGCCGCACTTGATGTATTGGAGAAAGAGCCGGTTTTCAATAAAAAGCCTGAGGATCAGGAGTACACAAATCCCCTATTGGAAATGGAAAATGTAATATATACTCCCCACCTGGGTGCTTCTACTGATGAGGCAAACTTCAACGTAAGCTATGATGTAGCCAAGCTTATAGACGGAGTGCTAAAGGGAGAAATAGTAGCGGCGGTCAATATGCCGCCGGTAAACAGAGAGAGCTTGAAGGAATTAAAACCTTATGTAGATCTTGCAACAATTCTAGGCAGGATTTATTACCAGGTACAAAAGGATACTGTTAAAAAGATTGAAGTAATATGCTGTGGTGAACTTGCTGACAAGGAGACAAAGGTGATATCGCTTTCTGCCTTGAAGGGGCTTATGGAATCAGCATCTACTGATACGGTAAACTATGTTAATACAGAGCTTATTGCAGAAAGCATGGGTGTTGAACTGGTAGAAAGCAAGAGCAGGAATCTTGATAAGTACTCTAATCTCATAACTATTAAGTTCATAACAGATAATAAAGAACTCAGTGCATCAGGGACTGTATTTGCGAAAGAAGAAATCAGAATAGTCGATTTCTTTGGATACAAGCTGGATTTTGAGCCTTCACCTCATGTGGTTGCTGTCCAGAATGTCGATAAACCGGGTATTATAGGCCAAATAGGTACAATTCTTGGTGCAAGCGGTATTAACATAGCAGCTATGCAGTGGAGCAGGAATAAAAAAGGTGATAAAGCAGTTGCTTTTGTAAGTGTCGATGGAGAGGTTGAAGATTCAGTTTTAGAACTGCTTAAAAATATTGATGGTGTGTTGAAAGTATCCAAGCTTAATTTTTAGCAATTATTATGGAGGAATTTAGTATATGAAAGTATTGGTAGCAGAAAGAATAGCAGAAGAAGGAATAAAGTTCTTAATGGAAAAGGGCTTTCATGTCGATATGAAGCTCGGATTATCTCACGATGAGATTACAGAGATAATTGGGGATTATGACGCTTTAATTGTCAGAAGCGTTACCAGAGTAGATGAGGAACTTATAGAAAAAGGTAAAAAACTAAAGGTTGTTGGCAGAGCAGGAAATGGAGTAGATAACATTGATTTAAAAACGTGCACCAGAAAAGGGATAATTGTGTGCAACACTCCTGAGAGTAATACAATGGCTGCTGCAGAGCTTGCAATTACCATGGCTTTCTGTGTTTTCAGGAATGTGCCTCAGGCTAATGCCGCAGCCAGAAAAGGTGATTTCAGAAGAAACCTGTTTATTGGTAATGAAAT
Organism: Acetivibrionales bacterium; assembly: GCA_050953835.1. Classification (GTDB taxonomy): domain Bacteria; phylum Bacillota; class Clostridia; order Acetivibrionales; family JBMNNH01; genus JBMNNH01. The sequence goes on along the minus strand of JBMNNH010000011.1, from coordinate 56,861 downwards.
TGATCAAAAGACTGTTGGAATAATAGGACTGGGGCGTATAGGCTCTATTGTTGCAAAAAAATTAAAGGGCTGCAATATGCGGGTAATAGCTTATGACCCATATATTACAGATGACAGGTTCAAAAAATATGGTGCTGAAAAATGTGATACACTTGAGGAACTGTTAAAACAGTCAGACCTTATCACCATACACACTCCAAAAACAGAGGAAACCTATGGCATGATAGGCGAAAGGGAACTGAAACTATGCAAAAAAGGGGTAAGGATTATTAATGCTGCGAGAGGCGGACTTGTTAACGAAATGGCGCTTTATAATGCAATAAAGGAAGGCCATGTAGCAGGGGCAGGGATAGATGTTCTTGATCCCGAACCTGGATATGACAAGCTGCCGGAAGAACAGACTTATAAAAACCCTCTCCTTGAACTTGATAATGTAATTATTACTCCGCATCTGGGGGCATCCACAAGAGAAGCAAACTATAATGTCGGTATCATGGTATCCAAATTGATTTCAAAAGCACTAAATGGCGAAATGGTGCCTGCAGTAAATATGCATATGCCTACAATGCATACTAGGGAGCTTTTGGAATTGAAACCCTACCTTAACCTTGCAGAAATACTGGGCAAGATTTATTATCAGGCAGAAAAGGACACAGTACAGAAAATTGAAGTGATTTACAGCGGAGATTTGGCTGACAAGGAAACAAAGATTATTTCGCTTTCAGTTTTAAAGGGGTTTCTTGATCCGGTAATAAAAGAAAAGGTAAACTATGTAAATGCAGAGTATATGCTGAAAAATATGGGTGTTAAATTCACTGAGAGTAAAAGCACACAACTTGAAAAGTATACAAATCTAATCACTGTAAAATTCATAACAAAGAAAAAGGAATTAAGTGTTTCCGGCACTATTTTTGCAAGGGAAGAAATGAGAATTGTTGATTTCTTCGGCTATAAGCTTGATTTTGAGCCATTACCCTATGTGATTGCCTTGCAGAATATTGATAAACCGGGAATGATAGGACAGATTGGTTCTATTTTTGGAGCAAGTAATATAAACATAGCAGCCATGCAGTGGAGCAGGAATAAAAAAGGTGAAAAGGCGGTTTCTTTTATTGGCGTTGACAAAGAAGTAGGAACTGAAGTGCTTGAGTTGCTCAGAAACATTGACGGTGTACTGAAAGCCACAATGATGAGATTTTGATAATGATTATGAATGTAAATCTTGTTCCTGATTGGAGAGATGATAGTTTCAGGTTCAAGTTATTGGAACATTGGCATAGGTGGCCCAAAAGCTGATGTAGAATCAGATGCGGAAGGCATGAAAACAATGGACACACTCTATTTAGGACACACTCTATTTGATAATTTTTCTGCACTCCAGATAGAACCTTTTCTCTTCGGCTTCTCCCATAGAAAAGGTTTTCCTCGGGAGAGCTCCATCGAGTATTACTGTTTTAAACAGGTCGCATTTGTCCATTGGGGGAAGAAAGAAGCCTATATTGCCTTCCTTTGAGCCAAGTGAAGCCACAACATTTTCACCATGAATATAATCTATTTTTACTGAAGGGTTTTCTTCCAGGAAATTGTCAAGGAAATCCTGTAGTGTACCTGCCTCAATATTGAATACAGGGTTTAGAATAGAAACAATACCCAGCTTGTTTTTTGTTATGAAGGGAATGGTTTGCAATCCCTTATTCTTACTTAGCTCAGCAAGTTTAGCGTGAAGAGCCCTATTGTTATCAAAGAAGAATAATTCACAATTTGAATGCTTTTTATAATAATCCAACATGTGTCCTAATACTTTGTCAGGATTGACATTAAAAAGTACCCGGTGAATAGGTTCAAAGCTTATTCCTTCATCATGCACATTAACAATTTCTACCAGCGCATACCTTGCAGGATGGTTGTATGATTCATCTATATGAAGGGTTTTTTTGATATTTTCCCAATGTACCTTGGCGGATGCAAGTGAATGGTTGCCATCTCCAACAGCAAACAGGAGCACGCCCTTGTCTTCGTCCACTTTGTACCTTTCTCTGAAGGAGTTTGGATCAGCGAGTTTCTCCAGTGCACACACAATACCGGATATCATTTTTTTGTCATCAATTTTATATCCTTTTATATGCCCGCCTTTCATCATAAGGTCAAAATCGTACAGCTTTACCATATTGTCAAGCTTTTCTGCCAGCGGCTCAAGGACTGTTTTCTCAGGATCATCAATAAGTATCATTATATGGGGAAGCTCAATAATAGCATCCTGTCTTATTCTAACCCTGGGAGGAAGCCTGTCAATAACTGTACCCTCTGTTGCTCTTATCAGGCTTTGTGACCCTTTGGAATAATCATATTTCTCAAGATCAACACACATAATTAGTCCCTTACGGGATGGTGTACGAGTGGTTTTTCTATCAGTGTAAATAAACCCCGGGCTTAAAGGAACAAGGATTCCCCCTTCCAGGTATTTTTCCATGTTTTCATTAATTTTGTTAATCCGTTCTTGCCTGTCTTGTACTTCAAGATATATTTCAGGGAGAATCAGATTAAAAGTTGAAGGTTCACCATCTATTATTTGCTCAACTTCAGACCAGTATTCAGGCTGGGATGTATATTGGTCACAGGCTACAACCGACCATTTGTGCATATCTATACTATCAGATGGCAGTAGTATTTCCGGTATTCCCACTCCAACTTTTTTTAAGTTTATTGTATCCATTTGTGCTTTTCTCACCTTTCATATTATGCATAAACTACAAGAAAATTATATAATTCAGATTTTATATGAATATGTAATTATAGTCAAATGGTTAAAGTGAATTTTTTTACTTTTTGAATGCAATAATATTAATGTATGAAAAATATTGTTTGATGAGCAATCAGGGGAAAAGGTGAAAAGGAGATGGGAGTATTAAAGATAAGTGAGGTTATAGGGTTGCCGGTAATATGTATTGACAGCGGCAAAAAAATAGGGACAGTGGAAGATTTAATCTTAAATCGAGGGAAAAGTGAAGTTAAGGCCTTGATACTGGAAAGGGCAGGTTTTGAAATAAGAAGGAAGGTAATACTAATGAAGGATATTGCCTATCTGGGAAAAGATGCTGTGATGGTTAATACGGAATCTTGTAAAACTGAGTTAAGAATGGTTTTTAACAGCAGTATAACGGAAGATAAAGGAGAAATCAGAGGTCTGAGAGTATATTCAAAATCTGGGGAAGATTTGGGAGAAGTAAAGGATGTTCTATTTGATAGTAAGACAGGAACAGTAGAAGGGGTAGAAGTAACTGAAGGCCTGCTCCAGGATATAGTACAAGGCAGAAAAATCCTCCCATTGTTCGGTAAGGTAGAATTTAGTGAAGAAAGTATGCTTGTAGACAGGGAAGCGGTTGAGGAAATGATGGGTACTGGTGGAGGAATAAAAAATAAATTATTGAAGGAATGAAAGGGGTGAAACCATGCAAAGTAGTTTTACGAAGGGATTAATAGTAGGAAGTATTATGGGGGCTGCAATCAGCATGATGGTAGAACCCGATATGATGAGAGGAAGAACCAGGAAAAGAGTGATTAGAGGCGGAAAGAATTTTATGAGAAAATCCGGCCATTTAATCGGTGATGTAATTGAAATGTTCAGATAGTATAAAGTGTGGCTGTTGCCAGCAGCCATATTGGGAATAATATTCTCAAATCCTCGAAAAGACTGGGTATATTACCCAGTCTTTTATAAAATATCAAAATTAGTTTTTTTCATGAAAGGGCGGGCATATGGCGTTAAGAAGAAGAGTAATTCTTTATATAATCCTATCTCTACTAATGGCAGGATGTACTCTTTTTATTTATATCTATAGAGAAAAAATTGGAAGGGTTCTTACGCCTTTCTTTATTGCAGTCGCTGTTGCATACCTTTTCAAGCCTCTGGTAGCACGCTTGGAAACAAAAAGGATACCGCCCAAATATGGTATATTGATTGTTTATTTTGCCTTTGCAGTTTTATTGGTTGGTATTATGCTTTTTATAATTCCTGAGTTAATAGAGAGCACTAAAGAGCTTATAAATACGATACCTGAAATGACTGTAACATATCAGGGGATATTCGATGGCATATTATCTGAAGTTCAATCTAGTAACTGGTCCCCTGATATAAAAAACATTATATATAATGAAATAAAAAACTGCACGGTCATAGTACAAAACTATATTGTAGATATTTTAAGAAAAACACTGGCAGCAGTAATAAATACTGCAACAATATTCTTTGATTTAGTACTTTCAATGGTTATTGCATATTACTTTATTAAAGACGGTGAGTATTTCAAAAATTTGATAATGCCCCTTGTCCCCAAAAAAAAGCGTAACGGCTTTATAAGCATAGGAAGGAAGATAAACGGTGTACTGTCCAGTTTTATACAGGGGCAGCTTATGACAGCTGCAATTGTGGGAGTTATGGAAACAATAGGCTTGTCAATTGTAGGAGTGAAGTACTCACTAATACTTGGATTGATTGGAGGAATTGCAGAAATAATACCATATTTCGGACCAATAATCGGAGGTATCCCTGCTGTTGCCATAGCCCTAGTAGAGTCACCAGTAAAAGCATTATGGACATTATTGGTATTCGTGATAGTACAACAATTAGAGAATTCATTTATCTCACCAAAGATAATTGAGAGCAAGCTTGGTTTACATCCTGTAACCACAATATTTGCTGTGCTTATTGGGGGACAGTTTATGGGAATATTGGGAATGCTATTGGCTGTGCCTGTTACGGCAGTACTCAAAGTGTTGGCACACAGCCTTATAGAAGCAATTGTATGATATTATGGGCGTATTTTCTATGTATGCCCATATTATGGAATGGACATTGTGGAGAGGCTATAGAGGCTAATTATTAAGGTGTATATTATGTGAAGAAAATGCTTCCAGGAACGGATGCTTCAAGCTTAAGAGCCTGTAGCATTCAGCCCTAATATCAAATCAAACTCGCAAAATAATATCAAATCTAATAAAAAGGTAATTATTTTGCTCAAACAGTGATTTGACTGTATATCTGCTTCACAACAGTCTCTAAAGCTCTTGCATATGTTCCTTCCATCATTTTCTTCACATTTGCTGCATGCACCCGTTTAATGAGTTTGATTTGACATTAGGGTTTTATTTATATCTTCTTTGGCTCGGAACGCCAGTTCAAAGAATAATATGGGTCATGCAGAAAATATCTACCCCCAGCAAAATGAATATCTTGACATGGATTATTTACTTTTATATAGTTATATAAGAATATGGAAGCGGGAGAGAATAATTTAATGCAAAAACTTGGATTAAACGAAATAAGGGAAAGATTTTTGAGCTTTTTTGAAAGCAAGGGCCATTTAAGGTTACCAAGCTTTTCACTTGTTCCACAGAACGATCCCAGCATACTATTGATAAATGCTGGGATGACGCCTTTAAAGCCATATTTTACCGGACAGGAGACACCTCCGAGAACAAGGGTCGCCACTTGCCAGAAGTGCATAAGGACACCCGATATTGAGAATGTAGGAAAGACTGCAAGGCATGGTACTTTTTTTGAAATGCTCGGTAATTTTTCTTTTGGAGATTATTTTAAAAAAGAGGCAATAGCCTGGGCATGGGAATTTGTTACTGAAGATCTTAGCATTCCTGCCGACAGGCTTTACGCTTCTATATATTTGGATGATGACGAAGCATACAGGATTTGGAATGAGGATATTGGTTTGACACCTGACAGAATATTCAGAATGGGAAAGGAAGATAACTTCTGGGAGCACGGGATAGGGCCGTGCGGGCCTTGTTCGGAAATTTATTTTGACAGGGGTCCCAAGTATGGCTGTGGTAAGCCTGATTGCAAAGTTGGATGTGACTGTGACAGGTATATGGAATTCTGGAATCTGGTATTCACCCAGTTCAATAAGGACGAAAAAGGGAACTATACACTGCTTGAAAAGAAGAACATTGATACCGGGTTGGGATTGGAAAGACTTGCTGTAATTATGCAGGGAGTTGAAAACTTATTTGAAGTGGATACCATTAGGAATATTCTTGATTATATATGCAAAATAGCAGGAGTGGAGTATGGCAAGGAATATAAGCAGGATGTGTCTATAAGGGTTATAACAGACCACATAAGGAGTACAACAATGATGGTTTCTGACGGCGTCCTGCCTTCCAATGAAGGCAGAGGGTATGTACTCAGGCGACTGCTCAGAAGAGCTGCTAGGCATGGCAAGCTTCTTGGCATGGACAGACCCTTCCTATATGATGTTGCAAGTATTGTAATGGAAGAATCGGGCCAAGCGTATCCAGCCCTTGTTGAAAATAAGGCTTATATCATGAAGGTAATTAAGACAGAGGAAGAAAGGTTTGATGCTACAATTAACCAGGGTCTTGAAATATTGAATGAATATATTGAAAGCATCAAGAAACAAAAAAACGACACTTTGTCAGGCAAAATGCTTTTTAAACTCCATGATACCTATGGTTTTCCGCTGGATTTGACCCGGGAGATAGCTGAGGAAAATTCCCTTTCTATTGATGAAGAGGGTTTTGAAAAAGAGATGGAAAAACAGAAGAAAAAAGCCAGGGAAGCTTTGAAGGACAAGAACAGTTCCGCATGGGGCAGGGATGTTTATTCTCAAATTGACAAGGACTTAAAAACTGAGTTTGTCGGCTATGGACAGACGGAATCCGATGCTGTTGTAAAATATATAGTAAAAAATGAGCAGCTTGCAGCCAATGCACAGGAGGGTGACAAAGTTGTACTGATTCTGGACAAAACCCCTTTTTATGCGGAGAGCGGCGGACAGATAGGGGATGCGGGATATATCCATGCCAATAATTGCCTTGTGAAAATTGAAGACTGCAAGAAAACTCCGGATGGTAAGTATCTCCATATAGGCATTGTAGAAAAGGGTATTATTGAGGAGGGCAGCGTTGTTAAAGCAGTTGTTTGCAAAGAAAGAAGGATGGCTATTGCCAGGAATCATACAACTACTCACTTGCTTCACAGGGCTTTAAGAAATGTACTGGGTGAGCATGTTTCACAGGCAGGTTCACTTGTAGAAGCGGATAGGTTCAGGTTTGACTTTACTCATTTTTCACCTGTTTCTGAGGAAGAATTGGAAAGGATAGAGAATGAGGTAAACCAGAAGATACTGGAGAATCTTACTGTTAAAGTTGAAGAAATGGCTATTGAAGAGGCAAAAAACATAGGTGCTACTGCTTTATTCGGCGAAAAATACGGCAGCAGGGTAAGAGTTATATCGATAGGTGGCTATAGTACTGAACTTTGTGGGGGAACGCATCTTGGCTCAACTTCAGAAGCATGCCTTATTAAAATATTAAGTGAAACGGGAGTAGCTGCAGGAGTAAGAAGGATTGAGGCACTTACCGGCGAAGCAGCTATACGTTATTTCAGCCAGAGGGACAGGATGCTGAATTCAGTTGCGGAAGTGCTTAAAACAGGCCCAAATGACACTTTGAAAAAAATCGAGGCTCTGACTGCACAAGTAAAGGATGCAGAAAAAGAAATTGAACAATTAAGGAACAGGTTGGTTAGTGGAAGCATTGAAGATCTACTTTCAGAAACTATTGATATTAATGGAGTAAAGGTTGTAACAGGGTGCTTTGACCAGCTTGACATGGAAGCACTCAGAAATGCAGGCGATATGTTAAGAAACAAGATGGGAACAGGGATTGTTATCCTCGGGACAAGCTATGGCGGCAAAGTAGGTTTTGTAGCAATGGCTACAAAGGATGCCGTTCAGAAAGGCATACACTCCGGCAAAATAATCAGCAAGGTTGCTAAGATAGCCGGAGGTGGAGGAGGAGGCCGGCCTGATATGGCTCAGGCTGGCGGAAAAGACATATCCAAAATTGATGAAGCATTAAGCTGCAGCATAGACATTATTAAGAATCAATTAGGGTAATTAATGTCCAAGCCTTGTAACATCAGTAATTGGAATCAGCCAGCACAACAAGTTAAGTTAACAAAGAAGCTTTAAGGAGGAATTGTAATGGAAGATTGCATTTTCTGTAAAATTATTAAAAAAGAAATACCTTCAGAGATAGTCTATGAGGATGAAAATGTTCTAGCTTTCAAGGACATTCAACCGGCAGCGCCAGTGCATGTTCTTATAGTTCCTAAGGCACATGTGGGAAGCTTAAAGGATATTAACGCTGATAATGTTGATATAATTGCAAATATTCATCTGGCTGCTAACAAAGTAGCAGAAGAAATGGGGATTTACGATAAGGGTTTCAGGCTTATAAACAACTGTGGCTCTGATGCAGGTCAAACTGTTTTTCATATTCACTATCATCTTATTGGCGGCAGAACACTGGGTGCAAAAATTCTGTAAGCTTGTATCAAACGGGGTTAAAGTTGCTATTGACTTTGATTTGAAGATTAATATATAATATACTATGTGCTGTTTTAAGTTTAATTCCCAGAAATAACCGCAGCAATAAATATAGTTTATTCCTGGCACAATTGCTACCATCGGAGGGAGGGAAATACGTGTCTGAAATTAGAGTGAAAGAAAATGAAACTCTTGATAGTGCTCTTAAGAGGTTTAAGAGGTCGTGCGCGAAATCCGGCGTTTTGGCAGAAGTAAGAAAGAGAGAGCATTATGAAAAGCCAAGTGTAAAGAGGAAAAAGAAATCTGAAGCCGCCAGAAAAAGGAAGTTCAAGTAAGGAGGGAAGTCAATGTCCCTTAAACATCGTTTGCTGGAAGATATGAAAGCTGCAATGAAAGAAAAGGATACTGTTAGAAAAAACACTATCCAAATGGTTAGGTCGGCAGTGCTTCAGGTAGAGAAAGACAGTAAAGTTAACCTCGAAGATGATGGTATAATAGAAGTAGTAGCAAAGGAAGTAAAAAAGAGGAGGGATTCCCTTCCTGATTATGAAAAAAGCGGAAGGCAGGATCTTGTAGAAACATTAAATTATGAAATAGAAGTATTAATGAAGTATTTACCGGAACAACTTGCAGATGAGGAACTTGAAAAGATTATAAAACAAGTTATTTTAGATACTGGAGCTGAATCGGCCAAAGATATAGGAAAAGTAATGAAAGAGATAATGCCCAAGATAAAGGGGAAAGCTGACGGCAAAATAGTAAATCAAATTGTTAGAAAGTATTTAAATTGATTAAAGATTAAAAGTTCGATGAATATCGAACTTTTTTTATGTGCTTTGGGTGCTTATTCTCTGTATGTCCCTTCTTCTTTCAATAGGGCTTGCCTGTGGAAGTAAAAAATAGTACAATGCATTTATATCTTATTTTACGTATGCTTTATACAAAAGGTGGTAAAATGTTACAAGAAAAAGTTTGGATAGAAAATGAAATTGAACCATCAGAAATTGAATCACTGTCAAAAGAACTTGGGATATCAAGAATAATGTCTAAAGTACTTCTTAACAGGGGCTTAAAAGATGCAGATTCAATCAAAAAATTCATTAGCCCTTCACTTGACAATATGAATGACCCTTTTATGCTAAAAGATATGGACAAAGCTGTGAATAGAATTGAAAAGGCAATAGCCAAAGGAGAGAAAACTATTATCTTTGGTGATTACGACGTAGATGGCATTACAGGTACTTCTATTCTGTACAGTTTTTTAAAAAGGCAGAGTGTTGATGTTCATTACTATATACCTGATAGAATTGATGAGGGTTATGGGCTTTCTATCAGCGCCCTTCAAAAAATCCGTGAGGAAAACCCTAACCTGATAATTACTGTTGATTGCGGTATCTCAGCTATAGAGGAAGTTAATTTTATTAAGGAATCAAACATAGACATAATAGTTACCGATCACCATCAATGCGGAGAAACCATTCCTAATGCAAATGCAGTAATAAACCCTCACAGGCCAGACTGTAAATATCCGTTTAAGGAACTGGCGGGTGTAGGGGTTACTTTCAGGCTTATTGATGCAGTATGTAAAAAGATGGGCTTAGGAGAAATATACCTGGAGTACCTTGACCTTGTAGCATTGGGCACAATAGCAGACCTAGTACCATTGTTGGATGAGAACAGAATTATTGCAAAGTATGGCATGCAGAAGATGAGGAATTCAAACAACCTGGGAATGAGAACCCTGGTTGAATGCGCCGGCATAAATGATAAAGATATAACGGCAGGTATGGTTGCTTTTGTTATTGCTCCAAGGATAAATGCAGCTGGGAGACTTGGGGATGCCGCAAGAGCTGTCGAGCTGTTTACTACCAGTGATGAAAAGAAGGCATTAAAAATATCAATTGAGTTAAACGAAGAGAATAATAAACGGCAGAATGCTCAAACTGAAATTTATGAACAAGCTGTGGAAATTATTGAAAAAGAAATAGACCTTGAAAGAGAGAAGGTTATTGTTGTTGCGAAAGAGGGATGGCATCCGGGGATAATAGGAATTGTGGCTTCAAAAATTACTGACAAGTATTATAAGCCATGTATAATGATTTGCAGTGAAAATGGAATAGGTAAAGGTTCTGGTAGAAGTATAGAAGCTTTTAACCTTTTTGAGGCGTTAAGCCATTGCAAGGACATTCTCATAAAATATGGGGGCCATGAACTGGCAGCAGGACTTACAATTGACATGGACAGGATAGGGGAGTTTAGGAAGGTTGTTAATCAATATGCTGATTCTGTTCTACAGGAGAAAGATCTTATACCCAGGCTAATGATTGAAGCGTATTTAAGCAGGAAAGACATTTCTTTGGAAAACGTACAGGAATTAAAGATGCTGGCACCGTTCGGGCAGGGTAATCCAGGGCCTGTCTTTGCTTATAAGAGACTCAGAATAAGCGAGATAAAACCTGTTGGTGATAAAAAACACCTTAAAATGGTTGTTAAAGACGGTACTTTTTATGTTGATGCCATAGGTTTTAATATGGGTGAGTATGCAGACATCTATAGTGACAGGGATTTTCTTGACCTGGCCTTCTCACTTGAGATAAACACATGGAATTCAGTTGAAAGTGTACAGTTGAACTTAAAGGATATAAAGCCTAATGATGAAATACTTCCGGAAGCCCATTTCTATTATGAGCTTGACAAACGTATTGAGTTAAAGGATTTAAATGACTATAATAGTTATAGCAGAGTTTTGAATACCATCAAGGCAGCTACCGGTGATAGCCTTTTGTCTTTAGCTGACAAGCTGATACCGGAGAGGATGGAACTGGCTGCAGTATATAAATATATAAGGACTCACGGAAATGGTTATCTGTGTATTAGCAATCTCTTTGCTTTTTCGCGTCAGATTTCCAATTCATATAAAGTGAGAATGAATTATTTTAAAGTTAAAAAAAGCATAGAGATTTTTGAAGAGCTTAATCTGTTAAAAAAGCAGCAACTGGGTTCTTTCGGGATGCAGGTAGAAATCCTTAATAGCAGTAAAACCAACCTGGAGAAATCCAGCCTGTATATATACCTGCAAAAGCTGAAGGATTATTTAGAAAGGTGTGCAAAATAGTAAATAATATTAATGGCACTGAAAGTCTGAATGACAAATGTGCCAGTTTTGATATTGACCAGGAGGTTTTATTATTATGGACTTAAAAGCAAAGCTCAGACATGTTATGGATTTTCCAAAGGAGGGTATAGACTTTATTGACATTACTACCGTTCTCCAGGATGCTGAAGCACTTAAACAGTGCATTGATGAAATGAAGGATAAGATAATTTCATTTGGCGAATTCGATTTAATAGTGGGCCCTGAATCAAGGGGGTTTATATTTGGTACGCCACTAGCCTATTTGTTTAATAAAGGCTTTGTACCTGTAAGGAAAAAAGGCAAGCTTCCTTACAAAACTATTTCGGTAGAGTATCAACTGGAATACGGCACCGATATCCTTGAAATGCATGAGGATGGAGTAAAACCGGGGCAAAAGGTAGTAATAGTTGATGACCTTCTGGCAACGGGAGGTACTACAAAATCAAATATCAAGCTTATTGAAAAACTTGGCGGCGAAGTAGTGGGTATAGTTTATTTTGTAGAATTATCTTATCTTAAAGGCAGGGAAAATCTTAAGGATTATTGGGTCGAATCTTTGGTGACTTTTTAGTCTTTCAGTGACTCAACTATTATTTGGGGGATTTTATGAGTGATAATTTCAACCGGTTGGTCAACAGAATAAAAGAGTACTACCCGAATTGTGATTTTGAGATGTTGGAAAAGGCTTATAAGTTTTCTATGGCAGCTCATGGCGGGCAATTGAGGGTGTCAGGCGAGCCGTTTATAGTGCACCCTATTGAAGTCGCTTTTATTCTCGCTGACCTGGAGTTGGATTGTAATGCTATAGCAGCAGGTATTCTGCATGATACGCTTGAAGATACGGATTGTACTGAAAAGGAACTAATAGAAGAATTTGGCAAGGAGATAGCAGGTCTTGTAGAAGGTGTAACAAAACTAGGCAAAATCCAGTCTACCTCCAAGGAAGAACGACAGGCAGAGAACCTGAGGAAAATGTTCCTTGCTATGGCGAAAGATATCAGGGTTATATTAATTAAACTTGCGGATAGACTGCATAATATGAGGACGCTAAAATACCTTCCAAGGGACAAACAGGTTGCAAAAGCCAGGGAAACACTGGATATATATGCTCCACTTGCTCACAGGCTTGGTATTTTTAAAGTCAAGTCGGAACTAGAAGATTTATGTTTAAGATATATAGATCCTGATAGCTATTATGACCTTGTGGATAAGATAGCAAAAAAGAAGAAGGAAAGAGATGCGTACATTAAGGAGATAATTGATAGAATAAAATCAAAAACGAAGGAAATGGGTATTGATGTACACATTGATGGCAGGGCAAAGCATTTTTATAGTATATACAGGAAAATGGTCGAGCAGAATAGGACTATTGACCAAATTTATGACCTGTTTGCGGTAAGGGTAATAGTGAATAGTATAAAAGACTGCTATGCAGTACTTGGACTGGTGCACGAAGATTACAAGCCTATGCCGCGTAGGTTTAAAGATTATATTGCAATGCCAAAACCAAACATGTACCAGTCTCTGCACACTACTTTAATAGGCAATGAAGGTACACCTTTTGAAGTGCAAATCAGAACCTGGGATATGCATAGGGTTGCAGAGGTGGGTATAGCAGCACACTGGAAGTATAAAGAAGGAACCGCAGAAACAACGGAACTGGACAATAAGTTAGCATGGCTCAGGCAGCTTCTGGAGTGGCAGAAAGAAATGCGTGATGCCAATGAGTTTATGGAGACACTGAAGGTGGACCTTTTTACCGATGAAGTGTTTGTTTTTACTCCAAAAGGTGATGTTATTAATCTTCCAGCAGGTTCAACACCAATTGACTTTGCGTACTCGATTCACAGTGCTATTGGAAATAAAATGATGGGCGCAAAGGTTAACGGGAAAATTGTTCCATTAGGTTATGAGCTAAAAAACGGTGACATTACGGAAATTCTCACTTCGGCGAATGTGCATGGCCCAAGCCGTGATTGGCTGAAAATTGTTAAAAGTTCTCAGGCAAGGAATAAGATAAATCAATGGTTTAAAAAACAAAACAAGGATGAGAATATAATAAAAGGAAGAGAACTGGTTGAAAAGGAGCTTAAGAGACAGGGTATACCTTATAATGAGCTTTTTAGGTCGGAATGGGTGGAAGTGGTACTTAAGAGGTACAATTATAATACTCTGGAAGATGTGCTTGCATCAATTGGTTATGGGGGAATAACCGCTAACAAAGTTATTTCCAGATTAAAGGAAGAATGTAGAAAATATTTAAAGCCAGAAGAAATAAATGAGCAGATGGCTAAGTGGATAGAGCAGCCAAAAAACAAGGATAAAAAGAAATCTGTACCTGAAAGCGGAATTATTGTTAAAGGTATTGATAATTGCCTTGTCAGGCTGTCCATGTGCTGCAATCCGGTTCCTGGAGATGACATTATCGGGTATATTACCAGGGGAAGAGGTGTTTCAGTTCACAGGAAAGACTGCATCAATATCCTTAATACTTTAGATGATGAGAGGATTATTGAGGTCAATTGGTATACAGCAGGAAATGTAGCATATAAAGCAGATATAACAATTATGGCAAATGACAGGGCAGCTTTGCTCATGGAAGTAACAAACATCATCGGGGAATCTAAAATACCATTAAAGGGTATTAATGCAAGGACAACCAGAGAGCAGATTGCTGTTATACACCTGAGTTTAGAGATAACCGATACCGAACAACTCAATAATATAATTAAAAGATTAAAGAAAGTTGATGGAGTATTTGAGGTCACAAGGAGCAAACAATAAGAATTAGTATTCTTTTATTTAAGAAAATTCTGAAAATACAGGAGTGTTTACCAGATGAGGGCGGTAGTACAGAGAGTGTCCAAAGCCAGGGTTATTGTTAATGGTAAAGTTATGGGAGAAATAGGCAAAGGGTTAATGGTTTTACTTGGAGTAGGACAGGAAGACACTGATGCCGATGTAGAATATATGGCAGATAAAATAGTGAATTTGAGGATATTTGAGGATGAAGACGGCAAGATGAATATCTCACTCTTAGATATTGGAGGGGAACTGCTTGTTGTTTCCCAGTTTACCCTGTACGGAGACTGTAGAAAGGGAAAAAGACCAAGCTTTACTGCAGCTTCCCGTCCTGAAGCTGCCAGGGATTTATATGGGAAATTTATAGAGCGCAGTAGAGGATACGGGATAAAGGTTGAAACCGGAACTTTTCAGGCTATGATGAATGTAGAGATACATAATGACGGTCCTGTTACTATGCTTTTGGACAGTAAAAGGATTTTTTAAATATGGAGGGAAAGATGATTATAAAATGTATACCAACAGGTATGTTCCATTCAAACTCATATATAGTGGGTGATAATGGAGAGGGTGTTGTTATAGATTCGGGAGTAAACAGCAGAGAAATACTGAATGAGGCAGAAAGCTCAGGATTAAAAATAAAGTATATTATTTTAACCCACTCCCACATTGACCATGTTTGCACTGTTGAAGAAACAAGAAAAGCCCTTGGAGCAAAGGTTGCAATACATGAATTGGAGGCAGGAGCTTTGACAGATTCCTACCTGAATGGTTCAGAATTGTTTGGAAAAGGTTTGACATGCAATGAAGCTGATGTTTTGCTTAAAGATGGTGATGTTATTGAAGTTAGGGGGCTGGAGTTTGAGATTATCCATACACCCGGCCACACTAAGGGAGGTATATGTATTAAAGTTAATAATTGCATATTTACCGGAGATACTCTTTTCAAAATGTCCATAGGAAGGTCTGATCTGCCAGGCGGTAATCAAACAGTTCTTATAAATTCAATCAGAAGCAAACTCATGACCCTTCCGGATGAGACTGAAGTATTTCCCGGACACGGGCCTGGAACAAAAATTGGATATGAAAAGAAAAACAATCCTTTTCTTTAATTGCAGAGGAACTTCAGACAGTTTACGGAAGGTGAGTTTTGACTTTATGGTTTTTGTAAAAAATAGCAGTGATTATTTGCGATATGAAATAGAAGATGTACTCAGGTTATTCTATAGTACTGAGAATATTATTTTTACAGATAATGCCCCCCCGCCCAGATTTTGTGGGGCCTTTTTTATAATTGAAGAACTGGGAACGGAAACAGCACCAGAGTTCAGGATTGTATTAAAAACAGATAAAATTGAGCTTACAAAGACTGTGTCATCGGATATGGTACAGGCACAAATAGATATTAATGAAAAGCGTAGAGTTTTGAAAAGAGAGATTAAACGCGTTATCTATATGCTTTTTTCGGAATTAACAGGTAAAAAGCTGCCATGGGGAGTTTTGACAGGGATAAGGCCGGGCAAGATTGTGCTTGAAATGATGGAATGTGGCCTGGGCAGGGAAGAAGTCCTGGAAAGGCTTCAGAACTACTATTTTATTTCATATGGCAAAGCTGTTCTGCTTTATGGGATTGCAAAAGTGGAACGCAGTGTTTTAAAAAAGTCTCCAGACAATACAGTCAGTGTATATATTGGCATCCCTTTTTGTCCTACAAGATGCCTTTATTGTTCTTTTACATCGTATCCGATAAATAAATGCCTGCACCTGACCAGTAAGTATCTGGATGCTTTAAAAACTGAAATATCAAGAGTCGGGGAAATTATTGACCGTAAGAAATATAAAATTCAAAGTGTATATATTGGAGGGGGTACACCCACTTCTTTGGATGCACAGTCCCTTGCCAGCCTTTTTAAACATATTGAAGGCAGCTTTGACTTGGGAAATATTGAGGAGTATACAGTGGAAGCGGGACGTCCCGATTCGTTTAATGCAGAAAAGCTCGAAGTAATAAAGGACAGCAGGGCATCCAGAATAAGTATTAATCCGCAGACAATGAATGACAAAACCCTGAAGTTAATAGGGAGAAACCACACGGCAGTTGATATAATTGAAAAATATTACCTTGCCCGTAAAGTAGGATTTAAAAACATCAATATGGATATTATTGTAGGGCTTCCGGGCGAAAATTTGGATATGTTTGCAAATACTCTAATGCAAATTAAGAAACTGGAGCCGGAAAGCCTGACTGTCCACACAATGTCAGTGAAAAGGGCTTCAAGGCTAAATGAGAATAAAAAGGAGTATGATTTTATTACTTCTGAGGAGGCATCGGCTATGGTTGATATGGCTTATGAGACTGCTGGCTCAATGGGAATGCACCCCTACTATCTTTACAGGCAAAAAAACATGTTGGGAAACCTTGAGAATATCGGCTATTGCAAGCCGGGTTTTGAGAGCATATACAATGTGCAGATAATGGAAGAGAAACAAACAATTATCGCTCTTGGTGCAGGAGCGGTAACTAAGGTTGTCTATCTCGATGAAAACAGGATTGAACGGGCATTTAATGTTAAGAATGTGGAAGAGTATATTAATCGTGTAAATGAAATGATTGAAAGGAAAAATATGCTTTTAACAACTTTATCCTGTTTAAAAAGTAATTGACGATGCAGAGAATATGTTATAGAATATTAAAAATTCAAGAAAGGGGATGTAAAAGTTGGCTACAATCTTTAGTGGGGTTTCAAGAACCTTTAGTGAATATCTGTTGATACCAAATCTTACAACAAAACAGTGTATGCCTCAAAATATAGACCTAAGCACACCTATTGTTAAGTTTAATAAAGATGAAGAATCTGAATTGAAATTGAACATTCCAATAGTATCTGCAATAATGCAGTCGGTATCAAATGATGCGCTCGCAATTGCTTTGGCAAGATGTGGAGGGATGTCTTTTATATATGGCTCTCAAACTATAGAGAATCAGGTGGAAATGGTACGGAAGGTTAAAAAATATAAGGCAGGGTTTGTAGTAAGTGATTCTAATTTAACTGTAAACCATACATTAAAAGATGTTGTTGAACTAAAAGAAAAAACCGGTCATTCAACAATTGCAATAACGGATGATGGCTCACCGTCCGGAAGACTTATGGGGATAGTAACGAGCAGGGATTATAGATTGAGCAGAGATTCAATGGATAAAAGGGTAGAGGAGTTTATGACCCCTTTTTCGGATTTAGTAGTAGGAAGGCTGGGAGTAAGCTTGAGCGAAGCCAATGACATAATATGGGAACATAAATTAAATGCCTTACCAATAGTTGATGAAAAGCAGAAACTGCATTTTATTGTATTCAGAAAGGATTATGATGATCATAAGCAAAACCCGTACCAGTTACAGGATAGTAAAAAACGCCTTATGGTTGGAGCCGGGATTAATACAAGGGACTATAAGGAAAGAGTTCCTGCACTGGTTGAAGCAGAAACAGACATACTCTGCATAGATTCCTCAGACGGTTTCACAGAGTGGCAAAGGGATACACTGGAATATATAAAAAGTAATTATGGTAACGTTAAGGTGGGTGCAGGTAATGTGGTTGACAGGGAAGGCTTCTTATATCTGGTAGAATCGGGGGCCGATTTTGTAAAAGTAGGTATAGGCGGCGGTTCCATATGTATTACGAGAGAACAGAAAGGCATTGGAAGAGGGCAGGCAACTGCGGTTATTGAGGTTGCACAGGCAAGGAATGAGTACTACGAAAAGACAGGTATCTATATTCCCATATGTTCAGACGGCGGAATAGTACACGATTATCATATAGTATTGGCTCTGGCGATGGGTGCAGACTTTGTCATGATGGGCAGGTACTTTGCAAGGTTTGATGAAAGCCCCAATAAAAAAGTTAAACGGGGGAATACTTATGTTAAGGAATATTGGGGTGAAGGATCCAATAGAGCCAGAAACTGGCAAAGATATGACCTGGGAGAAAGTGCCAATTTAAAATTTGAAGAGGGTGTAGACAGCTATGTTCCATATGCTGGAAAGTTAAAGGATAACCTTGAGGTTACACTTGATAAGATCAAATCCACCATGTGTAGTTGTGGATCCGATTCAATTAGAAAACTGCAGAATACTGCAAGAATAACCCTTGTATCGTCAACCAGCATTATTGAAGGCGGAGCCCATGATGTGATTCTGAAAGAAAACGAGTATTAATATGGCATATGGTGCCATATGATAATGCTGAACAGGGATATCAATTGTTGAAAAAATGGGATAACTTGAAAAAAGTATTAAAATCTTGAAACAATTATTAATATTTTTCGTATATAATTAAAGTGGTAAAATTTAAACCACTTTTTATTTTGTATTATGTGGGGGTGTATCCCTGTATTTTAGGAAAAAGAAGGAGAATATATACAGGATGATAATAAAAATGAAAGACCTTGGCAAAGTATACAGGAATGGAAGTATAGAAGTAAATGCTTTAAAACAGGTAAGCCTCTCAATTACAAGGGGAGAATTTGTATCAATAATGGGGCCATCAGGTTCCGGAAAATCAACCCTGATGAATATTATAGGTTGTCTGGACAGGCCTACTACAGGTTTCTATGAACTTGAGGGAGTTGATATTTCAAAACTTGACGATACAGGGCTTGCCAAAATCAGAAATTTGAAAATCGGTTTTGTGTTTCAGTCTTTCAACCTGCTTCCAAGGATTAGTGCTCTTCAAAATGTAGAACTCCCTATGATGTATGCAGGGGTAAGCAGAAAGGAAAGAAGGCGGAGGGTTGTTGAATGTCTTGAAAAAGTTGATTTGACAGACAGGATGCATCATAAGCCAAATGAGCTTTCAGGCGGACAGAAGCAAAGAGTGGCAATAGCCCGGGCACTTGTTAACAATCCGGCAATAATACTTGCAGATGAGCCTACCGGCAATCTTGATAGCGCATCGGGGGAAGAAATCATGGCAGTTTTCCAGGAGCTTAACAGGGAAGGGGCTACAGTTGTTATTGTTACACATGAACAGGATATTGCCCGGCATACAAACCGGATATTAAAGTTCAGGGATGGGGTAATGAATGAAGATAAAAAAGTCTTAAACCCTCTTGACGCCAGAGACTTAATTGGTTCCTTAACAATGGAGGGGTAAAATTACATTATTACGTCTACAAGGAGGCTTTGTATGGAGAATATAGAAGTTAATATAGCCAGTCAGGATAATGCTGTAAAGGAAAGGTCTTTTATACAAAAGCTGTTTGGAGTAGTTTTTTCACCTGGTGATACGATGATGAGTATAGTAGCAAAACCCTCAATTCTATTTCCAATACTGATTACAGCTATCACTCCTCTTGTGTATATACTTCTGAGATATGACCTTTATAAAGAATACCTGGAATATACAATGGAAATAAGTATGGCTAATGCAAATGTGCCCATGACACCTGAACAAATGGATGCTGCTATCAGGGTAGGGTCTGTGGCAGGAATTGCAGGTGCGCCGATAGGCGGGCTTATAGCATGGCTTATAGGTTCTGTAGCGATTTTAATTCTGGTCAAGGTGTTTAAAGGAGAGGGAAGTTTCAAACAGTTTTTGTCAATTTCAGGATATGCATATGTAATAACATTAATATACTACATAATTAGTTTTGCAGTATCTTTTGCAAGTGGGAATTTATACCTGGATGCCTCACTTGCACTGCTGGTGCCTGCAATGAAAGGTAGCTTATTTTATGGTGTGCTGCGGGGTATAGACTTTTTTAGCATATGGTACTATGTTGTTGTTGGCATTGGAATCTCATATGCAAGCAAACTTAGCAAAAAGAAGGTATACTTAATCGTTGGTATTATCTATTTAATTACAATCCTGATAAATGTCAACAATGCAAAGCTGATGTAGTAAAAACGGGGGATAAGTATGAAAAAGAAAATTGTTGGGGCAGGAATGATCCTGGTAATAATAACTATTATTGCGGTGAATATAGCCCGAAGTAATGGAACAGCGCCAGCCTTTGGAAGAGGGAATACTTATAACGTTGATGTGGTGAGAGTACAAAAAGGCGAAATATCTTCAAGCTTTTCTGCTGGTGGTGTGGTTGAAGAGTTAGAGAAACATGATGTAAGTTTTGATACCCTGATGAAGATTGAAAAGATTTTTGTAGAGAAGAACCAAAGGGTATCGAAAGGGCAGCAGATAATGCAGTTGGATATGAGCCCGCTGGAGTCTGAACTCAGAATGCTGGAGATAGAAAGGGAAAAGCAGGAACTTACTTTGTTACTGGATGATTCCGGCAATGAGGCTATAAATGCAAGGTATGAACTGGAAAAAACTGATAGGGACTATAACGATGCAAGAAAGGAATATGAAAACAAATTATCTCTCTATAATTCAGGGGCTATGTCAAAAAGCGAACTGGAATCTGCCGAAAGTGCAATGAAAAACGCGGAAGATGCTCTGAAAAATGCTAGGCAGCGTTATGATAATATATCGTCAAGATTATCCATTGATGCAAAAACCAAGGAGCTCAACCTGGAGATGACCAGGATGAAGATACTTGACCTGCAGAAAAGAATAAAGAAAATATCGGATAACATGTATAGTCCCGTTAATGGTGCGGTTGCTGAACTGAATATAGTTGAAGGGTCTTATACTGACAGCGGCAGTCCGGCTTACACTGTGATAAATACAGAAAGGCTTCGGGTTAAGGCTATGGTTAATGAATATAACATTAGCAGTGTAAAGGAGGGGCAGAAGGTTGTAATTACCGGTGATGCAATTCCTGAGGACAAGGAAGTGACAGGTGAGGTAAGGAGTATTTCACCGCTGGCAATAAAGAACAGTACTCTTGATGGAGAAGAGGTTGTTGTAGAGGTTGCAGTCGATATTGATAAAACTGAAGTAAATCTAAAGCCCGGGCTAAATGTGTCGTGTGACATATTAACTGAGTCAAAAAGCGGCATATTAGCAGCACCCATGGAAACAATTATGGAAGACAAGGATGGAGGCAAGTTTGTTTATGTGGTAGATGAAGAAAATAGCATAATGGTCAGAAGAGAAGTAAAACTTGGGGTGTATTCCGATATGATTGTAGAGGTACTGGACGGGATAAATGAAGGAGAACTGGTGGTTCTTAATCCTCAGCCAATTTTCAAAGACGGGGCAGGAGTAAGAATAATGAATCCGGAAATGAAGTGAGGTCTGACAGATGAATTTTTCTGAGAGTATAAGCCAGGCATTGGACAGTTTAAAATCAAACAAGCTTCGGTCTGTTTTGACCATGCTTGGAATAGTTATGGGCGTGTTTTCTATAGTTGCAATCATGGCTATTGGCAGTGCAACCAAGTCGTATGTAAACAGCCAGTTTGAAAGAATAGGCGCAAACACAATATCAATAACCTACAAGGATGCTGATGCCCAGAGAAACTATCCACTTTTTATGGAGGATATGGATACAATAAGAAAGATTGCTCCTGAGATAAAAAATATTGCTACTGTATTGCAAAGGTATGCCTATCTAAGGATTGGAACAGAAAGTAGAGATACGGTTGTAAGTGGTGTTTCTTCGCAGTATAAAAGCTTTGATCTAATTGATATGGTATCGGGCAGATTCATTAATGATTTCGACGTTAGTTCCAGGTCAAAGGTAATAGTTGTTGATGAGTTTTTTGCAAGGAGGTACTTTAACCGTACTGATGTAGTAGGTGAATTTATTAATTTCAAAACCTCCTGGGGAAGAATGGAGAAGCTTAAGATAATAGGAGTCAGGTCGTCTGGAGACGATCTTTTTGAAAGTATGATGAACAATGAAAATATGCCTACATATACATATATGCCGATTAGTACCCTTCAATCCATTTATTTTAATGATAAAACACTCGAAATCATATCTGTATCACTGGTAGAAAAAGAAAAGCTGAGAGAGGTAGGGGAGAGGATTGTTAAAGTCCTTGAGATGAAGAAAGGAAAGACAGGGATTTATATGGCTCAGAACTCTGCCGATATACAGAAGGCTGTATCAGACGTGCTGGGTGTTGTATCGGCGGTACTCCTGGTTATAGCGGTTATTACCCTGATAGTGGGTGGAATAGGTATAGTGAATATACTTTTAGTGTCAGTTACAGAAAGAATACGGGAAATCGGAATAAGAAAAGCTCTTGGTGCACAAAAAAAAGATATAGTGTTCCAGTTTTTAACCGAATCCATTATTATGACAGGAATAAGCGGGCTGGTTGGAATTCTGATAGGCGCTGCAGTCGGAGGAATCATTTCTTCAATAATAAAGATTCCTCCGACTGTCGATTTTAAGGTAATTATCCTTGCTTTTACCGGCTCAATGATACTTGGATTGGTATTCGGAGTATATCCAGCGAAAAAGGCGGCAGACCTTGACCCTATTGAATGTTTAAGATATGAGTAAGGTACTTATTTGAAAAATTTTTATAATAATTCAGGCATATATAGATATATAGTATAGTTAAAAGGGGGTAAAAATGGCTGTAAAAAAAGTTTTGAAGCTAGGGAATCCAAAGCTTAGAGAAAAATCCAGCAATATATATGATTTTAATTGTGAATTGAAGGAAATACTCAGCGATTTAGAGGATACACTTAGTTACCTTCAGCAATTATTTGGAATTGGAAGGGCTCTAGCTGCACCTCAAATTGGGTGTATGAAGAAGGTGGTTTTTTGCCTGCTGCCGGGAAGACGCATTGTAATGGTAAACCCGCAAATTATTTGGAAAAGTGAAGAAATGTTTAATGTTTGGGACACCTGTTATAGCTTTGATGTGGCTTTTTTTGTAAACACTAACAGGCATAAGAGCATAAAAGTGGAATACCAGGATGAGAACGGATTGGTTATCACTGAAGAGTTCACCGGTGACTTGTCTGAATTGTTCCAGCATGAGATAGACCATCTCAATGGGATTCTTGCTACAGATTATTTAATGGATAACAGAAAGATTATTATGAGAGAAGAATGGGAAAAAATATTTAGATAATGATGTTGACAGCTTCCCGGTTGGTTTTAATGGATTCTACTTGCCCGACATTTGCTTTTATTATAATATATTATTTAACTTAATATTAACCGGAATACATTGTTTTCCAATTGCACATAGTAATACTACTTTTTTAAGAGATAAAAAAACTTTACAGTCGGAGGGAGAGTTTTTTATTGAGCAAGTATTGGAGTAATACAGCCAGAGGGATAGAACCATATGTCCCCGGCGAACAGCCTAGGGACAGAAAGTACATTAAGCTGAACACAAATGAGAATCCATACCCGCCTTCGCCGAGAGTGATAAAGGCAATTAGGGATGCTGCAAATGACAGCCTCAGGCTGTATCCGGATCCAACATGCGATGATTTAAGGCGTGCTCTGGCAGAACACTATGGCCTTGACAAGGAACAAGTGTATGTGGGAAATGGCTCAGATGAATTGCTGGCTTTCAGTTTTCTTGCTTTTTTTAACCCTGGTGAGCCAATACTATTCCCAGATATAACCTATAGCTTCTATCCAGTATACTCAAACCTTTTTAATATCGATTATATAAATATACCACTAAATGAGGAATTTGGTATTGACATTGAAAAGTTTTTTCAAAAAAATGGCGGAATCATAATTCCAAACCCGAACGCCCCAACAGCAAAGTGTCTGCCGCTTGAATCGGTCAGAAAAGTATTGGATAAAAATTTAGAAAAAGTGGTTATTATTGATGAGGCTTATATTGATTTTGGAGGAGAAACATCAACTGGTTTGATAAATGAATATCCTAATCTACTGGTTATTCAGACGTTGTCAAAATCCCGATCTCTAGCAGGGCTCCGTGTTGGATTTGCTTTTGGACATAAAGGCCTCATTGAAGGAATTGACAGGATAAAGAACTCATTTAATTCCTATACTGTTGACCGCCTGGCTATTGCAGCTACTTTAGCATCGATTGAGGATGAAGATTATTTTAATTATACAAGGGAAAAGATAATAAGAACAAGAGAGAGGGTAATACAACAGCTTGGAAATATAGGTTTTAAGGTAGTAGAGTCAAAAGCCAACTTTATTTTCATTAGTCATCCGTCTTTTCCGGCAGAAGATATTTTTAAAAGACTGAGGGAAAATGGCATATTGGTCAGATATTTTAAAAGGCCCAGAATAGATAATTTTCTCAGGGTAACAATAGGTACTGATGAAGAAATGGATGAATTTCTAAAGATAGTAAGGGAAATTACCTGCATGGGCTGATACTTAGTACAACTAAGTTTGATTTAGCATAAAGGTTGAGTTTACAGTATCTTAGAATGAGAACACCAGTCCATGGAATAATATGGGGCAAATATAGAAAATACGCCCGTATTAATCAACAGTCTATTGACAACGGCTGATTGTGTATTTAGAATATACATATGAAAAGTGTTGGATGAAAAAGCTCATATTTACAAGACTATGAAAGGGAAAAGTAGCCAATACTGCCTTCAGGGAGAAAACATCCTGACTGGAAGTGTTTTCAGGAAAAGGTTGGTGAAAGGACCCCCATGGAGTTGGTTATTTGAAAGCTTTATGCAATTAGAATGGCCCGCATGTCCGGCGTTAACGGATTAAAGTGGGCAATATGCCTATTAGGGTGGCACCGCGGGAAATAGGATCTCTCGTCCCTGACACATATGACTGTCGGGCGGGAGGTTTTTTATTAAGCAAATTGGAGGTATTTTAATGTTTATTCAAGCACCTAAAGGAACAAGGGATATACTCCCTCATGAAGTGCATAAGTGGCAGTACATTGAAAAGGTTATTGCAAGAATATGTAAGAATTTCGGTTACAGGGAAATACGCCTTCCGGTTTTTGAACATACAGAGGTTTTCCAGCGAAGTGTAGGGGATACTACAGATATTGTACAGAAAGAGATGTACACCTTCATTGATAAGGGAGGAAGAAGCATTACACTCCGTCCTGAAGGGACCGCAGGCGTAGTAAGGAGTTACATCCAAAACGGCATGGCGTCTTTACCTCAACCTGTAAAGCTTTACTATAATATCAGCGCGTACAGGTATGAGAATGTACAAAAGGGAAGATACAGAGAGTTTAACCAGTTCGGTGTGGAAGCCTTTGGAGCACAGGGGCCTGCTATAGATGCTGAAGTTATAAGTATTCTATCCACGCTTTTTAAAAAGCTTGGTATAAAAGGAATTGATCTCAACATTAATAGTATAGGATGTCCGGATTGCAGGGAAAGGTACAATAAAAAGATAAGGGAATACCTGAAGCCTGTACTGGACAATCTTTGTGATAACTGTAAAGGCCGTTATCACCGCAATCCTTTAAGAATAATAGATTGTAAGGAGGAAAAATGCAAAGCGTACACTAAGGATGCTCCTGCCCTAATAGAAAACCTTTGTGATGAATGCAGCAAGCATTTTGAAGGCTTGAAATCAGAATTGGGAAATCTTGGGATACATTTTAATGTTGATAAAAATATTGTAAGAGGACTTGATTATTATACAAAAACGGTTTTTGAATTCGTGTCAAATAATGTTGGCACTCAGGGTACAATTTGCGGAGGGGGAAGATATGATGGCCTGGTAGAAATGTGTGGGGGAAAGCCTACACCCGGTGTCGGTTTTGCACTAGGAATGGAAAGGCTTTTGCTTGAAGTTTACAGCCAGGGAATAAGGCTGCCTGAGCCTGGCGGGATAGATATATTCATAGCCACAATAGGAGATAAAGCTGATAAGTATGCGAACAGGTTAGTTTTCCAGTTGAGGCAGCAAGGTATAAGTGCAGAGAAAGACTTAATGGGAAGAAGTCTTAAAGCTCAAATGAAATATGCGGATAAACTCGGAGCTGCTTATGTTGTGGTTCTTGGGGATGAAGAGATAGAATCCAACAAAGCAGTACTCAAAAATATGAAAAGTGGAGAACAGAAGGATATAAGCCTTGATACAGTACTTGACCGATTAAAGAACAATTTACTAATGGAGGAATAATACATGGGAGAATCAATATACGGGTTAAAAAGGACACATATGTGTACGGAACTTGGACTAGATAATATTGGTGAGAAGGTTACCGTAATGGGATGGACCCATAAAAGAAGGAATCTTGGAAGTTTAATTTTTGTTGATTTAAGAGACAGGACAGGGATACTTCAGATAGTATTCAATAGTGATTTGAAAGAAGAATTATTCAGAAAAGCCGAGAAAATAAGGAATGAGTATGTGCTTGCTGTGACCGGCAAGGTGGCAAGAAGGGCACAGGAGGCAGTTAACCCCAAAATGGCAACCGGTCAAATCGAAGTTATGGTGGAAGAATTCAAAATTCTGAGTGAGGCTGAAACACCTCCTATTTATATTGAAGAAGATTCTGATGTAAATGAAGCAACAAGGCTTAAATACAGGTATCTTGATTTAAGAAGACCGGACATGCAAAGGAATCTTGCTTTGAGACATAGAGTTGCCAAAATTGCAAGGGATTACTTTGATGAAAACGGATTCCTGGAAATAGAGACTCCTATGCTCACGAAAAGCACACCGGAAGGCGCCAGGGATTATCTTGTTCCCAGCAGAGTCCATCCCGGCAAGTTTTATGCGCTGCCTCAATCTCCGCAGTTATTTAAGCAGCTGCTTATGGTATCAGGCTATGATAGGTACTTCCAGATTGCCAAATGTTTCAGGGATGAAGACTTAAGAGCTGACAGGCAACCGGAGTTTACACAGATAGATTTGGAAATGTCTTTTGTAAACGTTGAAGACGTACTTCGGATAAATGAGGGGTTTCTTAAAAGGCTGTTTAAAGAAACGCTTAATATAAGCGTGGAAGTACCAATAACAAGAATACCTTACCAGGAAGCTATGGACAGGTTCGGAAGCGATAAACCTGATACCAGGTTTGGTCTTGAACTTGTGGACATTTCGGATATTGCAGAAAAATGTGAGTTCAAGGTATTTGCTGGCGCAGTGAGAAAAGGGGGAAGCGTAAGGGCTATAAATGCTAAAGGATGCGCCGGAAAGTTCAGCAGAAGGGAGATAGACAGCCTGGTTGATTTAGCAAAGATTTATGGGGCTAAGGGTATGGCATGGATTGCTGTTGAAGAAAATGAACTTAAGTCTTCCATAATCAAATTCCTTAAGGAAAGTGAAGTACAGGCTATACTGCATAGAGTGCAGGCGAAACCGGGAGACCTCATATGCTTTGTTGCGGACAAAAATGAAATAGTATATGATGCATTAGGCCAGTTAAGGATTGAATTGGCAAAAAAGCTTGACATTATTGATAAGAGCAAATACAATTTTGTGTGGGTTACAGAGTTCCCA
The DNA here is from genome assembly GCA_050953835.1 of Acetivibrionales bacterium. Classification (GTDB taxonomy): domain Bacteria; phylum Bacillota; class Clostridia; order Acetivibrionales; family JBMNNH01; genus JBMNNH01. The sequence continues at coordinate 29,255 of JBMNNH010000011.1, read as the reverse complement.
TTGCTTGAATATGATGAGGAAGAGAGGCGCTGGGTTGCTAAGCACCATCCGTTTACTTCGCCTATGGATGAAGATATTCAATACCTTGAAACTGACCCGGGAAAGGTTCGTGCAAAGGCTTATGATATAGTACTTAACGGTGTGGAAATCGGTGGCGGAAGTATAAGGATACACAGTCAGGAACTTCAGTCCAAAATGTTTAAGCTCTTAGGTTTTTCTCAACAACAGGCATGGGAGAGATTCGGATTCCTACTTGAGGCATTTAAATATGGTACTCCTCCTCACGGCGGACTTGCATATGGTTTGGACAGATTGGTAATGCTAATTGCGGGTAAGAGCAGCATAAGAGACGTTATTGCATTCCCAAAGGTTCAGAACGCTTCATGCCTAATGACGAATGCACCTGATTTTGTTGATAAAAAGCAGTTGGATGAACTGCAAATAGAAACTATTCATAGTTGATACAACTTTATGGAGGAGTGTGGTTATGAGCGGGAAAACAGTTGCAAAAGAGGTTTTGGATTGGCTCCTGCATATTGCAATTGCAGTTGTAATCGGATTTTTAATAGTCACTTTTGTAGCGCAGAGAACAGTTGTCAATAAACATTCTATGGAGCCAACGATGCAACACGGTGACAATCTTATTGTGGAAAAAATCAGCCCGAGGACCGGTAACCTGAAGCGTGGAGATGTTGTTACTATTGTGAACGCTTCGGAAGAGCTTAAGGAAGAAGGTAAAACCATCATTAAAAGAATCATTGCCACTGAGAATGAGACCATTGAGCTGAAAGACGGAAAAGTTTTTATTAATGGGAATGAACTGAAGGAAGACTATATTATGGGAGATTATACAGGAGAAGTAGATCCCAAGTATAGTAAGGTAACCGTACCCGAAGGGCATGTATACGTATTGGGTGATAACAGGGGTAACAGTAAGGATAGCAGGAGTATAGGCCCTGTTTCTGTTGACAAAATCCAGGGAAAAGCGGTTTTTAGAGTATATCCTTTTAATAAAATGGGAGTTGTAAAATAAAGCTTGAAATGTAGATACTTTTCAGAATTTAGTGAAGCTCAGTTATAATATGTGAAGAAAACTCATAAGCCCCCTAATCACCTTGGACAATTAGACCCAAAGCTTATATAATATAAATAAGCAAAGGGGAGAAAGAAAATGGGAGCAAAAAGACATCCGGAAGAATTTAAAAGGCAAGTTGTGAAAGAAGCTTTAGAGACGGGAAACTCAAGTCTTGTAGGAAGAAAATACGATATTAGTCCATCAATTGTTGCAAGGTGGGTTAGGGCGGCAAAACCTGATCCGATGAAGAAAATGACCAAGAAGGCTCTTTACTCGGCTCCAGGTCTGTTAGAAGATCCAAAAGAAGTAAAAAAAGCTATTGAACAGAATCTCCAGCTAAAGAAATTACTCGGAGAAAAAGAACTTGAAATAGAAATTCTTAGAGATCTTTTAAAAAAAACGAAAATTCCGTTACCCCCAAGGTAGAAATTGCCACAAAGTGGATTAGCAAAGGGTATGAGGCAACTTTTGTTCTGAAAACCGTAAACTTGAATCCGTCAACATACTACTACGCTGTAGAGAGAGCCGATGAAGAAAAAGTAGAAAACGGCGGAAGGCCAATACCAGGCTATTCCTATACTACAGAAGGCAAGAAGATTTGTGATATGCAGATCAAGGAATGGATTCTGGCTCTTATTGCAGGAGACTGCTTTGCATATGGTTACTATAAATTGACGATTGAGCTGCGCAGAATGTATAAATTGATTATCAACAAGAAGAAGGTATATAGATTATGTAAAGAGTTGGGGGTGCTGCGGCCGCAAAGAGTAGTCAAAGCTAAATATCCAAGAAAAATCGCAATAAACCGTGTGGTAACAGCACCGAACCAATTGTGGGAAACAGATATAAAATACGGCTATATCGTCGGAGAAGACAGATTCTTTTACATACAGTCCATTATTGATGTATATGACAGAGAAATTATTGATTACCACATAGGCCTGCATTGTGAGGGAGAGGACGCAGCTGCAACATTGGTTAGAGCCCTTATGCGGCGGAATCTCTTTGATGCAGATTCAAAACCAGTAATACGTTCTGATAATGGGCCACAGTTTATCAGCCATAAATTCGAGGACAAGTGTGCATCAGCTACAGTAGAGCATGAAAGGATTCCATGCAAGACCCCGAACAAAAACGCTCATATTGAATCATTTCACCGGATACTGGAGGACGAATGCTTGGGGCGATGGGAGTTTGAAACTTATAAAGAAGCATATGAAGCTGTGCATGAGTTCATGCAACGGTACAATAACCGGAGGATCCATAGATCCATATTTAACATGAACCCGGCAGAGTTCCACAAGGCAACCCTAAACGGAACTGCACGCTCTTTAGTGATAACATTGTAGGAAGTAGCGTTTATGCCGCAAAAGCCTCTTTACAATGAGTGTCCGGCATGTTAGGCTTTCTTGCCAGGCATCAACCATACTACGAAGGCCTTCCTCCTGTTCAGAATGGGTGGTGCCCGTGATGCCTTACAACATGCCGGCAGAGGCTCATTGTAAAGAGGACTGTGGAATAAATGCGGACGGTATGAGTAAAGTGAAAAATTAAGATATCATGAGATATATTGAGCTATCGGTCAAATTCTCCAAACAAAGGGGGTCTATCCGATTTTAATAACAAAATTATTTAAAAAATTTTCTTTAAAAATTCAATTCTATTGTAAAATAAATTATTTAAATGTAAATAAATAATAAAATTGGAGGGTTTAACATGAAAAATAAAACAAATAAAATTTTGGGTGTATTACTTATAATTGCAGTGATTATAGGAATGTTACCTAATATGAATGTATTCGCTGTAGGTAACGGACAATTCCCTGATGTAGAGTCAGGTAGATGGTACTATAACGATGTATTAGAAGCCAAGAAATTGAAATTGATAACAGGCGATGGACAGGGAAGATTCAATCCAAACAATGTTATAACATATGCAGAGTTTATTACAGCATTAGTAAGGGTATTTGAAGACGAAATAGAAGATGTAGAAGGTAGATGGTATGATAAATATATTAGGCACGCTGAAGGAAATGGTATCATTGAATCTGGTGATATCGAAAATCCGTTAGCCGAAATACCTAGGCAAGATATGATAAAATTCAGTGTGAGGGCTTTAGGGATAGAACCTGCAGATGCATCCGAAATTATATTTGAAGATACATTAAGTATTTCGGATGAAGAAAGGGGATATATAAATAGTGCTTTTAAAGAGTATCTGACCGAAGGCACAGGAAGAAGTGAAGAAGGTTTAAGGCAATTTGGGTATGATAAGACATCACTTAGATGTGAACTTGCAACTATTTTATTAAGAATTAAAAAATACAAAGACGATCCAATAGCATATAAGGAAGAAAGGAAAAAAGCAAGGGAAGAGGCAGAAAAAGCATTTCAAGAGCATTCAGGCGAACAGAGAACCGTTTCTTTTGACCCAGAGGAAGACATTCTTCCTAATGGGAAAATGAAACCAGAAAAAGAGCAGGAATTTATCGAGTTGATTCTCGATAATCTCAGTATATATAAGGGGCAAGATGGAAAGTGCTATATTGAGTTTAAGTATCCAGACGATATACCAGATGGATATATTGTAGATTGGGTAATTGATATAGTATTAAAAGATTATAAGGCAGGCACTCATCTAACAACTTGGGAAGAAACAAGAGTTGAAGAACATAAAATATCTATGTACAAAGGTTTCAAACGTATAATTAATGGAGCCACATCTGTAGATGATATATGGTATTTTGTGATAGAAGCAGCTATAGGTAAACCAAATGTTGGAGCATCAATTTTTTATTATGTGACATGGGAAGATGCCGAACCAGACGAATGGGAGATTACTGTATTGGACTATAAACGTGAATCGACGAAATATTCTTCGGATTATGATGTATCAAAGATAGTAAAACGATAAATTTATAAGGGGCGATAAAGTGTTGAAAAGAAAAATTTTTGTAGTATTTTGTGTATTTTTGTTGTTACTATTATCAATTACTTTTGTGCAGGCAGAAACAGACTTGTTTAGAATATTGGATGATATGTATATAACTGATACTATTGAAATATGGCATTATTCTGGTGGGTACTGGAAAAACGAATCTAACGGTATGATGGTAAAAGATAAGGAAATAGGCAATAATTTGAATGTATTAATGGAGAAATTAGGTTCAGAACCAGCAACATTCACATTTAAGATGTCTCAAGAATTAATGAATAAAGCTAGGGAAGAAACAGCTAAAGGGAATATGGTAAGAAATGCTTTAATGACAACCAATCCAGAGGAAATCAAACTTCAAGATTATTTCAATTTTGATGTTGATATAAGTCATTGGAATGGAGGTTCTGGGATTGGTAATAGGTGGTATAATTATACTGTAAACGAAGATACAGGAGAAACAACTATAGAATTACATCCAAAATTTCATTTTTATAAGGTCAATATGGTGTCTGAAGAAAGGATATTGACTTATCGCCAGTTTCCACATTTAAAAGACACGGTATTATCTATACCATTAGTACACCCTGATTTTGGGAGCAATGATTATTCTTTATTCGGCAAAAATGGGGTTAATGTAAATGCAGGACATGCTAAGGGATATCTTATAGAAGGGGATATTTTTGCAGAGGGTAATATACCTGATGCAGCTGAAGGTAGAATACTTCCAACTCAAATAAAAGACATTTATGGTAATCTTGAATCTGGTTTTAAAATAAGGTTTGCCGATAAGAGATATGACAATAAAGATTACGATTCAGAAGATTTAACGATAGGCAAAGGCACTTTTTCAGACGGTGGTGCAGTATCTCTACAATTTGATTACAAATTATATTATTGTGTATATGTAGTAGAAGCGGACCAAATCGACAGTTTCAGTAAAATGTCGGCTATAGATTTCCCTATGTTTAGTACAGGAAATACCAATTTAGTATTGAATAGTATTTCAGCACCGTCAGATTTACAATCCGAACAAGGGTTTAGTGTGGTTTGTAGTGTTACCAATGAATCATCAAATTCTTATGATAATGTTCAGTTACAACTTGATAATGGGGAAGATATAGTAGAGACAACATTTAGTATAGGTGCAAATGAGACGAAAGATGTAACTGTTAATTTGACTGCTATAGAAAATCCGCTATCATCTCCTATAGATATGCCTTTAATTGGGGAAGTTAATCCACGTCAATCTATACAAGAGGAAAACTATGATGATAACATAAAATCTGTATCAGTGTCAGTCCAGGGAAGTGCTATTAATGTAGATGGGGTATATCAGAGCAAAGGTTATATAGGTTGGTGGGACGAATTTAATTATACTGTAGAATGGTATGAGCAAGAACGTAGGAGTAAAACGACAATAGACCCTGTTACGGGAGAAAAAAAGGTAAGTTATTATTGGACTTCACCTAAGCGGAAAACTGCAACTAGGACATATTATATGTGGAATACTGCTCAAATGCGTTATTTGAAACAAAATTATAATGGAAGTTATAAGGATAATTCATGGATTCCCCACAAAATGCCTTATAATAGGGAAATAGAAGTTATAGCACCGTGGGATACATCAGCCTCTATGAGGAATATAAATTCGTTAAGAGCAGGTTACCCGATATCGATAAAGGCAAACAGTATTTTAAACGTAAATGGTGCATGGCAGAATTTAGATATAGGGTTTATACGGGATAGTATTTATACATATTGGTTTTCTGATTTTAAGCGGACTCCAACTAAAATAAATTTACCTAGTACAAATTCGGATGTGTCGGGCGGTAAGTTGGGTGAAGTGGATTACGATGAAACGTATACGGATACAACGGGTAAAACAATTAGAAATCAAGGTTTAAGGTCGGCTTATTCATCTTCAAGTTTTAAACGTACAGCGGAGAAAGTTATATCAGGACATATTTACAAATATTCAGTAACTTATTCTAACCAATGGGAATTTCCTGTTAGACAGGGTAGGCGTGATATACTTACTGATAATAGGGAACCCGATGGAAATTACATTATAGGTGCTAAATCAGGATTTTCTATAAAAACTTCAGAAGGCGAGGTTGTAATGTTAATACCTATAAATCATTATGGAGATTCGTTGCCTATGCAAATCAATGGCAGTTATCATGATGATACGTATTTTTAAATAATAGGATAAAAGGGGTGACAGCACCCCTTTTTTGTAATTATTTGTCGAAAATTTGCAAATTTAGTTAAAATTAGGATAATACGAACTATTATTTAAAAATAAATTTTTTACTTAGGAGTGATGGTACATGGCAAACACATTGACTGTTTCTAGAAGGAAAAAGCCTGCTTTGATATCTTGCACTAGTACCAGACAATTGAATTCATATGATATCCCAGACGAAATGTACGAAAGAGAACCTGGATATGTGTTTTCAAGTAAGTCGAATACTATGCGACTAAGAGGTGACAAAAGGAAATGACTCCATCTGTTAGAAATAGCGTTTTAGAATTCTGTAGAAGGTATTTGAGACGCGGGAAATCGCTAATGGACTTACGTATAAATATCCAGAGGAGATACAAAATATCTGATAGGGAGTTAGCATCTCTATTGGAAATGGAACCCTTTAGGGCAGTATTACTAAGAAAAGGTATAAATAAAAATAGTTTAAATAAGTTTGTTGAGAGATTAAAAAGTGATACTGCCCTTTCAAGGGTAACGTATAAAAAATTGATAATGAAGCCATTGGAGGAATTTACACGAGATGAATTATTTAGTCTGTTAGCTAAAAACTTTGAAGATAATTTTGAGAATACGTGTTGGCAAATATCAGAAAAACTGGGATATGATTATGTGGACGTTAAAAAGAGGGCAAGTAAGTTCTCATAAGCCCCCTAATCACCTTGGACAATTAGACCCAAAGCTTATATAATATAAATAAGCAAAGGGGAGAAAGAAAATGGGAGCAAAAAGACATCCGGAAGAATTTAAAAGGCAAGTTGTGAAAGAAGCTTTAGAGACGGGAAACTCAAGTCTTGTAGGAAGAAAATACGATATTAGTCCATCAATTGTTGCAAGGTGGGTTAGGGCGGCAAAACCTGATCCGATGAAGAAAATGACCAAGAAGGCTCTTTACTCGGCTCCAGGTCTGTTAGAAGATCCAAAAGAAGTAAAAAAAGCTATTGAACAGAATCTCCAGCTAAAGAAATTACTCGGAGAAAAAGAACTTGAAATAGAAATTCTTAGAGATCTTTTAAAAAAAACGAAAATTCCGTTACCCCCAAGGTAGAAATTGCCACAAAGTGGATTAGCAAAGGGTATGAGGCAACTTTTGTTCTGAAAACCGTAAACTTGAATCCGTCAACATACTACTACGCTGTAGAGAGAGCCGATGAAGAAAAAGTAGAAAACGGCGGAAGGCCAATACCAGGCTATTCCTATACTACAGAAGGCAAGAAGATTTGTGATATGCAGATCAAGGAATGGATTCTGGCTCTTATTGCAGGAGACTGCTTTGCATATGGTTACTATAAATTGACGATTGAGCTGCGCAGAATGTATAAATTGATTATCAACAAGAAGAAGGTATATAGATTATGTAAAGAGTTGGGGGTGCTGCGGCCGCAAAGAGTAGTCAAAGCTAAATATCCAAGAAAAATCGCAATAAACCGTGTGGTAACAGCACCGAACCAATTGTGGGAAACAGATATAAAATACGGCTATATCGTCGGAGAAGACAGATTCTTTTACATACAGTCCATTATTGATGTATATGACAGAGAAATTATTGATTACCACATAGGCCTGCATTGTGAGGGAGAGGACGCAGCTGCAACATTGGTTAGAGCCCTTATGCGGCGGAATCTCTTTGATGCAGATTCAAAACCAGTAATACGTTCTGATAATGGGCCACAGTTTATCAGCCATAAATTCGAGGACAAGTGTGCATCAGCTACAGTAGAGCATGAAAGGATTCCATGCAAGACCCCGAACAAAAACGCTCATATTGAATCATTTCACCGGATACTGGAGGACGAATGCTTGGGGCGATGGGAGTTTGAAACTTATAAAGAAGCATATGAAGCTGTGCATGAGTTCATGCAACGGTACAATAACCGGAGGATCCATAGATCCATATTTAACATGAACCCGGCAGAGTTCCACAAGGCAACCCTAAACGGAACTGCACGCTCTTTAGTGATAACATTGTAGGAAGTAGCGTTTATGCCGCAAAAGCCTCTTTACAATGAGTGTCCGGCATGTTAGGCTTTCTTGCCAGGCATCAACCATACTACGAAGGCCTTCCTCCTGTTCAGAATGGGTGGTGCCCGTGATGCCTTACAACATGCCGGCAGAGGCTCATTGTAAAGAGGACTGTGGAATAAATGCGGACGGTATGAGTAAAGTGAAAAATTAAGATATCATGAGATATATTGAGCTATCGGTCAAATTCTCCAAACAAAGGGGGTCTATCCGAAAATGCTTCCAGGAACTGATGCTTCAAGCTTAAGAGCCTGTAGTGTTCAGCCCTAATGTCAAATCAAACTCGCAAAATAGCATCAAATCTTAAAAAGGTAATTATTTTGCTCAAACAGTGATTTGACTGTATATCTGCTTCACAACAGTCTCTAAAGCTCTTGCAAATGTTCCTTACATCATTTTCTTCACATTTGTTACATGATTAATATGGGTCTTACACAGAAAATACGCCTATTTGGTATAAGCGAGTAGAATTAAATTTCCCTATGAGTTATAATATTGTATAAAACATATTTAGCAGACAGGTTTGGGGTTAAAATGAAAAACATATTACATTTTGGACTGGATGTGGGTTCAACCACTGTAAAGCTGGTTGCTCTGGATTGCAATGATAATTTGGTTTACAGCAAGTATCAGAGGCATTTTTCGGATATAAAACAAACTATATATCAGATTATTACTGATGCATTTGATAAATTCAGGGAGAATAGTATTACCATAACAGTAACAGGGTCTGGCGGAATTTCAGTTTCAAGCTGGCTTGACCTTCCCTTTATCCAGGAAGTAATTTCGAGTGCTACAGCAATAGAGAGGTTTATACCTAGTACGGATGTTGTGATAGAACTTGGAGGTGAAGATGCAAAAATTGTATACTTCCAGGGGGGTATTGAGCAGAGGATGAACGGCACCTGTGCAGGTGGAACAGGTGCATTTATAGATCAGATGGCTTCACTTTTAAAAACAGATGCCAAGGGTTTGAATGAGCTTGCTAAAAAACACAGCACAATATATCCTATTGCTGCGCGATGCGGTGTTTTTGCAAAGACCGACATTCAACCACTGCTCAATGAAGGCGCAGCTAAAGAAGATATTGCTGCTTCGGTTTTTCAGTCGGTGGTTAACCAGACCATATCAGGGTTGGCATGTGGAAGGCCAATAAAGGGCAATGTAGCATTTCTTGGAGGACCGCTTTACTTCATGTCCGAACTCAGAACCCGATTTATAGAGACATTGGGCTTGAAAGAAAGTCAAATAATATTTCCGGAGAATTCACAATTGTTTGTTGCTATTGGAGCCGCTTTAGCATCAAAGAACGGGAAGGTTATACCATTCAAGCTGCTAAGCCAGAAATTACCTGAATTGAATAAAGTGTCAGTCCAGGAAGTAGAAAGGCTGAGGCCACTTTTTAAAACACAACAGGAGCTTGAGGATTTTAATAAAAGGCATAACAGATACAAAGTAAAGAGGGGGGTACTTGCTGAACACAGGGGTAAATGCTTTTTAGGTATAGATGCAGGCTCTACCACAACAAAAGCTGCATTGATAGATGAGGAGGGAGCGCTTCTCTATTCATACTACGGCAGTAATGAAGGAAGCCCGATAAACTCTTCCGTAAAAATATTGGAGGAAATCTATAATAAGCTTCCTGATGAGGCATGGATAGCAAATTCAACAGTTACCGGCTATGGGGAAGGCTTGATTAGAGAGGCTCTACGTGTTGATTTAGGTGAGATTGAGACTATAGCCCATTATAAGGCTGCTGGAAGCTTCCTGCCTGATGTGAGCTTCATACTGGACATAGGCGGACAGGATATGAAGTGTTTGAAGATAAAAAATGGTGTCATTGACAGCATAATGCTGAATGAGGCGTGCTCATCAGGATGTGGGTCTTTCATAGAGACTTTTGCACACTCGTTAGGTATGGGGGTTGAAGAATTTTCAAAGAGTGCTTTACTTGCCAGTAACCCAGTTAATCTTGGTTCAAGGTGCACTGTGTTTATGAATTCAAGAGTAAAACAGGCGCAAAAGGAAGGTGCTTCAGTAGGTGATATTTCTGCAGGACTTTCCTACTCAGTTATAAAAAATGCACTTCAGAAAGTAATAAAAATCAAAGATCCTAAAGAAATGGGAGAGAGGATTATTGTGCAAGGCGGCACTTTTTACAATGATGCGGTATTAAGGAGCTTTGAACTGGTGTCCGAAAGACAGGCGGCCAGGCCTGACATTGCCGGTCTTATGGGAGCCTATGGTGCTGCTTTGATAGCACGTGAGAGGTATCAGGAAGGGCATAGAAGCACGCTTATAAGTATGGATGATATCAGAAACTTCACTATCAGCACATCTATGAAAAGATGTGGAAAGTGTGGGAATAATTGCTTGATTACAATAAACAGGTTCCCGGGAGGAAGGGAGTTCTTTTCAGGCAACAGGTGTGAAAGAGGAGCAGGAGAAGAAAAAGGAAGGGATATGGTTCCAAACCTGTTTGATTACAAATACAAAAGGATGTTTGGATACAAACCCCTATCTTCGAAAGATGCAATTAGAGGAGTTGTTGGTATGCCGAGGGTTCTCAACATTTATGAGAACTATCCCTTCTGGTTTACATTTTTTACAGAGTTGAAGTTCAGGGTTCAACTATCCCCCCGCTCTTCAAAAAAGATATATGAGATGGGAATTGAGACCATTCCTTCAGAGTCTGTCTGCTACCCGGCTAAGCTGGCTCATGGTCATATAATGAGCCTTATTAAAAAAGGAGTCAAGCTGATCTTTTACCCCTGTATCCCTTTTGAAAAGAAAGAGCAGCAAGAGGCGGATAATCAGTATAATTGTCCCATTGTAACATCATATTCAGAGCTGATAAAAAACAATATGGATGTATTAAAAGAAGAAAATGTCCGTTTTATGAACCCTTTCCTTCCTTATAATAATAAAAAGGGAATGGTAGACAGGTTGTATGAGGAATTACGGGATTTCAACATCACAAAAAGGGAGGTAAGGAATGCAGTTGAAAAAGCCTGGGAAGAGGATGAAAAAGCAAAATGCGATATAAGGAAGAAAGGCGAAGAAGTATTGAGATATCTGGATCAAACAGGCAGGAAAGGTATAGTCTTAGCAGGGAGGCCTTATCATATAGATCCAGAAATAAATCACGGTATTCCGAACATAATAACAGGTTTTGGAATGGCAGTGTTAACTGAAGATTCCATTGCCCATCTAGCAAACGTAGAAAGGCCTTTAAGAGTTGTTGACCAGTGGGTTTATCATTCAAGGTTATATGCTGCCGCAAGCTTTGTAAAACACAATGACAATTTGGAACTTATTCAGCTTAATTCCTTTGGCTGCGGGTTGGATGCAATTACAACAGACCAGGTAGAGGAGATTTTGAACAGTTATGGCAAGATATATACAGTTCTCAAAATTGATGAAGGAAACAATCTCGGAGCAGCCAAGATAAGAATACGATCCTTGAAGGCAGCAATTGATGAGCGTTCCAGAAATGGAATCAAGGCTGGAAAAATCTCGGAACTGCCACGAAAAGTACTGTTTACAGAGGAAATGAGGGAAAAACACACCATACTGGTGCCTCAGATGTCTCCGATACATTTCCAGTTCCTTGAAGAAGCATTCAGGGCTTCGGGTTATAATCTGATTGTTTTGCCTGCGGTTGATGCAGAAGCAGTAGATGAAGGCCTCAAGTATGTAAACAATGATGCCTGTTATCCTTCCATACTGGTAATAGGGCAGTTGATTAAGGCATTAAAATCAGGCGAGTTTGACATTAATAATACTTCAGTAATGATATCGCAAACAGGTGGAGGGTGCCGAGCGACAAATTATATAGGGCTTTTGAGGAAAGCACTCAGAGATTCTGGATTCTCTAATATCCCTGTTATTTCCTTTAACGCAGTGGGACTTGAAAAATGCCCTGGATTTAAATTTACCCCCAGCCTTATAAATAAAAGCCTTATTGCTCTGATGTATGGAGATTTGCTGATGAGGGTTTTATACAGAATAAGGCCATATGAAAAAATTAAAGGCTCAGCAAATCTCTTATATGAATCCTGGGTGGAAAAATGCAAGGAATCTGTTAGAAGCGGAAACCACAGGGTATTTAGGGATAATGTCCGAAAAATAGTGAATGACTTTGACAGTATTGAAATATGTGATATTAAAAAACCAAGGGTAGGCCTTGTAGGGGAAATATTGGTGAAGTTTCATCCGACTGCGAATAATGAAATAGTAAACCTGGTGGAGGGTGAAGGGGCGGAAGCGGTGATGCCCGACTTAGCGGACTTTCTTTTGTATTGTGCATATGGTGCGATATTCAGGGAAAGATATTTGGATGGAAGCCTGAAGGAAAAGCTTATTAATATGGCTGCCATTGCGGTGATAGAATTTTACAGGGAGGGCATGAAAAAAGCCTTGAAAAAAAGTAAGAGATTTGACCCCCCCAGTACAATATATGAATTGGCCAAAGGCGCTGCTCCCATATTATCCCTCGGAAACCAGACTGGAGAAGGATGGTTCCTGACTGCTGAAATGGTTGAACTAATTCATAGCGGGGCCTATAATATTGTATGTATGCAGCCTTTTGCATGCCTTCCCAATCATATTACGGGCAAGGGGATGATGAAGAAACTTAAGAGTGTATACCCTGAGGCTAACATTACTGCAGTTGATTATGATCCGGGAGCCAGTGAAGTAAACCAGCTTAACAGGATTAAGCTGATGCTTTCTGCTGCGTTTAAGAATCTGGATATTAAACAGCATGATGATGGCAAAGGTGCTGCTGCTTTAGACAGCATAAGGCAAGATGCCTGAAATAACTGGAAGCCTATTTTTAATGTAGTATATATGAGTCAGCACGACAAGTTAAATCAATAATACCTATATAATTGATGTCAGTTTACTGTTTTATTTTTTATTGCCCGTACAAGTCAATGCTTGAACAGTCCAATAATACAGCATATGTGGATTATTGATAATATTGATTGTCATAATATATATCCCATAAGAATATTATTGAATATAGTTCTGTAGTTAAGCGGGGTTATAATGAATAAGAGATACAGTAACAGGGAGAATCATCGGAAAACTATCAACATACTGGGAATACCTCTTTTTTTCATATTTGCATTTGCAGCCATAAAACTGGGTGTAATGGGTGGGGACTTATTATTCAGCATGGATGCACAGATTGTAAGAAGCATTGATGCAGAAAGCTTTAAAGCTACTTTGAATAAGTCTTTTCCTCTAATTGACACTGTTTATAACAGCGGAAATATCAGCGTTTCCTTTTCAGGTGAGGTAAAGAGGCTTGTCAGTAAGATTTTCGGCTTTGATTTGAGTACGCCAATCACAATATTAAATGCACAGTCACCTGTATTGTACAGCTATTATAAAACCGATTACCAATCATACATTATGGCACAAAGGGAAAAGCAATCCAGCCCCAAAAATGAAGGAAAAGGAGCAGCGGAGCATAAACCCCTTCCCGGAAATATAATTCCGGAGATGAAAGAAGATGCAAGCAGTATTAGCTTTAATGAAGAGAATGAAGAAAAGGACCTGTCTAATAGCAATACTATTACCAGTGGTGCAATTACTGTTTTAAACGAAACGGATCATATATTTGACATTGATAAGCTTTTAAAAGAGCCTTTAAACCTAAAGACCGGCAGAAAAGGCCCTAGCGTATTAATCGTACATACCCACACAACAGAAGCATATATTAGAACACTTGATGATTTAAGCAAAAAAGACATACCAAGCTGGAACAGGAATGAAAGGCTTAATGTGGTAAGGGTAGGAGAGGAACTGGCGCAGCATTTGAGGAAGAAACATGGCATTGAAGTTATTCATAACGGGACTGTACATGATTATCCTTCATATAATGCAGCCTATGGAAGATCGTTTAATACAATTGACAGTATTTTAAAAAGCTATCCATCCATCAAAGTTGTGCTGGATATACACAGGGACGGATTGAGTAACGAGGAAAAGCTGAGACTGGATACAAAAATCAATGGAAAAAACGCAGCAAAAATCATGTTTGTCATTGGTACTGACAGTGATAGACTGCCACATCCAAAATGGAGGGAAAACCTGAAGTTTGCTTTGAACCTCCAGAAAAGGCTGAATGAAAAATACCCCGGCCTGACAAGGCACATATATATAAGTAGGAATAGATACAATCAACATTTATCTGAGGGCGGGATTATAGTAGAAATTGGAGGGGACGGCAATACATTGGATGAAGCGCTTGAAAGCACTTCATATCTTGCGGATGTGATCAGCGAAGTTATTAAATAGCGTTAAGTAGGGAATAATAACTAAGCAAGTGTATGAGTGATTGTTGGATATCAATGGAGGGACATTGTTGAACAGAGTAGAAAAATTCAGAAATATACGCAGAGAAAAAAGAAAATATATGTTTATTTTGCTTTTATGTATACTCTTACTAACATCTGGTTTGTGTGCCGCAGATTATTCTGTTAATTCCCTGATGAAAAATGATAACGGTATTAGGCTTATCACTTTTGAATATAATGGTTCATATGCAAAGTTAAGCTTACTTAATAGTAGTATTTATATTAATACTTCATACATAAGCAGGGATTTGGGAAGGATAATGGAAGCAGCAAGAGAAAACCATAATATGAAATAATACAGCCTCTAAAGCTCTTGCATATGTTCCTTCCGTTATTCTCTTTACATTTGTTTCATGTATTCCACCGAAAATCCACTATTCATAATTGGATTATTATATGCTATAATGATTCAGAGATAGCGGAGGACAACAGTCCTCCTGCTTTTGATTATATTCAATTTGGCGGAGGGATATAATGCCAAGCGAAAGACAAAAGAAGATTCGTAATTTCTGTATAATTGCGCATATAGACCATGGCAAATCAACTCTTGCAGACAGAATGCTTGAGATGACAGGAGTGCTTACAGAGCGTGAGATGGATGAGCAGGTTCTTGATACCATGGATATAGAGAGGGAACGGGGTATAACAATTAAGTCCCAGGCAGTCAGGATGGTATATATCGGGAAAAACGGTGAGGAATACATCTTAAACCTTATTGATACTCCAGGACATGTAGATTTTAACTATGAGGTATCACGCAGCCTGGCAGCCTGTGAAGGTGCTATACTTGTTGTTGATGCCGCCCAGGGGATAGAAGCTCAAACCCTTGCAAATGTGTATATGGCACTGGAGAATGACCTTGAGACTATTCCTGTTATAAATAAAATTGATTTGCCAAGTGCTCAACCAGAGCTTGTGAAAAAGGAGATCGAAGATATAATCGGCCTTGATGCGGAGGATGCCCCTCTAATTTCTGCAAAAACCGGCATCAATATTGAAGATGTACTTGAGAGTGTTGTAAGCAAAATCCCATGTCCTTCAGGTGATGAGGATGCCCCCTTAAGGGCGCTTATTTTCGATTCACTATATGACAGCTACAAAGGCGTGATTGTATATGTAAGGATAATGGAAGGCAGAGTAAAGCCCGGAGACAGGATAAAAATGATGAACACAGGAAAAGAGTTTCTTGTAACAGAGGTGGGGTATTTCAGGCCAGGAAGGCTTATTCCTTTTGACGAGTTAATTGCAGGAGATGTAGGCTTTATTGCTGCAAGTATAAAAAATGTTAAGGATACCAGGGTGGGGGATACGGTTACTCTTGTGCACAATCCTGCTAAAGAACCATTGCCCGGTTACAAAAAAGTTAATCCAATGGTTTATTGCGGGATATACCCGGCAGATGGGTCAAAGTATGGAGATTTGAGGGACGCGCTCGAAAAACTGCAATTAAACGATGCTTCTTTGGTTTTTGAACCAGAGACATCTGTTGCTCTTGGATTCGGGTTTAGGTGTGGATTTCTGGGATTACTCCATATGGAGGTTATACAGGAGAGGCTTGAAAGAGAATATGATTTTGATATAGTTACCACTGCCCCCAGTGTTGTTTACAGGATTACAAAGACTGATGGCGAAGTACTGATGATTGATAATCCTGCTAATATGCCTTCGGTTACAGATATTGATGTAATGGAAGAGCCCATTGTAAAGGCGACCATAATGTCTCCATCAGAATATGTTGGGAATGTGATGGAACTGTCGCAGGAAAGACGCGGTAACTATAAACATATGGAGTATATTGATGACAACAGGGTAATGCTCACATATGAAATGCCTTTAAATGAGATAATCTATGACTTTTTTGATGCGCTGAAATCCAGGACAAAAGGGTATGCTTCCATTGATTATGAATGGCTAGGATACAGCAAGTCAGACCTGGTAAAACTGGACATTATGCTTAATGGGCAAATTGTGGATGCTCTTTCTTTTATCGTTCACCGTGAAAAGGCTTATGCCAGGGGCAGAAGAATAGCTGAGAAGCTTAAAGACTCTATACCTAAGCACCAGTTTGAAATCCCGATACAGGCAGCCATTGGCGGGAAAATAATTGCCAGGGAAACTGTAAGGGCTTATAGAAAAGATGTTCTGGCTAAATGCTATGGCGGAGATATAAGCAGAAAGAAAAAGCTCCTTGAAAAACAAAAAGAGGGGAAGAGGCGCATGCGCCAGGTTGGAAGTGTAGAGGTCCCACAGGAAGCTTTTATGAGTGTTTTAAAACTGGACACATAAAATCAAGCGGGGAGTTAATTATAAATGATATTTGATATGCATGTACATTCCACATTTTCAGAAGATGGCATTTCAGGTTTTGGAGAGTATGCAGAGCTTATGAGCAAAGGGAAAATTGAAGCCATAGGTTTTACAGAGCATGTAGATTTTCTTCCTGAGTGTGGAGCATACGACTTCTTTAATTATGAACAGTTTATGTCTTCTGTTAGTCAATACAAAGACATGGGCTGTAAATTCCATGCAGGGGCAGAAATAGATTATTCCGTGAGGGTAGAGAGTGATATACTAAGCCATCTGAAAAAGAAGGAATATGAATATGTCATTGGATCAGTACACATGATAAAGGGACTTTCTGTTTCCAACAGCACAGATCTTTTGAATTTGGAGAGTATATCGCAAATGGGCGATATACTCGGCATATACTACTCAGAGGTTGCTGCAAGCCTAGAAGTTGAAGAGTTTGATGTGATAGGACATGTTGGTGTTTATAAAAGATACCTTGGTAATGATTTCTTTAGGGATAATGGATTTAGTTCCTGGATACAGGAAAGAGACAAGGAAATTGCTGAAATGTGTGTCCATAAAGGGAAAATTGTGGAGGTTAATTCATCAGGCCTTTATTCTCCTTTGAATTCTACTGTTCCAGGGAGGATTTTCTTAGAGCGTACTATAATAAAGGAGGAAGGATGGTTACTATAGGAAGTGACGCCCATTGCGCCGAGCATGTAGCACGCGGCTTTAATCAAGTAAAAGCGGTATTGAAAAAAGTAGGGTTTGAATATGTTATTCTTCCGTGGAACAGGCAAAAGCTTGAACTATAGCTGGTGGTGGTATTATGTACGATAAAGGGATAGGGCTATACATTCATATACCATTTTGCAAGTCAAAATGCAATTATTGTGATTTCAACTCTTTTGCGGGAAAAGAAGAAATAATAGAACCGTATTTTAAAGCATTAAAGAAAGAAATTATATTTCACTCACAGAAACTCAAGAAATATTCAATAAAAACAGTTTTTTTCGGAGGAGGTACTCCCTCTTTTGTTGATTCAAAATATATTAGTGAAGTTATGGAACTAATTAAGAATGTTCTGGAAATTGAAAAGGATGCTGAAATCAGCATTGAAGCAAACCCGGGAACCCTTACTCCGGAAAAACTTTATGAGTATAAGGCAGCTGGCATAAACAGGATGAGTATCGGACTGCAGGCATGCCAGAATTCATTGTTAAAACTGATGGGAAGGATACACACATTAGAGGAATTTCTTAATAATCTTTACCAAGCCCAAAGTGCGGGATTTTCAAATATTAATGCTGACTTGATTTTTGGATTTCCAGGCCAGACATTAATACAGTGGAGAGAAACTATAGATAGGGTTACAGTATTAAACTTATCCCATGTTTCTGCATATAGCCTGCAGGTTGAGGAGAATACCCCTCTTGCTGCAAAAATTGGTTCAGGCAGGCTAACGCTGCCAGAAGATGAATTGGACAGGGAAATGTATCATTATGCTATTGACAGGCTTAATAATTATGGATTGAAGCAGTATGAGATTTCTAATTTTGCAAGGCCAGGATTGGAGTGCAAGCACAATTTAATATACTGGAAAGCGGAAGAATATCTTGGTATAGGTGCTGGAGCTCATTCATACTTTAATAGTAAAAGGTTTAACAATTTTTATGATGTGGACAGGTATATTTTGGCAGCTGGCAATAATAAAACAGTAACAGAAAACGAACAGGTGGTTGATTTTGATGATGAAATGGCAGAATTTATGATACTTGGGCTGAGATTAACCAAAGGGATAAGCCTTAATGAATTTAAGTCAAGGTTTGAGAGGGATGTATACGATGTGTATGGAAAACAGATTGAAACACTGCTGGAAAAGGGCTTGATTATTGTTAACAAAGATGTGATGCAGCTTTCACCTTTTGGTATGGATGTGGCAAACAAGGTATTTGTGGAATTTTTGTATTGAATATTGGATTGAATAATATAGTTCAGGATACAAATAATATCCATAAAACTCTTGACAAAAAAAATTTCAAATGGTATTTTAAAATTAGCATTAGCACTCAATAAGTTAGAGTGCTAACAAAAAGGGGTGTAATGATGTTTTTGGATGATAGAAAAAGCCGGATACTGGAGGCAATTATCAGTGATTACGTTGAAACCGCAGAGCCTGTTGGTTCCAGGACTATTGCTAGAAAACATCAGTTAGGTTTTAGTTCAGCGACTATCAGAAATGAAATGGCAGACCTTGAGGAAATGGGATATCTTGCGCAGCCTCATACTTCGGCAGGAAGAGTGCCTTCTGACAAAGGCTACAGGTATTATGTCGATCAGCTTATGAAGATAAGGCATCTTACCGAAAAAGAAAGCCGAATCATTAGGGAGGCCATGGAAGAGAGAATTAATGAGTTGAGCCAGCTTCTTAAATTGGCTTCAAATGTAATGTCCAGGTTTACCAAGTATACTTCTCTGGCAATCGCTCCACAAATAAAGAAGAGTACACTGAAGGCTGTCCAGGTGGTGCCGATAGAATCCAACAAGGTGTTGGTTCTAATAGTTACAAGTGCCGGAGTTGTGAAGAATAGTACCGTTAAACTGCAAAGTGCGCTTTTGCCCGATGTAGTAGCAAGAATCTCAAATTTCCTGAATGAGAAACTAAACGGGCGTATCATTGAGACACTTGCCAGCAGCATTTCAAGTGAGGTTGAAAAGGAAATTGGCGTCGAAAACGCTATTATTGCACCAGTACTGGAAGGCATAAACGACTGCATACACCAGATAGAAAGCTCAGAAGTTTATCTTGAAGGCACAACAAATATATTGAACTTTCCGGAGTTCAGTGATATAAGCAAAGCAAAAGAACTTCTGGATATTATGGATAAGAAGGAAGTACTGTTAAAGCTCTTTAGAAGTTCCGGCGGAAAATATGGCATAAACGTTCAGATTGGCGAAGAAAATGAACTTGAAAAGATTAAGGATTGCAGCTTAGTAACTGCCACATACAGCATGGGCAATGTGGTAATTGGTTCTATAGGAGTAATTGGGCCTAAAAGGATGGAATATGAGAGAGTAATATCTTCACTGAATTTTATAAGAAAAAGAATTAACCAGGAGATTAATGTTTTGCTTGGAGAAAGTGAATAAACAGGAGGTTATCTACTTAAAATGGAAAAGGATAAATACAATCAGAAGTTAGAAGCCACAGGGGATGAGTCTGTAAAAGGTAAGAAAGATGTAGAAAAGGAGCCGGAAAAAGAGTCAAATGAGAAATTTGATAACATGGAAGCTCAAGATAGCCCGGAGGTTCATGATACCTCAAAGGATACGGATGTGAATGAGTTGAAATCGGAGTTAGAGGCAAAGTCCAAACAATGTGAAGAGTATTTTAATAGACTTCAGAGAACAGCAGCTGAATTTGATAATTTTAAAAAAAGGACAATAAAAGAAAAAGAATCGCTGTATTCAGAAGCTGTAAGTGATATAATTTCAGCCTTTCTGCCTGTATTAGACAGCATAGACAGAGCAATTGAGATTTGCACAGGGGAAGATGACAGTGGCTCGGTTAAAGAGGGAATAGAGCTAGTTAAAAGGCAGATTTCAGATGTAATGAAGAATCTTGGGGTGGAAGAGATTAAAAGCCTGGGTGAGAGTTTTGATCCCCAGTTTCATAACGCTGTAATGCATGTGGAGGACAATCAATACGGAAAGAATGTAGTTATAGAAGAATTCCAGAAAGGATATAAGTTCAAAGAAAGAGTTATCAGGTATAGCATGGTTAAAGTAGCTAATTAAGCCTTTAGGATGGTAACAGGTAAAAGTGGTTAAAGTTTAATATATTCCAAGTACAATAATTAGGAGGTAAAATAAATGGCAAAGGTAATAGGCATCGATTTAGGCACCACAAACTCTTGTGTGGCAGTAATGGAAGGCGGCGAGCCGGTTGTTATTCCGAATGCGGAAGGAAACAGGACTACTGCATCTGTTGTTGCATTCTCAAAGACAGGTGAGAGGCTTGTGGGTCAGGTTGCAAAGAGACAGGCAATAACAAATCCTGAAAGGACTGTTATGTCTATAAAGAGGGATATGGGTACCAATAGGAAAGTAAAGATTGATGATAGAGAATATACTCCACAGGAGTTATCTGCAATGATTCTTCAGAAGCTTAAGGCCGATGCGGAAAGCTATCTTGGAGAGAAGGTTACTCAGGCTGTTATTACAGTACCTGCATATTTCAGTGACTCACAAAGACAGGCAACCAAGGACGCAGGAAAGATTGCGGGAATGGAAGTTTTAAGAATAATTAACGAGCCTACTGCTGCATCACTGGCCTATGGACTTGATAAGGAAAATGACCAGAAAATTCTGATATTTGACCTTGGTGGAGGTACATTTGATGTTTCAATATTGGAAATAGGCGATGGCGTATTTGAAGTTCTAGCAACCAGCGGGAACAACAGGTTGGGCGGAGATGATTTTGACCAGAGAGTGATTGACTATCTTGCTGATACATTTAAAAAAGAAAACGGTATTGACCTCAGAAATGATAAAATGGCGATGCAGAGGTTAAAAGAGGCGGCTGAAAAGGCAAAGATTGAGCTTTCAGGCTTAGCAACCACAAATATTAACCTCCCGTTTATAACTGCAGATGCTACAGGACCCAAGCATCTTGACGTTACTTTGACCAGGGCTAAGTTTAACGAGCTGACTTCAGATTTGGTTGAAGCAACAATGGAACCAACAAGAAAAGCGATGAAAGATGCGGGATTAACCCCTGATAAAATTGATAAGATTTTGCTTGTTGGAGGTTCTACAAGAATCCCTGCAGTTCAGGAAGCAGTAAAGAAGTATCTGGAGAAGGAACCATTTAAAGGAATAAACCCCGATGAGTGTGTTGCTATAGGCGCTGCCATACAAGCCGGCGTATTGTCAGGAGATGTTAAAGACCTGCTCTTGCTGGATGTTACTCCGCTGTCTCTGGGAATAGAGACTTTAGGTGGTGTATTCACAAAGCTGATAGAAAGGAATACTACCATTCCTACTAAAAAGAGCCAGGTGTTTTCGACTGCCGCCGATGGACAGACAAGTGTTGAAATACATGTTTTACAGGGTGAACGGGAAATGGCAGCACACAATAAAACACTTGGAAGGTTTAACCTGACCGGAATACCACCTGCACCAAGAGGAGTACCACAGATTGAGGTTACTTTTGATATAGACGCAAACGGGATTGTACATGTTTCTGCAAAAGATAAGGGAACTGGAAATGAGCAAAATATTACAATTACAGCATCTACCAACCTGAGTGATGAAGAAATTGATAAAGCTGTTAAGGAAGCTGAGAGATATGCTGATGAGGATAGAAAGAGAAAAGAAGATATAGAAATCAGAAATAATGCAGACCAAATGGTATATCAATCAGAGAAAACTCTAAAGGATCTGGGAGACAAAGTTGACAGCGGTGATAAATCAAAGATAGAAGAAAGAATAAATAATGTAAAAGAGGCTTTAAAAGGAACTGATGCCGAAAGTATTAAAAAGGCCACTGAAGAGCTTTCCCAGGCCTTTTATGAAATATCCTCAAAGATTTATCAGCAGAATCCCGGAGCACAACCGGGGGCAGATCCAGGTGCACAAGCAGGTCAGAGTGGTACTGCCGGTGGCGGAACTCAGGACAATGTGTATGATGCGGACTACAAAGTAGTAGATGATGAAGACAAGAAATAAGTTTATTAACATACAGGCCAAAGTCATTAATGTGGCTTTGGCTTACTTCTTATATTAATAGATACTGGAAAACCATAGTGACCTATATTATTCCAGATACAAGTGCTCCAATGCATAGAGTCTGTATATTCACCTTATGGTCAAATCATAACTCACCTTTTATACTGCTAATGACCCAAACAATGGTTTAACCTGCTTTTTTGCCCATCTACAGACTCTACCGCTTTTCAGCAAGGTATCTTTTACAATATGGGTCACTAAAATTTTGGGTTTCCATATAATTAATAAAAGTTGAAAAATGGTTTGAGGATTGTGTATAATAGGTCAAGAGCGCAGTAAATTTAGAGGGAGTTGGTTGGATGTCTGACAAGCGGGATTACTATGAGATCCTTGGTGTAGATAGAAGTGCATCCGATATTGAAATAAAGAAAGCATACAGAAGGCTTGCTAAGAAATATCATCCGGATGTAAATCCTGGAGATAAAGAGGCAGAGGCCAAATTTAAAGAAGTTAATGAGGCTTATGAAATCCTTATTGATCCACAAAAGCGTGCCAAATATGACCAGTTTGGCCATGCAGGATTTGACACAAACGGTTTTGGCGGTTTTGGCGGTGGCTTTGGAGATTTTGATTTCGGCGGCTTCGGGGATATATTTGAAACATTTTTTGGAGGAAGCGGATTTGGTGGAAGGTCATCACGAAAGAGAAATGGCCCTCAAAGAGGAAATGATTTAAAATACTATACAGAGATTTCTTTTGAAGAAGCGGCTTTTGGAGTGGAAAAGGAAATCCCTATAAACAGGATGCAGAAGTGCACTACATGCAACGGCACTGGTTCAAAGCCCGGCACTTCACCAAAAACCTGTATCCACTGCAATGGAACAGGCCAGGTTCAGCAGAAGCAAAGTACTCCTTTCGGCCAGTTTGTTAACGTTAAGACATGTGATGTATGTGGCGGAGAAGGAAAGGTAATTACTGATCCTTGCGGTACATGTAGAGGCAAAGGCCGTATAAGGAAATCTGTTAAGGTAAAGGTAAACATTCCTGCCGGTATAGATGATGGTCAAACTATATCCCTGAGAGGTGAAGGTGAACCCGGGATGAGAGGCGGTCCCCCGGGAGACCTGTTCATTTCGGTAAAGGTAAAACCCCATCCATTGTTTCAGAGACAGGGCAGCGATGTGATATGCGAGATACCCATTACATTTGTCCAGGCGGCTTTGGGAGCAGAACTGGAAGTTCCCACCCTTGATGGCAGAGTTAAATACTCAATACCGGAAGGGTGCCAGACAGGTACGGTATTCCGCCTGAAAAACAAGGGGATACCGTTTTTGAGAGGGAATGGGCGTGGAGACCAATATGTAAAAGTGAATGTAGAGGTCCCTGTAAGACTTAATGATAGGCAGAAAGAAATATTAAGAGAGTTTGCTGCAGTAAGCGGGGATGAAGTCCATGAGCAAAGAAGAGGATTTTTTGACAAGATGAAGGATGCATTGGGAATGTGAGCATAAATGGAGGCTAATCATGGATTGGGTTGAAGTAAAAATAGTTACTACAAGTGAAGCAAGTGATGCTGTTTCGCAGATGCTGACAGAGGCAGGTTCAGGAGGCGTTGTTATAGAAGATCCTGCTGATATTAGAAAAGAGATTGAGAAACCAGGTTCATTGGACTACGCAGATGATGAATTTCTTTGCAAGCTGGGGAATGATGTCATTATTAAAGCTTATTTTCCCGGCAGCAGGAATGAGAATGAACTGATTGAACATATAAACAAAAATATGGGTGATATTGCCAATTATTTAGATATTGGTAAAGCAACAGTGAACACTTCAATAGTAGACGATGAAGACTGGGCTAATGGATGGAAAAGGTTTTATAAACCATTTCATATATCTGACAGAATTGTTGTTAAGCCTTCATGGGAAAAATATATATCCGGAAGCAGTAATGAAGTAGTAATAGAAATAGACCCTGGGATGGCTTTTGGGACTGGAACACATGATACCACCAGAATGTGTGCTATTCTACTGGAAAAGTATATGGAGGAAGATAATAGAGTTTTGGATATAGGCTGTGGCACAGGCATATTATCAATAGTAGCTGCGAAACTAGGAGCAACGCATGTTACGGCTATTGATATTGATGATAATGCAGTAAAAGTTGCAAAGGAAAATTGCAGACTTAATGGAGTGGGGCATCTTGTGGATGTTTATCAGGGAACTGTGGATAGTTTTTGTTCAGACAGGTATAGTATTATTACTGCCAATATCATAGCTGATGCAATAATTGATATGGCAGATATGATACTTTCCTGTATTGCTGCAGGTGGCTGTTTTATAGCTTCCGGAATTATCAAAGAGAGAGAAGAGGAAGTAGTTGATAAATATACAGGATTGGGTTTCAATACCGATACCAGGTTGGAATCCGGTGAATGGGTGGCGATTGTGTTCAGATGCCGAGATTTTTTGTAAGTAATCAAAATATTTTTGCAGACAACATTATGATTACAGGTGAAGATGTTAACCATATAAAAAACGTTCTCAGGCTGAAAACTGGGGAAGAGATTATACTGTGTGACGGCAATGGCAAAGAATACATTGCGGCTATTGAAGGATATGAAACAGATAAAATCAGGACAGTTATCCGAGAGATGAAACTTTCTTCAACTGAGCCACCTGTAAAAATTACGTTATTTCAAGGTATACCCAAATCAGACAAAATGGATTTTATTATTCAGAAATCTGTGGAGCTTGGAGTAAGCAGGGTAGTACCTGTAGTAACAGAAAGAACTGTTATAAGGCTTCATTCCGGGAAAGATACAGAGAAAAAAGTAAACAGATGGCGGAGGATTTGTCTTGAAGCAGCTAAGCAGTGCAATAGAGGGATAATACCAGACATAGAGTTTCCAATAAGTTTTGAGCAGGCGCTTGAATTTAGCAAGGAATCAGATTTGAAGATAATTCCTTATGAAAAGCAAAAAGAATGCTGTCTAAGTGATATTATTAAAAATGGTTCAGCAGGGACAGTATCACTATTCATTGGTCCGGAAGGGGGGTTTTCAGAAGATGAAATAGAAAAAGCCGGTCTTTATAATGTAAAACCAGTTACACTCGGACCCAGGATATTAAGAACAGAAACAGCTTCTATTGCAGTTATGTCAATATTAATGTATGAAATTGGAGATTTAGGAAATGAGAGAAATAACTTTTGTAATTGCTGATGATGCAACTTTTATGCGCACTATGCTTAGAAAGATGATTGAGGGGACAGAAGGGTACAAAGTAATTGCAGAAGCCCAAAACGGTATAGAAGCTATAAAGCTCGCCGGTGAGCTCAAGCCGGATATAATTACTCTTGATATTACAATGCCGGAAATGGGCGGTTTGGAAGCGGTTGAAAAAATTGTGGATGTAAGTCCTAAAACAAGAATAATAATGGTCTCCGCTATGGGACAGCAGTCTATGGTTATTGAAGCTATAAAACACGGAGCCAGTGACTTTGTTGTGAAACCTTTTGAAAAATCACGTTTTTTACAGGCAGTCAGAAATGTACTTGCTGTCTGAACTGATATAAAAATATGAAGAATTATTATTTCCTATGTGTTATAATATTTAATTGAATCAATTCGAATAAGAGGATGGAGAACTATGATAAGGAGCATGACCGGTTTTGGCAGGGGAGAGGCATATGAAGGAACAAGAGGGTTTCGTGTTGAGATTAAAACAGTTAATCACAGGTATAGCGACATTTTCATTAAGATCCCAAGACAGGTTTCTTTCCTGGAGGAAAAGGTAAGGGATTTAGTGGGCAAAACGCTGTCCAGGGGAAAGATAGATGTTCATATAATATTTGAGGATGTTGGAGAGGAAACTAGGAATGTTGTATACGATGAGGCTCTTGCAAAAATGTATATTGACTCTCTTTTTTCGTTAAGGGATAAATTCAGCCTGCAGGATGATATATCTGTTTCCTTGATATCAAGGTTCCCAGATATTTTAAAAGTTGAAAAAGTTGATGAAGATGAAGAAATAATATGGCGGCTTCTTAGAGAAGCCCTTGAATCTGCCCTTAAATCACTGCTGGCAATGAGGGAGAATGAGGGTGAAGAGCTTAAAAAAAACCTGGTCGAAAGGGCCGGGCTTATTGGGCAAATACTGCAAAGAATAACGCAGCGTTCACCTGAAGTGGTAAAGGAGTACAAGCAAAAGCTGGAGACAAGGATAAAAGACTTGTTAGAGCAGCAAACTATAGATGAGAACCGGTTAGCTATGGAAATTGCATTTTTTGCAGACAGATGTAGTATCGATGAAGAATTGGTAAGGCTGGGAAGCCATATAAATCAGATGAAAGAAACACTTGATATGGATCAGCCTGTAGGAAGAAAGCTTGATTTTTTAGTTCAGGAGATGAACAGGGAGATTAATACAATAGCCTCAAAGGCTAATGACTTGCAGATTATAAAAGATGTAGTAGAGATTAAGAGTGAAATTGAGAAGATGAGAGAGCAAATACAAAATATTGAGTAAAGGAGGTAGACTATGAAACTGATAAATATCGGTTTTGGAAACATTGTTTCAGCTAACAGACTGGTAGCAATTGTAAGCCCTGAATCTGCTCCGATAAAGAGAATTATACAGGAAGCAAGGGATAGAGGAATGCTGATTGATGCTACCTATGGAAGGCGCACCAGAGCGGTAATAATTACAGACAGTGACCATATAGTATTGTCAGCGGTTCAGCCGGAAACAGTTGCTCACAGGTTAAATGCAAAAGAGCCGGAAATTGATGTGGATGAAGAAGGCGAAATAGAATAGGGAGATAGAAGATGGACAGAAAAGGTCTATTAGTAGTGATATCTGCTCCTTCCGGTACGGGAAAAGGTACACTTCTGGAGCTTATTAAAGACAGCAATGATAAGGTACGCCTTTCCGTCTCCGTAACAACCAGGAAACCAAGAGATAATGAAACAGATGGGAACAATTATTTCTTTAAGACACAAAGAGAATTCAAGGAAATGATTGCAAATAACGAATTGGTTGAGTGGGTTGAGTACTGTGATAATTATTATGGTACACCAAAAAAACATGTGGAAGAAATTATCGGTCAGGGGTTCAATGTAATACTGGAAATAGAAGTGGAAGGAGCTATGAATATAAGAAAGAAGTATCCTGACAGCGTTTTAATTTTTATACTTCCTCCGTCCTTTGAAGTGCTGGAAAAAAGAATTAGAGCCAGAGGAACGGAAGAACCGGAGATTATAAAAAAACGGCTTGAAAAAGCGACAAAGGAAATTGAGTATGTAAGTTTATATGATTATGTTATTATTAATGATAAAATAAGTGATGCGGTAGATGATATAAATAGCATCATAAGAGCAGAGTTGTTAAAATATGAAAGGAATAAAGATATACTAAACAAAATTGGAGGTTGTATTTGATGATATACCCACCTATTAGTTCACTCTTGGAAAAGGTTGATTCCAGATATACTTTAGTGGTGGCTGTTGCAAAAAGAGCCCGCCAGTTGGCTGAAGGGTCAAAGATATTGACTGGCCATAAGTCTGAAAGATTTGTTACACTCGCTGTTAATGAAATCGAAGAGGGAAAAGTATCATACGCTCGTACGAAAAATGGTATTAAATAAATAGCTTCACAACACACTGTGTTGGCCGGGAGGTGGAAAAAATTCTAAATGGCAAGAATGTTGTAATAGGTGTTTGTGGTGGAATAGCAGCATACAAAGTTATTGAAGTTGTAAGCAGGCTGAAAAAATATAATGCAAATGTTGATGTAATCATGACAGAAAATGCAAAATACTTTGTGACGCCGCTTACTTTGCAATCAATTTCGCAGAACCCGGTTATCACAGATATGTTTGCACAGCCTCAAAGTTGGGATATAAAGCATATTTCCCTGGCGGAAAAGGCGGATATTATTCTGGTAGCTCCGGCTACAGCGAATATTATTGGAAAAGTTGCAGCCGGAATAGCGGATGATATGCTTACCACAACTATAATGGCTACAAAGGCTACTGTTGTTTTTGCACCTGCGATGAACTGCAATATGTATGAAAATAGTATTGTCCAAAACAATATATCCAAACTGAAGGAGTTAGGTTATGTTTTTTTAGAGCCAGCTACAGGAGCTTTGGCTTGTGGGACTCATGGGAAAGGGCGTTTGCCCGAACCGGAGGAAGTTGTAGAGCAGGTACTACATATACTTAATGAAAAAAGTGATATGTCCGGATTGAAAGTGCTTATTACCGCCGGTCCAACTAGAGAAGCGGTTGATCCTGTGCGATTTATTAGCAACCGTTCCACTGGTAAAATGGGTTATGCAATTGCAGCTGCAGCAAAAAGCAGAGGGGCTGATGTTGTTATGGTATCAGGCCCTGTTGTCATGCAAAGGCCTTTTGGAGTAAAAGTGCATGATGTAACAACTGCGGAAGATATGTACCAAAAGGTAAAGGATTGCCATGCCTGGGCAGACATTGTAATTTTTACTGCTGCAGTTTCTGATTATAGATGCAGGAGCATATCTAACAATAAAATTAAGAAGACTACAGACA
>JBMNNH010000010.1:0-182500 GCA_050953835.1 Acetivibrionales bacterium | reverse complement strand
GAGAGGCGCAGGCGGGAGAGTTTTGATGCGGTTGCCAACACCAACAGTAAACCTAGTCTATCGAGTAGACTTTGATTTGGGAGATATTGTAACTGTAAAAATCAAGCCTACTTGGTATATCTAGAAGGCTCAGAATAACGGAAATAATAGAAACCTACGATGCAGACGGCCTTCATGTGGACTTAGTCTTTGGCGATCCATTACCCACATTAGGAGAACGCTTGAAAGGGGTGGTTTGATGGAACGAAGCGCTTTTTTTAATTCAGTGGCAGGTGATAGAAAAATACAAGGCGGAGATTTTTGCAGGCTACTTTTCAAAGTTTATCACTAACGGCATTTTTCCACTGCCTGCAGACAATTTAAGAATTGCTGCCTATGACAGGATGGAGATAAAAGCCCATAGGGGGTACAGGCTATATAAATGGCTATCTATATGAAAACACCGATACATTAATCCTCAAAGTTTCTACTGCCGATGGACTAAAAACCCAGAATAGACAAGGTAGTGCTTAGATGGAGCCAAGTAGATCGGAATATTCGAATCTATATAAAAGAAGGGATACCAAATTCAAATCCGACAGCTCCTTCCTTAGAACGAGGAGCAGATATCTATGAGCTGGGGCTTGCCAATATCTATGTTGCTCAAGGGGGCTTATGAAATACGGGAAGCGGATATTACTGATACAAGGCTTGATACAGAAAGCTGCGGCATTGTGAACTCTATCTTGCAAGCTGATACTACAGCGATTTTTTAACCAATATCAAAGCTGGTTTAATTTAAGAACCAGCCAATATGACGCTGAAACTAAATGCCTTTTTAGATGGGTATGAGGGAGACAAAGCCGACTGGATTACTGCAATGGAGGCATGGACAACAGCTACGAAGGCTTGGTATGAAAACAGCTTAGCTCAGTTTCTAAATGAATATGAAGCTGCAAAAAGCACAGTGGCTTGCTGATATGAATGCCCTGGTTTACAACTACCACTTCTACTTTTGAAACTGAACTTTTAACTAAGCAAGAGGAATACAGCACAAGAGCCGAGGATTACTTGGCACAAATTGAAAGCCTAATCGGTGACGCAGAAGCTGGAGAATTGCTTAATCGTGTCCGGTGGCTGCAGGAAAACTTAGGGTTTATACCTATTGATGCTGGGGACTTCTTTGAAACATATGTAGACTATTCACCAGATGGTGGAGAATTTTAAGGAGGAGTGAGTTATGGCAACAATTAAGCTTAAACGAGGGCAAAGCACTAACCTGCCAAGTCTTAGTCTCCAGGCGGGAGAGCCGGCTTTTACCCTTGATACAAAAAAGCTCTATATAGGGGATGGCACAGAAAAGGTACTTATTAATCCCGATATTGGAGCAAATGAGATAAACGGATGAAAATATTGGGAATAGAACCATAGACCAAGGAATAGCTGCTACAGTTTTCAAATACAGGAACTCTGACGCAGCTGTTTTCTTTTTTAGCAAAAGTCATCAAAGGCATCACCGGTAAAAACCAACTGGTATGACGCTCCAGTAAAAAACCATTGCAGCACTAAATACTGATATATCAAAATCATGCTGGAAATAGCTCTGTTCATGTAACGACTCAAGACAAAGCCAACTGGTCTGATAAATACACAAAAAATGAAATTGATAACAAGTTCTCCACTTTAGAGACAAATATTGACTGGAAAGAGTCGGTTGATACCTATGCAAGTATCGCTACTACCTATCCTAATCCTCAAGACGGTTGGACAGTGAATGTCAAAGATACAGATTACACCTATCGATATAGCGGAACCGAGTGGGTTTGCTATTTCCGCAAACGCAATTCCTAAAGCCACAGCTGGAATTGACGGTTTGATGGCTAAAGGAGATAAAGCTAAGCTTGATGGGGTGGCCGCGGGTGCCAATAATTATACTCATCCAGCAAGCCATGTAGCTACTATGATTACGCAAAGCTCTACCCATCGTTTTGTATCGGATGCGGAAAAAAACACTTGGAATGGCAAAGCAGATATAGATAGTCCTGAGTTTATTGGCACTCCAACAGCGCCAACGCCCAGTTCCGAGGATAATTCAACCAGACTTGCCACAACCGCCTTTGTAAGATCATTAGGTTATATTCCAGCTAGTGGGGCAATTGATGGCGGCACATTTTAGGAAGGGGGTTAAAGATTATGGCCAATAAAATACAAATACGGCGAGGGCTAAAAGCAAATCTGCCTGCTTTAGATGTGGGAGAACCTGCCCTTTGCACTGATACGAAGGAAGTGTTTGTTGGAAATTCTGGTGGAAATGTTGCACTTATTAATAAGGAAGTAATGGATTCCCACCTCGAAAATTACATTTTACAAATACCCTATGGAGTTGCATCAGGGTCGGCAAACACTTATACAGTAACCTTAAATCCACCCCTGACTAGTTATACAGAAGGGGTGGCTGTAGCAGTTAAAATCAATGCGAGCAACACCGGTGCTTCAACGATAAATATTAATGGAAGGGGTGCTAAATCCATAAGAGACCCAAGAGGTAATGCTTTAACAGCCGGGAAACTTACAGCAGGCAGCATTTATACATTGAGGTACAATGGGACAAATTTTATCTTACAGGGTGAAGGGGCAACTGGTAATGCCACTGCGTCTGACCTTCTCTCTGGCAAAACCGCTTCTACAGACGCAGGAGAGATAACGGGTACTATGCCAAATAGAGCTGGTCATGTAACTGCCCAAAGTAGTAGTGTAAGTGGTACGACTTTAAGGCTTAGACCACAAGCAGGCTTTTATGGTGGAAGCACAGGAAATAGTGTACAGCTTAGCAACGCTAACTTTATTGCCGCTAATATCCGTAGTGGGGTTAATATTTTTGGTATCACCGGAACTATGCCTGTAAAGCCAGATGATTATAGGGGTTCTCCTGGTGGCCAGTTTTTAACACATGGTGATATGACAAATGGAGGTTACTTTGGTAGGCACAAAGGAATCATTACAGGAAATAGTTTAGCTTCTGCGGTTGGAATTTCTTACGGAACAAGTTTTAATTATCAAGGTATTGATGTTGACTGGATGAAATTCGGGTATGAAGGTAAGATTTTATTTATTGCTCAAAAACCAATAAGGTATGGGCTGTCGTGGAATGATATAAACAGCGCAGGTTGTGTGTTTGGAACTAAACAAATAACTATAAATGGTATAACTTACAAATGTAGGTTGGTGAGACAAAGAGATGGTGACCCAGGAACTACCAATGGTAGGGAAATGCTTTTACTGCGTAATATAAGACAATCAATATGGGATAGCTTAACTAGTGAAGAATTGGGATTCGATGATGGTTACGGTTACTATTCATACGGACAAGAAACTTCTGGGAGCAACTCAGACCATTGCTATTCTTTTAGTAATATAAACGGACAATCGACTGTATCAAAAAATGACAGAGGGACTTGGTTCGGTTGGCGACCTGTTTTAGAGGTTGTCTAGCAAATATCCAGTAACACATGAGAATGCACCTAAACAGGGTGCTATTTTTTATGTAGAAAGTGAGGTTAGAATATGAAATCAATATGGGTTAGCATCCAGCTTGGATTTGCTACAATTGGCGGTTTTCTTGGCTGGTTTCTCGGAGGTTTTGATGGCTTTTTATATGCCCTTGTAGCCTTTGTAGTAATTGATTATATTACTGGGGTGATGATGGCGGCCCTAGAAAAACGACTATCTAGTGAAGTCGGTGCAAAAGGTATCTTTAAAAAAGTCCTTATTTTTGCTTTAGTGGGCATCGCTCACATTGTGGATAGTCACATTATTGGAGATGGCAGCGTGGTTCGTACCGCAGTCATCTTCTTTTATTTATCCAATGAAGGAGTAAGTATTTTAGAAAACTCATCAAAGATTGGTCTTCCCATACCAGAGAAACTTAAGGATGTGTTATTTCAACTGCGAGAAAAGGAGGACAGGAGTAAATGAATTTAAGAAAACTTATTTTTACTAATAATGCTTGTTATAAAGCTGGAAGAAAGATTAAACCTAAGGGAATTATGGTTCACTCAACCGGTGCAAATAATCCTAATCTTAAAAGGTATGTTGGGCCAGATGATGGACTCCTTGGTAAGAATCAATATAACAATCACTGGAATCAAGACAAACCTGATGGTCGGCAAGTTTGTACCCATGCCTTTATTGGCAAGCTGGCTAATGGCACTATTGCCACTTATCAAACTCTGCCTTGGAATCACAGAGGATGGCATGCAGGAGGAAAAGCAAACGACACACATATAGGTTTTGAAATCTGTGAGGATAATTTAGCTGACAGCCAATATTTTAATAAGGTTTATAAGGAAGCAGTAGAGCTTTGCGTATTTCTTTGCAAGGAATATAACCTTACAGAGGAAAACATCATTTGCCACAGTGAAGGACATAGGCTTGGGATTGCCAGTAATCATGCCGATGTGATGCACTGGTTTCCTAAACATAGAAAGAGTATGGATACTTTTAGAG
The DNA here is from genome assembly GCA_050953835.1 of Acetivibrionales bacterium. Lineage (GTDB taxonomy): Bacteria > Bacillota > Clostridia > Acetivibrionales > JBMNNH01 > JBMNNH01. Next base: position 178,015 of record JBMNNH010000010.1, on the reverse strand, counting down.
CTGATGTGAAAGCCCTATTAAACCCTGAGCCTATAACTAAACCAGGAGGGAAATTATATCGGGTTCAAGTAGGAGCCTATTCTATTAAAGCTAATGCAGATGCCCAGCTTGCCAAAGTTAAAGCTGCTGGGTTTGTGGATGCCTTTATAAAACATGACTAATTTGAGAACACAATTTATCCCGGAGGATATAAAAACTCTCCGGGATTTTTGTTTTAAGGGTTCGAATCCCTAGAAATTCCCTTATATAAGTAAGGGCAGATTTAGAAACTAAGTATTTTTTTAAGTTAAATCTCTTATTTTTACTACCTAAAACAATAGAAGGAAATTAGTGAGATATAACTTGATAAAGCGTCCAAAGCATTTTAATATGCTACTACCCAAAGAGAAAGGAGGATGAAAATGCTGTTAAATCAAGCTATAGAAAGATTTATCGACTATCTAGAAATGATTGATCGTTCAAAATCTACTCAAAATGATTACAGGTATTCACTTAGTAAGTTTAACGAATTTTTACAGAATAAACATAATGGGCCTGTTTATGTGGAAGATATAGTGCTACAAGATTTAGAGGATTTTCTGATGTACGAAAAAGAAAGAGGAATGGCATCAGCTAGCAGAAGCTCAATGCTATATACAATAAAAAGTTTTTATAACTATATGTGTAAAAAAGATTTATGCGACAAAAACATAGCCCTACTTTTGGAACCAATAAAGGTTAAGCAAAAAGAACGGGACTATTTAACAGAAGAAGAATTTGAGGAACTAGTTAATGTTATCACTAGCCCTTTGATAAGAGCTGTTATTCAGACCATGTTTTATACTGGGGGTAGGATAACAGAAATTACTAATCTAAAATTAGAAGATGTAGATTTAGAAAATAACATCCTGCACATAATCGGCGGCAAAGGCAATAAAGATAGGGATATTCCTATAAACCTTAAACTCCATAAGATTTTAACCAATTATTTTAAAAATGTGCGGAATCCTGAAGTTAAAACAGATAGATTTTTTACTACTAATAAAACAGGCAGGGTAAGCAATAATTATGTCAATGGATGCATTAGGAATGCGGTAATTAAGCTGGATTGGGACAAAAAGATAAGTGCCCATAATCTTCGACATTCTTTTAGCAGTAACTTACTTGAAAAGGGAGCATCCGTTGTAAGTATTCAAAAGTTGCTAGGTCATTCAAACTTGGCGGTAACAACCAGATATTTACATCAAGATAAAAGCGTATTAAATGATACGGTAAATCTTTTATAGGAGGGATAAATAATGGAAAACAAGGAACCAATTTATACGGCAAAAGCAACAAAAATTATTGAGATGATGAAGTTCCAAACTAGAAATGAAGTTGCAGAAAAATTGAATTATAAGACATGGAAAAGCCTGGACATGTACATGAGAAGAAAAAACTTTATTTATGATAGCAGTCAAGAGCAGTATGTACCTGTGGGGATGAGAGAGAAGAAAGAAAAGGGGTTTAATTTAAGCTCTGCACCAGATAAAGTTAGAAAGATAATAGAAGCTTTTGCTGAAGAAAACCCCGACCCAAAGGAAATTGCAAAGCAAGCAGGTTTTAGTAGCCATAAAGAAATGGCAGAGTACATGAAGGTAAAAGGTTTTGAGTGGAATGTTTATAGAAACAATTATATAAAAATCACAGGGTTTAAGGAAAGCAAAATTGACATAGAGCTTCAAGAAAGAGATGATCAAACTATTGAAGATTCCTCTGTTGCAGAGTTTATTCCTTTTATTAAATTTCTATATGATAAAAGGGAAAAGGTCTATCAGATAATAGATGGAGTTAGGGAAGATGGCATGATACCAAAATATGCGATTCCTGGACATTCAAGAAGTAAAGCTGTTTATATGAGCGACAAATTGGCTAATGCAGTAGGAGATTTTAGCAAAGAGAAGAATGTGACACAGCGAGAAATTATGGAAACCGCCTTAGTAGAGTATCTACAGAAATATGGATTCAAGCAAGAAGTAGAGGCATTGCTCCAAAATCGCTCTTGGTAAAGCGCCATTTTTGTTACCACCATTGCAAAACCTTTGTATATTATATGCTAATGTAACATCTATTTTTTTGGCTTATTGCAGATGATATAGTAGTAAGTTATAAGCATATATAAGAAGCCCTAAAACCCTTGTGTTTACGCGGGTTACAGGGCTTTTTATTTTACATTTTAGTAGGATTTTGGGTGCTATTAGTGTGGAACCAACAGAGTTAACATTAACAGTTGGAGATACAGGACAGATTACAGCAACTGTTGAGCCTGATAATGCAACTAATAAAGATGTAACGTGGGAATCAAGTGATGATGCAGTAGCAACTGTTGAAAATGGTTTAGTAACAGCAGTAGGAGCAGGAGAAGCAACCATTACAGTCACAACCGTTGATGGCGAGTTTAAAGCAACGACTACAGTAACAGTGCTTACTGAAGGAACGGTTGCTATGATTGGCGATACGGGATACGAATCAATCCAAGATGCAATCGATGATGCTGTAGTTGGAGATAATATTATTAAGGTTTATTCAGCAGACCACGGAACAGACAGCATTGAAATAATTCAGCGAGAAGGCGTAAATATAACTTTAGAAGCAGTAGGAGAAGTAGAGCTAAAGAATCAAATTAGGATTAGTGGAGCTGGAAGATGGAATGGCGAGGAGACACTAACCATTAAAGGATTTACATTTGACTTTACTGACGCTACTGAAGCTGTTGATATTATTTCAGCAACAAAAGGTGTACTAGATGATACAAACAACTATGCACACAACGTTAGTATCGAAAATAATGTATTTAAGGGAAATCCATCAGTTGATGTCGTAGCTATAAGAACAAACGGTGTTTTTGGTTTAGAAATTAAATCTAGCCAAGGTATTGGTTTGCATAGTTTAGGACAAATACAGGCACAATCTAAGTACTTTAGAGTAATTGACACTACTGTAGAAGGTGGGGAAAGTGGTATTAACTATTACGGACCTGCTGATGTAGAAATAACAGGACTAACAGTAGAAGGAACTGGCTATGGAGTACGAGCAGGTCAAAGCAGCGGAGTAGTAAATGAAACTGCAAAATTGACAATCAGTGATAGTAATCTAACTGCACTTTACCCTGTTTGGCTTCGTGGTGATGCACCTAGAACAGTTACAATCACTAACTCAACTCTTGTGCATACTGAAGGTGGAGAAAGAATAAAGAATGATGCTGGAGTAAATGTACTTGAAGATCCAACGGTATACAATAAAGGTCTAGAAACGTATTATATGACAATCCAAGAAGCAATAGATGCAGCTGTAGTTGGAGAAAATATTATTGAAGTATATCCAAGAGACTATGGTACAGACAGCATTGAAATAATTCAGCGAGAAGGCGTAAATATAACTTTAGAAGCAGTAGGAGAAGTAGAGCTAAAGAATCAAATCAAAATTGATGGACAAAATAGAAGTAGTGGCGAGGAATCACTAACCATTAAAGGATTTACCTTTGATTTTACTGATGCTAATGGAGCTGTTGATATCATATCAGCAGTTAAAGGTGAAATAGAGTCTACTAATAACTATGCTCACAATATTACCATCGAAAATAATGTATTTAAGGGAAATCCATCAGTTGATGTCGTAGCTATAAGAACAAACGGTGTTTTTGGTTTAGAAATTAAATCTAGCCAAGGTATTGGTTTGCATAGTTTAGGACAAATACAGGCACAATCTAAGTACTTTAGAGTAATTGACACTACTGTAGAAGGTGGGGAAAGTGGTATTAACTATTACGGACCTGCTGATGTAGAAATAACAGGACTAACAGTAGAAGGAACTGGCTATGGAGTACGAGCAGGTCAAAGCAGCGGAGTAGTAAATGAAACTGCAAAATTGACAATCAGTGATAGTAATCTAACTGCACTTTACCCTGTTTGGCTTCGTGGTGATGCACCTAGAACAGTTACAATCACTAACTCAACTCTTGTGCATACTGAAGGTGGAGAAAGAATAAAGAATGATGCTGGAGTAAATGTACTTGAAGATCCAACGGTATACAATAAAGGTCTAGAAACGTATTATATGACAATCCAAGAAGCAATAGATGCAGCTGTAGTTGGAGAAAATATTATTGAAGTATATCCAAGAGACTATGGTACAGACAGCATTGAAATAATTCAGCGAGAAGGCGTAAATATAACTTTAGAAGCAGTAGGAGAAGTAGAGCTAAAGAATCAAATTAGGATTAGTGGAGCTGGAAGATGGAATGGCGAGGAGACACTAACCATTAAAGGATTTACATTTGACTTTACTGACGCTACTGAAGCTGTTGATATTATTTCAGCAACAAAAGGTGTACTAGATGATACAAACAACTATGCACACAACGTTAGTATCGAAAATAATGTATTTAAGGGAAATCCATCAAGTTGATGTCGTAGCTATAAGAACAAACGGTGTTTTTGGTTTAGAAATTAAATCTAGCCAAGGTATTGGTTTGCATAGTTTAGGACAAATACAGGCACAATCTAAGTACTTTAGAGTAATTGACACTACTGTAGAAGGTGGGGAAAGTGGTATTAACTATTACGGACCTGCTGATGTAGAAATAACAGGACTAACAGTAGAAGGAACTGGCTATGGAGTACGAGCAGGTCAAAGCAGCGGAGTAGTAAATGAAACTGCAAAATTGACAATCAGTGATAGTAATCTAACTGCACTTTACCCTGTTTGGCTTCGTGGTGATGCACCTAGAACAGTTACAATCACTAACTCAACTCTTGTGCATACTGAAGGTGGAGAAAGAATAAAGAATGATGCTGGAGTAAATGTACTTGAAGATCCAACGGTATACAATAAAGGTCTAGAAACGTATTATATGACAATCCAAGAAGCAATAGATGCAGCTGTAGTTGGAGAAAATATTATTGAAGTATATCCAAGAGACTATGGTACAGACAGCATTGAAATAATTCAGCGAGAAGGCGTAAATATAACTTTAGAAGCAGTAGGAGAAGTAGAGCTAAAGAATCAAATCAAAATTGATGGTGGAGGCAGATATGAAGCTGAAGATACACTAACTATTAGAGGCTTCACCTTTGATTTCTCAGATACCGAAGGCGACATCATTACGACAGCAAATATTGAATCCCAAGACCGTGTATATGCGCATAATGTTACTTTCGAAGACTGCACATTTATTGGTAATAAAGATAACAACAAAACTGTAGTTGCGGTAAGAGCTGCTGCAAAGGGTGGTCATACAAATTTTGCCTTTAAGAATTGCAGAGGGCTTGATCTCCATAGTATGGGGCAGTTGACATCTGTGACTGGAGTTACAGTTGAAGACTGCACAGTAGAGAATGCAAGTGAAGGAGGATTCAACCTTCCAAATTGCGACGACATAACAATTAAAAATTCAACAATGTATGGGACTCTCTATGGAGTACGAACTGGACCTGGTGGTGAAGCACCGAACAAAGAAGGACAAATGACCGTATCAGACAGCTATTTGGAAGCCGAGTATCCAATATGGCTTCGTAAAGGATCGCCGGAAAAAGTCGAGATATCTGATACAGAATTGGAAGTAGTCGGTGATGATGGGCAACAAGTTAAAAATGAAGCTGGATCAACTGTTACAATAGATGGAGCATATTATGTAACAACTGAAGAAGAACTCAGAGCTGCATTAGAAGAAAGCATTAATACAATCATACTCGCAGACGGCATCAATTTTAATGGGTTTAGAGTTAGCAGGGGACTCACTATTAAAGGTGGAACAGTTATTTCTGGACCTGTCCAAGGAGAAAGGGCTGCTATCTATGTTGATTCAAATGACCAAGTGATTATTCAAGGAGTTACGCTCGTTTCAGACGATGAATATAATGGAAATGGAATTGTAACGGGAGGTAAGGCTAAAGTAAGCATTATCGAATCTACGTTTGAGAATCTTAATATTGGGGTTTATTTTAACCCAGATACTGAAGGTGAGGTAAAATATTGCGAGTTTATTAACATTAAAAAGGCAGTTGGAGTAGATACTTATAAAACAGTTACAATTATTGGCAACACTGGTACTAATGTTGATATTGGAATTGAGGATTTCAGAAGTACGGTAGTAGAGAGAGATAACAACTGGGGCATGGAGAGGGCAAAAGCCCTTACGTTAACAGCTAACTCTACGGAAGATGAACTAGACAACACCCCTATTGACACTGCCATCCAAGAAGCTATAGCTACTAAAGAAGGCGTAGCAGTAAGCCAAGACGGGACAGACCTTCCAGCGGCGGGTACTTACTGGGTAACCCAAATGGACATGGATGCCCTGGATGCAGCCATCGCCAATGCTGAGGCTGCCAAGGAAAGTGCCAAAACCCAGCAGGATGTTACCAATATCGTAGAGGAACTGGAAGCTGCAGTTTCAACCTTCAATGACGCCAAGCAGGAAGTGATAGATGAGGAAGAAATTGGAGCGCCAGAAGAAGGTGAAGAACCAGTACAAGGTGAAGAACCAGTACAAGGTGAAGAACCAGCAGATGACGAAGAATCGGTAGAAGGCGAAGAGCCAGAAGAAGATGAAAAATCGGTAGAAGATGAAGAAGCAGTAGAAGGCGAAGAACAAGAAGAATAGAACTGGGAACGGCTTTCTGCTCTATATTGTGACCCAATCTGTCATTAAGGCACGAGAAAAACAAACATGCCCTGTGGGAAAGCGAGAAATTAAGCTCACCTACGGGGCTTTTCTTTTTACCCTGGCAAACCTTGGGAGCTTATCACGGCTCTTAAGGGGCTGGGGGGTTTTCTTTTTGTAAGCGTCAAACGCTGGCAGACAGCACTAAGATCTATCAGGCTTCTTACCGCCTAACCATTTATCAAAAGCATTGGAGATTTCAATCCTAAATTCTTCATCCGACAGGCCAAGGGCAGTTCCGCGTTCATACGCCAGATCAACCGTATTGGCGAACCTGTCCGCTAATCTGCTGTCCTCAAGCTCCATATACGGGAAATGCTCTATTACATAGGCGGAATAATCCAAATCGAAAAAATAACGATCTATTTCACCGTTAATGAAATCTGAGATGAAATTAATCATAAATGTAGTATGTTCGCCAGCATTCATATGTCTTCTTCTTCCCACGCATATTTTTCAGGATCTTGCCTTTTGGGCTTCGGTATATATACCTTTTGCGGTATCTTCGTACTTCCGGGTAAAAAGTCTTCAATTGTGGTTACATAGCCTGTTTTCCCCAGATTAGGGACCTGTGTAAAAATCCATGACAAATATTCAAACGGGTTCAATCCGTTTTCCTCGCGCTGTTTCAATAAGGCTGTAATACACTGCACTGGCTCTTGCTCCGTTTGGTGTATTGCAGAAAATCCAATTTTTTCGGCCGATCACAAAGGGCTTGATGCTTCTCTCCGCCCGGTTGTTTGATATTTCCAGACGTCCGTCCAGCAAATATCGTTCAAGATATTTGCGCTGTGTCCGGGCATATTGTACTGCTCTTCCAAGAAGGATTTTGGGCAAGGCATTCAAGTTCCCAATCCAGTCATAAAATTCATCCATTAAAGGTTTTGACAATCTTTCTCGTTCCCTGCGCCGGTCCTCAGGGGTCAGCAAAGCAAACTGTCTCTCTAAATGAAACAGTTTATCGCAGTATTCAACCCCTTTTGCTGCATTTGAATCAGCCTGCTTATCCTTTGGCAATGCTTTCATCGCCTCAACCAGTTTTCGCCGCATATGCGCCCAACAACCAATAACAGTGATGTTTTCAGGCAGCTTGTGATACCCCTCATACCCGTCGGCATGAAGATAGCCCGAAAAACCTTTCAGGAATTCTTCCGGATGCGTATGTTTCCTGTCAGGCTGGTAGTCATATAGTATAATCTGATGTTTCGCTTCTCCGCTTGTCCGGAACAACCACATGTAACTCTTCGACTGAGCAGCCTTCCCTGGCTCTTTCAACACCTGCAATACCGTTTCATCCCCATGCAGTACATCGTGGCTGCATAATCGTTGCTTCATTTTCTCGTATATCGGTTCCAGCCATTCCTCACAAGCTTTGATAAGCCAGTTTGACATAGTCTGCCTTGATAGCAGAATACCATTTTGCTTCCATTCCTGTTCCTGCCGGTATAATGGCGATGCCATCATGAATTTTTGCGTTGCTATATGCGCTATCGTTTCCGGAGATGCAAAACTGCCTTTTATGACAGGCTCAGGCATATCTGCCTTTACAACAGGCACCCGATCCGATGTTTCTTCGCAATTCCGGCATGAATATACATGTCTTACATGCCGTACAATCACTGCTTTCGCAGGTATTATCTTTAATTCCTCACGGATTTCCCTGCCCATTGTATGCATCTCACTGCCGCAGTCCGAACAGATTCGTTCACTTTCCGGCAGTTCATGCTCGATTATCTCGACAGGCAAGTCTTCCGGCAGTTTATCTGTTGTCAGTCGGGTCCTCTTTTTACGATAATGCGCCTTTACCTCTGATAATGAAGGTTCAGGCGCAGTTAAATCAGCAGCCGCTTCTGCTTCGTTGAAAAGATTCATCTGATGAACATTGGTCTGTTCACTTGAAATGCCAAATTGCCTGTGCTTTGCAAGGCGGATTTGTTCCATGAACCATTGAACTTGTTGCTTTAACTCAGCAATCGTGCGGTCTTTTTCTTCAATTATCTTAAGCAGTTTTTCTACCGTAATCTCTTGCGTTTCCATATGGTAATTATACCATAAAACCCGCTTAAAATCCAGATTTTCGGCACATTTTGTACTGCTCTTCCTGGTGTTTTTTATGAAATTTGCCGCTCGAGTACCTCCTTTCTGCTAAGCTTTTTCTCCAGTCTGGCACTATCAATCAGACAGGATAACTCATTCACGTCAAGAAGCATTGTGGCACAATCTCCTTCCGTTGGCCAACGGAAGCATCCTCGTTCCAATCTCTTAAAATACAACCAAAATCCATCTCCGTCCCATTCCAGGATTTTTAGCCTGTTCCGGTTCCTGTTGCAGAACACAAACAACGCATCCATAAAAGGATCGAGGGAAAAACTTTCCTGCACAATTGTTATCAGACCATTGATAGATTTTCTCATATCCGTGCATTTGCAGCATAGATAAACTGGTTTATCATTCCATCTTATCATAGCGACATCAACACCCTGCATACCTTTTTCAGCAGTTCAAGATCTGTTTCTGCATCAACTGTGATATTACAGCCATTGATCTCAATTCCCAGTGTTTCTTTTACGGCGTACTCTCTCTTCGGTGCCAGCTGCATCCATCCCCCCGGCACTATACTTCTGGTTTCTTCCGCTGCTTCAATTGCTGTACAGGCTCTTTCTCGTAATTTCTTTTGCCAGTAAAAATACGCATGTCTGCTTATCCCATTTGCCTGGCAAAAATCTTTGATACTTAACCCGCTGTCGATACGGCTTTGAATTATTTTTGTCCATTGTGACATACGAAACTCTGTTGTTACTTTCTGTGTTTCCATACAATCACTCCATTCCTGGTTGAAAAAGTTGGCCTACTTTTTCAACTTTTTCAACTTGTTTTACTGTGATTGTATCAACTACACAACCGATATACTATGTGAGGGTTTCTTTGACGCTTACGAATAAATCGCAGCTACTACAGCTATCAACATGCCGATATATCCGTGAAGGGCACCATATCATGCTGGAAGGAGCATCGGGGAATGGGAAGACCTTTTTAGCATGTGCATTAGGTATCGCAGCCTGCCGAAACTTTATGACCGTCCGCTACATACGCCTTCCTGAACTACTTAATGACCTTATAGTTGCACGCGGTAAAGGTACCTACAAAAAGCTTATCAAAACCTATCAGAAGATAGATCTACTGATATTTGATGAATGGCTCCTAAAAACACTAACTACAGAGCAGGCAATGGATTTGTTCGAGATTATTGAAGCCAGAACACATAAAGGGGCCATGATTTTTTGCACGCAGTTCGATCCGAGAGGCTGGTATGAACGGATTGGTATATCACAAGATGGAACCGTATCCGAAGCCATTATCGACCGAATAAAGCATAATGCCTATGAAATTCTAATTGATAGGGAGGAATTGATGCGTGAGCGCCATGGACCCAAAAAGAGTAAACCATCAACCTTAAGTAACATAGGTCAAAAAGATATTCCGTTAAATGCAGAATAATATCTGATGTTAGGATACATTTATTAACCGGTATGTCGGAGCCATTCGATTGGGTGGCTCTGCATACCGATATTAGTGGCTCAATTAGCCCGTGATAGTGGTTCACTTTCGCCGATTAGGTGGTATTATCAAACCGAAATATTTATCTTCTTGACATACACTACAATGTCGTAGTATAATAAAATCACTACATGCGTGTAGTATAATTGTCGCAGACGTGTGGCAGTGAATGGAGGGTGTGCACCATGACTAATTTTCAAAAACTATCGGAAACAGAAATGGAGGTGATGCAGGTTATATGGGAGTCTGGCCATCCCGTTACATCCGGCGAACTGCTCGACATTTTTGCGCGGAACAAGGGCAAGGAATGGAAAGGACAAACAATAGCAACCTTTCTTGCAAGGCTGGTTGAAAAGGGTGTCCTGACTTCCATCAAACAAGGTCGGGCGAATATTTACAAGCCTCGCATGTCGCCGGAAGAATATCGAAGACAGGAAGCAAAGAGCTTATTGGAAACGCTGTATGAGGGTTCAGTCAAAAACTTCCTGACAACGCTCTATGACGGCAAAGAACTGACAAAAGATGAAATGACCGAATTAAGGCGTTGGTTCGCTGAAAAGGCAGGTGAGAAAAATGGCTAATCTGTTTTCAACTCTCCTTGCCATGTCTATTGCGGGAAGTGCGGTTGTCGGGTTAATGCTGTTGCTCCGACCCGTAACGGCGAAAATCTTTCCCGCCAAGTGGCAATACGGAATTGGGAAAATGGCAATCGCTTTTTTTCTCCTGCCCGTTTTCCTCTTTGCCGGAAAGCTCTCTTTGGCTCAGCCTGTTGTGGAAAGCTATCCTGCCGAACCCGTCTATCATCCAGAAAGCACTACCAACACTACCATCAAGCGGTTTTGCGGACGCAATGGATACTCTGGTGGAGAAGCATTTGACGGTTGAATTGACGCAAGCCATTTTGCTCATTTGGTTTTTGGGTGCGATGGTATTTGCCGGATGGCATTTCTATTGCTACCGCAGGTTTTCTAAACAGCTCCGGACGGACAGCTTTCCCGTATCTGAGGATACCTCAACCGCCGTCCTGCTTTCCTCATGCAAAGCGGCGTTAGGTATCCACGGCGAAGTAAAACTTATGCTGAACCCAATAATCAAAAGCCCTATGCTTGTGGGGTTGCGCAGCCCCATGATATTGCTGCCAACCTCAAACATGCAGGAACTTGACTTGAAACTTGTCTTGACCCATGAGTTAATGCACTTGAAACGCAAGGATTTATGGGTAAAAATGCTTGCTCTACTTGCTGGAACCGTGCATTGGTTTAACCCCCTTGCCCATGTTCTACGCAAGGATATAAGCACATGGGGCGAGTTGTCCTGCGACGAGGCATTGGCATGTGAAATGCCCCATGAGGAAAGAAAACATTATGGCGAAGCCATCTTGAACACGCTGGATAACCATTCCGGCATAAACACGGCTTTTTGTTCTTCCCTATGTGAGAGCAAAAAGCACATTGAAAGGAGATTAACCATGTTGTTAAACGTTAAGAAAATGAAGAAGCATATTGCTGTTTTTGCTGTTTTTGCAATCGTTGCAATCGCATGTATTGGAACAGCCGTCGGTGCTTTAGCTGCGGAAAACACTTCTAAAGCGGGTACTTCCCAGTTGAGCAAAATACCGTACGATACGAGCGAGAAAGCGCAGAAAGTATTTGTAAAAGAGATAGAGGAAATCGCAATGGCTAAGGAGCCTCTTACTGAACATGTGACAACATTATCGGCAGAAGAAATTGCCGGAGCTATTAAAATTAACTTGGGTACGGAATCCTTAATTTCCGTCAAGCTCTCCGACGAGCGCAAGTTTACGCCGGAAGAGTGGCAGGACATCTTGAAAAAGATTGAAAGCGGCGAAATTAGGGTCGAGGCTGAATAGTAACAACACAGTATGTGATTGCTAATGTCGGCAAATTGTGGAGGTTGATTTTTACTCTTTACTGATAAGGTAAAACCGTTGTTTAGGCGGTTAATATCATATGTATTGTAAAATAACCCGATAAGCGGCGGTTTTGAATAAAATCAAAGCCGCCGCTTTCCTTTGTTAATGCTCTACTGTACGTTCTTAAGGAAAACAGAGTATAAATTATCCCTACCGGAATATGGAGAGGTAATTGTTGATAATCACATCTGTTTGGCTCTTGTTTTACTGTACTCAAGAAATTTTGTTCGGTAAAATCAAGGTTATTTGTGGGATTCTATGCAATTAAAAATAGCTTCATTAAAGGTGTAAATGGCAATAGAAGATGCACTATTTGGCAACTGAAAATGCAGTTTTTCTAGTTGATACCCTCAGGAGTAAAACCCGTAAGTATAATACATGACTCCTTTCCTAGCGTAGATGACAGGATCGGGGAAGTAGCAGCATATATGCTTTTGAAAAATTATCCTTCTTCAATTATTGAGAAATTATATGCTATATGCGATGAATATGATTTTTTACTGAATCCTGCAGAGTTCAAAGAAGATTTATTTCAATTAGAATGGTTATTGAGATATTCTGATAACTTATGTGAAAAGTTAAATGAATGTAGTATACAAAAGCAAATAATTATTAATTCAATTGAAAAAGCATTTATGGGGAATTCACTTAGTGAACTTCAATTAAAGAGGTTATTTAGAATATATCAGATTATGGAGAAGCATTGATATGTTCCCGCCTACCGATAGTGCAAAAAGTACCTTTGACTTGTTTCCGACTACCGACAATGTAAAAGACATCAATCCACCCCGCTCGTTGCATATTGAGAGTATAGTACTGATATAGATAACACGAACTGATAGGTAAGATTTTTGCATTTATTAAGACTAAAAACGTAACTCACCTTCTACATTACATTTTTCGTTTCTAATTTTACGAATAAATGAACATCTTGATTACCCAAAATATTCGTATTATTATGAATGCATATGGGAGGTGTTTAATATGCTGTCAAGATCAGATATTGATATTATTGAGCAGTGCGTTGATGATAAATATTTTGATAAAGAAAAATTGATTAAATATCTCAATATGCACTCTATCGTTGGAAATGAGATTTTTTCGTACTGCGATAAAAAAGTTGGACGTAATGGTTCTATTTCTTATTCAAGTTGGTTGGACGATAAATACGGGTATAAGCCACTGCCTGTAGCAAAATTTATTCGTAGAATACCTTTTTATTTCTATGTAAACGATTATTCGAATAATCGCGTGGGTAATTTGCATTGCCTTATTTCAGGGATCATACGAGATGATAAAGATGAAAAGACTTTAGAGAAGCTATACCAAGCACTTGAATACATGCTATATGAGAAAAATCTTTCATTGACGGATATATTCTGCTACATAGTGGATCAGACACATCATGTGGGCAACACAGAGATGTTTTTTCAATGGAAACATTACTTGCAATTGTGTGATGAACTAGGAAGCAACGACTATCTACCGGACTGCTTTATTACAAGCTATAATGAGGCATTGGAGAAGAAAGGACTTCCCCCCATCATTTATGAAATTGGAGAGATAGGAATAGGTGAAGTAAGCTGGCGGACAGGAACATGGATTGAGTTTGAAGGTACTTTTCCGTGCGACAAGAACGGTCGACCTATAATGAAATGGATAGGCCTAAGAGTTAAAAATGCAAAGAGCATTACTTGCTCGCAAGATAAGTCTAGCCGCGGACGGTTATTTGTTGAGATTACTCCTTACACTACAATTCATGCTCTAAACTGTTATAACAATGAGGAAGATGATGATTGTTGGTACCAAATTTATGCGGGTCCGCAAACTATGGAATTTGATTATGAAATCCTGAAGATTTACCGAAAACGTCTCAAATATACCCAAAAAGATGTAGCTGACGCAATTGGTGCTACTGTTCGCACTTATCAAAAATGGGAAAATGGAGAGACCACACCTGATGGACACTATCTACTGAGACTTCTTAACTGGCTCGATATTCGTGACATTCAAGATATTGTTCGGTATACAGAATAGATTTTCAATGCCAAAACATCATCAAGCCTATGATAGATAAATTTTCATGTGATTGAAAATAAGGCTACGGTGAAGATTGAATAGCATTGTAAAGAAAAATGGTTTTTGAGAAGGAGAATTTCAGAATGGAAACACCATCAAAATATTTACAAAAAATAGTTAATAAAATTATATACAATGAGGATGAGTTTAAAATATACTGGGGAGATAATCGCTATGTTATGGGATTCAATTCTCCTACAATGGCAAATCTGAATAAATTTTTTTCGATTAAAACGGTGTATGACACAATTGTCGATATAGACCGGAAAATTAAGTATTCATTTAATAAAATATTAAATATGAATTTGCCGGAAACTTTAAAGGGATATAATCCTTTTAGTAAGCAAGCTGATAATGAGTATTGGGCAATGTACTATGTTGAAAACATAATATTTCGAACCTCAACATTGTGGGATTTGTTGGCGCAGCTATATAACATTCATTTTGACCTTAAATATGATATTGATAAAGTTTACTACCGCACATTATTTAATAATTGTGCCCAGGGTAAAAATGCAATTCCACAAGCTAGGCGTATTGATGCATATTTTAGGGAAGCAGACAATATGGATACTACCCCATGGGGTGGAAACCATGCCTATGTTACTGAGTTTAGAAATAAAATGACACATCGTAATGCTCCTAGTATTTCTGCGATCAATCAATATGCTACAGAACTGCGTCCACCTGCAATGTATGTGTTAATACGAGTTATCGAAGATTATGCTCAAGTTTCCCACTATATTAATGAATTGCTAAGCCAAATTGATTTTGAAAAATTGCTATCGGAAATTAGGCCTTAAATAATATCTGCTGTGAAAATAATGTCTGCCCCATATGGAAATGTTAAAAATATTGTCAATAAAAAATCTTTTAATTTCTCTGTCCCTGTTAAAGGGACTTTTTTGTTCTGGGAAATACAACGATTTAAACAACAATTCATACGAGTTAAGACGTTATTTCAACAGGTTGCGCAATTACCCTAGGAAATATATGGAATAGGTGATACTATGGAGCCAGAGGTGACATAGATGAATGAAATTTCAATTCATAAAATTGGACAAGCATTAGGAACATATGTGGCAAAAAAAGTTTCCAGGGCAGATCAGACAGAAGTTCTGTCTTTCGGCGCAGAAATTTTGGTAGGCAGCATTATTAAATTGTGTATTCTTTTTTCCTTTGCTTTCATCATGGATATTACTGTTGAAATTGCGATATTGCTTATCGTAACTGGCATCATTCGCACCTTATCAGGTGGAGCACATTGTTCAGCATACTATAGGTGTTTAGCAACAAGTGTTTTCATATTTACAGTATTGGGATATTCCATCAAAGTAAATTACACATTCATCCGGCAGTTACATCCTGCTATTTTACTTGGCATTCTCGTATTAACATTTAGTTTATATTGGATCTATCCTCCACAGGCTCCTTCCAATAAACCTTTTAAGGACAAGAAAATAGAATTAGCCTTCCGCTGGTACACATTACTAGCAGTTGTGATTTTATCTATTACTGCAATTGCCTTGGGGTTTAATAGCTTGCCTGCCTGGATTATATCAATTGCACTACTTTGGCAAGCCTTTACATTAACACCTGTGGGACATAGATTTATTGGCTTATGTGATATTCTGCTTACTTTTAAAAGAAGGGAGGCGAATTAGAATGTTAAAATTTATTAGCAAATCTCTATTTCAAGGATTGGCAGCAGTGTTCGCTGTAGTAGCCATGACGAATATTGGAACAACGAGCATGTTTCTAATGTACCAGCCGGAACCACCAAAGAGCTTGAAAAAGTAGAAAAAACTTTTTTGACTCAAAGGCAACCGGCTATGGTAGTAATATATAAAATATAACGGTACTAAATTGAAAAGAAATTGAAGCCTTTATGGGATAAATTAAATAATGAGCGTTAATAGCAAACTTGCCGAAAGGCAAGGACGCAAAGCCAAAGGGTCTAAGGTGCTTAGTAACACTATGATAGCCTGGTTGCCGCATTTACTGTGTGTACTAAACCTGCCCGCTTTTCGTCTGGCAGGTTTTTTCCTTTTATTTTACTTGATACGTATTGATTTTTTAGATTTGAAATTATGTGTTTGAATTTAGATAAGTAGGCCGATGCTAAGGATGTCGAGCCACCAATGTCTTCAAAATTGCAGTTACGGGTAACAACAAATAGGACATCAGGCATCATTTAGTTTCCAATAAAGCTTTAATTGTCGCTGACAGAACCTTGAGACCGCGCTCATCACACTGGTAAAGCAAGCGAGTAATTTGATCTATTTCATTATTGGTATGTTTACCTTCAGGATAGAAAATTGCGTCAGCTGATATGCCTAATTCGCGGATGAGACGAAAAAGAACACTATAGCTTGGCTTTTTATTTTCGTTTTCTATGGACATCAAATATCGGGGTGATATGTTTATTCTTTCTGCTAATTGTTCACGGGTAAGGTTATTGCTTTTTCTTGCAGCTTTTAGAATTTCACCTAAACTATCTAAATCGTTGTGCATCATTGGTTCACCTCCGATAACAGTTTACAGTTCCTGTTTAGGAGGTTAAACGATACATGAGAGCTATAAAAATAAGAACTAATAGAGCGTATCATCATTAAATTCCATATTAGATATGGTTTGCATTAAGTTATTAGGATAGGCGATACCCGCCAAATAAAAAAAACGTGAGTTTGGCGGGGTTTTCGCATGGTTAAAGAATTCCCCTTCAGGCTTACGGGTTTGGAGGGTTTAATAATGTTTATCCAGCATAATACGAGGGGTCATCATCCGCTAATATATAGCGGTCGGGTTTGATAAAGCCGACATCATTTTTTGTCTCACAGCTAATCTCCAATTGTTAAAAAAAGCTCATTTTTATCACAGGGCAAATGTGGGCATCAAGTAGAACTAACAGAGCGTAATATTAGGAAACACAATAGCGCAGTTTTAGAAAAAGCTTATTTGGATTGTATCCAAGTAGGCTTTTTTTGTCGAAAAAAGGAGAATTGTATCGGGTGCCGTTCTCCTCCGCCTCTGTTTTGGTTTTTCAACACAAAAAAATCAAAACGGAGGTTCAAATATGAAGAAGATCAATTTACGGGATTTATACCCGTTTTATAAATCTGACTTTTTTATTGAAATTGCAGATGAAGTTGCAGAACTGATCAAACAGATTGAGCGAAAAGAACATGCAGATTACGAGCGCATCCGGGTAAACAAGGCCTACTATTCTCTTGACGCTGATGATGGAATAGAAAGAGGTATTGTTCTGCTTGTATTATCACCGGAAGAAATCTATGAACGAAAACTGAGCAAACAGGAATTATATGCTGCTATCAACAGCCTGCCGGAAAAACAGGCAAAGCGTATCTATGCGCATTTTTTTCTTGGCATGAGCAAAGCAGAAATAGCCAGGATTGAGGGTGTTAACAAATGTCAGGTATCCCGTTCAATTGAAAAAGCATTAAAGAATATTGAGAAATTTTTAAAAAAATTTCTGTAAGGGGTGCAACTTTTGACCAAAAAATCTGCTGATTAGTAGAGGGACATATACTACCCCCTCAAGTGTTCTTTGATAATTGAATAAGTGTTTATCCGGTACTTTCCCCGTATGTCCTGAGAAGGAAAGCCAGATTGCAGGTACGCCAGGACCACCTGCCGGTATAACGCCGGTTCCAACCGAAGGATCAATTCCGTTTATGGACTGGATGAAGGTAAGGTGTGAGCGAAGAATACTTATGCAATGAAAAGTGTTGGTTACACTTTTGGCGATAACGCATACGGAGGGATAATGATACTTGCGCATAGTCGAGGTTAAGTCCCAGAGTGCGCCCCGGTCGCTGACGGGGAGGTGTGATTCCTATGAGGACGGTCAACCGCTGTCTGCCGGATATAACATAAGTATATAAAAACCAAAACAGAAAAATGATTGGGGGTTCGTCTATCTATGCAAGTATATGTGTATTCAATCAAAGGCGTAACCCCTAATACTGCTATAGCAAGAGATAAAATGGAAAGGGGGCTTAAATATGGCTAATGAAAAATTATCACAGGAAAAAGCTTATCGAATTATGTTAAAGAAATATCCTGATGTTCTTGACATGAAGCAAATGTGTGAAATTCTTGGCATTAGCCTTAAGACAGGATATGGTTTAATACAAGAAAACAAAATTGAGTGCCTAAAAGTTGGGCGAGCATATAGAATTCCCAAGCCTTTTTTATTAAGCTATCTAAGAATAGGCGTGAGTAATGAATAAAAATTTTATTCGCACATTTTACGAACCTTTTTTATTATGTTACACTCATCATGTCAACGGCAGGTGAGTGAATAATTTGAAAGGAGGAAACGCATGGAACTCACCAAAATGTTGGAAATGGTAAGGTTGACCGAGGATGAATTGATAGGAGGATTCGTAACATCTAAGAAGGGATATTATTATACCGTTCTCAACCGAAAGGATAAGAATGGGAAGCGTAAGCCGCTTTGGATTTCAACAGGGCTTCCTGCAACTGATGAAAATAAAGCAGAAGCTGAAAGTAAATGTCTATCGACCAGAATTCAATATTCACTTGATTTGAAAAATGGTGTTGCCGATAAGACTTCCGCCCATGAAACACCTGAAAAAAACGTTGCTCAGGATAATGCTGATGATACCCATTCAGAAAATCCCATGTTTGCAGATTTATTAAAAGAGTGGCTTGAATTCAGACATCCGGATAATATCGTTGTTGGTGAAGACTTCAATTTTGATAAGACGATTAAACTAAACACTTGGGTAGGGTATGCAGAGAACATTGAGCATAATTTGTATCCAACATTCAAAGCTTATGGATGCACTGTCAAAGAAGTTACACCTGACCTGCTGAAAGGGCATTATGCATATAGACTTAAGAATGGCAAGAAGAAGTCAACAGTTGCAAAAGATTACACAGTTATCAATCAAGTATTGAACTATGCCATCAGCAAGAAAATAATTAGTGTAAACCCAAACAGCGCAATTACTTTACACAAAATTGAGAAATATAACGCAGCTACGTTAAATGCCGAACAGATGCAATATTATATTGAATTCATTGTAGGCGATATCATTGAAATTCCCATATTACTTGGCGGTTTTTATGGGATGCGGCGCAGTGAATGTCTCGGTGTTAGAGAATCTCAGTTTGATTTTAAGCATAAATTCTTCCGCGCCAATCACACGGTAACAAAAGTTACTATCGGTAACAAGAAGATATATATCCCTTCAGATAAACTTAAGACTGACTTGAGCAATCGCACTTACCCCTTAATTCCTTATGTGGAGGAAAGAATAAAGGCTAAAATAGCTGAAAATAAGGAACTAAGGGAGCTTTGCGGCAACTCATACAGCAATGAATGGCTTGGATACATTTGCGTTAACCAATTGGGAGAAATCATTGATCCGGATTATATAACCAACAGGCACCGTGATCTGCTAAAAAAAGCCGGATTACCCCCTATTAGATTCCACGATCTGAGGCATTCCTGCGTAGGTTTGATGATGGCAAATGAAGTACCTATGGAGCGTATCAGAGATTGGGTTGGTCATAGCGACATCCGGACAACGGTTAACATCTATGGGCATCTGGAATACCAATCAAAGAAAAAGACAGCAAAGATTATCGAAAAGTCTTTGCCTCTTAAAAAGGTAGGAGCTGCTAACGTTTAGTATTAACAGCTCCATGATGGCGGAGGGTTAGGGATTTGAACCCTAGATACCTTGCGGTACACTGGTTTTCGAGACCAGCTCCTTCAGCCTCTCGGACAACCCTCCAAGTTAAATTATTTAAATGACCCGGATAGAACTCGGATAGAACAGCTCAAAAATTTATATCTATTCGAACTCCAAGGTCAGTAGAAACTGCATAAAATCAAGGTTCTCGGCTACATAGCTTCCACATTGCCCAACACATTTCGAGACCAGCTCCTTCAACCGCTCGGACAACTCTCCATGATAATCAAATTGCAGAATTAATTTTACAATTAAATAGGCATATTGTCAACGATTAATGCGTGGTTACTTTTTCCTTTCTCTCAACTGTTGGAAGAAATCCTTTAACATTTGTGAGCATTTTTCTCTTAGAATATTCCAGATTACTTCCACCCTGTGATTGAATCTTTCCTCACCAAATATATCAATAACAGATCCTGCAGCACCTGCCTTCGGGTCGGGAGTTCCTATATACAGCCTTCTAATTCTAGCTTGTATTATTGCCCCGGCACACATAGTGCACGGCTCCAGAGTCACATACATGTCACAATCATTCAGTCTCCAGGAGCCCAGCTTTTTTGAAGCCTTTTTAATTGCAGTTATCTCTGCGTGCAGTGTAGAATCTTGTTTAAGTTCCTTTTCATTGTGCCCCCGTCCAATTATACAGCCATCTTTAACAATTACTGCACCTATGGGAGCCTCATCCTTTTTAAATGCTTTTTGAGCCTCTTTTAATGCTTCATTCATAAATCGTTTATGCAAATAGTCTGTACCGGTAATCATAAATAAACCCTTACTTAATATTTATTGAATTGATTATACTGAAAGGTATTTTGCTTGTCAACGGAAAGGGCGCAGCGGTTCCAATTAAATTTATAAAGCCTGGTTGATATAGTGTATACAACCAGGCTTTTGATTATCCTCTTAAAATTTAGGCTCTTCCAGATTTAGTCCCTTTCAAATTTAGTTCCGCCGCTCACTTTCCTCACCCATGCTATTTCTTCATCCTCATCTATGTCATAAATGACACCTTCCACGTCCACATCATCAAATTCATCAAGGATTTCTGCACGGATTTCATACATGAATTCTTTGACTTCGGCGTCAGTCAGGTCATCCCATTCATCATCGTATTCATCCAGGTCAATTTCTACAGTAAATATTATTTTTCCATCATCTTCATCCAGTTCAATTGATTCGAATTCGATATAGCGGAACCAGTCATAATAATAGTCATATAAATCGTCCTCCAAATCCTTAAGGTCATCGGAGTCAATACTGGAACCAAGCACCACTTTACCGCGCTTGTCAGTATAGAAGGATAAAAGTTTATTGTTCTTGGATTTAGAACTGTCTATTATAGTACCTTCAATATCAGCGTCATCAAACTCATCAAGGATTTCATCACATATATCCTGTAGGTATTTGATTTTACGGCTGTTCGTCAATTCTTCCCATTCATCTTCGAAGTCATCCAGATCCACTTCAATTTCCACTTCAATTTCGTCTTCATCACCGTCCAGAGAAATCTTGAATTCTATACCCCTGTATTCATCGTAGTCATCATTAAGATCATCCTCAAGATCCTCTAAAATATCATCAAAATCATCATCATCATAATTGCGGCTTTCATAAAAATTCAGTTCTTTCTCAAGCTCGGCAACCTTCGACTCAAGCTGGGAAATCTGGTAATCCTTTAGGGTAATTTGATTCTTCAGTTCGGTTTCTTCGTATGTAGGCCTGTCTTTAATAATAACAGTATGTGTAGCCTGATCCCATTCAATATCCTTTTTAAACATATCGCACATTTTACGCAGAGGCATGTAAGTAGTATCGTTTACAGCAAATGGTTCTGCAAACTGTGTCAGGTCTTGCCCGTTATAACTTATATTTGTCAATCCAAACCATGCTTCAATAGTTTTCTTGTAGCCACCTGCCGCATATCCGATGGTAGCTGCCGAGAGAGTAACAAATGCAACAATTACAAATAATGTCAAGATTTTTAGCCTGGTCTTCTTCATTAGTAAAACCCCCCTGTTTTAAATCGAAACTTAATAAGCTTATAAGTATTCCGACGATATTTTCAAAAAATTGTTCCAGATTTATGAAGAATTCGACAAATCCATTTTTATTCTATCATAACCATAAACTTCCTTCAAGCAACAATGGCCTGTTTCTCATTAATGCTTGATTAAAAAAATATTACAAATTTATGACTTTCATTTTATTAATATTTCCTTAAGCATTGCAAGTGCAGGTCTAAATTGCGAAAGCCAGCCACAGCAAATACTCTGTGACTGGCTTTTGTCTGGTGTGCCCAAAGGGATTCGAACCCCCGGCCTGCGGTTTAGGAAACCGACGCTCTATCCTGCTGAGCTATGGGCACATACTTAATGCGGCGACTTATAGTATACTAAAAAACTGAACGGTTTTCAAGTGTATTTTTATCCATTGGGTGTATATTTCTGTATGACCCCTTTATAGATTCAATGCCCTGAAATAAATATCTCGAGCTTACATTGTTATGTATTATAGATCTAGTGCGCCTATAAAACCCTCTGTTACTCTATGTTTGGCATTAGTAATATGTTCTGCCAGTAATTTGGTAGCTTTATCTTTATTCTTTTGCTTTATTTGCTCTAGAATTTTAATATGTTCATTGATGCCTTCAGTACTACCTGACTTTGCTATCCTATTTGAGCAGAATAAGTACTGTTCATGAACATTTTTAATTAGACTAATAAAGTGTTTATTACCGTAAAGCTTGAAAAAAATAAAATGAAACATCTCATCAGCCTTAACATACTGTCTGATATCACCTTCTTGCAATGAATCCTTTTGAATATCAATTAATTTCTCCATTTCCATTATTTCATTGTTTGTGATGGTGTCAAAGGTAGCTTTAAATACAAAATTCTCAAGACATTCCCTAACTTGGAATATTTCTATTATATCTCCTATCTCTAAATGAACAACAAAAAAACCTACATTAGGCACACGCTTGAGAAAACCTTCCTTATGAAGTCTTAAAAAGGCTTCTCGAACTGGCGTATAACTCATACCTATTTCATTCGATAAGTCCCTGGCACTCAAATACTTGCCTTTTTCATAATGTAATAATTTCTCTTTGATAATTTGGTAAGCTTTTTCACTTAAGCGAGAAGTATTAATTTTATACACCCTCAATCAACTAATATCCTTTTATACTAAATCTTACAGTAACAATTGTTCAGTAAAAACCTTTCAAAATATAAAAGTCTAAAAGTATATATTACTGTTTTTGCTCCCGCACATAAATCAAATTATGAGGTAAAATTGTGTTTCCAATTTTAGTGATTATTTTAATTGAATTCTACAAAAATTACATAATTGTGTCAAGCCTTATTTTCGATAAGTATGATTATTCTGCGATAGGGTGGAATTTACTTTTTCAAATGAGGCGGTCGTAAAAATCATATTTATTTCAAAATGATTGCTTGACAAAAAAAATAAAGTATTATATACTGATATCAAGCTGATATATCGGTAAAATACCAGATAAAAATCACTGCGGAAATTGGGATTAAAGCAGAAAAAATCGCTATGTAAATCAAGACTAAATGTGTAATGAAAAAAGATAATCATTTTTTAAACATCATATGAAAGAAAGTTTTACTGATGAACTTAAAAACTTGTTTTTATATGCTCTAACTCAAATTGCTCAACTGGCTTAGACAAAACTAAAGAAACATATTTGAAAAGGAAGGGTAAGCAATGATTCACGTCAGGACAAATATTCAAAGACCTACAGAAGACATTATTAAGGCGTTCTATTCCATATCAAGCGCAACAATTCACGAAGCTTCAGGACGCAAAGGATACATTGATTATATGATAAAACCTATAGCAAAGGGTATGCGCATTTGCGGTCCTGCATTTACGGTCCAGTGTGCAGCCGGAGATAATATAATGCTGCATAAAGCATTAGAACGAGCAAAAGCAGGTGACATTCTTGTAGTGTCAGTCGGAGGAGCTTTTGACTATGGGTATTTTGGGGACTTGATGGCAACCAGCGCCATTGCGAGAAAAATCGGAGGATTGTGCATTGAGGGCTGCATTCGTGATAGTAAAGAGATTATTGATTCCGGATTTCCGGTGTTTGCCAGAGGTTTTTGTATAAGGGGTACAGGCAAAGGCGCATTAGGTGTCATAAACTATCCTACTGTGTTCGGAGGTCAAATGATTAATCCTGGAGATCTTATCATCGGGGATGATGACGGTTTGGTTTGTGTTCACAGGGAGGATTGCGAAGCAGTCTTGCAAAAAGCGCGTCAGCGCATTGAAAAGGAGAAAATCAAAGCTGAAGATTTGGCTAAAGGTATCTCAAGTGTCGAATACAATAATTTCGGTCCGCTTTTTGAAGCTGCGGGATTAGTTGAGGAATAGGAGTATTAAATATATGACTTATACATATGAGCAGTTAAAACAGTGTGCAATGGAAATACTAACCGCTTGCGGAGAAAGCCCACAAAACGCAGAGATAGGAGCAGAGGCAATGGTAGCTGCTGATATGCGTGGTATTACCACACATGGGACATATCTGCTAATACCTATTTTTAAACGGGTTAAAGCAGGACAGCTTAACTTGCCAACAAAGTTGAAGGTAATAATGGATGATGTAGCTGTTGCCAAAATAGACGGTGGGGATGGGCTTGGTGCAGTCGCTGGAAGACGGGCAGCCGATATCGCAATAAAGAAAGCAAAAAATCTTGGTATAGGGTTGGTTCTTATACGAAATACGAACAATATCGGAACCCTTGCATGGTATACAGAATATATAGCAAAGCAGGGTATGATAGCAGTAATGAGTTGTAACGCTGCCCCAGCGATGGCACCATGGGGAGGAGCAGAGCAGTTCCTTGGCACAAACCCAATAGCGGTTGCGATATATACCGGTACTGATGTAGTCTTTTCAGCAGATATGGCTACATCCATTGTTGCCAGGGGTAAGATTAGAAAGGCTGCACGTAACGGTGAATCTATCCCTTCTGATTGGGCAGTTGATGAAGAAGGCAATTTCACTACCGACCCGGGTTCCGCATTAAAAGGGGCATTACTTCCTATGGGTGGTCCTAAAGGATCGGCATTAGCGTTTGCAGTTGATATAGTCAGTGGTATGCTATCAGGTGCAAAATACGCCCCTCACATAAAGAGTTTCCACAAACCAGAAGGTCAGACAGGCGTTGGAGCTTCTATAATAGCTCTAGACATAGAACATTTTATGTCAATCAAAGATTTTGGGGAAAAAATGCAGGAATATATCACAAAGGTTAAAAGTCTTAAAAAAGCCAAAGGTTTCAACTCAATATACCTGCCTGGTGAGATTGAATATGGCAAAGAACTGGATAGTAAAAACAATGGTATCAGTTTGGATGAAAATACCGTCATGGCCATCAATAATATTCTTAGTGATATTAAATCGTCTATAAGGTTGAGTCAATAATTAAAAATACATGTGGAGGTGGAACAAAGCATGGCTCAATACAAAAACTACATTAACGGTGAATGGGTTGCACCCATATCAGGAAACTATTACAAAAACTATAACCCCGCTGACGGCTCTGATATAATTGGAGAGTTTCCGCTCTCAGAAATAGCCGATGTAAACGCAGCAGTAGAGAGCGCTAACAAAGCGTTTCAATTATGGGGAAAGATGAACCCAAAAAAACGTGAAGGTTATATAAAAAAATTCGTAGAACTGTTGGAAAGAAATAAAGAGGAAATAGGAGAAGTAGTTTGCAGGGAACAGGGCAAAACTCTTAAAGAAGCATTAGGCGAGCCAAATCGTGGAGTGGCTGAAAGCTCATTCATACTCGGTGAAGGCCAGCGCATGGAAGGTATTACAATGCCAAGCGACAGGGATGGAGTAACAAGTGTTGCTTCCCGAACCCCTTTAGGTGTTGTAGTTGCAATTTCACCATGGAACTTCCCGTTTCTTACTCCTATACGAAAAATCCTCCCTGCTTTGGTTTCAGGTAATACAGTGGTATTCAAACCAGCTTTTGATACTCCATTGTGCGGAGTGAAACTTATGGAGCTATTTGATGAAGCTGGGCTTCCACCAGGTGTAGTGAATATGGTTATAGGGCGTGGTGGAGTTATTGGAGATTCACTTTCATCACACCCACTTGTTAGGGGAATCACTTTTACCGGTTCAACTGAAGTTGGAAGACGTATAAACAAAATGGCCTCAGAACACTTTGCAAAAGTACAGCTTGAAATGGGTGGTAAAAATCCAGCTATTGTTGCAGATTTCAGCAATCTTGATTATGTTGCATCCCAGCTAAATTCAGCCGCATTTGCCCTTGCAGGCCAAAGATGTACAGCCATCAGTCGAATAATAGTGTTAAAAAAGCATGCAGAAGAACTTGAAGACTTAATAGTAAAGAAAATGAAAAAGCACGTTTTGGGCAATGGGATGGATCCTAATGTCACGATAGGACCAATAATTAATTCTAAAGCTGGTGAAGACATTATGGAGTATATCCGTAGTGCCCGGGAGGAAGGCGCAACAATTAAAGAAGGCGGCAACAGGCTGACTGGAGGGATATATGATAAAGGATTTTATATCGAACCGACTCTTATTACGGATGTTACGCCAGACATGAAAGTTGCCAGAGAGGAAATATTCGGTCCGGTTCTTGTGAGCATAAAAGTTGATACTTTTGAGGAGGCAATGGCTGTTGCAAACGATTCTGAGTATGGTCTTGCAGCATCGTTGTTTTCTGAGAATCTTGAGTATATTTATACTTTCTTAGAGAATATAGAAACAGGAATGGCTCATGTTAACCATGGGACAATAACTGATGCCTATATGCCTTTCGGTGGGGTTAAAAAATCCGGAATTGGTCAATTTTCTAAGGGCACAACCAATAAAGATTTCTTTACGAATTTAAAGGTTAAGTATGTGAAATGGAAATTATAGAGTATAAAATAGGGGGGAGATAATAATGGCTGGCTTAAAAGTCATTGATATTGAAAAGGTGGAGGGCATATATAGAGAACCGCCACGAACAAGCTGGATACTCGTATCAGAAAAGACATGCGGTGCCCAGAACTTAGCGATGGGAGTTAACGAAACCCATGTCGGTGGTCAAGTTCCACCACACAAGCATGATAAAGAAGAGGAAGTAATGTTTTTTCTTCAGGGCAAGGGGCAGTTCATAACAGAGGATGAGGTAATAGAACTAAAACCGGGAATTTGTATATATAATCCCCCGGGAAAAACTCATAGTATTGTTAACACAGGCGATGAAATTCTAAAATTTGTATGGATATATTCACCACAATTAAGCAGTCACAGAAATAAATAGTGAAGGAGAATCAGTATGCATAAATGGAAATTTCCACCAAAGGGAGGCTATATGGAAGCACCTAAGAAAATGTATTTTCAGACGATGACAAAACTGGATGTAGAAAAACGCCTTAAGGAAAACGATATAGTAATAGTACCTGTTGGCTCAACCGAGAATCATGGAGCTGCGGGGCCGATTGGTGAGGATACTTTTATTGCCACACGTATAGCAGAAATGGTTGCAGAGAAAACGGGTTGTACCCTTGCGCCTCCGATATGGTTTGGTTCTCATCCCTTTCATCATATAGGACAGCCATGTACGATACCGCTGCCGGACTCTGTATTTATAGAGTATATAAAGGCAATTATTAGTGGCTTTTGGAATACTGGTTTCCGTAAACAGATTTTCATCAGCTTACATGGACAAGAGTATTCACTTCCTGTTGCAATCCAGGAATGGGGCAAGAAATACCAGGTACCAGCAATGCTGTACTTTGTTGATATTCCGCGTGTTATGGGACAAACTCTGATGGACAAAGCACACGGCGGGCCTTATGACCGTCCATTCCAACACGCCTGTGAAGCAGAGCAGTCCATAGCTCTTGCGTTGTTCCCTGAACTTTGTGATCAGGAAAATGCAGAGAACACGGATGTAAAAGGTTTCTTACCAGCCGGTCATGTGGACCGTGGGGGTGATATATACGGCTATCCAATACCAGGCCATTGTCAGGTTGGCAATTGTGGAATAGAGTGTGTGACATTCCCTGAGGGTGTGCTGGGACACGCAAAGAATGCCGATCCGGAAAAAGCATATGCGTCTATTGAAAAGGCCTGTGATTATCTTGTTAAGCTGCACGATGACATTTTAAAAGCATTCCCCGTAGGCAAGCTACCACCAGCAGAGCTTATGAGTCAGCGTGATCCTGAGGAAATAGAAAAGCTTCTAAAAGGGCCGCTTAATGGAGGCAAGCATTTATATACACTTGGTTGGCCAACTTAAGGTAAGTAAGGTAAGATGGTTAATATGATAATCTTTGGTTTTAAGGCATAGTGGACTGATAGGCAAGTACTAGGATTAGTTATAATAAAAGGTGGGAGAAAATCTCATGCAAAAACTGGATGAATTGTT
Source organism: Acetivibrionales bacterium (assembly GCA_050953835.1). GTDB lineage: Bacteria > Bacillota > Clostridia > Acetivibrionales > JBMNNH01 > JBMNNH01. The sequence goes on along the minus strand of JBMNNH010000010.1, from coordinate 149,575 downwards.
GGACTTTTTGGAAAACAATATAGATGAAGAACATATTAAAGAGGTAGAAAAACTGCATCTTGATGCAATGAAATACAAAACTATTCCATACTTACCACTGACCTTAGTTTATCCAGCGGAAGGAATTGAGCCCTTTCCTTATGAAGAAGCATTTTATGATCCTGAGAAGATGCTTTTTAATGAATTGATTTCAACAGTTGGTGGGACAAGTACATATAATAGTGTAAGACTGAAGGACCATTTTCCGTTGCATATACGCAGCAATCATGGAATAGGAATTCTTGCATCATTGTTTGGAGCAAAATGCAAAATTATTAATAATAACATGCCTTGGGTTGAACATCTTGAATTTAGTGAGATAAAAAAAATACTCTCAAAAGGCGTGCCAGACCTCAATAAAGCACTGGGAAAACGTGTAATTGATACACATAAATATTATATTGACAGATTAAAAGAATATCCAAAATGTTTTAGAAATATAAGGATTACACAGCCTGATTTACAGGGACCTTTTGATATTGCTCATATTTTGATTGGCGGAGATATCTTTTACGGAGTATACGACTACCCGGATATTATTCATGAATTACTTGAGATCATTACAAAAACTTATATTGATTTTAGAAGGAAGATTGAGGATTTATTGACCGATTCAGCGGGCGATGATGCGATGTATCTGCACGGCTGTATTTTCGGGGGTAAGGTTCTTATTAAAGATGATACGGCCATAATTAACCTTTCAGAAGAAATGCATAGTGAGTTTTCAAAGAAATACAATGATGAAATATTTGAAGCTTTTGGAGGAGGCTCCCTCCACTTCTGCGGACCATCCCGTCTGTGGCATTTTAAGAATATTGACAATCCATGGCTGAAAGGCACTAACTACGGGAACCCTGAGATGCAGAACCTTGTTGAAATATATGAATTCTGGAGTGAAAGGAAAATACCAAACCTTTTGTGGGGAGATACCCTGTGCGGATATCGTATGGATTATGACTTTTTAGAGGAGATTCAAAGGTTAAATATTAACACAGGCATGTCGTTAGCAATAAGAGTGGATAGTTTCGATGAGGCCCAGAGCGTATTAAAAAGGCATATTTCGCAAGAAGTGTAAAAAAATACTGAACATTCATTTTCGTAAAGTGTTTATTTAGGATATTTATTAGTGTAAAATATTTATTAGATGAGGGGAGAATATAAAATGGCTGTTCCAAACATTGCAGTTCTAGGACTTTCCCATGGATGGAAATTTGTAGACTGCTTGAAAAAAAGCAGTATAGCAAATTTAGTTGCAGTAGCAGATCTAAACCCTGAAAAAGCGATTATGTCATACAATATAAATAATCTATCGCTTTCTGACTGTATCGGCAAAGATATTGAAATATTCAAAGACTATAAAGAATTATTAAAAAAGACACAAGGGAGAATTGACGGTATCATTGCAGCTCTTCCGAATGATTTGCATGTTGAAGTAACAGAAGAAGCAGCAAAAATGGGTCTTTCTTTAATGCTTGAAAAACCAATTGCGTGCAACATGGAAGAGGCAAATAAGATTATTAAGGCTGTTAATGATTCAAAAATAAAGTTTATGGTTGCCCATCACAGAAGGTTTTCAAAAAAAGTATTGAGAATAAAGGAAGCAATAGAAAAAGGTGAACTTGGAAGAATAGTCGGTGTGGAAATGATATGGGCGGCAAAAAAACCTGACGAATATTTTGAACAAAAATGGAGGACCACTGAAGGTGTTGGGGGACCATTACTAATAAATACAATCCATGATGTTGACATACTTCGCTATTTAGTTGGCGAAATAGATATGGTACAGGCCTATATGACAAATAAATCAAGGGGCAATCAGGTTGAAGATGCTGGGGCTATAATTGTAGGCTTTAAAAACGGAGCAGTCGCATCAATAATTTTGTCTGACAATGCCCCCTCACCTTGGTTTTATGAGGCATGTTCCCAGGAGTATACCTTCTTCTATCCAAGTAATTTCAACTGTTATAAGTTCTTAGGCGAAAAGGCAGCCATTACCTTTCCTAATATGGACATGTACTACTACGAAAAAGATTCAGATGCGGGTTGGCATAGACCTATAAAACAAGAAAAGTTAACGGTGGAGCGTTTTGATGTGATTGAAGAAGAGTTGAAGCATTTCTGTGAGATTATAAACGGAGAAGCTGATTCAAAAGTTACTGCCGAGGATGCAGCGGAAAGCCTTCGTGTTATTGAAGCAATAAAAGAATCCTCAAGACTTGGCAAAGCAGTATATTTATAAAATCCGCATATAAACGATGGGAGGAATCATCATGAAAGCCCTTGTTAAATGTAGTGATGGACCAGAAGAAATCAAATATAAGGAAGTACCCAAACCTGAACTGGAATGTGAAAAGGTTTTAGTTAAAGTGAAGAGTGCAGCAATATGTCATACTGATGTTATGATAATAAATAACGAGTATAAAGGAAGAAAACCTGTACCTATACCATTAATACTGGGGCATGAGGGAGCAGGTATTGTTGAAGAAACGTATTCTAAGAACAGTATTTTTAAAGCGGGTGATAGGGTAGCGTTTGAACCTTTATCTGGCTGCCGTAAATGCAATAACTGCAAAAACGGCTATACAAATATGTGTACAGACTGGGATCATATCGGGATTACCTGTGATGGAGTCTTTGCAGAATATGTTACAATACCCGAAAGGACAATACATAAACTACCTGATGAAATTAACTTTTCTGATGCAGCTCTGCTTGAACCAACTGGATTGACTGCAAGGTCTATTGAAAATGTAAAACCGGTTCTTGGGGATATAGCAGCTGTTATTGGCCCCGGACCTATAGGGCTATTGCATGTGCAGGCATTAAAAGCATCTGGATGTAAAGTAATTGTCATAGGCCTTGAACAAGATAAATACAGGCTTAAAGTAGCAGAAGAATTAGGTGCAGATCTCGTTATAAATGGAAGCAAAGTTGATCCTTGTGAATCAGTCAATGAATATACAAATTGTCAAGGAGTAGATATAGTCATTGAGACAGCAAGTTCGCCAAAGGCCTTAAATACAGCCTTTGAGATAGCGGGTGCAAAAGCGAGGGTATCAGCATTTGGTCTTTATCCTGAGGCTACAGTAAAGTTTCTCAATATACTTAGAAAAGGTCTCACTATATATGGTGATGTAGGTATGCTGCCCAGGCATTTTGAAAAAGGTATTAAGTGGATGAAAAACGGTGATATTTTGGCAAAACCACTCATAACCCATAGGTACAAACTTGAGGAGGGGGTTGAAGCATTTAGAAACTTAAAAAATGGGAATGTAATTAAAGCAATATTTGAGATGTAGTTTACTTAGCATGGGTGTTAAAGTGCTTGAGATAAGACTTAGCCAAATATGCTTAGGATAAAGGAGGGGATGAGTAAGGACCTAAAAAATGTAACTTTGACATTGAAAGTTTGACCGACTTCTTGAGTGTAACAAATTATTATTAAGGAGGAGGAAAACCGTGAAAAAAACCCTAGCATTGTTATTAGTAGTAATTCTGGTTTTGATGGCTGGATGCTCTGGTGGGTCAGAAAAAACAACAACGGCGGAAAATACTTCGACGGAACAAGAAGCCCCAGCAGAGGCAACACAAGCTAAAAAAGAAACAGAAGAGAAATCATTTACTCTTAAATTTAATTGCCTTGAAAATGAGGCACATGCCCAAGGCCAAGGTGTGATGGCATTTAAGAAAAAGGTCGAAGAACTTTCGAATGGACAGATAACTGTTGAGCCTTATTTCAGTTCTTCTTTGTTTACCCAGGAAGGTGCGATAACTGCCCTTATGTCTGGCCAACTGGAAATGACATACGTTGCTTTCCAACAAGTGGCGGAATTCTATCCTACTGCATCTATGTTTGGAGCTACTTATATGTTCAAAAACTATGAACATGCGAGAAAAACTTTTGACTCAGAAATTGGGAAAGAGCTCTATGAAAATATTTCTAATAGTGTAAATTACGTACCCATTACTGCATATTATAACGGTTCACGGCAGCTGAACTTAAGGACAAAGACACCTATAACTAAACCGGAGGATTTAAAAGGTACGGTATTACGTATGCCCAATGCTGCTAGCTGGATTGCTGCAGGTGAATCACTTGGTGCAAAAGTAACTCCTCTTGCCTACGCTGAAGTATATACGGCACTACAAACAGGTACTATTGATGCACAGGATAACCCTTTGTTAGCGACAAAGACTATGAATTTTTATGAAGTTACAAACCAAATCAGTCTCACATACCATATAATTGATTTTGGGGTTATGAGTATCAACAAGGATATTTGGGAACAAATGACTCCTAAGCAGCAAGAATGGATATATCAAGCAGCGAAAGCAGCTCAGGAGGTTATTGATGGAGAACAAATAAAAGCTGAAAATGAATTGATAGAATTTTTCGAATCCGAAGGGTTAATAATTGTAAACCCAGATATTGAAGCTTTCAGAAAACACTCCTTTGAATATTATGAAAGCAAAGGATTAACGGAAGACTGGGATATGGATCTTTACAACAAAATACAGGCAATGGCCAATTAGATCCGATCGTCTATAATTAAAAGCGGAGGGTTGCTTTGAGGCAATCCTCCGTATACATAATTCATAGGATGTAGGTCTATAAATAGATTCTGATAAGTCATAATTGATCGTTTATGATAAAAAACACTATTTTTATTGAAGGTAATTTGATAAAAGGTAATGATTTTATATAATACTTGGTTCTTGCCGAAATGAATAGGAGGACGATTATTTTATGAGAGTTGCTCGGAAGATTTTTTTCATATGCAGAGAAATATTAGAAATTGTATTGCCTATAGTTTTGTTTATAGGGTTGTTTATTTTATTTATTACTGGGGTTATTTTCCGATACTTGTTTCGCAATCCCCAGACTTGGGCATTTGAACTATCTACTATTAGTTTTGTTATGCTTGTTCTTTTGGCTGGCTGTACTGCACAGAGGAAGGAAGATCATGTAGTTTTTGATTTAGTTTATGAAAGGTTGAATCCCAAGGGACAAAATATCTTTCGAATAGTGGGAAATATAATCATGGTTGTTCTATTATTAATTGGCATTCCTTCTACTGTCAAAACACTTTGGAGTATGCGTTTAGTAGTTACACAGGTGGTGTTTCTGCCCTATATGGTTGTTTTTTCCCCCCTTGCCATCCTTTTTATTGTTGCAATTATCAGGTATTCATACCGCCTTGTCCAAGATATCAGGGCATTCAAGTCTAAGACTTATGTGCAGCAATATAATACTTCGGAAAAGGAGATGTTAATATGACGTGGTATTTTCTTATCCCTTTTATTTTCCTTATCCTTGCATTTATTTTGCGCATTCCCATTGGTTTTGGTATGTTTATGGGAACCATTGCATATTTTCTGGCAAAGGGTATGGACATCGGTATAATGGTTAATACAGTGGGTTATAGTTTATTTTCCTCCTATATCCTTATTGCGATTCCTTTGTTTGTTTTTACAGCAAATGTAATGAATTCAAGCGAGGTTACCGATAAAATATTTAAATTTGCCAATTCCCTTGTGGGGCGTTATCCTGGCGGAACGGGTTATGTAAATATCTTGGCTTCCCTGCTTTTTGCTGGAATGACTGGGAGTGCCCTCGCAGACGCAACAGGTTTAGGAATGTTAGAAATTGAACAAATGACACGGGAAGGGTATGATAAACCTTTTTCATGTGCCATTACTGCAGCCTCTGCGGTAATTGGTCCTATATTTCCGCCATCTATACCATTTGTAATTTATGCTATGATATCAGGAGCTTCTGTTGGAAAGCTTTTTATGGGCGGTGTATTGCCCGCTATAATTATTGGTATCGTACTAGCCATTTATATATATTTTGTTTCTAAAAAAAGAAATTATCCAAGGGGTGTACGAAGAACCTTTAAGCAATTCATCTTTGATACAATAAGGGCTTTACCAGCACTTTTTACACCTGTTATTCTTTTGATTGGCATTTATACTGGCGTAATGACACCTACTGAAGCCGGTGCGATAGCTGGGCTTTATACCTTGCTTATTTCGTTTGTTGTCTATCGAACTTTGAGTTGGAAAGTGTTGTGGAGAAACATCAAAGATACAGTTAGGACAACAGGCTCAGTTTTTCTTGTTATTGCCGCTGCTTTCGGGTTTAATTATATCGCAAATGTAGAGCAAGTGGCACCTATAGTGGCCAATATGCTAAGCAGTTTTACAGGGAGCCCCTTAGTGTTTTTGCTGATTGTTAACATTGTGTTCCTTATCCTTGGTGCTTTTGTGGATGTTGCTGTCAGCCAGTTGGTATTTGTTCCTATCATTATGCCCTTGGTTCATTATTTTAATATCGATTTAACCCATTTTGGAGTTATGATATGCCTGAATATGATGATAGGATTACTAACGCCACCTTTTGGTATGCTGTTATTTGTTACAGCCGGTGTTGGTAAAATCTCCTTAAAGGATATGATACGGGAAACCCTGCCGATGGTGGGAGTGTTGTTTATAGCACTAGCTATCATAACAATCTTCCCTCAAACCGTCTTGTTTTTACCAAGCTTTATGAAGTAATTGTTTATCCGCTGGTTTTTCTTTACACTACTGGAAGTAATCATTTTGGTAGAGGGTTAATAGCGATAAAAAAGACAAATGATTTAGGAGATTTAAAATGTCAAACAAACAAAAAATGACTATCAGGGAGTTAATTGATCTTAAAGGGAAACGCAAAATCATTGTGGTTAATGCCAAAGATTATTATACTGCTAAGGCATGTGAACTTACAGGAATAGATAACATTGTAGCCGGAACTGATCCTAAGATTGTAAAAGCAGTGTCGGAAGCAGCACCCAATACGCTCATTACTGGAGCGCTGACCTTTAGAGATGCTAGGATCAGCGATCAAAAAGCAATTGAAAGTGCTATCAATTTGATGGAATCAGGAGCAGATATAATTTATACAATGGGAGCTACTCCAGAAAGAGTCAGAGCACTTTCAAAAGAAAACATTGCTTGCGTAGGGCATGTTGGACTTGTTCCATACCTGTCTACATGGGTGGGCGGGTTTAGAGCAGTAGGCAAGACTTCCGAAGAAGCACTTCGCGTTTATATCGATACTATTCGATTACAAGAAGCTGGGGCAATAGCTGTTGAGATGGAGTGTGTACCACACAAGGTAGCAGCAGAAATTACCAAGCGGGTTAAAATCCTAACGTTTTCTATGGGAAGCGGCCCAGACTGTGACGGGCAGTATCTATTTGCATGTGATTTGCTTGGAAGCCATGACGGCCATTACCCAAGACATGCTATCGTATACGGTGATTTTTTCCGTCAAAGTATTAATATTTTCAAACAATTTAAAGGGGATGTAAATACTGGCACATATCCAATGCAAAAGCATGTAATTAATATTAGTGATGACGAGTTTGAAAAATTCATGGACAAGATAGAAAAAACAGGGGGGTCTTGAGCAAACAATGAATTCAAGGGAAATTGTTTTAAACTCAATTGACCATAAAACGGTTGATAGGGTACCAATAGGTTATATGCATATAATTGAAGAAATTTCCAGCGCGATTGAAAAAAAACAGCAGTTGAATGGCTATGAAGAGATGCTACAGTTTCTGGGTATTGATTATCGGAAATTAAAGATACCTTATAAAAAGAACCCACCTGAGGAATTGCGTGAAGAGTACAGAAGAAGGTATAACAAAGACTGGCCTGAAACAGACGTAAAGAAGCCCTATATAGTAGCTCCCAGTTTTGGGATTGAAGATTCAGGATCTTATTCCGGCGCCATCGCTAAGCGGCCTTTTGAGGAAATTGATTCAATAAAAGATATTGAAAATTTTCCGTGGCCAGATCCAATGTGGCTGGACTATGACGCTCTTGCCTGCGAAATGGATCTTTATCCTGACAAAGCCATTGTTGCACCAAACTGGTCGCCAGTGTTCGGAACTGTTTGTGAATTTTTTGGTATGGAAAATGCACTTGTTAACATGATCCTTGAACCTCAGCTTATCGAAGCAACAATAGAACATATTACTAATTATTACCTTGCACGTAATAAGATACTGTTTGAAAAATGCAAGGGGAAATTTGACATTTTCCTCTTCGGAGATGATTTTGCTACAGATAAAGGACTTTTATTCAGTTTGGACACATGGAAAAAATTTTTCAAAAAACCTATGGAAAAACTTACAAATCAGGCAAAATCTTATGGTCTTAAAGTCCTTAACCATTGCTGTGGTGTAATGGTTGAGCTGATTCCCGAATACATAGCATTAGGTATTGATATGATAGAACCTTGCCAGTTTCATTTGCCGGGTATGAGTGCAAAAACACTAAGCAGGGAGTTTGGAAAGGATATTTGTTTTTATGGGGGCATAGATACACAATATACATTATCTTTTGGTACGCCTGAAGATGTAAGGAGAAAAGTAAGAGAAATAATTGATTGCTTCCCTAATGGTGGGTATACAGTAGGATCCGATCACACTTTTATGTTGGAGTTCCCACTTGAGAATATACTAGCGCTACATGATGAAGTGCAAAAATACGGGACACGTGGTTTTTGAAAGGCTTAGATTATTCCATTCAAACTATTGCTTCTTTAAGTATTAATGAGTGAGTTATGTTCCTGCATAGGGTATAATATAATCTGTATAATACTGGGGACGGAGGGATAGTTTGAATGGAAGACAGAAAAAGCGGGGCTCTTCCCAAAAGGGATGAGATAGATGACAAGTACAAGTGGAAAATTGAAGATATATACAGCAGTGATGACTATTGGGAGGAAGACTTTGAAAAAGTAAAAAGAATGGCCGGCGAAATCCTGAAATTTAAGGGCCAGCTTGGCAGCAGCAGTACGAAGCTCCTGGAGTGCTTAGAATTTTCTGATGGTATGTTAAGGCTGAATGACAAGGTTTTTGTATATGCAAGGATGAAAAGGGATGAAGACAATGCAAATGCAGTGTACCAATCCCTCACCGACAGGGCTATGGCCTTATGCACTGAAGTTTATGCGGCCATATCCTTTATTATTCCTGAGATAATTGCCATAGGAGAAGAGACTTTAAAGGCGTTCATGGAAGAGAATAAAGCCCTAAAGATATATAGGCATTTCTTCAATGAAAATTTAAGACAAAAGGAGCATATACTGTCAGATAAGGAAGAGCAGATACTGGCTCTTTCATCAGAGCTTGCCCATACTCCTGCGGATATTTTCAATATGTTCAATAATGCAGACATTAAGTTCCCGTTTATTAAGGATGAAAACGGAGAGGAAGTAGAGCTTACAAAGGGAAGGTATATCAGATTTCTTGAAAGCAGGGATAGAAGAGTAAGGAAAGATGCTTTCCATGCACTTTACAGTTCTTATTATAAGAACAGGAATACTCTCGCTGCTTCGCTGGCGAATAATATTAAAAAGAACAGGTTTTATTCTACCGTCAGAAAATACAAATCTTCACTTGAAGCATCACTTGACTTGGACAATGTATCTACCGGGGTATATAACAATCTGATTGATACGGTCAGCAGCAATCTCAACCTTTTGCACAGGTATCTGAAGCTGCGTAAGAAAGTGTTGAAGGTTGATGAACTCCATTTATATGACGTTTATGTTCCAATAGTTGAAACCCCGGAAAGGCATATTTCTTACGAAGATGGGCTGAAGCTGGTGGCAAGAGGCCTTGAACCGCTAGGCAGTGAATATGTTGACCATATTAAGGATGCTTTTCAATCCGGATGGATAGATGTATATGAAAATGAAGGCAAGACCAGCGGCGCATATTCATGGGGAGCATATGATACCCACCCTTATGTACTTCTTAACTACCAGGGAACAATAAATGATGTTTATACAATTGCCCATGAGATAGGGCATGCCATGCATTCATTTTATACAAACAAAACCCAACCATATATTTATTCGGAATACAAAATATTTGTGGCAGAAGTGGCATCGACGGTTAATGAATTACTGCTTATGAATTATATGCTTAAGGATACGAATGATAAGAGGGAAAAGGCATACCTTCTCAACCACTATCTGGAGGAATTCCGCGGTACGGTATTCCGTCAGGTCATGTTTGCTGAGTTTGAAAAGATTATACATGAAAAGGTGGAAAAGGGAGAAGCGTTAAATTCTGATTCTTTTTGCACCATTTACAGGGAACTGAACAGGAAATATTTTGGAGATGAAGTTGTGCTGGATGAGGATATTAATATTGAGTGGGCAAGAATACCCCACTTTTATTCCAGCTTTTATGTATATAAATACGCAACCGGTTTTTCGGCTGCAACATCCCTTTCCCAGCAAATATTGAGCGAAGGGAAGCCTGCGGTTGACAGGTATATCAATTTCCTGAAGAGCGGTGGGTCTGATTATCCCATTGAGTTGCTTAAGAAAGCCGGTGTGGATTTGTCTGTTCCACAGCCTGTTGAAGATGCGCTGTATGTATTTGGGACAACGTTGAACCAGTTAGAGGAGTTGCTTTAAGAATTTTAGAGTTCAAATTTAAATGTTTTCAATAAAAAAAAGAGGTTAGTCTCGCGACTAACCATGTAAAGGGGGTCAAAATGTATTTTGTGAGGTCATATATATTTATTACCCCATTTGAGACTTTTTATACATAGTTTTTTAAAAATAAAAATATAATCCGTTAATTTGAGAATACTACTAATAAAAACATCATCCGGGAGAATTCGAACCATGAGCAATGAGGAAAATGTCATAAATGCGGAAAGTATAGTCAATATTGATATGACTTTGGATCAGATTTCAAAAGAGCTGGAGAAGAATGATACACTTATTTTGGATATCGGAAACAATTATTTTAACCAGACAGACACCATCTATGACAAGCTGGTGACGAGAGGGTATAATGTTAAAAAGTCTTTTAAAAATGGGAGAAACCAGATAATAATTGTGAACAGGAACTATTGACGCTTACTCTATTACCACTGTGGTGCCTTCGTTAACATATTCAAATACCTCTTCAATATCTTCATCATACATTCCTATGCAGCCTGCAGTCCAATCCCTCGGGTAGTCAGGCTTTGCACCGCCGTGTATGCCAATGGCATTGCCCAGGATGGTGTCCTGGGGAGGAATTGCTTTCATGGAAATTGACTTTATTATTCGCTCATAATCAGCCTTGGATATAAGGTTGCTTATTAACCCACGCTCAGCGTGTTCCCTGTTGGGGTAGCTTAAAAGCATCCATCTTGACCCCAGGTATTCCCTGGACGGCGAGTATTTAACCTTTGTACAAATATAAAACTCACCCCTTGGTGTGCGGTAGTCCCCTTCCTTCTCTTTATCTCCTTTATCGGTATTTTTGCCTGCTGAAATCCTGTATTCCTTGAGAACTATGTCTCTATACCTGAAAAACATGGTTCTTGTTTTAAGGTCAACATGAAGGTTAATTTCTTTTGGCTCTTTAATTCCTTTGCTTTTTATTATTTCGGAAAGGGGAATATCCGGTTTAGTAATATGAACATGCGTGCGGCAGCCATCTTCTTTCAGGCCGTTTTGCTGCAAATACTCTGTCTTTTCAGGCTGCTTTATGGAGGAATATGGATTTTCACGAATATGAGATACGAGCTTCACAGTTAAAAAAGACAATATTAGTACGGCAAAAACAACAATAGCCTTTCTTGGCATGATTTTAGCCCTCCAAAATAATTTATAAATATTATCTGTCAAAGAGAAGACTTTTTATAAATGAAATGATTTCCCTTCACCGATAGCATTAACTGTCCTTCTTGCTTTGGTCGATTAAAGTATCCGTTTCTTTCCTCAGAGTTTCTATGAGCAGTTTGCTCATTTTTACCCTTTCTAAATTTCGCGGCTCACTTCTTGCAATTTTTGATGTGTCTTCAATATTTAGTTTGATTATATATACCCTGGATTCAGGTGATGGTTTTCCTTCACCGGAGGTAAAAGCAATTTTATCTCCTGTATATGACCAGGATAGCTTGCCTGAAGGGTTCATTCCGTGTGTTAGCTGTTCCTTGTGGGTTCCGTCAGATTTTATTATATTAATGTCGCAATCACCCTTTTCACCAGCCGAAAGTGCAATCCAACCACCGCTGTGCGACCACTCAAGGCCGGTAATATGAGGCATATGTACCAGTTCATTTTTGTCAGTTCCATCTGTGTTAATTGTTATTAGAGTGTCTGAGCCGGGTGTTCCTTTGTTCGTCTTTATATATGCTATTTTCTTTCTGTCAGGTGAGAGGCGGTATGTCTTCACATTTTCGTTAAGTAGTTTGAATTTTTTTTCATACAGGTCAAGGACATAAAGGTATGTCCCTTGTGTGTTGTTCCTGTAACCGATAAAAACATATAAAAGGTCTTCCGAAATCAGCTTTGGGCTTATTATATGGTCTATATCAGGCCTTTGAATTTTAGAAAAACTTTCTTTAATTTCTGGTTCTATATTTTTTGCATTGATGCTTCCGGCCTCTGCAATAGTAAGGTAGTATTTCATAATATAGAAAAACGGGTCAGTAAGGACGACTTCACTGCTGCCTATAAATGAGTAAGAAGGAGGGCGGGGAATTCCGTCAGGATTTGGCAGCACAACTTCTTCAACAGTAGGAAAAGTTCTAGTTTCCTTAGTTTCGATATCAATAAGGACATTATTAAGCAAGAGTTTTTTACCATCCTGTGAAATTTCGGGAACACATTTTTGCTCATTTTTAACTGCAATAAGCACATCTTCCTCTTTTGAGGTGGTATCCACTGCTGACAATAAATATACTCCGTCTGAAGACCTGCTTACAAGTATCTGGTCACCCCTTCCAAGGAAACCTTCCACTTCCCCGGAACAAAGCTCGTTAAAACTGACCATGAGACTGCTGTTTGCAGAACCTGAACCTTTTATTATACTAATCTTTTCTTCTTCAATACCACAGCTGGGCAGTGAAGTAATAAGAAAAACCGTACTACACATTATAATAAGTTTTCTCATATCAATCAGTCCAATCTTATGATTTAAGATAATAATAAACCAAACCTTTAACACTGTAATAAACAAAATGTAACAAATTTGTAAAACCGGGCAGCTACCTGGGCAAGATTATACTTACCTTTGTTCCCTGCCCCTCTTTACTATTAATTTCTATTTTACCACCATGCTTTTCAATAATTTCCTTTGAGATAGATAATCCAAGCCCATTACCTCCCAGATTTCTTGATCGCGCTTTGTCAACACGCTGAAATGGTTGAAATATTTTTTTAAGCATTTCAGAGGGTATTCCACATCCGTTATCGGTAATGTCAATATAAGCATTATGGCTATTTTCTGAAAGTTCAATAATAATATTATTACCCTGGGAATGTTTTATCGCATTGTCCAGTATATTAACAACTACTTGCTTTATGCGTACAGGGTCAACCAGGATTTCCGGTAAATCCGGTATGCAGGTTGTTATTTTTATTTTAAACTTCTGTGCTTTAAGAGACATCTGGCCAACAATATCTTTTAACAGGCCGGATATATTTGTACTCTTAGGTTCCACTTCAAATTCGAATTTGCTCAGGCACGACAGGTCAATTAGATCATTAACCAGCCTCAAAAGCCTGTCACTGGCGCTTTGCAAATAACGTACCGAGGTTTCGAACACATTCTTGTCATGTCCTTTGTTTTTCAGCAGATCAATATAACCTGTTATAGTTGTTAGAGGAGTTTTAAGTTCATGGGATACGTTAGTGAGGAACAGGTTTTGTTTTTGCTGAAGCTCACGCAGCTCTGTTATATCATTTATAATAATTACAATCCCCTCTTCACTTTCGTTCATATTTAGGGGTGTGGCGCATATTAGCAGGCTTTTCATACTATGTACCAGTTCAAGTACAACCCTTGATTTCTGAGTCCTTACCCTTTTAGCAATCATTTGTATTTTACTTTCAAAACTGCTTCCCACAATTGACCTGGCAGTGTTGTTGACGGCTATTACATCATTTTTCCCGTTTAATGCTATCACTCCCTCTCCCATACTCTCAAGTATGGAACTTAGTTTGCTCTTTTCAATATTTAACTGATCTATCCTGTTTTTAATTTCATCAGCCATGCCGTTGAAAGCCCTCGCCAGTTCACCTACTTCGTCTGAAGATTTTATGCTTATTTTATGTTTGAAGCTTCCCCCAGCTATTGCTCTGGCTGACCTGGTAAGCTGCTCTACGGGCTTTGTTATTCTATGGGACATAATAACACTGGACAGGAGTATGACAAGGATTCCTATAATGAAGGAGAAAGCCAGAACAGTATGTACATTTCGTGCTCCTGCGTCTATTTCTTCCATAGGGTATACAAACATGATTTCGCCAATGACATTATCCCCTTGCATTACAGGAAAAGCAAAATACATGTGCCTTTCTCCTTTATGGCGCCGGATTACATATGTACGGTTGCCGTTGAGAACATGATCAAGCTCATTAAAACGCTGTACAGGCAATGTTTTATCCTCGGAATCGGCAACAAGCGCTTTATCCGTAGAAAAAACCAATACTCTCATTCCTGCTTCTCTTGAAATTTTGGAGGCAAAATCCTTTGCCCTTGCATTAAACTCTTCTTCATTTGCGGAGGGCTTGTCCCCATACAGCAGGTTTTGCCTGATGGATAATATAGAAACATCTGCCTGGTGAATGAGGTTTCTGACCAGCATACGGAGATTTAGTGCATCAAGGCCTTGTACCACGACAAACGATACTACTGCTAGGGTAAGAATCAAGACTATTAAATTGGCAGCGGTAATTTTATGCCTTAAATTTAATTTCATAATCCTCCTGCGTATAGGGCTGGCATTTATAATAAAATGCCTGGCATAATTTATTCAAGTACATTTTAACATACACATAGGGAAAAGAGAATATTAGGTGCATTTTCCTCACATAAATATGAGGAATACAAAAAATGTGTTCTCTAAAAGATTGGGAAAGCAGACAAAACGTGTTATAATTATAATATACCTTATATATAGTAATAAAGGGGAGGTATTAGTTATGGAAGGTTGTCAGGGAGGAAAGCCTGCTAATGCGCCGTCATCGGTGAAATTCAAACTTGAATGCATATCATGTGAAGCTTGTTCGCCACAGCAAATCAAAGAGAAGCTTGAAAACACGCAAGGTGTAATAGAAGTAGATATTGATGAAAATGCTAAAGAAGTTTTTGTTGATTTTGAAATGGATAAAGTAAAGCAGGAAGAGATAAGGGCTAAACTAGAAAAAATGGGCTGTAAAATAATCTGAAAGCATCAAAATTTTGAATCCGTTACTCATGTTAATAGTTGGCTAATGGAGCATACAGAAAATATGCCCTCTTAGCTAAATGATTGATGTTTAATCATTTTATATCCTACTCCAAAGACAGTATGGATAAACCTGTTATTGGAGCCGTCTTCCCTGAGTTTTTTTCTGAGCCGCTGTATGTGTACGTCAATGGTTCTTGTATCACCGGCAAAGTCATAGCCCCATACCTTTTCAAGCAATTCTTCCCTGGAGAATACACGGCCCGGATTACTCATAAAGAAATACAGCAATTCATACTCCTTCGCAGCCAGGTCAATTTCATTTCCTGATATAGTGACCTTTCTTGTATCAGGATAAATTTCGAGGCAGCCATTCACCAATTTTTTAGGAGGCGCAGAAGATGCATCGGATGAAATCCTTCTAAGCAAAGCCTTGACCCTTGCAATCACCTCACGTGTATGAAAGGGCTTGGTTATGTAATCATCCGCACCCAGTTCAAGCCCCAGTACTTTATCTACAAGGTCTGTTTTTGCAGTTAACATTATTATTGGAATTGGATTTTCAGTTGTGACTTTTTTACATATATCTAAACCATCTATTTCCGGGAGCATCAAGTCCAGTATAAGCAAGTCAGGTTTTAATGATTCGATTTTATTAAGGGCATCTCTTCCATTGTGGGAAGTAATAACCTCATAGCCCTCCGCTTCCAGATTTATTTTTAGCAGATCGCAGATGGAAACTTCATCATCTATTACAAGTATTCTGCTTTTCATATAACCCTCCAGATACTTTCAGTAAAGCTGATTTTTTCTATTATATATAACACTATAATATATTGAACGGCATTTGTCGATATATACGCAGATATAGGGTGTATTATCTGTGTATGCCCCACATTTTCTTCACATAAATATGGGGCATATAGAAAATACGCATCCGCGGATAAAAGTTAACAAAAAGTCCTTATGCCCCATGCTGTTTCAGATATAAGTACTACATGGAATAAAGAATAAAAATTTAACAGTTCTTTTAAAAAAATTATTCATATCCAGTAATATAGCGGTGTTTAAAATTTTTCATGTATATGCCTTGATTGCAGGGGCAATAATTTTATTGAAGTTTGTGGCCAAACAGGGGGATATTTATGAAAAAGCCGTATTTAATTTACATTTTATTTATATTATTTGTTTTATCTTTTATTTTTTATTATATAATTAACCGGCCGGAATTATATTCTCCGGAAGAAATGCTCTTAATAGCTTTTAATGAATCAGGCGCCAGGCCGGTTAATGCAGAAATATATTTTTGGGGCAGGGTTGATGATAAAAAGTACCGGAACATAGATGAGCTTGAAAGCCTTGCTCAACTACTTTCCAAGGAACTTGGGATAAACGGGGGAAGCAATTTTTCAACTGAAATTGTTAATAATGACCTGATACAGGAAGTTATAGTAAATGGCTTAATGGACCAGAACCGGGTAATAAGCTTAAATATCCAGCTGAATAAGGTACCGGATGTAAACGGAGAAAGGTTTGTTTCCGCTACGGTTATAGAAGACATAGACCATATAAATATGGAAAGAACACGCAAGGAGGTGATGCAGGCTTTAAAGAAGTTTAATATTGATGCAAAGGTAAGCTCCTGTATAACCGGGAATTTTGAAGGGAGAATGGATAAACAGCAGTTAAATGATATTTGCAGGAATGTATTTGAAGAGGTTGGCGCTAAAAAAATTGAGGATATAAAGGATGGTAACCTTATCAGTGTTTCAGCTTATTCACCCTCTATACCAAGGTTTGTTGAAGTTAATGAAAACAGGATAAATTTGAATATTGCACTTAGATATAATTCATATGAAGACAAAACCTACATATGGCTTGCAACGCCTGTTATAACAACAGAATACTGATGAGAGGACAAAAACTACTTTTTGACTTTTCCATCTGCTTTTGCAGATGCAGAACTTAAGATAGAATGTGAAAGGGAGAATAAAATGTCCAGGTTTATAATACAAAAAGGTGCGCCATTAAAAGGCAGAGTCAGAGTCAGCGGAGCAAAAAATTCAGTGCTGCCGATAATAGCAGCTTCGCTCTTACCCGATGGGCAAAGTGTAATAGAAGATATTCCATACTTAAATGATGTAAAAATAATGTGCGACCTTTTGAAATCACTTGGTGCTGAAATAGAATTTTCTGATAACAACACCAAGTTAAAAGTTAAACCTGACCGTATAATAAATACCATAGCGCCTTATGAACTTGTAAACAAAATGAGGGCTTCATTTTTGGTCATGGGTCCGCTCCTGGCAAAAACGGGAAATGCCGTTATCTCACTTCCCGGTGGATGTGCAATTGGATCAAGACCGGTAGATTTGCATCTGAAAGGATTTGCTGCTATGGGTACGCAAATTACCCAGGGGCATGGTTATGTTGAGGCAAGAGTCAAGGGAAGGTTAAAAGGCAATAGGATATATCTTGACTTTCCCAGTGTTGGGGCTACTGAGAACATAATAATGGCTGCCGTTCTGGCGGATGGGCAGACAATAATTGAGAATGCAGCCACTGAACCTGAAATAGTTGACCTGGCTACCTACCTTACGTCAATGGGGGCTGAGATTAAAGGTGCCGGTACCGATACCATTAAGGTAAACGGTGTAAGGGAACTAAAGGGTGTAAATCACGCTATAATACCGGACAGAATTGAGGCAGGAACTCTTATGGTTGCGGCTGCTATCACAGGAGGGGATGTGGTAATTGAAAATGTACTGCCGGACCATTTAAAGCCAATAAGTGCAAAACTAAGGGAAGCAGGAGTGGAAATATCCGAAGAACTATCCAGTGTACATGTAACCGCAGCAGACAGGATTAAGGCCGTGGATATTAAAACCCATCCCTATCCTGGATTTCCTACAGATATGCAGGCCCAGATAACAGCTTTGATGACTAAGGCGCAAGGTACCAGCATGGTTATTGAAACAATTTTTGAAAACAGGTTTATGCATGTAAGCGAGCTTAAAAGAATGGGAGCCAATATAAAGATAGAAGGGCGCAGCGCTGTAATAGAAGGGAATGAAAGATTAATGGGGGCAAAAGTCAAGGCCACTGATTTAAGAGCGGGCGCAGCACTTATAATTGCTGCACTTTCAGCAGAAGATGAAACTGAAATAACAGATATTGAGCATATAGACCGTGGATATGTAAAAATAGACGAAAAACTTAAATCACTGGGAGCAAACATTTCTCGTGTGGAAGACGATTAAGGGACAGCATAAACTCCAATTACCCGAATATATTTATATTAAACCATATAAAATATAAAGCCGGGAAAACGGGGTTGGAATGAAAAATTTTGTTTACTATGTTTTCATAATGGTGGTAGTAGTAATACTTTTGCCGCTGTTTATAGTAAAAAGCTGTAGCATTGAGCAGGAAGACGTTAAAATAATACAGGAGACACCTGAACAGGAAGTAAAAATCAAAGTTTACAACAGTTCAGAGGGGAACATTATGGAGCTTAGCCTTGAGGAATATGTGAAAGGTGTTGTTGCTGCTGAAATGCCTGCAGATTTTGGTATTGAAGCATTAAAAGCGCAAGCCGTCGCAGCAAGGACATATACATATGCAAGGATATTAAAAGACTATAATGGCAAGGAAGATATTCATAAAGGAGCGGACATTTGTACTGATCATACCCACTGTCAGGCATGGGTAAGCAAGAAAGAAGCGATGGAAAAATGGGATAAACTGCATGCGTCAAAGAACTGGGATAGAATTAATAAAGCTGTGACAGAAACGAAAGGCTTAATAATTACATATGACAATACAGTTGCCAATCCCGTATTCCACTCCAACAGCGGCGGAAGGACGGAAAATGCGGAAGAGGTATGGGATGGGAATGCGGTTCCATACCTGGTTAGCGTCCCAAGCAAAGGTGAAGAGGCTTCCAGCTCATATGAAAGCACTGTTACGGTTAACTGCGAGGATTTTAAAGAAATTTTGAGGCAGGAGTATCCTGGTATTGAGTTTAATAGCGAAGACATAATGGATGATATAGAAATTATAGATTTTACTGTGGGAGAAAGAGTAAAAACAATTAAAATAGGTGGTATTGAAATAAAAGGTACAGACTTTAGAAGGCTGTTTTCCCTTAAGTCAACCAGATTCGAAATAGAAAACGCCGATGACGGAATGCTGACCATTACCACCATAGGTAACGGCCATGGCGTTGGAATGAGCCAGTGGGGTGCAAATTACCTCGCTGAAAACGGCGGGACCTTTGAAGAAATACTTGAACTATTACTATAAGGGTATATCACTGGAAACAATAGAGCAATTTGAAAATAAATAGCATTTATTTTTCACTCCTTGTGTATATTGTTGCCAAAGGCGGAAACAATATTATATGGAGGTGAAAAATGAAAAAATGAAAAAACTATTCAATGACAAAAAGCTGGTCAGGAAAAGGATTTTGGAGTTTCTAGATAAAAAAGGCTTCTACATAGTTTTAATTCTCTGTATTGCCATAGTCGGCGCAACGGCTGTATTCGTTACAACCCGCAATGTAACCTCATCCAATGAGAATTATGATATGGACAGCATTATTGTGGATGAACTTGACGAGGACACGGCAGATTATGATTTGGAAACAAATATGGACGTGCATAATGATGAAGAGGTATCTATAGGTACTTCGTTGTCAACAACTAAGGAAGATACGGAGGAGACAGGAATTGTACAGACCGGTAATGAAGACGCAGACCCGGGAAAAGCAGATGAAGTAAACAAAGAGAATAAAGAAAATAAGAAGGAAGAGGCTGAAAAACCTGAACCCAAGCAGGAAGAAAAAAGCCAGCCCAAAGATGAAAACCCTCCTGCCAAGGAAGAGGAAGAGGTTTCTGTCAATGTCAGCAGATACCGGCTATAAGCTAGCTTTGCCGGTTATTGGCGATGTAAGCTTCGATTACGCTATGGACAGGCTGGTGTATTCAAAAACTTTGGAGGACTGGAGAACGCACAGCGGAATTGATTTGGCAGCGGACAGGGGTACTAATGTGAAAGCAGCAGCCGATGGCTTTATAAGTGAAGTAAAAAATGACCCCAGATTTGGAATAACAGTAATAATAGACCACCAAAACGGCTTGAAAACAGTATATGCAAATTTGGCCAGTGATGAGGTTGTTGTTCCCAATCAAAAGGTAAAGGAGGGTGACGTAATAGGGGCTATAGGCAATACAGCCTTATTTGAATCGGCCGAACAGCCTCACCTTCATTTTGAAGTTTTGATGGATAATAGACCGGTAGACCCTAAAGAGTACTTGCCCTTAAAATAAAAAGTAAATCAAAGGGGCGCGGGTTTTCCCAGAGCATTCAATATGTGCATATTTCTGCATGGCCCATATTATGGAGTGGACATTGTGGAGAGGCTATAGAGGTAGAGGCTGTTTAAATGAGTTTGATTTGACACAAAGTTGGATTTTCAGCCTCTCGGACTAGGAACAGCAGTACATGAAATAATATGGGCCATGCATAGAAGATACACTCTAAAAGACTTATTGATTAAACCAAAAAAAAATGTGGTATTATAGTATTTAGTATCCAAAAATATCGGACTGCATCACTTGCTTTTTCTTATGGAGTTTAGACGTAAACAGCAGGGCATTGGACAATTAATACATCCTTTGATAAAAATAGTGTGAGGTTTTTTGCATGAACGGTAGAATTCTTAAACCTGGAAGGATAATTATTGTATGCATTATGGCTGTTTTGTTATGTTTGCGTACATCTAATCATGTATGGGCTGTAGACACAGGGGAAAAAAAACATCCTGATAATTAACTCTTATCATCAAGGATTTACATGGGCAAAGGACGAAACAGACGGGATTATTGAAATCCTTAGAAAAAGCAGTCACAATAGTTCAATTTTTATTGAGTACATGGATTGGAAGAATTATCCTACTAAAGAAAACATGCAATACCTGCTCAGTTATTATAAATACAAATACCAAGATATTGATATTGATATTATTATGGCAACCGATGATGTGGCGCTTGAATTTGTATTGAAAAACAGGGGAGTAATATTTTCAAACGCTCCGGTAGTTTTTTGCGGGGTAAACCAAAGCGGAGTAGCCGGGATTACACCCGGATATACCAATTTAACAGGAATTCTTGAAGAAGTGGATCCCACAGATACAGTCAATATGGCTTTGAGCATTAACCCATCTATAAAGGACATTTATATACTGTTTGACAATTCTGAAAGTGGGGTATCTTCCGGTAAAATTGTTGCTGAAAAAATAGAATCGATGGACATGGGTTTAAATACTATTCCATTAAATAACCTGTCTTATGATGAGCTGATAAGAAACGTTGGAAGCTATGATGAGAATAGCATTATTCTTGTCACTACTTATTACAGTGATGTGAACGGCAAGATAATTGAGTTTGAATACGCCTCAAGGGAAATCAGCAGGAACAGCAGCGTACCAGTATATCACTTGTATGAATTGGGATTGAATAATGGGGCTCTTGGCGGAGTTATGATTAGCGGAAAACTACAGGGAGAAAATGCAGCCAAACTTGCTGTCCGTATACTTGACGGAGAAAATCCTGATAGTATTTCAATAGTATCTCCTGAAACTACCAGGAAGGTTATTGATTATCAACAGTTGAAAAGGTTTAATAATTCATTAGATAAAATTCCAGAGGACTGTGAAATTATCAATAAACCATTTTCTTTTTTGAGGAATATAAAATGCTTGTACCAGGAGTATTATCCGCTTTTATCATTTTAATAACCTTTGTTTTTATCCTGCTGTTTTATATCAGGAAAATTGGAAGGATGAAGAAAAGCCTTTTAGAGAGCAAGAGGAGCTTACACAAACATATGAAGAACTGGCAGCTTCCGAAGAAGAATTGAAGCAACAGTTTAATGAGGTGTTAACAGTCAATCAAAAGCTAAGAACCAGTGAGGAAAAGCTTGCATATCTGGCGTATCATGATACATTGACAGGGCTGCCGAATAAACATTCATTATTTAAAACTCAAGCAGGGTAATTTCTGCATCAGAAACAGGAAAAGCAGCACTGCTGTTTATCGACATAGACCATTTCAAGAATATCAATGACACAATGGGACATGCTTTTGGAGATAAGTTGATAATCAAGGTGGGCAAGAAACTGGCTTCGCTGTTAGAGGATAATTGCTCTATTTACAGGCTAGGTGGTGATGAGTTCATAATAATAATACATAGTATTAAGGATGAGGAAGATGTCAGGGAATTTGCTTTACATATTATCAACGGATTCAAAGAGAAGATTTGTTTGATGGATAGTGCACTGCATATTAGCTTAAGTATCGGGATTGCCATATATCCTGAACACAGTGATAACATTGAGGAATTAATCAAATATGCAGATATTGCCATGTTTAAGGCAAAGGAAACAGGCAGGAAGAGTTTTGTTGTATATGATGAACAAATGAACGATGCTTTCACTGAAAGGATGAGCATAGAAAAACATATGCATGCGGCACTGGAAAAGAACCAATTTGAAATATATTACCAGCCGCAGTTAGACTTGCAGACAAATAAGGTATCTGATTTGAAGCACTCTTAAGGTGGAAAAGTCCGGAACTGGGTTTTGTTCCTCCTGCGAAATTTATAAAAGTTGCGGAAGATACACTATTGATAATACCATTGAGAACCTGGGTATTGAAAAGTGCATGTGCATTTTTAAAAAGGCTGCACGAAAAAGGCTTTACAGATATGTCCATATCAGTGAACATATCCGTTTTACAACTTTTGCAGACAGGCTTCTGTGATTTGGTGGATGAAACCCTAAGACTCTTCAAGTTGGAACCGCAATACCTTGTATTAGAGATTACAGAGTCCATACTGGTAGAATCTTTTGAAACCATCGGACCAAAGCTTAAGGAACTGTGCGAACGGGGGGTTGGAATCGCTCTTGATGACTTTGGCAAGGGGTATTTTTCATTAAGCTACTTAAAGCAGCTGCCCATTTCAACGTTAAAGGTTGACAAATATTTTATTGATAGTATTTCTGATGGAACAGGCATTAATGCTTTAACAGGGCATATTGTCAAAATAGGTAAAAGTATGAGAATGTGCGTGGTTGCTGAAGGGGTGGAAAAGCAGGAGCAATTGGACTATCTGCTCCGGCATAATTGTGACAAAATCCAGGGATATTTGTATTGTAAACCTGTTCCGGAAAGTGAACTGGTCAAACTGCTTGAATCCCAAAAAGCATGAATCGGTTCGCAAAAAAGAACACTTTTGAAAAGCGGGCTGGAATGATTTTTCCAATCCGGTCCGCTTTTTTTCAATATAGTCATAAGGAATGCTTACAGGGCATATATATACTGTAGTGAAGGCAATACGGCAAAGCTTAATACACTCTATATGTATAGAAAAAGGAATTTTCCAGGGGGAACCGTTTGTTGTATATATTGATGTCCTTATTGTTCATAGGAATATGACTTGTAAGAGGGGGTTGCTTAATTGAAGGGTTATATTGAGGAAAGAGCAATTGAACTGGCAAATTATATTATTGAAGAAAAAACTACAGTGAGAGCAGCAGCAAAAAAATTTGGTATAAGTAAAAGCACCGTTCATACAGTGTTAATAATTGGTGTCGGTTGTATTGGGTGCTTGAATATGCCATCTGATTAGAATACTGAGAGAAAAGGTTTTATTGCAATAGACAGAAAAAAAACACAAAAGTAATTTAAATATGGTATAATTTTTTTATTAACAAAAGAATTCAAAGAATTATTGTAAAGGATGATGAATATTAATACCAAAACTTTTTACAAATTAAGCTACGGTTTATATGTCATTGCTTCTGAAAAAGAAGGAAAGCTGAATGGGCAAATAGCTAACACAGTTTTCCAGATTTCCTCAGATCCTGCAACAGTGGCAATAAGCATTAACAGAAAAAATCTTACAAATGAATTTATTAAACACAGTAAGAAATTTAGTATATCTATATTAGCAAAAGATACTCGCTTAGATTTGATAGGGAACTTTGGCTTTAAATCAGGCCGGGATATTGACAAATTCAAAAATATGCCTTTCAAATCAGGTATCAACGGAGTGCCTATTCTATTGGAACAGACTGTTGGTTATATAGAGGCTGAAGTAGTAGACAGCATTGAAGTGGAGACACATACCATATTCATAGGAAAAGTGATAGGCGCTGAAGTGTTTGGCAATGATGAACCTTTGACATATGCATATTACCAGAAGGTAAAAAGGGGAAAGGTGCCTCCAACAGCACCAATTCAAGTAAAAGAAACAATAAATAATTCAAAAGGAGAGGAGAGTAGTATTATGAAAAAATACGAATGTACTGTATGTGGATATGTTTATGACCCAACTGTTGGTGATCCGGATTCCGGCATTGCACCCGGGACAGCTTTTGAGGATATTCCATCTGATTGGGTTTGTCCAGTGTGCGGCGTGTCAAAAGATCAGTTCGAAGCAGTAGAATAAGTTTAATTGAGGCGGAGTACCAGAAGTGGTCTACCAATACCACCGAGGAAAAAGCATCGATAGTTTATGATTTAATGTGGGGTTCGACAGAAATTAAGCTTATACATAAAATGATGACCTAAAAAGGGAGTGCCAATTGGTTTACAGGTAACACTCCCTTTTTGTATACTATCCAAGCCTGTTTCATTTTCCGGAACAGACAGATTCACAAGTTTATCAGAGAATAAATTTGCCCTATCAGAAATATACATTAAAGAGAGACATAACTGGGGGTAGGAAGATGGGACAAGCAAATTGAATATCACAAAGGAGAGCATTGACTCTGCTATCCTGGACATGATCTTGGATGCCCTTTCTTTTGGAGTTGCAAGGAGTATCATAAATTCGGCAGTAGAAGCCGTCACTCAATCAGCTGTTACGGATTTAACCGGTGAGGATTCGGACAACACAGAGAACTCGGACAGCTCATTGGCTTAAATAGGTGCACTCCGTTATAATTCGCCACCCGGGTGCGGACAAAGGGAACAGAAAGGATGATGGGATGAAGGCAGCTGCCTATATCAGAGTCAGTACAGATAAAGAAGAACAGCAAAGCTCGCTGGAAAACCAGCGTGAGTTTTTTGAGAAGTATATACCAAGCAGAGGGGATGAATTGGTAGCCATCTATTGTGATAAGGGCAAATCGGCTACTAAAATGCAAAACAGAAAAGACCTGCAGCGTTTGCGCAAAGCGGCCAAACGGGGCGAATTCCAGAAACTCTATGTCAAGGACATCAGCAGGCTTTTCAGGAATACGCTGGATTTTATAACTGTTACCAGAGAGCTGAATTCTTATGGTGTTTGCCTGCACCTTGTAAACATGGGTGAGGGCAAGGATATAGACGGTTTTACATTAAATTTAATGGCCATGCTGGCTGAGAGTGAATCTCAGCGCATCTCGGAAAAGGTTAAATTCGGTAAGCAGTTTGGCAAGGAAAAAGGACGTGTGCCCAATTTTGTTTTTGGTTATGACAGGATAGATCGCTATACACTTGTGCCTAATCCGGAAGAAAGTGAATGGGTCAGGAAAATATTTGACCTTTATACCGAGGAGAAATGGGGCATGGCAAGAATTGCATCCTATTTATATCAGAACAAAGTGAAAACCAAAAAGCTGAAGGATGGAAAGCCTAACTACAATTGGTCACAGAATACTGTAGGCAACTTGCTGAAAAACGAAATATATACTGGCCGCGTCATCAACGGCAAGCAAAGCAGTATTGATATTTTTACCAACAAAAGGGCAAATAATCCAGAAAGCGAATGGTATACTGTTGAAAGGCCGAAATTCCGCATTGTTTCGGATGAGCAGTTCTATAAAGCCCAGCAGCAGATGAAGCTAAACGCTAAAGTTTATGAGGGTACGTTTACCAGAAGAAGCGAGAAACACCTGTTCTCCAATTTGATTAAGTGCGGGTCATGCGGTTTTTCTTACCGGCGTTACCAGAGGAGGCACTCTAGAAACGGCCCCTTATATGTATGGTGGACCTGCTCTAAACGGAGCGTCTATGGCAAAAACCGGTGCGAATCGGAGTATACAAGGGTAAATGAAGATTGGCTTAAAGAGGGCTTGGACAAGTTTTTTAATTATATTATCCAGGATAAGGCAAGCTTTTTTGAAGCTGTGGAGCGCAGATGCAATGCTCTTATCAGAGAATACATCAGGGAAATTGAAGGATATCACCTTGACGAAGTAAAGGAACAGCTTGAGGAACTGCAGGCCAAGCGCGAACGCTTAAAGAGGCTGGCGGTGGACAGGCTGATTACCATAGAGGAAGCTAGACATGATATGCTGCCAATAAATACCGAGATAGAAAAACTCAGATTTAAACTCAACAGTACGGTCAAGACCAGGGAGCTTAACAGGCAAATCAAGGATAGCCTGAAAAGGTTTATAGAGGCCTTTGATAATTTCAAGTTTACTGAAAACATAGACAATACCGACTTAAAGAAAATCATCAAAGAAATCCGGGTGAATTCCGAGGATGAAATTTATGTGTACTTTAATATCAATGAGGATTTGAAGAACTTGAGTATCCCCGTCATGCTGTCCGGTACATTCTTAATGCCGCCTGAAGCAAAAACCGACACCCATACTAAACACAATACATAAAGATGTAACTGAAAGATTAGCTCGTATAAAACCTGAACTTGCACGGAGTGTAAGATGTGTACTTGAAGAGAACAAAGCTGAAAGGCATATTCGAGGCGGTGAAGCTACAAGGGCAAAGTACCAGAGAGAAATGGCATAGTGCGGGGCAGTTGTTAAAGTATTGTATAACGCTTAATGGAAAGCGTTTTATATAAGTTAGTTATATTTCTCCAGATACAAAATTCTTGCAATATTAATATTATATGATAATATTAATATTGTAAGTTTTTTCTTTTCTAGACAAATATGTTTTTGCTTCTGTGCTGTCTTATTATGAAGTAATAAAATGAAGTAATAAAAAAAAGTGGTTTTAGTCTAATGAAAAAGGGGATGAATTTGTTTGGGCTTTGGACAGGATATTGGTATAGACCTGGGTACGGCAACAGTACTTGTTTATATAAAAGGAAAAGGGATTGTGCTAAGAGAGCCTTCGGTAGTTGCACTTGACAAAAACACCGACAAAATCTTGGCTGTAGGTGAGGAAGCAAGGAGAATGCTTGGAAGGACTCCCGGAAATATTGTTGCAATAAGGCCCCTAAGGGATGGGGTTATATCAGATTACAACATTACCGAGAGGATGCTTAAGCATTTTATCAATAAAGTATGCGGGAATAAAGCATTTAGGTTATTTAAGCCACGCATTATGGTTTGTGTGCCAAGCGGAGTCACTGAAGTGGAGAGAAGAGCGGTTATTGACGCTGCCATACAGGCCGGAGCCAGGAAGACCTATCTGATAGAGGAGCCGATTGCTGCGGCAATAGGTGCAGGTATAGATATATCCAAAGCTTGCGGAAGTATGCTGGTGGATGTTGGCGGCGGTACGACAGATATAGCGGTCATATCCCTTGGCGGGACAGTAATAAGTACCGCAATAAAGGTAGCAGGGGATAAATTTGATGAGGCCATTGTAAGGTATATGCGCAAAAAGCATAATATAATGATTGGTGAACGTACATCTGAAGAATTAAAAATAAATATTGGTACGGTATATCCAAGGGTTAAGGAAGTTTCAATGGATATAAGAGGAAGAAACCTTGTATCCGGACTTCCCAAAACAATAACTGTTACATCGACAGATATAATGGAAGCACTTGAGGAGCCTGTTTCAAGTATTGTAGAGGCAGTGCACTCAGTTCTGGAAAGGACTCCTCCGGAGCTGGCTGCGGATATTGGCGACAGGGGTATTGTAATGACGGGCGGAGGCAGCCTGATTTATGGGTTGGACAAGCTGTTGCAGGAGAGGACAGGCATAAATGTGATAATAGCGGATGATGCGGTTTCCTGCGTGGCTTTAGGAACAGGTGAGGCTCTTAACAATATTGAGGTAATTGAGCAATTAGCCAAGGAAGAAGGAAGAGTAAGAAGATAGCTGAGCTTTACTGGTCAATTATTATACAACCATAATTATAAGCAGTCCAAATATTGATTTGACTGCTTTTTTATTGTAAAGATAATTTGAAAGGTGTCCGATAAATATAAAGAGAACAGGGAACAAAAGAACATAGAACAGATATTGAAGGAGAATTTGGATGATTCGCGGTTTATACACTTCAGGCTGGAGTATGCTGGCTAATAATAAAAAAATGGATGTTTTGTCCAATAACCTTGCTAATGTCAATACTACGGGTTATAAAAAGGACACGGTAGTTTTTGAAAGCTTTCCGGATATGTTAACAAGAAGGATAAACGACAGCCAAAGCTTCTCGAATATTTCGGGCAGGATAGGCAGCATGCAGCTTGGAAATGATGTGGGGGAGATATTTACATACTATACACAGGGTAACCTTGTTAGAACGGATAACAACTCTGATCTGGCTATTAAGGATTCGGATACGGCATTTTTTACAATTGAAGTATTGGATAATCAGGGAAATGCAACTGAGTATTACACGCGTGATGGTTCATTTGTCGTAAATGCAAACAACCAGCTTATAACAAAAGACGGGCATGCGGTAATGGGAGAGGAAGGCCCTATATATTTAAATGGCGGTGACTTTATTGTTGAAGCCGACGGCACAATAATTCAAGGCTGGGATGTTATAGACAGGTTACTGATCAGGGAATTTGCAGATCCCTCTACTTTAAGAAAATACGGGAACAACCTGGTCTCGAGGACCGCAGAAACGGTGGAGCAGGAATTCAGCGGAACAATACAGCAGGGATTCCTTGAGCAATCCAATGTTGATATTGTACGGGAAATGATAGACATGATTTCCGTTATGAGGGCGTATGAATCAAACCAGAAAATACTTCAGGCACAGGATGAGACACTGGAGAAAGCAGTGAATGAAGTAGGAGCAGTACGATAAATAACAGGGAGGAAACAGGATTATGATGAGAGCACTTTGGACAGCAGGATCCGGAATGATTGCACAACAATATAATGTAGATGTTATATCTAATAACCTTGCAAATGTTAATACCAATTCCTATAAAAAAGAGAGGGCGGAGTTCAAGGATTTGTTGTATGAAACCCTGGGACGTGCTTATATACTGGATGGTCAGGGAAGGCCTGTAAATCTTCAGGTTGGCCATGGAACAAAGCCTGTTGCTACTGTAAAAGATTTCAGTATGGGAAGCTTTCAAATGACTGACAACCCTTTGGATTTTGCAATCGAAGGAGATGCTTTCTTTATGGTCCTTGGGCCGAAGGGCTATGTTAACTATACAAAAGACGGAAGTTTTAAAATAAGCGTGACAGATGACGGAAAAATGCTTACCACCGCTGAAGGGTATCCTGTTCTGGATGAGTCGGAGATGGAAATATACTTTGATGTAGACTTATCAAAGCTGCAGGTTTCCACTGAAGGGGAACTTAGCTATATCGATGAGGAAGGGATATCAGTGCCGCTCGGACAGAGAATAGGTTTAGTAAAATTTGAAAACCCACAAGGTCTGGAAAGCATAGGTAGCAATCTATATGCTGAAACAAGCGCTTCGGGTTTTCCCATACCGGATGAAGAATTTGGGGACAGAAGTATTCTACACCAAAAGTTCCTTGAGTCTTCCAATGTACAAGTGGTGGAAGAAATGGTAAAATTAATAGTAGCACAGAGGGCATATGAAATAAATTCAAAAGCCATACAGTCATCGGATGAAATGCTGGGAATGGCAAATAACCTGAGGAGATAGTACTAGTGGATATAAGCAAGATAAATGAGAATTACGTCAACAATACCATAAAGAACGCAAAAACCAGGATTGCTGACGACAGTTTCCAGAACCGTTTGCAAAGTGCTCTAGATAATAACAACAGGCAGGAACTAAAGAAGGTGTGCCAGGAGTTTGAGGCAATTATGCTTGGAATGATGTACAAGCAGATGAAAGCAACAGTACCTAAATCCGATCTGATACCTGGAGATATTGGTACTGAAATGTTTGAATCAATGCTGGATGAAGCTTTGATTGAGGAAGCATCCAGAAGAGGAAGTTTCGGTTTGGCAGATATCCTTTACAAGCAGCTTGCCAGCCAGCTGGAAACTAAATACAATGTGGTGGAAAAGGGGAAAGCAAAGGTTGACGAAAAAAAATAGGATAAGGGCATTAGTATTACTTGCTGCGGTAGTGATTTTATCCCTCATATTGCAATATGCAGGGAGTTTTTTATTTATAGAATCACCAAATCAGGCAGAAAGGGATAAAAAGCCTGTTCAACCCCGGCAGGCACCATTGATTCCGCCTGTTAAGTATAGTCATTTGAGTAAAACAATAAATGGCTTAAAACAGGAAATTAATATTATTATGGTGGATCTCCGGGATGAGCAGATCCGTGTAAAACCCGTACTTTCTTTTGATTCGGTTTTTGGTTTTGAGAAATTAAGTGAAATGGCTAAGAGGAAAGGAGCATACGCAGCCGTAAATTCCGGATTTTTCTATGAATATGGCCGCCCCAGCGGTATGGTTGTTATTGATGGTGAATTAATCACAAAATCAACCGGAAAGTATCCTGTATTTACCGTACTGGGGAGAGAAGCTGCACTAAACTGTATTGATAATATATTATGGATGGAATGCGGCGGAAAGAAGCTTATAATAAATGATATAAACGCACCTGGGAATCCAGGGGATATTATTCTTTATACTCCTGCGTATGGTGAAAGGAACAGGGCCGGGATAGCAAACATCACCGCTGCTATTGAGGAGAGCATTGTAATTGGCATATCCGAACATACCGACAGTGCCCATATACCTGAGAATGGCATGGCTCTTACCTTTTTTACACTTCCCGGCCAAGGTCTGGATAACATACCTGTCAAAAAAGGGGATAAGGTAAGGTTTGGTTATGACAGCGGCTTTGACACAATTGACCAGGCTTATGAATGTGGAAGCTGGATAGTGAAGGATGGTGAAATAGTCATTGGGGATAATGATGAATGGGTAGGTGTAATGACAAATCGTGATCCAAGAACTGCCATAGGTTTGAAGGATAAACATACTGTTGTCCTGCTCACTGTTGACGGAAGGCAGCCTGGTTATAGTGCCGGATTAACAGGAAAAGAACTGGGACAGCTTTTGTTGGAACTTGGGATAAAAAATGCCGCCATGCTTGACGGGGGTGCATCAACTGAGATGATTGTGGAGGGAAAAGTTGTAAACAGGCCTTCATTCAAGCAGCAGGAGCGTCCTTTGGCAGGAGCAATTATTGTTGAATACCAAGAATGACATCTTTTTGATACAATAGGGAATTCACTTCTTATAATCATACCTTTTCAAACACAAGCAAATAAATATTGATACATTTCATAACATTTTATCATCATGCACTAATTGCCGGGTCTGTTAATATACTGGTTATATAACATATCCCCGAATAACTGCAATTTGGGGTAAACTACAGCAATATTACTGAGGAGGCATAATATTAATGGCAATAGTGGAGGTACATAATCTTTGTATGAAATACCAATCCCCAAACGGAGAAATAAATGCTCTGGAAAATATTAATCTTTCTGTTGATGAGGGTGAATTTATAAGCATTGTAGGTCCAAGCGGCTGTGGAAAATCCACTTTGCTGTCTTTAATATCGGGGCTTATTAAACCTACGGCAGGAAGGGTATGCATAAACGGTGAGGAAGTTAAAGGTACTTCATATAAAGTAGGCTATATGTTCCAGAAGGACCAGCTGTTTGACTGGAGAACAATACTGGAAAATGCACTATTGGGGTTAGAGATAACAGGAACGCTTAACAGGAATACAAAGAAATATGTATTGAACTTACTGGAAACATACGGATTAGCTGATTTCAAAGATAAATACCCTGGACAGCTGTCAGGGGGTATGAGGCAAAGGGCTGCCCTGATAAGGACTTTAGCCACCAATCCACAAATTCTGCTTCTGGACGAGGCTTTTTCAGCCCTTGATTACCAGACAAGGCTTGCGGTTACGGAAGATATTTATTCAATCATTAGAAAGGAAAACAAAACTTCAATACTTGTTACCCACGACATTTCCGAAGGCATCAGCATGTCAGATAAGGTGGTGGTGCTGAGCAAAAGGCCGGGCACTATAAAGAAGACTTATGAAATCAACCTCACATGTGAACGCAGGACACCTTTATGTTCAAGGGAGGCTCCTGAATTCAGGCATTATTTCAACCAAATCTGGAGGGAGCTTGATGTACATGTATGATATGAGAAAACAGAAAACGGAAGCCCAATCTATCTCTAAAGAACACAGGGAATATTTAAAAAAAATAAAGTTCAAGAAAATAATAATACTGGCAACGCAGGTTTCTATAGTGGTAGTGTTTCTTATACTCTGGGAGTTAATGGCGGATATCAAAGTGATTGATGCTTTTATTACAAGCCAGCCCTCCAGGATGATTGAGACCCTTTCAAATTTGTATAAGGAAGGAGAACTATTCTATCATATAGGAATAACATGCCTGGAAACGGCAATTGGCTTTATTGCCGGTACGATTCTTGGAACGGCTTTTTCTATAATACTATGGTGGTCAAGGTTTCTGTCGAAGGTATTTGAACCATACCTTGTTATTCTTAACAGCCTGCCAAAGATAGCGCTGGGGCCAATATTCATAGTGTGGATTGGCGCCGGGCCGGCATCAATAGTTGTAATGGCACTGGCGATATCACTAATAGTAACCATAATGGAGGTTTTTAAACGGGTTTTTGGCGGTGGATCCCGAAAAAATTAAGTTAGTTCAGACCTTTGGAGCTACAAGATGCCAAATGCTGACAAAAGTGGTTTTCCCCGCAACATTCCCGACCATAATTAATGCTTTAAAGATAAATGTTGGATTGTCTTGGGTTGGGGTAATTGTAGGGGAATTCCTGGTTTCAAAAGCTGGTTTGGGCTATTTGATTGTATATGGCGGCCAGGTATTCCAGCTTGACCTGGTTATGACCAGTGTGCTGATACTTGCAGCGGCGGCAGCAATTATGTATCAGTTGGTTGTATATTTAGAAAAGCTTATTATAAAAAATAACCAGCATAATTGAATATAAGGAGGTTTTAAGATGAGGAATTTGTTGCTGATTTTTACACTGATTCTGGGATTGGTCATGCTTTTCCCAGGATGCAGCCAGAGTGAGCTTACAAAAGTAAAACTTAATGAAGTAACGCATTCGGTGTTCTATGCTCCCCAGTACGTAGCATTGAATAAAGGTTTCTTCAAGGATGAAGGGCTGGATATTGAGCTTATAAGCGGCCAGGGGGCGGACAAAACAATGACGGCCCTTTTATCAGGACAGTGTGACATAGGGTTTTCAGGCCCAGAAGCTGCAATTTATGTTTACAATGAGGGTAAAGAGGATTATGCGGTAGTATTTGCGCAGCTTACAAAGCGTGACGGATCATTCCTTGTGGCAAGGGAGCCAGATCCTGATTTCAAGTGGACAGATGTAAAAGGCAAAACCATAATAGGTGGCAGAAAGGGCGGAGTACCCGAGATGACATTGGAATACGTACTTAAGAAAAACAATGTGATGCCAGGAAAGGATGTTACAGTAGATACAAGTGTACAGTTTGCACTTATGGCTGGTGCATTTACCGGCGGAAATGCTGATTATGTAACCCTGTTTGAGCCTGTTGCATCAACGCTGGAGAAGGAGGGCAAGGGGTATATTGTTGCATCAGTTGGGAAAGACAGCGGTGAAATCCCGTATACAGCTTATTATGCAAAGAAAAGTTATATAGAAAAAAACCCTGGCATTATCCAGAAGTTTACCAATGCGATATACAGGGGACAACTGTGGGTTGAAAATCACACGCCTGAAGAAGTTGCAGAGGTAATAAAACCTTCATTTCCAGACGCTGACATGGAAATATTGACTACAGTTGCCAAAAGGTATAAGGAACAGGATGCGTGGAACAAAACACCTGTTCTCAAGAAGGAATCGCTTGATTTACTGCAGGAAGTAATGCAGATGGCGGGGGAGCTTGAGAAATTTGCCCCTTATGAAAAAATTGTAACAACAGGATTTGCTGAAAAAGCGGTTGAGACAGTTAAGGAATAAAAGTGTATTAATAATAAGGGATAAAAGCGTATCAAAAACTAAATAGGGATTTTATAACATAATAAAAAGCTGGAGGGATATATTCTTTTCGGCTTTTTATATTTATGAGCTTTTAGGAAAAACTATACCATAATATTTTATACAGATGGTGAAACCAATGTGAAGTTTAATAAGGAAGATAACACAAAGGATACAAAAAGCCATTGCTGGTTTTTCAACAGATGCAGTGCTGCAGGCATTGGGCAATAAACTGGATCCCCTTGTGGATGTAATAAAGGCAGGGAAAATAAAAGGTGTGGTTGCACTGGTAAACTGTGCTTCTCTCAGGAACGGCCCCCAGGATTGGAACACTGTTAATATAACCAGGGAATTGATAGCAAAAGATATACTTGTTGTAAGCGGTGGATGCGGAAATCATGCACTGGAAGTAGCGGGACTGTGCAGCCTTGACGCAAAAGAGTCGGCAGGTCAAGGCCTTAAGGAAGTGTGCGGAATGCTGAATATCCCTCCTGTGTTAAGCTTTGGAACATGTACTGATACAGGCAGGATATCCATGCTTGTCACAGCTCTAGCAGACTACCTTGATGCAGATATTCCTGACCTTCCAATAGCTGTTACAGCTCCTGAATGGATGGAACAAAAGGCTACTATTGACGGCGTGTTTGCTGTAGCATATGGAGCATATACCCATCTTTCTCCCACGCCGTTTATATCAGGTGCTCCCGGTTTGGTTAAACTTCTGACAGAGGACATAGAAAAACTGACGGGCGGGAAAATTGCCCTGGGTGATGATCCTAAAGAAGCTGCTGCCGGTATTGAGCAGCATATAATAATGAAAAGAAAAGGGCTGGGCTTAAACTGAGCCTGGAGTCAAAACATGAATTTGAATGAGAAGGTATATGGCTTTATGTTTTGGTATATAAAGAAAAATATCACATAATAAACGAAAAATGCTAGGAGTTTTTGCTGGCCTGTATAAGAAAAAAATGATATACTAAAAGCAACTATTTTATGTACACCATAGTTATTTTATGTACACCATAGTTATTTTATGTGCACTGTCAATAATAGTTTTATATAAAAACTGCTTGTAAGGGGTCAGTATATGAAGTTAAACTACCTGCTTGATGTGCATGAAAAATCAATTTCACTGTCCCATACCGTTGGTTCTGTATATAGGCAGCTGCCTTTTTATATTACTGAATGTGGTCACTTTTTTGCAAAAAGTGGTTACTTTACCGAAAGGGAGGGTAAAAATGATTATCTGATTATTTTTACTGTTTCAGGGAGCGGTGTAATAAGATACAGGGGACAGGAATATTCAGTAAAACAGGGACAGGTATTTATGATAGATTGTAATGAGTACCATTTTTATAAAACGGGTTATACAGGCTCGTGGGAAATCAAATGGATGCATTTTAGTGGAAACGGTTGTGAAAGCTATTTCAACCTGATTAACGAAAATTCACTTTCAATTATTTCAATTCTGGATTATACCGAACTGGACAGGTATATGAACGAAATAATGTCCCTGGTAAGAAATGATGAAATTATGACTGATATAAAAGCGTCTATGATCATAGGGAATATAGTATCGGAGATTTTAATAAACAAGCTTAACCCATTGAACAATAAAAAGTATCAGCAGCATACTGATGCAATAAAAAACGTAATAGCGTATATACAGAATAAATATAATGCGAGGATAAATATGCGGGATTTTCTGAAAGTTGCCCATATGAGTGAATTCCATTTTATAAGGTTGTTTAAGAAATATACAGGTATAGGGCCATATGAGTACTTGATAAATTACCGTATAAACAAATCGAAATATTTGCTTAAGGAGACCAACTATTTGGTAAATGAGATTTCCGAACGCGTGGGATTTAATAATGTAAACAATTTTATAAGGGATTTTAAAAAGCTTGTTGGAACCACTCCCTTAAAATACAGGAACTATTGGCTGACCTGATACTAAGTAAATAAATTTGCGAAAGAAAATAAATATGACAAATATTTTCAAACTTATGTTATAATTAAACATAAATACGAAAAAACTTAGAAAGGGGATAAAAATGAGGACTAAAGCTGTAAGAATATACGGAAAAAATGATTTAAGATTGGAAGAGTTTGAATTACCGGCAATAAAAGATGATGAAATACTGGCAAAAGTGGTTTCTGACAGCATATGTATGTCATCATATAAAGCAGCAATACAGGGTGCGGATCATAAAAGGGTGCCCAATGATGTGGCAGATAATCCAACCATTGTTGGTCATGAATTCTGCGGTGAAATTGTGGAAGTAGGTGAAAAATGGAAAGACAAGTTTAAGCCAGGCAGCAAATTCTCGATCCAACCTGCGCTAAATCAGGAGCACGACCCTTATGCAGCTCCGGGATACTCGTTCAGGTATATTGGCGGAAATGCCACATATATAGTGATTCCTAATGCTGTTATGGAACGTGGATGCCTGCTCAATTATGAAGGAGGAGCGTATTTTTACGGTTCCCTGGCCGAACCTATGTCTTGTATAATTGGGGCTTTCCATGCTAATTATCATACAACAGGCGGAAGCTATGTCCACAAAATGGGTATTGTAGAGGGCGGCAATATGGCAATACTGGCAGGAGTGGGTCCTATGGGGCTTGGCGCTATTGATTATGCCATACACTGTGACAGGAAGCCCGGGCTTTTAGTAGTTACAGATATTGATGAAGCAAGGCTTGCAAGGGCAGAATCCATATACACGATAGAAGAGGCCAGGAAAAACGGTGTTAAACTAATATATGTCAATACTGCGAAGGTTGATAATCCGGAGGAATATCTTGTTTCTCTTACCAACGGAAAAGGGTATGATGATGTGTTTGTATATGCACCTGTGAGGGCTGTAGTTGAACAGGGGGACAGAATACTTGGTAAGGACGGCTGCCTGAACTTTTTCGCAGGCCCGACTAATAAGGAGTTCAGGGCTGAATTCAACTTCTACAATGTTCACTATAATTCTACCCATATAGTTGGAACCAGCGGTGGCAATACCGACGATATGATAGAATCGCTTCAAATGATGGAAAAGGGTTTGATTAATCCATCTGCAATGATTACTCATATTGGAGGCCTTGACAGTGTTATTGAAACAACTTTGAACCTTCCCAAAATACCTGGGGGCAAGAAACTTATTTATACACACATTTCCATGGAGTTAACTGCTATTGACGACTTTGCAGAAAAGGGAAAAACAGATCCGTTGTTTGCGGAGCTAGCAAAGATTGTAGATAGAAATAATGGATTATGGTCTGAAGAGGCGGAGAAGTACCTCTTGAAAAATGCTAAAAGCATATAGGTATTGGATAGAGGTGTAAAATGAGGCTCAATGTTGTCAGGCTTGGAAAGATGGATTATAAAGAAGCACTCAACGTTCAGGAAAGGCTCTTTGCACTGCGGCTGGAGGGAAAGACTGAGGATACGCTTTTGATTGTAGAACATCCGCCGGTAATAACTATAGGCAGGCGCGGTACTGAAGACAATATCATTATGCCGACGGAAATGCTAAAGGCAAATGGTGTGGGTGTTTATTATGTGTCCCGCGGCGGTGATGTTACTTATCACGGCCCGGGACAAATAGTAGGGTATCCTGTTTTCGACCTGAACAATCATGGGAGGGATATTAAGGATTTTGTATATAGGATTGAAGAGGTTTTTATAAGGCTTCTTAAAGAAGAGTACGGCATTCAAGCCTATAGACAGGATAAAAAGTATACCGGGGTGTGGGTAGGCAACGACAAAATTACCGCCATAGGGATTGCTGTTAAACGGTGGGTAACTATGCACGGATTTGCATTTAATGTGAACACAAATCTTGAGCATTTCAAGTGGATAGTTCCATGCGGCATAACTGACAAAGGCGTTACCTCTGTACAAAAGCTTTTGGGGCATGAAGCGGATTTCGAGGAACTGAACGATAAGGTAATAGAGAATTTTTGCCGGGTTTTTGGTATGCAGCCTGTATTAGTTGATGTGGATTCATTAATAAATTAAGGGATTTTGGCAGAAGAATGGAGAGAAGCAGAAGTGGAGAGGATGGTAAAACCGGAATGGTTGAAAATAAAATCACAGAATTCTGAGGAGCTTAATGCGGTTGAGGGTATATTAAAAAAACTGTCTTTAAATACCGTATGTGATGAGGCAAACTGTCCCAACAGGATGGAATGCTTCAGCCGCAAGACAGCTACCTTTATGATCCTGGGAAGCATATGCACAAGAAACTGCACCTTTTGTAATGTTAATAAGCAAAAACCCACACCGGTGGATAAGGAAGAGCCACAGCATGTTGCACAGGCTGTTAAGGAGCTGCAGCTTAAGCATGTTGTAATTACATCTGTAACAAGGGATGACCTTCCGGACGGGGGAGCCGGGCATTTTGCAGATGTTATAAAAGAAGTAAGAAAACTGAATAACAATATTAAAATAGAGGTTTTAATACCTGATTTCAAGGGAAACAGGAATTCACTTGAGAAAGTGGTTGAAGCAAAAGCTGATATAATAAACCATAATGTTGAAACTGTTCCCAGACTGTATCCTGAGGTCCGCCCTATGGCTGTGTACAGGCGTTCGCTTGAGCTTATCAGGAATGTAAAATCCATGGACGGGAGTATCTATACAAAATCGGGAATCATGTTGGGACTGGGGGAAAAGGAAGAAGAAGTTATTGAAGTATTCAGGGACTTAAGGGATGCAAGGTGTGATTTCCTGACGGTAGGTCAATACCTTGCACCTTCTAAAAAGCACCACCCCGTTATTGAGTATATTCATCCGGATAAGTTTGAAGAGTATAAAAAGATAGGTCTTGATATGGGGTTTAAATATGTAGCGTCAGGTCCTCTTGTAAGAAGTTCGTACCAGGCTGAAAAGGCATTTGAGCTTTGATTTTCGTGCCTGCATAACACTAATAGGCTGTTTAATGAGGGCGCATGTATATTATGTGAAGAAATGTTTCCAGGAACTGATGCTTCAAGCTTAAGAGACTGTAGCGTTCAGCCTTAATGTCAAATCAAACTCGCAAAATAATAACAAATCTTATAAAAAGGTTGAATTTACAGCCTCTTAGACTCGGAACACCAGTCCATAGAATAATATGGGGTATACAGAAAATATGCACATCTTAAGTTTTCTTTTCGTTGACATATACAATGCACGGTGATAAAATATAACTAAAAGATGATAACAATTAACATTAGTAAATACAAATCTTTCATGGGAGGGTTGTTAAGTGGCTATACCTGTAATTATGCCCCGTCAGGGTCAATCGGTAGAAAGCTGTATTATTGTAAAGTGGCACAAGCAAAAAGGCGATGAGGTTAAAGAGGGCGATATCCTTTTTACCTATGAAACCGACAAAGCAACCTTTGAAGAAGAGGCGAAGGTTGAAGGCAAAATGCTGGAAATTTTTTTTGAAGAAGGTGATGATGTACCTGTCCTAACCAATGTATGCGTTATTGGAAATGAAGGAGAAAGCGTAAATGAGTTCAGGCCTGAAGGACAGGCAGATGAAGGATCCAAAGAGGAAAAGGGTACTAAGCAAACGGAGCAGGCACCGGTTCAACAACAGCAGCCGGTACCAGTTAATATACCTGTTGCTGCTGATGATGAGATAATAAGGATTTCACCCCGTGCAAGAAACTTAGCTCAAAAATCGGGAGTGGATTACAGGCTTGCAGCAGGCACAGGGCCTTATGGAAGAATAATTGAGAGGGATATTGTAAACCTGAAAGAGAATGGGCCGGTCTTTACTTCTTCAGCAAGGGAGGAGTACATGTCTCATGAAACAGGACGGCTGGCAGCAGGTACAGGTTTGGGCGGAAGAATTACCACGGAGGATTTAGGAAGTGTATCTCCGGCCGCAGCACAGTCCGATAGTGTTCCGGAGGCTGATTTTGTAGAAGTTAAACTTACCAATATAAGAAAAGTTATTGCTAAGTCAATGCTCAATTCACTGTCCTCTTCAGCTCAGCTTACACTTAACATGTCATTTGATGCTACAGAAATCCTTAACTACAGGAAAAAGGTAAAAGCAGAAGGAAGCAGGCTTGGCCTTGAGAATATAACGATAAATGATATTATTCTTTATGCGGTTTCAAGGACTATTTTGAATCATAAAGGGTTGAATGCGCATTTTCTTGACGACAGGATGATACTTTTCAACAATGTACATCTGGGAGTTGCGGTAGACACGGAGAGAGGTTTGATGGTACCTACCATATTTAATGCAAACAGAAAATCACTTAATGAAATATCTTCAGAAATAAAAAGGCTTGCAGATGAATGCCAGAAGGGTACAATAAGCCCTGATCTGTTGAAGGGTGCGAGTTTTACTGTTACCAATCTGGGCGGATTGGGTGTGGAATCCTTTACACCTGTTTTAAACCCGCCGCAGACGGGAATTTTGGGAGTCAATACAATTGAGCAAAAGGTTAAACAGGTAAACGGGGAATATGTTTACTACCCGGCTATGAACCTTTCGCTGACCTTTGACCACAGGGCTGTAGATGGTGCTCCTGCAGCAAGGCTTCTCAAGGATTTGAAGGCTAACCTGGAGAACTTCAGCATACTGTTGGCAAAATAGGAGTCAGAAGGGGAAGTTAAGTAGTTAGAATAAGAATAAGGTAGGGGTAGATGCGGATGATTTATGATTTGATTGTTATAGGAGCCGGACCTGCGGGATACCTGGCTGCAGAAAGGGCAGGGCATGAAGGCCTTAATACATTGCTTATAGAGAAAAGGTTCATAGGCGGCGTATGCCTTAATGAAGGATGTATTCCGTCAAAGGCTCTTTTGTATTCAGCAAAAATATTTGATTATGCCAGGTTTAGCGAGGAATATGGAGTTAGCACACAGGGTGCTGTATTTGATCATAAGAAGGTTATAGAAAGAAAGAACAATGTTGTAAAAACATTGGTTTCAGGTATCAAAGGAGCATTGAAAAAGAATAAAGTAACCCTAGTAGAAGGTGAAGCTTATATTTCCGGAAAGAATGCACAAGGGTACGCAGTCAAAGTAGGGCAAAGCGAATATATTGGGAAAAGGCTTCTTGTGGCAGCAGGATCTGTACCTGTAATACCGCCTATAACCGGAGTGAAAGAAGGTATTGAAAGAGGATATGTTCTAACCAACAGAGAAATACTTGACATTCAGAATGTGCCTGAATCATTGGTTATTGTAGGCGGCGGGGTTATTGGTTTGGAAATGGCTTCATATTTTAATTCCGCAGGGAGCAAGGTAACTATTATAGAAATGCTGGATCATATTGCAGGTAATACCGACAGGGAAATTTCAAAGATTTTGATGAAAAACTATAGTAAAAAAGGCATAGAGTTTAAGCTCAATTCCAAGGTTATTGAAATAAAAGACAAAAGTGTTGTTTATGAAACAAAGGGAGAAAAAGTAATAGTTGAGGCAGAGAAGGTGCTGATGAGCATTGGAAGAAGGCCTGCTACCCAAAAGCTGGGCCTTGAAAACATTGGAGTTGAAGTTGAAAGAGGCTGCATAAAGGTTGATCGGTATGGGAAAACCAATATACCTGAAGTATATGCTGCCGGGGATGTTAATGGGTATTCGATGCTGGCACATACCGCTTACCGTGAAGCTGAGGTATGCATTAACAATATAATGGGCAGAAAGGATATTATGAGGTACAAGGCTATCCCATCAGTCATATACACCAACCCTGAAGTTGCAGGAGTGGGTGAAACTGAGGAAACCGCAAAGGAGAAGGGTATTGAATATGAATGTGCCAATCTCACAATGAAATACAGCGGAAGGTATGTGGCGGAGAATGAAGGCGGAGATGGTATATGTAAGGTCCTGGTGGATAAAAGGCATAGGAAGCTCATAGGTGTACACATGATAGGAAACTATGCTTCCGAGATAATTTATGGCGCCGGGCTTATGATAGAAACCGAGATGAGGGTGCAGGATATAAAAGAGCTTGTATTCCCGCATCCTACAGTGTGTGAAGTGATTAGGGAAGGTATATTTACATTATAAAAATTTGAGAGGTGGATAAAAATGCCAAAAACGCAATTTATTGATCCAAAAGAGATAAGAAAAAGCGGCAAGATAACTTTTAAGGACATTCCTGTTAACCAGTATAACAGGACTATTGAGGATGAAAAGAAGAACTTTTCTACTGAAGATTTCCTGCGCATATACAGGGACATGGCAATTATAAGAGAGTTCGAGACAATGTTGAACTTAATCAAAACAACGGGAGAGTATAACGGTATAAAGTATAACCATCCAGGCCCAGCCCATCTCGGCATAGGTCAGGAAGCAGCTTTTGTGGGACAGGCTTATCTTCTTGATAAAGACGACTATATTTTCGGTTCCCATAGAAGCCATGGAGATATTTTGGCAAAGGGTCTTTCGACAATTGAGAAGCTTTCGGACAACGAACTTATGGATATCATGGAAAGCTATTTTGACGGAGCAATCCTTAGAGTAGTTGAAGGGAAACAAAAGAATAAAGGCAATGTAAAAGAACTGGCAATAGACTTCTTGGTATACGGAACCCTTGCAGAAATTTTTGCGCGTGAAACCGGTCTTCAGAAGGGACTGGGCGGATCGATGCATGCCTTCTTCACTCCTTTTGGTATTTATCCGAACAATGCAATAGTTGGTGGCTCTGGCGATATTTCTGTTGGTGCGGCTATGTTCAAGAAGATAAACAGGAAGAAAGGCATAGTCATTGGCAACATAGGGGATGGTTCCATGGGATGCGGCCCTGTTTGGGAAGGTATTTGCATGGCCGTAATGGATCAGTACAAAAAACTGTGGGAAGGTGAATACAGGGGCGGGGTTCCGCT
Organism: Acetivibrionales bacterium; assembly: GCA_050953835.1. GTDB lineage: Bacteria > Bacillota > Clostridia > Acetivibrionales > JBMNNH01 > JBMNNH01. The sequence goes on along the minus strand of JBMNNH010000010.1, from coordinate 106,254 downwards.
TATACTCAATTTCTTTAACAACCAGTACGGCATGGGCGGACAGACACGCGGAGAAACAATGGGGTATGATATGCTTGCAAGAATCGGAGCAGGAGTCAACCCAGAGCAGATGCATGCAGAAAGGATAGATGGCTATAATCCTCTGGCAGTTATTGATGCTATTGCCAGGAAGAAGAAAATACTGGAGGATAAGGACGGCCCTGTACTGCTGGATACTATAACATACAGGTTCTCAGGCCATTCGCCTTCTGATGCTTCAAGCTACAGGACAAAAGAAGAAGTTGAAGCGTGGATGAATAACGATTCCCTTATTGAATACAGAAACAAACTGATTGAAGCAAAAGTAGCAAAAGATGAAGATTTTGAAAGCATTCTTGAAAGTACAAAAGAATTAATTACCAAGATATGTAGTATGGCAACAGACGACAGTATATCTCCAAGGATGGATCTTATTAAGAATCCTAATATTATCGGGGATTTGATGTTCTCAAATCAAAAAGTTGAAAAGATGGAAGAACGTGAATGTGAAGTACTCATGTCCAAGGAAGAAAATCCAAGAGTACAACAGATTAGCAGGAAGGAAAGGTTTGGAATAAAGGATGGAAAGCCAGTCTCCAAGAATAAGGTATACCAGCTTAGAGATGGAATATTTGAAGCTGTTTTAGATGCATTTTACAGAGACCCAACTTTAGTAGCTTACGGAGAGGAAAACAGAGACTGGGGCGGAGCATTTGCGGTATACAGAGGACTTACGGAATGCCTGCCTTACCACAGGCTGTTCAATACTCCCATTTCTGAAGGAGCTATCGTGGGTACAGCGGTAGGATATGCATTGTCGGGGGGAAGAGTTATAGCTGAACTGATGTACTGTGATTTTCTTGGAAGAGCCGGAGATGAAATATTCAACCAGATGTCCAAATGGCAGGCGATGAGTGCAGGGCTGTTGAAGATGCCCCTTGTTCTGAGGGTATCGGTAGGTTCAAAATATGGCGCACAACATTCACAAGACTGGACATCGCTGGTTGCGCATATACCGGGCCTCAAAGTAGTATTCCCCGCAACACCCTATGATGCCAAGGGCTTGATGAACAGCGCATTAACCGGCACCGACCCTGTTATATTCTTTGAAAGCCAGAGAATTTACGACATAGGTGAGCTGTTCCATGAAGGCGGAGTTCCTGAAGGATACTACGAAGTGCCTATAGGTGAACCGGATATCAAGAAGGAAGGCAAGGATATAACAATACTTACAGTTGGGGCTACACTTTATCGTGCGCTGGATGCTGCAAAGATACTTGAAGAGAAATATGGAATGTCGGCCGAGATTATCGATGCCCGTTCGCTTGTACCCTTTAATTATGAAAAGGTTCTGGAATCAGTTAAGAAGACCGGAAAGATAATTCTGGCAAGTGATGCGTGTGAACGCGGATCCCACCTTAAGGATATAGCCCAGAATATAAGTGAAATGGCATTTGACTACCTTGATGCTCCTCCGGTGGTAGTAGGAGCTAAGAACTGGATAACACCGGCACATGAGCTGGAAGACTATTTCTTCCCGCAGCCTGAGTGGATAATTGATGCAATACATGAGAAGATAGTACCGCTTAAAGGTCATGTTGTAAAAAATAACTTTACATTGAATGAACAGATGAGAATTAATAAGCTGGGTGTTTAAAACTATAGTGGGGTATATATATATTATGTGAAGAAAATGCTTCCAGGAACGGATGCTTCAAGCTTAAGAGCCTGTAACGTCCAGCTTAATGTCAAATCAAACTCGCAAAATAATATCAGATCGCATTTTCTTCACATTTGTTACATGCATCCGTTTAGTGAGTTTGATTTGACACAAAGGTTGAATTTACAGCTTCTTAGACTTGGAGCACCAGTCCATGTAATAATATGGACCATAGATGGAAAATACACCCACTATAGTTGACAACTTGAATATTACAGATGATAATTAGTAATTAAAGGGAGTGGATGTTCAGTCCCCCCTAGAAAAAGAGAATCAGTGTAAAAATCTTCAATTTTTCAAAGAGAGGTTTAATAATGGGCAATGACAGGCAGAACCAAATACTCCGGCTAATAGAACAAAAGGGAGAAATACAACTGCAGCAGTTGAAGGACATATTCCCTGAGGTCTCAGCGATGACTCTCAGAAGGGATCTAATAAGCCTTGAAAACGAGGGCTATGTTGTAAGGACATATGGAGGAGCTGTCAGTGTAAGGAAGCTTTCTAATACCAGTGGCGAAGAAGATGCATATTCAAGAAGGGCAGCGGAAAACGTCGAGGCAAAAATGAAAATTGCTGAAAAGGCTGTAGCTTTAATTGAGAAGGGGCGTTCAATATATTTTGATGCCGGCAGTACTATTATGTGCCTGGCAAAAGCACTCCCTGACGATAATTTCTCTATAATAACAAGTGGGGCCAATATTGCACTGGAAATTATTAAGAAACTGAGGACTTCCGTTGTTGCACTCGGCGGACTTGTTAACAGGAATACCCTTTCAATGTCAGGGCCGAATGCAAATTCATTAGTGGATATTATTAATATTGATCTTGCGTTCATGTCAGCTTCCGGTTTTTCGATAGAAAGCGGTTTTACCGTATCAAACATATATGAATGTGAGTTAAAGAGAAAAGTGGTTGGCAGGGCGAAAAAGGTAATTGCGATGGTGGATACCAATAAAATTAACAAGAACCTGCCGTTCACATATGCAAGGCTTGAGGATATAAATGTATGGGTGTGTGAGAAAGAACTGCCTCCCGAAGTGGATGCTGAAGCCAGGAAATATAATGTTCAGATACTTTAATAAAAGAAGAATAACAATCGGCAGCTAACAGCAAATGATGGGAATGGAGGTTTTATATATGTGTCAAAAAGGTAAACTTGAAGGACAGGTTGCTGCAATAACCGGTGCAGCACAAGGACTGGGTGAAGCTCTTGCAAAGAGGTTGGACCAGGAGGGCTGCAAGGTAGTAATTGGCGATATTAATATTGAAGCAGCAGAGAAAGTAGCTAATGGGCTTAATGATGCTATAGCAGTAAAGGTTGATGTATGCGATGAAAAACAGGTTGATGAAATGGTGAATAAGGCAGTTGAAAAATATGGCAGGCTTGATTTGTTTGTATCAAATGCTGCCATCCTAATTGCCAAAGGGGTAACTGAATTCCCTGCGGAACAGTGGAAAAAGATGATGGATGTTAACCTGTTAGGCTACTTTATTTGTGCAAAAGCAGCAGCAAGGGTTATGATTCCCAACAAGAGAGGTAATATAATCCAGATTAACAGTAAGTCAGGCAAGAAAGGCTCTTATAAAAATTCTGCATACGCAGCGGCAAAGTTCGGAGGGATTGGACTTACTCAGAGCCTTGCATTGGAATTGGCCGAATATAATATAAGGGTTAATGCGATATGCCCCGGGAACCTTTTGGATTCTCCTTTATGGAATGAAGGGCCTAACAGTCTTTTCAACCAGTATGCCAGGAATCAGGGGCTGACTGTGGAACAGGTAAGGCAGAAGTACCTTAACCAGGTTCCCCTCGGAAGAGGATGCACATACGATGATGTTGCAAATGTTATGGTTTTCCTGGCTTCAGACCAGGCAAGCTATATGACCGGGCAGGCTATTAATGTAACCGGTGGCCAGGAAATGCGCTGAATACACGGAGGGTTTATTATGAACGAAAGATACAAAATGTATGTCCAAGACCTGAACAATGATAATGTCGAAATAAGACTGAACAGTCTGAAAGAACTGGTAAGTGGAATTGAGAAGGGTGATATTGACAGGCCGCATACAGGAAATGATGTAAATAATCATATTCATACAACCTATTCTTTCTCGCCCTATTCGCCGACAAAAGCAGTATGGATGGCATATAATGCAGGACTTATGACTGCAGGAATAATGGATCACGATTCAATAAGTGGTGCTGAAGAATTTATTGAAGCCGGGAGAATTATTGGCATGGCCACTACAATTGGAGCTGAGTGCAGGGTTGATTTTTCTGATACACCCTTAAAGGGGAAGAGAATAAACAATCCTGACCAGAAATCAGTAGTATACATGGCCTTGCACGGTATACCCCATACACAGATTGGAAGGCTGAAGAGATTTTTCGCTCCCTATACAGCAGAAAGAAACAAAAGAAATGTTAAAATGACCGGCAATATTAATGAATTAATGAAACCCCATGGAATTGCAATTGATTTTGAAAAAGATGTAGTGCCTCTCTCCAAGTTATCTGAAGGTGGAAGCATTACAGAAAGGCACATAATGTTTGCCCTTTCAAAAAAGATGGTGAGTAAGTTTGGAAAGGGAAAGATGCTGGTTGATTTTCTGAAAAACACATTAAAACTTGATATCAAGTCCAAAATAGAGAATTACCTTCTTGATGCAGGAAATATACATTATGAATATGATTTACTGGGTGCCCTTAAAAGTGATATGGTAGGTATGATATATATAGATGCTGACGCTGAGTGCCCCGATGTCAGGGAAGTAATAGCACTGGCGAATGAAATTGGATGTATTGCAGCGTATGCATATCTGGGAGACGTTGGGGATTCGGTTACAGGAGACAAAAAAAGCCAGAAGTTTGAGGATGACTATATAGAATTGCTGTTTGAGGTTATAAAAGAGCTGGGCTTTCATGCTGTTACATATATGCCATCCAGGAATACACTGGAGCAGCTTAAAAGGGTAAAGTCATTATGCGATAAACATGGCTTATTCCAGATAAGCGGAGAGGATATTAATCAGCCAAGACAGTCTTTTGTTTGTGAGGCTTTGAAGAATGAAGAGTTCCATAACCTCATTGACTCAACATGGGCTCTTATTGGACATGAAAAAGCTGCGACTGAGGACATAAAAAAATCAATGTTTTCAAAGGAAACCATAAGCAAGTACCCAAGCCTGGACGAAAGGACAAGGATTTATATGAATATAGGTAAGGGAAAATGACAATTATTGAGTTAAAGGATATAAATTTTAGGAGGGTATTAAGAAGATGGTACGCGCTGCATTTAAAATGAAGTTAAAACCGGGGTTTGAAGAAGAGTACAAAAAAAGGCATGATGAGATTTGGCCTGAATTGGTAAAAGTCCTGGAAGAGGCTGGTGTATCGGATTACTCCATATATCTTGATAGAGAAACTGGTACACTGTTTGCTTTCCAGAAACTGAAGGATCACAACCAGTCAGATAAGCTTCCTGAGAATCCTGTAGTTAAAAAGTGGTGGGCTTACATGGCTGATATAATGGAGACAAATCCGGATAATTCACCTGTTTCCATTAATCTGCAAGAGGTTTTCCATATGGATTAGACAAATAATACTTTTTCTGCAGTTGTACATATTGAACCGGGAGGATACCCCGGTTTTTTTGTGCACAGATTTCAATTTACTTTATTCATAATATATAAAACAATAGCAATATTTATATATTATTCAGCAGGAAATATCAATGAAATCACTTATACGCTGATATATAATAAAATAAATATTGAGCAATGTGTAAATATAATTGGGAGGGATTCTATGAATAACAGGGAAAGGGTAAAAGCAATTTTAAACTACCAGAGTTATGACAGAATGCCTATAGTACATTTTGGTTACTGGGAAGAGCTCTTGCAGAAATGGGTTGAAGAGGGGCATCTAACGTCTGAAGAGATTAAAGATGTAGCAGATGGTAACCAAAAGGAAAGGGCTGTTTCCAGGAAATTGGGTTTTGATTTTAACTGGATGACGGTTTTTACAGACAACTCAGATGTACTTTCATCAATTTATCCGCTGTTTGAAAGAAAAGTATTGGAAGAGCTATCTGACGGAAAGATTAAAGTGATAAATGTATATGGCGTTATTGAATTGGAAAAGCCCGGTTCAAGATCCATACCAACTGAGGTAGACCATCTTCTTAAGGACAGGAAAAGCTGGGAAGAGCATTTCAAACCAAGGCTGCAATACTCGGATGACAGAATAAACTGGGACAGGTTAAATAAGATAAAGGAAAATGACGATGAAAGGCAGGAGCCTTTGGGAGCATTTTGCGGAAGCCTGTTTGGACAAATAAGGAACATGATGGGTATACAAGGTATAAGCTATCTGTATGCTGATGATGAAGAACTGTATGATGAGATTATAAATACTATCGGGGAGCTGTGCTATAAAACGGCGGAAAAAATACTGTCATCCGGGATTAAGTTTGACTTTATACACTTCTGGGAGGATATCTGTTTTAAAAACGGACCCCTTGTGTCACCGGGACTTTTTAATGAGAAGGTTGGCCCGCACTATAAAAGAATAACCGGACTCGCTAAAAAGCATGGAATCAATATTGCCTCCCTTGATTGTGATGGGAAGATTGATGCATTAATACCAACGTGGATAGATAATGGAGTGAATACTATGTTTCCCATAGAGGTTGGAACCTGGAATGCGAACATCAGACCGTGGAGGGAAAAATACGGAAAGGAAATCCGTGGAGTGGGCGGAATGAATAAAAATATTTTTGCTGAGGATTATGCGGCTGTTGATAAGGAAATTGAAAGGCTCAAGCCGCTGGTTGAGCTGGGGGGGTACATACCCTGTCCCGACCATAGGATCCCTCCCACTGCAAAGTGGGAAAACGTACAGTATTACTGTGACAGGATGAGGAAGGTATTCGGATGAATACCTTCTTTTTGTTATCTGGTAAAGTATAATTCGAATAAGTCTTTTATTATATTCATAGGCTGGCTGAAATAAAAACATCACATATATCCTTACAAAAGAATAAACAGAATTTGCAAATACTATTGAAAAAAATTGAATAAAGATGTATAATTGTTTCAATAAAATACAAGATTAATCAAAATAAATCACAATTATAATAGGACATATTCTCCCGGGTTTTTATTCGATGAATGTTTGATGCATTTGGCTGCAAATAATGAGGACGGATAGAAATTTTCATGTTCATGCTTAAATATATGAGGGGAAGTTAATGTAAATAATACTATTAATTATAAAATAATTATAAAAAAAGAAGGATTATTAAATTATTTGAAGAATATATAATACATAATAATACAAAATCAGTCAACAAAATTCACAATTTAAGGAGTGTCCGGCGTTGAAAAGGGAAATATTTTTGAAAATGAATAGAGTCAGCAAGACTTTTCCAGGCGTTAAGGCTCTTGACAAAATAGGGCTGGAAGTAGAAAAAGGGGAAATACATGCGCTTGTAGGAGAGAACGGAGCCGGCAAGTCGACACTGATAAAAATACTTGCAGGTGTATACCAGCCTGACAACACAGCAGAAATAATCATTGAAGGAAAGGATACAGTCATTTCGAATCCTTTGGTTTCTCTAAGAAAAGGTATTTCAGTAATATATCAGGACTTCTCGCTTTTCCCAAACTTAAGTGTGGCTGAAAACATTGCAATAAGCCTTGATATCGAAAAAGGCAGTAAATATATTGAGTGGAGGGAAATAAACAAGACAGCCAGGAAGGCAATTGAGCAAATCGGTATAGATATAGATCCGGAAATACAGGTTGGGAGGCTGCCAGTGGCAAAGCAGCAATTGGTTGCAATAGCAAGGTCATTGGTATATGAAGCCAAAATGATAATAATGGATGAGCCTACTTCATCCCTTTCGAAGAGCGAAGTTGAAACCCTGTTCAAAATAGTCAGAAACCTTAAACAACGTGGCATTTCTATATTATTTGTAAGCCATAAGCTTGAAGAGCTTTTTGAGATAGCAGACCGTTTTACTGTATTAAGGGACGGAAAGTACATAGGTACATACCCTAAGGAAAAGCTGGATAATGACAAGCTCATATCTTTAATGGTAGGCAGAAAGGTCGAATTTGTAAGGCAGGCTGCGGATGAGCCAGGAGAAGTCCTCCTGGAAGTAAAAGGCTTATCAAAGAAGGGTAATTTCATTGATGCATCATTCACACTTCATAAAGGAGAAATACTTGGATTGACAGGCCTTGTAGGTGCAGGAAGAAGTGAACTGGTACAGGCACTTTTCGGAATAAACCCTCCAGATGAGGGGGAAATCATACTGGAAGGTAAGAAAATAAGTATTAACTCGCCGCAGAAGGCGCTTGAGTATGGGATCGCATATGTACCTGAAAACAGGCAAACCGAGGGACTGGTATTAAGGCAATCGGTTCAGAACAACCTGGCAATCACAATTTATAAAAACCTGACTAAATACCTTAATATAATAAGCAAAGAAAAGAAGATGGAAGCAGTTAATAGTTGGATTAATAAATTAAACATTAAACCCGCAATTCCTGACATTGAAGCCCAAAAACTGTCCGGAGGCAACCAGCAGCGCGTTGTTATCGCCAAATGGCTTGCCACTAATCCTAAAGTTCTTATAATCGACGAACCGACCCATGGGATAGATGTAGGGGCAAAAAGCGAAATACACCGTATTCTTAAAGAATTGGCCTCAAAGGGAATGGGCATTATTATGATATCATCCGAGCTGCCGGAGGTGCTGGCTGTGAGCGACCGAATACTGGTAATGCGGAGAGGGAGGATTGTGGGCAGGTTTGAAGGAGACAATATAACCCAGGAAGAAATAATGAACAAGGCTATCCTGTGTTCTTAATAATATAAATAATAATACGGTTAAAGCAGGTGAGATACTATATGAAGCATTTTATCAAGACAAAAGAGATGGGTATCCTCATAATGATGGTAGCCATATCCCTCATTATAACATTAAGCAACAGTACTTTTATCAGGCCGGACAATATAATAGATATGCTGAAAAGCAATGCGGTTCTGGGAATAATGGCTACAGGCATGCTTCTTGTTATAATCACAGGCGGTATAGATGTGTCTGTTGGCGCTAATGTGGCCCTGGTTACAGTCATAGTTGGAAAAGCAGCAATTACTTTCGCCAGCAATATGTTAACCCTTTTTATAATCGGTGCGGCAGCTGGAATGATGATAGGACTGATAAACGGGGTTATAATTGCTAAACTGAAAATACCTGCTATTGTTGTTACTCTGGGAACAATGAGTATAATCAACGGAGCCATGCTTTATATAACAAACGGCGAATGGATTAATGACATGCCGGATTACTATGTAGACTTTGGTAAGATGACATTGTTTTCAATACCGGATGGGCAAGGCGGAGTAACAGGAATCCCAATACAGGTTTTATTCTTTATAGGAGCTGCGCTCCTGACATGGTTTGTTCTTAAGTATACGCTTATTGGCCGGGGAATTTACGCTATGGGTGGCAATCCGGTATCTGCAGCCAGGGTTGGATATAACTTGGATAAAATCAATATATTCTTGTATGGGTATGAAGGGTTCATGGTCGGGATTGCAGGTGTGGTCCATACATCAATTATGAGGCAGGTTGACCCTAATGCGTTTGCCGGCTATGAATTACAGGTAATAGCTGCAGTTGTTCTTGGGGGGGCGAATATACTCGGTGGCGCTGGTTCGGTATTTGGAACAATACTTGGCGTATTGCTTTTAGCAATAATGAATAACGGATTAATACTTATGCATATTCCCGTATACTGGCAGGATATTGTAGTTGGGCTAATAATAATTATTGCGGTAAGCTTTGATGTAATACAGAGGAAAATCACCGAGAGAAATATTGCCAGGGTGGATATTGAGTAGCTTTATTATAAAACTGTGGGGTGTTGCGACAATGAAAAAAAATAGTAAGGAGCTAATCTTATTAGGTATATTCGTATTCCTTTTTATATTAATGTCAGTATTGTCTCCAAGCAGGTTTCTCAGCTTGCGGAATTTACAGTCCATGGCGTTCCAACTGCCTGAGTTTGGGATTTTGTCACTTGCCATGATGATTGTAATAGTGACCGGCGGAATTAATTTATCTGTTGTATCTACCTCAGCATTGGCAGGAATAGTAGCCGCAATGACTATGGCCCATTATAACTCGGTGTCAGGCTTGTCGGGCTTAAGTGCAACAATCCTTATAATTATCAGCATAGCTGCCTGCGCGGTGGTTGCCCTGGCAAGCGGAGCATTTAACGGGTTTATAATAGCATATATAGGAGTCTCACCTGTTTTGGCTACTCTTGGGACCATGACTTTATTTGAAGGCATAAGTCTGAATTTTACCAAAGGTGGGGCAATATCGGGGCTGCCGGAGCAGTTTTCATGGTTTGGCAATGGTACTATCGGCTTTATACCTGTTCCGATGATAATATTTATAATTGTTACTATTATTACAATTATCCTGTTGGAACATACCCCATGGGGCCTTAGTGTTTACATGACAGGCTGTAACCCTGTTGCAACAATGTTTTCAGGAATAAATGTCAAGATGGTTCTTATGAAAGTCTATTTGTACTCGGCTCTTCTGGGAGGCGTTGCTGCAATAGTGATGACATCCAGGTATAATTCTGCAAAGGTTGATTACGGTTCGTCATATATGCTGCAGAGTGTAGCCGCATCAGTACTTGGAGGTACAAATATTGCAGGAGGGTACGGCAAGGTCCTGGGTACAGTTACTGCTGTCGCTATTTTACAAATAGTGTCAAGTGGTTTGAATATACTGGGAATTAACAGGTATATTGTAGATATAATAATGGGAGGTATACTAATTGTTACTCTAAGCATAAACTTTTTCACATCAAAAAGGAAAAAGGCAGGTGGAAGAAGTGTTATGCTGGATGGTTTAGAGATTGACGTAAAAGACTAGTCTGATATAAAAAATATATGCTTTCATACAGTCAAGACACTATATAGCATTGTTTATTATGCCTGACGGTACCTGTAAACTGTGAAGGTTATGTTAAGTGCGCACTTTATTAACAACTAACTATACTAAAAAAGCAGATAATTGTCTAAATGTAATCTTTAAGTGAAAAGGGAGGTGGATATCATCTGAACACTGTGCTGAGGCAGCACTAAAAAATTTTTGAAGGAGGAATCCGTATGTTTAAAAGAAGCATAGCTCTTATGCTGGTTGTAGTGTTTGCAATGACATTTATTTTAGCGGGTTGCGGAGGAAATAGCTCAGGCGGCAGCACAGCAGACAGCAGCGCAAAAGAGAAAAGCGCTGAAGAAAAATCCGCAAAAGCAACGGAGGAAAGTAAAGCCGGTGCCGGCGATTCTGCAGAGAAATACAGGATAGTAATAATGCCTAAGCTTGTTGGCATACCTTATTTCAATGCGGCAGAAAGTGGCGCCCTAAAGGCCGGAGAAGACCTGGGAGTAGAAGTTATTTATACCGGTCCTACGAAAGCAGATGCCGCTGAACAGGTTAAGATGATTGAAGACCAGATAATTAAAGGAGTGGATGCCATAGCTGTGGCTCCTAATGACCCTGCCGCACTTACTCCTGTACTGAAAAAAGCAAGAGAACAAGGCATATTGGTAATGGACTGGGATACCCCGGCAGATTTAAGCGTTGTTGATCTTTCAATACACCAGATAGACGACAAGGAATACGGTGAGCACATATTTGACCTCCTTGTAGAGGCGATGGGAACAGATGATGCGGAGTACGCCATTATAACAGGCGGCCTGTCGGCAGCAAATCTAAACCTCTGGATAGACAACGGCCTTGAATATGCCAAAGGGAAATACCCCAATCTGAAACTGGTAACAGAAAGAGTCCCCTCTGATGAGAAACAACAGGTTGCATATGCTAAAGCACTGGAATTGGTTAAAGCATATCCAAACCTGAAGGGAATTGTAGGAGTAAGTACACCTGCACCTATAGGCGCCGCACAGGCTATCCAGGAAAAAGGGCTCAGCGATAAGATTGCAGTTGTAGGTACAGCATTACCTAAAGATTCATTACCCTACCTGCAAGATGGTTCTTTAAAGGTTGCCACTCTATGGGATCCTGGAAAACTCGGTTATTTATCTGTATCCCTCGCCAAGATGATGCTTGACGGTGAGGAAATCAAGGATGGCATGGATGTACCGGGTGTAGGCAAAATAAGGTTATGGGATGACGGAAAAACTGTTATTATGGGCAGTCCGGAAGACTTTACGAAGGAAAACGCAGCGAACTATGATTTCTAGTATAAGCGGTTCCGGAAAGAGAGCTCTTTATGGAGCTCTCTTTTTTATTTGATGATTTTTGATTATTGTTGAATACTTTTATTTAATATATAATGGTACAAGAAGAGAGAACAAGGGGAAATATACAGGCTATGTTTGGAATACAAAGATTGCAGAAAATCAGAGAAATATTATTAGATAAAGGATTTGTAGATGTTCAGGACCTCAGTGAAAAACTGCAGGTTTCTGACGTGACCGTAAGGCGGGATTTAGACAAGCTGGAAAAGGAAGGGCTTATAATTAAAACATATGGCGGTGCCATTTTGAATAATGATATAAATAAGAGCACCGTAATTAACAAATCGAAAAGCAAGCCCGCCGGTACCAATACAGAGCAGGATAAACTTATCAGCAGGATAGCTATAGATATGATTGCAGGAGATGAAGCTATTTTTCTTTTTGGCGGCCAGATATGCAGGCTTATTGCAAATATGCTTGATAATAATAAAAGGCTTATTGTTTTTACCAATGATGTATTTATTGCTTCAGAGCTGTATGGTAATCCTAATATTAAGGTCACGGTAACAGGTGGGAATATGGAAAGCGATTCCGGTATATTAGTCGGGCCTTATGTATTGAGGATGCTGAAGGAAATTTATGTGAACAAGGCATTTATTGAGGTCAAGGGTGTACATTTAAAGTTCGGTTATTCTATGGAAAACTATGAAGAGGTGGAAATTGTTAAAAGCATAATGGAAATTGCCAATGAATCTATTGCTCTTGCAGACAGCAGCAGGTTTGGTACAACAAGTGTTACCAGGCTTGGGGATATAGATTTGTTTAAGAAAGTAATCAGCAACAAGGAGGTTCCCGAAGACTATAAAAAATACTGTTATGACAACTGCATAAAGCTGTATACTACCTATGAATTGGAGTAAACAGCACAGGTTTCGGAAGGGAGTCAAGTATGCCGGATTTACTACTTGAAATGAAGAATATTCATAAGCAGTTTGATGGGAATTATGTTTTAAAAGGGGCAAACTTTACACTGTATAAGGGGGAAGTGCATGCTGTTGTCGGAGAAAACGGCGCAGGAAAATCTACCCTGATGAATATACTTGCAGGTATATACCCAATGGATTCCGGAGAGATAGTTGTTGAAGGAAAAGAAGTAAGGATTGAAAATGCCAAGCATGCTCAAAAACTTGGAATAGGGACTATATTTCAAAACTTTAACCTTTTTTATGATATGAATATTGCCGAGAATATCTTTCTAAACCAGGAACCCGCCATAAATCTGGGCTTCTGTAAAATAATCAACTAGAGAAAAGCATATAAGAAATCCCGTGAAGTGCTGGACTATCTAAACATAAAAATAGACCCCACATTGCCTGTAAGGTCGCTGGATTACGGAAGCCAGAAAATGGTCGAGATAGCACGTACAATTGTAAGCAAGTCAAGGCTTATTATTATGGATGAACCAACTGCAGCTTTGACAGAGAAAGAGGTTGAATTTCTTTTTGAGATTATCAACAATTTAAAACAGATGGATGTTTCAGTAATATATATTTCACACCGCCTGGAAGAAATCACACATATTGCAGACAGGATTACAATCATGAGGGACGGCAAGGATGTTGGCACAATAAATAAGCAGGAGATTGACTTATTCAGGCTGACAAAAATGATAATCGGCGACGGTATTAAGGACAGGTACCCCAAGCTGAATTTAAAAACAGGCAAAGACCTGATGATAGTAAATAAATTATGTAGTACAAAGAAATTGCAGAATATTTCATTTTCAGTAAGAAGAGGAGAAATACTTGGAATTGCAGGTTTAAAGGGTGCGGGGAAATCCACGCTGTGCAAAGCTTTATTTGGAGTTGAGCCCATAACATCAGGTAACATTTATATAAATGGAAGAAAAGTGGAAATAAAATCAGTAAATGATGCTGTCAAGAACGGCATTTGCTATGTTACGCCAAACAGAATGGAGGAAGGGCTTATTGCTCAAATGGATGCATATAACAACATTACATCCACAAACCTGAGAAGGATTTCCAAATGGGGGCTGATAAGGGAGAATATTAAAACAAGTGAAGCAAAGAAATATATTGACATGCTGGGCATAAAAATTAAGCAACCTTTTTGCAATGTGGAATACCTAAGCGGAGGCGCACAAAAAAAGGTGATACTTGCAAAATGGCTGTTTAATAATTCTAAAGTTCTGATACTGAATGAACCGACAAGTAGTATAGATGTATCTTCAAAAGTGGATGTTTATAATATTCTTAATGAGCTTGTCCGTTCAGGAGCGGCGCTGATATTTGTTTCATCTGAGATTCCAGAGCTTCTTGGGATGTGCGACAGGATACTTATAATGTATAAGGGACGGATTGTAAAGGAATTGGATCGCAGTGAAGCAAGCAGGGAAAAAATATTGTATTATGCATCTGGAGAATTGTTATAGTCTAGGTCTGTCAAATCCTTCTGTATTCACCCGGAGTGGTGCCTGTGATCTTTTTAAATACTTCATAAAAAAACTTGACATCATTAAACCCTACCTGTGAAGCTATATCTATTACCTTCAAATCCGAGTTTTTAAGCAGGATACAGGCTTCATCAACTCTAAGGCGCTGTACGTAATCGCTGAAATTAATACCGGTTACATCTTTGAACAGTTTACAGAAGTAATTCTTGCTTATGAATGATTTCATAGCCAGGTCTTCAAGCTTAATATCAGAATTAAAATTATTTTTCAGGTATTCCACCGCTTTGCTTACAAGTTCCCTGTTTTTTAATGATGATGATTTCAGGTTTTCCTGTTCAAAATACCTGAATATCTTAACTATAAGTTCTATCAAATAAGCCCTGATAATGTCAAGATATCCCTTTTTCATCAACTTGTATTCCACATACATTTTATTGAACAAATCACCTATTTCAGAAAATTCAGCGCCCTGCAGCTTTAAGTCAGCACCTGAGGGATACTCATCAGGGAAAAGTGATTTAAAAAGGAAGGATGAAGTTATATCCTGGAAATGGTAACTGCTAAAGAGGGATGAATCTAAAAACTCTGGCATAAAAGCCACATTATATACAACCGGATCCTCACTATTTTCATCCTTGGAGAAAAAGCAATGGGGTATGTCATAGTTTATAACAAACAGGTCACCCTTGGACATTCTGTACTCCCTTTCCCCAACCAGATGGATTCCCCGGCCTTCAATGACATAGGCAATTTCTATAAAGTCATGCTTGTGCATAATATCACAGTATTCCTTGAGTTCATCCGACCTGTTGACGTATACCAGTTCATTCTTTCTGAAAAGCGTACCGTATTTCAGAACAGGATAGTTTTTAGGCATAGTATGGCTCCATCCTTAATATAACCTGCTGTGCAAGTTGATTTCGATATTATTAGAATACCATATTATAAAGTATTAAAAAAGACGTCACTGAAAAGGAGTATATCCGGAAAAAGCGTATATATCTGCACAGTTTAGTCAGAACCGATGCAGTATATACGCTTTTCAAACCGCCACTCAAAAGTAGCGTATAACCCTTGGTTTGGGATCCATGTTTGCCATTATCGTCGAATCAAAACACTTTTTCATATACTCCAGTTTACATTTTTCATAATCAGGATTGTCCCATAGGTTATAAAACTCATTTGGGTCATTTTCAAGGTCATATAGCTCTCCCACTTCTTCATTGTGATGGACAGCAATTTTTATCCGCCCGTCAAAGTAAACTGAAATATGACGGTCATGAACACCTTCCATTGCATTATAGTATTCACAATAAATATGATCTTTATGGAAATCAGGTGAAGCAGCACCGGTTAAAATTGGAGCAAGTGATTTACCTTGCATATAGAATGGCACCTCAAAACCTGCTAGTTCAAGAAGAGTCGGGGCAATATCCACCAGCTCAACCAGTGCATTTGACTTAAGATTGTTGGTTATTTTGCCTGGCCATGAAAATATCATAGGTACATGAATAAGCTGCTCATATACGTATGCGCCTTTCCAGTACAATCCGTGATCTCCCAGCATTTCACCGTGATCTGAATGATACAGAATAATAGTATTATCCCTCTGTCCTGTTTCCTCCAGATGCTTTAAAATTTTCCCCACATTATCATCAATAAGTTCAATTTGAGCATAATAGTCTGCTATTAGCTGCTTTTTTTCCTTATCGCTTTTTGTCGAACAGCATGGCCCCGTCCCACCCTGACTACCTTTTAGATAGTCTTCCTTCTGAATAAACGGTTTGTTATCCAGTTCTCCTTCTTTCCAGAGGGGAAGAGGCATATTATCAATATCAAATCGTTTACGGTATTCAAGAGGAGGATCAAAAGGCGGATGAGGGTCAAAAATATTTATACTCATAAGCCAGGGTTTATTACCTCTCGCCTCATCAATAAATGCCATTGCTCTTTCAAATGCCCAAGTTGTCTGGTGATATTCAGCTTCAATACCACCTTTTCCTTCAGGGAGAGATTCTTTCCATGCATTCCCCTCACTGGATTGATTTTTGCCATTGCCCAGAGGATAATGCTCATCCCATATAATACCCTTGTTCTTTAACCATTTCTGGTAGTCGTGTCCTTCTTCCCAGTCATCGTGAGGGTGTTCGCTCCATTCAAAAAATCGGTAACCATCGTCCGGCCTTACCTCCACCATACCTTCAGCTGCCGACAGGTGAAGTTTTCCTACCAGTCCACAGTCGTAGCCGTAGTTGGCAAATAATTTTGTTACAAGGGTTTCATCTGGAGGGAAGTATTCATTTCCGTTTCGGAGCACTCTTGTGGTTCTGGGATACCGTCCTGTTAAAAAGCTTGCGCGGCTCGGTGTACATACAGGACACTGGGTATATGCCCGCAAGAAAGCTGTTCCCTCATCAATCAACCTATCAATATTCGGAGTTTTCAAAAAGGGATTACCAAGCCCGCTTATTGAATTATACCTCTGCTGATCGCAACAAATCCATAGAATATTTGGCAGTTGTTTTTTCATTAGATATTTGCCTCCCTAGTATGTATATAGTTTGTGAAGGGACATATCCCTGTTGCATAATATACAGTTGTCAAAATTCTTTTTGATAAGCTGGTATTTTAGTTCATAGTAATCCTTGTTATACCATAGGTTATCAAACTCGTTTGGGTCATTCTTCAGATCATACAGTTCCCCGTAGTCTTCTCCGTGATATACTATTATTTTATACCTGCCGTCGAAATACATAGTAGCATAAGTAGTATCGTGGCAGTTCGTCAGTGCAGAATAAAACTCGCAATAAACCGCATCCTTATGAACATCGGGGTTTGCCTTCCCTGTAAGAATAGGAACCAGTGATTTGCCCTGCATGCCGACAGGTATACTATAGCCTGCCAGTTCCAGGATTGTAGGGGCTATGTCCACTAATTCCACAAGGGCATTGGACTGCACTCCCTGCAAAATAAGGGACGGACAGGATATTATAAGCGGGATATGCACAAGCTGCTCATAGAAGTACGCACCTTTCCAGTACAAACCGTGGTCCCCGTTCATTTCACCATGATCGGACATAAATATTATGACTGTGTTTTCCCTCTGACCGGTCTCTTCAAGGTGGTCTATGAGCTTGCCCAACATATCATCAATCAGCATGATTTCGGCATAATAGTCGCGTCTTAATTCACGCTTGTCTTCATCGGTTAAGTCCAGAATAGAATCCGTAGCCCCATTTTGTCCCCCGACTATATAGTCATGCTTCTGGAACGGCGGCTTGTTGTCCAGCTCTCCTTCTTTCCAGAGAGGAAGGGGCATATCGGAAATATTTAGCTTGTCTTTATACTCCTGCGGCGGATCAAGCGGAGGATGAGGATCAAAGGGATTAATTGAAACAAGCCACGGCTTGTCGCCGCACTCATCAATAAAATTAATGGCTTCCTCAACACACCATGTAGTCTGATGCAGTTCTGCAGGCGGTCCCACCTCCTTGCCTGAAAAACCCGGTGTCATAACCGGCGGCCATTCCGACATGGACAGATATTTGCCCCGGTAAATATCCTTCCATTTTACCCCCTTGCTTTTAAGCCATTCCTGATAATGATTTATTCCATCCTCCCAGTCGTCATGGGGATGATGGCTCCAGCGTATAAAGGAATATCCGTCATCTGTCCTTTTTTCCATGCGTCCTTTAGCGGATGTCAAATGCAGTTTTCCTGTGAGTCCGCATGTATAACCATTATCTGCTAAAATCTTTGTAACAAGTACCTCATCCTTCGGGAAAATGTCATTGCCATTGTAGCATACCTTGGTAGATCGCGGATATCTTCCTGTAAGGAAACTGGCTCTGCTTGGGGTACAGACCGGAGATTGCGTATACGCTCTTGTAAAAGCTATACCTTCTCTTACCAGTCTGTCTAAATTCGGCGTCCTGATGCTTTTGTTGCCCAGAGAAGAAATTGTATCAAAACGCTGCTGGTCAGTACAAAACCATACAAAATTTAATTTCTTGTTTTCGCTCATAATGTTATTTCTCCTTTCACCACTACTTACTCTGATACTTATTCTGAACTTAAAGCTCCGGCTGCAAGTCCACGGATAAAGTATTTTCGTATTGCTATACCGAAAATCAATACGGGTATTGATGTTACTACAGAGCCTGCAGCAATTGGTCCCCAATCAACTTTTTCAAAAACCATAAAGTTCAGTATTCCGATTGGTGCAGTTAACGCATTTCTATGTGTTAGTATCAAAGCAAAGAAGAATTCATTCCAGCAGAATATAAAGCTTAGTATTAGGGTTGCGCATAACCCGGGTGTAGCTAGCGGAAGTATAATTTTCCACATTGCCTTCAGCATGGTACAGCCTTCTATCATGGCTGATTCTTCGAGAGATGGCGGTAATTCGTCAAAAAAGGGCTTCATGGACCATGTGATTAATCCGAATGTAACAGCAAAGAATATCAATCCCAAGCCCCAGATGTTATCAATAAGGTTTAATTTCTGGTACACCATATAATAAGGAATCGCAAAAACGGTCCCTGGCGTCACTCTTGATAATAACAGAAGAAAATAAAGAAACCGGCTGCCTTTAAAACGTGTTTTTGAAAAAGCGTATGCAGCAGGAACACCTATAACTGCAGACAATCCAACTCCTATAACAGAGGTTAATAAGCTGTTAGCAAAGTATCTAGCAAAATCAGCCTGCATAAACAATTTCTGATAATGCTCAAAAGTTGGTACAAATATGAATTTGAAAGGTATCGTAAATGCATCTAAATTATTTTTTAAAGAAAGTGATATAATCCATAGGAAAGGAGCTATACAACAGAATGCAAATATTAACAGGCCTATTGCTTTTAAAATATCACTTCGTATGTTTTTTCTTTTCATTACCACTATTAATAACCTCCTTAGTCAGCTTGCTTACGTTGAACAACTGCCAGAGCTACAATTGAAATAATAATTATCAGCAAAATCACCATGGATATTGCCGAGGAGTATCCAAGCTTCAAATATTTAAAACCGTTCTTATATACAAGATAAGTCAAGTCTTCTGTAGCATTGCCCGGCCCCCCCTGTGTCAATGCGAAAATCAGCGGGAAGACCTTCATGCCCTCTATAATGCGGAAGATAGCCACAACTGACAGGAGTTTTTTTAACATCGGAAGTACAATATATACGATTTCCTGAAGCCAGTTTGCACCATCAATCTTTGCTGATTCGAATGGTGATGAGGGCAGACTCTCGAGGCCAGCAAGCAGATAAAGAACTACGAAGGGTGTCCATTCCCAGGTTGCAGTAAATATTACCACCAGCTTTGCAAGCCAGGGATCTGAAAGCATGTCAGGCATACCCGGCAAGCCGAAAGTTGCAGCCATTAAATCAAAACCGCCAAATGAAGCCATCATCAGGGTTCTCCATATAATACCTGCAATAATAGGGGAAATAACCATGGGCAGCATCATTACGACTCTTACAAAACCAGTAAGAAAATGAGACTTATATATTAAAATTGCAAAGCACGTGCCTAGAAACATTTGCAGAAATACTGTGCCAGCAAGCATTACAATAGTGTTAAATACTGAGGTCAAAAAATCAGCATCGGTAAAAAGCAAGGAATAATTATTAAATCCAATGAATTTGAAATTTGTAAATCCAACCTTAACCGTTGTTAAACTGAAGATAAATAATGAAAGCAAAGGCAGTATAATCATAATAATTAATGTAATTATCAACGGAGAAATAAAAATACTCCGTATTCGCCTTTGTTCTTGAGTTATCGATATCGATTTCATTAGAATTCACCCTTTAATTTGAACTCGGGCAACTAATACCCGAATTTGGATAATAGTTGCCCGGAAAAACTGAAAGTGTATGTTATATACTAATAAATCCCTTCCTGCCTCATAAGTGTATCAATCTTCTTATTTGCTTCATCCATGGCAGTTTGGGCATCTTTCCCGGTGAATACCTCTGAAAGTGAGCTTGTTATAATGTCGGAAACTTCAGGCCAGTATTGGTTAAGCGGATAGTAATCCCACTGGGCAAGGGCAAGTGTGTCCGCAAAGGTTTTAGACCATGCACCGTCACCGAAATTGTTCACTTTTATGTATTCAGGGTCATTCATTACAGAGGTTCTTGGAATAGCAACATGAGTACCGTTTATTGCAAGCTTTAGCAGCATATCTTTACTTGTTGCCCACTCAATAAATTTCCATGCAAGTTCCTTTTCTTTTACGTTCTTATTAATAGCAACTAAATGTGTAGTTTGAGCAGCTGTAACTCCTTTTGGACCTGCCGGAGGGATTGCATATCCGATTTTGCCAGCCGACTTTGACTTCTCAGGATCTTCATACTGCTTTACAAGTGGTGCTCCATCAATCCAGATGCCCACTGTACCCTGCTGAACAGCCAGAATAATATCTTCATAATTGCAGGTTGTAGCACCCTTTATTCCATAATTATTCAACAGGTCAGAATAGAACTGGACAGCCTCAACATATTCAGGTGAATTTACAGTTGGATGAAGGTCATTTGGGTAATCCTTGTAAACCTTTCCTCCAAAAGAGTGAGTAAGCATGGGAAGATGCCAGCCAGCTCCGCCAAAAGCTTTCGCTCCGCGCATTCCTAGAGGCTCAACACCGATTTCCTTCAGTTTCTTACATGCCTCAACCAGTTCATCCCAGGTTTTCGGAGGGCCTGATATCCCGGCTTTTTCAAAATAGTCTTGACGATAGTACATGATTACAGTTGCAGAAAAAACAGGTATACCGTATAGCTTGTCATTATACCTACATGCTTCCAACGGACCGTTTGAAAAATCGTCAATGTTTAAAACATTATCATCAGTAAGATTTTTATCAGCTACCAAGTCATCGATGGGCAGTAGCCAATCATTTTCAAGATATTGGGGCAAGGACTCTCCAAAAACATAATATACATCGTGAGCATCAGAGCCTGAAGACAATTCTATTATTATTTTTTCGTCGAAGTTACTTCTACCCAAGAGGTCATAGTTCAGCTTGACATTGTATTTTTCCTCAAACTCTCATAAGCCCCCTAATCACCTTGGACAATTAGACCCAAAGCTTATATAATATAAATAAGCAAAGGGGAGAAAGAAAATGGGAGCAAAAAGACATCCGGAAGAATTTAAAAGGCAAGTTGTGAAAGAAGCTTTAGAGACGGGAAACTCAAGTCTTGTAGGAAGAAAATACGATATTAGTCCATCAATTGTTGCAAGGTGGGTTAGGGCGGCAAAACCTGATCCGATGAAGAAAATGACCAAGAAGGCTCTTTACTCGGCTCCAGGTCTGTTAGAAGATCCAAAAGAAGTAAAAAAAGCTATTGAACAGAATCTCCAGCTAAAGAAATTACTCGGAGAAAAAGAACTTGAAATAGAAATTCTTAGAGATCTTTTAAAAAAAACGAAAATTCCGTTACCCCCAAGGTAGAAATTGCCACAAAGTGGATTAGCAAAGGGTATGAGGCAACTTTTGTTCTGAAAACCGTAAACTTGAATCCGTCAACATACTACTACGCTGTAGAGAGAGCCGATGAAGAAAAAGTAGAAAACGGCGGAAGGCCAATACCAGGCTATTCCTATACTACAGAAGGCAAGAAGATTTGTGATATGCAGATCAAGGAATGGATTCTGGCTCTTATTGCAGGAGACTGCTTTGCATATGGTTACTATAAATTGACGATTGAGCTGCGCAGAATGTATAAATTGATTATCAACAAGAAGAAGGTATATAGATTATGTAAAGAGTTGGGGGTGCTGCGGCCGCAAAGAGTAGTCAAAGCTAAATATCCAAGAAAAATCGCAATAAACCGTGTGGTAACAGCACCGAACCAATTGTGGGAAACAGATATAAAATACGGCTATATCGTCGGAGAAGACAGATTCTTTTACATACAGTCCATTATTGATGTATATGACAGAGAAATTATTGATTACCACATAGGCCTGCATTGTGAGGGAGAGGACGCAGCTGCAACATTGGTTAGAGCCCTTATGCGGCGGAATCTCTTTGATGCAGATTCAAAACCAGTAATACGTTCTGATAATGGGCCACAGTTTATCAGCCATAAATTCGAGGACAAGTGTGCATCAGCTACAGTAGAGCATGAAAGGATTCCATGCAAGACCCCGAATAAAAACGCTCATATTGAATCATTTCACCGGATACTGGAGGACGAATGCTTGGGGCGATGGGAGTTTGAAACTTATAAAGAAGCATATGAAGCTGTGCATGAGTTCATGCAACGGTACAATAACCGGAGGATCCATAGATCCATATTTAACATGAACCCGGCAGAGTTCCACAAGGCAACCCTAAACGGAACTGCACGCTCTTTAGTGATAACATTGTAGGAAGTAGCGTTTATGCCGCAAAAGCCTCTTTACAATGAGTGTCCGGCATGTTAGGCTTTCTTGCCAGGCATCAACCATACTACGAAGGCCTTCCTCCTGTTCAGAATGGGTGGTGCCCGTGATGCCTTACAACATGCCGGCAGAGGCTCATTGTAAAGAGGACTGTGGAATAAATGCGGACGGTATGAGTAAAGTGAAAAATTAAGATATCATGAGATATATTGAGCTATCGGTCAAATTCTCCAAACAAAGGGGGTCTATCCGCTTCTTGGCATATTCTTTTTTATAATTCCTAATGGTTTCAATCAAGGGGATATACTTTTGCGCCTTATTTAAAAATACTCCGGACAAGGGCAATCACACCTTTCAGTACATATTACTGGTATTGCGGGATGGTATTAAATTCAAATATAATACAGGCTATATTTTATGTCAAGTACTATAAGGTGGATTTTACTTTTGCAAATATGGAATATCAAATAAGGATGTATAATAACATCCCCTAATAAAAGAATAAAATATACCAAAGAATCGAGAGAGTATTTGTTATATAATATAATATGGCAAATTGTGTGAAGGGGGAGGATCTTATGCTTAAACTTGTGGCATTTGACTACGGGGCCAGCAGCGGCCGTGCCATGCTGGGCAGTTATGATGGCTCAAAGCTTACACTTAGAGAAATCCATAGATTTGCAAACATTCCAGTAATGGTCGGGGAAACCCTCTACTGGGATATATTGAGGCTGTTCCACGAGATGAAGCAGGGCTTGCTCGAATGCATGAAAAGTGGAAACAGTGATATTGCAGGAATTGGAGTGGATACCTGGGGTGTCGATTTTGGACTTCTGGGGCCTTCGGGCGAGCTGTTGGGAAATGTTGTCCATTACAGGGATAAGCGTAATGAGGGAATGATTGAAGAGGCCTCAAAGATTGTTCCAAAAAGAGAAATATATGAAAAGACAGGCATACAATTTCTGAAGTTTAATTCCCTTTATCAGCTCTTATCAATAAAGCTGAATAATCCATACCTGCTTGAAACAGCTGAAACCATGCTGTTTACTCCTGACCTTTTAAATTATTTCCTGACAGGAGAGAAACTGAGTGAATACACAATTGCAAGCACTTCACAAATGATAAATCCGGTGGAAAGGGACTGGGCAAGGGATCTGCTCAGAAAGCTGGGAATACCTGAAAAAATACTGACGGAAATAATAAATCCCGGAACAGTGGTTGGAAGAGTCAGAGAAAGTATATGCAGTGAGTTAAATATGAAAAAAACACCGGTTATTGCCGTAGCCGGACATGACACTGGAAGTGCAGTTATATCGGTGCCTGCATTGGAAGGGAAATATGCCTATTTGAGCAGCGGAACTTGGTCCCTTCTGGGAGTGGAGTCGCCTCTGCCTGTCATAAACAATGACACTTACTGCCTCAACTATACGAATGAAGGCGGATTAAATAACACAAGGCTTCTTAAGAACATTATGGGCCTTTGGATATATCAGGAGTGTAAAAGAGCCTGGGATAAGCAAGGAGAAGCCATGGGGTTTGATGAACTGGAAGCGGCTGCAGAAAAAGCCAAAGCTTTTGTGTCCTTTATAGATCCTGATGATGATTTGTTTTACAGTCCCGGACATATGCCTGAAAAGGTGCAGGAATTCTGCAGGAGGACGGGACAAACAGTACCAGAGGGAAAAGCTGCAATTGTCCGGTGTATTATGGAAAGCCTGGCTTTAAAATATAGGCATGCAATTGAAGGACTTGAAAAGGTATTGGGCTATAGACTTCCGGTTCTGCACGTAGTGGGCGGGGGCTGCAAGAACATAATGCTATGCCGCTTTACGGCAAACTCAATAAACAGACCGGTTATTGCCGGACCTGTTGAAGCTACATCTATTGGAAACCTGGTATGCCAGCTTATTGCGCTGGGCGAGGTTACAGGAATTAAACAGGCCAGGGAAGTTGTAAGGGAATCTTTCCCGGTTAAAGAATACCTACCAGATAGCACAGATGCATGGGATGAGGCGTATGGACGGTTTATGAGACTTACAGGCAATAATTAAAATTAATTATACAAGGGGGGTTTATTGTGAGTAAGGGATATGGTTCAAAAGTATAGCATATTCCCTTCAATAAATAAAAGACGGAGGCCTGAGTTATGTATAAATATAGCTATGAAAAGAACATAGATAAAAACTACGACTATGCAAAAGAAGTATATGCTTCATTTGGTGTAGATACTGATAAGGTGCTGGACAAAATGAAGGATATCAGTATTTCCCTGCACTGCTGGCAGGGAGATGATGTCACTGGCTTTGAGGGGGCAGATGGAATAACAGGCGGTGGAATCCTTGCAACAGGAGGCCATCCCGGGAAGGCAAGGAATGGTGAAGAACTGCGTCAGGATCTGGATAAAGCCCTGAGCCTGATTCCGGGTACCCATAGGGTAAACCTTCATGCAATCTATGCTGAAACAGAGGGGAAGAAGGTAGAACGGGATGAGCTAACTGTAGAACACTTTAATAAATGGATTGGATGGGCAAAAGAAAAAGGTATTGGTCTTGATTTTAATCCTACATACTTTTCCCACAAAAAGGCTGATTCAGGATTTACTTTGTCCAGCAAGGACAAAGAAATAAGAGACTTTTGGATACGCCACTCACACAGATGTCGTGAAATTGCTGCTGAGATGGGCAAGGAGCTTGGTACACCCTGTGTAAACAATGTATGGATACCTGACGGTTCCAAGGACTTTCCTGCAGACCGCCTGGAGTATCGTCAAATCCTGAAGGAGTCATTGGATGAAGTCTTTGAGAAAAAGTATGATAAAAGTTATCTTATTGATGCTGTTGAGAGCAAGCTCTTTGGCATAGGATCCGAGGCATATGTGGTTGGATCACATGAGTTTTATATGGGATACACTATGACCAACAATGATGTGATACTGTGTCTGGATGCGGGACACTTTCATCCTACAGAGACTATTTCTGATAAAATTTCTTCATTGCTTATATATAAAGATGAACTTCTTCTCCATGTGAGCCGTGGTGTACGTTGGGATAGCGACCATGTCGTCATATTGAATGACGATCTTCTGGCAATAGCAAATGAGTTGAAGAGATGCAATGCATATGGCAAGGTCCACTTTGCTCTTGACTTCTTTGATGGCAGCATAAACAGGATAACTGCCTGGGTAACAGGCACCAGGGCTGCTTTAAAAAGCATATTGCTTTCACTCCTTGAGCCTACCCCTTTGCTGCTAAGGGAAGAGGACACAGGAAATCTAGGAAACCGCCTGGCTTTGATGGAAGAATTCAAAACACTTCCCTTTGTAGCTGTGTGGAATAAATACTGCCGGGACATGGGCACACCGGTTGGAACCAATTGGCTTGATGAAGTAAAAAAGTATGAAGATAATGTACTTTCAAAGAGGAAAGTTTTATAGTAGTATCGAAATAAGCAGCAATATTAATATGGAGGTAATGAAATGTACGAAAGAGAATTAAAAGGTCTTAAAGAAATATCGCAGGCAGCAGGCAATTCACCTGACCTTGTTCAGGGAGGTGGTGGAAATACATCTGCCAAGCTGGATGATGAGCTGATGGCTATAAAGGCATCAGGATTTGCACTGAATCAGGTTACAGATAGGGAAGGGTATGTTGTTGTCAATTATAGAAATATTAGAAAGTATTATGAAGAGGTTGATTTAGAATCCGGTATAGACTATGAAAAGGACAGTACAGGATTTGTAAGCAGGAATATTGTCAAGCTGGAAGGTCTGAAGGATTTAAGGCCTTCAGTAGAAGCTGGATTCCATTCCCTTCTTAAAAAATACGTTATTCATACCCATTCAGTATATGCAAACATAATATGTTGTACGAAAAATGGAAAAGACCTGGCCGACAAAGTATTTTTAGATAAAGGCCATGATTTTATATGGATACCATATATTAACCCTGGATTCAGCCTTACGCTAAGGATAAAAGAAGAGCTTGGAAGGCATATTGGAAAAACTGGAAAATTCCCCCAGGTTGTTCTTATGGAAAATCATGGGCTGATAGTAACTGATGACAGTTATCAGGATTGTATCAGATTGAATGAAGAGGTTAACAATGCAATAAAGGACTACTTCAATATTGAAGGGGATTATCCGGAAATAAAGATAGACAGGGTTGGAGAGAATACATATAAAAGCAGCACTGGGTGCATGTTGGACTACCTTAAAAATGAGAATATTGAGCCGGATTACTTTGACAGGTTTGTCCTGTACCCCGACCAACTAGTGTATCTTGGCGGAAATGTTTCAGTTAACGGAACTGAAAACAAGCTCAATATTAATACACGCACAGGTGAAGTTGTATACAAGACAAATATGCGGGAAGCATTGGCGATGGAGGAGACGCTTTTTGCTATTCTTTATGTTATCAATACTATAAAGAAAAAGAATTTGGAGCTTAAAACCATGTCGGAAACTGAGATCGCTTTTATTGCAAACTGGGAAAGTGAGAAGTACAGGAAGAAAATAATTAAAAGCTGATGGAACTCATTTTCACCGGGAACTTTTATGGATCTGTTAAGTCTAATAATGGGTATGAATAATAAAAATACTAACAGAGGTGATTCTTGGTGAAAAAGTCAATTGCTCTATTTCTTTCGATAATATTATTAATGGCTGTACTTATTCCAGCACATTCCTTTGCTGCTCCGGAACAGGGACTGGAAAAAGCGATAAAAGCTGCGAAACGGCTATTTGATATCCCGGAGGACTATAAGTTCGATTACAGTGTAGGTACAGACAGGGAAAAAACAGTATGGTATTTGGATTGGCGCGATGAAAAAGGGCTTGATGGAAGTGTGAATGTTTCTGTTGATGAGTATGGAACCATTATAAGCTACAATAAATATAAGCCTTATAAACCTGGTGATAGTGACAGAAACAGGTTTCCAAAAGTCAGTAATGCTGAGGCAAAGAACCTGGCTGAAAGCTTTATAAAAAAGGTAAACCCTGATGCTTTGTCTCAAGTAGAGTATCGGGAAGAGAACCAGAACTCTATCAGGGACCGCGAATATTACATGAGCTTTATAAGAATGGTAAACGGTATCCCCTTCTATAACAACAACATTAGGGTGAGTGTAGATAAGGAAACCGGGGAAATACTCGGCTATTACTATAATTGGTCTGAAGATGCCGTTTTTCCCAGCCCGGCAGGAGTAATCTCAATTGAAGATGCCCAGAATGCATATAAGCAGAAGCTGGGTGTCAGTATGATTTACAAGTATGGGATGGATAATGAAAACATCAGGATTTATACGGTATATACTCCCATGTACAGTAATGATGCTTATGCCATTGATGCTTTTACAGGGGAAAAGACTGAAATAAGTAATAATTACTATATATCTTATGATGAAGGTGTTGCTCAGAAATCGATGGAAGCTGCCGATGCAGCAGGAAGTGGCCGCAGTGATGTTACCCTGACCCCCGAGGAACTGGAGGCAATAAAAAAAGTGTCTTCACTGATAACGGCAAATAAGGCTGAGAAAATTGCGAGAGACTCGGATATACTTGAATTGGATAACAATTTTAAGTTAACAAACTCTAGTTTGTCGAGAAGCTGGCCGGACAGGGACTCATTCAATTGGTATCTTAATTTTTCAAAGGAGCCTACAGACGAGGATTCGTTTTACAGATATGTAAGTGTAACAATTGATGCAGT
Organism: Acetivibrionales bacterium; assembly: GCA_050953835.1. Classification (GTDB taxonomy): domain Bacteria; phylum Bacillota; class Clostridia; order Acetivibrionales; family JBMNNH01; genus JBMNNH01. The sequence continues at coordinate 77,649 of JBMNNH010000010.1, read as the reverse complement.
TAATGGTGAAATTAATAATTTTTATATAAGCAGGCCTTACAACCAGGATGAAAAGGCTAATTACAATATGAATGAGTCAAAAGCGGAGGTGGAGAAATTCCTCAAAGGATTTAAGCCTGAAGCCTTTTCCCAGACAGAATACTACGAGGTTTATAACAGCGGTTATGTTCCGCTGAGGGAAGAAGAACAAAAATATTTCAGCTTCAGGTATACAAGAAAAGTAAATGACATACCATTTCCGTCAAATGGGATTACAGTGGGGTTCGATGCTGTATCCGGAAAAGTGACTGACTTCTATATGGAGTGGTTTGGGGACGGTTTTACGGCATTAGGAGATACCATGTCAATGGAAAAAGCATATGAACAGTTATTTGGGCAGATAGGTCTTGAACTCCAGTATAAATATAAGAACAACAGGCAAGATGATACTGTCTTAAGAGCAGCATCAGCTGCTCCGGAGGTTCAGCTGGTGTATGCGCTTAAACTAGGAAAACCTTATGATATTGATGCTTTTACCGGTATCCTGCTTAATTATAACGGTGAAGAATATAAGGAAACTAAAGTGCCTGAATACAGTGATATAGAACACTGCTTTGCAAAAAACCAAATTATGGCCCTTGCTGAATATGGCATATATCTTGAAGGAACACAGTTTAAACCGAATGAACATATCACACAGAAGGATTTCTTTGCGCTTTTATCCAAAGTGGTTGATAGGTATTATGGTCCTGTGATTAAGTCCGGCAGCAGTGAGAAGGTTATTGATGATATGTACAATAATCTTATCAGGCTTGGGATAGTCACTTCTGAGGAGAAAGCCCCCGGAGTGCCGGTTAGTAGGGAAGACGGTGTGAAATTCTTAATCAGGGCTCTAAATTACGATGAGGTGGCAGATATAAAAGGGATATACAAGTCAATATTCAAGGATGAAGGACAAATGAATCCTGATCTTACAGGATATATTGCAATAGCAAGCGGACTTGGTATTGTAAACGGAAACAGTGGGTATTTCCGTCCAAAAGACAATGTTACCAGAGCGGAAGCAGCGGTTTTGATATACAATTACCTGCAAAGATAGTTTAAGCGTTGGTGATGAAGGAGCCGGAACTCTTAACAAATAATTCCGGTTCCTTTTTTATTGTCTGGGAAAGCATAAATTTTTTCAAAATGATAACTTACAGACGCAATAATATCATCAGTTAAGGATGCAACATTATTAATAATTATTAAATAGTGATAAAACAATTATAAATATTTTGTATATTTTATCAAAATATTGACAAAGATGCATTTGAAGAAGGATTTTTTTTGCATTTGGCGAATAATAGTTAGTGAGGTGGGAAAAATGCTAATAGATACAAGTATGACCATCGCTTATAAGTGTCCTTCATGCGGAAGCTTTAAGTTTTTTAATATATCAGTTTTTGAAGTATCTTATAAAAATTTATGCAGTTTTAAATGTGATTGCAATGAATCAGAGGTATCGGCTATAAGGAACAGTTCCGGCAATTTTATACTTTCTGCACCGTGTATAGGTTGCGGCGGAGAACATATAATAAATATGGACATGAATGGAATACTATATAGAGAAGTAAATGAATACCGATGTCCGTCAACAGGTATAGAACAGTGCTTTATAGGCAAGGACATGGCCGTGAGGAAGAAAATTGATAAATTGGAAAAAGAACTGGATAAGCTTATAGATATGTTTGGCTACGATAGTTATTTTAAAAACACCCAGGTTATGTTTGAGTCATTAAATAAAATACACGATATAGCTGAAAAAGGAAACTTGTACTGTGAATGTGGGAATAGTGATATTGAGCTCAGTCTGTTGTCTGACAAGATTTATTTAAAATGTAAAAAGTGTTCAGCAAGCAGGATTATATATGCAATATCCAATGAGAACCTTAAAGATATACTTATGAGACAACGCATACTGCTTTGCAAAGGTGTAAATTGACTGCTGCCCGACAGAGTGTGGAAGGCAGTATATTTTAGAAGAAAAAGGATGTTACTGGTTGACAAAGAGTATGTTTGATGCTATAATCCTTTTAATAGTATTCATTATTCCTTCTATAAGTGTGTAAACCTTTCTTATAACGGAGGAAGAAATCGTTTTATCCGATTGAATAATTCCTATAATGGTTGTTTATATTATGTGAAAACTAGGTGGTGCAATATGGAAGAAGTAAGTTTGGATAATAAAACACTGGAAGATTTGCGTTATATTGCAAAAATGATGGGCCTTAAAAATATTTCCAGGTTACGAAAAGCAGAGTTGAAAGAAAAGATTCTGGAGGCAGGAAGAGAAATAGCAGAAAAGGAAAAAGCTGAAACAATAAGTACAGATACCGAACCGGCATCAGAAGAAAAGCATGAAGAAAAGGCTATGCCAAAAGAAGTAGAAAAGAAGGAACAAGAAGAGAAAGCTCAAAAGGAAGCAGAAAAAGATATAGGGAAGGGAAAAACTGACGCTGAAGATAGTATTGAACAGCAAGATGATAATCAGGAGCCCAAAAAGACAAGAAGAGGCCGAGGGGGCAGAACTGCTGCCAGTACAAGGAAAATCTCTCCAAGAGCTGAAAAAGAGAGCAATGAGGAGGACGGAAATACATATTCCGATACCGCAATAAAAGAGGAAAAACAGCCACAGGAAAAACCTTCTGACCAGGCAAATCAGGAAAAAAGCGAAACAGAAGCCAGGGAGAAAGTGATAAGAAATGAGGAAAAGGCTGCGGAAAGGTATGATTCAAGAAAAGAAAGCAGGAATGGCACTTACGGAAACGGGTTTGAAAAGATAGAAAGTGACGACCCGGTAAGTGGTGTGTTGGAAGTTTTACCGGATGGATATGGATTCTTAAGAAGTGATAATTATCTTTCAGGTCCTAAGGATGTGTATGTATCACCGTCTCAAATCAGAAGGTTTAATTTAAAAACAGGCGACAAGATAGTGGGTAAAGGCAGGATACCCAAGGAAGGGGAAAAATTCCAGGCGCTTTTATATGTCCAAAGCGTAAATGGCGATCCACCGGAGATTGCTGCAAAGAGGATACCCTTTGAGTATTTGACTCCTATTTACCCTAATGAGAGAATTAATCTTGAAACCAGCCCCAGAGAACTTTCCACAAGGTTGACTGATTTGATTGCCCCAATCGGCAAAGGCCAGAGAGGCATGATTGTGTCGCCTCCTAAAGCAGGCAAAACTATTCTTTTGAAAAAGATAGCTAATAGTATTACTGCTAATTATCCGGAAATAGAACTGATTATTCTGCTTATAGACGAAAGGCCGGAGGAAGTTACTGATATGCAGCGCTCGACAAAGGCTGAAATTATTTACTCAACTTTTGACAAGGTACCCGAGCACCATATAAAAGTAGCGGAAATGGTACTGGAGAGAGCACAAAGGCTGGTTGAACAGAAAAAAGATGTAGTTATTCTTCTTGATAGTATAACCAGGCTGGCCAGGGCATATAACATGACAATACCGCCAACCGGGAGGACACTTTCGGGTGGACTTGACCCAGGAGCGCTCCATAGCCCTAAAAGGTTCTTTGGCTCTGCGAGAAACATTGAGTTCGGAGGAAGCCTTACAATTATTGCAACGGCATTAATTGAAACCGGAAGCAGAATGGATGATGTAATATTTGAGGAATTCAAGGGGACAGGCAACATGGAGTTGCATCTGGACAGGAAGCTGTCTGAAAAACGTATATTCCCCGCAATTGACATCAATAAATCTGGAACCCGCAGGGAAGAGCTTTTGCTATCCCAAAAAGAACTTGAGAGTATTTGGGCTATAAGAAAAGCTATGAGCAATATGGGAACAGTAGAAGTTACAGAAATGATTATCAACAAATTGATACAGACCAAAACCAATGATGAATTTGTAAGCAGTATAAATGTCGCTTTTGTTGACAAATAGTACTTGCACATAGTATCCTTTTGTGCTACAATATTTTTCGTCCGTGTAATCGGAATAATAGTTTGTTGCCGTTACAGAGGTTATGAAAGAAGGTGAATGCAGCAATGAAAGAAGGAATTCATCCAAAATACAGTAAAGCAGTTGTGAAATGTGCTTGTGGAGAAACTTTTGAGACCGGATCTACTAAAGAGAGTCTTCATGTTGAAATATGTTCAAAGTGTCATCCGTTTTTTACAGGTAAGCAGAAATTAGTTGATACTGGAGGACGTGTAGACAAGTTTAAGAAGAAATATGGTATAGTTGATGAGAATGAATAGGAATTTAATAAAACTGTATTAGTGGGTTAAAGGCTGAGAACATTTAAGGTTTCAGTCTTTATTTTTAGAAAGAAAAGGGCACTTTTTCATAAGAAATGTGTTTGATAATTATTTAATTATTAGTATAAAGAGGGTAATTCCATGAAAAAAACCAGTATAGGCGGTCAGGCGTTAATTGAGGGCATCATGATGATGGGACCGTATGATGTAGCAATAGCAGTTCGAAAACCAGACGGGGAGATAGTTTTAGAAAAAAGAGCCCTTCCTGCAAAGCACAAGCTTTTGAAAATACCCTTTATTCGTGGGGCGTTTTCATTATTCCGCCAGATGGTGTTTGGAGTTAAAGCGCTTATGTATTCTGCGGAATTTATTGAAGACGAGGAAGGGGAAAAATATGAACCATCCCGTATAGAGAAGTTTATTGACAAGCTGTTCGGCAACAAGATAAAAGATGCAGCAATATATTTTGCTGTAATAGTATCCCTTGCATTCAGTATAGGACTGTTTATACTTTTGCCTAATTTGCTTGTAAGTTTCCTTAATTTTAATAAGGAAACATCAGGGGGGATAATACTCTACAATCTATTTGAAGGTGTTCTTAGAGTATTGATTTTCTTCATATATCTGGTCTTAGCCTCAAAAATGAAGGATATTAAAAGGGTATGGGAATATCACGGAGCAGAACATAAGACAATACACTGCTATGAGCATGAGGATGAACTAACTGTTGAAAACGTAAGAAAGTACACGGTAAGGCATCCACGCTGCGGGACATCCTTTTTGTTCCTTGTTATGATAGTAAGTATCATTGTCTTTTCTTTTCTAGGCTGGCACAGTATATGGATAAACATACTATCAAGGCTGCTTTTAATACCTTTGGTTGCCGGTATATCATATGAATTGGTAAAGTTGGCTGGAAGGTACGGCGGGGGGCTTATGAAAATAGTCGGCGCTCCTGGTATGCTTTTCCAGTCGTTTACTACCAAAGAGCCGGATGACCAACAGATTGAAGTAGCCATAGAAGCGTTTAAGAATGTATTGGTAGAGGATAAGGAAGCAGACAAGTGGTGAGAAGGAGCCAAAAAGCAGCACATTACTGCGTCAAACTGCGGTCGCCAAAATCCTCATTTATCTTAATAAACTGCGGTTTTGGCGCCTTGTTTTCCTTGTACTGCCCTACTTTTTGGCTCCTTCCAGGTAAAAGGGTAGTGTTAAATAACTTATGAAAAATAAAAAGGCGATGGTTATGACAGTAAGGGAAGCTCTGAGAACAGGAACAGAAATGCTAAAATCTGCGAATATTGAAGCCCCGGCAGTGGATGCCGGGGTTATACTATGCCATATCTTAAAGTGCAGTAATGTTTATTTGTATGCTCATGATGATAAGGTTCTGAGTGAAGTTGAAGCCAGAAACTTCCTTAAATCTATTGAAAACAGGATGGAGGGCATGCCGGTTGCGTATATCATAGGGCACCGTGAGTTTATGTCGCTTGATTTCAAGGTTACACCCTTCGTTTTGATTCCCAGGCCTGAAACTGAAATCCTGGTTGAAACTGTAATTAGTTATGCAAGACAAATGCAGGCTGGTAACAGCAACGGGTATAGACATATTAATATTTTGGACATAGGTACAGGTTCAGGATGTATTGCCATAAGCCTTGCATATTATTTAGGCGACTGCAGGGTGACGGCAGTGGATATATCAGATAAAGCACTGGAAATTGCCATGGACAACGCATGTGCCAATGGAGTGAAAAATAAAATTATTTTCATTAAGAGTGATTGTTTTTCTAATATTGATGAGTCCGGATTGTTCCATGTAATTGTGTCCAATCCTCCTTACATATCTGTGCAGGATATGGATTGCCTCCAGGAGGAAGTAAAAAAATATGAACCTGTTTCCGCGCTAAATGGGGGTATTGACGGGCTCGACTTTTATAGAAGAATAATCAGTGATGCTCCCCAGTATTTGCACAGCAATGGTATGCTTGCCTTTGAAGTGGGGTATAATCAGGCTGAAAAAGTTTCACATTTGATGGAGGAACACTTTAATAGTATACGGAAGATAAGGGATCTTTCCGGCATATATAGGGTTGTAACCGGTATAAAAATGTAGTTCATTAACACTTTTCTAATCAGCAGTTATGGTGTAAAATATAAGTATATTGTATACAGTATACTTATTTGATTAAAATGTATTATAACGAAGAAATAAATTAGTACTGCTATGTTGAATTGGCAATGGAAGACACTGTTTTCCATTTGTATAGAGTATTATAATAAGATAGTTAAAAATTTATCAAAAATTACAAATAAATATTGGAAATTTACAATACATTAGTGTATACCAGCGATAAAATATTAATAAAATTAAGTGATAAAATGATGAATAGCTATCAATTGACTAATAAAAATGAAGTGGTATAATTATTAAGATATTTGAACCAAATATAGAAAGATTACGAGTACAAATATAAAAATAAAATGGGGTCAAGGTGGTTATGTTTACAAAAAAATTCTTCAAAGGGGGAGTTGCAGTACCCCATCACAAAAACACTGCAGACTGTGAAACAATTAAAATGGATGTGCCTAAAAAGGTTATAATACCTATGAACCAGCACATTGGGGCGCCCTGTGAAGCCCTTGTAAAAAAGGGTGATGCAGTTAAGGTTGGACAGGTAATTGGCCAATCTGATAAATTTGTTTCAGCTCCAATCCACTCCAGTGTATCCGGAACAGTGAAGAATATAGCTCATATACTCCATCCCGGAGGGTTCCTTGTGGAATCTGTAGAAATTGAGCCGGATGGCAGGCAGGAAGTTCATGAGGACGTGAAACCTCCCCAGTTTTCAAACTATAAGGAATTTATCGAGTGTATAAGACAGTCGGGTCTTGTAGGGCTTGGAGGGGCAGGGTTTCCTACCCATGTGAAACTCTCACCGCCTGAGGGAAAAACTGTGGATACTTTGATTGTCAATGGGGCGGAGTGTGAGCCTTATATTACTTCGGACTATAGGGAGATGGTAGAAAATCCCTCGCATATTATGTCCGGAATAAACATACTGATTGAACAACTGGGAGTAAAAAAGGTCTGGATAGGAATTGAAGATAACAAGCCTGAAGCAATAAGGATACTGAGTGACATGGCAGCTAACGATGGGCGTGTAAATGTAGTAAAGTTAAAATCTCGTTATCCTCAGGGTGCTGAAAAAATGCTGATTTACGCCATTACCGGTAGGAAGGTTCCGCCTGGAAAGCTTCCGATGGATGTGGGTGTTATTGTTATGAATGTTAACAGCGTTTCTTTTGTATCTGAGTATCTAAAGACAGGTATGCCCTTAATCAAGAAAAGAATTACAGTTGACGGGTCGGCAGTAAAGAAGCCCGTAAATATTGAAGCATTGATAGGGACGCCTCTTGAAGATGTTTTTGAATTCTGTGGGGGTTTTAAGTCAGAGCCATACAAGGTATTGATGGGTGGCCCTATGATGGGTCTAGCGCAGTATTCACTACAGACATCGGTGTTAAAGCATACAAATGCGCTTCTTGCTTTTGACAGGAAGGATTCAGAGCCTGTAACAGAGAGTGCATGTATAAGGTGCGGAAGGTGTGTTGAGGCATGCCCTATGGATTTACTGCCTCTATATATTAACTTGAATGTTATCAAGGAGAATATGGACGAACTGCAAAAGTACCATGTTAATGACTGTATCGAATGCGGAAGCTGTTCTTATGTATGCCCTTCAAAGAGGCACCTTGTGCAGTCCGTCAGGCTTGCAAAGGCACAGATGAAGAAACTGGCTGTGAAAGGGGGAAAGTAAATTGGAAAACACTTTGATGATTTCATCCTCTCCTCATTTGAGAGATTCATCAACAACACGGAGAATAATGATAGATGTGGTTATTGCACTGCTACCCGCTGTTATTTTTGGTGCATACTTTTTTGGCCTTAGGACTTTATTGGTAATAGCGGTTACAGTTTTAGCATGTGTTGCATCAGAATATATTGTACGTAAAATTATGAAAAGGGAAGAAACCATAGGAGATTTCAGCGCAGTTGTCACAGGTTTGCTGCTGGCATTGAACCTTCCCCCTACCATACCGTTATGGATTGCGGCCGTAGGCGGAGTAATTGCTATTGTTATAGTAAAACAGTTGTTCGGCGGGCTCGGACAGAACTTCATGAATCCTGCACTGGGAGCAAGGGTTATTCTTCTAATATCTTGGGCAGGATACATGACAGGCTGGGTTGCCCCCGGGACAGATGCAGTTTCATCAGCAACGCCCCTGGGGATACTCAAGGAAGGCGCTGAGGCTTCAGCCGCTGCACTTCCCGGATATTTGGATTTGTTTATTGGAAATGTAGGGGGCTGTATAGGAGAAACCTCGGTACTGGCACTGTTGATTGGAGCTATATACCTTATACTGAGGCGGGTAATTACCCTCGAAATCCCGCTGACCTTTATTGGTACTGTGGCACTGTTTACATGGATATTTGGAGGCAATACACTGTTTACAGGGGATTTTGTATACCATATACTTTCCGGAGGATTGATGCTGGGAGCGTTTTTCATGGCAACCGATTATGTCACATCTCCGGTGACTAGGAAAGGGAAGATAATAATGGGTATTGGCTGTGGTTTATTGACAGCAGTTATCCGTTTGTATGCAAATTATCCAGAAGGAGTTTCCTTTGCCATTATTATTATGAATGTTGTAGTGCCTCTTATTGACAGGTATACGGTTCCAAAGAGTTTTGGAGGTGAAAAAGCAATTGGGTAGCATTTTTAAGCCTGCTTTGGTGTTATTTATCATTTGCCTGGTAGTAACAGCCGCTCTGGCTTTTACTTACTCCGGCACAAAAGATGTAATTGACGAACGCGCGAGAATTGATGCGGAAAACATAAGGAGAGAGGTTCTTTCCAACGCTGAAGGATTTGAAAGAATAGATGGTATAGAGCAATTGGCTGAAGAAAGGCCTGAGTTTAATGCTGTTAGTGAAGCTTATAAAGGACTTAAGGACGGGTCGGTTATTGGGTATGTTTTTTCAGTAGTGTCTAAAGGCTACGGCGGAAACATGAGCTTAATGGTAGGTATAGATTCAAGTGGAAAAATAACAGATGTGAGGATAGGTGAACATAGCGAGACTCCGGGGCTTGGAGCCAAGGCTGCAGATGAGCCGTTCAGGTCACAGCTTGCAGGTATTGTTCCGGATGGTCCTTTAAGTGTGGTAAAGACTAAATCAACAAAGCCTGAAGAAATTGAAGCCATCAGTGGGGCTACCATTTCTTCAAAGGCTGTTGTCAGCGGAGTCCAGACTGCTTTGGATTTGTATGCAGAACTGGTGGAGAAGGAGGGTGTACAGTAGTGAAAGCATTAAAAACACTTACAAACGGAATTATAAAAGAGAATCCCACACTTAGGCTCGTACTGGGTACATGTCCCACACTTGCGGTAACCACATCTGCAATAAACGGGATAGGCATGGGGTTGGCAGCAACATTGGTTTTGATAGGATCAAACGTTGTTATATCCCTTTTAAGGAAATTTATACCGGATAAAGTCAGGATACCTGCTTTTATTACCGTAATTGCTGGTTTTGTTACCATAGTCCAATTGCTGTTAAAAGCTTATGTGCCCTCTTTGGATAAAGCTCTAGGAATATTTATACCGTTAATAGTTGTTAACTGTATTATACTCGCCAGGGCTGAGATGTTTGCAAGTAAAAATAATGTATTTCTTTCCATGCTGGATGGCATAGGAATGGGACTGGGATTTACACTTGCATTGTTAATTATTGGAACAGTCAGAGAGCTGCTTGGCAATGGTACCTGGTTCGGCATGGAAATCACAGGAAAGCTTTTTACTCCGGCAGTTATTATGATACTGCCTCCAGGAGGGTTCCTTGCTTTTGGTGCTATAATGGCGGCTATGAATAAGCTTGCCAATCTTAATATACAGCACAAGGGCTGCCAGGGTTGTGAAATGAACTGCGGCGCAACAAAAAACTGTGAGGAGGTGGCTTCCTGATGAGAGAGATTATTGTAATAATTATGAGTGCAATACTGGTAGAGAATTTTGTTTTAACAAAATTTCTTGGTATTTGTCCGTTTCTCGGAGTATCCAAAAAGCTGTCTCCTGCTTTAGGAATGAGTGGAGCGGTGGTATTTGTAATGACCATTGCATCAGCTGTTACATGGGGTATAAACAAGGCATTCCTTGTTACCTATGAGCTGGAATATCTGCAAACAATGACATTCATACTGGTTATAGCTGCACTTGTGCAGTTTGTGGAAATTGTGCTGAAGAAGTTCATGCCTCCCCTATATGAAGCGCTGGGTGTATATCTTCCTCTTATTACAACCAACTGTGCGGTACTTGGTGTAGCTCTTTTAAATATACAGAACGAGTACTCTTTTATTGAGTCAGTAGTATATGGGTTTGGAGCAGGATTAGGCTTTACACTTGCACTTGTTCTGTTTGCCGGTGTAAGGGAGAGACTGGAACTTTGTGATATCCCCGAGGCATTTAAGGGATTGCCGATTTCCCTGATATCTGCAGCACTGGTTTCAGTAGCCTTTTTCGGTTTTCAGGGATTATTCAGTTAGAATTTTTATATATTTTAGGTATAGATGATTATCACAAAGTGTTATTTTGTACAGGAGTTGATTAATAAATGTTGCAAAGCATATTAACACCAGTTTTGATTTTGAGCGTATTAGGTCTGCTGTTTGGATTAGGCCTTGCTTTTGCATCAAAGAAATTTGAAGTTAAAGAGAATGAGAAAATTGCCCAGGTAAGGGAATTGCTGCCTGGCGCAAATTGCGGAGCGTGTGGGTATTCGGGCTGTGATTCATTTGCTGCCGCTGTTGCTGAGGGTAATGGTCCGGTAAATGCTTGCCCTGTCGGGGGGTCTGAGGTAGCAAAAAAGATAAGCGAATTACTGGGTGTGGAAGCGGGAGAAGTAGAACGTAAAACTGCAAGAGTATTATGCTCGGGGACACACGATAACTGCAAGCAGAAATTCGAATACTCAGGTATTGAAGATTGTGCAGCAGCAGCAAGCCTTTATGGAGGATCTTCTGCTTGCCTGTACGGCTGTCTTGGACTTGGAAATTGTGCCAGGGCATGTCCTTTTGACGCAATTGTTATAGAGAATGGGCTTGCAAGAGTAATCCAGTCAAAATGTACTGCATGTGGAAAATGCGTAGCCGCCTGTCCGAAGGGCATAATTGAGATTGTTCCGCAGAGCAGTGAGTATACTGTCAGGTGCAGCAGCCTGGACAAGGGTAATATAGTCAGGCAGAATTGCCAGGTTGGGTGTATAGGCTGCAGGAAATGTTCAAAGGTGTGTCCTGCTGATGCTATCAGTTTTAAAGGAACTTTGGCAAAGATTAATCCTGACCTGTGTACGAACTGTGGGGCGTGTATGGAAGAGTGCCCGACAAAGGCGATAAACTATTATCATGATTGTAGTTCTAATACGCAAAGTGCTTAAACTGCGCAGTAAGAAATAAGAAGCATGGGGACAAGGGATTATGTGTCCTGGCTAACCGAAAACTTCACCGGGTGTTTGTAATACTTTAGTCTGCAAAGAAATCCTACCCGGCTTGAGACGCCATCCGTGGCTCCAAGACCGGCTTCTGCCCTCCATGGTAGAAATTATGGATTTCTTCTTGCCTAAAGCATAACAAACACCAGGGCTTGTTTGAATGTTATCCGGACAATAATTCCCTGCCCCATGCTTTTAATATATACTTCTGTACTTATATGCTGCTGTAGTACGTAAGGGAGTCCTGTTTCCTGTATGGTAATAAAACATTAAGGTAAGCCTTAGAGATGCTTAAGGACTTGTTCAAGAAAAATGCGTAATTCGCGTCAAGGACAACGCGAGCCGGGCATGGGCTACATGGACGTAGCCTCATGCCGGGTAGCATTTTTTGCCGAATAAGGCCTTTAGAATCTCTTGGCGAGACCTTATGTTTTATGGACATACAAGGAACAGGACTCCCTAAACACTTTGCACATCACATTTGAAATAACTACTTACTGCACAGTTTAAGCATGATGTACTAAGCAATAATATTCATATAAGTCAGAATACTCTTAAACAGGTTTATAATATTCTGTATCCCAATTATTAAAAACAATAAGAGAAGCCCCATATTAAATATTAGTGTATCGGTTATAGCCTCTTCATTATCGGAAGTAAAAGCTTCATATTTGTTTTTGGAAGCGGCAAGGCCTTTGAATACTGCAAATTGCAGGTTTAGCAGCAGGAAAAGTATGAAGGCAATTGAAGTTAATTTTACTGCAGGCTGTGTAACACTAACCGGTTTGAAAATAGACACAATACCTATCAGAACCCAGAATAATAGTGCGATGGAAAATGGTACGGTAAATTTTATCATTCCTGGAACACGTGAAAACAATATATGATAAACATTCTTTGAAACTATTGAAGAATGGCTGGGCTTTATAACACATAATTCCGACACCTGCTTATTAAGCCTTATTATTCTATAGGAATTGATGCCGTTTCTGATTTTTAACAGATAGTCTGAAGAAACATCTTCATTGCAATACCATTGCTCAATTAAAGCCCACTCGTCATATGGTACTATAAAATGCCTGCGCTCACTATCCGAAACAACCTCCATAATCACTGTATCACTTTTTTTCCTTGGACGGTCTAGGGAATTTCGCATTTCATTTTTATGTTTTCTATCAGTAATCATATACACCCTCATTTTCAGTTTATATATATATTTATTCTACATGTTTGTCCATAATCCTCCAGTGATAACAAAAAAGTTGTTTTAATGCTTTACAAGTTATGGGTGCATTTATATATAATGTGGAAAAAATTTACACCTCGAGCCCATAATCAGCATTGACCATGTGGTCAATATGATTTATAATAGTGATATATATATTATCCTAGTACGTAGGGAATATAATTCTATTGTATCCTGATGTAAACGGAACGGAAGGTGCTTGTGTTTATGGGGGACAGTCTGGTACAGCTTAAGGATTTAAGGAAAGAGTATGTTATGGGCGAGGTAACGGTACAGGCTGCTAACGGGGTATCTTTTGAGATATCACGGGGAGAATTTGTAGTTATTCTGGGGCCGAGCGGTTCAGGTAAAAGTACTGTGCTCAATATAATAGGAGGAATGGACAGGGCAACTTCAGGAGAAGTATGGGTTGATGGAAGGAATATTGCAGAAATGTCAGACAAGGAACTGACCATGTATAGAAGGAAAAGTATTGGTTTTGTATTCCAGTTTTATAACCTAATGCCCAATCTTACTGCACTGGAGAATGTTGAGCTGGTTGCTCAGGTTATTGACGATGCATTAAATGCAAGGGATGTATTAAATGATGTAGGTCTAGGGGATAGGCTGGACAATTTCCCTTCCCAGCTCTCAGGGGGAGAACAGCAGCGGGTGGCTATAGCAAGGGCGGTGGTGAAAAATCCCCTGCTGCTCCTGTGTGATGAACCTACTGGAGCCTTAGACTACAGCACGGGAAAGACAATTCTTAGGCTGCTTCACAATGTAAACAGGAAAATGAATAAGACAGTGGTTGTTATCACTCATAATGCAGCTATTGCTGATATGGCAGATAAGGTTATTAGGATAAAAAGCGGAGAGGTAGAGTCGGTAGAAATTAATGAGAATCCCCAGCCTCCTGAAAGGATTGAGTGGTAATGAATATCCTTAATAAAAAGCTTGCAAGGGATATTTGGCATGCAAGAGGCCAATTCATATCTGTTCTTGTTGTAGTAATTATCGGGGTAATGTTTTATTCGGGCATCAATTCAGCCTTCAGAAATCTGTCAGGTGCGAGCGAAAAGTACTACAGGGAATACAGGTTTGGTGACCTTTGGGCAGCTTTTCACAAAGCGCCTGAAAGCCTAGAAGAAAAGATTAAATCCCTTTCTTTTATAAAAATGGCAACTGGCAGGGTAGTACAGGATGTTAAAATAGATGTTTCAGATGAAAATGCTGTTGTAAGGCTTATAACTCTTCCTGATGAAAGAAAAGACATTGTAAATGATATAATCATTACTTCAGGTAAATATTTTTCAGCTGGTGAGGATAACCGATGTCTTGTAGAAGAAGGATTTTTCAAAGCGCACAATTTAAAAATGGGAGATTATATTTCGCCAGTAATAAATGGTAAAGAAGTAAAGATTAAAATAGTTGGTTCGGTTAACAGCCCTGAATATGTGTATGCCATAAAGGATGGTGGTGAGCTGGTACCGGATAACAGGAAGTTCGGCATTGTATATATTAAGAAGTCTTTCGGCCAGGCTGTTTTTGGATTCAACGGTTCCATAAACAATCTTTCAGTGCTTGTGAACGAAGGTACTGATATGGATAATGCAAAGGATGATTTGAAGAAATATCTGGATGAGTTCGGTGTAACTGAAATCATTGATAGGGAAAACCAAATCAGCAACAAAATGCTTAATGAAGAAATGAAGGGTCTGGAATCGATAGGAGGGGGATTCCCTGTCATATTTTTCATTGTCGCGGCTGTAATAATTTATATCACCATGAGCAGGATGGTTGAAAATCAGAGGGCTCAAATCGGAGTAATGAAGGCATTTGGTTTTAGTAATTTGCAGGTTCTGCTCCATTACCTTTCTTTTTCAGCACTGGTTGCCGTACTGGGCAGTGCAATAGGTGCTGTCTTTGGTATGCTTCTTGGAAACGCTTTTACAGAGCTGTATACTTCATATTTCAACCTTCCGCTGGAGAATATGAAAATATATCCTGAGCTGGTCTTGCCTGCATCTCTGCTAACGCTTATTTTCTGCCTGATGGCGGGATATAATTCCTGTAAGAGGGTTTTCAGGGTTATGCCCAGTGAAGCAATGCGTCCTAAAACGCCATTGAAAGGAAGGAAAATCCTGATTGAAAAAATTACACTGTTGTGGAGAAATATAAATTACAGGTGGAAGATTATTCTACGCAATATCTTCAGATATAAAAGAAGGGCTTTGCTTACGTCTGTAGGAATCATCTTTGCGACCGCAATCACTTTTATTGCATTTGGAATGGATAGTTCCATAAATTACTTAATTGACCAGCAGTATGGTAACATTCAAAACTATGATATCAAGGTGGGCTTTACAAAATTTTTGAACATGGAGGAATTAAATGAAATAAAGAATCTGACTCATGTCAAGGAACTGGAACCTGTCGTTGAAACAGGTGTGGAAATATCCAGCGGCTGGAGGAAGAAAGATACCGGCTTTACTGCATTAGTAAGCAGTCCTGAGATTTACAGGGTGACGGACAAGAATGGAAACGCTGTAAAGCTTCCAGACAGAGGCATCCTTATACCGGACAGACTTTCAGAAACCCTTGGTGTAGCCATTGGGGACACCGTTAATATAAAAACTTTTCTTCCGGGTAAAGATGAAAAGCAGTTAGAGATAAAAGGAATTATTGCCCAATATATAGGCAGCAGTGTATACAGCAGTATTGAAGGCGTGAATCATTTGATTGGTGAGGGGAGAATTGCTAACTCAGCAGTATTAAGGCTTGACAGCAGCAGTAACGAGAAAAATGTAATTGATAAACTGAGGGAAATGCCTGCAGTAAGCTCAATACAGTCAAAATCAGATTCCCTGAATAATTTGATGAAGAGTATGGAGATCATGGCGTCTTTCATCGGGGTCATGATTATTTTGGCAGCTGTCCTTTCAATAGCGGTTATATACAATATTACCACTATTAACATTTTTGAGCGCCAGAGAGAGCTAGCCACGCTAAAGGTGTTAGGTTTTAAAGATAATGAAGTCAGGAGCTTGATTTTTTACGAGAACTATCTGATATCTTTGTTCGGAATTCTAATTGGCCTACCAGTGGGAAAGCGTATCGCAAATTACATGATATCTATGTTTGATACCGATGCTTATAGCTTTATTTTTATGGCAGAAACTAAAGACTACCTTCTGGCGGCAGTTCTTACAATAATATTTACAATTATGGCAAATCTGATTCTTACTAAAAAAATAAAAAGGATTAACATGGTGGAAGTTTTGAAGAGCAATGAATGAGTATTCTGCAGAAGGATCAAGAAAATGGATATAGGGGGAGTGTCTATATGAAAAGAAAGCTTAAGTGGGTAATTATAGGGGCAATAGTTTTAGCTGTTGGAATTGCAGTATTCAGCACTGCTAATAGGGGCGTAGAAGCTGAAATATTACAGTTGTCAAAAGGGGAAATAGTGCAGTACCTGGAGGATACCGCCGAGGTGAAATCCAGCAATGTACAGACCGTGTACATTGAGGGGCAGGGAAAAATAATTGATATAAAAGTTGATGAAGGGGATCAGGTCAATGAGGGAGACATTCTGGCAGTGCTTGATAAAACAGACCTTGAGCTTCAGTTAAAGGATGCTCAGGCTAAAATAGATGCAATTAAGGCAGAATTGAAGGGTACAGAAATAGTAAATTATGCAAATGAAATAGAGCTGGCAAAAATCGCCGTTGAAAAGGCGCAAATTACATTTAATTCCTCCGCAAGAGATTTTGAAAATGCTGAAAAATTATATAAATCAAAAGTATTGAGCGAGACTGAATATATTAAAGCAGAAGAAGCCTACAAACTCGCACAATCAAACTTAAACCTGGCAAGGCTTGAGCTGGAAGAATTAAGAAAGGGCACTCCTTTCCATGTAAAAGAGGGATATGAGGCTCAACTGGAGCAGGCAGTGATTTATAAGGATACTATACAGGAAAAGCTTAAAAACCAGGATATATGCGCTCCGGTAACAGGAGTGGTACTTGAAATATTGATAGAGAAGAATATGCCGGCTTTCCCTTCTACTGCCGCATTTGTTATTGGAAGTACAGACGACCTTGAACTTGAAGCTGAAATATTAGCTGATGACGCAAACAAAATTAAAATAGGCAATGAAGTGGAAATCAGCGGTAAACCTGTTGGTGATATGGTTTTAAAAGGGGAGGTCATAAAAATTGCGCCTATAGCTAAAACTGTAACCTCATCACTGGGTGTTAACCAGAAGAGGGTGCCGGTAACAATTGAAATGCAGGATAGCAAAGGCCTTATCAGGCCCGGTTACGATCTGGATGTGAAGATTATAACTGTAGTAAAAAATGGTGTAATCAAGGTACCAGACAGTTCTGTTTTTGATTATATGGGTGATAGCCACGTTTTTATTGTTGACAATGGCAAGGCCGCTCTGAGAGCAGTAAAAAAAGGAATAGAAAGCGGGGATTTTATAGAAATAAATGAAGGCTTGAATGAGGGGGATACCATTCTTGTAAAACCCGGAAACGATATAAAAGAAGGTGTCAGAATCAAGTCTATCAGATAAATGAGGAAAGGCTGATAAAGTACGAAAGGGTGATAATGTTGTACAGTAGATTTGAAAAACTGCCGGAGGAAAAGAAAGAAAGAATACTGAAAGCGTGCATTGAAGAATTTTCACAAAACAGCTATGACAACGCTTCTACCAATAGAATTGTAGAGAAATCAGGAATATCCAAGGGTATACTGTTTCATTATTTCGGAAACAAGAGGAATCTCTACTTTTATGTTTTTGACTATGTTTTGGGCTTTGTCAATGAATATATTATGGAGAAGCTTAATAAGGCATTTAAAGACCCTAAAGCGGATTTTTTTGAGAGGCTAATAAAAACGGGGTTTATTAAAATGGAATTGGCACATGAACATCCTGTGATGTATGGGGTTCTGTTTAGTTCAATCAATGTTCCCAATGATTTGCGGAAAGACATGCAGTCCAGATATGAAAAAACATATAAAAAATATATGTCTGTGTTATTAGATAAAATGGATGTGTCTAAATTCCGTAAGGGTATTGACAGGAATAAAGCAGTTGAGATAATATTTTTTGCTCTGGAGGGTTTAAGCAGTAAGTATATGAATATATTGAAAGGCATGACTGTGGAAGAGGTGTTTTCCAGGATGGAAGGCATTATAGAGGATTACTATGAGTATATTGATATTATTAAGAATGGCATATATCAATAAATATGTAATAAAAAGCTTATGCAAACCATATATTCTTTATGGGGCTCATTTATGAAGAGGCTGGTTTCCGTTATACCGTTAATTGTTCCGGCAATACTTGTTATTACTGTTATATTACACAATAGCAGTGTTGTATCATCGGTTTTCGATCCCGAAATTAAGAAGCAGAGTTATTACAATAAGAGAGAGATGGAACTTTTCCAATTTGTTGAATGCCATGTTCTGGGGCATGAAAAGGAGAGATTGACAGATGTTAAAAACAACAGCACAGTATATACATTATCAGAATCGGTAGGGATTATGATGGATTATGGTATTCTCAGGGGGAAGATAGACACTTTTAATAAAGAGTACCAATTTCTTAAAAATAAGCTTATGGTTGAAGACAGGTTTATTAAGTGGAAAACAGGAGCGGATATAAATTGCAATGCTGCAATAGATGATTTCAGGATAATAAGGGCACTTCTTGACGCTTACGAAAAATGGAGGAATAAAAAATACTTCCATAGGGCAGGGTTTATTCAGGACGGTATTTATTCCAATCAGGTTATTAACGGGAATATTTATGAGTTCTATGACTGGAAGAGTGAAAAGGCAAAACCCGTCATTCCTTTATGTTATCTGGATTTGTACACAATGGACAGGTTAAGGGTTTTTAATAAGAACTGGCTTGCTGTAGCAGACAGGGGCCTTACAATTATTAGGGGAGGAAGGTTTAAAGACAACAGCCCCTTTTTTTACAAATACTATGATTTCAGGACAGGCAGTTATCAACCGGACGAGCAAATGAAAAAAAACGGGGGTATTTGCCTTATATACACATTGTATACCGTAATTCATCTTGCGGAAGTGAATGAAGACACAGGATTTTTTACCGATTGGTTGAGAAATGAGATAAAAAAAGGAAAATTGTATGCATGGTACAATCCTTATACATTAAAGCCCTCAGACGATATGGAAAGCACGGCTGTATATGCGCTTGCTTCTGTTTACTGTAAAAAGTGCGGAGAAGATGAAATGTATGATAAACTGATAGACAGGATGCTTGATTTTATGGTAACTAATAATGACTCCCCGTATTTTGGGGGTTTTGGAAATGAAGCTAATGGGGAGTTTTATTCCTTTGACAACCTGACAGCGTTATGGGCTTTGGGGATGAACAATTAATCTATATCATTTAATTCTAAGCAGAGCCATTGTTACATCGTCAGCAATGTCACAGGGATTACTTTTACCTGTAAACTCACATACACTTTCAATTATGCTGTTGAGTATGGAAGAAGGTTCTGAATTGCTGTTTAAAAGAATATCCAGCAGCCGCTCTTCTCCGAACTCTTCCTTGTTTTTGTTCCTGATTTCTATAATTCCATCGGTATAGAAGAAGATTTTATCTCCTTCCTTAAGCTGCATGCTCCTATCTTGGTAACCAGGTTCGTCAAGCCAGTCGCTAATCGGAATACCTGGTGTTCTCATAAGTTCAAACCGGTCATAGTTGAAAATAATTCCGGGAACGTTATGACCTGCGTTTGAAAACATAATTGTCTTATTAACCACATTTATTACAGCATAAAAAACTGTTATATAAAGATTCTGGCCGAAGTTGTACTTGTTGAATTCACTGTAAAGGTCTCTGAGTACTTGTGAAGGTGAAAGCATTTTTTTATTTATTGACGAGCGGAGGAAAATGGTAAGCATGGAGGCAGAAACTCCATGTCCTGACACATCAGCTATATATATACCGACATGTTCCTCATCAATCTTAAAGATATCCAGAAAATCCCCGCCAAGAGTTTCGCACGGTTTGTATATGAATGAGAAATCTACTTTATCTTCAGGGATTTCTTTAGGAAGAAGGCTGCACTGCAATTTTTTTGCCAGATTAAGATCATCCTGCAGCTTTTTATTCTGTTCGCTTATTCTTCCCTGCAGCATTTTCAACTGAGTGACATCCCTTAATACCTCAACAACGTATATGATTTCACCACTTTTATTTCTCACGGGAGAACTCATAACGGAAAACACCCTGCCATTTATATTCTCTTCTTTCTCATGGGGCTGTCCGTTAAATACCGACTTCCTGGAAACGCAATTTTCGCAGGGTGCACTTCTGCCTATTGCCTGGTAACACTTTTTCCCGATAGGATAGGAGTTTAAACCTTCCGCCATAGCTTTGTTTATATAGACTATATTATCATTCCTGTCCAGAACTCTTACCCAATCATACATTCCGTTAATAATATCTTCTATTAAAGAGCTGTTTATCATATTCATCATTTTAACCCCTCAACTAAACTTAGAGATCATCTTTAGGTTTATACAAACTTGTTGTGCCACCTGATTCCGGTTACTAGTGTTACAAGCCTATATTCTATAAGTTTTACAAAGTATAATATTCATCAAGCTTGTACAAAAGTTAATTAAATAATATCAAAAGGATTTACTTAATTCAATAATGATTAAATGGGCAATATTTTTAATAATGTAATAAAAACACTGCCTGCGGAAATAATATAATAGTAAAAATCAGATAAACACCGTAAGAACTGGAGAATATTTATGTCCCTTAATACAAAAATAAAACAGCACTATATCAGCATAAACAATCCATTGGCGTTTAAAGAATTTACAAATACCCTGTATGAGTTCCTGACAAATGGCATAAAAGATGGACATAAGTCTATTGTGTTTGTTTGTATTGGCACCGACAGATCAACTGGGGACAGCCTGGGCCCGCTTATTGGATATAAAATTAAAAATCTAAGATATAAAAATGTTTATGTTTACGGAGATTTAGAGAACCCTGTCCATGCAAAAAACCTCAGCAAGATTATGAAAGAGGTTTGTGAAAACTGCTGTAAACCGTTTGTAATCGCTATAGATGCATGCCTTGGAAGAATGGACCATGTTGGATATATAACAATAGGTGAAGGGTCAATCAAACCGGGTTCAGGTGTAAATAAGGATCTTGAACCTGTCGGGGATATGCACGTTACAGGAATAGTCAATTTTGGAGGCTTTATGGACTTCCTGATACTTCAGAATACCAGGCTGAATCTTGTTATGAAAATGGCGGACCTTGTATCAACAGGAATAAGATATGTTATGTGGAAGGCAGAAAAGAACCAGGTTATATCATCACAGTTTTCTGAAGGAGAAGCGACTAAAGTAAAATAGATAAACAGTCTCTAATTTTTAATATCAGACATTTTCCATCCTGTGTATTATAATAATAATAGAAGTATATTTAACATGTGCGGCAGCTATAGAGTTTTCTCTGCCACTCATATGGGAGGTAGGCTATATGGTTAGAAGAGGTAATGTGTTTATTGGTATATTCTTGATTATTATTGGAGTACTGTTTCTGCTTAAGACAATGGGATTTGTTGTATTTGACATAGGTTTTATTATTGACAGGTTCTGGCCGTTCCTGTTTTTAATGGTTCCTGGACTTGCGTTTCATTATGGATACTTCTCTGGAAAGAACAAAGATGCAGGGCTGTTAGTACCGGGAGGTATCCTGCTTGTTACGGGAATTACCTGCCAGATTTCCACAAGTATCGGCATATGGCATTTGATGTGGCCGGGCTTTATCCTGGCGGTAGCTGTAGGGTTGTTTGAACTGTATTTGTTTGGAAACCAGGACAAGGGACTGCTCATTCCAGTTGTTATACTAGGAGGATTATCAGTTATCTTCTTTACTTCTTTCTCTTTCAGATGGGCATTTGGTTTTGATGCCAGTAAACTTTTTGTGCCATTACTGCTTGTTGTAATAGGAATAATTATTATTTTTAAAGGTCCAAATAGGGAAAAGAATAATTAGTGAACTGTTCATTATGATTCTTCATATATATAAACATGAGGATATTATGGGGGTGTGCAGAGCTATGAAGAAGGAAAAGTCAGTACGGGAAAAACTTGAACTTCTAAAAAGACAGTTGTATGAAGAATTGAATGAGCTGAAAGAAAGAATCGCATATGAAAGCAACGCTGGTGGATGCGGTTCTGATTTAAGAAGATATAAGCCTTCGAAGCACCAAAAATCGAATAAAAAGAACTATAATTACAGAAAATATAAGCATAGAAAAGACTATAAAGCATGTGTTTAATCATAGTTGACTAATACATTATGAAGATTCCGTGAAATACCAATTGACATTTCTGCCTAAAAAGTGTTATAATCTTTTTTGCCGCTAGAAATTGCTATTATGTGGGCGCTTAGCTCAGCTGGGAGAGCACCTGCCTTACAAGCAGGGGGTCATAGGTTCAAGCCCTATAGTGCCCACCATTCAACAATGCTGGTGTAGCTCAGCAGGCAGAGCAGCTGACTTGTAATCAGCAGGTCGGGGGTTCGATTCCGTCCACCAGCTCCAAAAAAGCGGGAGTTTCAATACTATTTGAAATTCCTGCTTTTTTGTTTTTTAGCGATGTTTCTACTCTGGGAATCGTCGGGAAATGATAAAAAATTGGCTGATATAGAGTATTTTGTAACATAATACGGAGTATTTGTTACAATGATTTTCTTTCACATAATACATGCACTCTTACAGTACTGCATTACTTGCTGCATGAAAAGTTTTTGGGTATAATGATACCAAAATACGAAATCGAGGTGTGGTATGTTATCTAATATTGAAATAAGAGATATTATTCCCCACAGGTATCCCTTCCTTCTGGTTGACAAAGTGCTGGAGGTTGAGGCGGGTAAAAAGTGTGTAGCAATTAAAAATGTAACGGTAAATGAGCCCTTCTTTCAGGGGCATTTCCCTGGAAACCCAATTATGCCTGGTGTTTTGATAGTAGAAGCTCTTGCGCAAACAGGAGGTATAGCTGCCGCTTTAGAACAGGAAAACAAGAATAAGCTTGGAGTGTTTACAGGTATTGAATCAATGAAGTTTAGAAAACAGGTAGTGCCTGGTGACACCTTAAAGCTGGAGGCTGAAATCCTTGCTGCAAAAAGAGGCCTGGTAAAGGTTGCTGTTAAAGCAACAGTAGACGGTCAGGTCGCTGCAGAGGGTGAAATCAAGTTTGCAATGATAGATGTAGAAAAGTAAAATTCCATGTAGCAGGGATTAATATTCCTATTATACCATATATTTTGCATAGAAATGTTATGTAAACTTTGTTAGAATACCTCTAAAAAGAAGCCGAATCTCCAAACGGAGTACGGGGGATGAAATAAATGGGGTGAATCTCATAAATGAGTAGGGTACCTCTGACCCAAACCCGTCAACTAACCTCGGAGGCTAAAGGGGGTATTTTAATGTTTTATTTAAAAAAGGCAAAAACCTTTATGGTTACTGCCGGTATTTCACTTTGTTTGTTTTTTATTTTGTCCAATACTGCAAGTGCTGCGCCATACACAGTAAGGCAAGGAGATACGCTTTATCAACTGGGGAAGCTTTTTAACATAAGTGCATCTGTTATTAAACAGAACAACAAGCTTTCAAGCAATATGATATACCCTGGTCAGGTATTGGACATTCCCTGTGCCACTTACACGGTAAAAAGAGGTGACACGCTGTATTTAATAGCCACAAGGAACGGCGTTTCCCTTAATTCATTAAGGAAGGCAAATAACAAATGGGATAATTATATTTATCCGGGGCAAAGGATATTAATCCCCGGAAAGGCTTCGGCAGTATCTGCAAACCCGTCCAGGGGCAGTGTGGCAAGAGGTGTTATACCTTATACTTCAAGTGATGTGGATTTGCTGTCAAGATTGATAATGGCGGAGGCAGAAAACCAACCTTATAATGCTAAGGTTGCTGTAGGGGCTGTAGTGGTAAACAGGGTGCAAAGCAGTGAATTCCCTGATTCAATAAGTGATGTGATTCATCAGAGAATATCCGGATATTATCAATTTACACCGGTAGAAAACGGGTGGATAAACAGGGCTGCGTCACAGGACGCCATAAATGCAGCATATGATGCTTTACGCGGAGTTGACCCGAGCAATGAAGCACTGTTTTATTTTGATGACAGTTCAACAAACAAATGGCTTTGGTCAAAGCCCGTAACGGCCTGGATTGGCCGCATGGTATTTGTTAGATAAAAATAATACCGGAACAATTCAAAAAGCCTTAGCCGATCAGCACGGTTAAGGCTTTTTTTAGCCTACCGCCATAACCCGGCCGCCTTCAATAAACATCTCTCCCACCTTGTATATATCACCGGCACCCATGGTTATTATCAGGTCTCCGGGGGATGCATTGCTTTGAAGGTATTTTACTATGGATTCAAACTCAGGAATATATAATGCATTTTTGCCGCAGTCCTTTATTTTTTCTGCCAGCATACTTGAATGTATATCGCCTCTGCTTACTTCACGTGCTGCATATATATCAGCAAGGATAACAGTATCGGCGTTTGTGAAGGATAATGCAAAATCGTTAAGGAAAGATTTTGTTCGGGTATATGTATGAGGTTGGAATACACACCAGATTTTTGAGTGGCAGATATTTTTTGCAGCCTTCAAAGTAGCTTTAACCTCTGAAGGATGATGAGCATAATCATCTATCACTTTTATATTATTTATAACACCTTTTAACTCAAAACGCCTATGGGTTCCAAGGAATTTTTCAATTCCCCGTCTGATGGAATCCATACTGCACCCAACTGCCTGACAGGCAGCAATAGCAGCCAGGGCGTTATTTACATTATGAATACCGGGTATATTAAGCTTAACCATAGTAATGGGCTCGCCATTTCTGGTCAAAGTGAAGGTTGGGTGTCCCAAATCATCAAATTCAATATCTTTTGCACTCCACATAGCTTTCTCTGTTTTCAAGCCGTAAGTCAGTATATTACATTTTAATTCATCCAGGATTGATAGGACATTGTCATCATTGGCACAGGCCACTACATAGCCGTTATCAGGCACATGCTGTGCAAACTCTAAAAAAGAGTTCTTTATATGTTGTATATCCTTAAAATAATCGGCGTGGTCGAATTCAATATTCAGTATTATTGCAATATAAGGGTAGAATTTCAGAAAGCTTCCGCAATATTCACAGGCTTCGGCAATAAAATAGGTGTTGCTTCCTATTTTTGTTGTCCCGCCTATTGCTGTCAGTTCACCGCCGATATGTACAGTAGGGTTCATGCCCGCTTCTATCATTATCATGGTAATCATGGATGTAGTAGTGGTTTTTCCATGGGTACCGGATACTGCAATACTGTATGGATACCTGTTCATAATCTGCCCGAGCAGGGTTGCCCTTTCTATAGCAGGTATATTCAGTTCTCGCGCTTTCCTCAATTCAGTGTTGTCATCCCTTATTGCAGCAGTATATACTACAAGGTCAGGGTTTTTGATATTTTCAGCACTATGGCCTATGTTGATTTCTAAACCCATTGCTTTAAGCTTTTTGGTAATACTTGATTCCTTTATGTCAGAACCTGATACCTTATAGCCCAGATTAACAAGTATTTCAGCTAAGCCGCTCATGCTGATTCCGCCGATACCAATAAAATGTATATGTTTTATATCCGAAAAATCTAAAAAATTTATGTTTGCCAATATATACACTCCAATACTTATGCTATTAATACATTATAGCCATAAAACAGTAAAAATAAGTCATCGTCAGCATAAATAATACTACATTTCATTTAAAAAGTAAATTTATAAAAGCATACACCTTTATTATATGAGATTTAATAAGTAAATATTATTATAGACAGCGCTGTAACAATAAAATCTTCGGAAATTTATCAAATTAAGAAGGAAAAAATAATTTTATAGCGAATATATTAATGAACATAATATTATACGGAAGGTGGTTGCATCTATGGAAATTACAGATGTCCGAATCAGGAAGATTGATGTTGAGGGGAAAATGAAAGCCGTTGTTTCTGTGACTTTTGACAATGAATTTGTTGTTCATGATATAAAAGTGATAGAAAGCCAGAACGGTTTATTCATAGCAATGCCTAGCAGAAAGACTCCTGATGGAGAGTTTAAGGATATTGCCCACCCAATAAATGCTCCAACGAGAGAAAAGATACAGACAGCTATTTTGGAAAAATATGAATCTATGACTGTTGATGTTTTGGAAAATATAGAAACAGTAGGGGAATAGGAACCACATTAATTATACGACTATTTAGCGACTTTAGTAATTAATACTCTTTAACTGCTGCAGTTTATAACACAGTAATTTATAGCACAATAATTTGTAACACAGTAATAAAAAACACATCAATCCTCATCAAAAATGGTTTTTCCATTTATTATTTTGCCTTTCAAAGCATATTCATCTTAATATGTTAAATAACCTGCATAAAGGCATAAGATTTTCTTATGCTCTTGTTTTTACTGTTGAAAAAAACTAAAAAAAATGAGAGAATAGATACTGGATTAAGGGAGGAGTTTTATGGAGCATTTAATTTCAGTTATTCTTGCTGCCGGTGAGGGGAAAAGGATGAAATCAAAAAACTCCAAGGTAACGCATAGAATATGCGGAAAAACAATTATCGATTGGGTTTATAAAGCGGTTAGCGAGTCTGGCATAGATGACACAGTTGTTGTTGTGGGACATAGATCGGACCAGGTCAAAGAGGTACTGGGAAGCAGGGTTAAATATGCAGAACAGAAAAAGCAGTTGGGAACAGGCCACGCAGCCATGCAGGCAATAGATTACCTGAAGGGTAGAGAAGGTTATGTACTTGTTCTTTACGGAGACACACCGTTGGTTACTTCAAAAACATTATCTGAGGCTGTTTCCTACCATAAAAGTAATAATTTTGCGGCAACAGTTATAACCGCAGAAGTGAAGGAACCTTACGGATATGGGAGGATTGTGAGAAAGGGAAACGGAGATATAGAAAAAATTGTAGAGCACAGGGACGCTAGCGAACAGGAGAAAAGTATTAATGAGATTAACTCAGGCATGTATTGCTTTACTATAAACCATCTTGTAAAAGCTCTTGAGGAATTGACTAATAATAACAGCCAGGGGGAGTATTACCTTACTGATACAATACAGATACTGGCTGGCAAAGATTTAAGGGTTGGGGCGTTCAAAATTGCAGATTCTGCTGAAATTGCAGGAATAAACGACAGGATTCAACTGGCAGAGGCTGTAAAGATATTAAATAGGCGCATTTTAAATAGACATATGGAGTCGGGAGTTACAATTCTGGATCCTGATAGCACATTTATAGATGAAGAAGTATCAATTGGAATGGATACTATTATATACCCCGGGACTATACTTGAAGGTAAAACTTCAATAGGGGAAGATTGTATAATAGGGCCAAGCAGCAGGCTGGTCAGTGCCGTAATAGGAAATGGAGTGGAAATAAGCAATTCTATTATACTTGAAAGTTCAATAGGTGATAATACAAAAGTAGGGCCATTTGCCTATGTCAGGCCGGGAAGCAATATTGGAAGCAAAGTAAAGATAGGCGATTTCGTGGAAATAAAGAATTCCGTTATTGGTGACAAATCAAAAGTTCCCCACTTGGCGTATGTGGGAGATGCAGAGTTAGGCAGGAATGTAAACTACGGATGCGGATCCATAACTGCGAACTATGATGGAAAAGATAAGCATAAAACTGTGATAGGTGATAATACTTCTGTAGGAAGTAATGTGAATCTTGTTGCCCCGGTTGTTGTACAGAAGGATGCATATATTGCGGCTGGTTCAACTATTACAGAAGAAGTGCCGGAAAATTCACTGGCAATTGCGAGGAGCAAGCAGGTGATAAAAGAGAATTGGGTGAAAGACAAAGGAATGGAGAGAAAGGAAAAGGAATGAGTTTAATACTTCTAAGAAGTTGTATAAACAGAAGTAGTATAAATAAACATAAGTAAAAGGAGAAATAAAATGAACGTACGTGGAAAAGATATTAAAATTTTTTCTGGTAATTCAAACAAGGAGCTTGCAGAAGCTATATCTAAAAAGATGGGACTTCCTCTGGGGATTGCTACTGTCGGTAGATTTAGCGATGGCGAGATCCATGTAAACATAGGCGAAGTTGTCAGAGGGTCTGATGTATTCTTAATACAATCTACATGTCCCCCTGTAAATGAAAACCTGATGGAACTTCTGATAATGATAGATGCGCTGAAGAGGGCTTCGGCAGGAAGAATCACAGCGGTTATACCGTATTATGGTTATGCCAGGCAGGACAGAAAAGCAAAGGCGAGAGATCCCATATCTGCCAAGCTGGAGGCAAACCTTATTACTACAGCAGGTGCCGACAGGGTACTGACAATGGATTTGCACACCCCGCAGCTGCAGGGATTTTTTGATATTCCAGTGGATCATCTTCTTGGCGTGCCTATACTGGCCAAATATTTTGGAGAAATGTTCGGAAGCTGTGGCGATTTGGTGGTTGTTTCTCCGGACGTCGGAGGAGTTACCAGGGCAAGGAAATTTGCGGAACAGCTGAATATTCCAATAGCTATTATAGATAAGAGGCGGCCAAAGGCCAATGAAAGTGAGATAATGAATATTGTAGGCGATGTGAAAGACAAGGTAGTTGTACTTATTGATGACCTTATTGATACGGGTGGAACAATAGTTAATTCCGCAAGTGTTTTGATGGAAATAGGAGCAAAGGAAGTATATGTATGTTGTACTCATGCTGTTTTATCCGGGAATTCCATTGAAAAAATTGAAAAATCATGTATTAAGAAAATGGTAACTTTAGATACAATACCTTTATCGGAGGAAAAACAGATTGATAAGATTACCTCCATTTCTGTAGCCGAAATATTTGCCGAAGCAATAGAAAGAATATACGGCAATATATCAATCAGTACCTTGTTTACCCAACAGTACGGGCCTTGATACAGCATCCGGTAAAGAATGTTTTTTGCTTGTCAATGTTATAAGCTTCCTGATATTTAGGAAGCTTTATTATTCGAAGAGAGATGTGTTAAGATGGATAATGTTTTTATTGTGGCCGGCCTGGGCAATCCAGGATCAAGATTTGAAAATACAAGGCATAACGTGGGTTTTGAAACTGTAGATGTTCTTGCGGAAAAATATGGGATAAACATAAAAAAACTTAAGCATAAAGCACTTATAGGAGATGGAAGAATAGGGGCAGACAAAGTTATCCTTGTAAAACCACAAACTTATATGAATCTAAGCGGAGATAGTATAAGGGAAATAATTGAGTGGTATAAAACTCCTGTTGAAAACCTTATAATAATATACGATGATATTGACTTGCCTCTGGGGAAGTTAAGGATACGCCCGAAGGGCAGCTCCGGAACGCATAATGGAATGAAGTCGGTTATTTACCAGCTGCAGTCGGATGAATTTCCGCGCGTAAGGATTGGAATAGGCTCTCCGCCAGAGAATTATGATATGGTTGATTATGTAATAGGCAGGTTTACGGATGAGGAGAGGAATACCATTGATAAGATGGTTAAATTGGCGGCTGAAGCAGTTGAAGAGATAATAAAAGCAGGCATTGATCCAGCAATGAACAAATATAACAGATCAATAGGGGTAGATAAATGAGGGGTTTAATAGATCCTTTACTTGAGATTGATGAATATGGCCAGATATTAAACTCAATAAAGAATAACTCTGTCCCCATAAGCATTACCGGTCCTTCAGATTCTCAAAAAGCTCATATTGCCTGTGCACTTTGTGAGCATTTAAACCTTAGGGGATTATATATTGTGCCTAATGAGGCTCAGGCAAGGCGGTTATATGAAGATTTTTTGTTTTTTATGGGCAATGATGTCCTGTTTTTGCCATCAAAGGAAATTATGCTGTATGATGTTGAGGCAAGAAGTAATGAATCAATATTTGAAAGAGCCCGGGTAATGTACGCTATTACCCGAGAAAGATATAGTATGGTAGTGGCCTCTGCTGAAGCAATACTGCATAAAGTTGCTCCGGTAGGTTTATTCACAAAAAATGTAATAAATCTTACCCTGTCATCAAAAGTGGAATTGACAGACCTGTCCGCAAAACTGACAGAAATAGGTTATGAGAGAAACAATATAGTAGAAAGTATGGGACAGTTTGCTATTCGTGGAGGAATCATTGATATTTTTCCGGTAAACTATGAACAGGCTGTAAGAATTGAGCTATTCGATGATGAAATTGATTCAATAAGGCATTTTGATACCATATCACAAAGGTCGGTAGATAAAATTGAGGAAGTAACCATAATCCCTTCCTGCGATATTATTTACTCTGCAAGTAGAAGGAAACCAATAGCCGAAAGCATTGAGAAGGATTTGAATAAACTTGGCGGGAAACTATTGAATTCAGCTTTGGGTCAGAGAATAAGAGGAGACATTGAGAAAATCCTGAATGAGCATTATTTTCCTGGGATAGACAGATATATACCATATATTTTTGACAGCTCTGCTAACTTACTGGATTACTTTGGAATGGATACAATAGTTTTTATTGATGAGGGTGTAAGGGTTAAACAGAGAATAGAAAACATATTGCTTGAGCACTTCGAGAACTGCAGGAGCCTGCTGGAAAAAGGCTTTATCCTTCCCAAAAGCCAGGACACATACTTTGATTATACTGATCTGGAAAGGAGACTAGAGAAAAAGACTGTAGTAAACTTAAGCACTTTGCTTACAGGGGACAGTCCGCATTATAAAAGGCAGAAAAGATTTGATATATTATCCAAGTCAACAGGTACTTATCAAGGACATATTGAAATGTTGGCACATGACCTGAAGAACTGGAAAAATAATGATTATAAGGTAATAGTTTTGTCAGGAACCAGGGGAAGGGGACAAAGGCTTGTTGAAACACTTGACAATGAAGGAGTGGGAGCGGCCCTGGCAGAAAATATCCCAGAACAGCTTCAACCAGGGAAGCTTGTTGTAACAAGAGGGAGCCTTAATAACGGGTTTGAATACCCATCTGCCAAATTTGTCCTTATTACTGACAAGGAAGTGTTCGGGAGGGAAAAGAGGCAGAGGAAAACTCACAAAAAAAGCAAGGACAAAAAAATCAACCTGTTTACAGATCTTGCTCCGGGTGATTATGTAGTTCATCAAAGCCATGGTATTGGACAGTATATAGGAATTGAAAATCTGCTTGTGGACAACATGAAGCGGGATTATATAAAAATCCGGTACCAGGGCGGAGATAGTTTGTACATTCCGACCAATCAGTTTGATATTATTCAGAAGTATATAGGCTCTGAAGGAAAAACACCAAAACTCAGCAAGCTTGGCGGTTCGGACTGGTTGAAAACAAAGAAGAGG
Source organism: Acetivibrionales bacterium (assembly GCA_050953835.1). Lineage (GTDB taxonomy): Bacteria > Bacillota > Clostridia > Acetivibrionales > JBMNNH01 > JBMNNH01. Next base: position 46,164 of record JBMNNH010000010.1, on the reverse strand, counting down.
GTTAAAGAATCACTGAAGGAGCTGGCCGGAGAATTAATCAAGCTTTATGCCCAAAGACAATCAATAAAGGGGTATGCTTTTTCAAAGGATACAGTATGGCAGAAACAGTTTGAAGAGCTGTTCCCGTACCAGGAGACTCCCGACCAGTTGAAATGCATAGAGGATGTAAAGAGAAATATGGAATCAGACCAGGTTATGGACAGGCTGCTTTGCGGAGATGTAGGGTATGGGAAAACTGAAGTTGCAATAAGGGCAATCTTTAAAGCAGTTATGGACGGTAAGCAAGCAGCATACCTAGTTCCCACTACAGTACTTGCCCAGCAGCACTTTGAAAACTTTAAAGAGAGGTTTAAGGACTTTCCTGTTACTGTTGAGGTTATCAGCAGGTTCAGGACTGCGGCAGAACAAAGAAAGATATTAAAGAATGTGAAATCAGGCATCACTGATGTGTTAATAGGTACACACCGGCTTATACAAAAGGATATAAAGTTTAAGGATCTTGGGCTGCTTATTGTGGATGAAGAGCAGCGGTTTGGTGTTAGCCATAAGGAAAAGCTGAAGAACCTGAAGCCAAACGTTGATGTTTTGACACTGACTGCAACGCCAATTCCAAGAACCTTGCATATGTCTCTTGTAGGCATAAGAGACATAAGTGTATTGGAGGATCCGCCGGAAGAGAGGTATCCAGTGCAAACCTATGTAATGGAATATAACAATGACGTTATAAGGGATGCTATTTACAGGGAACTGGGCAGGGAAGGCCAGGTTTTCTATCTGTATAACAGGGTAAGGACTATAGATACAAAGGCTTCTGATATAAAGAACCTTGTACCTGAGGCAAGAGTAGCTGTGGCACACGGACAGATGGATGAAAAACAGCTTGAGAATATTATGTATGATTTTATAAACTGCAAATATGATGTACTTGTTTGCACCACCATAATAGAATCAGGGCTTGATATGCCCAACGTAAATACAATTATTGTAGAGGATGCCGACAAGATGGGCCTTTCTCAGTTATATCAGCTCAGGGGACGGGTAGGACGGTCAAATAGGCTGGCATATGCTTACATTACATATAAAAAGGACAAGGTAATAACTGAAGCAGCAGAGAAAAGGCTTCAGGCTATTAAGGAGTTTACGGAATTCGGTTCGGGCTTTAAAATTGCAATGAGAGATCTTGAAATACGCGGGACAGGCAACCTGCTTGGCCCTGAACAACACGGCCATATGGAATCAGTAGGATATGATATGTACTGCAAGCTTCTTGATGAAGCTGTAAAAGAATTGAAAGGCGAGCCGGCTTCACATGAAGAAAATGAATTTTCAATTGATATCAGCTTGGATGCTTTCATAGATAATAGCTATATCAGTGTTGAGGGACAAAAGATAGAAATGTACAAGAAAATTGCTTCTATACAGGATGAGCAGGATGTTGAGGATGTCAGAGACGAATTAATAGACCGCTTTGGGGATATACCCGAGCCGGTAGAAAACCTTATTTCAATAGCCCATATCAAGGCTCTTGCAAGGCAGGCCGGGTTAGCATCAATAAGTGAAAAAAAGGGCATGGTAATTTTCCAGTTTGCAAAGAGCAGGAAGATAAGTGTTGAAGCTGTGGGAAGGCTTGTTGCGGAGCATAAAAGGAAAATCCTGTTTAATGCGGGGACCAATCCTTATTTTATGTACAAAGTATCCGATATGAATAAGAAAAAGCTTTTAGATAATATTAAGATTGTGTTACACAACATGAAAAGTTTTGAAGTATAAAAGGAATTTAAGTATAATTAAGTTAAAATTGATATAGGGAGAGATATTATTGGATAAAAATGATATAAAAAAAAGGGAGGAAACCGCAGTAAAGTATTTGAAGTACGGTTTTATTGCCTTTATTGCTATTGTGGTAGTTACAGCGGCTATTATACTTCTGGTAAGTTACTCGAACAGTTATATTGCAACTGTAGGAAGTGAGAAGGTTACTGTACCTGAATTCAACTTTTTTTTGAAACAGGTTAAAAGTACAATGTTATATGATGCAGGTGTACAAGAAGGCACTCCTGAAGCTGAAACCTACTGGAGCACAACCAGGTTTGAAGGGGAAGACGCTATAGTATATGCTAAGAAAAGGGCTCTTGAACAGGCTAAAGAACTTAAAGTCCAGCTAATTGTAGCCAAAGAGCGGGGTATTAAGCTTGAAAAGAATGAGATTAATATGCTGGAGCAGAATCTAAAGAGCTTTGCTCCACAGGGAGCAACCAAATCTGAAACAGATGAATACTTTAAAGAAATCTTAGGTGTTAACCTGGGGGAGGCTGTAGGCATATACAAGCAGATCCTTCTGGCAAACAAACTGACAACAAATGAAATGGAAAACATAAAGGTATCTGAAACCGACATTGAAGAATACTATAAGGGGCATCCTGATGTGTTTACTAATACTATTTACAGGAATAAGGCGGAAGAAGCTGTGTGGGCAAGGCATATACTAATTACAACCCCTGAAGAAGTTTCAGAAGAAGCTACAGATGAAGAAAAGCAGGAATATGAAAAAGCACTTGAGGAGGCCAGGAAAAAGGCGGAAGAAGTGCTCGCTAAGGCAAAGAATGGGGAAGACTTTGCAGGGCTGGCAAAGCAGTTTTCAGAAGATCCAGGTTCAGCATCCTATGGCGGGGATTATGTATTTGGCAGGAACAAGATGGTACCTGAATTTGAGGAAGTTGCATTTGATGAATTGGAACCTGGCGAAATCAGCGGTTTGGTTAAAACCATTCATGGGTTTCATATAATAAAGACAGAAGAGAAAATCCCTGAGGGTGAACCCGTCAGTTTAAGATGCGCCAAAGAGTACAGGGAATTCGGTGAATCTGTGGTTAGAGGCGAAAAACTCCAGAAGACCTTAGAATCCTGGAAGAGTGAATATGAGATCCAGATTAAGAAGTCAGTATATAATTCAATACAGTAAAATAATCTAAACAAGAGGGACGGTTCTTTTTGTTTTGGTATTTGCCAAAACAAAAAGAACCGTCCCTCTTGTTTCTGCCTATAATGTATAAAACTCCAATAAAAAATCAATACTAAAACTAAAATAATGTAAAAAATTAAGGAGGTAAAAGAATTGAAGGCAACCGGAATAGTCAGAAGGATAGATGATCTTGGCAGAGTTGTTATTCCAAAAGAGATAAGAAGAACACTTAGAATAAGGGAAGGAGACCCTTTGGAGATATTTACTGATAAAGAAGGCGAAGTTATACTTAAGAAATATTCACCAATAGGGGAGCTAAGTGAATTTGCATCTCAATATGCGGATTCAATCCACAAGACAAGCGGTCACATTACATGTATTGCAGACAGGGATGCGATAATAGCTGTTTCAGGGGCATCAAAAAAGGACTTTCTTGAAAAATCTTTGAGTCCTGAACTTGAAAGAGTGATTGAAGAAAAGGCGACACTGGTGGTAAAATCCCCGGAAGAGAAAACAATTGCAATTACCGCTGATGAAGGAAATGACAGAAGATATTCTGCACAGGTAGTTTCACCAATTATATCAGAGGGTGATCCAATTGGAGCGGTTATGCTCCTTTCAACCGACCCTAATACAAGAATGGGTGAAGTGGAGGCTAAGCTTGCACAATCGGCAGCAGGTTTTCTAGGAAAACAAATGGAACAATAGTAAAAAAGGGACGGTTCTTTCTGTCCGCTTGCCAGGCAAGCGAGCAGAAAGAACCGTCCCTTTTGTTACTTTTGCTTGTAGCCGTAGCTTTCAAAAAGTTCCTCCAACTCCCTCTGAGAAATTGAAAGAGCCTCTTCAACAGTACACTTTTTTTTCATAGCCCGGTACATAGGCTTACACATCAGGTATTCAATCCTGTCCTGTGGTATTACCTTTCCACCGTGTTTATAAGGGCCTATCCTTATATTGCATGAATCATATATATCATAAATAAGTGTTAGCCATGGGTAAAGCTTTAAAAGATCGTCATTTTTATAAAGGTCAACCAGAGGGGACTGGCCCTCCAATATTGTAAAATACGTACATATATCTTTACCACACGCCCAGTTGATAAACTTGAATGCTTCCTCCCTTTTTTGGGTGTGGGGGCTCAATCCAAGGCTCCACCCGCCAAGTACAGGAGATTTTCCCGGTATTCTTTCATAACCTATTTTCCCCACTATCTTGGATTTAAAGCGGTCGTTGATTTCAGTTATATATGAACAGAAGTTAATAAGCATTGCTGTTTTTCCCATATAGAAATCATAAGTGGTTCTTTCGATGTTGTAGTTTAGGACATCCGGGCTGGTGAAATCAAGAGTTTTACAGAAATTTGTGAATGCCTTAATGTTTTCTTGCGAATATATAACCACCTTATTGTCCTTGTTAAATACCTGTCCCCCATAAGCCCATGAACGTATAAAAAGCTCCGGTGCCAGCATTTCAAAATATGCTGTGGCTACTGAAGTGCCATACTCTACAGGAGAATCGGGATTGTATTTTTTAGTAAAAAATTCCGCAACAGCATTAAACTCAAGCCATGTCCTGGGAGGCCTGAGTTTTGTTTTATACCTCTTTTCAAATTCTTTTCCCAGTTTTTTATCATTGAATAAATCTTTTCTGTAATATAATAGCTGGGGTGCATAATTGAAAGGCACTCCGTAATACTTCCCTTCAAACTCACTGTAGTATTTCAAGCAACCGGGGAGGTAAAGGTCTTTATCAAAATCAGGTGAATTAATAAATTCAGAAATATCTGCGATATAACCGTTTGAGGCAATATAGGGAAGCCAGGGTATGTCGAACATATATATATCAGTTTGCTGGGTGCTTGACTTATAATCTGTAATAATTTTGTCCAATAAGTACTGTTGAGGCAGAGTTCTAAGGTTCACCTCTATACCGGTATTGTCGGTAAAGTAGGGAAGCAAGCCTTTTACAGCTGTTGCAAGGTTGCTTTCGAGCATCAGGATATTAATGCTCGTCTTCTTCTTACAATTCGATATATGGATATGGCTGCCAAATATTGAGTCCATGTCCCTTGATAAGAACTTATCTTTCATGACTATTTTTTGCTTTTCAAAAAGAATAGGCGAATTCATATTTTTCTGCAAAAGTATTGCAGACTGTTCTCCCATATCCATTGCAGGCCTTGCTGTTCCTGTTATGCCCGGATACCTTCCGTGCCTGTTCCAGTATTCCTGGTTCAGGGATATAATCATCATATCATCCGGTACTCTGATCCTTCTTAAATATGCTGCTTCAATAACACCTTTTGCTATTGACTCAGATGAAGTGATTATAGCATCCGGCTCCTTGTTCTGTATCATATAAATACCTGCTCTGAAGGCGTCTTCCTTGGACAGGTTTGTATATAGTATCATATCGTTATTTATTTCAATTCTGTGTTTAGAATGGGCGGCCTTGAAGCCTTCAATACACTCGTGTTCACAGTAGTATTCCTCCGGTCCTACAATCAAACCAATGCTTTTGTAGTTTCTCTGCAGAAGACCGTCAGCAAGCTTAAATATTACACTTCTGTTGTTAAAACAGATAAAATTTGTTTCCAGTCCGTTAATTTGCCTGTCTATTATTACTAAAGGAATGTTTTTTTGAATAAAGTTCTGGTTGAAAAATGCTTTATTATCAGGCTGACATGTGATTACAATAGCACCGTTTACGTTTTTCTGCAAAAAGTTATTCAACAAATGTTCTTCCTTATCAGGTATTTCATCCGAGAAAGCCACATTAACAAAATAACTGCTGCTTTGAAAAACCTTCTCAATTCCTTTAAATATGTCAATGTAGTAAGAATCGTTTAAATTTGGAAGAACAACAGCAATTTCATTGGATGAATTTGTTTTTAAATTCCTGGCGCTGGTATTTGGCAGAAAATTTAAACGTTCAATAGCATCCTGGATTTTTACTTTTGTTTCAGGTTTTATTGGCTTGGTATTATTAATATAGTTTGATACTGTCGCTACCGATACTTTTGCCAGCCTTGCGACGTCCTTCATAGTAGGCATTTGTTTTCCCCCATTACCACAAAAAAAATAATAAATGATTATAATCATATTCTTTATATTTTATTACTTATTATTATATTATACAAGCTAAAAAAAGTAAACGTTAAATTTTAATAAAACGTTTAAATAAAAATTTTAATAATATGCAATTAAAAGAAGGATTTTAATTAAATTTGTAGAATATATATATAAGTGTGTACCGCAAACAGATATATGAAAGGGTGCTATGCATACTGAATTATCGGTTTGAATTACCATTTACATATCAGAGATTAAATGATAAGTTAATTATAATAAAAAATTTAATTTAAGTTAATATATTTTAATGGGGTGTTTAAATGCTATCTAAGGAAAGAGGATTAGGCCCATTCAAATCTGAAAAGCTTGACAGGTTTCCTATGTGGTATGGTGGTGCTCCTGAAACCACAAAAAATATAATGGAACTTATTGGTGCAAAAACTGAAAATGAAGCCTTATATGAAATTTTGGGCATTGACTATAAAACTGTTAGGCCTAAATATATTGGCGCACCTTTTAAACAATTCGATGACGGTACTATTGAAAATGAATGGGGAATAAGACGTGGAGGAATGCATTGGGGACAGGCACTAAACCATCCACTGAGCGATGCTGAATCGGTGCGGGATATTGAAAAATACAAATTCCCTAACCCTGATGATTGGGATGTAAAAATCAGTGATGATGAAATGAAGGATGCTGAGGGCTTCTGTCTTATAGGAGGCACGTGGGCGCCGTTTTTTCATGACGCAGCAGAGCTTATGGGTATGGAAAAATTTTTTATTGAGATGTATGAGAACCCTGCTATGGTTGAGGCGTTAGTCCAAAAATGCTTTGAATTCTACTACGAAGTAAACATAAGGACTTTTAAAGCCAATCACGGAGCTATAGATTTTTATTTCATGGGTAATGACTTTGGATCCCAGAAGGGCCTTTTAATGTCTCCTGATATGTGGAGAAAATTCTTTAAACCCAGACTGGCAAAAATGGTGGAGCTTGCCCATAGGAACGGGGCTGTAGCTGCGCTGCACTCCTGTGGTGATATACATGAAATACTTCCTGACCTTATTGATATAGGTCTGGATGCAATTAACCCAATTCAGGTATACGCTGCAAACATGGATCCTGAAGAACTGAAAAGGGAGTATGGAAAGGATATTGTTTTCTTCGGGGGAATAGACGAAAACATTATTCTGAGAGTGGGAAGCGAAGATGAAGTACGTAAAGAAACCAGGAGAATTATAGATATACTGGGATGCGACGGCAGGTATATAGTTGCTGCATCTCATGATTATATATTACCTGAAATACCCGCAAAAAACATAGTTGCAATGTTTGATGAAGCCAAGAAATATGGGACAGGTATATGAAATTCAGTAATTAAATTTTATTAGTTAAGGCAGGTGTGATTTGTGGAGGATTCAAAAAACGTTATTGCCCTATCAATGAAAGGCGTAAGCAAAAGGTTCCCTGGAACGCTTGCGGTAGATAATGTGGACTTTGAAGTTAAGGCAGGAGAAGTGCATGCGTTAATGGGAGAAAACGGGGCCGGTAAATCTACTCTTATGAAAATCCTAGCCGGTTCGTTCAATGATTACGAGGGTGATATATTCATTGAGGGTAAAAGAGTAAAGCTGTATTCACCTTATGAAGCCAAATCAGAGGGTGTAGGTATGATGTATCAGGAACTGAGCATTGCTTATAACCGCAGCGTGGAAGAAAACATTTTTTCAGGTGCTATTCCTGGTAAAGGACTTTTTGTGGACAAAAAACAGCTCAGGGAAAAAGCCATAAAATCTCTTGCTACAGTGAAGTTGGATAAAAGTGTTGATCCGGAGACAGAGATGAAAAACATCAGCCAGCATGAATCGCAGCTTATTGAAATGGCTAAGGTTCTGAATAGCAACCCGAAGATTCTTGTTATGGATGAACCAACTTCTGCATTATCAAATGCTGAGGTGAATATGCTGTTTGATATCATCAGAGATCTTAAGAAGAAGGGTATGGCTATTGTCTATATCTCGCATCATCTGCATGAGGTTTTTGAAATCGCAGATAGGGTTACCGTACTCAGGGACGGGAAAAAAATTGCTACATGTAATATATGTGATGTTACTAAGGAAAAACTTGTTGAGATGATGGTTGGACAAAAGGTGACAGAGTTTTACAAGCAAAGGAAATCCCAGACTGGAGAAAAAATACTGGAAGTAAGAAACCTAACCCGTTATGGTTTTGTGCACAATATTTCTTTTGATCTATACAAGGGTGAGATTTTAGGAGTTGTTGGCCTTGCAGGAGCAGGAAGGACTGAGCTTGGAAGATGCCTTGCCGGCGCTGACAAGGTAGATTATGGTGAAATCATATTGGACAATGAGAAAATAAAAATTGGCAATATGAATAGGATGCTCAGCAAGGGCATTGCATATTTGACAGAGGATAGAAAGCTGGAAGGCTTAGCACTCAGATTAAGCAATCGTGATAATATCCTGTCAACAATAATCCCTAGGCTGTCAAAACTTGGACTATACTTTCCTAGTAAAGGGAAGGGTATTATCAAGGAGTTATATGAGAAGTTAATCATATATCCTCCTGACCCGTCTATAGGTACATCTAATCTGTCAGGAGGCAACCAGCAAAAGATATTGCTTGCAAAATGGCTTTCTACCAAACCAAAGGTGCTGATTCTGGATGAGCCTACCAGGGGTGTGGATGTAGGAGCTAAGAAAAAGATTCATGAAACAATAGTAAGCCTTGCTGAAGATGGAGTGGCTATACTGTTGCTTTCATCCGACTTGCCTGAATTAGTCGCTCTTTCGGACAGGGTTATTGTTGTAAAACAAGGCCATCTGATTGCAGAATTAAATGAGGACCTTGACGAAAACAAACTGCTGCTGGCGGCCAATGGATAAGGGGGTGTGTTAGAAGTGGCAAATGTGGATTATGTTTTGAAAGAAGATACAAGAAAGACAAAGCAGAACACTTTTACTGTATTTGTAACAAAATTTGGAGTATTTTTTATGATTGCGGTGCTGGCGCTAATTGGCGTTATAGTGTCACCTAAATTTCTGAGCGGTAACAATTTGCTGAATATTTTAAATGCAGTTTCATATTTGGGAATTGTTGCAACTGGTATATCCTTTGTACTTTTCTGCGGTCAATTCGGTGATATGTCCGCTCCTATGACAATGGCAATTTCAGGTGTCATCTGTGTGGAATTTATGAGATATGGTTTATGGTACGGAATAATTGCTGCTGTGATAACAGGAGTTGTGGTTGGACTGATAAATGGCTTTATAGTCGGAAAACTCAGGGCTAATGCAATTATCTGGACGCTGGCCATGAACTTTATTTTGGAGGGGCTTGTAAGATGGTCATATCAAGGAACTCAGATTTACCCCGATATGGCAAATGCTGAAACATATCAGACAGGTTTTTTCCTTCCTTTAATGTACAAACTTGACCCTGATATTCTGAACATTGATTTGGTATCGAGAGCAGCTGACTTTAACGGCCTTGCTCTTACCTATCCTCTAGGCGTGCCTCTGGTACTGTATGTTATGTTTGCAGTGATGATTATAGGGTACATTATTATGTCCAAGACAACATTTGGTAATCAGCTTAAGGTTGTAGGTTCAAACTATAATGTAGGAAAAATGTCGGGTATTAATTGTACCAGGACTGTTATGATGGCGTTTATGACATCATCAATATGTGCATCAATAGCTGGTATATTCATGACATCCCTGAATCAGGTTGGAGCGTTTTATGTAGGACAGGGCTATGACTTCCAGGCTGTAACAGCCATCATTCTCGGAGGAATGAGCCTTGCAGGAGGCAGAGGAAGCATGATAGGCGTATTTGGTGGAGTATTTACACTGGGTCTCATAAGCAACATTCTGACGTTGATTGGCATAGGTACATTTACTCAAAAGATGATAACAGGAGCAATATTTATCATAGTGGTGGCTGTGAATGCTAGATCATTAAGAAAGTTGGGGCGTGACTATGCTTAATATGAAAAAAGATAAAACGGATAAGACTAAAATGGATAAAACATTGTTAATCTCGAAATTGAACAACAACAGAATTTATGTGTTTCTTCTAATAGTAATGGTCATAATGTCCATTAGTGCACCGAATTTCTTAGGGACAGGCAATATTGTCCCTATGATAAAAACCAGTCTGCTTTCAATAATGGTGGGTATTGGATTCACTTATGTCATGATTGCGGGCAATTTCGATTTATCGATCGGGGCAATTATCAATGTTGGCGCAGCCATGGTTATGGGTGAGTTTAACAGGTTCTTCGCTATGTTTGGGGGAGAGGCTGCAGGTACTGGTGCTGTTGTAGGCGCATGGGCTGTCGCCATTATAATCGCTCTTGCTGCGGGAGCTTTAGTCGGACTGATAAATGGGCTTCTGGTAGCTAAAGGCAAGGTGCACTCCTTCATAGTAACCATTGGAATGATGACAGCATTATCTGGTTTTGTGTATACCTATAGTAAAGGAAATACAATCAGTGCAGATAACACCCTCTTTGTAGATATTATTGAGAAGCCTTTTGTAAGACTGCCGTATTTGCAGGTGTTTACAATACGTTTTCTGATTGTGGTTATTGCCCTTGTTTTCTTTGAAATACTGCTATTAAAGACAAAATGGGGCAGAGATCTGTTAATGGTGGGCAGCAATAAGGAAGCTGCCTGGCATGCTGGTATTAACACAGATAATAAAGTTATGAGCAGTTTTATAATCTCAGGTTTAACAGCGGCTTTTGGGGGTATATTATTTGCAATATCAATGAATGCTGCAGTGCCGAACTACGGTGAAAGAGGTATCAATCCTCTTATGATGGTGCTGGCTTCTACAATAATAGGCGGGACTGTTATGACCGGAGGAAAGGGAAGTGTAGTTAAAACTGCTGTAGCTGTTATTACCATTCAAGCTATATTCAATGGGCTAATCATTCTGGGGATGGGCTTTGATGCTCAGGTGCTGGCAGCGGGTGTTCTGCTTGCAGCAGTGGTTATATATGAATCCTATTCGATCTACAAGCAAAATCTGAAGAAAGGTGAAAGGGCTGCCTTGCTAAAGGAAGCAGCCGAACTGAGGGCCAGGAAAAAAGCACTTAATTAAATACTGCATAGTTTATACCGTATAATTTTTGCTAATCCACTATGTGGGTAGCAAATAAAATAAAGGAGGTTATATTCATGAAAAAGAAATTGGGAGTATTTGTGGCTTTAGTGCTCACTTTAGCTCTCGCACTGTCCTTTGTAGGGTGTGGAGGACAAAAGGCACAAGACGGAGGGGCAAAGCAGGAATCTGAAAAATCGGCTCAGTCCGGTGGAGAAGAATCACCGTCTCAATCCGAAGCAAGTAACCTGGAAAAATCTCTTGCTATTGACATTTCAGATGTCAGGGGAAGTGACGGACAGTTATTGCTGAAGTATGGCGTAACTAGAGAGGTGCCGCCAAAACCGACAGATAAAGAGGCACTCGAACTGTGGAGCATTGAATATGCCGGAAGATTGACTGAGAAAGAGCCAATGATTCCTTCTCCCAAAGATGGAATCATTGGTAAAAGGATTGTCATGATACAGCAGTCTGAACATCCATATTGGACAGCTGTTAGTAATGGCTCAATGATGGCTGCGGAGGCATATCAATGTAAGGCGGAAGTATGGAATCCTAATGGAGACTTAAACCAGCAGAACCAGTTTATTGACAAAGCCATTGCAGAAAAAGTGGATATGGTATTGCTTGCTCCCTTGGATGCAAAGGCAGGTGTACAGCAGTTTAAGAAACTATATGATGCAGGCATACCTGCTATAGCATATAACATGATTCCTACAGATGAGGCAATGAGGTATGTCTTGGCTATCACAGCCCCGGATGATTTCGGACAGTTCAAAATGCTTGCGGAACATCTTGCTAAAGCTGTTGACGGAAAAGCTGGAGTTGGATATATCACTCATATTCCAGGTGGATCTCCATATTTTGCACGTACAACAAATGTAATAAACTACTATAAAGAAAACTATCCTGATATGAAAACGCTGGATATTCAATCACCAGGTTTTGATGCTCCTAAGGTTAAACAGGTTGTTTCTGACTGGATTACCAGATTCGGAGATGAACTTACCTGCATAGTATTAGCAGATGACTCAGCTCAGGCTTTGGGTGCCAGCCAGGCAATTGAAGAAGCAGGAAGGGATGACATTAAAGTTATCGCTGCCGGAAACTCAAAGGTTGGTATGGACTTGGTTAAAGCTGGTAAACTGTTTGCTATTACCTACCAGTCCGCAGAAGCTGACGGTGCTATTCCGATAAAGGTTGCAGCAGACTACTTTAACGGTGTTGATCTTGGTACCAATGCAGCATTCTATCTGCCACAGGCTGTTATTACTAAGGATAATGTTGACGAATACATGCCTGCACAATGGTAATAAATGTGTATTGCCTGTAAGTAAATGATGATAAAAATTGTATTATAAACAAATACAGTCATGGATATTTTGTATCCATGGCTGTATTTAATAAACTTTATTGAGGTGGGGTAAACATGACTTCAAAGGAAAGGATGATTACATGCCTGAACAAGGGTGTACCGGATCGTCTCCCTGCAACAGTACACCAGTGGCAACCTTTTCACTTGAAATACTACATGGGTGGAATAGACGATTTGGAGGCCTTTAAGGTATGTGGTCTGGATGCTGCAATCTCTTACTTTAATAATATGGGTCAGACACAGTTTATGGCCTTCAAGGAAAGCAAAAAGTTTTCTGAAGAATGGATTGATATAGTTGATGTTATTAAGGATGACATAGATGATACAATAATACACCATACCGTGCGTACTCCGGACGGAGAGTTAACCTATAAAACAGGTTCAAACCAGAAAACAACCTGGATAGTTGAGCCTATGATAAAGAATTATGAAGATATCAAGTTGGTGAAATACTTACCGGTACCCAAACTGGATAAAAAGGATATTGAAAAAAGGTATGATGAAGTTGGCGACGCAGGGATACTAAGGGGATTTGTATGGGGAGAGCAGGCAGGATGCTGGCAGCAGGCATGCTGTTATTACGGTGAGGATAGAATGATTTATGCTGCATACGACCAACCTGAATGGGTACATGAATTACTTGGTATTCTTCTGGAAAAGAAACTTCAATTCATATATGAGTCGCTAAAAGGCGCAAAGTTTGATCTAATAGAAACTGGCGGAGGAGCAGCTTCTTCAACCCTGATATCTCCATCTTTGTTTGAAGAATTCTGCTTGCCTTATGATAAAAAAATTCACGATGCACTACACGATATTGGACATATATCCACATACCATACCTGTGGAGGCATGAAGGGAATATTTGATTTGATTGTCGCTACAGGCACAGATGCTTCAGAAACACTGTCTCCTGCGGGAATAGGCGGTAATATTGAAGGACCTGAGGCCTATGAAGCCCTTCACGGAAAGGTTGCCCTTATTGGGGGAATGGATCAGATAAATATTTTAACATTAGGGAAGCCTGAGGAAATCAGGAGAGAAGTACACAGGCTTTTTGAGGTATTCGGCAAGGGCGGAGGATATATTATGTCTGCCTGCGACCATTTCTTTGATGCCCCTAAAGAAAATCTTATAGCATATGCAAAAGCAGCAATGGAATGCACGTATTAATGCAAAGAAAACATGAAAGAATAAACCAATAATACAGACAGAAGCATGGGAATCATAGTTTTGAAATATATTGCCTGGTTTAATAATAAAATTCAGACTTAACATAATTCAGACTTAACATATAAAACTATAGAAAGGAGAAGATGAAAATGGGTAAGGCCAAAGGAAAGATTGAAAGGCTGCGTTTAGCGCTGTCACATAAGGAAGGCGACAGGGTGCCTGTTAGTGACTTTTTCTGGACCGGTTTTGTACTTAAGTGCAAGGAAAAATGGGGCCAGGACTTTGATCCCTATAGATTTTTTGACCTGGACTATATAGTTATCAGTCCCAATATGGATCCGCACATAAAGCCTTTTGAGGTTGTTATGGAAGAAGGGGACGACATTATTGTAAAGACAGGTTTTGAAGCGACCGTCAAAAGGTCAGGCACGGCACCGATGCCCCACTATGAGAGTTTTTCGGTTAAAACGCCAGAAGATATGGCAAAGTTTGAATTTGATGACCCGGCTGATCCGAGACGTTATTACAGCGGCGGGGATGATCAGATTAATTGTGTGGGAGATGCTTTGCTAAGGAATATTCCTGCCTGGGATGAGAGGGTAAATGCATACCTGGAAGACTTTGCGATATTTGGTTCGGTATGTGAGCCCTATGAGTACCTATGGAGAATTATAGGTACAGAGAATGCACTTTACTGGATGGTGGAAGAACCGGAGCTTTTCAAAGATTTTGTTGACAGGATAGGAAAGTTCAACCTTGAACTGTGCAAAGCTCAAATTGAGGCAGGAAAAGGAAGGCTTTCAGGAATGTATATCTGGGGGGATGTTGCTTACCGCAATGGAATGCTTTTCAACCCCAATACGTGGAGAGAAGTGTTCAAGCCCCATGTAAAGGCATTAATAGACTTGTGCCATGCTAATAATCTGATGGTTATATATCACGGGTGCGGCAATGCGACACCTATTTATGATGATTTTGCAGAAATAGGTTTGGATGGTTATAATCCTCTGGAAGTTAAATCCGGCCTTGACGTTGTAGAGTTGAAAAAGGACTATGCCGGACGGCTTGGATTTGTCGGGAATATTGATGTCAGGGTTCTGGAAAGAGGAACGCAAGATGAAATAAAAAAGGAAGTGCTTTATAAGCTCCAGGCAGCCCAAGGCGGAGGCTGGATATTCCAATCTGACCATTCGGTAAGCAGTGAAGTAGACCCTGAAAGCTATAAGTTTGCAGTTGAAACCTTAAGAGAATTCTGTACATATCCTCTGGACATGTGTAGAATAAAGGAAGAACTGGAAAAACTATCGGATATTGAATAATATGATAAAAGGAGGAATACGTAATGAAACGGTATGGACAGGTAATAAAAGTAAGACAGGAAAAACTGGAAGAATATAAAAAACTTCACGCAAATGTCTGGCCTGATGTATTGAAAATGATCAAAGAATGCAATATAAGAAACTATTCAATATATTATCGAGATGGTTATCTCTTTGCATACTTTGAGTATGTAGGAAATGACTATGAAGGTGATATGGCAAAAATGGCAGCAGATCCAGTAACACAAAAATGGTGGGATGTATGCAAACCCTGCCAGGAGCCTCTGGATACCAGAGCAGAAGGTGAGTGGTGGGCAGATATGGAAGAGGTTTTTCATACAGACTGATGTTGCATTGTTTCCATTGCGAATTTAATAATGAAGGATGATGATAAATATGAATTCCAGACAGAGAGTTATGGCAAGTATCGCCCATAAAGAACCTGACCATATTGCTGTAGATCTTGGTTCAACTCCAAGTTCAGGTATATCTGCCATAGCGTATAACAACCTTATAAAACATTTAAAAACCAGTAATACGCATAACCGGATATATGATGTGGTACAACAGGTAACACAGCCTGAAATTGAAGTGCTGGACAGGTTCAGGATAGATGTCCTTGATGTGGGAAGGATGTTTAATGACAGGGATGAGGACTGGTACGAAGTAACTTTGTCTGATGGTAGTATAGGAGAATACCCTGTATGGTTCAAACCTGTAAAGCAGGATGACGGTTCATACCTTGCTTATTCGGAAGAAGGGGAAGTCCTAGCTAAAATGCCCCAGGGAGCAACGTTCTTTGACCAGATGCAGTTTCCTTTTATAGATGGTTACCCGGATGATTACAAAAAACTTGCTGAGAGCATGAATAAGGTTCACTGGCAGATTTTTGCCCATAGTCCATGGGATAATGCCGGACAGAAGGATTTCTGGAAAAGGCTCAGGGAAAAAGCCTTGGAATTGAGAACAACCTCAGACCGTGCATTAATGATTGTGTGTGGATGCAATCTATTCGAGTGGGGTACTTTCTTAAGACGTATTGATAACTTCTTGATGGATCTTGCACTATGCCCGGATAAAGTAGAGATATTATTGGATGCTTTGATGGAAGTCCATTTGGCTACACTTGCCAGAGTATGTGAAGCAGTAGGAGATGTAGTGGACATTATAAGGTTTGGAGATGACCTCGGAATGGACAACGGTACTTTTATGCCTCCGGATGTTTACAGGAAGCTCTTTAAACCAAGGCATAAAATACTGTGTGATTTTGTAAAGAAAAACAGCAGCATGAAAACGTTCCTTCACTCGTGCGGCTCCATATACAAATTGATACCGGATCTTATTGAAGCTGGCTATGATATAATAAATCCTGTACAGATCAGTTCAAGGGATATGGAACCTGAGAAGCTCAAAAAAGAATTTGGCAAAGATATTACCTTCTGGGGTGGGGGATGTGACACACGCACTATTTTGAACAGGAGCACACCTGAACAGGTAAAAGACCATGTAAGAAGGAATATAGAAATACTTGCTCCAGGCGGAGGTTTTGTATTTAATACAGTGCACAATATTATGCCTGATGTTCCACCTGAAAACATTGTTGCAATGTTCGAGGCAGTTGATGAATACAGATAAATACAGTTATCTGTATTCATCAATTCTGCAGGCAAGGTAATATGTACTATACATTCAATTATAATACGCAATATAAGGCAATAATATAATAAAACTATACATGCAAAAAGGAGGTTTTAGCATGGCGAATATTAATGATATGAAGGTAAATGAGCCTAAAAACAGACTGGCTGGAACTATGCCAAAAATTGGCATACGTCCTATAATTGATGGAAGAAGAAGGGGTGTAAGGGAGTCGCTTGAAGACCAGACCATGAACTTAGCTAAAGCCGCTGCTAAGCTTATCACAGAAAACCTGAGACACCCGAACGGTATGCCGGTAGAGTGTGTTATTGCAGATACCTGTATAGGCGGAGTTGCCGAAGCGGCAAGATGTGCAGAGAAATTTGAAAGAGAAGGTGTAGGGGTATCTCTCTCAGTCACTCCATGCTGGTGCTATGGATCTGAAACAATGGATATGGACCCATTGATACCAAAAGCAATATGGGGATTTAATGGGACAGAAAGGCCAGGAGCAGTTTATCTGGCGGCAGCGCTTGCAGCACACAACCAAAAGGGATTGCCTGCCTTTGGGATATACGGAAGGGATGTGCAGGATCAGGGAGATACAACAATACCTGAAGATGTTAGGTGGAAACTGCTGCAGTTCTGTAAAGCAGGTCTGGCGGTTGCTGAAATGCGTGGGAAATCATATCTTTCAATGGGCTCGGTGGCAATGGGTATTGCCGGTTCAATCGTAGATGCGGATTTCTTCCAGAATTACCTGGGCATGAGGAACGAATATATTGACCAATCAGAATTTATCAGGAGAATTGAAGAAGAAATATATGACAAGGAAGAGTTTGAAAGAGCATTAAAGTGGACCAAAGAAAACTGCAAAGAAGGCCCGGACAATAATCCTGCCGATGGTCAAAGAACAAGGGAGCAGAAAGACAAAGACTGGGAAACAGTAGTAAAGATGGCTTTAATAGCAAGGGATCTTATGATTGGTAACCCGAAACTGGATGAACTTGGTTTCGGTGAAGAAGCCCTTGGGCATAATGCGATAGCTAGTGGATTCCAGGGTCAGAGACAGTGGACAGACCATTTCCCTAATGCAGATTTTATGGAAGCAATACTAAACTCATCTTTTGACTGGAACGGTATCAGGGAACCTTTTGTGGTTGCAACAGAAAATGACAGCTTAAACGGTGTTGTAATGTTGTTTGGACATCTATTGACCAATACTGCCCAGGTGTTTGCTGATGTAAGGACATACTGGAGCCCTGAAGCGGTAAAACGCGTAACCGGCAAAGAACTGACAGGTCTTGCTGAAAACGGCCTGATCCATTTAATAAACTCAGGTTCTGCAGCCCTTGATGGCACAGGACAGCAGACAATAGATGGCAAACCTGCTATGAAGCCATATTGGGATATTACAGCTGAGGAAGTTGGAAAATGCCTTGATGCTACTTTGTGGAGACCTGCAAATACTGGTTATTTCAGAGGCGGAGGGTACTCATCCAACTTTACAACCAAGCACGGTATGCCCATAACACTGGCCAGGTTAAACCTAATAAAAGGATTAGGACCTGTACTTCAGATAGCAGAGGGTTATTCAGTTGAACTTCCGGATGATGTGCATGAAACCCTTAATTTGCGCACAGATCCCACATGGCCGACAACATGGTTTGCACCGAGGCTTACAGGGAAAGGCCCATTCAAAGATGTTTATTCAGTAATGGCTAATTGGGGAGCAAACCATGGCGCGTTCAGCTATGGACATATTGGATCGGAATTAATTACTCTTGCCTCAATGTTGAGAATTCCTGTATGCATGCATAATGTTCCAAAAGAGAAGATTTACAGGCCAAGTGCATGGTCGGCATTCGGTATGGATTTAGAGGGCGCAGACTACAGGGCTTGTCAAAACTTTGGACCTTTATATGGAAGGAAATAAAATAGAGTTTGTTTAATTGACAGTTGCTGGCCTGCAGCTGATGGCTGCGGGCTAAAACTGTCTTGAAAAGCCTTTAGAGAAAGAAGGTGATATAGTGGCTGAGTATATAAAAATGCTGGCTTTTGATTTCGGAGCAAGCAGTGGAAGGGCAATACTTGGCAAATTGTATGACAATAAGCTGGAATTTGAAGAGATACACAGGTTTTCCAATGACCCTGTCAGTATAAGAGGCAGTCTTTATTGGGATGTGTTAAGGCTTTTTTATGAAATTAAAAAAGGAATACTAAAATGTGTGAACAGCGGACATAAAAATATTGCATCCCTTGCAGTGGATACATGGGGTGTGGACTTCGGATTGCTGGATGGGAAAGGAAATCTTATAGGCAATCCATATCATTACAGGGATTCCAGGACAGAAGGCATGATAGAGGAAGTATCCAAAATAATGCCGATGAAGGAGTTATATTCAAAGACCGGCATACAGCTTATGGCTATAAACACCCTGTTTCAACTGTTTTCCATGAAGCATTCAGCTTGTCCACAGTTGAGCGAAGCAAAGACACTGCTTTTAATGCCGGATTTGTTTAATTACTTCCTGACCGGAATAAAATCCACAGAATACAGTATAGCAAGTACTACACAGATGCTTGATCCATATAAAAGGGAATGGAGCAAAGAGATTATTAAGAAGCTGGGCTTGCCGGAAAGTTTGTTTACACAAATAGTACCGTCAGGCACTGTTATAGGAAAACTTTCAAAAGAAATTGCAGATGAGCTTGGGTGTGAAGAGATACCTGTTATATCAACTGCATCTCATGATACGCAATCAGCTATAGCTTCAGTACCTTCGACAGAAAAGAACTATGTATATATAAGTTGCGGTACATGGTCCTTAATGGGTGTAGAGTTGGATAAACCGGTTATAAACGAGAAAAGCGAATCACTTTCATTTACCAATGAGGGTGGAGTTGACAATAAAATCAGTTTCATGAAAAACATTATGGGTTTATGGCTTGTCCAGGAATGTAAGAGGCAGTGGGACAGGGAAGGGGACTCCTTAAGCTTTGCAGAGCTGGAATCTCTGGCAAATAGTTCCATTCCGTTCAAATGCTTCGTAGACCCAGACCATGAATCGTTTGTTTCACCTGGAGATATGCCCCGAAGAATCAGGGAGTTCTGTAAAAATACAAATCAATATATTCCGGAGAGCAAAGGGGAAATAGTGCGCTGTATTGCTGAAAGCCTTGCTATGAAATACAGGCATACGGTTGAGAGCCTTGAAGAGATTCTGGGCAAAAAACTTGATGTAATCCATATGGTGGGTGGAGGAATAAAAGACAAGATGCTTTGCCGGTTTACTGCAAGCTCCACAGGCAGGAAAGTTATTGCAGGGCCTGTTGAAGCCACTGCTGCGGGAAATCTGATAATTCAGGCAATGGCACTTGGGAGGATTAAAAACCTTGCAGAGGCCAGAGAAATTATCAGGAATTCTTTTTCGACAACTGTCTATATGCCGGAGAGTGTTGAAACTTGGTCGGAAGCATATTTAAAATACAGGAAGGTAATAGAACAATAATCTGAGGGTGACAAGGGGACAGGCTTTACATTAAAAATGTTGACAAATTTTAATCATACTGATAATAATAAAAAGAGATTTATTCCAGGAGGGTTATTATGAACAAGTTATTACTTGGAATAGACATTGGTACATCTGCCTGTAAGGTTGCGGTATTTGATACCGATGGAAGGGTTCTGTCCCAGTCCGCAAAGGAATACAAGGTTTATTATCCGGCTGCCGGATATGCGGAGCAGAATCCGGAGGAGTGGTGGGAGAGTGTATGCTGGGCAATCAAGGAGGCAATTGTAAAGCGGAATATTAACCCCCGGCAAATAGCTGGAATAGGTATTGACGGGCAGAGCTGGTCGGCGATACCCGTGGATAAAGAAGGAAATGTCTTATATAACACCCCTATTTGGATGGATACCAGGGCATCCGCAATATGTAAAAAAACCATCGAAAAGCTTGGCTTTGAAAGGATTTTCAAAGTATGCGGCAACTCCTTTGAGCCTACTTATTCCACTCCTAAAATCCTGTGGTTCAAAGAATCTTTCCCGGATATTTTTAAGAAAACACATAAATTTTTACAAAGCAATAGTTACATAGCTTTTAAACTTACAGGAAAAATGACACAGGATTTATCGCAGGGTTATGGGCTTCATGTATTCAATATGAAGGAAGGTACATGGGAAGAGAGCCTTTGTGATGAGATGGGAGTACCATTGGAAAAGCTGCCCGAAATTTTCAATTGCCACAATGTGATAGGAGAGGTTACCGGAAAAGCTGCTGAAGAAACCGGGTTGATAAAGGGCATCCCTGTTGTGGCAGGGGGACTTGACGCTGCCTGTGGCACTTTGGGGGCAGGAGTGGTCGAGGTCGGACAGACACAGGAGCAGGGAGGGCAGGCTGGAGGGATGAGCATTTGCCTTGACCAGGCATTGTCCCATCCAAAACTGATACTTAGTTTCCATGTAGTGCCGGATCTGTGGCTTTTACAGGGAGGCACCGTAGGCGGCGGAGGCACAATAAAATGGTTTAGGCAGGAATTGGGAGCATTTGAGGTTCAGAAAGAAAAAGAAACAGGGGAAAGCTCTTTTAAGATAATGGATGAGGAAGCGTCCAGCATCAACCCGGGCTCAGATGGGCTAATATTTCTGCCATATATGGCAGGAGAAAGATCGCCTATTTGGGACAAAAACGCCAAGGGAGTATTTTTTGGCCTGGGATATGACAAAACAAGGGCGCACATGATTAGATCGGTTTTGGAGGGCTGCGCATTTGCATTGTTACATAACATTAAAACCGCTGAAGAAGCAGGTGTGTCGGTAGAAACTATGAATGCCATGGGTGGAGCGGCAAACAGCAGATTGTGGACTCAAATAAAAGCAGATGTTACAGGCAAGGAAATAAAAGTTCCTGCATCTGATACGGCGACCACCCTGGGAGCTGCAATACTTGCCGGAGTAGGCACTGGATTGTATAAGGATTTTAGACAGGCTGCCGAGAAGACAATAAAGGTAACCCGGGTGCATGTGCCCGATATGGAGAAGCATGAAATATATAAAAATTACTATAATCTGTACCTTGAGATTTATGACAGGTTAAAGGATACTATGGAAAAAAGCAGTAAAATACATATCTGATCAAAAAACGAAAAAATGCGGGGTGTAAGAATGAAAGCAGCAGTGCTTCATGCAAAGGATGATTTAAGGTATGAGGACTATACTACTCCAAAGCCAGGAGAAGGGGAAGTTCTTGTCAGGGTCAAAGCGGTAGGTATATGCGGCTCCGACATACCGAGGGTATTAGGCAATGGAGCTCATTTCTACCCAATTGTACTTGGGCATGAGTTTTCAGGGGAAATTGTTGAAACAGGCAAGAATGTAAGTACTCTTAAGGTAGGTGACAGAGTAGCGGGAGTGCCGCTTGTACCATGTCACAACTGTGATGATTGTTTAAAAGGAAGCTATTCCCAATGTAAAAATTATAGCTTTATCGGTTCGAGGGTACAGGGAGCTTTTGCAGAGTATGTATCCATACCAGAAAAAAATGCGGTAAAATTCGACTCCACAGTTTCCTTTGAACAAGGGGCTTTTTTTGAACCATCCACTGTCGCGCTTCATGGTATTTTCTGTGCGTGTTATAGGGGAGGAGAGGATGTTGCTGTTCTTGGCGGCGGAACCATAGGACTGTTTACAGCTCAATGGGCAAAGATATTTGGAGCAAAGAGAGTATTTGTATTTGATATTGATGAAGAAAGGCTTGCGCTAGCCAAAAGGCTTGGAGCAGATGTAACAATCAATACCCTTGATGAGGACTTTAAGGATATGGTTAAGGAATACACCGGGAACAAAGGTTTCGGCTTTCTCTTTGAAACAGCAGGTGTGGATGTAACCATGAAGTTGGCCTTTGAGCTGGCAGGAAACAAATCCAGCGTATGCTTTATCGGTACACCTTCAAAGGATCTTGTATTTAGCCCTCGTCTGTTTGAAAACATGAACAGGAAGGAATTCAGGCTTACCGGGTCATGGATGTCATACAGTGCACCGTTTCCGGGAAAGGAGTGGGAACTCACGTCGAGGTGTTTCGGGGATGGAAGGCTGAGATTTGACCAGAAGCTGATTTTTAAGAAACTCCCACTTGCAAAGGCAAAGGAAGGGTTTGATATGTACAAAACACCCGGACTAGTAAAAGGGAAAATACTGTTTATTGATGGATAGGAGTTGAAAGAAATCATGAAGCATCCTTTGAAAGAAATTGTAGAGTTACAGAAAAAAGGAATACCAAAGGGAATGTATTCCATATGCAGCGCTAATGAATATGTAATAGAAGCAGCTTTGGAAAGGGCACTGAAGGACAACCTTCATGTGCTTATAGAGGCTACTGCAAACCAAGTGAACCAGTTTGGTGGGTATACCGGAATGAAGCCTGAAGACTTTGCAGGATTTGTTATGAATATAGCTAACAGATTGAACTTTCCTGAGGAAAAAATCATTCTTGGAGGAGACCATCTTGGGCCTTTAACCTGGAACAATGAAAAAGCAGAAACTGCTATGGAAAAGGCCAGGGAGCTTGTAAGACAGTTTGTATTGGCTGGGTTTACAAAAATCCATATAGACACAAGCATGCATCTGGGTGATGATAACCGGAAAGAGAGACTTGACAGCCGGGTTATAGCCCAAAGGGGAGCAGATTTATGCAAGTGTGCTGAAGAAGCATTCAGGGAGTTAAAGGAATCAAAAGCTGATGCACTCTACCCAGTATACGTAATAGGCAGTGAAGTTCCAATACCCGGAGGAAGCCAGGAAGAGGAAGAAGAGTGCATACAGGTTACAAAGGTAAAGGACTTTGAGGATACAGTGGAAATATTTAAAAACGCTTACTTTGCCCTTGGGCTTGAGCAGGCGTGGGAAAATGTAATAGCTGTGGTGGTTCAACCTGGTGTGGAATTTGGAGACGAAAGTATACATGAATATGACAGAAAAGCGGCAAAAGAACTTACCGATGCTATAAAAAAATATGCGAACCTTGTTTTTGAAGGGCATTCGACAGACTATCAGACAGAATTAAGTCTTAAGGAAATGGTAGAAGACGGCATAGCGATACTTAAAGTAGGGCCAGCTCTGACATTCGCTTTAAGGGAGGGCCTGTTTGCTCTGAGTATTATTGAAACAGAGCTGTTTAAAGGTAACTCCAATGTCGGGAAGTCAGATTTTATGGATGTGTTGGATAAAGCAATGGTAGACAATCCTGATAACTGGAAAAAGCATTACCATGGAACGCAAGACAGGATAAGCCTTGCAAGGAAATACAGTTTTTCCGACAGATGCAGGTATTACCTGCCTGTCAAGGAAGTAAATGAATCCATTGCAAGACTTATAAATAACCTGGAGTCTGTAAAAATCCCACTGACATTGCTGAGTCAGTATATGCCAATACAGTATACAAAGGTAAGGAAAGGGCTTATTAAAAATGAGCCCAGGGAGTTGCTGAAAGACAGGATTGTCAACTGCATAGATGAGTATTTATACGCAATAAACCCAAATAACTGAAAAGGAGAGGTTTGAGTGGAAAAACAGAAGTTTACTATTGCCATTGACGGGGTGGATCCAGATAAGGTTCCAAAAAGAACTCTTTATACGGGAGCCCGTATACCAGCAATTGGGTTGGGAACATTCGGTTCAGACCGTTTCTCGGCAGAAGATATTGCAGAAGCGGTAAAAGGAGCAATATCTGTCGGATACAGGCATATTGACTGTGCGTCGGTATATGGAAATGAGCATCTGATCGGGGAGTCTTTGCGGGCAGCAATGGAGGGCGGCATCAAGCGCGAAGAGCTGTGGGTAACCTCCAAGGTATGGAATGACATGCATGGCGAAGGTGATGTATTGCTGTCATGTGCCAAATCACTCAAGGATCTGAAGTTGGAATATCTTGACCTGTATCTGGTACACTGGCCGTTTCCGAATTATCACCCCCCAGGATGCAGCGTTGATTCACGCAGCCCGGATGCAAAGCCGTATATACATGAAAATTTTATGAAAACATGGAGACAGATGGAAAGGTTGGTCAAAGCCGGTCTGGTAAAACACATTGGTACATCCAATATGACTGTGCCAAAACTGAAACTGCTTTTGAGAGATGCTGAAATCAAACCTGCTTGTAATGAGATGGAGCTTCACCCCCATTTCCAACAGCCTGAGTTTTTTAAATTCTGCATGGATAATAATATACAGCCCATTGGATTCTGTCCCATTGGTTCTCCGACACGTCCTGATAGAGACAAGACTGACAATGATACTGTTGACATTGAGGATCCGGTAATAGTCAAGATAGCAAAAAGGCTGAACGTCCATCCTGCTGTTGTATGTGTCAAATGGGCTGTTCAGAGGGGGCAGATACCCATACCTTTTTCTATACACCGCAATGAGTATTTAAGCAACCTTCAGTGTACAGTATCTGAACCATTGACTGATGAGGAAATGAAGGAAATAGAAGCTATTGACAAGAACTGCCGGCTTATCAAAGGACAGGTATTTCTCTGGAAGGAGAATCAGAGCTGGGAAGACCTTTGGGATCTTGACGGAAGGATTACACCTCCATGATGTTGATGATTGGGAATTTTTATCTCAAAAAATGAAAGGATGATGAAAATGTTAAAAGGAATACCGTCAATAATTTCCCCGGAGCTTTTAAAAATACTGATGGAAATGGGACATGGAGACGAAATCGTTATAGGAGATGGGAATTTCCCGGCAGCAACCTGTGCAAAAAGACTGGTACGCTGCGATGGACATAATGTTCCTGAGCTACTGGATGCGATATTAAAACTGATGCCTCTTGACCCGTACGTAGACAAACCCGTTACCTTAATGGCGGTTGTCCCGGGCGATACTGTAAAACCGGTTATTTGGGATGAATACAAGAAAATCGTGCAGAAATATGATGAAAAGGCCTCTGACTTTGAATACATTGAAAGGTTTGCTTTCTATGAAAGGGCAAAGGAGGCTTTTGCTGTAGTGGCTACAGGCGAGAGTGCTTTATATGCAAATATCATCCTTAAGAAGGGAGTAGTCGTAGATTGAAATGAACAGCAGGCAACGCTGCCTTGCGGCAATAAAAGGGGAAAAGGTTGACAGGGTTCCGGTGTTTCCGCTGCTTATGTCCTTTTCAGCGAAAAGGCTTGGTGTTTCGTACCGTGAGTTTGCTTCCAGCGGGAATGTGATGGCGGAGGCTCAATTGAAAGTCAGGGAATTATTCAATATTGACGCAATCACTGCCTGTTCGGATGCATTCAGAATTTCCGCTGACCTTGGAGGAGAAATAGTTTTCCCTGAAGACAAGCCTCCTTACCTTGCAACCCCTTTGGTTAGAAACGAAGATGACTTTAAACACCTGAAAAGGCCTGATGTTTCTAATAACAAAGGCAGGATGGCAGACAGGGTCAAAGGTACAGCCATAATGTCGAAGAGTGTAGGTAATGAATGCCTGGTTCTTGGATGGGTTGATATGCCTTTTGCAGAAGCGTGTTCAGTTTGTGGTGTGAGTGAGTTCATGATGATGATGTATGACAACCCGCAGCTTGCACATAAGCTGCTGGAGTTTATTACGGATATTGTAATCGAATTTTCAATTGCACAGATTGAAGCTGGTGCTCCAATGATAGGGGCAGGAGATGCTGCAGCATCCTTGATTTCACTGCAGCTTTACCGTGAATTTGCACTGCCTTATGAGCAGAGGGTGTGTTCTGCTGTCCACAAATCGGGGGGAATGGTAAAAATGCATATATGTGGCAATACAACAAATCTTTTAAGTGATATGTTGGAATCAGGAGCAGACCTTTTTAATGTTGACCACATGGTGGACTTTTCCCTTGCGGCTGAGGTTTATGGAAGGGCAGGAAAGTGTTTTAAGGGTAATATCGATCCTGTGAGGGATATGCTTCAGACTACGCCTGATGAATGTCAGAAGAAGTCACTGGAATGTATCGGGGATGCACGTGGCTTGAGCTATATGCTCAGTGCCGGGTGTGAGGTTCCGGAAGATGTTTCTGATGAGGTTTTTAAGGAATTTTGTGAGTCGCCGGTAAATATAAAGGTTTAGGGCTTTATATATAGAAATAACGGGCGCATGTAACAAATGTGAAGAAAATGATGGAAGGAACATATGCAAGAGCTTTAGATACTGTTGTGAAGCAGATATACAGTCAAATCACTGTTTGAGCAAAATAACTACCTTTTTATAAGATTTGATATTAAGGCTGAAGGCTACAGGCTCTTAAGCTTGAAGCATCAGTTCCTTGAAGCATTTTCTTCACATAATATATATACACCCTATTAATTGGCCTCAATAACCTCTCCACAATGCCCATTCCGAAATATGGGTCATACAGATAATATACACCTGTTAGCTTTGGGGTTTATTGAAGCAGGCATAAAACAATGGTATAATCAAATGGATACACATTTTTTTAGTTATACTTGTTTTTGTATGGGGGTATCTGGTTGTGCCAGGAGTATTACGGCGTATAATAAAAAAGTTCTATTCACTGCCGGTCAGGGACAAGGTTTTTTTGCCCATGGTAGGGCTCCTGGTGCTGACAATCGGTGTTTTTTTGTTTAGTATAAACAGCATCATCAGAAACCGCTTGATTTTGAAGACTACAACAAGTACTAATCAAAACCTGGTTATGATATCGGAAAAACTCAATCTTTTTTTTGAAAGGATACAAAGCGATTCAGTAGTAATTATTGCCAGCGACCAGTGTCAGAAGGTGTTGAATATGGTGGAGGATGATGCTGTGAGCAGATATAAGCAGAACAAGCTTATACAGAGTACCATGATGAGTGTATTTGTATCCGATGCCGTATACAAGTCAATCATCTATTATGACAATGATGGGAACTGCTACATGCTCGACCGTATCATTACAAATGATGAATATTTAACTCCCCACAGGGAAAAAATTCAGGAATTTATTTCATCGGGCGAAAATGAGTGCTGGCTGTCTTCACATAAAAGCCCATACTCAGAACGCAGGGGAGATATACGGGATTGTATCAGCTATTTACGCAAGGTATACGGAAAGAATGACGGAAGGCTGCTTGGAGTCATGGAAACGGAAATTGAGCTTTCAAAGGTTACAAATCTGTATTCTGCGCTGCTTGATGGGAATATTGATGTTTTTATTGTAGGAAGTGACGGGAGAATTATATCAAGCGAGGATACAGATAGACTGTATAAGGATATATCTGATGAAAAGTGGTACAGATTCCTCCTTGAAAATGAGGGAAGAGGAGAAACATTCAAGGGTGCTGACGGGGCCTTTTTTTATATAAGCAAGAACTATGAAAAAGTAGGTTGGTTAATTATTGCAAGAGTGCCAACAGAAGTTTTTTTTAAAGATGTAAAGGTTTATACATTAGCGGCAATAATGATAGGTGTTGCATTGTTTTTGGTTACGGCAGTCATTTCCAGGTTCCTGGCTCATTCAATAACAAGGCCTATAAAGAAAATTACTGAAGCTGTTTTAATTATTGCGGGAGGAAATTACAAGCAGAGGGTTAAGGTAGAAACATCAGATGAAATTGGTATCCTGTCAATGGAGTTCAATAGAATGCTTGACACCACAAATCAACTGATGTCACGCATTGTAGAGAAGGAAAAGCAAAAAAGGGAATATGAGCTGTCACTTATGCAAATGCAGATGACTCCTCATTTCCTTTATAATATTTTTGAAAGCATATGCGGCTTGATTGTAACAGATGATAAGAAAACAGCAATAAAAACAATAAACCTTGTATCCAATTTTTACAGGGGTGTACTCAGCAAAGGCAGGGAAATTGTTACTATTGAGGATGAAGTCTCCCTATCGCGGTATTACCTGGAGGTACTGAAAATATGCCACCCAGGGACTTTTGAATACTCAATAGATATTGACCCCGAAGTGGCTAAATGTCAAATAAACAAGCTGACACTGCAGCCCATCCTGGAGAATTCCATCCAACATGGAATTCTAAGCTGCGGTCATGCCGGAATAATTTCCATAAGTGCTTATAGGGAAAAGGACAAGGCTATTATAAAGGTTTATGACAATGGACAGGGTATGAAAAAAGAAATGCTGGGTACTATTCAGGCTGGTAGGCAAAAAGAACACCACACCGACAGCTTTGGGCTAAAAAACACAGATGACCGAATCAAATTATATTTTGGTGAAGGTTACGGAGTAAAGATTTCCAGTGTTTACGGAAAGGGTACAGAGGTAAGGATTGAGCTTCCATATTATAGTGGGGAGGATAAGTATTGCATAAAGTAATAATTGTTGATGATGAGCACCTTATAAGAAAGAGGCTGAAATACGGTTTTAACTGGGGTGAACTGGGATATGAACTTGCAGGAGAGGCTTCAAACGGATTAGAAGCTATCAATCTTATAGAAGAGGTCTCTCCGGATGTAGCAATTGTTGATATTGCAATGCCAAATCTGAATGGGCTTGAACTGGCAAAGGTTTTACGAAGTAAAGGCAATAATATTAAAATTATCCTGCTAACCGGCCACAGCAAGTTTGAATATGCAAGAGAGGCTTTAGCAGAGCATGTTTATTATTATATGCTTAAACCGATTGATGAGGATGAGTTTATTAAAATACTCAAGGAATTGGCTGTGCACCTTGATGATGAATGTTCAAAAAAACGCCATATACAAAACATGGAGAACCAGGTAAATAAGGCTAGATTCTTGTTGGATGGCGACTTCTTCCACAAGTTCTTTTGTTCTGATAGACAGAGCATAGGTGATGAAAAAAACTATATTAAGCTAGAGGAATTCAATATTGATTTAAACAGCAGTAATTTTATATTGCTTATAGAAATAGGAAGACTAATAAATTATGTAGATGATGGGATGCTATCAGAGGGTTTTTCACAAATAAGGGATATTATTCAGAACACTTTCAAGAATAAGGAAGGCTATGAGATTGCGTATGATATCTACTGTGGCTATATTATTGCCATTATAAACTCGCAGAAGATGGGTTTCCCATATGACCGCAGTACTATAGCAAAATATCTGGGCGAAGCAGTAACACTGATGGAAGAGCGTTTTAACTCCCATGCCCTTATTGGGTTTGGATCAGCATACAGTGGAATTGAGGGTATCATGGACTCCTTTCATGAAGCTAAATACGCTTTAAAGAACCGCCTGGTGCTAAAAGGCAGGAAGGTATTGGACTATGAATCTATCCGGCCCTATATAGGCAGGAAATACCGGATTGGTTTGGATACCATTTCTGAATTGAGGATGGCTATGAGTATCCATGATTTTTCTAAAGCATCAAGAATAATCAATAAAGTATTTGATGAATTGTCCATCAAACATATTTTATATGATGAAATACTTGAAGCAGTAAAGCAGCTTGTAAAAGTGGCAGAGGAACTTGCCTCAGATAGTGGAATAGATATTCACGATATCATGGGTGAATATGCTGATGCGGATATAGTTGTAAAAGAGGCAAATACTGTAAACGAAATCGGTATATGGTATACTGGATTTGTAGAGGCGCTGTTTGACCGGCGCAAATCCCTATTAAAGAAAGGTCGTAATGTAGAACTGGTACAAAAGGTACAGGAATATATACTGCAGAATTATTCTGACACCGAGCTGTCATTGGGAAAAATTGCTTCGGATCTTTACATTGCTGCCACTTACATAAGCAGTACATTTAAACAGGTAAGCGGAATATCACTGGTACAGTATATTACAAAGGTCAGGCTTGAAAAAGCAAAGGAACTTCTGTCCGGCGGGATAGCGGATATAAAAATTGTTGCACAACAAGCAGGTTATAATGATGAATATTACTTCAGCAGGTGTTTTAAAAAATATTATGGCATTTCTCCTTCCAATTATGCAAAGATAAAAATACAGGAAGGATTTAATAGTTAAAAATATTCCTAATTTTATTAAAACTTTTACATTCAATGATAGTATATAAATTGTTATAATTTAGTTGAAAGCTGCAGCTTACCGATAGTAATTGAAATTCACTATCCAATAATGTAATGAGGGGGATTAATGTGAAAAAGTTTATATGTGTTTTATTGTCGGTTTTGATGCTTGCAATGTTGTTTTCAGCATGTTCCGGCGGCAGCAACAGCGGAGATAGTAAAACTGCAGCACAGGATCAGAACAGTTCGGATAATGGTTCCGATAAGCAGGCTGACGATGGCTCAAAGATAAGAGTAAGAATACTTACCAGATATAGTAATCCAGAAAACGTACGTGAAAAGGTTTTTATGGATTTCGTGAAAAAATTTCAGGATGAAAACCCGGACATTCTATTGGAAGACATGTCAATTGCAGATGAAAGCGCAAGGGATACTAAGTTTAAGACATCAGTTGCATCAGGTGATCCAATAGAGATATTCAACTTCCTGGGATATGCGGCAAATGTTGACTATATTAAGAACGGAGTTGTACAGGATATATCCAAGCTTCTGGAGGAGGATCCGGAATGGGCCGGCGCATATAAAGAGCCGTTATTCGGACCTGTAAAGTATGACTCATTTGGTATAAGCGGTATTTATGGAGTGCCGACTGCACCTTACGGTGTTGCAATGTTCTATAATAAAAAGATATTTAACGATTTAGGACTTGAAATACCAGAGACATGGGAAGATATTCTTGAAGTCACTCCAAAACTGGTCGAAAATGGTATTACACCGGTAGCTTTTGGTGCTAAGGACAACTACAGGGGAGGACACTTCCTGACAGCTCTTTCAATGAAACGCTATGGCCAGGACCTGAAAGATAGGCTGATTAGCGGTGAAACAAAGTGGAATGACCCTGATACAGTTGAAATGATTCAGTTTGTTCAGAACCTGTATGAAAAGGGAGTGTTCGGAAAGGACAACCTGGCATACAATGTTGACGCCGAGCTTTCCATGCTGGCAAATGGCCAGGCTGCAATGGGCTTCCAGGGCTCATGGCAGATCGGAACAATAAATACTTTTGAAAATGCTGACGATATAATTTGCAAAGGCTTCCCATACCTTAGAGATTATCCGCAGTTTAAAGATATGTGGATGGGCGGACCTGATGACTTTATGTCCATATCCTCAAAAGAGGGAGATAAAGATTATGAAGCAACGGTTAGAGTATTAAAGTACTTCACTTCAGTTGATTACTGGACAGCACAGCGTGAAGCAGCAAAAGGCGGTGTATATCCTGTAAATCTGCCTGATACCGATATACTTGACAGGTTGACAAAAGAATTCAATGAAGCATACGACGCTGCAGACAATATGATAGGTGAAATTGAACAGTATGATACAATGCAGTCGCTAATGGATATTGTAAGAACCGAGATGCAGACTATTTTTGCAGGAGACAGCGCTCAGGACATTGCTGATAGAATCCAGCAGGAAGTAGATAATTACAGAGCAGTCAATGAATAAAGAGTATTGATTGGAGATGGAGGAAGTAGAGCAGTATTTACTTCCTCCAATAAATTTAGGAACAAAGTGTTTTTATAAAAAAGTCCAGGGAGGGTAATTGAAGAGTGTTTGGTGCAACTTCTTTACGCAGGAAACTTGAGGCAATACTTTTAAGTCTTCCGGCATTTGCTTTATACACATTTATTCTTATATATCCTATTATAAATTTGTTTTACATGTCGTTCCATAGTTGGAACGGAATACCTAATTCGCCTAAGGAATTTATAGGTATTAGAAATTATATACTTTTTTTTAATGATGCTAGGTTTATGGTTGCCTTAAAAAACATTGGGGTTTTTATGCTTTCCGGATTTGTGCTTATTCTTCCTGTCGCTTTTTTTCTTGCAACAGTAGTTCAGAGCAATATGCGGGCAAAACGTTTTCTTAAATCCAGCTATTTTATGCCGCAGGTAATCAGCAGAACAGCAATTGCATTAATGTGGTATTTCCTGCTTTATCCATCTGGCGGGCCGGTTGCAGTACTGTTTAAGGCATTAGGGCTGGAATCAATAGATGTTAATTTTTTAGGAAGCAAAACAATGGCTATCTATGCTATCACTGTCATTAATGCATGGGCATATGCCGGCTTCAACATGTTGATTTTTTCTGCAGGCCTTACACAAATTCCTGTTGAAATTTATGAGGCAGCCAGGGTTGATGGGGCCAACAGCTGGCAAAGAAATATATATATTACTCTTCCAATGCTTAATGAATCGTTGCAGATGTTTACCATCAATTGTATTGTTGGGTCTATTACTACATTTGAAATGGTATATGTTACTACAGGCGGTGGCCCTGGTTCTGCTTCGGAGGTGTTTGGAACACTGCTCTATAAGAATGCATTTACTTACAATAATTTTGGTTACTCTAACGCAATCGGAGTATTTTTGCTGGTTTCGTCAGTAATTGCCACCATTCTGTTGAATAAACTGTTCCTGAAAGCAGACCAGACTTAAAGGAGTTGAATGGAGTATGAATACAAAACAGTCTAAACTTAATATCGGGGGCTTGGTTTATCGTCTGATAGCATGGATTTTCGCACTAATTTTTATTTATCCTATATATTTTACTATAATCTCTGCTTTTAAAGATAATAATGAGATATGGAATACAATGTTTGCTCTTCCTTCGGTATGGAATTTAAGTAATTTTACGGATGCATTCAGGAATATACAAATCCATAAAGCCATAGCAAATTCAATTATTTTTTCTACTGGCGCAACAGTGGTAATTATTATAGTTGTTACAATGGCATCCTATGTAATTGCCCGCAATATTTTAAAAATCAGCAGTGCATTACGTATATACTATTTGCTGGGTTTGATGATTCCGGCATATTGCATGCTTATTCCGATAGTCCAGATGTTTACAGACCTTAATATGCGTGATAGCTATATCAGTATGATACTTCTTTATGCGGGAATTAATTTTCCTATGAGTTCTTTCCTGATAACAGGATATATTAAGGGAATCAACCGGGAAATAGATGAGTCTGCATATATTGACGGATGCAGCATGTTTACTACGATATTTAAAATTATTATGCCTATTGCAATACCTGGAATATCAACTGCAGCCATTATTTCCTTCCTGACAGTATACAATGAGTTGATTTTTTCCACTACTCTGTTGAGTAAAAAATCAATGCATACTATTTCGGTAGCCCTTCTGCATATGAAGGGTGAACGATTTACCAGCCTTGGGCCGATGTTTGCTGCTATTGTGCTGTCCATACTTCCAATGATGGTTATCTACATTTTATTCCAGGAAAGAGTAGAAAAGGGATTGGCAGCAGGTGCTGTGAAGGGCTGAAGCTGAGTTTATGGTTAGTTCAAGACAAATTACTAAAGGGGGATGTAAATGAATAAGTATTTTGATGTAAGAGACAGGTTTGGGGAAGACTTGGTGCCCGGTATAACTTTAGGAAGAATTGCTGATTTCAGGATTCCTGAAGAGGATATTAAAATCCTTCGTGAACTGGGCAGGAAGAAAGCTGAGATTGCTAATCACCCTTCCATGCAAGAAAACATAAAATTATGGAAATCCACTAACGACCTGAAAATGGTTAAACCGCCAATATTTATTGATGAAATCTGCTGGAATGAAATGAATGTAGACGATGAACTCACATTAAGGACAAAGCACCCTTTTGCTCAGGAACTTGAGGATTATCTCAGGAAAGAGATATACAAGTGGAAGCACCTTCCTGCAACCATGGTAGTATCACCATTCATTGAATGCCCAATGGTGGTATATGACAGCGGATTTGGTATAGATGAAAAGGTTGAAACAGTACAAACGGATGAAACAAGTACAATTGTTTCACGGCATTTCAATATATTGATAAGCAATGAGGATGATATAGAAAAAATAAAGGACCCTGAAATTATATATGACCAGGAACGAACTGAACAGTACTACGAAGTTTTGAAAGAAATATTTGATGGAATTATTGATGTAAAGATTACAGGCAGCAGGGGCTTATGGTTTACACCATGGGATTACCTGATCCGAGTGACTGGTATTCAGGAAACCATGATGAATTTGGTTTTGGAGCCACAGTTTATTGACAAGGTTGTAGAAAGATATGTAGACGCTTCAATAGTCAGGATGTCAAAGTACAGGGAACTTGGCATTTGGAGTTCCAATAACACAAACGTGCGTGTGGGCTCCGGAGGTTATGGTTATTGCAGCTCTCTGGAAGAAGCTGACAAGTATCCGGTAAATGCTCCCACAAAAGAACTGTGGGGATGCGGAAATGCTCAGATTTTTTCCGAGGTATCACCTGAAATGCACTGGGAATTTTCGATAAAGCATGAATTACGCTGGATATCTGAGTTCGGATTATCCTATTATGGCTGCTGTGAGCCACTGCACAATAAAATGCATGTTCTTGAGCGCATACCGAATCTAAGAAAGGTGTCAATGAGTCCCTGGGCAAAATTGGACGTTGCAAGGGAGATTTGCAAAGACAAATATGTAATGTCCTGTAAACCATCACCTGCAGTGTTTGCTGTTGACAACTGGGATCCGAAAGAAGCAAAACGGCAGATCTGGAATATTCTGGAGCAAACGAAGGGATGCAGTATAGAACTAGTCATGAAAGATATAAGTACAGTAAAATACCAGCCTCAAAAGCTGTGGGAATGGTCTAGGATAGCGCAGGAAACTATTGATGAGTACTATGGCTGATAAATGATATAAATCTGGAAGGGAGGAGAGATAAAATGAGCGAAATCTGGACAATGGGTGAAATCCTGGTAGAGATAATGAGGCCTAAAGCCGGAATGCAGTTATATGAAGCAGGAGAGTTCCTGGGCCCATACCCAAGCGGTGCGCCTGCGATATTTATTGACACAGTGGCAAGACTTGGGCATAGTGCCGGAATTATTGGCGGAGTAGGGGATGATGATTTCGGAAAATGTGTCCTGAACCGCATTGCTTCAGATGGAGTGGACTGCACGCATGTCTTGAAATCCAAAGACGCTTCCACTGCAGTTGCGTTTGTAACTTATTTCGAAGATGGCTCAAGGAAATTTATATTCCACATAGCAGACACGCCGGCTGTAAAGGCTAAATGCCCTGATACACTCAGTATTAATGATCTGAAGTACTTCCATATAATGGGATGCTCACTAATGGCCGACCGTCAATTTTATGAAGAGATTGTAAAGACACTAAAAATGTTTACTGCCAAAGGCGCAAAAATTAGTTTTGATCCTAATATCAGGCAGGAGCTTCTGGGTGAAAGGGATATAAATGATATAATCAAACCGATTATGGATGAGTGCTCGGTATTGTTTCCGGGAGTTGAGGAACTACAGCTGATTACAGGGGAGGAAAACATCGAAGCGGCCGTTGAGAAGCTTTTTAATAACGAAAAAATGGAGATAATTGCTCTTAAAAGAGGCAAAAAGGGGTGTACTGTTTTCAGCAGGGATGTGAGGTTTAATCTGGGGGTGTATAATGTTGTCCCTGTGGACCCGACAGGTGCGGGTGACAGTTTTGATGCCGGATTCCTGTGCGGGTTGCTTGAAGGCAAAGCGCTGATGGAGTGTGCAAAAATTGCAACTGCGGCAGCTTCGCTTAATACCGCAGCCTTTGGACCTATGGAAGGAAACATTAGTATTGATTCTGTGAAAAAGATAATGGAAACCGGAGAACTGTAGGGATTCTAAGCTATATGACATAAATTAACTTTTATGGGTTATTTGAACCCTTTGTTATCATAGTATTCCTGTACTCCAGCGGACACATATTCATGTGCTGTTTGAATATTCTGCTGAAATAGAATTGGTTTGGATAACCTACACGCTGCCCTATTGCTGAAACCGGCATATCTGTTTTTATCAACAATTGGGCAGCCATATTAATCCTGATCTCGGTTAGAAAACGTACAGGTGTAGTATCGGAATACTTTTTAAATATTTTCGTAAGGTAAGCAGGCGAGTAACTGAAATCGTCAGCCAACATTTGGAAATCTATTTGTTTGTAATAGTTATTAATGATGTAGTTTTTAATTAACTCAAAAACCTGTCTTGGAGAGGTACCCGGTACATCTGCTATACGGCTCAGAGGTTTGCTTACTTCCCCCTGTATTGTTTGCGCAAGCTTCATCAAAATATGCTGTATATCCTCAGAGCGGACCTGGTTTAAGTAAATACTCAAAAACACCTGCATGTATGGCCTGCTGTGCATAATTAAAATCTGCATATCCGGTCTAGTATTATAGTGTAAATAAAAGGAAAACTATCGTGTACCTTTTCTGCAAGTTCAAGGCCGTTCATCTGGGGTATTCGGATATCGGTAAAGAGTACATCGGGCATATGCTGCTTGACAAGCTCTAAAGCTGTAGTGCCATCCATGGCGCTTGCGACAACCTTGAAATGTTCAGAGGATTTATGGATTTTGTTTACGATATGCTTTAAAATTAATTTTTCATCTTCCACTACAATGATTTTATACTTTCTTGACTCACTGTTCAACGCCATCATCCTTTTCTTCAGCAATATTTGTCAGTATTGGTGCTTTAAGCGTTACAACCGCACCGCCTTGCTGCTTATTACTAATGGACAGGTACACATTGTTTTGAAAAATCAGCAGCATTCTAATGTATACATTCAGAACTCCCATACCGTTTAATTCCAGTGAAGGCAAGAGCTTTGTCGATTCTATCTTTTTGATTATACCAAGCAGCTTTTCCTTGACATCCTCATTGAAACCCGGCCCGTTATCCTCTATAACAAGCTTAAATCCAGAGTCAACAAAG
The DNA here is from genome assembly GCA_050953835.1 of Acetivibrionales bacterium. GTDB lineage: Bacteria > Bacillota > Clostridia > Acetivibrionales > JBMNNH01 > JBMNNH01. The sequence goes on along the minus strand of JBMNNH010000010.1, from coordinate 8,743 downwards.
CGGCCTGAAACACGCACTGTCCAGGGAGGTTTAATGGTGGTGCAGTATTTAATGGAGTTTTCTACCAGAAGTTGTATGATAAGCTTGGGAACGAGAGTATTCCTGAGTTCATCGGGAATGTCAACTATATATTCAAGCTCTGAAAAACGGGTTTTCATACAATCTACGTACATTTGTACGTACTCCAGTTCCTTCTCTAGTGTGACCATGGATTCCTTAGCTTCGGAGCTGTAGCGCAGAAGACCGGAAAGCTTTTCACATATGGTTTCAATCTCATCATTCATGTTTTCTGATGCCATCGCGGATATGGTGGACAGGGTATTATAAATAAAATGCGGATTGGTTTGAGCCTGTAGCGCAAGGATACGAGATTGTGTTTCTTGGGCTTGTGTCAATAAAAGCTTTTCCATTGAGCTTTTGAGTTTATTCTTCATAACTCTTATCACACGGTCCAGTTCAGAAAGTTCAAGAATGTTGCTTTCGATTGATTGAAACTTATTATCGGACAATGTCTCCAGATCAATGCTGGTTATGTTGTTGTATAAACGGTAAATTGGCTTGGTAAAGCTTTTGGAAGCCCAGTAGCAGAAAGGTACCATAAATACTATTACAATAAGTATTACTCCGACAGTAATGGTCATAAGAGATTCAAAATCAGCCATCAGGTAACTGTCCGGAACGTTTATAGCCATAAGAAAATCTGACTGCACAGAGTCCAGGAATAGTATATGCTCTTTCCTGGATTTTAGATGCAGCCATTCACCGTTTTCATCGCTGCTGCCCATATACTCCTCATACAGGACGGCATACTGCGCACCAAGCTCACCTGAAGCGTTCAGGGGATAGATTATTTCACCGTCCTGGCAGAACACGGTTATACGTACATTGGAATTATCAAGATTTTTCACAGGCTGGAAAATCTGGTCATAGCGCTGCACTACTTCCGCAAATCCCTGGGGAACATTAAGATTATTGGTGATTTGGCGCACAAGAGATATATAATACTTATCCTTCTCATATACTGCAGCAGAAGAAAGACGATTATCAAGGTGTGGAGAAGTAAAACATTTTTTGTCACTCTGATAGAACTTTTTCAAACCAATCAAATGAATTCACCTGAATGTCGGGATGGAATCCATTATCTATTCCTGTACCGAAGAAACCTGCTTCAGTGCCGTATATATACACCTGGGGAACAGACAAAGTAGGTCCGATAGTAGCGAACAATATCTCAGTGAGATAGCGGGAGTTTTGTTTCACACGAAAACTTGAGGGGATGTCATTCTTTGAATAATCTTCCAGGAATTCGCTGAAACGGTTCTTTACCACATTGCTGTATACAATGCTCAAGGAAATCGAATTCATGGTGGAAAGCTGCTCGTCAATTTGTCTCATTATCGCCTCAGATTCACGACGTATGGAACCCAGCATATCCATTCGGTGGTAATTTATCTGCCAGAACAGTAATACGGTCAGGTATGCAATACTAAGCAGAAGTATTATGGCGAAGGTTATAAAAAACAGTTTTGTCCGGATTCTTATCATTCTTTTGCCGGTTGCGAGTTTTTCCATATGAGCATTGTCTTCTCCTTTCTATAGAAGCATTTTTCTTCATATAGAGTAAAAAAAAGATAAATTGTTGGATATTTCCTTCATTTAATTATATACAATTATAACATATAATCAAGGCAAATATACCAGTACAGTTTTGCACGAGAGGCTTTATTTAAGGGTTTGCTTTGATCTCAAATATTATAGGAGAATAAATCCGGGCTAAACTGCAATAATGGTAAATTTATATAATAATTATAAGGAGGTTAAAGGGATGAAAAAATTTTTTGCAACATTTTTATCAATTCTTATGGTTGTATCACTACTATCAGGATGCTCAGGGAAGAGCAGTTCCGAGGTTAGTGACACCGGGCAGCCGAACACAGCAGCAGACAGCGGGAAGAAGTCAAATATTACCCTCACCTATATGGCAAGTCAGGACTGGATCTATGATCCCGAGTATGTGCTTGCCGAAAAATTTGAAGAAGAGACCGGCATAAAAATTGATTTTCAAATTGTACCTGCAGACCAATATTCCAACCTGCTTCTCACAAAGCTTAATACCGGTGAATGCACAGACCTTTTTGGAAACCACAGTGGAAAATTTGATCTTGTTTCCCAGCTCAATATCGAGAAGAATGCTGTAGATCTCTCCAATGAACCCTGGGTTGAAAGGTTTGACGAATTCAGTGCGGCTGAACTCACTGTTAACGGAAAACTGTACGGTGTGACTATTTATGATAACACCACTGATTTCTATGTTGTTTACAACAAAAAAATATTTGAAAAATTGGGGCTTGAAGAACCTACTACCTATGAACAGTTTAAAAAGGTTTGCGAAAAGATTAAGAATGCAGGAATAATTCCCATTTACGAGTGTGTTGCCGAAGGCTGGCATCATGTAATGTGGTTCTGTGAGATAGGTGAACGCTATAATGAAATTAATCCGGGAGTTATTGAAAAACTCAATAATAATGAGATTACATTTGCAGAAGTACCCAGTTTTGCGGAGAATTTAAATCAAATTGCTGAGATGGCACAACTTGGATACTGGGGAGATAATTATATGTCGAATACATATGTCGACCTACCCAAAGCCATGAATGAAGGAAAGTATGCTATGGCGCTCGGCAAACCGGGAACCATAAACGAAATTGTGGAATATAACCCTGAAAACTGCAGTGCTGACGACTTCGGGTTGTTTGTAATCCCCTTGCTTGACAATCAGATATTCAATGTTCATCCATGTGGTCCTTCAAAGTTTATCTATTCCGGTTCAGAACATATTGAAGAGGCTAAGCAGTATATTGATTTTCTCTGCCGTCCTGAAAACCTTCAGTATATTATTGATAATGAACCAAGGTATGAAAACCTTCCATTTTCCGGTTTGAATGCAAGATACTCAGATTATACCAATGAGTTTATGAACAGGTATGAAAAACGTGGTGTTGTTTTACAGGATCAAATTATGTATCTTAACCCTCAGTGGTATGAGATAGGGATTGACATCTCGGCCATTCTTACAGGTACTCTTACAACTGAAGAGGCAGTCAAGAATATTGACAAGCGCAGGGCTGAACAGGCAGATGCAAATAATGATCCTAACTGGACTAATTAAAAATAAAGAAGTCTTTATGAGGCTTTATATGAAGTAAAAGCAAAATAATAACAAATGAACAGGAGAAAAGCACTTTCTTCTCCTGTTCATTTATATAATGTGAGGAGACCATGAATAAGAAGAAAGTTTATCCTACGATTTTTGTACTGGGAGCGCTTATACTATACGGAATACTGTATCTTGTACCTGGTCTTGTTGGTATCGGGTATTCCTTTACCGACTGGTCAAGTTATTCAAAAGAACTCAACTATGTCGGTTTCGAAAACTTTATAAAAAATTTTTTCAAGTGAAAACAATTATATCATGTACATTCTCAATACCCTGAAATTTACATTATTTACAACTGTTTTAAAAACTGTATTTGGCCTTATATTTGCAATTATACTGGTAAAAACCACATATTTGCGCGCAACTTTCACAGAGCGGTCTTATTTATGCCTTCTGTTTTATCCCTGGTGGTAACAGGATTGGTGTTCAAAATCCATTTTCAATCCTGAAACCGGTCTGCTTAACTCATTTATGGACAGTATAGGACTGGATTTTATAATGCGTAAGTGGCTGGTGGACGTCCGGCGACAGCTTTTGGTTCAATTATCGGTGTGGATGTATGGAGAGGTACAGGGTATATAATGTGTATTATGATTGCGGGGCTGCAGTCAATTCCGCGTCTGTATACTACGAAGCCTCAAAAATTGACGGAGCAAATTCCCTGCAGAACTTCTGGTATGTGACGCTGCCATTGATGATGCCCACGCTGACAATCACTACCGTGTTAAATATGCTGTACGGCCTGAAGGTATTTGACATAGTGTTTGTACTGACAAACGGAGGGCCAGGCAGGGTTACGGAAGTTTTATATACTTGTGTGTTCCGTGAATTCTCACAGGGCAAATATGCACTGAGTACCCGCCATGTCATCCTTGATGTTTGTGGTTATGGTATTTATAGGACTATTTCGTGTTGTGCATGATGAACAGAGAGGATGTGACTGAATGAGCAAGAAAAGAAAGCTGTTTTTTGTAATCATTAAAAACATTGTCATGATAATTGTATCCTTTGTTGTATTGATACCCATTTTAATGGTTCTTATTAATTCATTCAAAGATAAAAGACAGGCGTCTTCGCATGGGGATAGAACTTCCGAATGCGTGGCATTTTGAAAACTATGCGGTGGTTATTGAAAAAGGCAAGTTGCTGCAGTCCTTTATGAACAGTGTCCAGTATTCCCTGCTTGCGGTTGTCATCAGTATACTGCCTCGCCAGTGTGGCAGCTTTTGTACTTTCGCGTAATCGTACAAAACTAAACCGAGTGCTGTATTATATTATTATAATGGGAATTGCTATGCCCCATCAATTTTGTGGCACTTATGAAGGGTAATGCAGTTACTTAATATAATTAACACAAGAATAGGCCTTATACTTGTTTATGCAGCTATTCAAATACCATTCAGTGTATTTCTGATATACGGATTTGTTGGAGGCATCCCGGTGGAACATAGATGAGGCATCCATACTTGATGGTTGCAACTCTGTGCAGTTATTCAGTCTGGTGATCCTTCCATTGCTTTAAACCAGTGATTATTACAGTTTTTATCCTAAACTTTTTAAACACATGGAATGAATTTGTTTTACCTTTGGTACTATATGAAACGATTCACGGTCGTGGCCTATGACTCTTTCCATATACAGCTTCTTCGGGCGTTTTTCGTCTGACTGGCATCTGGTTTGCGCAGACATTGTACTGATGTGTATTCCTGTTGTTGCGGTATATATCATTGGACAGAAATATATCATCTCAGGCATGACGGCAGGGGCTGTAAAGGGTTGAGCTACAAGGAATTATATTGAAAATACATACTTAATTGAATGGAGAGATAATTAATGGATCAAAGCTTTGCATACAAGCCAAGGAGTTTGAACACAGTGAGGGAAAACTGCGTGTTTTTGCAGTTATGCCTGGTATTGCGAGAATTACCTACACCAAAAATAATTCCTTTTCCACAGTCGGGAGTCCAATGCTGATTCAGCACAACACTCCTCCTGTACCTTTTGAAAGAGAGGAAGATGAAAGCTCCATTACACTGAGAACGTCGCAGTTAACCATCAAGATAAACCGCCAGTCACTTGCTTGTGAATATTATGACAGAAGCGGCTTTCTGCTGCTTTCTGAAAAATCAGTGGCGGCCGAGAGAAATGCAGAAGACAGAAGTTTACAGGTATGAATATGGAGATCAGTCAGTTATTAGTCAGCGTACCACTTCAGACGGGGTACGCGTGGATGCAAGACATCTGAAGCGTGTATTTGACAGGACTGCTTACCACACCAAGCTTAATTTTACATTCTCTGAGGACGAGGCAATTATGGGACTGGGCTCACATGAAGAGGGTTACCTGAATCTCCGCGGAAAGAGCCGTTTTCTGTATCAGCAGAATATGAAAGCATGTGTTCCATTTTTTTGGTCTTCGCGAGGTTATGGCATGCTTTTTGACAGCTATACTGATATGACATTCCATGATGATGGATACGGATCATACCTGTGGACGGATGTGGATGAGGAGATGGATTATTATTTTGTTGCGGGAAAAACATTTGATGAGGTCATATCCGGTTACCGTTATCTTACCGGAAAGGTTCCTATGATGCCCAGATGGAGTTTTGGATTTTGTCAGTCCAAGGAGCGCTATGAAAGCGCCAAAGAAATTATTCATGTGGCTCTTGAATATAGACGGCGCAGGATCCCATTGGATTTAATGGTGCTGGACTGGAAGAGCTGGGAGGGTGAACTGTGGGGGTGAAAAGATATTTGACAGTTCACGTTTCCCCGACCCCTCAGGAATGATGGAAACGTTGCATAATAACAATATAAAGCTTATGATTTCAATATGGCCGCACATGGCTCCCGGGGGAAAAAACCATCAGGAGTTTAGCGAAAACGGGCTAATGCTTCTTAACAATTCTACTTATAATCCGTCTTAAAAAGGAAGGAAGGGAAATGTACTGGAAGCAAGCATATAACGGACTTTTCCGTCATGGCATTGATGCATGGTGGTGTGACTGCACAGAACCGTTTGAAGCTGATTGGACGGATGATCCTGTAAAACCTGAGCCTGAGCAGCGCCAGCGTATAAATGTCAAGGAAGCATCCACTTATATTGATCCTGAATATGTATGTGCTTACTCTCTGCTCCACTCCAAAGGTATTTATGAAGGCCAAGCGCTCCGTATCAGACAAACGCGTGTTAAACCTTACCCGTTCTTCTTATGCAGGGCAACAGAGGTATAGTACCATTCACATGGTCAGGTGATATATCGGCTAACTGGACTACATTAAGAAAGCAAATAGCTGACAGGATTATCATTTACCTCTTCAGGATGTCCCTACTGGACACTTGATATTGGCGGTTTTTTTGTAAAGAACTGGAGACAGTGGTATGGCGATGGACACTATGACAGGGGGCCCGCGGACGATGAATACCGTGAACTGTTCCTGCGTGTGGTTCCAATATGGGGCATTCCTGCCCAATGTTCCGTGTACATGGCACTGATTTTCCTCGTGAAGTATGGCAGTTCGGAGTTCAGGGAGATGTTGTATATGACACGCTTGTCAATTTTATCCGTCTGCGCTACAGGCTTCTGCCCTACTTGTACTCGCTTGCGCACATGGTTACAAAGGAAGACTATACTTTTATGCGTCCTGTCGCTGCTGATTTCCCAGATGATAAAAAAGCCTTGAGTATTAATGACCAGTTCATGCTTGGCCCGTGGCTCATGGTCTGTCCGGTATATGAATATGGTGCACGAAGCCGTAATGTTTACCTTCCAAAGGGAGAGAAGTGGTACAGTTTTTGGACAGGAAAACGTATAGAGTCGGGAAGCATCACAGCAGAAGCTCCGCTTGAGCAGATACCTGTTTTTGTAAGGGAAGGAGCTATTCTTCCTATGGGTCCGGTTGTGCAGCATACCGGCGAAAAAGTGGACACTCCTTTGGAACTTCACATTTTCCCAGGCAAATCATCAACCTTTACACTTTATGACGATGACGGAGAAACCTATGCCTATGAGCGCGGTGAATACTCGGAAAGGAAACTCAGATGGGATGACACTGCCCAGAAACTGTCTGTTGAGGGCAGTGTGTTTGCCGGTGGTATATACAGAAGCACAGAGTTCAAAATTATTGTCAAAGGATAGTGATAAATACATGAAATGGAAAAAAGATTGGGAAATAGCTCGCCAAAGATTGGCTGCCTTTTGGGAGAGAGAGGTTATTGACCGGTGCTGTGTATCTGTAATTGTTACGGAAAAACAGTATAAGGAACAGCCGATAGGCAAAAACGCAAGAAGAGCGTAGAAGGTGGTACATGGATCCAGCTTTGATATATGAACGCCATTATAATAGATTTGAACACACATATTTTGGCGGAGAGGGTTTTCCATGTATCTGGCCAAACCTTGGAACCGTCGGACATGCTAAATACTTAGGGATAAACCGTTTTGTATATACACCTGAAACTATTTGGTTTGAACCAGTGATAAAGAATTGGGAAAAGGACAAGATTGTATTTGATCCCAATAATCCTGCCCTGACTGAAGATCTTACAGTAGTTTCTGAATTATGCCGTCTTGCCGGTGATGACATGATGATATCCATGCCGGATAACTGTGGAAATTTGGATGCACTTTTACTGCTTCGGGGCAACGAACTTCTTACAGATTTCTATGAATACCCGGAAGAGATCAGGAAAGCTCTAAAAGAAATATCTGAAACCTACCGTTTCGCCCAGACAAAGCTGTTTAGCATCATACGCGAGAACAACAAAGGCGGATGCACACACGGCTGGATGAATACCTGGGCGCCTGGAACAAGTGCGCAGCTTCAAGCGGATATATCGGTAATGCTTTCACCGGAGATTTTTGAGGAATTTGTTTTGCCCGAACTTGAGGAGCTTACCGGATTTCTAGATTATTCCGCATACCATCTCGACGGTATGGAGCAAATCAGGCATCTTGATATGATATTGTCATTAAAAAAACTTAATGCGATTCAGTGGACTACAGTGGACGGCCAGCCCAAGGCAAGTGAATTTATTGATGTATTTAAGAAAATACAGAATGCCGGAAAATGCCTTATACTATATCCTGAGATAGATGAAATAGAAACGTTAATGAGAGAACTGTCTTCTGCTGGTCTGTACCTAACTAGTCAGAACAGCGGAAACGCGTGAGCAGGCTGACGAAATTATAAAAATGGTGGAACAGTTGACACATTAGGAGAGCCGATTTAGTAAAAACAGGAATGAGAATTGGGGGGGTTTATGAGAAAACTCGAATTAATATAAAATATGAAATATATATTGTGAATCCGTGTCAGATGGGTAATACAGAGAGAATTCACACATCACAAATACCTAAAATTTGAATACAGGGCCAGGTACCGGAAACAAACTATAAAAATCGGGGAATTTAAAATTTACCCCGATTTTTTATGTTTACCTGCGAAGTATTATAATATGAAGTATACATAAAATTGGGCAGGTTATTTTCGGAAAATGATTGCTTGTGTTGTAAAAGACGGA
>JBMNNH010000009.1:0-88800 GCA_050953835.1 Acetivibrionales bacterium | reverse complement strand
TGCGGAAGCATTAATACATCCTCAACGAAACTTCCTGATTATGAAGTAATGAAGGGCTTCATGTTATCTAGATTGGCTTGGGCCTTGTGTAGCAAGGCATAGAGATTTTGCTGCTCTGCGGGAAACAGGCGGACTAGATTCGGAACAGGCAATCCTTCAAGATGAGGTCCAGATGGAAACTTTATATTTGGCGTAAAAGTGATGCGGGAGCAGAACTAACTGTCCATAAAGATGATGATGAAAAAACAATAGGAGACATTGGAGATATAGAATTGAAAGCTGGCGACCGGGAAATTAATAAAGAAATTGAAAGGCGTTTAGGCTGGGAGTATAAATATAAAATGTCTTCAAAAATCCCTGTTAAAATTTCAGTCACCGAGCTGAAAAGGTTTTTCAATGCGGAATTCTCCGGAGAGTATCAGGCAGAAATGGCGTATATGCAGCCTCTTGTGACAAAACCAAGATTCCTTCAGGAACAGAAAGGATTAACTCCGGCAGAAAAAGGCTCGTTGCTTCATTTTGTAATGCAGCATCTTGAACTTGGTTTAGATATTAGTGAATCTTCAATTGAGAAACAGTTGGCCGGTATGGTCAGTAGAAAGCTGATTGATCAGTACCAGGCAGAGAATGTAAGTATATATAAAATCAAAGAGTTTTTCAATTCAGCACTTGGAAGGAGAATGCTTAAAGCAGACAAGATATTCAGGGAAGTTCCTTTTAATATCGAACTGGAATGCTCGGAAATATACGACAACCTGTCAGGAAATATATGCCCGGAGGATACTATTTTGCTCCAGGGGATTATTGATTGTTATTTTGAAGAAGGGGATGGACTCGTGCTTGTGGATTACAAAACTGATTATGTCGCGCCGGGCGGTATTGATGCTGTAAAAAAAAGATACAGGGTGCAGATTGATTATTATGCCAAGGCGCTTGAAAGGATAACCGGCAAAAGGGTTACAGGTAAATATATTTATTTGTTCTGGAATGGACAGACTGTTGAGTATTGAAAAAGTGGCATGCGGGGCATACCACTTTTTATACCTTATACTTCTTTAATCTGTCATCTAACTGCTGTACCAGGCTATTCAGACCTTCAGCCGCCATTTTGACATCTTCGAAGGTTTTAAGCTGATGCTCGGTAGTTGCTGCTACTTCCTGGCTGGATGCAGCAGTCTGCTGTGATACCGAGGATATGTTTTCTATTGATGTAAGTACATTGGCTTTATCCTCTTGCATTTTATTTATCGCATCATTAATATCATTGATTTTTTCTATGATGGATATTATTCCTGCGGCAATGTCATTAAAGGCTGTATTAGTCTCATCGACTGCTGTATTTTGTTCATCTGATACCCTCTTTACAGCCTGCATGGATTCTATAGCAAGTTGGGATTCTTCCTGTATTCCCTGCATTAGTGCAGTGATTTCTTCTGTTGATTTTCTGCTTTCATCAGCAAGCTTTCTCACTTCCTCTGCAACTACGGCAAATCCTTTACCCGAATCTCCAGCCCTGGCTGCCTCAATTGCTGCATTCAGGGCAAGCATGTTGGTTTGTTCGGCAATACTTTCTATTGATTCTACAAATACACCTATTTCCCCTGTTGAACTGACAAGTTTTTCTACAGCTGAGAAGATTTGCAGGAGTGCAGTGGAATTCTGATCCGATTTTTCCCTTAGTGTAGTTACAGAATTAATACCGGCATTGTTCAAATAGTTTATTTTCTTAGTCTCATTCATTATGTTATTATAGCTTTCATAGACAAAATCAATTTGTCCTGAAAGGGCTTCAACAACTTCCACACCCAGTTGGGCTTCTTTCGCCTGGTCTGAAGCTCCCTTTGCAATCTCATCAACAGTGAGCGAAATTTCATTTATTGCAGCTGAAGCCTCATCAGAAGCAGTATTCACTTTGGCCGATGCTTGAACTATTGCTTTGGAAAGCTGAGAAAAACCCTCTACCAGAGAACGGATATCGCCAAGCAGATGGTTTACTACAGATGAAAGCTCTTTAAGGACTCCGTACTTCTTTGAGTCTATAGCAAAACGAAGATCGCCCTGTTCTATTTTTTCTATTTCCAGAGATAACCTAGCTATTAACTTCTTAGTGGATACTTGCACAATAATTCTCACAAGAAAGGCTAAAACAATGGCTGTAATTAATCCGGACAGAAAATAAAGAAATGCGTTATCCCAATTTGAAGTTAGAAAGCAGGTAAGCACACAAAAAAACCCACTAAACACGACCGGTATGATTATTGCTGGTAAGGCTTTTATAATAGCGTTAAATACTTTTTTCATACTGATTCCTCCGTGAAAGAACTATAATAGAGTTAAATATGTACTTCGCTATAAAATACCAAAAATCCTTCTTAGTTGTCAAAAACTTATAAATTTCATATGCACTTTATTATAATATATCAGTAAAACCAACTTTTGCTAAATTAAAAGAAAAACATTGACAGACCTTATATGAAATTTGTATAATTGTATGCAATCATACAAAAAAGATTGACGTAAACTTTTTAATACCAGCAATTGGGATTAACTAACATAACAGGTCAGCTTGTTGATTATTAAAAGGCTGCATGGAGGGTTATGAATATGGGAATGAATTTAGCGCAAAAAATTATCAAAGAACATTTAGTAAGCGGAGAAATGATACCTGGCAGGGAAATATCCATAAAAATTGATCAGACACTTACACAGGATTCTACAGGAACAATGGCATATTTGCAGTTCGAAGCAATGGGTGTGCCCAGAGTAAAAACAAAAAAATCAGTTGCATATATTGACCACAATACCTTGCAGGCAGGTTTTGAAAATGCAGATGATCATAAGTATATACAAACAGTAGCATCAAAGCACGGAATATATTTCTCAAGACCGGGAAACGGGATATGCCATCAGGTTCAATTGGAGAGATTTGGTGTCCCGGGCATGACACTATTAGGTTCGGACAGCCATACCCCGACTGGTGGAGGAATAGGGATGCTTGCTATTGGGGCAGGTGGGCTTGATGTGGCCTGTGCTATGGGAGGGCAGCCTTATTATCTGATGATGCCCAAAGTCTGCAGGGTTAATTTAAAAGGAATGTTAAAGCCATGGGTTTCTGCAAAGGATATTATCCTCGAGGTATTGAGAGTGATGTCTGTAAAAGGTGGAGTGGGAAAAATAATCGAATACGCAGGAGAAGGTGTAAGGACACTCACTGTTCCTGAGAGAGCGACTATAACAAATATGGGAGCTGAGCTGGGTGCTACTACTTCAATATTTCCAAGCGATGAGATTACCAGGGAGTTTCTCAAGGCACAGGGAAGGGAAAAAGACTGGAGAGAATTAATACCGGATGCAGATGCACCGTACGATGAAGAAATAGAAATAAATCTCAATGAATTGGAACCTCTGGCTGCAAAACCCCACAGTCCTGATAATGTGGAAAAAGTTAAAGAAATAGGTAAAATAAAAGTTGACCAGGTTGCCATAGGTAGTTGTACAAATTCCTCATATATGGATATGATGAAAGTAGCCAGTATTCTTAAGGGAAAGACTGTAAAGCCTGAAGTAAGCCTGGTTATTGCTCCAGGTTCGAAACAGGTTTTGACAATGCTTGCACAGAACGGCGCTCTTGCAGATATGGTAGCAGCTGGTGCAAGAATACTTGAATCAGCGTGTGGACCTTGCATTGGTATGGGCCAGGCTCCTGCAACCAATGCAGTATCATTAAGGACATTTAACAGAAACTTTGAAGGAAGAAGTGGCACGGTGTCAGCCAAAGTGTATCTTGTAAGCCCTGAAGTAGCTGCTGCAAGTGCTATTACCGGAGTGCTTACAGATCCGAGAGAACTTGGGGAAGCTCCACAGGTGCTAATGCCGGAAAAATTCCTGTTAAACGACAATATGATTGTAGATCCAAGCCCTGAGGGAACTGAGGTCGAGGTGGTAAGAGGCCCTAATATCAAACCTTTTCCGCTTAACAAGGATTTGCCTGGAATGGTAAATGGAAAGGTATTGATAAAGGTTGGAGATAATATTACTACTGACCATATCATGCCTTCAAATGCGAAGTTGCTGCCATTCCGTTCAAATATTCCTTATCTGGCGGAATTCTGCCTTACTCCTTGCGACCCTGAATTTCCTGCAAGAGCTAAAGAGAACGGAGGAGGATTTATAATCGGGGGATCAAACTATGGGCAGGGTTCAAGCCGTGAGCATGCTGCGCTTGCTCCGCTGCAGCTAGGAATAAAAGGTGTAATAGCCAAGTCCTTTGCAAGAATCCATATGGCAAACCTGATAAATTCGGGAATACTTCCGCTGACTTTTGCTAATGAAAAGGATTACGATGAAATAGATAACGGCGATGAACTGGCCATTGAAGATGCAAGAGGACAGATAAAGAGCGGAAGCCGGCTTACAGTGAGGAATATTACAAAAGGAAAGGACATAAAGGTGGATATTTCATTATCTGAAAGGCAAGTGGAAATAATACTCGCTGGCGGATTAATCAACTATATCAGGAAAAAGAATGCTTAATAGCCAATATTTCCTGAAAGGGGTGAAATCTGTGGATAAAATTGAGTATAAAGATAATGAGGGCTATTTAAATTCACTAACGAGAAGGGTATTCATCCGGCTGGAAAATGATATTTTAAACGGGATATACACAAGCGGCGACAACCTTATTGAGACAAAACTGTCCAATGAGCTGGGAGTGAGCAGAACACCAATAAGGGAAGCCATACGCCAACTGGAACTGGAAGGATTGGTACAATTGATTCCTAATAAGGGTGCAATTGTAAAAGGTATTTCAACACAGGATATTGAGGATATTTATACAATCAGAATGCTAATTGAAGGCCTTGCAGCTAAGTGGGCTACTGAAAAGATAACTCAGAAAGAGCTTGAAGAGCTTAAGGAGACAGTCGAATTTGAAGAGTTTTATACACAAAAAGGCGATACAAACCAGCTTCTTAAGCTTGATTCAAAGTTCCATGAGATAATTTTCAGTTCATGTAAGAGTAGACCCCTTCAGCATATTTTATGTATGTTTCACCACAATATACAGAAAGCACGTAGCGGTTCCTTCGCAATGCCGGGGCGGGCATACAAGGTTTTGGAAGAGCACAAAGCTATTCTACAGGCAATTGTGGAAGGAGATGCTGATAAAGCACAAAAACTGACAACAGAGCACATAAAAAATGCTAGCTCAAATTTTATAAGACAGAATGAAAAAATGGGGAAAGATAGGGGGTAATTTATGAAGTTAAAGAGCAAGGATAATTCACAAAGGGTTAGTAAGCTATTAGATAGCTATAGTGATTTAGTAATAAAAAACAATGCTATTGATCCAAAACAATATGAAAAATACAATGTAAAAAGAGGCCTAAGGAATGCCAATGGAACAGGAGTCCTTGTAGGATTGACAGAGATAGGAGATGTCCATGCCTATATTATTGATGAGAATGAAAAAGTACCTGTGGAAGGAAGGCTTTTATACTGGGGAATAGATGTAATGGATTTGGTTGAAGGCTTCCGAAAGGAAAAAAGACATGGTTTTGAAGAATGTGCCTACCTTCTATTGTTTGGGGAACTGCCGACTAGGCAGCAGTTGGAGGATTTCCAGAAACTTCTGTCAAAAAACAGGGAATTGCCTGAAGGCTTTAATGGTGATGTTATTCCCAAAAACCCCAGCAGGGATATAATGAACAATCTAGCAATGGGTGTGCTGGCATGCTACAGTTTTGACAGCAATCCTGACGATACCAGCGTAAAAAATGTGATCAGGCAATGTATTGCATTGATATCACGTTTACCGACCATAGCGGCATACAGCTATCAGGCAATGTCTTACAAGCATAAAAACCAGAGTTTGTATATACATCCACCACAGGAGGAATTAAGCACTGCGGAAAACTTTCTGCACATGATAAGGCCTGACAGCAAGTATACAGCATCTGAAGCTGACATACTTGATTTAGCGCTAGTTCTTCATGCTGAACATGGAGGAGGAAACAACTCTACATTTACAACCCATGTTGTGTCCTCAACCGGCACTGATACCTATTCAGCGATAGCGGCTGCCATTGGTTCCTTGAAGGGGCCGAGGCACGGCGGAGCAAACATCAAGGTCATGGGAATGATGGAGGATATAAAGGCAAATGTGAAGGATTGGGAAGATGAAGAGGAGATTAGTGCATATTTAAGGAAGATATTAAGCAAGGAAGCATTTGACCGGTCAGGCTTGATATACGGTATTGGCCATGCAGTATATACCTTGTCCGATCCAAGATGCGTTCTTCTTAAAAGGCAGGCAAAAAGCCTTGCAAGGGAAAAAGGGGCTGAGAAGGAATACAACCTCTATGCATTGATAGAAAAGCTTGCTCCACAGGTATTCTGTGAAACAAAAAACATAAATAAGGTTATGTGTGCAAATGTGGATTTTTATTCTGGCTTTGTGTACAGCATGCTGAATATCCCAAGAGAACTGTACACTCCTTTGTTTGCAATATCCAGAATCACAGGCTGGTGTGCCCACAGGCTGGAAGAAATAGTTCAGGACGGTAAAATCATCAGGCCGGCATATAAGAGTGTCTCAATAAGAAAAAAGTATGTGCCGATGGATGAGAGGCAATAGTTATTGAGAATGCTAAAGTAAGCTGACAAAAGCCCCTTTACCATAAGGTATAGGGGCTTAAAAATATGGTGACCCATAGGGGACTCGAACCCCTGTTGCCGCCGTGAGAGGGCGGAGTCTTAGGCCGCTTGACCAATGGGCCATATTCTGATGATAGATACATTATACCATGGTAAAATACCGAATTCAATATTAAGATGCTTTTTGCAATTACTATTTTAAGGAATAGCATATATTCATCATAGTATTTATTTTATATAGTTTGATTAATTTCCCTACAATAACTTTACACTAACCTCAAAGTTATCAACATACTTTTTATCTAAAGTTTATCGAAAAATATATTAAAAATATATATTTTTGAAAAGAAAAGATTGAAGACTCATTACTTCTCCATTTCTCAGGCTGCTACATATGCCTCACTACCCATACATGACAGAACAATAGACACAGCAGTACAAATGCATGCCTTTAAGGCGAAAATAATATCACGGGCATATGTTGATTTCCTTTTGGAATATTTATAATGGAGTTCTTCAATTAATTCAGGAATATTTCTGCGGTTTGGTGCAGTTGAACTGTTTTTTAAAAAGTTGAATGAGTATATTGTAACGGCATTGCGTTTAAAGTAGGAATTCAACCTGAACTCATAGAGAAAATGCTTTACCGCATTGCCGTAGAACCCCTTCTTGTGAGCATGGCAAAAAAAATCAGAAATAAAGTGGGTTATTATACCAAGCTTTCGAGAGAACTCTTTTGTACATACTTCATGCCTGTCAATTTTATACTCTGTAAGTTTTTGAATTTCGCCTTTAAGGAAATCAAAAGATTTGTGCTTGGAGTGGGGTATTTTTATAAAGCGGTACGAAATGTCAGGTTTAATATTACCGTAGAGGAAACTGCGGGTATTAAGCTCTATGCCGGACTCTCTTTCAATAGCCTTTTTTATTAGTTTTGCCACTCTCAAATGTGTCAGTTTGTGCATTGGTTTCACATCCATCCTGTTTTTAAATATAGTTTTGATTATAAAGGATTGATAAACAAATGTACATTAATTTTTTGTTAAGTTTTTTGAATAATAATAAGTATTTACAATATGTTCATAACTCACATTGCTTGATAAATATTTCTTGATTGAGTAAAATATAAAAAAGTCAGTTATAACAAATTTAAATTATTATGAATTTTTGTGGAGTTATGTGATGAAATTACCTGCAGAATTTACAAACAGAATGAAAAACCTCCTGGGTGTCAATGAATATAAGGAATTTATCAGGTCATTTGATGAACACAGGCACTATGGTATAAGGGTGAATACTCTTAAAGTGGCGGTTGAGGATTTCCTTGACATGTCGCCATTTGAACTTGAACCCATACCGTGGACAAAGGATGGCTTTTATTACAGGAAGGGAGAAAGCCCCGGCAGGCACCCCTACTACTATGCAGGCATTTATTACATTCAGGAGCCCAGCGCCATGTTTCCGGCAGAAGTCCTAGCTGCAATACCGGGTGAGAGAGTCCTGGATCTTTGTGCGGCTCCCGGTGGCAAGACGGTTCAAATTGCAGCCGGAATGAAAGGGCAGGGTATTCTTGTTGCAAATGATATAAGTCCAAACAGGGTAAAGGCTCTTGTGAAAAACATTGAACTTTACGGAATCAAAAATGCGGTGGTTACAAAAGATTCTCCCGAAGCATTATCAAAGAAGTTTATAGGCTACTTTGACAGGATACTGGTGGATGCGCCGTGTTCAGGGGAAGGAATGTTCCGCAAAGACCAAGATGCTATAAAGAGCTGGCACAGGTTTAAGTACAATGAATGCGCAGCAATGCAGGAAGATATATTGAAGTATGCTGATATAATGCTGAAGCCTGGTGGACGGCTGGTGTATTCAACATGCACTTTTTCGCCTGAGGAAAATGAATTGATGATATCAAAATTTTTAAAAAGTCATAAAGACTACAGGCTGAAGGATATACCAAAAGAAAACGGGATTGAAAAGGGAAGAGCCAGTTGGGCCGGCAATAATAAAGAGATTGAAAAAACAGCACGTTTGTGGCCCCACAGGTTGAGGGGCGAAGGCCATTTCATTGCACTCCTGGAAAAAGCGGGTGAGAGAGTGGATGCAGATGCCTGGAAAGTAGATGACAGTACTCAAAGCAAGTGTGAAGATGGGAAAAAGATGCAGGTAATAAAGCGGTTTTTTGATTTTACAGATGAATACCTTAATACGGAGATCAAAGGATGCTTTTATATGAGTGGCGAAAATCTGTACTGTATGCCCGAGCCATTCCCTGACCTGGGGGGAGTAAAAGTGGCAAAATTCGGTTGGTATTTGGGACAATTAAAAGGAGACAGGTTTGAACCTTCCCACTCTCTTGCTGTATCGCTAAGCAAGGATCAGGTTAAGAATACTTTGGATTTAAAGCCGGATTCTGTTGAAGTGTTAAAATATCTGAAAGGTGAAACATTAATGTTTGAAGGGAATAAAGGATATACTGCTGTATGTGTGGACGGTTATACCCTTGGATGGGCCAAGCAAACCGGACAGATGCTTAAGAATGTATACCCGAAGGGCTGGAGGAAACTCATTTGAACAGAAGGCAAAGGCTGGACAAAGTACTGGCAAACAGTGGATATGGCACAAGGAAAGAAGTAAAGAAGCTTGTGAAACTGGGGACTATAAAAGTAAATAATGAAACAGCAAGGGATTCCGGAATGCACGTAAATCCTTATAATGATGTTATAGAAATAGACGGAGATGTATTAAACTACAGGAAGCATGTGTATATTATGATGAATAAGCCAGATGGTGTAATTTCTGCTACATATGACAATAATCTAAAAACAGTGACCGAAATATTGCCTGAAAAATACAGAGCATTTGGCCTTTTCCCTGTAGGAAGGCTGGATATTGATACCGAAGGCCTTATACTGCTGACAAATGACGGACAGCTTGCGCACAAGATTCTTTCTCCAAGAAATCATATAGCTAAAAAATATTATGCATTGATTGAAGGTTGTGTGACCAGTGAAGATGTTAAAAAATTCAGGGACGGGGTTCTGCTGGATGACGGCTATAAAACTATGCCTGCAGAACTCGGAATCCTGCAGTCCGGACAGTATTCCGAGATAATACTGATTATTTATGAGGGGAAATTCCATCAGGTCAAGAGAATGTTCCAGGCTGTTGGTAAAAAAGTAAGGTATTTAAAAAGAGTCCAGATGGGCGGACTAAAGCTGGATGAAAATCTAAAAACAGGAGAATGGAGGGAATTAGCTAATGATGAGGTAAAGCTGTTATGCCAAGGGATAGTTACCTGATGTTGCTGGTTTGTCTGATTTTCACATTTACGTTTATTTCTGTTTCAGTATCCGGGAATATTTCATCCCAGTTTTCTTTTGCCTTATCCCAGTATTCCGGCTTTTTAGCTCTTAAGTATTCATTGAACCCAAATATGTCTGCTTTATAGTCTTTCTGTATTCTTTTTATGCTGTTCTCACACTGCTTTTTTATGCTTTGCTCAAAAGCCCTTTCCAGCTTTTCAAGAAACTCCTTTTCATTTGTTTCATGTTGCTGGGTTTCCAAGCTTTCGGTGAGGTTTCCATCAATATCAATTCTTACCATGAAGTGTGGTAAACCATCCTGTATCTCAGAGGTGATTTTTGTCTTCGCACGTGATACTTCCAGTGCTGTTATTCTATTATCAGAGTACGGATCTTCAGCAGTGACCACTCCTCCAAGGTAATTGTTGCGGATAAGCTTAACCGATTCCATTTCTAAATCATCTATCCATCCTACCATTTTATCACCCTTAAATACTGCTGCGGCACTTTTTTTTATTTCGTCTTTTGTTGCTACTGCTTTCGGAAGTATAAAGTCCATCCCCAAGTGCATCCTCATCAGTGCTTCACCCAAATCGATTTCGTGGGGTATCCTTGAGTTGAATTTTGCATTCATCGAAATCTTAGAAAGGTAAATTGAAGAAAAATCTTCTATGCGGGGATTCACATCAAGTACTTTTTTTGCTTCTCCCGGACAGATAAACAGCTTGGTTCTTTTCCTCATCTCATGGTCCCTGTCGAAAAAAGCAAGAACATTATTCAAGCCTTTTCTTGCAACATCCTCAGATATTACAATCAACTGTAGGTGCCTGTAATAAGGAGTGACGTTCAACCTTGAGGCCATTTCCCTGTTCATCTCTATCATTGAATTGCCAACCTGTGTCACCTCCCAGCTTCTTGAGAATTCTCCTCCCCCACCGCCTCCTCCACCGCCTCCTGGCTTTCCAGCTATAATTTCAGCCTTTTTAATGATTGGTAGTTGTATGGTCATTGCATAAGCAGGTTTTCCGGTGTGAAGCTGCATTTGTATTAACCCGGCTTCTTCTTCAACTTCTCCTTCTTGCTTTCCCCTTTCTCCTCCTTCCGGTGTAGGAGGGTAGGTGTCAATAGCAACTCCTAAAACATATCCCCGGGTCTCAATATCCACTTTATCCCAACAGCCTGTGATTAATAAAAGTGAAAAGCTGCATATAATTAGTAATATTGCATTTTTCATTTATTGTGTACACTCCTTTTTTTTATTATTGCGGCTATATATAGCACTGTTATAAACCCTAATGTCAGCGCTACTCTCAGGTATTTTGTTAGACTAAGGTATTCTATTGCTTCGAGACCGCTCTCGGGAAACATGGCTATAAAATACAGGATAGGGATGTGGGCATATGTAATGTATTTTTCATAGCGTGGTTTAATGCTTAAAAATACTATGAAGTTTCTTGTAGAAGCAAAAACAAACAGAATAAGCCATGAAAACACGCCCGATATCCATATGATTGCTACAAAAGCCTCCAGTCTCTCCAGAAGTGTGACC
This sequence comes from Acetivibrionales bacterium, assembly GCA_050953835.1. GTDB lineage: Bacteria > Bacillota > Clostridia > Acetivibrionales > JBMNNH01 > JBMNNH01. Next base: position 77,292 of record JBMNNH010000009.1, on the reverse strand, counting down.
GGAAATTCAATTGCCTGTGAGAGCACAAGGGTTGGGAAAACCATTCTCTTGATTTCTTCAGGTCCGAACACTGAAATGGTTACAAAAGTTAGAGTTGTGTAGAGAAAAGCGGATATAATTAGCCCGATAATATACCACTTCCTAGTGTTTTTTGAGCTAAGGGTATAGCATAAAAAGTACAAAATGCTCTCATATCCTATCATCGAATCAAATGCAGGACCGATGCCCTTTAATACTCCTATGGTATTGTTGTACAATAGAGGTTCAAGGTTTATGATTTTGATTTGGGGTATGGAGGCGGCTATGAGAAATAATATAGTCAGCAAATATACAGGAAACATAAAATCAACAGACGTTCCTATTACATTTATTCCCAGACTGACAACATATACTACGCACAGGGTGCTGACAATCACAATAAAGGAAATAGGGGTTTCGCTAAGCAGGAAGAGCTCTATTGCATGCACAAATATCCTTAATGAAAAGCTTATACATAACAAGAAATATAGTGTAAGGGGAATAAGGAATATTCTTCCTATAATTTTCCCGAATACATCAATTATTATCATTGGAAGATCCATATCAGGATGGATTCTTGCAAGGGGGAAAAAAACTAAAACAGCAGACAGTAGAATAAACAGGCCTCCAAGCCCCATAGATATCCATCCGTCCCTGCCTGCAACTGATACGGTGTCATACTGTGCTGTGAGAACTCTTACACCAAATGCAGATGAAACAGTTATTGTAAGAATCTGGACAGGAGCGAGCTTATTTGCTCTCACGGCTGCCACCGCCTTTACGCACATTCTGTCTTTGAGTATCCTCAGGAGAAAGGAACTCAGGGCGCTTGTCGAATACTTTTTGAGGGCCGCGTATTAAAGTATCTTTCCAGTCCCTTAAATGATATGGCGCAATCGGCTCAAGGTATCCTACTCCGAAGCTCTTAAGGGAAGCGGTATACCCCAGCAGGGCTAATAGAACTAATGATGTTCCTACTGCCCCAAGTATGGTGGCAATGATCATAAAAGGAACTCTTACTATTCTTGAAGTAAGCCCAAGGCTATAATTGGGTATCACAAAGGATGAGATAGCAGTAACTGAAACAACTATCAGCAAGACAGGGCTTATTATACCTGCCTCTACAGCTGCCTGCCCAATTACCAGGCCGCCTACTATCGATACAGTCTGTCCAACCGCTTTTGGAAGGCGGATTCCTGCTTCTAATAGAAGTTCAAGGACTGCAATCATCAGAAAAGCTTCAATAAATGCAGGAAAAGGGATACCCTGGCGGGTGCCGGCGATGGAAAGCATAATGTTTGTTGGCAGAATTCCGGGGTGGAAGGATGTAGCAGCAATATAGAGCCCAGGCAAGAGGGCGGAAGTAAAAAATGCAGCATACCTTCCCAGTCGGATAACAGAGCCTATTATCCATTTTTCATTGTAGTCATCCACACTTTGCATGAGTATCGCGAATGTGGCAGGAACTATAAGTACACTGCATGTACCGTCTATAATAATGGCAACCCTTCCTTCGAGAACACCTGCTATAGCCTTATCAGGCCGTTCTGTAGATTGAATCAAAGGAAATATGGAATTGGGGTGGTCGCTTATAAGATGTTCAATTTGTCCAGCCGCCACTCCATCATCAATATCGACTGAACTGAGCCTTTTTCTTACCTCTTTTACTATATCCTCATCAGCAATACCCTTAATATATGCTATAATTACATCAGCCTTCGCACGTCTTCCTATTTTTCTCATTTCAAAGGTGAAATTTGGGTCTTTAAGCCTTTTCCTGAGCAGTCCGATGTTGTCCTTGAGATTTTCTACAAATGCCTCCCTTGGTCCTTTAACCGATTGCTCGGCCTTCGGCTCATCAATACTTCTTCCAGGAGCTTCCCTTGTGTTTATGGTAATGCCTTTGTCCAGTCCATTAATCACTAATAAAGTATTTCCGGATAAAACCTCAAGTATGGTCTTATCAAAGCTGTCCCATTCCCCTATCTGGCCTGATGTTACAAGAGTATCCTTAATCATCTGTATGTCAATTTCCTTGTCTGGTTTATCAGTAATAGACAAACAACCCCTCATAAGAGGTTTCATTATGTATTCAAGTATGGTATCCTCTTTTGAAAGGCTATCTATGAATACAATTGCGGCTTCAACATGAGAACCAGCAATTCTGAACCTTCTGACACTTATATCAAAGCTGTTGTTCAGAAATTTTTTTATTTTTGACAGGTTTTCTTCAAGGTTTTTTGACATAGTAAACTGCTGCTGTTCTTCAGCATTTACTGCGGCTTTCATTTTGATATTAATATTTTTGGGTTTGTTTTTACCTGATTTGTACATTTACTACATCATCCATTTAAAAATATTATAAGAATAATATTTCCATATGGATTAAAGATATACGGTTGCAGCAGTAATTATAATGATAGTGCTGCAGTTATGCAGCACCCTATCACTTATTTATTTCAAGATATCTTTTGATTTTTTTGGTTGTCGTTTTGGCGAATTCATCCTCACGGAGGTTAAAGTGCTTGATGTGTTTATAGATTACCAGGCTCTTATTAACCGCTTTGATTTCATTTTGTATCATGATGTGGATTTCCTGCTGTGAAGGTATGTTTTCCTTGAACTTTTCCTCAATATAATCCATATCCGGCAAAATTTCAGCTGAAACCGCAACATCTCCTGAGTTGGGATCTTTATCACCGTATACAAGGCACTCTTTTATGTATGGGCTTCTGTTCAATAGAGTCTCAATTTCTTCAGGATAGATATTCTTTCCGTTTTTGGTCACTATTACATTCTTTTTCCTTCCCGTAATATACACAAATTTTTCCTTATCCATATACCCGAGGTCCCCTGTATGGAACCACCCGCCTTCAAAAGCCTTTTTATTATCCACAGAACTATCATAGTATCCCAGCATTATGCTTGGTCCCTTTACCAGAATTTCGCCTACTCCTTCGGAGTCAGGCTTATCAATTTTAATTTGAATGTTGGGCAAGGGAAGTCCAGCAGAACTGTCTTTAAAATCCACATCACGGTTAAGCGCTACTATGGGTGAACATTCTGTAAGTCCGTAACCCTGGATAAAAGCTATGCCGAAATCACGGAAGCCTTTTGCAACTTGTGGGTCAATACCTGCTGCTCCACTCACGAACAGTCTGATATTGCCTCCAAAGGTATCATGGATTGGAGAGAATACCTTTTTTGTTATATTAATATTAAACATGCGAAGAAAATTGCTTAAAATAACAGCAACACGCAATTTCCTTGACATACCCGGCTTTTTTGAAGCCTGGTTCCATATCCTTCGGTACATGGCTTCAAAAATCAGAGGTACACCCAGCATTACAGTAGCCTTGGATTGTTGAAGGTTTTTTGGAATATGCCTTAAACCTTCACAGAAGGCGACTGCTGACCCACAGTATAAAGGGCATAGAAAGCCGCAAGTGCACTCATAGGTATGGTGAAGCGGCAGTACCGAAAGGAAAATATCATCCGGGCCTATATATGTCATTGAAACCATATCCATAAGGTTTGAACAGATATTCCTGTGGCACAGCATTACTGCTTTGGACTTATCGGTTGTGGCGGAAGTGAAAAGAAGGATTCTCATTGCCTCAACATCTATCTCAACATCCTTAAATCTGGAGTCGCCTGTTTGAACCAACCTACGGCCTTTTTCTAATAACTCCCTAAAAGATAAAAAGTTATCTTTGCTTTCATCAGCATCCATATCAATATAGAAGTCAACAAAATCCAGGTTTGGAGAAATATTTAAAATATCATCCCTTTTATTTCCTGAGAATATTACTGCACTGGCCTGTGATTTCCTGATAAGGTTTTCAATTTCGTTTTGAGGCAGTTCCTTATCTATAGGTACAATAATCGGGGTGCCGTTGACTGCAGCCAGGTAGGATACTGCCCACTCGTACCTGTTTTCGGCAATAAGGGCTATTCTCTTGCTGCCAAGCCCCATGTCTATAAATGCAGTACCCAACCATTCAACCTCTTGGTAAAATTGTTTATATGTTATGGGCTCATATGTATCGGTTTCATTGTTTTTCACCAGAAAGGCGGCTTTATTAGAGAACAGTTTCACACTGGATTCAAGCATTCCCTTTAAACTATTGATATGCCTAACCTCATACAGAGGGATATTTTTCATATATGAAACACCTCACAAAGTTTTTTTTTATTATATAATAAATGAAGGAGAGTAACAACTCTCCTTCAAATAACTCTTTCCTTATTACCACTTGCTTCCGCTGAATCTCCGGTTTCCGCCTCCGCCAAAATCCCTGTTCCTTCTTGATTGTTTTCTTGCTTTTCTGCAGTCGGGACATCTTTGAGGCTCATTTTCAAATCCTTTTTCCTTGTAGAATTCCTGCTCACCTTCGGAAAAGATGAAGTCGTTTCCGCAGTCCTTGCATGTTAATGTTTTATCCGGCATATAATATACCTCCTTAATAATTTTGGATTTAACTGATTTTTGGCTTTCTTCACTCCAAACTATTATTATTAAGGAGGATAAGACTCAAAAACAAATTAAATCTATTTGTACGAACTTTATTATAACATGGAAATATTTTGTATTCAAGGGGGAATATTTAACTGATAAATATTTTCTGCATGGTCTATGTTGTGGAAAGACTGGTTAATTCAAAATGCCTATGAGCTTGATTTGACACATATGGTAATAATATTTGCTTGTTTATCGAATAATAAATTAACAGCATTAATTTTTTCAGGAGGGTAGAATGGAAGAATCAAACAGTAATAATAAAAAAGTAGTGGAGATGGATGAGAGGTTTAACAGGTCACGCAATGTGGTTTACTATATTCTAAGTGTAGTTGAAGTTCTTTTGGCCTTCAGACTTATATTCAAATTGCTGGGCGCTAACCCTGCAAGCCCCATTGTTTCATTCCTCTACGGGATAACCGGCATATTAGTAGCCCCATTTGCAGGGATATTCAGAACAATAATGGCTGGCGGAGAGGATGTGAGTTTGGTCCTTGAGCCTGCAGCCATTATTGCAGCAATTTTTTACGCACTGATTGCAAAGGGTATAGTAAGGCTTGTGGAGATAATATTTTTTAGTGGGAGCACTGCCTGAGTTTTTGGAGTACTGACACAGCCTTTTACTTATATGAATCCATATATAAATTCATATCTCCGGAAACACTTTTTACGGTTATCTTATTTTTGTTACTTCCAACCGTCCCCTTAAGGCTATTTCTTTTGCTTTCTGTTACTGTAACCGCAAAGTCAGATTCTATGTTACCAGATGTTGATTTAAAGTCCAGATAAAACTCAGAGTTTTCTGGCAGTTTTATTCTTGCATCTCCAGAGGTAGTTTTAATATATATGTCATTATCAAATTTCTCATATGATACTGCAACATCTCCGGAAACAGAACTGAATTCCATGTTTCCGGTAAAACTTTCAACCTTCATTTTTCCGGATGTTGTATCAAAATGTGTATTCTCTGTATGAAGTGAAGCGGCAATAAGGTTTCCAGAAACTGAACTGAAGTTAAGACTACCGCATTTACTGTTAATAGTTAGGTTCCCCGACACTGTTTTACAGTACAGGTTTTCTGGTTCAATCCCTGAAATATTTATATCTGAAGATACGGCACTAATTTCGATGCTTTCCGAATAGTCCTGCGGGATGTGGATATCAAGTTTAAAACTCCGGTTGAAACTAAATAAGTTGAAGTAAGGTTTCCCATGCTCTACCTTGATTTCAATGTTATTTCCTAACTGAACAGCTGACATTTTTGGTGCGGAATGACTGTTTGATGCATCGCCATAAAAGGCCACGCTGATTTCCGGACTGTTTGTAGCAATGATATTTACATTCTCACTTACTGTACGAATATTTATTTTTTTTATACCTCCAGAATTAAATGATTTTTCACTATTTACTACCAAACTATCTGGAGTATTAATACTGTTGTTTATTAAAGACCTTGTTATTGTTGACAACACTGCTATACCTAATGTAAGTGCAGTAACTAACAGTATTATGGTCACTACAATTATCTTTTTGATGCTCATATTTAAAAACATTGGATTATCCTCCCAGCATAATTTGTTTTCATAGGGGCCAAATTTTCTGTATGGCCCATATTCATTTAACTAATTAATTATACGTATAAAAGGATTTTAAGTCTGTTTACTATCCTAGTTCATTGTGACAATTTATCGCGATTGCTGATATAACAGGTGTTGAATTTCCTTGATGGATATGGATATTATATACCGATAATAGAGAATACTATGACTCAGAAAGAGACTCAGAAAATGATGTTAACAGGGAGATGATATGATGAAAGACAAAAATATTATTTTAACAGTATCCGGCATGTCCTGCAGACAATGTGTCAGCAATATTGAAAAGGCTGTTGGGAGTTTGAATGGAGTTTCAGGTGTAAATGTGGATTTGAATTCCAGAAAGGTTTCAGTTGAATTTGATAATGAAAAGTTATCACTGAATACTATAAAGGATGTAATAGAAGATCAGGGTTATGAAGTGAAGGAGAAAAAACCTTAATAGAAGTACATATTTTCTGTATACCCCGTATTGTGGAATAATATAGGTCATATATAAAAAACATATCTCCTCAATAGGTATATGATTCAATGTGAAGGAATTATATGTTATAATTGGAATTGATAATTATCAAGTAAGACATTGTTTTCCAATTACACGTAGTAGTATTTAGTCAAATGTGCTGCAAAAAAGGAGGTTGCTGGTATTATGAGCAAAGTTGAAACCGACAAAAGAGATTTAATGAAGTATGTAGGAGATTTATCACAGCTTTTTGGAGTCAAGGATTACAGAATCAATGGAGGCAAAGCGGATGGAGTAAGGGCAGTGGATATTAAGAACGGATCAGGCCTGGAATTCACTGTGTTGCCTGACAGAGGCCTGGATATGGCATATCTATCATATAAATGTGTTAATTTCAGCTACATATCAAAAACAGGAATAGTTGCACCAGAATATTTCCAGCAATCGGGCAAGGGTTTCCTGAGAAGTTTTTTTGCAGGATTTTTAACAACATGCGGCTTGACTTATAATGGTTCACCCTGCAATGATGAAGGTGAGGAGCTGGGACTCCACGGCCGTATTTCAAACACGCCTGCCGAAGAAGTATACGCTGGAACAGAGTGGACAAGCGGCCAGCCCGTTATGAAAGTTAAGGGTAAAATGCGTGAGGCCGGCGTTTTTGCGGAACACGTTGTGCTTGATAGGGAAATTACTTGCAAGTATGGAGAAAACAAGATATACATCAACGATATTGTAGAAAACCAGGGATTCAGGGAAGAGCCCTTAATGATGCTTTATCATTTCAATCTTGGGTATCCTCTCCTTTCCAGCAAGTCTTACTTTGTATCGCCTAGCATCAAGGTTGTCCCCAGGGATGAAGATGCGGCAATAGGTTTGGATGACTATTCCAAGATGCAGGTACCTACACCTGGCTACAATGAACAGGTATTCTACCATGAATTAAGGGCTGATGAAAACGGAAGAACCTTTGCGGCTCTAATAAATCCGATACAGGAACTTGGAGTAGCCATATGGTTCAATAAAAAACAGCTTGGGAGGCTTACCCAGTGGAAACAGATGGGGGAAGGAGAATATGTGGTTGGAATTGAACCCTGCAACTGCCATGTTGAAGGAAGGGCAAAAGAAAGAAAGAATGGTACTCTTGAGTTCATTAAACCGGGTGAAAAGAGGGAGTTCAACCTCGAAATTGAGATAATTGAAGGAAACGGCAGGATTAATCAAATATTAGAAGCAGTAAAATAGTTTAAGGCTCTGATGCTGTTTAGATCCTATGTAAATGGGGGCGTTTTCTTCACATATGTAGCATGCGCCCGTTTAATGAGTTTATTTGACACAAGGGTTTTATTTATGGCCTCTTAGATTTGGAACACCAGTCCATGAAATAATATGGAGCATACAGAAAATATGCGCTTCATACAAATATTGTATTTGTTTAAGAAGTGTTTTGATGTTAACATAATTATATATTATTATTAATCATGCAAAATGTGGGTGAGTCATATGTATATAATAAAGAGGATCAGGTTGGCAGTTACAGTATTTATCTTAGTATTTTTCATACTAAATTCTAATATGTACGTGTTCGCACAGGTGGATATACAAGCCAGATCTGCTGTTCTTATGGAGGCTTCCACTGGCAATGTGCTTTATGAAAAAAATGCGGATGTTCCCGTGCCTCCTGCAAGTATAACAAAGCTAATGACACTGTTACTGGGATTTGAAGCAATTGACCAGGGCAAAGCAAAATGGGATGACCTTGTTCCTGTATCTGAAAAAGCATGGAAGGTAGAGGGCTCAAGAATGTTTCTTGAAGTGGGTTCTAAGGTTAGGTATGAGGATATTATTACTGGGATTTCAGTTGTTTCAGCTAATGATGGATGCGTAGCGTTGGCTGAATACCTGTATGGCAGTGAGAATGCCTTTGTGCAGGTTATGAACAGACGCGCACAAGAGATTGGATTGGCCAATACACATTTTGCCAACTCCAATGGTTTGCCAGCAGAAGGCCACCGTATGAGTGCAAGAGACATTGCTGTCCTGGCTCGCTATTTGATACAAAAATACCCTCAGATACTAAAAATTGAATCGATGAGAGAATATACCTATAATAATATTTCCCAAAATAATCGCAACCCTTTGCTGGGCGTATTCCCGGGAGCAGACGGATTAAAAACAGGCTGGACCGAAGAAGCCGGATATTGCCTCGTAGGTACGGCTCAGCAAAATGGTATTAGGATGATTTCGGTTGTTCTGAATACAAAGGATGAAAGCGAGCGCCTGTCAGTATCTCAGGAATTATTGGATTATGGCTTTAAGAATTTTGAAATAGTTGATGTTAAGAGTAAAGGGGACATTGTTGATTATTTGAAAGTCCGGAAGGGAAAGGAACAGGAAGTGGCCGTTAAACTGGATGATAGCATATCCATACTGATACCTTCTATAAAAAAAGACGATTTGGAGATTGTTACGTTAAAGAGTGTGGACTCATTGGAAGCACCTGTATCCGCAGGAACCAATGTCGGGAAACTGGAAGTCAGGCTGGATGGCGAAACACTAGCATCCGCTGATATATCCACTGCTGGAGATGTATCCAAGGCAGGCTTTTTTGAATTGCTGTTTCGTGCCATAGGGGAGTTCCTGCAGTCAATTTTCAAATAAAATGGTGTATAAAGGATATGGGAGAGTTTATATTGCTATAGTTACTTAGCTTTGCCATTCATTAAATAATCCATTATTGTTATATTTGTATATAATATATGGTCGTATTTTCTATGCATGAACCATATTATTCCATATTAATTTTCTTATTGACAACATATAGCACTGCTGCTAAAATATTATCAAAATATTATGATAATGATTCTCAATAATATTTAGAATTGTTAAAACATGTGAGGAGGGTTTATATGCCATTAACGATGTTGCCTATAGGGGCTGAAGCAGTTATAAATGATTGCAGGGCTAAGGATTCCACAAAGAGGTTCCTGGAAGGTTTGGGTCTTATACCGGGTACTGCCATATCTGTGGTATCTGAGATAAATGGAAATATCATTATTAATATTAAGGGAACAAGATTAGCACTGAACAAAGGTCTTGCTCAGCAGCTTTCAGTAATAATGTAATAGATGGGGGAGAATAGTTTGGAAAGGTGTTTAAAGGAATTAAAACCAGGTGATAGGGCAACAATTACAAGGATAACAGGAGAAGGCCCAGTAAAAAGAAGGCTTATGGACATGGGAGTAACACGCGGGGCAGAAGTACTAATCCGTAAGGTAGCACCTCTGGGAGACCCTATTGAAGTAAACATTCGCGGATATGAACTGACTTTCAGAAAATCGGAAGCGGAAAACATAATAGTGGAATAATGTTTTCTACTTGAATTTTAAATTAAAGTAGTTTTTTTAAAAGGCAATAATGATAATGATAATCAATATCACAAATGGAGGTGTGATATGTCTTATACTTTTGCACTTGCAGGCAATCCCAACTGTGGGAAGACCACTATGTTTAATGAAATTACGGGGAGTACGCAGTATGTGGGAAACTGGCCGGGAGTTACAGTTGAAAAAAAAGTGGGAAAAGCCAGAAGGTTTAAGGAAGAAATTAAAATAGTAGACCTTCCCGGCATTTACTCACTTTCGCCATACACAACAGAGGAAATTATTGCAAGGGATTATATTCTGGACGAAAAGCCGGATGTAATAATAAATATAGTGGATGCAACCAATATTGAGAGAAACCTGTATCTTACAACACAGCTAATAGAGCTTGGGATACCGGTTATTGTGGCGCTGAATATGATGGATTCCGTGCAAAACCGTGGTGACAGCATTGACTTAATAGGGATTGAGAAAGCCTTGGGTGTTGCTGTTTTACCTACCTGTGCAAGCAAAGGCAAGGGTGTTCATGAAGTGGTGGAAAAGGCTGTTAGTATAGCGCGGGATATTGGGGCTCCGGAAACAAAAAGAAGCTTGTCTGTTTATGATGAAAGTGTGGAAAAGAGTATTGAAAGAATAATAGGGATTTTAGATGATTCCGACAAAAAACACTTTAATCCCAGGTGGCTTGCAATAAAACTTTTGGAAAATGATGATAAAGCAAGAGAAAAGTTAGATATACAGGGAACAAAAATTGAAGAAATAAACCGCCTCAGGAAAGAACTGGAAGAGGAGTATGACAATGATACTGAAACTATTATTGCTGACAACAGGTACAGGTTTATCTCCAGTATTGTCAGCAAAACTGTTAAAAAGAAATCCAGTGACAGCGGACTTACTATTTCAGATAAAATAGATAAAGTGGTGACCAACAGGATACTGGCCCTACCCCTGTTTTTAGTAGTTATGTTTGCAGTATTCCAGATTACTTTTGGGGCAATAGGGTCATTTACTATTGGATGGGTTGATGTTTTTATCAATGATACTGCTGCAGGTTTTATTTCAAGGCTGTTGGAGCAAGGGGGCGCGGCCGAATGGCTGCATGCTCTGATTATAGACGGTATTATCGGGGGCCTTGGAAGTATGCTTGTTTTTGTTCCCCAGATTATGATTCTGTTTTTCTTCCTTTCTATTCTTGAGGACAGTGGCTACATGGCGAGGGCAGCGTTTGTTATGGACAGACTTCTAAGGAAGCTTGGCCTGAGCGGTAAATCTTTTATACCAATGCTAATGGGATTTGGCTGCAGCGTTCCGGCTGTGATGGCGGCAAGGACATTGGAGAATGAGAAGGACAGAAGGATGACTATAATACTTACACCTTTCATGTCATGTGGTGCAAGATTACCTGTATATGCTCTCTTCACCGCAGCATTCTTTGCACGGAACCAAAGTTTAGTAATATTTTCAATATACCTTTTGGGTATTGTTATTGCAATACTGTCCGGTATTATTCTTAAAAATACAGTTTTGAAAGGAGAAGCGGCTCCTTTTGTTATGGAACTGCCTCCATACAGAATTCCTACCATAAAAGGGCTGCTGATCCATATGTGGGACAGGGTTAAGGGATTTATTAAAAAGGCAGGTACTATTATATTTGCTGCATCGGTAGTAATATGGTTCCTTCAGTCTTTCAGCTTTTCACTGCAGATGGTGGAGGATGCAGGTGACAGTATACTTGGTATTATCGGAAGGTCTATTGCCCCTTTCTTTGCTCCGTTGGGTTTTGGCGACTGGAAGTCATCAGTGGCTTTGCTTACAGGGTTTGTTGCAAAGGAAGTAGTTGTAACAACAATGGGTATTCTTCACGGTATTGGAGAAGTTGGAGAGGATTCGGTGGAATTGGCACTTACACTTAAGGAATATTTCACACCTCTGAGGGCATATGCGTTTATGGCCTTTACTCTGCTTTATTTGCCATGTGTGGCAGCATTAGGAGCAATAAAAAGGGAAATGAATTCATGGAAATGGACGCTTTTTGCTGTGGGATACCAGACCGGAATTGCCTGGGTAGTGTCATTTCTGATTTTCCAGCTGGGAATGCTTCTTGGACTGGAGTAAATAAGAGAGGTGGAAGAATGATTAACTGGATTATTGGCGGAATAATTATTGGCCTGACATTATATTTTATTATAAGGTTTGTAAAGCGTATAGTAAAAGGAGAAAATATATGCTGCTCCGGCTGCAGTAAAAACTGTGAAAAAAATTGCTGCAGTGTTAAGTAAGCTGGTATTGAATTACCTGATGCTTTAATACCTGAAGAACGTTTAGGTATTAAAGCTGTACTAAACGAAAAACCTGGCCGGTTTAATATTTTGCCAGGTTTTTTGGTGGGCGATACAGGGCTCGAACCTGTGACTTTCACCACGTCAAGATGACACTCTGCCAGCTGAGTTAATCGCCCATATTTAATTTGTATTATCATTTTAAAACTAATATGATAAACTGTCAAGGGCTAGAAATCTTTACCTTGGAATATCAGCAATCGGAATGGGCTGCCACAGCAGTTCAATTTAATGTTTCCTGTAATCTCTGGGGGGTATTCCCTTGACTTTCCTGAACATTTTTGAAAACAACAGTGGGTCTTCATAGCCCACCGACCTGGAAATATCGCATATTGATAAGCTTGTGTTCTTTATAAGCTCACAAGCTTTGCTTATTCTGGTATTTATCAGGAATTCCTGTGGCGAGCTTTTAAGATAATTGTTGAACAGGGTATACAGATAGCTTCTGTTAAGCCCTATGTGGCTTGCTATTTCAGATACTGAAATTTTTCTGGAATAATTCATGGAGATAAATTCTACTGCCTTTTTGATGTAAGCCTCCTTTCTTTCAAGTGTATTGTCATATGATTTCAATTTTCCATGGGCTTCTATAATATGGGAAAGGAGAATGTACAGATAGCCTAACATACAAATCTCCCTGCTGTTTCTAAGCTTATTCGCAGCTATCATATTATGCAGGCATTTCTTTATTGAGTCATTGTAGACATAACTGAAGACAGGGTTTTCAAGCGTAAGACCGGCACGTTTAAGGTATGAACCAGCCTTTAAACCATGGAAGCCTACCCAGGAATAACTCCATGGTTTTTTTACGTCTGCCTCATAGTATACTATGGTATCAGGCGGTATTAAAAAGCCGTCATTTTTTTGAAGAGGATAAGTGGTGTTATTAATCCTGAATACTCCTTTGCCATCAAGGATATAGTGGATAATATAATGATCCCTTATTGCCGGCCCCCAGGAATGTCCTGGTTTGCAGTCCTCTATCCCGCATCTGTAAATATTCATGTCTGTATGGCTAGGTTTTTTAAAATAAAACTTCTCCAGCATCAAAAACCACACCCCTTCCGTCAGCTATCAGCCTTTTCTATCATCTTTAAACTAACAGACTGTCTGCCACTCATCATTGCCTGCAACTTATGCAACATTATACCATATTTTTATAACATTGTGCTATTTACTTTGCAGCCCAACAATTTAGAATTGAAATATGAATATAACAAAATAACATGTTATCATGCAGTAAAGAAAACTCACAAAGAAGGTGTTTCAAATGGCAGAATTGCGCTGGCATCCTTTGATTAGAGATTGGGTTATGATAGCCTCCAGCCGCCAGAACCGGCCGCACATGCCCAGGGATTGGTGCCCGTTTTGCCCGGGTTCGGGAAGGGTGCCTGACCATTATGATGTTTACAAATATGATAATGATTTTCCTGTCTTAAGCCAGAATCCTCCCGTCCCGGACAGGGTAGGAGGCGGAGTATATAAGACCGGTGAAGCTTATGGAAAATGTGAGGTTATCCTCTATTCTCCAGAGCATACTACTACACTACCGGAACTTCCCGAAAGCCATATAGAAAAACTTATAGGCTTGTGGACAGAAAGGTTTGTTGAGATGAAAAAGGATAAAAGGATAAAGTATGTTTTTATTTTTGAAAACAGGGGAGATGCTGTGGGGGTTACCATGCCTCATCCTCACGGACAGATTTACGGATATCCGTTTATACCAAAGAAGCTGGAACTTGAGCTTGAATCATGTAGGCAGCATTATAGGGAAAACAAGTCATGCCTTATATGTGATATAATTAAGGAAGAGAAAATATTCAAAAAGCGTGTAATATTTGAAAATAAACACTTTATTGTTTTCCTCCCCTTTTTTACTGAATACCCATATGGGGTATATATTGCTAGTAAAGACCACAAGCAGAATCTGGCTCAAATGAGCGAACAGGAGAAGAAAGACATGGCAAAGGTATTGAAGGAAACTACAGGTACTTTGGATGCGCTTTTTGACTACCGGTTTCCGTATATGATGTGCATGCACCAGGATCCGGTGAATTGTGGCGACTTTAGTGACTACTACCATTTTCACATAGAGTTCTTTCCGCCGATGCGTTCAGCTGATAAACAGAAGTTCAACGCTTCCAGTGAAACGGGTGCCTGGGCTCACTGCAACCCAACATCACCTGAGGACAAAGCGGAAGAACTCAGAAAAGCACATCAAAAGTATATTGAAAGGGTTTGAGACACTACTTTGTTGACAGATAGTTGTTTAAGGAAGAAAATATTAATGTGAACAAATCAGGAGGTTCAGCCATGGATATTAATGGCTTAAAAAGCAGGTTTACAGAGATTTTTGGGGGTTCCACAAAGGGACTCAGAGTTTTTTCGTCACCCGGAAGAGTGAATCTGATTGGGGAACATACGGATTATAATGGTGGATATGTTTTTCCCATCGCATTAACTCTTAGCTCCACAGTTGTTGCCAGACCCAGGCATGACAGGGAAATTAACCTTATTGCCACTGATTTAAATATAATGGTGAATGGGAACCTGGACCGGCTGGAAAAATACAGGGATTTAAAATGGGGCAATTACCAGCTGGGTGTGGCAGATGAATTGCAAAAGGCAGGATATGAACTCATTGGATGTGATATGATGTTCCATGACACTGTGCCTCTTGGGGCAGGGCTATCTTCCTCGGCAGCCATTGAAGTTGCAACCGCAATAGCGCTGGTTGCTCTGTCAAATGCAGAAAAACAGGCAGGTAAGCATATTGATATGCTTGAATTAGCTAAGATTTCCCAAAAAGCAGAAAATAATTATGTGGGTGTCAACTGTGGAATAATGGATCAGTTCGCATCGGCTATGGGAAAGTCAAACCATGCTATTTTCCTTGATTGTAGGGATTTAAGCTATACGTACGTTCCTCTTAATTTGAAGGGATATAAAATAGTAATATCCAATACCAATAAAAAGAGAAGCCTTGCACAATCAAAGTACAACGAAAGGAGAAGCCAATGTGAAAGAGGATTGAAAGTATTTCAGAAGGCTCTTCCCGGTATTTCTTGCCTTGGAGACATAACATATAAGCAGTATAAGAGTTACCGGCATATGATAGAAGATGATATAATAAGAAAAAGAGTGGAGCACGTGATTTCTGAGAACGACAGGGTACTAAAATCAATTCAGGCACTTAATGATGGGGATATACAGGAGTTTGGAAGGTTAATGGTACAGTCCCATAATTCATTGAGGGATTTATATGAAGTGACGGGGGTTGAGCTGGATACTCTTGTGGAAGAGGCACTTAAAGTCAAGGGGACAATTGGCTCAAGAATGACAGGTGCAGGTTTTGGTGGATGTACTGTGAGCATTGTCAGGGAAGATTCGGTTGATAGGTTTATTAAACAGGTAGGGGATAATTATTGTAAACAGATTGGGCTTAAGGCTTCCTTCTACATTTCAGAAGCAGGGGACGGAGGACGGGAAATTATTTAACGGGGGTGTATAGGATGGCGGTACTGATTACTGGCGGAGCAGGTTATATAGGCAGTCACACGGTAGTTGAGCTGATAAATTCAGGAGAAGATGTGCTTGTAGTAGATAACCTTCAAAAAGGTCATGAAAACGCGATCCTTGGAGGAAGGTTTTATAAAGGAGATTTAAGAGATGAGGGTTTTCTCCGGAAAGTGTTTAAGGAAAACGATATTGAAGCTGTAATACATTTTGCGGCTGATTCGCTGGTGGGTGAAAGCGTTCAAGACCCTTTAAAATACTATAACAATAATGTAGTCTCATCACTGGTGCTTATAAATACAATGAAGGAATCCGGTGTTAATAAAATAGTATTCTCCTCTACCGCTGCAATATACGGAGAACCTGACAATACCCCCATATTGGAGACTGACAGGACTGAACCGAAAAATCCTTACGGAGAAACAAAGCTGGCTGTTGAGAAAATTTTAAAGTGGGCAGATAATGCTTATGGCATCAAATATATATCCTTAAGGTATTTTAATGTGGCAGGCGCACATAAAAGCGGGATTATTGGTGAAGACCACACCCCTGAAACACACCTTATTCCAATTGTCCTGCAGGTTGCAGCGGGTATAAGGGAATGCATAAGAATCTACGGAGACGATTATAATACGCCTGACGGAAGCTGTATAAGGGATTACATTCATGTAACCGATCTGGCACATGCACACATACTTGCTTTAAATAGATTAAGAAACTGTGGAGAAAGTACGGTTTACAATCTTGGCAACGGAAAAGGATTTTCTGTAAAAGAGGTTATTCAGGCTGCCAGGGAAGTAACAGGCAGAATAATAAAAGAGGAAATTACTGGAAGAAGACTGGGGGACCCGGCAGTATTAGTAGCGTCCTCAGATAAAGATAAAAAGGGAACTGAAGTGGGAACCGAAATACAATGATTTGCAGACAATTATTCAAACAGCCTGGAACTGGCATAAAAGCAACCCATATGGTTTTAAAAAGATGGTTTAATACTATTTGTCAATTTGTAATAATAACCAATTTCTTGACGGTAATTTCCACTGGCCCTATAGGAATACATCAATAGCAGTACTAAAATATTAAAGTATCCACCTTTTTTTTTATTCATTACTATGTTAGAATAGTGCCCGAATATGGAAAACTCAGAGAAATGCTTTTATGGAGGAATGCTTTTATTATGCTTGCTGCGAATAAATGGAAGGATTATGAGTTAATTGATACCGGCAATGGGGAAAAGCTTGAAAGGTGGGGAAAATATATATTGAGGCGCCCTGATCCCCAGGTTATATGGCCCTTTACTGATAAGGACGGGTTATGGGCAAAAGCCGATGCACATTATCACAGAAGCAGCAGCGGAGGGGGCAGATGGGAGTATGCAAGGAAGCTGCCCGACAGATGGATTGTTACATATGAAAAGCTGAAGTTTTATGTGGAGCCTACAGGTTTTAAGCACACCGGACTATTCCCGGAGCAGGCGGTAAACTGGGATTGGATTATTGACAGGATAAAATCAGCCGGCAGTCCGGTAAGAGTGCTCAATCTTTTTGCATATACCGGGGGAGCAACCATTGCTGCAGCATTCGGCGGGGCAGAAGTATGCCATGTTGACGCAGCAAAGGGAATGGTTTCAAGGGCGAAGGAGAATCTTGAACTCTCGGGGCTGGGCGACAGGACAGTCAGGTTTATTACTGATGACGTTGTCAAGTTTGTCCAAAGGGAGATACGGCGCGGCCGTAAGTACGAAGCAGTTATTATGGATCCGCCTTCCTACGGAAGAGGCCCAAAAGGTGAGATGTGGAAGATAGAAGATGAGCTGTACGGGTTAATAGAGCTTTGCATGGGGGTTTTATCCGAAAGTCCGGTTTTTTTCCTTATTAATTCCTACACAACAGGCCTTGCTCCATCTGTTCTTAAAAATTTACTGTGCCTGACAGTGGCAAAAAGGTTCGGTGGGCATGCTAGCTCAGATGAAGTTGGGATTCCGGTTTCAGGAACAGGAATAATACTGCCCTGCGGGGCAAGCGGAAGATGGGAAGCAGCGGTTAAGAAGAATTAGCCGGGAACAGGAAGTATGGGGAAAGATAATGGAATAGAGGAGAAAAAAGTAGGAATGGAGAAAGCTGCTGTTAATATTATCTACGAGGATAACCATCTTCTGGTGGTTGAAAAACCTGTAAATATACTATCACAGGGTGATAGTACAGGTGATGCGGATATGCTTGGAATTCTGAAGGATTATATTAAAAATAAGTATAACAAACCGGGTAATGTATATCTGGGGCTGGTACACAGGTTGGACAGGCCTGTCGGCGGTACGATGGTTTTTGCAAAGACTTCAAAAGCGGCTTCACGACTGTCTGATGAGATAAGAAGGGGAGAGTTCAAAAAGACTTATCTTGCGGTTGTGCATGGTGCACTTCAAAAGAAAAGCGGACGAATGGAGCACTATTTGCTGAAGGATACAAAAACTAATATGGTGCGTGCTGTGAAGGAAACAAACAAAGCAGCTAAAATAGCAATTCTTGAGTATAAAACACTCGCAAGCAAGGAGAACCTGAGCCTTGTAAGTATAGATTTACTTACAGGACGGCCCCATCAGATACGGGTGCAATTTTCCGCTGCAGGCACCCCCTTGTTTGGCGACCAGAGGTATGGTAAATCTTTGAATAAAGCAGGTTGGCAGATTGCACTGTGGTCCAGTGTGATAACCTGTTCCCATCCAACCTTGAAGGAAAGAATGATATTCAGAAGCCTTCCGCCGGACACATATCCATGGAACCTTTTTACTGGTTTGTTCTGAATTATTGCGTTTGTCTATTTTCAGGCAAGCTGTCTGTAAGGCGTATTGCAAAGTAAAAACTATTGCTGCGTACTTGGCAGGGAAATCAAATGCCGATGTTTAGATGCCTAAAAAAGACAATATATAAGTACAAAAGGCTGCAGGCAATTCATTGCCGGCAGCCTTTTGTATATTTATCTGGCTTCTGCTTTTATTTTTTTAAGTCTCTTCATTACATCATTCGCACCTCTGCCAAAGTAGTCGTGCAGCAGCTTATATTCTGCATAAAGCTTTTTATAGGCTTCTACATTTTCCGGTATAGGTTTATAGTATTCTTCTTTGACTTTTGACATTTTTTTTGCAGCATCGAATATGGAGTCATAACCGCCTTTATCTTTGCCTGCTGCAACTGCTCCGAACATGGCTGAGCCTAAAGCTACTGCCTGTGGTGATGCTGATATCCTTATTTCTCTGTTTGTTACATCTGCATATATCTGCATCATTAATTCATCCTTTTCGGCTATACCACCGCAGGCATACAGCTCTTTAATAGCTACACCACTTTGTTCAAATGTTTCAATAATCATATTAGTCCCAAAAGCGGTAGCCTCTATAAGTGCTCTGTATATTTCCTCAGGTTTTGTTGCCAGGGTACATCCAATTAAGAGCCCTGTAAGGTCTACATCAACAAGTACCGACCTGTTTCCGTTCCACCAGTCAAGTGCAAGAAGTCCGCTTTCTCCAACCTTGAGTTTTTTAGCCTTTTCCCTTAAAAGCTTGTGTATATTTATTCCCTTGTCCTTTGCTTCCTTCTGGTAATGAGATGGAACACAATTTTTTACAAACCAGTCAAAGTGGTCGCCTACACAGGACTGACCCGCCTCATAACCGAAAAGGCCTGGTATTATTCCATCTTCAACCACTCCGCACATACCGGGGACTATCTTCTCTTCGTCACTAAGTACCATATGACAGGTGGATGTCCCCATTATCATAAGCATCTTTCCAGGCTCTACTATTCCAACCGCAGGCACTGCAACATGGGCATCAACATTTGAAATACCTACCGCAGTTCCAGGAAGCAGTCCCGTAAGCTTTGCCATTTCTTCTGTCAGCTCTCCTGCCTTTCCACCTAAGGGGTATATGTCCCTTGAGAGTTTCTCGTCCACCACATTCTCGAGCCTTGGGTCAAGAGCCTTGAAGAAATCATTGGAAGGGTATCCTTCCTTTTTACTCCAAATTGCTTTATATCCTGCGGTACAACTATTCCTTCTCTCATTGCCTGTAAGCATGAGAGAAATCCAGTCGGTGGCTTCCATAAACCTGTCTGTGGCTTCATATATTCCAGGTGCTTCATCAAGTATTTGCATCACTTTGGGGAAAAGCCATTCGGATGATATTTTTCCACCATATCTTTTAAGAAAACTTTCGCCTCTTTTTTCAGCTATTTCGTTGAGTTTGTTTGCTTCGGGCTGGGCTGCATGATGCTTCCATAGTTTTACATAGGCATGGGGATTCTTTTTGTATTCTTCCTTGAAGCATAGAGGCATGCCTTCCTTATCAACAGGAAGTATTGTGCATGAAGTAAAGTCTATCGCCATACCTATTACATCTTCGGGACTCACACCTGATTCCTTAAGCACTTCAGGTATTGTCACTTTAAGAACTTCCAGGTAGTCTGCCGGATGTTGAAGTGCCCAGTCATGTTCAAGTCTGGTCTCTCCATCAGGGAGATATTCATCCATTACTCCATGGGAATATTCTTTTACTGCTGTGGCAACTATGTTGCCTGTATCAACCTCTGCCAGTACTGCCCTCCCTGATTGTGTGCCGAAGTCCACTCCCAAGCTATATTTTTTACCTGCCATTAAAACTCACCTCTCGTTAATATATTATGAATTAATCCAATACTAATACAATAAAAGATATTATGAAATCCTTTATTAATTATACCAGTAAAACCGGTTAATACTATTATATCATTTTACTGGGATGCTAGAAAATTTTCTTATATCAAGTAATGGTTTTCTGTCCATAGTATGCATTTTCACCGTGTTTTCTCAGGAAATGCTTGTCAAGCAAAGCCTGATCAATTTTTTGAATTTCGGGTGAGAGAGCGATTGTATGATATGCCATCTCAGCTATGTTTTCCAGTACTACTGCATTATGTACGGCATCTAAAGGGCTTTTTCCCCATGAAAATGGTCCGTGATTATTTACAAGGACTCCGGGTATCTGTCCGGGGTCTTTATCTTTAAAGGCTTCAACTATTATGTTGCCTGTTTCTTTTTCATAATCTCCCTGGATTTCTTCAATTGTCATTTTACGTGTACAGGGGATTTCTCCATAAAAATAGTCACTGTGTGTAGTCCCCAGTGCAGGTATTCCTCTTCCTGCCTGCGCCCAGCTTGTAGCCCATTTGGAATGGGTATGCACTACCCCTCCTATCAAGGGGAATTGTTTATATAGCACAATATGAGTTGGGGTATCTGAAGACGGGTTTAAATCCCCCTCTATTTTGTTGCCATCAAGATCCAGAACAACAAGATGCTCAAGTTTCAATTCCTCGTAAGGCACTCCGCTGGGTTTGATTACAATCAATCCTTTTCCCCTGTCTATGCCGCTTACATTCCCCCAAGTGAAGGTTACCAGGTTGTGCTTGGGGAGTTCCAGATTGGCTTCCAGTACTTCCTTCTTCAGTTTGTTTAACATTTTCCTCCGCCTTTCTATTCATACAGAGTTTATCCTTATTACTTTCGGCTTAATAGTACCGTGAAATATACGCAATTTGAATTACTACTGGTATCAATTATATTTAGAAGAATTCCGGCTGTTTTGCTTATACAAATGTTTTGGTATGATATTCTACATGAAGTCTGGGAAATCCTTCTTGATTTAAATATTAAACCACAAACAGTCTCTATAGCTTCTCTTCAATGTACATTCCATTATATGGATTATAAGTAAAAAATACGCCCATACTTAAAATATCATTGTATATAAGAATATAGTGTGGTATAATTATCCGAAAAAGTATAGTATAAAAGCTATGAAGGAGAAAAGTAAACGTGTAGTCTTTATAAGAGAAGGGAAATCACAGGCTGAGAGTTTCCTTAATGTACAAAGCGTTGAAGTTCGCTCCGGAGCTGCATTATTGAACAGCATACTGCTAATTAGGTAATGCCGGGGAATATCCCGTTAAAGAATGAAGAGCTTATCTGCTTTCAGTTATTGGAGCGGCAGGTATGAAATCGGGTGGTACCGCGGAGAAATATGCCTTCGTCCCTTTATATGTTGAAAAGGGGATGAAGGCTTTATTATTTGAAAAAATATTATTAATAATACGAATAATACGGTATTAAAACAAAAAATGAAAGGAGAAGGTTTTTGTGAAAGAACAGCTGAATAATATTAAGTCCCGGGCAGAAAAAGAGCTGTCTTCCGTACAGACAATTCAAGAGCTTGATAATATAAGGATTAAATATCTCGGAAAAAAAGGAGAACTCACTACGGTTCTTAGAGGGATGGGTTCTTTAAGCCCCGAAGAGAGGCCTCTGGTTGGACAGATGGCAAATGAGGCAAGAGCATTTATTGAAAATCGTATAGAGGAAGTAAAAACCGTACTGATTAATAAGGAAAGAGCCAACAGGCTTGAGAAGGAAATAATTGATGTAACCATGCCAGGAAAAAGAAAAAGGCTGGGAAAAAGGCATCCTCTTAGCATGGTGCTTGATGAGATAAAGACAGTATTCATTGGAATGGGGTATGAAATTGCGGAAGGGCCAGAGGTTGAGTTTGACTATTATAATTTCGAAGCCCTCAATATACCCAAAGGCCACCCTGCAAGAGATGAACAGGACACTTTTTATATTAATGAGAATATTGTTTTAAGAACCCAGACTTCTCCTGTGCAGATACGGGCAATGGAAAGCAGGGAACTACCAATAAAGATTATATGCCCGGGTAGGGTATACCGTTCTGACGCTGTTGATGCTACCCATTCTCCCATATTCCATCAAGTTGAAGGGCTGGTTGTGGACAAAGGGATTACAATGGGAGATCTCATCGGTACTCTTCAGGTTTTTGCAAAAAGCCTTTTCGGAGAGGATACCGAAATACGTCTTAGACCGCATCATTTCCCGTTTACGGAACCAAGCTCAGAGGTGGATGTATCATGCTGGAGCTGTGGTGGAAAAGGCTGCAGGGTGTGCAAGAATGAAGGATGGATAGAGATTCTTGGCGCAGGAATGGTTCATCCGAAAGTACTCGAAAACGGGGGAATAGATCCAACCAAATACAGTGGCTTTGCTTTTGGCCTTGGTCTTGAAAGGACTGCCATGGGGAGGTTCAACCTGGATGATATGAGATTGCTGTATGAGAACGATGTCAGGTTTTTGAAACAGTTTTAATAGTGATACATGTAATAGACAAAATATGGAAAGGAGAGATATTAATGAAAGTACCAATGAATTGGCTTAAGGAATACGTTGATATAAATGTTACTACGGAAGAATTCATAAACGCCATGACCATGTCAGGCTCAAAGGTTGAATCAGTTGAGAAGCTTGGTGAAGAAATTTCAAATGTTGTTGTGGGCAAAATAGTTTCAATAGAGCCGCATCCTAATGCAGACAGGCTGCAGGTATCAAAAGTTGATGTAGGGAATGAAGTTCTTCAGATAGTAACAGGAGCAAGCAATATAAGCCTGGGTGATTATGTACCAATTGCCCTTCCGGGTTCTACACTGCCAGGAGGAATAAAGATTAAGAAAAGTAAACTAAGAGGTGTGGAGTCCAATGGAATGATGTGTTCCATACAGGAACTCAATCTCACAAAGGATGATTTCCCGGAGGCTGCAGAGGATGGGATATTTATTCTTCAGGAAGAACTGACGCCGGGCAGGGATATCAAAGAAGTGCTTAACCTGAATGATACTGTTGTTGAATTTGAAATTACTTCAAACAGGCCGGATTGCCTGTGTATGGAGGGAATAGCAAGGGAGGCTGCCGTAGCTTTGAAAGCTGGCTTTAATGAGCCTGTCATTCAGGTGAAGGAGGAGGCCGATGAGGCGGCATCTTCATATGCAAGCGTTGAGATACATGACCCAGATCTATGTTCAAGGTACGCAGCAAGGATAATAAAGGATGTTAAAATCGGAACGTCACCGAAATGGATGAGAGAAAGACTGAGGTCAGCGGGCGTAAGGCCAATAAACAACATTGTTGATATAACAAATTATGTAATGCTTGAACTGGGGCAGCCCATGCATGCATTTGACCTTGAATATATTGAGGGAAACAGTATTATTGTAAGGAGAGCTAAGGATGGTGAAACAATGAAGACCCTTGACGGGCAGGACAGAAAACTGGATCCGTCAATGCTGGTAATTGCTGATTCAAATAAGGCTGTTGGTATAGCAGGGGTAATGGGTGGAGCAAACTCAGAAATAACCAGCAAAACAAAAATCATACTGTTTGAATCCGCTACATTTAATGGAACATCCATAAGGCAGACTGCGAAAAAGCTTGGGCTCAGGACGGAAGCTTCTGCCCGGTTTGAAAAGGGGCTCAATTCGGAGAATGCAGAAAGAGCGGTAAACAGGGCGGTACAACTTGTAGAAATGCTTGGTGCAGGTGTGGTTTGCAAGGGTGTGATAGATTGTTATCCTCAGAAACAGCAGCAAAGGATTATTAGTTTCTGCCCGGACAGGATAAACGCTTTACTGGGGACTTCCATTGATAAGAGCTTTATGGTTGCTACCCTCAAAGCACTTGGGTTTGAAGTTGATGAGGCATCACTGTCCGTAAAGGTTCCAAGTTTCAGAGGTGATGTGGAAGGGGAGGCGGATCTGGCTGAAGAGGTAGCAAGGTTTTATGGGTACAATAGAATTCAAGCAACTCTGCTTTCAGGTAAGACAGCAAGCCTGGGCAGAAAAACATTTAAGCAGAAAATAGAAGATATAATAAAGGATACAATGATAGCCTCAGGACTTTATGAAGCCTACACATACTCTTTTTCCAGTCCCAGGGTATTTGACAGGATAAGACTTCCGAAGGATAGCGAAAACAGGAAGGCGGTTGTAATATCTAATCCACTTGGGGAGGATTACAGTATAATGAGGACAACCACCATTCCTAATATATTGGATGTGCTGAGCACCAATTACAACAGGCGGATTGAAGAGGCAAGGTTGTTTGAACTCTCTTATGTTTATCAGCCAAAAGGCCTTCCGGTAAAGGAATTACCTGATGAAAAAATGGTTTTAACAATTGGAATGTATGGAAAAACGGATTTCTATCATTTGAAAGGAGTAGTTGAAGAACTGCTTGACAGGTTGGGAATAATAGACTACGAGTTTTTGCCTGAGAAAAACAATCCTTCTTTTCATCCGGGAAGAACTGCAAAAGTAATTGTTGGAGACATAGAAATAGGTGTCATAGGTGAAATCCATCCTGAGCTTGTCCAGGAGTTTGAGTGCCCTGAAAGGACTTATGTGGGTGTGATAGAGGTTAAGCCGCTGGTAGAAAATGCTTCCCTGCTCTCTGAGTATAAGCCTTTGCCAAAGTTTCCTGCTGTAACAAGGGATATTGCAATGCTTGTAAGAGATGAAATAATGGTTAAGCAGATACAAGATATTATTAAACAGAATTCAGGCAGTATACTGGAAGAAATAGAACTTTTTGACGTATATAAGGGAAAGCAGGTTCCTGAAGGAATGAAAAGTGTAGCCTATTCCATAAGGTTCAGAGCTTTGGATAGGACTCTAAGGGATGAAGAAGTAAACAAGGTTATGGATAAAATAATTAAAGACTTAAAAGAAAAACTGGATGTTCAGTTGCGAGAATAAAAAACAAAAAACGGCGCATTACCATAAAAGCGGTGAAGTGCCGTTTTTTTATTATCATATTTAACTATTTCAATTGGCTTTCTGCCATAGCTATCATTTTTTTAACCATCTGGCCGCCTATTGGCCCACCCTGGGCACCGTTTATCTTAGCTGGCACGTCTCCCTTATAGTGGTCATTGTACTCTTTGCAGTAAGTCAAATGCCCTATTTCTTTTGCACATTCCAGCTTAAACCTTGTAAGGGCTTCTCTGCTTTCAGGAACCAATGGAGTCTTTCGCCTTGACATTGAATCCACCACCTTTCAAATAGTTTTATCCGCATTCAGCACTTTTAGATTGCAATGGTTTTTCTGTTATAGTTTTTGCAATAATGAAAATTTATTACCTATTAAATAATTCATATAATAGAAATAATTTAATTAATTAATGAATGCATATTTTCTGTATGGTCCATATTATTCCATTATTGATTTGATGTATTCATTTTGCTAAAATGGAAACAATGAAAAACAATACCAATTGTGGTTAATAATATATAATAAAGGAGAATACATACATGGGAAGAATCAGATTTGACCATTCAAATGCATTAAATTTTATAAATCAATATGAGATTGACTATTTACGCAGCTTTATCAAAACGGCACATGATATGCTTCATGGCAAGACAGGGCAGGGAAGCGATTATACGGGATGGGTAGATTTACCTCTTGAATATGATAAAGATGAATATAAAAGGATTAAAGAAGCTGCAGAAAGAATAAAATCCAACTCTGATATCTTTGTAGTAATAGGTATTGGGGGTTCATATTTAGGTGCAAAAGCTGCTATTGAAGCTCTATCGCATTCATTTTACAACCTTCTGCCTGCTTCAGAAAGAAAAACTCCTCAGATTTTTTTCGCAGGCAATAACGTAAGCCAGGTTTATCTCTCTGATTTGCTTGATATTGTAAAAGATAAAGATATATCTGTAAATGTAATATCCAAATCGGGTACCACAACAGAGCCTGCTATTGCATTCAGAATTTTTAAAGAACTTATGGAGAAAAAATACGGCAAGGAAGGTGCATCACGAAGGATATACGCAACAACCGACAGATCCAGAGGTGCATTGAAAGGACTTGCTGATAAGGAGAAGTATGAAACCTTTGTTATTCCTGATGATGTGGGAGGAAGGTATTCTGTACTGACTGCAGTGGGACTTCTTCCAATTGCTGTTAGCGGGGTGGATATTGATAAAATGATGGAAGGTGCTACAGCAGCACACGATACGTACTCTGCAGCCAGTCTGGAATTAAATGAATGCTACCAGTACGCTGCTGTCAGGAATATATTGTACAGAAAGAACAGGGTTATAGAAATAATGGTCAATTATGAACCTTCGCTTCATTATTTTACCGAATGGTGGAAACAGTTGTATGGAGAAAGTGAAGGAAAGGACAGGAAAGGTATATTCCCAGCCGGGGTTGATTTTACGACCGATCTCCACTCAATGGGTCAGTATATTCAGGACGGATTGAGGAATATATTTGAAACGGTGCTTAATGTCGAAAAAACTGCCAGGGCTATAAAAATCAAGGAAGAAAAAGAGGATATTGACGGATTGAATTACCTGGCAGGAAGGGATATGGATTTTGTAAACAAAAAGGCCCTTGATGGTACAATCCTTGCTCATATAGATGGCGGGGTGCCTAATCTGCTGCTTGATATTCCCGAATTGTCACCTTACTATTTTGGAAACCTTGTTTACTTTTTTGAGAAGGCATGCGGCATAAGTGGATACCTGCTCGGGGTTAATCCTTTTGATCAGCCGGGTGTAGAGGCATATAAGAAAAACATGTTTGCCCTTTTAGGAAAACCCGGATTTGAAGCAAGAAAAGATGAACTGGAAAAGAGGCTCAAAGGACGGAATAAATGAAAAAATGAAGCTTAAGGTCGTCCTTTGCTCTAATATCCTAACGCTTTGGGAAATAAAACGGATAATATTGTAATAATAGCTGCAGAGATTATGCCACCTAAAGCGATATATATAATCGACTTTTTGAAATCCATTTTTAAAAATGCAGCAATTGCACTACCAGTCCAAAGACCTGTAGTTGGCAGAGGAATTGCCACGAATATCAACAAACCCAACTCTTTGTACCTTTCAACTTTTTTTGTTCCCTTATCCAGCTTCCTTTCAATGTAATTATTTATTAATGTGAATACCTTAAACCTTTTCATCCATTTGAAAATACTGTTGAACAGCAGCAGTATAAAAGGAACGGGGAAAAAGCTTCCTAAAAAACTTACTATGAAAACCGTGAGCGGGTCTATATGATAAGTTAGTATTCCTACCGGTATTGCACCCCTTTGTTCTATTAAAGGTATGGCAGAAATTATGAATATTTTTAATAAATCCATGTAATTAGTCTCCTCCTATATATAGTATACTGAGATTTCCGGCCTGGATAAAAATCTTAATGGCACCACAACATTTCCCAGACCTTTATTTATATAAAGTGTAATTCCATTAATTCTGTGTAGCCCTTCTTTAATACCCATTCTGCAAAGCTTGTCTTTGCGCAGTATTTTAAACTCCAAATTAAAGGGAGCCCATATTTGTCCGCCATGGAAGTGTCCGCAGAACAGGTAATCAACTGTCCCCTTAGGTATCTTAAAAACAACATCCGGATTGTGTGAAATAGCTATATTGGTATACTGGTCTTTACAGGATTTACAGATAGCTCTGTCTATATCAGGCTTTCCCATACGCAAATCCTCCAGCCCAATTATATTATATTTCCTGGAGTTCTTTTCAAAGCATATGGAATTATTATGCAGTACTGTAATCCCTCTGTATCTTATGGAATTAATGAAATTTTCAAGCTCTTTTTTATCATTTCTGAATGCTTTGTAATCATGGTTGCCCAGGCACAGCAATATTGTATAATTTTTTTTTATCTGGTCAAGAAAAGACAAAAAGGCTTCCGCATGGCATGGTTTTTCAATATAGTCGCCGGTAATGATAATTATATCGGGCTGCTCCCTGTCAATAGCTTTTATGATATCAGGCAAAGGTACTTTAAGCCTGTTAATATGAATATCGGAAAGATGGGCTATTTTCAAGCTTTTAATTCCCTTTGAAAATGGTATTCTATTTACTTCCAGAGATCTTGCTTCAAAACGCATATATAATAACAAAAGGATAACTGCGGACAAAAAAATATATAAGTAAATCATTACATACCTCAATTCAGTTTGTTATGTACACGTTAATTCATATTATCTGCTATGCCATAAATATTGTCAATTGTTAACTGTATAACAATACTAAGAAATATTAGATACCAATGGGCGATTTTCTTTGTATACCCCATATTATTCTATGGACTAGTATTCCGAGTCTTAGATGCTGTACATTTGACTTATTTACACAACAAAAATATAATTAAATCAGTGATTATTAACAATTTAACTCTTAAATAAAGTTCTTAGTATAAGCATAGGAGAGAATAAGCATTATGGCAGATAACCCTAATTGTAACTGCGGAGAAAGTAAAATGAATGCTGATATTATTGGTGAAATGAAGCGTTTTATGAATAAGGATTCGAATATTGAAAGGCTGTCGGAAATATTCAAGGTGCTTGGAGACCCTACGAGGATAAGGATTATTTATTTACTTTCAAAATGTGAAATGTGTGTATGTGATATTGCCTCAGCATTGGACATATCACAGTCAGCAATTTCACATCAACTTCGTCTTTTAAGAAACCTGAATCTTGTAAAATATAGGAAGGAAGGAAAGTCTGCCATATACTCCCTAGATGATGACCACATACTTCAGCTCTTCAACCAGGGTATGGAGCATGTAAATCATACGCATTTTTTCAAATGAGAGTGACATTTTTGTCAAAATATGCTACAATTTTAAACATAAATCAAATAGAAAGTAAATATTATATGTTATTTAAATATTTTATAAGTAACCGATATTTAATATGGTGTTAAAAGAATGCTAAGTGAATGATGTATTAAACTGTTTTTTTGTACTTATCATATGTATTCTTTCTTGAGGAGGAAAGTGTAATGGCAAAACTTAATCTTTCAAAGGTAAAAAATCTATTTAGCGGTTTTACCAGGATTGGAGCCATATCAACCCTTAAGGGAAAGCTAATCCTGGCATTTACAGCTATTGTATTGATTATGGGGACTGTAAGCATAGTATCATATCTGATATTAAGCAGTTTTATTTCCAGGTTTGACAAGATGGTAGATACTACAGTGTTTGCGAATGACGTGACTAAATCAGCCAAAGCGACTACAGAAAATATTTCAAAGTATATTCTTGAAAAAGACCAGAAATATAAAGATGAAGTGTGGGCATTAGTAGATAAATCAAAAATGGATATTGAGATGCTTAAGTCCAACATAGTAGATGAAAAAGGTTTAAAAACACTGGATGGTGTTGAGAGGCTCAATAACGCATTTGTTGAAAAGGTGGAGCAGTGCATCGACCAAATCAATAATGATGGAAGATTATCAGATGCAATAGACACCTTAAGCGAAGCAAAGAAAATTATGGAATTTATTGAGGAAAATGTGGAGCAGTTGATTACAATAGAACTGAGTTATCAAGAGCAAAAAAAGGCAGAGTTAAATGCAAATACTACACTTACAGGTATTATTATAATCGTGGTTATTCTTGCGGTATGTGTTTTTAGCATATTCTTTGCAGGCATATTTTCCAGCAGGATTGGAGACATGATTGCAAAGATTGCCAAATCTGCCAAGAGCATCTCAAATGGAGATTTGAGTATAGAAAAGGTGAGCAGCAAATCCAAGGACGATAT
Organism: Acetivibrionales bacterium; assembly: GCA_050953835.1. Lineage (GTDB taxonomy): Bacteria > Bacillota > Clostridia > Acetivibrionales > JBMNNH01 > JBMNNH01. The sequence continues at coordinate 47,004 of JBMNNH010000009.1, read as the reverse complement.
AGCTTTGTTAGCCCAGTCCTTCAATAAGATGGTTGAAAACCTGCGTGAGCTGATAGGGAACATATCCGAGACAAGCAGAAGTGTGGCACAATCAGCTGATACATTGAAGTTGGGTGCTGAACAGAGTACAAAAGCAATTGAACAGATAGCATCATCGTCACAGCAGGTTTTTCAAGGGGCTACTGAACAGTCCGAGCACTCGGAAAAAACAGTGGAGGTTATTAACTACCTCATAGAAAGAAACAGAAAAATACATAACAATTCAAACAGTGTTTTGTCTGCTTCCATTAAAGCAAGTGAAGCTGCTGCTGCAGGAAATGAGAAGATGAGACTTTTATTAGAACAAATCAGTGTTATACAAGACAAGATTTTGAATACTCAGTCAACTACAGAAACCCTAAAGCAAAAAACGGGTGAAATAAGGAAGATACTTGATAGTATTACCAGTATTGCTTCACAGACCAATTTGCTTTCTCTGAATGCAGCTATAGAAGCAGCAAGAGCGGGAGAACACGGCAAGGGTTTTGCAGTTGTTGCTGAAGAAATCCGGAAACTTGCAGTGGGCTCTGCTGATGCAGCCAAGGAAATAACAGAAATGCTTAAGGAGATTCAGATACAGTCTGAGAACGTTGCTGAGAGCATGACGGCTGGTGTCCAGGAAGTTAAGGAAGGAACACAAATGGCTCAGGAAGCCCGTTCTTCCTTTAGGAATATCGTAAAGACTAGTGATGATGTTGATATTCAGGTAAAGGAGATAACAAGCGAGATAGAGAAAATGGTTGATGAAATTACCAGAGTTGAAGAAATGAGCAAGAAAATTTCCGAAATATCAAAACAGTCGCTGACAGTGAGTGAAGAGGTTGCTGCTTCAGTTGAGGAGCAGACAGCAAGCCAGCAGGAATTTTCATCCCTTGCATCCATGCTTTCTAATTTAGCGGATGAGCTACAGATGATGATTAATAAGTTTACACTGTGATAATTAATAAAGATACTAAAAGCCTGGCGGATATTCTGCCAGGTTTTCGTTTTTTAACGATGAAGAACAGCTTCTCCTTACAGTTTGATTGTTCCACACGGTGGTTAGAGTGATATAACAGTTTTAAGAGAAAATTGCTCACATGCCGAATTATATTATGTTTCGGCATGCAAACAGTTAACAATTTTCTTTCACTCATAAAGAGTATGTTCTACATGATATCTGCCCACAGAAACCTTATAATTAATAGCAAGTAGTACCTCCGTCAATAGGCAGGCTTACACCGTTTATAAAAGACGCTTCGTCGCTTGCAAGATACAAAACCGCATTTGTAACATCGTCAACGGTTGCGAGCCTTCCAAGGGGTACCTCGCCGAGACGCTCGCTTCTTTTCTGCGGATCTTGCAGGAACACTTCTGCATACGGCGTAAGGATTGTGCTCGGATGAATGGAGTTGCAGCGGATTCCGTCCTTTGCGTAACGCGAGGCGACAGCTTTTGTAAATAAGGTGACCGCGCCCTTGCTTGCAGTGTAAGCCTCAGGGGTATATTTATGTCCGATCAGTCCGCAGACTGACGATGTATTGATGATCGTACCGCCGCCCTGTCCACGCATTACAGGAATTGTGTACTTACATCCGAGAAAAATACTGCCTGTGTTTACAAGCATCATTTTCTGCCATTCATCTATGGACATTTCCTCTATCGGTTTGCGGATATTGATCCCAGCATTGTTTATAAGCACGTCTATTCTGCCGGCTGTTGCTACAATATCATTGACAACGGCTTTCCATTCACTTTCGCTCGTAAGGTCAATTTTATAAAAGTGTGTATTACCTCCGTTTTTTATAAGCTTTTCTGTGATTTCATTGCCGCGCTGTTCGTCCAGATCAAGAAGATAAACCTTAGCACCTTTTTCAGATAAGAGCTTCGCTATTGCGGAACCCAGACCTCCTGCACCGCCAGTAATAATAATCACTTTGTCCTTTACATTCACTGGTCTCACCTCATATTGATTTTTTAGTCGCCTGCTGGCCCTTCTGTTACAGTGGAAGCTTCACGCTGGGACGCCGCCTTGTCTTTGGCGTACTTTCGTATGCCAGAGATAAGACTCAGAAGAATGACAGCGATCAGAATAAGGCCCATGGGACGGCCGAGCAGCGGAATGACAGACCCCTGTCCCTGCATTAACGCTTGACGAAAGCCTTTGTCGGCAGTATTACCCAAAATTAAACCGAGCACTAGTGGAGCCATTGGGAAATCCATTTTTCGCAGGATAAAGCCTAAAATGCCGAATATAAACATCACCTTAATATCGAATACGGTAATATTGGTAGCGTATGCACCGATTACCGTCATGGGAACCACAATCGGCATCAGGATTTTACGGTTGAGCTTCAGTACATGAACCATGGGTCTAGTCAATGCAATCCCCATAATCAGCATACAAACCCCAGCCATTAAAAGCGTTACACCGGTGGTGTAGAGAAATTCAGGCTGCTCTATAGAAAGCATAGGACCGGGTTTTACTCCATGCAGGATAATTGCGGCCATGAACATTGCAGCCTGCGGGCTTCCAGGTATCGACAATGTTAGCAGCGGGATCATCGCACCCGGAATACATGCATTGTTTGCGGTTTCGGCGCAGGCTAATCCCTCATAACTTCCGGTGCCGAACTTTTTACCATCTTTGCTTCTTCTGCGTCCGGTATCGTAAGATACCCAAGCGGCAATATCCTCACCTGCTCCTGGCACTGCACCAATCCCTGCCCCAATAAAGCCAGAGCGCAAAGCAGGCATAATTATCTTTCTTATTGTCCCTTTTTCAGGGAATACGGATCCAATTTTTTGTTCGATCATATACGGGACCTTTTCCGACAGCACAATAAGGACTTCTGAAATACCAAACACACCAATGAGAGCGGGTATCAACTGAATACCAGCCATCAAATCTCTGCTCCCGAAAGTAAACCGGGGAAATGAATAAATCGGATCCAATCCGATCATTGCCGCCAGAAATCCTAGGAATCCAACAATCCAGCCTTTAACCGGTGCTTTGTCGCCGGCCAGGCTACCGCATATTGTAATTCCAAACAGCGCCAGCAAAAAATATTCCCACTGGCTAAACTTCAATGCTACAGTATAAATATACGGAGTGGCAAAAATCAGTATTAGGCAGGAAACCAATGAACCGAAGAAACTTGAGATAATACCTATGGTAATTGCTTTGCCGCCTTTGCCCTGCTTGGCAAGGGGAAAGCCGTCAAGTGCTGTAGCAGCAGCCGCAGGGGTGCCGGGAATATTAATCATAATTGCGGAATAACACCCACCCATTATGGCACCAACATATACGCTAAGTAAAAAGGCTACTGCATGCTCCAACTGCATTTTATATGTTACATTAATTAAAAGGGCTAAGGCCATTGTGCCGGTGAGCCCAGGAATTGCTCCAACGACAATGCCCATCGTTGTAGCGGCAAAAATGAGTAAGATTATTTCAGGTGTAAAAACTGCTTCAAATGCTGATAAGAGAAGCTCCATTTGTGTTACGAATGAAGTCATAAAACAATTTCTCCTTTCTTACGGCAGCGGGATACGAAAACCATACTGAAACGCTATACAGATGAACAAAGTTGATATTGCTGAAATAATCAGGGTTTTCCACCATTTTGCTGATTTTAGATAAAGCATAGTCGAAGTAAGATACAGCATAGTGGCGATTGCAAAATGCATCCGGCCGATGAGAATATAAATATAGACGATCAGAATTGCAATTAATATAACAGTACGCAATGTTTTATCGTCTTTTACAAAGCTTTTGAGGTTTTCTTTTGAGAAAACAACTTTCGTTGTAGGCAAAGCGCCTTTTTTAATTGACTGTAAGGCGAGAACAGCGCCCAGCAATGCCAGAATACCGCCAAGAAATAACGGAAAAAAACCCGGGGCATCATTAAAGTTCCTAAAAATTTTCATGTTCAAAGATACAATCATAACGAAGATGCCGCCGATTACAAGCAAAAGCCCAATTATGAAATCACCAACAGTTTTCTTTTGCTCTTTATTTTGCTGGCTCATGATATCCCCTCCAGTTTCCGGGTTGGTCTCTTAAGGCGGGCCATTTGTGAAATGGCCCATCTTAAGGCAGAGCAATACTTTACTTTATTTGTTCAGTTTGGCCTTTTCAACTTCCCAGTCAAAGTCTTCAAGGCGGGGAAGATTCAAGCTTTCAGGAGAAATGCTGACTAGTCCCGAATCGTACTGCACCCAACTGTATGCACAGGTTTGCATAGCCTGGAATCTATCCGCTTCTTCTCCGGTATAGCCGACAACAATATAACCTTTTTCTTTTGCAAATTCCTTGATAGCATCGGTTGTTAACGCATACTTAAATGCCTCTTCCACTTTGTCAATAATATTCTGAGGTGCATCACGTGGAATCATAATCGGCCAGGTTTCACACAACTGGGGAATTGCATCGGCTCCTTCAATCAAGGTTGTGATTGATGGAATAGTCTCACCAACTTTTCCACCACTGCTTAATGTCCATCCGTCAGCAGTTGTAACGCACAGCGCATTGAGCTGCTCGGCATTTACGAAATCAATCAGTGCGGAGAAAGAACCGATTGCAACTTCGGCATCTCCGGAGACTACGGAAACACCCGCATCCCGGCAAGATCCCAACGTCATGTAGTTGACGGAATCAATACCCAGAAGTTGAAGAATTGCTTCAATCTGGACATGAGGTCCATTTCCGAATGAACCTATGGCAAAATTTTGAGTACCCTGAGACAAATAGTTCTTTAAGTCGTCCAAAGACTTGATGTTGCCGTTAGGATTAACAACAATGGCGGCAGGACCTGTAAAAGCATGGAAAGATGCCCAGTCAGTCCAATCACTGTCGCTTGTGTCGTTCACGCCAAAGCCTGCAAAAGCACCGGAACCGGTTGCAAACATGCTATATCCGTCATGGGGTTTGTTAAGAACATTGGTTGCGGCGACAGCAGAAGCTGCACCATCCTGATTTAATACATTGATTGTTTCACCCAGATATTTTTCCATTTCTGCAATCACTGGACGAACTGCGGTGTCGGTTCCACCACCTGCACCGAAGCCAACTGTCACGGTAGGTGTGCCATTCGGCCAAACTTTTCCGTCTCCCGAAGGTTTGTCATTGGATTCACTGCTCGAAGGTTTGTCATTGGATTCACTGCTCGAAGGTTTGTCAGCAGATTCACTGCTCGAAGATTTGTCGCTGGAGCCAGTTGCGGTAGTTGCGCCTGCACTCTTCGTTGTTCCAGTGGAGCCACAGCCAACCAGCATAGCTACTAACAACAGTGCAAGAATCACAGAGATTGTCTTTTTTCATAATGGTACTCCCTCCTAAATATTGTATTATAGTTCTGCAAGGCTTTAGATGGAAATTTACACTGAAGTATGGAATAATAAAATGATACGTTAACACAACGTATCATTCATAATTAATCGTGTATAAAGGTTCCAGCCAAATTCTCGTAATATTTAGCAAGTGCACTGTGATCCTCTGCTTCGAAATTATTGGCTTTCAGCCACTGCATCATCTCCATTACCGCAGAAGTTAGTGGCAGTGGCGAACCATATTCGTGACCGGTCTCAAGGACGTTGTTCAAGTCTTTTATATGTAGAGCTATACGGAATCCGGGTGAAAAATTGCCTTTAATCATCATTGGTGCCTTCGCATCCATAACTGCACTGCCGGCAAGACCTCCCCGTATAGCGTTGAATATTACTTCGGGGTTGACTCCGGCCTTTTTGCCAAGCACCAGCGCCTCTGAAAGTGCCGCAATGTTAGCGGCGACAATTATTTGATTTGCAAGCTTAGTGGTATTCCCTGCGCCAATATCCCCGCACAGCACAGCAGAACTGCCCATGACCATTAGAATATCATATACTTTGTCAAATATTTCTTTTTTGCCGCCAACCATGATGGACAGGCTTCCGTCAATTGCCTTGGGTTCTCCACCACTGACAGGAGCATCCAGCATAAAGGCACACTTATTGCTGATACCTTCCGAAATTTCTTTGGACGCAGCGGGGGAAATCGAACTCATGTCAATAAGTATGGAATCCTTCTGAATACCTTCAATAATCCCGTTTTCTCCAAAAACAGCCTCCTTTACTTGCGGTGAATTAGGCAGCATGGTGATAATAATTGTATTCTTTTCCGCTACTTCTTTTCCGTTGGCAGCAATTTCAGCCCCAGCCTGTTCGAGTTCTTTAAGCGGCTTTGGGTTTATATCATAGACTGTTAACGAATACCCAGCACGAATTAGATTTAATGCCATTGGTTTACCCATAATCCCAAGCCCTATGAATCCAATACGTTTCATTATACAAACCCCCCTCCATATTCTACATAGTATAATATAATACATGAGATGTATTACAAGTAACTGTCCAGCATGAGATGTATTACAACTGATTGATTAAGTTTATGTTATTTTGATAGACCTGAAAAGTCAATAGTTAAAATAGACAAAACAATGATAAAAATAATGTATAGAATGCACAAAAATTATTATCACAGGGAGAGGATTCATCATTAGTATTATGCAGTGAAAGGGTATGTATTGACCATAATGACCATACTACATCACCATCAAATATTTCTTGCAATAATAAATGAAATCATATATAATAAAAAAAAATATAGAGGTAATACATAATACATATAAAAGGGATGCAAAATGAATATTAAGCCAATAAAACAAAAAAAAGTTAGCGATGAGGTTCTGGAACAAATCAAAGATAATATAATTTCTGGCGAGTGGGCTCCTGGTACCAAGATTCCTGGAGAAAATGATTTAGCAAGAATGTTTGGTGTGAGTAGGGTTTCAATCAGACAGGCCATTCACCGTATGGTAGGTATGGGAGTACTAACTATACGAAGGGGGGAGGGAACTTTTGTTTCGGAAATACTTCCGAAAGACTATTTTAATACTCTTTTGCCTGTACTTATGATTGAAACGACAAGCCTGATTGAAATGCTGGAATTTCGTTCCGTAATTGAAATTGAAAGTGCCAGATTTGCCGCACTCAGAGCTAATGAAGAGGATATAGGCAGAATGAAGGAAATCCTTTCAAACATGGATAAAAGTAAGGGAGACTATAAAAAATTTGCTTACGAGGACTTGAATTTTCATACAGCTCTTGCATTAGCCACACATAACAGCGTTGTAGTAAAGGTAACTGCAATAATGCACGATATGCTGAAAAACTCAATGGAGGAAATTGTCAAACTTAGAGGTTTCCAGGCTGGAATGCATTATCACAGAAAGATCCTCAATGCAGTAATAAATAGAGATGCTGAAGCAGCCGCTAAAATTATGAGGGAACACATTGAAACTGCAATAATCGATGTAAAGAATGCTAGAAACTTTATCTGACAAGTATACCTTATTAGTCATGCAAATATTCCTTACAAGCATAATCGACAAAATTATCAAAACATCTTTGTCACAATAAATGTAATACAACATACAACTAGCTTGACATGTAATACAACATACATCCAGTTCAATTGTAGAAAACATTATTTCTTAAAGGGGATGATTTGATGGGTTGTACAGTCGAAGAATTGAAGAAAAAAGCTAAATCTATCCGACTTAACATCGTAAAAATGGTTGGACCAGGAAAAGCTGGTCATTTTGGAGGTTCGTGCTCAATAGCGGATATTGTGGCTGTGCTTTACTTTAGAAAGATGAAGCACCGCCCCGATAACCCAAAGTGGGAGGACAGGGACAGACTGATTCTAAGTAAGGGACATGCGGCGATAGTACAGTATGCTGCCCTGGCTATGTGCGGTTACTTTCCTATGGATGAATTATGGAACCTGAAGAAGCTTGGCTCAATTCTTCAGGGGCATCCGGACATGATGAAAACTCCAGGTATTGAAGCAAACACCGGCTCTCTCGGGCAAGGTCTGTCCATATCCTGCGGAATAGCTGCCGGAGCAAAGCTTGATAAAAAGGATTACAAAATATATTGTGTAATTGGTGATGGAGAGCTTGCTGAGGGACAAATATGGGAAGCAGCTATGGCAGCCTCATTCTATAAGCTTGATAATCTTGTTGGAATCCTGGACTGCAATAAAATTCAAGCTACAGGCCCCATTTCAGAACGGTTTGACACGAATCCGCTTAGGGAAAAGTGGATATCTTTTGGATGGAATGTCATTGAAATTGATGGACATGATATCGAGCAGATAATAACCGCACTGGATCAGACAGACGAAACTAATGGGAAACCGACAATGATCATTGCACATACCGTCAAAGGAAAGGGTATCTGTTTTGCTGAGAACACAGCAGCATTTCATAACGGTATTATGACCCAAGAGCAATATGAATTAGCCTACCAGGACTTGATGGATTAAGGAGGGAATAATAATGGGTATGCACAATCAAAGAGTGGTATATGGGCAAACGCTGCTTGAATTAGGCAGGGAAAATAAGAAAATAGTTGTACTTGAAGCTGACCTTGGTAAATCTACAATGACCTATCAATTCCAGCAGGAATTTCCTGAAAGATACTTCGAAATGGGTATTGCAGAGGCTAATATGATCTCCTTTGGTGCAGGACTTTCACTAACTGACAAGATTGCATTCGTAAACTCTTTTGCTGTTTTTGCATCGGGCCGTCCCTTTGACCAGATTCGACAGGGTGTTTGCATAGGTAAATTGAATGTTAAGATTATTGGGTCAAGTGCAGGATTTTCTGATTTCGGAGATGGGGCAACGCATCAGTCAATTGAGGACGTTGCCATAATGAGAGCTATACCGAATATGATGGTGATAGTTCCCTGTGATGGGATTGAAACCAAAAAGGCGGTTAGGGCAATTACAGATTATGATGGTCCAGTATATATGAGAATAAGCAGAAATGACATGGAGGACATATTCCCGGAAGAACTGGAGTTTAGAATAGGGAAACCTACGGTATTAAGAGACGGAACTGAGGTTGCTGTTTTTGCCATGGGAACGATGGTATCTGCAGCGATTAAAGCTGCGAAACAAATGGAGAAAGAAGGCGTTTCAGTAAAAGTTATAAATGTGAGCACCTTGAAGCCCCTGGATGAAAACTCTGTTATTGATCTGGTTAAAGGAATGAAAGGAGTTGTAACAGCAGAAGAACATACCTACATAGGAGGATTAGCATGTGCAATCACCTATGCATTGAGAAAAACTCCGGTTCCAATAGAGGTGGTAGCTGTTGAAGACGCTTTCGGGCAATCGGCTGAAAGCCATAATGAGCTCCTGGATTATTACAGACTAAATGATGCAAATATTGCTCAAAAAGTCAGAAACATCTTAAAAACGCAGAGAAAATAAATTGAGACAATGAAGACATTTGAAAATAATGATCCTCATACATAAAAAATACGCCTGCTAAGCCATTTCATGCCATGCTAAAATGATGTTGACAAAAGTGCAAAATCTCTTTATAATAAGTGATGTTGCGAAAAAGTCATGCGGACATGGCGGAATTGGCAGACGCGCTAGATTTAGGATCTAGTGCCGTGAGGCGTGGGGGTTCAAGTCCCTTTGTCCGCACCATTACATTATATAAAAAGTCCTGTTGTATTGTAACAGGACTTTTTATGTAATTATATGTAATTACTGGGTAATAATTCTTATTATAACACTCATTGTCGCAAAATGTTGATAAATGTTTAAAAAACCATAGAAATCCATGGAAATATATGATATATTTATATACAGATGTTATTGACATAATACTCTTTAGTTGGACATAGGAGGTGTATGTTATAATAAATGACTATTTCCTTGCGTCTTATCGGTTCTTACCATACTTAAAAATAAATAACATAGAAATAACTGATGTCAACTACCCATTCTTGGATTTGACCGGATTATCGAAGGAAGAAGCTCTCGGACATAATGCTGACCGTATTTTTTTAAAAATATTCAAAAGGGATATAACAATCTTCGAATTAAAAAAAATGGGTGAACAGGCATTGTTTTTATTTACTAAGGATTTTAGGTTAGTGTAAAATTACTGTAGGAAAAATGATAAGAGACCACACCTTTCTGATAAAATGTTTTTTGAGAGAAAAACAAAAAAGAAGGGGGTCTCTTATGAATAACATTATACAACATTTTGCAGAAGTATGTATCAGAAAACTTCAAGAAAAAGTATTGGAAATTATAAAAAATGGGGAGGGTTTATCGGAAGTCGTTGCAGAAATCAAGAAAGAAACTGATGCTTTAGGACGAGGGATTTGTGTAGAAATGATAGAAGCCCTGGATGAAGCAATTAGGAAAGACTCGGGAAGAAAAAAGGATTGGCATGTCGAGCGCAGGGAAGATGAAAAAACAATCATCACAAAATTAGGGGAAATAACCTACAGAAGAACATATTACTGTTCTAAGGATAAGAAACGATACAGACATCTTGTAGATGAAATACTTGGGGTAGGGATTCATGAACGGATTGATGAGGAAGTTTATGCAGAGCTTGCGGAAGCTGGAGCAGAAATGTCCTATCGAAAGAGTGGGAAAATGGCCTGTGAGCTAGAAATCAGTGGACAAACTGTCATGAAGAGTGTAAGGAACTTAGAGAAAATAAAGCTTGAGAAGTTACCGGTGGAGAAAAAAGAAGTTGAAACATTGTATGTAGAAGCAGATGAAGACCATATAGCTCTTCAATCAGGGAAAAGTGCAATGCCCCGCCTTATCTATGTGCATGAAGGAATTGAGGAACAAGGCAAAAGGAGGAGCCTAAAGTCACCATATTATCTGGCGTGTTTGAGAGGAAGCCCAGGGGAACTGTGGCAGGAAGTTTATGAATACATAGAAGACAATTATGTAATAGATAAAATTCAGCAAATATACCTATCGGGAGATGGGGCTTCATGGATCAAGCAAGGGCTTAATTATCTGCCAAGGGCGAGATTTGTATTAGACAAATACCATATGAACAAGTATGTAACGAAAGCAACGGCGCATATGCGGGGATATGCAAGCAAAGTATGGGAATGCCTTAAAGAAGTAGAATTAGACGAACTGGGGCTTGTTTTCAATGAGCTGTACATGGCAACTGAAAGTGAATCAAAACGGAATGAAATAAAAGAAAGCTGGACATATTTCAAAAACAATTGGGATGGAATAAAAGTACAGGAAGAAGAAAGCAAACATATAGTTGGATGCAGCGCAGAAGGACATAATAGCCATATTCTTGCATCTAGGATGAGTAGCCGACCAATGGGCTGGAGCAGGGACGGAGCTGACAAAATGGCCAGACTAAGAGCATTTAAGGCAAACAAAGGCAGAGTGATTGAATATATTAGAGCAAAGAAAAAAGAGGAAAAACTCTATACAATAACGAAAAAGATAATGAAGGAAACATCACAAGGTTTGAAATCTAGAATTAATGACGAAAGTTTGTAATCTTGAGGTCTTTAAAATAGGAAAGTTGACAGGGCTTTATAAGGCTCTAAAAGCTATTTAGAGGAAGAGCAGCTAGGGTGTAGTCTCTGAATAGTTTTCCTACAGTAAATTGACACGATCGGATTTTAGGGCAAGGCATGTAAAAGTATTAATACATCAAGGAATGACTAAGGATGAGATGCTTGTGGTTTTTTACGAAATTCCTGGTTCAAGGCTGGAGTGTCGTTTTCCTTTTTTAGAAAGTTTGCTATCCCTTCCGCACAAAGGAATTGCTGTTTATAGTGCACCTGATCGTATATTAGTAAAAGCAAATAATCAATATTTAAGTTATCTGGATGAACCATATAATATAATTGATAATTGCATTGGAAAAAGAATAAATGAAATAGCTTCCGGATGGGAAAGCAGTTCCCAGGATATCATATGGAAGAAGGTCGAGGAAACCTGTAATCCTGCATGCCTAAAAGAAAGTGCCTTCGGTGGGTTTAAAAGGGGAGTTACTTATTGGGATAGCGACTTTATCCCGTTGATGGACGGTAACAAGGTCAAATACATAGTAGTTATTGCAGTAGATGTTACTGAAAGGGTAATGGCCAGAAAGGAAATGGAAAGCCGGATAAACGATATTGAAGAGAAACTGCATATCAAGGACGATGTGTTCTACTACCTGTCTCACGAATTCAAAACGCCGATAACTCTTGTAAATGCAGCTGTTCAGACAATGGAGCATATTTGTGGGGATGAAATTCCCTATAAAGTAAAAAAGTACATGAGGCAAATAAAGCAGAACTCATTGAGGCAGCTGCGGCTGGTAAATAATATACTGGACATAACAAGGGCTGAAAGTGGATATATGAAGTTGCACAGAAGAAACATGGATATTGTATCGGTAACAAAGGCCATTACTGAGTCGGTTTCACTGTATGCGAAGGAAAAGGGCGAAAAACTGGTGTTTAAATCTTCACTTTCTAAGAAGGTTATGGCCATTGATGATGAAAAGTATGAGAGAATACTTTTAAATCTTTTATCAAACGCAATAAAGTTTTCATCAGAGGGACAGACTATAAAGGTAATAGTTTCCGAAAAGAATAATATGGTTTATATTCAGGTTGCTGACAATGGTATAGGTATACCAGAACAAAAACAAAAAATAATATTTGAGCGTTTCGGACAGGTTAGCAGTGGCCTGGCGAAAAATCAGGAAGGTACAGGTATTGGGCTGTATCTGGTTAAACTGCTGGTTGATGCATTAGGCGGAGAAGTTACTGTGGAAAGCAATAAAGGGAAGGGTAGTATTTTTACTATTATTCTACCTGATACTACAGTTTCGGACCAAGAGGAAACACAAGACAGGGCAGGTAATATATATGAAAAGCTGGTACCCGCTATCGCATTGGAGTTTTCAGATATTTACCTTACCTCCACTGATGAATGACGTATTATTGAACAAGAAAAACACTACTATGCAACAGGGAAGAAACGTTCCATACTAGTGTTTTTTAAGACGGGAACAGTATTAAGATTTGGTATTGCTGTGTATTATATATATTATTCTACATGCGTTTCAAAATTCCTTCCTCTTAATTCGCTGAAATTTATGGAAAATCAATATTAATACAAAAAAGTTATTTTGTATTATATAATAATATTGAAAGAATAAATAAAAATAGTAAAGGCAGGATGTGATACCAGGCATGAAAAAAAGGGTTATTAGGATGACGGCTTTAATTACTATAATTGCATTTCTAATAACTTCAGTAGGAATTATTGGTTTCTCAATTTTCTTAGGAAGGAAGTGATATTGATGGGCAGTGTAATAAGCTCTTATGTTTTCCCCCATCCGCCCATTATTGTTCCGGAAGTAGGAAAAGGCGGGGAAAGGGAAGCGGTTGGTACTTTGGAGGCCATGAAGAGAGCTGCAGGGCTGATAGGTGAAGAAAAACCGACCACAATAATTATTACCACACCTCATGGACCGTTGTTCCAGGACTACATATATATTCCGTTTTCAGAGAGGCTAAAAGGTGATTTTTCAGGGTTTAGAGCAGGAAATGTAAATATGGAATTTGCCAACAATACTGATATGGCAAGGGATATATGTTTATATGCCAGGGAAGAGGGTATCTACGCCGGAGGGTTGGATGATACTATTGCGAAGAAATATAAAATCTCCGGCGAACTTGATCATGGTGTCCTTGTGCCAATGTATTTTGTCAGCAAAGTTCTGAAGAACTTTAAACTGGTGCGTATTTCTGTCGCAGGATTACCTTTTAATGAATTATACAGGTTTGGAATGTGTATTTCAAAGGCCGTAGACAAAAGCGGGGAGAGGGTTGTGTTTATTGCAAGTGGAGACCTTTCCCACAGACTTACCCATGATGCACCTTATGGTTTCAGTGAACAGGGCAGTATGTATGATAAATTGGTTGTAGAGAGTTTAAAGGAATTTAATGTAAAGCAGTTAATGCAAATTGACGAAAATATGTGTGAGAGTGCTGGAGAATGCGGACTAAGATCCTTTATTATTATGTTTGGAGCAATGGACTGTTATAATGTAGAGCCTGAAGTGTATTCATATGAAGGGCCTTTTGGAGTAGGTTATGCGGTAGCAAGATTCAATGTATTAAACAGAAAGACTGGTGGAGATGTGTTAAAAGAGGTTGAAGAAGCAAATGCAAAAATGATGGAAAAGGCCAGAGCAAATGAGGATATCTATGTTAAACTTGCAAGGAGCAGCCTTGAAAACTATGTAAAAGGGAAAGGTATAATGAAGCTGCCTGAGGATTTGCCAGATGAAATGGTGGATAATAAAGCCGGTGCTTTTGTTACGATAAAGAAATATGGCCGGCTGCGCGGCTGCATAGGAACCACAGCTCCAACCAGGGAGAATGTTGCACACGAAATAATATACAATGCTATTAGTGCAGGCACTCAGGATCCAAGGTTTGAACCTGTGGAGGAAAATGAACTTGATGAATTGGTATATTCGGTTGATATACTTAAAGAGCCTGAACCCATAGAATCAATGGAACAGCTTGATATAAAAAAATATGGCGTCATTGTGAGATCGGGTTTTAAGTCAGGCCTCCTGCTTCCGGATCTTGAAGGAGTGGATACAGTCGAAGAACAAGTCAGGATAGCACTCCGAAAGGCTGGAATAAGGCCAGGAGAAAAATACAGAATGGAACGCTTTGAGGTTGTCAGGCATAAATAATGAAGCTGAATAAGTAATATTTAAGAGGGAGTATGGATATGGGCAAGGAAGCCATGTATTATGATAGAATTGAAGGTAATAAGGTTCATTGTAGTCTCTGCCCCCATAACTGTGTAATCAGGGATGGGGATTTAGGGGCTTGTCGTGCACGGAAAAACAATGCTGGAAGCCTTTGCTCATTAAACTATGGAAAGATATCATCGATTTCACTGGATCCAATAGAAAAGAAGCCTTTGAACAGGTTTAGGCCAGGGTCATTAATACTGTCGGCAGGAAGCTTTGGGTGCAATATGAAGTGTTCTTTTTGTCAAAACTGGAGTATTGCTCATGAAAATCCTCATTTAATACGCACTTCTCCCCACAGCCTTGCAGACAAGGTACTGGAAACCCGTAGTATTGGAAATATTGGCTTGGCGTATACTTATAATGAGCCTGCTATATGGTACGAATTTGTTTATGAAACTTCAAAGCTGGTGAAAGGTTATGGCCTTGTAAATGTACTTGTCACAAATGGTTTTATCAATGAAGAACCCCTTATTAATTTGCTGCCTTTTATAGATGCTATGAATATTGATGTTAAGGCTTTCACAACTTCTTTTTATAAGGGAATATGCAAGGCATCACTTGATAATGTAAAAAAGACTGTTGAAATTGCAGCAAAAAGGTGTCATGTTGAAGTGACAACATTAATAATTCCGGACTTAAACGATGATATGGAACAAATAGATCGTATAGCCAGATGGATTGCCCGAATATCGCCTGATATTCCACTGCATTTGTCCAGGTTTTTCCCAAACTACAAAATGACAGACAGGCATCCGACACCGGTAGCGACATTAGCCAGGGCAAAGGAAAAGGCTTTGGAACATCTTAAATACGTATACCTGGGGAATGTATAGTTTTTTATGAAAAATAAAAAAATTTTTATATTGGAATGAAAGTATGTATAATTTAATGTATAATTTAAAGTAGCAGTAAGTAACTTTTATCACGTTTGCTAAAGTTTTGTATGTGTATAATGGATAAGCGCTATTTTATTTTTGCATAAAGAGGTGTGAGGTGTATTGGACTTTTTCAACAATATAAATTTTAATGACCTGATCAATAATTTTGCCGGATATTTGGGTTTTAATAAGAGCCCTTTATCAGTGGTCCAATCTATCATTGATATTGGAATAGTTTCCTATGCAATATATAAGGTTATAGTGCTTGTCAAAGAAACGAGGGCATGGCAGTTGATAAAAGGCATACTGGTTATACTTATTGCTTCGGAATTAAGCAAACTGTTAGGCCTTAAAACCATATCATATATTTTAAGCAACACAATATCCATTGCTGCAATTTCCTTTGTTATACTCTTTCAGCCGGAGCTAAGAAGAGGGCTTGAACAGATAGGAAGAAGCAGGTTCAGGGATTTGTTCAGTTTTGATGAGGTAAGCAGGCGCGTTCAAACCAGTGCGGTTATAGATGAATTGATTAAAGCCTGCGTGCAACTGTCCAAAACATATACAGGCGGACTGATTGTTATTGAGAAGGATACAAAAGTAGGAGAAATCATCAAAACCGGAGTTCTGTTAGATTCAAATATATCTGCGGAGTTGCTGGTAAATATTTTTTCTCCCAATACGCCACTGCATGACGGAGCTGTGATTATAAGGGATAATAAAATTAAAGCTGCGGCCTGCTTTTTGCCACTTACGGATAACCTGGACCTGAGCAAGGAGCTTGGGACAAGGCATAGGGCAGCATTGGGAATTACTGAGATATCTGATTCTATTGCCATTGTTGTTTCAGAAGAGTCAGGGAAAATCTCCTTTGCATTGAACGGCGGTCTGACAAGGAATCTGACAGCAGATACATTAAGGAAGGCACTTAGCAAGAATTTACTGGATAAGAATAATCCTGCAAAAAGGTTGTCTTTATGGAAGGTGAAGCCTAAATGAATGAACTACTGAAAAAGGACATCTCAATAAAAATAGTTTCCGTGGTTTTAGCTATTTTACTCTGGATTTATGTACTGAATGTTGAAAACCCCTATGATACCAAGACACTATCGGTAAAACTGAACATAGAAAATGTGGAATCCCTTGAGGACAAGGGCCTTGTATTGAAAAATGAGAACTTTGAGAACAGTATAGATATAACAGTCAGGGGACGGAAGGAAGTAATAGACAGTGTAAGGCCGAGTGATTTTTTTGCTGTCCTGGACTTTTCCAATGTAAAGACTGAAAAAGACAATCGTATAAGGATTGAAGGCCCTTACTATGATATCAGGGATATTAGTATTGTAAGTGTCAGTCCGCGAACCATTGAGGTGCAGCTTGAAAAGGTGGTAGAAGCGACATTCCCTGTAGAAGCTATAGTAAACAGCAAACTGAAGGAAAACTACAGAGTATTGAATGTTACCCATTCACCTGACAGCTTTAAATTCAGGGATGTTGAGTCTCTGGTTAGCAGTATCGGATCGGTTAAACTGGTTGTGGATATAAATAACGTGAATGAAGGTCTTACAGTTAATAAGGAATTAAAGGTATACAATAAGAATGGTGATGAAATTCCTTCACTTAGCAGGAATCTCAATGTGGATGTGAGTGTGGAGCTTGCTAAAGAAGTTACTGTGGAACTTGTATTAAAAGGCAGTCCTGCCCAGGACTATATCGAAGTATCACGGGATATGAATCCCAAAAGGGTACTGATTTCCGGTCAGTATAGTTTGCTGGAAGGTGTTAACAGGTTGGAAACTGAAGTAATTGATATAAGCGGAGCAACTGAAGATGTGAATGTGAACAGTTTGATTTCCCTGCCCGAAGGAGTGTGGCTTGTAAACTCGCCTAAAGAGGTTTCGGTTTCCATAGATGTAGACAGGATTGTAAAGAAGGAATTTACAGTATCAAAAGAGAATATTAGTTTAAGAAATACAGACTCTAATAATATATATAATTATGATATTGTGAGTCCGACAGTTACATTCGAGGTCAAAGGAAGGGAACAAGTGCTTCACAACCTGGATCTGGAAAACATCAGGCCATATGTAAATGTAGACGGGCTGGATGAGGGAACCCATGTACTGCCTTTGGCTGTTCAAGTGCCTTACGGGGTTGAAATGGTACAAAATATAGATATTCAGGTCAGAGTTGGAAGAACACAAATTGAGCCATGAAAATTATTATAAACGGCATAAGGTTAGGACTTGATGACAGCAGCGGGGTGTTAAAGAAAAAGGCTGCTAAAAGGCTGGGAATTGATGAGAGCGAGTTTTTGAGATTTAAAATAGCTAAAGAGTCTATAGATGCCAGAAAAAAATCCAACATATGTATTGTCTATTCTGTAGTTGTTGAGATTGAAGGCAGTACAAAAATACCTGATAATAATGATATAAAAGTGATTAAAGAGGAAGCCACAGAGGAATTGATTCCTGGTAGTACTCAGTTAAACACAAGACCGGTTGTAGTGGGAAGCGGTCCGGCAGGATTATTTGCCGGCCTTGTTTTGTCCAGGAACGGATATAAACCCATTATACTGGAGCGTGGTGAATGTGTAGAAAAAAGGACTGAGATAGTAAACAGGTATTGGGAAAAAGGCTATCTTGATACTGATACAAATGTACAGTTCGGGGAAGGCGGAGCGGGTACATTTTCTGACGGCAAGCTGACAACCAGGATAAATGACCGCAGATGCGGCATAGTTCTTGAAGAGTTTTATAAATGCGGTGGCCATGAGGAAATCCTGTACAAAGCTAGGCCTCATATTGGCTCTGATGTTCTAAAAACTGTTGTGGCCAATATGCGGAGAAAGATAGAGAGCTATGGAGGAGAATTCAGGTTCAATTCAAAACTCACATCATTAATTACTAAGAATGGAAAAGTAAAAGGCGTTATGGTGAATGGGAATGAAGCAATTGATGCAGAGGTAGTTGTACTTGCCATAGGCCATAGCGCCAGGGATACATATGAGGAACTTTTTAATGAAGGTATCAAATTCATCCAGAAAGCTTTTTCTATTGGAGTCAGGATAGAACATCCCCAGGAGGTTATTGATAAAGCCCAATACGGGGGCGCTGCAGGACATTATAAGCTTGGGCCGGCAGATTACCAGCTATTCTACAAAACTGGAAACCGCACTGTTTATTCATTTTGTATGTGCCCTGGAGGTATTGTGGTGGCTTCGGCCTCTGAGTATAAGTCTATAGTCACTAATGGTATGAGTGAATTTGCACGGAACAGGGGATAATGCAAACAGTGCTTTGGTTGTGTCAGTAAGCCCGGATGACTTTGAAGGAACCCATCCTTTGGCCGGAATTGAGTTTCAAAGGAAATGGGAAAGACTTGCCTATAGAGCTGGTGGAGGCGGGAATTGTGCACCCGTACAAAGGCTGAAAGATTTCATTGACGGGATTGGACCGGGAATGCTTGGGGATGTTAAGCCAAGCTATACTGGAAATACAAGAGTTTATGACATAAAACAGATGCCTTCCGGGTTTTATAACAAACGCAATGAAAGAGAGTATACCATATTTTGATATGAAAGTTAAGGGCTTTGGAATGAATGACGCCGTACTGACAGGTGTGGAAACGAGAACTTCATCTCCTGTAAGGATACCAAGGGGAGAAACCTTTGAAGCAGAGGGGATAAAGGGATTATATCCCGCTGGGGAAGGTGCGGGATATGCAGGAGGGATAGTTAGTGCCGCCGTGGATGGCATAAGGATTGCAGAGCAGATTGTCAGGACATTTAAACCGATTTGAAGTAACAATATTGTTAAATATTTAATATAATACTATGCGTGTTGTTATATGCTTTAACCATTTTGTAATATAATTGTGCTTGTGGAAAGAAACTCAAAAAGATATAATAAAAATCATTGATAATAAAAATGAATTAGAAGTATAGAAAAGCCTATAGTGAAATTCTGTTTAAGCACATAGAGGGGGTACTGCGATGGGGCAATTTTTTGGGACAGACGGTGTCAGAGGAGTGGCAAATGAGGAGTTAACTGCTGAATTGGCATATAAACTCGGCCAGGCAGGGGCTTTTGTTTTGAATGCTGAGACAAAACATTCACCCAAAATACTGGTGGGAATGGATACAAGAGTTTCAGGCAGCATGCTGGAGTCGGCTCTTGTTGCCGGAATATGTTCTGTAGGCGCACAGGCGGTGTGCCTGGGAGTAATACCTACGCCTGCTGTCGCATATCTTACCAGGAAGTATAAAGCGGATGCTGGTGTTGTAATTTCTGCCTCCCACAATCCATATGAGTTCAACGGCATAAAGTTTTTTGACAACAAGGGCTACAAACTACCTGATGCTATAGAGGAAAAGATTGAGGCCGTGCTGATGGATAACAGTGGTAAGATTCCGAAGCCAACAGGAAAGAGCATTGGCATGAGGAAGACTATGGACTCAGCTGAGAAGGATTACATATCTTTTGTTAAAAGCACCATAGACGGTGATTTGAAAGGCATTAAAATTGCTGTTGATTGTGCAAACGGAGCATCATATAGAGTTGCGCCAGCTGCACTGGAAGAACTGGGGGCTTGCGTTTATGTTATTAACAATCAGCCTAACGGTTTAAATATTAATAAGAACTGTGGTTCAACTCACATAGAACAGCTGCAGGAATTTGTAAAACAATGCAGAGCGGATATTGGCCTTGCATTTGACGGAGATGCTGACAGGGTACTTGCTGTTGATGAAAACGGTCAGGTTCTTGACGGAGATAAGATAATGGCTATTATTGGGATGGAGCTATACAAGGAAGGCAGGCTGAAAGACAATACTATTGTGGCCACAGTGATGAGCAATCTGGGACTGGATGTTATGGCGAGAAGGAAAAACCTCAAAATAGTAAAAACCAAAGTCGGAGACAGATATGTACTTGAAGAAATGCTTAGAGGTGGTTATACGCTTGGTGGAGAGCAGTCCGGGCATATAATATTCCTCGATTATAATACTACTGGTGATGGGCTTATAACTGCAATCCAGCTATTGAGTGTCTTTAAAAAGTCCGGAAGGAAGATTTCTGAACTTGCGGGAGTCATGGATGTTTTCCCTCAGGTATTAAAAAACGCAAAGGTAAAGAACAGTAATAAAAACAAATTCCTTGAGGATGAAATAGTGGCAAGGATGTGTTCAGAACTTGAAGAGGAGTTTAATGGGGAAGGAAGGGTTCTTATAAGGCCTTCGGGTACAGAACCGCTTGTAAGGGTAATGATTGAGGGTAAGGATCTTGAGTACATAACAAGAAAAGCATCTGAGCTTACAAGGATTATTGAAGAAAGATTGGCATGAATGAAGGAGGTGATGCTAAATAACAGGATTATGCGAGAAATTGAAAGGAGGATAGTGAGTATTATAAGCGCCTGGACAGGAGATATTATTCCTGTTGACGAGGGGAAGGAGGTCACATTATATAGTGTTGGTTATCAGATGTAATGTGAGTTATCGAGTTTTCGGCGGAAACCTTCCGGCTTGCCAAGGCCGTTAAGGCTCTACAAAGACTACAGGCAACTGTGGTACAAAGTGAGCTGGATTGGCAATCCTGTTCTATTCAAATTATAATTCCATTATGTTTTGAAACATCTGAGAAAGCTATTTCTATGCAATTGAATTGTGTGAAATGGCGTTTGGGCATATTGCTCAGTTTGGGGATATCGCGGTAATAAGCGGCCGGGGAGGACTTTTGTCCAAAGCCAATAAACGCATGTCCCTACATCAAAAATTTGAATCCAGGAGGTCAATTACTATGTGTGGAATAGTTGGGTATATTGGCGTAAAGAAAGCTGCGCCTATTCTTATAAACGGTTTAAAAAAACTGGAATACAGGGGCTATGACTCCGCGGGCATTGCAATTTACAATGATGATAGTTTAAAGGTTGTAAAATGCAAGGGGAGGCTTAGCTGTCTTGAGGAAAAAGCCGGTAAAGAGGTTTTGGAAGGAAGTGCAGGCATAGGGCATACAAGATGGGCAACCCATGGTGAACCTAATGATGTAAATTCACATCCTCATATAAGCTGGTCAGGGAAAATTGCTGTTGTACACAATGGAATAATTGAGAATTATTTAAAGCTAAAGGGGTTTTTGCAATCCCAGGGATATAAGTTTGTATCGGATACAGATACTGAAGTAATCGCCCACCTTGTGGAATATCACTACAACGGTGACCTTGTACAGGCTGTTATTGACTCAATCAATGAGCTTGAAGGCTCTTATGCCTTGGGGGTATTGTGCAAGGACTGCAAGGATGAGATTGTTGCTGCAAGGAAGGATAGCCCTCTTATTGTTGGGCTGGGTGAAGGAGAAAACTATATAGCATCGGACATTCCAGCCATTCTTGAGTATACGAGGAATATTTATATCCTTGAGGACAAGGAAGTGGTATCCTTAAGCAGAAATGAAGTTAAAATTTTCAACAACTATGGTTTGAAAATACAGAAAGAGATTTTTCATGTTGACTGGGATGTTTCGGCTGCTGAAAAATCAGGATATAAACATTTTATGATGAAGGAGATATGTGAAGAGCCAAATGTTGTCAGAGATACTATTAATCCTAGACTGCTGGATGGGAAAATCAAATTGGATAATATAAACATCACTGCACAAGACCTGGAGAACATTGATAAGATTTTTATAGTTGCATGCGGTACTGCATCCCATGCAGGTGTTATAGGAAAATACCTGATAGAACAGTTTGCCAGAATCCCGTCTGAAGTAGATATAGCTTCTGAATTCAGGTACCGTGACCCCATAGTAAATCAAAGAACTCTGGTAATAATAATTAGCCAGTCAGGCGAAACCATTGACACTCTGTTTGCATTAAGAGAAGCGAAGCGCAAAGGAGCAAGGATACTGTCAATTGTTAATGTGGTAGGAAGCTCAATTGCAAGGGAGTCTGATGATGTTCTTTATACATGGGCAGGGCCTGAAATTGCTGTTGCGTCTACAAAGGCATACAACACCCAGCTTTCTGCCCTGTATCTTATTGCAATGGATCTGGCTTATAAAAAGGGCAATATTGACTATGAAACATACAATAGGGTTATCCAGGGATTGAAAGATATTCCGGCTGCAATAGAAAGTGTACTTTCGGATGGGGAAGATATACAGAAATTTGCTTCACAGCATTACAATGCAAACAGTATATTTTTTATTGGAAGAGGACTTGACTTCGCTTTGTCCATGGAAGGTTCATTAAAACTCAAGGAAATATCCTATATCCATTCTGAGGCCTATGCGGGAGGGGAACTGAAACATGGTACGATAGCCCTTATTGAAGAAGGAACCCTTGTTGTATGCCCTATGACACAGGATCACCTGCTGGATAAAATGGTGAGCAATGTCAAGGAAGTAAAGGCTCGTGGAGCTGTAGTCCTTGCTATAACACAGCAATACAATAAAAAGAGGGTTGAAGAAGTAGCGGATACAATAATAACTATACCGGATGTAGACCCTGTAGTTGCCCCCATAGCAGCCATTACTCCTTTGCAGTTGTTTGCGTATTACATGGCTGTCCTCAAAGGCTGTGATGTAGATAAACCAAGGAACCTGGCCAAGAGTGTGACGGTGGAATAAGACAGTGTAAGACAGGGGACGGGTAAGACAGGGGACGGTTCTATGTCTTGCGTATAACTCAAACAAACTCCGCTCCATAAAAATAGACTTCGCTCTATAAAAATAAAGTTCGCTTCAAAATCCCGTAGCAAATGCAGGAGAAATCTTCATTTGCTACGGGATTTTATTTTTCCTTTCGACTTACCCTATTTCTTGATACAAGATTTTATATAATTTTGTAACTTATATTGATATTAAACGTCTAATAATAATAGTATTGGTTCTGTTAACTAAGTATGAAGAAATGAGACCTGAAAGACCTTTGGTAGAGCTTAAAAAGAAAAAAGCCTACTAATGGAAACGACTAAGAACAAAGTAACATGAAAAAAAGTGATGTGCAACCCTTAAAAGTTCTAATTAAGGTAGCACAAATAGTCCTGGCACAGCGCAGGACGGAATGAACCTTGAAATCTGAATATTACTCAAGCTACCAATAACCAGAAGAGCCGTTCGCGTTTTGAGTATTTAACTCCGGCAACTTGAGCCGGTGTTAAACCATTGAGACTCAAATGAGGACGAACGAAGTTGTAAAAGAAAATGTATGTAGCAATGAGCCGGTTGGCAGATTCGAATGAATTAAAGCCTCTTTTAGGTTTGTACCACGCTTTGAATTGCCCGTTAAAAGCCTCTATAACATTGTTGTTGATTAAATCATCAAAGTCTTCCACACAAATATGTTTGGCCTCTGGGAAGAACAGAGAAGCAGGCTGTTGATAGGCATAATATCGATCAGAAATTACAGCGGATTGAGGTTGTCCGAAATTTCTTTTACAGCTTGATAAAAGGGTATGAGCAGCGGATGAATCACGGTTAGGAGAAAGATGAAAATCAAGAACTAATCTGGTTTCGGAATCAATGGCAAGCCAGAGATAATAATCTTTCCCAGAAATTTTGATATAGGTTTCATCGAAATGCCATTCATCCGAATCGCAGAGCTTAATCCCCAAAAGCCGATCTGTGGCGATCTTTTTAAATACCGGGGCAAAGCGCTTAATCCATTTCGAGATGGTAACATGTGAGACTTTAATCTGATGAACCATGTATAAGATCTGGGAAACCTTGCGGGTGGTTGAATTACCGCAAAAGTAGTAATTAAGGGCACAAAGAACAATGTGGAGAGAATGACGCATTCCTTTAAAAGAAAAGCTTTGTGGGTTCAATTCAGAAGAAGGTGGTTCCACGTTAATAAGCTTCGGAACTCTAAAGGAATGGTTACATTTTTTTATCACCACACCGGAAGTTTGAGTAATAAGTATAGTCATGGTGAAGAAAAGTTGCTTTACCGCAAATCGGGCAATCAGGATATTTTCTTTTTCTCGATTGTGAATTGGAAGTAGGGTTATCTGGAGCGAACTGACGCTTACAATGTTGACACTGATATTTTTGGTAACCCTCCTTGTCCTTACCAAAACGGTTAAGAACTTTTGAAAAACACCTTGGACATACTACGTTAGATGGTATAATAGTCATGAGACTTGAACGCTCCTTTCTGGGAGATAATGTGTTTTTTGACGATTCCATTATACCAGAGGCGTTTCAGGTCTCATTTTATTATTAAGTTAACAGAACAATAGTATTAAAAAGGAGACTTTTTATGCGAAAGTATATATGCTTATTCATTTGTATGGCCACTTTTTTAGCTCTACTTGCAGGGTGTAAGGTCAATGATAACAGGATATCGGTTGTAGATATAGAAAGCACCGAAATAGAAAAGACTTTAAGCCAGTCTACTGATGTAACTGACTGGAATCCATCAACATACGAAACTACCAACAACTTTGATGGCGTTACTATGACTGTAAAGAAAGAAACAGCGACCTCAACTGGATTGACTGTAGTAATCGAGAATAATTCTAGCAGTCAATGCATCTATGGCGAATACTTTGGATTAGAAAAGAAAATCAATGGAATTTGGTATAGAGTTCCTGTTACTATAGATGGCGACTACGGATTTAATAGCATTGGTTATGATTTATCGCCTGGTGATTGTAGAGAATGGAAAGTCGATTGGAACTGGCTCTATGGGAATTTAGAATCAGGAAAATACCGCATTATAAAAGATATACTGGATTTTAGAGGTACAGGTGATTATGACACTTACTATTTAGCATCGGAGTTTACAATAAACTAATTCATAAAATCTTTAGGCTAATTGTTTCGATTTTTAAAAATATGTGTATTAAAAGTGTTTATATTCTACAGGGAAAAGTACCAATGAAAAAGGTTTTACATATTTAATTACTTTTGTTTTTGTGTTTCTGGCTACATATTTAATACTCTATTATTTGCCCAAGCCTTAGGAATAAACTATTCGCTTCACCAATAGAGTATTTTGTTGAGAGCATAAAGCATATGGTATTTTTTAAAACTGTGGTTTCAGTTGCTGTGCTAAGGAAAGTCTCAAAATATAAAAACTTATCGGAGTTTCAATATTTGAAAATCAAAATGAGGAACAGTTGTATTAAGAAATTGCGGAAAGAAGGTATCTCAGTAGAGCAAATCAGCAGTTTGACAAGGGCATACAAGGGTATTGTAGAGTAATGTGATGAATAGGACGCAGAACCGTCCCCTGTCATATAATGTGATGAATAGGACACAGAACCGTCCCCTGTCATAGTCCCCTGTCATACGAACCGTCCCCTGTCATACTGTCATACAATTAAGTTGATCATATTCCCGAAAAACTGTATCATAATCTCTAGCCTTACTTGATAGAACTGTAGATTTCTGTCAAAATATTTAAAAAAGATATTGCACCTTGTTTTTATGTAATAATACGGAGGTTACTGATATGAGTTTTAGTGGATTTACCCAAGAAGCACTGAAATTCCTTTTTGAAAACAAAATAAATAATAGCAAAGATTGGTATGAAAGCCATAAAAGCCAATATAAAAAATACGTATACCACCCATTTGTAGAGCTTATTATGGAATTGGTGCCTACTATGACGGAAATAGACCATATGATTATAACTATCCCATCGAAATTGATTTCCAGAGTCCGCAGGGATACCCGTTTTTCAAAAGATAAGAGCCTTTACAGGGATAATGCCTGGCTTGTATTCCTGCGGGATAAATCCAAGATGTCAACTTCTCCTTGCTTCTGGTTTGAAATAAACCAGAAAGGCTCAAGCTACGGTGTTGGCTATTACGGCGCACCAACAGAATCAATGGCTATTATGCGGGAAATGATAATAAACAGACATCCTGCATTTTTAAGCGCGCTTAAGTGCTATGAATCCCAAAATGAGTTTGTTATCGGGGGCGAAATGTACAAAAGAAGCAAGTTTCCCGGTCAGCCGGAGAGCTTAAGATTATGGCTGGACAGAAAAAACATATACTTCGAATCTGTCCAAAATGATTTCAAGCTTGCGTTTTCAAAGGAGCTTCCTGATATACTAAAAAAGGGTTTCAGGAAGCTGAAACCCATATACGACTTTCTCTGCACGGTAGAGTCGAGAAAACTTAAGTATTCCACAGGAGGGTCTGATAATGGCTACTTTTGATGATTTTATGAAACTGGATATTCGGGTTGGAGAAATTATTCAGGCGGAAGTTTTTCAAAAGGCAAGAAAGCCCGCATATAAACTATTAGTAGATTTTGGTGAAGAAATCGGCATAAAGAAATCGAGCGCTCAAATTACTGAATGTTACAAACCGGAAGAGCTTATTGGCAGGCAAGTTTTAGGCGTTGTAAACTTTCCCCCAAAACGAATTGCCGGTTTTATGTCAGAAGTACTGGTATTAGGTGTATATGCCCAACAGGGAGTAGTATTGATTGAGCCTGAACAGAAGGTAAAAAAGGAGACAGGCTGGGATAGTAAGACAGACTAACTATAAAAAGTCAAGCCCTAAAGGAGACAGTTCTGTGTCTTGACTGAGACGGGTTGGTGTACTGAGGAAGTCTCAAAATGTAAAAACTTATGGGAGTTTCAACATTAAAATTCATACGTATAGCATATGCTTTTGTTAAGTTATTTCATTTTATGCCGATATAACTATTAATATAAGGATTTCAACATATTGTCCATGGATGGAGGGATTATAATGGTTAATTCTGTTCAGCTTGTTTCAAACACGGCACAAGCCTATAAAACCAATGATAAGAGGAATGTCAAGGAAGATCAGAGAATAAATACCGGTGAAGAAAACGGCGTAATTGTGGAGATCGGTAAAACCGAAAACAAGAGCGTCACTTACAGCAATCCTGTTTCCAGACCGTCAGCCATGAGTGTTGAAGATATTGACAGGCTCTGGGAGGAAGTCGATAAGGCGACTGCGTCCTTGAGAGAGCTTGTGGAGAACCTGATTGTCAATCAGGGGAAAAAGGCCGGGAGTGTTCATGACGGAAAGGAAATCCTGTTGATAGACAGTAAAACCAGGGCTGAAGCGGAAAAGATGATTTCTGACGATGGAGAATGGGGTGTTGCAGCGGTAAGCTCAAGAATTGTCGATTTCGCAAAGTCGCT
This sequence comes from Acetivibrionales bacterium, assembly GCA_050953835.1. Classification (GTDB taxonomy): domain Bacteria; phylum Bacillota; class Clostridia; order Acetivibrionales; family JBMNNH01; genus JBMNNH01. The sequence goes on along the minus strand of JBMNNH010000009.1, from coordinate 19,294 downwards.
TTCGGGCGGCGATAAGAGTAAAATTGCTGAATTGAAAGATGCAATTGAAAAAGGCTTCAAAGCAGCGGAAGAAGCCCTGGGAGGAGAACTTCCTGATATCTGTAAAAAAACATACGATGAGGTTATGAGGCAGATGGACCAATGGGAAAAGGAAGAATAAAACGGTAAGACTGGGGACATAGGACGGGGCACGGTTCTATGTCCTGTTTTTCACATCTCTCAACAATTCTCTAGCTTACCCCTGTTAACCTATTAATCTATCTTACTGAAAGTCCTTTCTTCCGTAGTTTTTTAATGCAGCTGTTTCTTACTTTGATTTCTAATCGTTGAAACTCAGAATTGAATTACTTCCTTTGGCGAGTTCTTATTTTCCATTAATGATGAAAATTGATATAATAATATAAAAATTAGGCTGCATTATAGATTATGACTTATGATGTATTAGTAGAATATGCGCAGCAAGCCGCGCATTATTCAGGTGATGGGCAATAGGTGACAGGTGATGGTGAAAACATGGGACAAGGAAAATCATAATCAAAAAAACAATCTCCGTGATTAAAGGGTGTAGGTAAGAAAAACGAGAAGCGAGAGGCTGAAGGAAGATGGTCTGATTATTGAAGAAGAATTCCGGAAGAAGCATGAAGAAATTCTATGGATTCATTGAAATAGGGAGGTGTATAAGTTGTACAGAAGATGTTTGATGCTTTTATTGATAACAATAATAGTTTTTTCAGCAGGCTGTAATACGGTGCAAAAAGGTCAAATCTCTTTAAAGCAGGAGACACAAAAAGATAAGGTTGGGGATGAGGAGCATGAAACTACTGACAGGACTAAGGATATTACAACAATTGAACTTATCCTCGATGCGAATGGGACTTACTGGAATAAGGTAAAACCTATATTAATTAAAGACTCTAAGATGATAAATGACATTATGTCCATGATAGAGGAAAGCAAACCATTGACAGATGAATCCAAAATAAGCAAGATGAGTGGAATGGCCCGTAAAAACAATCAGTTAATTATTAATGGAAAAGATGGGAGCAAAAAGGATATTAGTTTTACATATGATACTCTTTATGAAATAGGGTACATAGATAAAGGTGGGAGAAAGGTTGAGCCAGATTATAGTTTCTTTAGATACATTGCCGATTTAAATGAGTATACAAATCCTGATACTAATATTGAGCAGCGAGTGTTGCGACTATTTGGCAAATATAACTGGACTGTTGACTATAGAATAAGTACCTTAAAAGAAAAATTACCTAAAAGCCTTAAACATAGGGCAGGAGAATACCCGGTAAAAATATATTGGGCTTATAACAATGAACTTTCCAAGCAAATAGGTTTTGATTATACTGGTTACCTCGGAAAGGTTGTTACAGCAGAAATTTATAGGCTTAGGGAAACGCTTCCCGAGTTTATGAAGCCAAGAAGAGACGCGAGAGGCATTATTCTTAAGCATAATGATGAGATTATTGGGGCATATAACGATGCCGGAAGGCACAATTCTTTCGCATGCTCTCTTGATAGAAAGAGTTTAAAAGATATTACGGGCAAGGAATGGGATGGATGGATTGCACATTATATTGATTATGAGGATGAATTGGAAATCAAGCTGTCCAAAATGGAACCAAAGGATATAATCAGAGAGTATTTCAAGGCATTAGATAGGCATGACATAAAAATGGTATGGGCATGTATGACAAGAAAAAGCCTATCGCAGCAGTTATCATCCAATATGAACAACCAGTACCTTTTTAATAGGGATGAGAATAAAATAGACTATAATATTAAGAGTGCAAAGTTGCTGGAGACAAAAGAATTTAAAGGAATTCAGAATGAGCCAGAGGTGTTGGAGTATATGGTTGAAGTTGACTTTGACTTCGTAAAACCAATAACCTCAGATGATGGAATCCAACCAAGATTTGTTATATTGAAGAAAGAATCTGAAAAAAGCGGCTGGAGGATTGACGGTGTAGGTACGGGACCGTGATAATAAACTTCATATTTGGTTAACTTTGTTTAGTTTTTTAACCTTACAGTGAAAGTGGATATATACCACTTTCATACCATTAGGCAAAAGAAAGTAAGAGGAAGTGGAAATTACTCTTAATTGCTTAAAATGAGGTATGGTTTATCATTTGAATTATGAACATGATAAGCATACTTGCTCCTCTTGCTAGGAGTGTCTGTTTCAATATTTTGTTTAAGCTTGGAAAAATTATGGACGTGAATTAGGTGAAAGTATGATTAAGATTGAAGGAAAATATAATACTGCCAAAGTATTCACTGATAATGTAGAAAGTGAAGCAATAGCCCAAATCATGGAACTATGCAATCAGGAGTTCGTGAAGGACAGTATTATCAGGATTATGCCTGACGCCCATGCCGGTGCGGGTTGTACCATTGGCACAACTATGACAATATCTGATAAGATTGTGCCTAATCTTGTTGGTGTGGATATAGGCTGCGGCATGGAAACCATAAAACTAAAGCAGAAAGAGATTGACTTTGAAAAACTGGATAATGTTATCTATGATTATATTCCTTCAGGGTTTAATATTAGGAAAAAACAGCATAAATATACTGAGAGCATATGACTTTAATAGTTTAGCCTGTAAAAAACATGTTAATCTTGAAAGAGCAAGATTGAGTATTGGCACTTTGGGAGGCGGAAACCACTTTATAGAAGTCAACAAAGACAGTAATGGGACATTATACCTGGTTGTCCATTCCGGGAGCAGGCATTTGGGAAAGCAGGTTGCAGAATACTATCAGGAACTGGCTTATAAGGAGCTTACGGATAAAACAGACTGAAGGCTGAAATAGTAAAAAACTGAAGGCTGAAGGACGCGAAAAAGAAATCCAGGATGAAATTAAGAAAATCAGTCCTGTCAAAATCAGCAAACAATTAGCCTATGTACAGGGGAAAAGCTATAACAATTACCTGCATGATATGAAAATAGTCCAGCAGTATGCCGTATATAACCGCAAAGCCATTGTTGACGAGATTATAAACAGAATGGGGTTTGAAATAGAAGAACAGTTTACAACCATACACAACTATATTGATTTGGACAGCATGATTTTAAGAAAAGGTGCAATTTCCGCCCGAAAAGGCGAAAGGGTATTAATCCCGATAAACATGAGGGACGGAAGTCTTATTTGCATTGGCAAAGGCAATAAAGACTGGAATTATTCTGCGCCTCATGGGGCAGGAAGGATAATGAGCAGGAGAAAGGCTAAGAAAACCATCAGTCTTGAAGAGTTTAAAAAAACAATGGAAGGAATATATACCACCACTGTCAACAGGTCAACACTGGATGAATGTGCTCTGGCCTACAAGCCTATGGATGAAATCATTAATAATATTCAAGATACTGTTGAAATAGTTGATATTATAAAGCCCATCTACAATTTTAAAGCAAGAGAGTGAGGATATGGATAGCAGGGAAAAGGGAAACAAGACAGGGGACGGTTCCGTGTCTCGACTGAGATAGGTTGGTATGCTAAGGAAAGTCTCTAAATATAAAAACTTATCGGAGTTTCAAGCATCTCGAAATCAATTGAGGAACAGTTGTATTAAGAAATTGCGGGAAGAAGGTATCTCAGTAGAGCAAATCAGTAGTTTGACAGGGGTAAGCAAGGGGATTGTAGAGAGATGTGAGTAATAGGACACAGAACCGTCCCCTGTCATATTTTATAAAGCCCATCTACAATTTTAAAGCAAGAGAGTGAGGATATGGATAGTGAAAAAAGATTTTTCTTTTGATTTAACAGTAGTATTTTCACCAGTTCTTATTCTATCTTCTTCATATTTTTTATAAAAATTATTTAAGAGGAAAAACTATTACTGAAAAAATATGAAGGAGGAGTTTAATATGGCTCTTGTACCGTGGAATCCTTTTAGGGATATGGACAATATCGGCAGGGAAGTGAGCAGTTTTTTTGACTTTCCCTCAAAAATATTTGGGGGCTTCTCTTCTCCCCGCGTAGATGTGTACCAGACAGAAGACGATGTAATTGTAAAAGCAGAAATACCTGGTGTTTCAAAGGAAGATCTGAACTTATATATCGATGGGGAAACTATAAGGCTTACAGGTCAGACAAAGAGGGAAAAGGAACTGAAGGATGAAAACGCTTACAGAACAGAACGGTATTACGGTAGCTTTTCAAGGACAATCCCGCTGCCTGTTGAGGTAAAGTCCGACCAAGCAAAAGCAGAATATAGGGATGGTATCCTTTCAATCACAGTACCGAAGGTAGAGCCTTCAAAAACAAAGAGAAGAAAAATTGATATTCAGTAGAACTGAATGGCAGGCAACCTGGTGGTTTTTTTCAGGCTTCCTGCCATCCAGAACGCAGCATCGGTGGCAGCTATGATTCTGACTACTGGTTTATCCATACACAGAAAGAATTCTGGAATAGCATTAATATTTATTGCATCTTCTTTCGTGGAGCCGTGAAATAGGTTATACCAAGGTATGTAGGAATATATTAGAAACGTTACCATAATATTTACATTATTAATAGTATTTTTTCTTTCAACGTTGAATCGTATAATTTTCTCAAAGGATAAGTCTTACAAAATAAGGCAAACACCTCAGAAGCGCTGTAATTCAGTATTTTGTCAAGTCAATAACATGCTCTTATCTGACTTCATTTTTAATTTTATATTCAAAAAAAAAAAATAATAAAAAAATTTATAAGAAAAGAAGGAATTTTTATTTTTGTGTAGAATATATATAATAAATGAAAAGCTTTTCATTAAATTTGTTGTATTGTTCCAGAAGGAATGTATTAAGTTACTTAAAATAGATAATTACAGATACATAAAGTGTTTTCAATAATGGTTTAATGAGGGAGATCATAGTGGAATCTATTGAGAAGAAATTACAGGAAAAGAAAAAGCTTAACATAAATGATATTGCAAAGGCTGCTGGGGTATCTATTAGCACTGTTTCAAGGGTGATTAATAATAGCGGACTTGTAAACAAGAATACAAGAAAAAAAGTTCAGAGAATAATAGATGAGCTTAATTTTACACCCAATGCGATAGCCCGCAGTCTTGTAAAGAAGACTAGTAAGACTATAGGACTAATGATACCTGATATAACCAACTCATATTTTATTGAGTTTATTAAAAGCGTGGAAGATGTTATGAGCAAGCATAAGTACTTTATGTTGCTATGTAATACCAATCAAGAAAGCAAAAAGGAAGAATACTACATTAATGAAATGCTTGAAAGGCGTACTGACGGATTGATGATTATAAGTACAAGCATAACAAATAAAGAGTTATTGGACAAAGCAAAAAAATCAATGCATATAGTGTCAATTCAGGCTGATATCGATGGAGTAGATAGGATAGATACTACAGATGAGCAGGGCACGTCATCGGTAATAGAACATTTAATAGAACTAGGTCATAGAAAAATTGCTTTTATTGGTCTCAAATATGATATTTCTGTGCTACGTAATCGTTTTTTGGGTTATAAAAGAACACTTGAAAAGCATGGCATACCAATAAGAGACGATTATATTATTAAAACTGAAAGTTTTGTTAATCCAGGATATTCTGCTACATTGAAGCTTTTAGGGTTAGAAGACAGACCCACTGCTATTCATTGTTTAAATGATAGTGTTGCAATAGGTGCCTATACAGCATTAACGGAAAATAATATAAGAGTTCCTGAAGATATTTCGATCTCCGGGTTTGACAATACAATAACTTCAAAGCTTATAACACCCAGATTAACTACTGTTGCTCAGCCAATTACTACTATGGGTGAAATTGCAGCAAAACTTTTAATCCAAAATATAACTGAGGGGAGTCATCCTGTAAAACAATCTATATTGCTACCTACAAAGCTAATCATCAGAGACTCAACAGCAGCTCCGAAAATGTAATACCTGAGTGTGTTACGCAATGACATTTACTTTAGGTGCGAACGCTTCGGCGTTATGCATAGGAAAATTAATAAAGGAGGAAAATGAGCGATGAAAAAACTGCTAATTATTATGCTTATCATGGTACTGGTGGCATCATTATTGATTAGCTGTGCCAACCAGGCAAAACCTTCTCCGTCACCTGAGGAAAATGGCAAAGTATCTAAAGAAGAAACACCTGCAAAGACCAAGAAGTTAAAAGTGGCTGGCGTAGTTTTTCAGGAAGACCAGTTCATGCGTTTGGTGCAGCTGGGTTATGAAGCAGCCGCCAAGGATGCTGGCGTGGAAGTAGCGCTGAACAACACAAACGGGGATACCACCAAGGAACTTGAGCTGATCAATACCTATGTAGCGCAGGGGTATGATGGTCTCGCTATTTGCCCAATCAACGAGGATACATCCATTGAGGCATTGCGCAAAGCCGATCAAGAAGGTATGCGCATCGCAATTTCTAACCTCAGCTTGGCCGATATTGACTTCATCTGTGGCGGCTATACTTCCAACCAGTATGACCTGTGTGTACCTTCAGGTGAAATGGCTAAGGAGTTTATCCTTGCCAACTATCCGGAAGGCTCTACCATCAAGGTGGCCAGACTGGGTGCCATGTCGGTGCTCCCGGATATTACCCGTGACCGCTGGAATGGCTTCCAGGATCAGATTAAGGATATTCCCGGATACACAGTGGAGGTCGTGGCAGATCAGGATGCCTGGTTGCAGGATGATGCAGTCGCTGCTGTGGATGGCATGCTAGCCGCAAATCCTGACCTGAACATCATCTATGGATTTAACGAGGGTAGCGCTATAGGCGCCACCATGGCTGTGAAAAACTCTGGCAATGCTGGCAAGGTGTTCGTATTCGGTATCGATGCGAATGAGCAATTAATCAACATGATCAAAGACCCGGATAACATTCTGCAAGGAACCACCTCGCAGGATCCCTTCATGATGGGCTACCTAACGATGGAAGTGCTGATCAAGGGGCTTAAGGGTGAAGACATCTCCGCCACCAAAGGCAAGGTATTTACTACGGATTACATTCCGCTCAAGCGCGGCGAAACGGAAAAGCTAGATGCATTTCTAGCTGACATGAAGGCGAAAATGGGTAACTGATGACAGATAACAAGATAAGAACTCAATTTAAGCGTATGATGGATGCCGTACCCTTGTGTGCGGCATCCTCGTATACGGCGGTGATTGCATCAAAACAAAAAAGGGTGATAATTTGTGAGTATACTGAGAGTTCAAAATCTGACCAAGGTGTATCCGGGTACGGTAGCGCTGGACAATGTGAGTATGAAGTTTGAAAGCGGGAAAATCAATGCTGTCATCGGGAAAAACGGTTCTGGCAAGTCTACGTTGATTAAGGCGATCGGCGGGGTAATCAAGCAGACGAGTGGGCAAATCTTTATCGACGACAAGGAGCTGGCTTTGGATAACCCGATCGAAGGTTATGCACACGGAATCGCTACCGTTTTTCAGGAACTAAGCCTTATACCCAGCCTTAGCATTGCAGAGAATATCTTTATGGGGAATTTGCCAGTAAAAAAAGGCTTTGTAGACTGGAAAACGGTTTACAAAAAAACGGAAGAACTGCTTACTAATATGGATATCCATATCCCACCACAGACGCTTGTGTCTTCCTTAAGCATGTGGCAGCGCCAAATGATTGAGATTGTGAAGGCGATGAGTCACAATCCTAAGATACTCTTGCTGGATGAGCCGACTTCTGCTCTGGCTCGTAGCGAAGTGGAACTTCTTTTTCAACTGATTAGGCGTGTGAAGGAGAGGGATGTGATAGTAATTTATATAACCCATAGGCTTCATGAGCTTTGGCAGATTGCAGATTGCTGTTTGGTGCTCCGTGACGGTAAATATGTAGGCACAGTATCTATGCAGAATGCCACTCATAAAGAGATTGTTGATATGATGTTTGGGGATGTCGAAATCAGGAAACGGCCTACGGATATTGTTGGAAGCGACGAGATCGTCCTAAGCGTTCGCAAGCTGACAAGGGAAGGAAAGTTCAAAAATATCAGTTTCGACTTGCGTAAGGGAGAGATTTTAGGGATTGCCGGAATGCTCGGATCCGGCAGAACGGAGTTGCTCATGTCCATTTTTGGCGCAGATCCTTTCGATAGCGGCCAAATCTTCGTCAATGGGAAAGTGGTCAAAAAGCATAGTATTAGAACAATGAAGAGTATTGGAATTGCGATGACCCAAGAAGACAGAGGTCACAAGGGACTTGTACAAATACGTCCTGTTTCAGAGAACCTGTGTTTCGCTTCCTTGGGAAAGCTGTCCAAAAAGGGGTTCATGGACAGCAAAGCGGAAACCCAGGCTGTCGACAAGCAAATAGATGAGCTTGATATCAAAGTCTCGTCCGCTAAAGTGCGTGTTAGCTCTCTCTCGGGCGGTAATCAACAAAAAGTGGTCGTGGGAAATTGGCTGAACACAGAACCCAGAATTATTATGTTCGATGAGCCGTCCCGTGGTATTGATGTCAACGCTAAGCAGCAGATATTCCAAATAATTTGGGAACAATCTCGCCGGGGAATTGCATCAATAATGGTGTCTAGCGAGCTTGAAGAGCTGCTGGAGGTATGTAATCGCATCCTAATCATGCGCTACGGTGAAATTGTAGAGGAAGTCTCTGCTGATGGGATGACTGTAGAAGAATTATATGTGAAGTGTATGGGAGGTAATTAGATGATAAATAGCCTAAATCTTAAGGACCGTAAGAAATTTGATTTTAACAATCATATACTGGAGTCAGTTCTCGTTTTGTTGATGATTGTTATTGCGGTACTCACACCGGGCTTCATGACATCAAACAACCTGCTTAATATGCTCAAAAACGTTTCTTTACAGGGAGTTATTGCGCTAGGTCTGACGATGACCATTATTGGCGGGCAGATCGACCTGTCGGTGGGCTCAGGTGTGGCGCTATATGGTGTGATTGTCGCTAAAATAGCAGGAGATCTAAGCAATGCCGGTATCATGCCACTGGAGAAGGCTGTGTTCATAGGTATGGCGGCTGCGTTTATCAGCTCGTTTATTGTTGGTATTATTATTGCATGGCTACATATCCACTTTAGAATGCCAACATTCATTATTACGCTTGCCTTTTTAAATATACTCTATGGTGCGGCGGCACTTCTGTCTAGAGGATTCCCAATAACCACTCTGCCGCGGTGGTACAATGAAATCGGCGCTGGGCGTATTGGTGGTTTGATACCTGTGCCTGCCATTGTGTTACTTGTTGTATTCCTGATCGTTTTTATTATTATGAACTATATGCGTGTTGGTCGTGAAATCTATGCTGTAGGCGGGAACGAAGAATCGGCCAGATTATGTGGTATAAATGTCAAGAAAATAAAAACTATCTATCTAGTCGCACCGCAATTGATGGCATGTGTAAGCGCTATTTTGGTTTCCTCCCAGGTCATGTCGGCTTCCTCGCAGTTTGGCAAGGGCTATGAGATGACAGCTATCCCGTCGGTTATTATTGGAGGTGCGGCGCTCTCCGGTGGTGTAGGTACTGTATGGGGTACTTTTATCGGTATTATCTTCCTGGGCGTGATTTCCAATGGCATGACTATACTCAACGTTAATGAATTCGTGCAGTATGTAGTGAGAGGTTCGCTAATACTCGTGGCTGTCGCAGTAAACACTATTATGGAGAACAAAAGACAGGGGATCTAAGATGTCCAAACGTGGTGGGTATGGGCTGCCAGGGGTAGGGGAAGTCCTTCCTGAGGAGTTTTAATGAGGTGCTTTAGAGCACTAGCAGACGCGAAGAAAGTGAGGTTTTATAAATGACATCTCGAGAACTAGTGAAAAAAACTTTGGAATTTCAAAATTTTACTGGGGTCATTCCACGCGATCTCTGGACGCTTCCCTGGGCAGAAATATACTATAAAAAGGAGCTGGCGCAAATCTTTGCCGACTACCGTCCGGATATAGTGCAGGTGCCTGATACTCACAAGCAATACGCGCTAAAACCGATAGGCTATGGAAGTGTATACGAATTAGGTAATTATATGGATGAGTGGGGCGTTGTATGGAAGAATATGCAGCATGGGTTAGTGGGCGAGGTTAAAGAGCCCATTGTGTCACCCGAAGACGAGGAATGGGTGGACGTAAGCAGGATTCATTTTCCAGAGGAACTACTCACCCTTGATGTTGAGAGGGTCAATGGGTTTTGCGCATCTACCGACCAGTTCGTGCTGTCTAGTGATCTGGTGCGGCCATTTGAAAGGATGCAATTTTTGCGTGGTACCGAAAATCTCCTTATCGATCTAGCCCTTGGCAGAAAGAGCATGTTGGCCATGCTAGACAGGATACACGATTTCAACTGCCGCTTGCTGAAACTCTGGTGTCAGACAGACGTAGACGGTTTGTTCGTGATGGACGACTGGGGCACTCAGAAGGCTCTGATCATCAATCCTACACTTTGGGTAAAGATATTTAAGCCATTGTACAGGGATTATTGTGATATCGCTCATCGGTATGGTAAGAAGCTGTTTTTCCATTCAGATGGCAATACGCTGGATATCATTCCGCATCTAATTGACATTGGTGTGGATGCTGCCAACTTGCAGATATTCTGTATTGGCATCAGGAATATTGTCCAGTTCAAAGGAAAGATCACCTTCTGGGGTGAAATTGACAGGCAGTATCTGCTAGCCCACGGTACGCCAGAAGAGATAGACAATGCGGTCAAAGAGGTGCATGCGGCTATCTGGGATAAAGGAGGAGCAATTGCACAGTGTGAATTTGGGGCCGGAGCCAAGCCTGAAAACGTGAGGCAAGTGTTCCATTCCTGGTCAGAGTTGGCATCGAAAGATAGCAGATAAAGGAGAGAGCAGAAAAGGTGAGTGCTTTGGAAATTATAATTAAACTCCTGGAAAGAAGAGAAAAACTTAGAGCGGTGGTTTTTGATTTTGACGGAACCCTTTCGACCTTGAGATGTGGTTGGGAAAAAACCATGGAGCTGATGATGTTGGAGATGATTGCAGGAAAAACAGAAATTGATGATGGACTGGTAAAAGAAGTAAGTGATTATATTAACCAATCAACGGGTATACAAACTTACTATCAGATGAAGTGGCTGGCGGAAGCTGTTCATAGACACGGAAGGAATCCGGGGGCAAGCAGGAATCCATGGTGGTATAAGGCAGAGTATAACCGAAGGCTGATTGAACAGGTAGAAAAGCGAATTGAAAGAATAAAAAACGGTGAAAATACAGCCTCTGACTATATAATAAAAGGAAGCAAGGAATTCCTTGAAACTCTGTATAAGAAGAACATTGAAATCTACGTAGCCAGTGGTACTGATTTTCCGGATGTAAATAACGAAATAGAGGTCCTGGGCTTGAAAAAGTATTTCAAAGAGGTTTTTGGTGCACCCTTAGGTAAAGTAGATTGTTCAAAGGAAACTGTTTTGCAGAGGCTTGTAAAGGTAAACGGGTTGTATGGGAACGAGATTGCAGTCATTGGCGATGGAAAAGTTGAGATTACTCTCGGCAGAGAAGTAGGGGCTATCACCTTGGGTATAGCCAGTGATGAGGAAAAGGGTAGCGGTATAAATCCTATCAAGAGAGAAAGACTTGTAGAGGCAGGAGCACACGCCATCACTGGTGATTTTAGAAATTTGAGGGAACTGCTGGGATGGCTCGGGATTTAGCTGCTTTTTATATATTACGAACATGAAACAGGGAGAACTAATTTGTGTGAGGTAATAGTATAGACATAAGAAAGGGGAAGGAAAGTGTATGTTGGATAAAAATTCTAGTACCCCTGGACTGCTTGATTTTTCAAATATAAAGACATACCCAGTTAAAAAAAGAGTTAATCTCGTAACAACTGATAACATGGCACGACCGGGAATAGATGAGGTACCGGAATGGGGCGGCTTCGATCTTGACGAACTGATTGAAAGTATTGTAACAGCAAGAAAAGCGGGAAAGCCGGTCATATTGTCGATGGGGGCTCATGTCATTAAAAATGGCCTGTCAAGGTATATCATAGAGTTAATGAAGAAAGGCATCATAACACATGTATCGGGTAATGGGGCGGTTAGTATACATGACTTTGAACTAGCGTTCAACGGAGGGACATCCGAGGATGTACCAACGGCGATTGAAGACGGTTCTTTCGGCATGTGGGAAGAGACGGGTCGATGGATGAATGAGGCTTTGCAGGCTGGTGCCCTGAAAAAAATGGGATATGGCGAGAGCCTTGCGGTCTATGTAGAAAACAATCCGCAAAGATTTCCCTATAAGGATGACTGTGTTTTCTACCAGGCATATAAGAACAATGTCCCCGCAACCTATCACATTGCCTTGGGTACCGACATCATCCACCAGCACCCTTCAGTGGATTTTGGGGCAATCGGCATAACCAGTGGCGTGGATTTCCATAAGCTTTGCTATTCGGTATCCAGACTGGAAGGCGGTGTATTCATGAACTTCGGCTCGGCAGTCATAGGACCGGAAGTTTTCCTCAAAGCTCTATCCATATCAAGAAATTTAGGATATGCCACGCGTAAAATTACGACTGCCAATTTTGATTTGGTAAACCTTGGAGACTACCGGTTAGAAATCGGACATGATGACCCTCGTTACTATTACAGACCCAGGAAGAATATCGTAAATAGGCCTACTAGTATAGGTGGCAAGGGTTGGCATTTTAGTGGCGACCATAAGGTGACAATTCCAAACCTTTATAAAAAACTGATAAATAGATTGCCGGAAGTGAGGAAGGGTATCATTGGGTAATATGATAACATTCAACTGTATCGATAGAAAAAAGCTTGAAGGAATTTTAAAGGGTATTTCTAATATAAAAGTAGCCGTTATAGGTGACATCAGCCTGGATGTGTATTGGAGGGCGGATATGACAAAGAGTGAACTTTCAAGGGAGACACCTCATTTTAATCTGCCAGTTGTTGAAGAATGTATGTCACCCGGTGCAGGAGGCAATACGGCAGCCAATGTTGTGGCTTTAAACCCATCTAAGGCTTACATATTAAGCGTTGTGGGAGACGATTGGAGGGGAAATGTCCTTGTACAGGAATTGATAAAGCGGGGTATTAACACGAAAGGGATTATTATAAGTGACAAGGTTGTGACAAACGCATACTGCAAACCGATGAGGAAGGGCATTTCAAACCTTGAGTACGAGGATCCGAGAATCGATTTTGCCAATTATGATGTGCTCCCTTCAGAAGTGGAGGAAAAGCTTTTGAGAGACCTGGAACAGGTTTCTGCCAAAATTGATGTACTATGCGTAACGGATCAGTTTGCCTTCGGGTGTGTAACTAAGAGGGTAAGGGAAAGAATCATGGAGCTTAGCAGGCGAGGTCTGATGGTTGTTGTGGATAGCCGGGACAGAATTGCATTGTTTAGGGACGTAATCCTAAAGCCGAATGAACTGGAAGGTTACAGGGCAGTTTATGATAATGATGCCCCAGGAAAAAACTCTTTTGAAGCCCGGATAAAGGCGGCAGGTATTTTAGCAGAAAGAAACAGTTCGAAAGTATGCATGACATTGGGAGAAAAAGGCTGCGTTTATATTGATGAAGGAAATGTCTCATACATACCTTCTTATGAGGTAAAACCGCCTATAGACACTTGCGGAGCGGGTGATACTTTCCTTGCAGCGTTTTCTTGTGCCTTAGCGGCAGGAGCGGTAGGCGTCGAGGCAGCCTCATTTGCAAATATGGCGGCAAATGTGACAATCAAGAAGCATGGTATGACAGGTACGGCAAGTCCAGAGGAAATAATGGCAAGATACGACGAAATATTCGGAACAGGCGTGTGCAACACGTGAATAGTAAACAAAGAGTGCAGGACACTCCTGAAAAGAATATCCTGGCACTGTTTGAGGCATTGAACTATATGAAGTGAGCAAAACACATAAAACAAATATTACGGGGTGGTATAGTGAAAAAACTAATGGGGATCGACATCGGAGGTACGAAATGTGCTGTTATTCTGGGAAGAATGGAAAATAATACCTTAGGGGATATAATCATTGTTGACAAGACTGCTTTCCCCACGAAGCTGAACAAAGGACTTGACGATGTACTTGGCAGTATTTTTGCACACATAGATGCCATACTTACGGCAAATAAATGGAAAGCACACGAACTGTATGGTATCGGTATAAGCTGTGGAGGCCCTCTTGACAGTAAAAAAGGTATAATCGTGTCTCCACCAAATCTGATAGGGTGGGATAACGTTCCTATTGTTGAGATTTTTGAGAAAAGATATAAGATAAAAACTAAGCTCCAGAATGATGCCAATGCATGCGCTCTGGCAGAATGGAAATTTGGTGCTGGAAAGGGTTTTAGAAACATTATTTTTCTAACTTTCGGTACCGGCATTGGTGCGGGACTTATCTTGGATGGAAGGCTTTATAGCGGTACAAACGGTATGGCAGGAGAAGTAGGCCATATTCGGCTTGATGATAACGGGCCTGTAGGATACGGGAAATCAGGTTCATTCGAGGGGTTTTGCAGTGGCGGGGGGATTGCACAGCTAGCCAGAATAAGGGTACTGGAAAAGCTGCAAATGCGGGAAAGAGTTTCACTATGTGATAGTGTAGACAAATTAGACGAACTGGATGCGAAAACTGTTGGTGAAGCGGCTGAAAACGGAAATGAGCTTGCACAAGAAATCTACAGGGAAAGTGGGCGTTATCTTGGAAAAGGCCTTTCAATTCTCATCGATATTTTAAACCCGGAAATAATCGTTATCGGAGGTATTTTTTCAAGAAGAAGGGAGTTGTTGTGGCCTGAAGCACACGAAGTGATAAAAAGAGAGTGCCTCAACGATTCGCAAAGGGTATGCAGGGTTGTCCCTTCCGATCTAGGGGAAGAAATCGGGGACTATGCCGCTCTGGCGGTAGCTTTAAATGGCTGAATAGCTATGGGTGTCAGGGTCAAATGATTAGGAGTGTATCTGTTATGAAACAGGTGGCAAGGGATATTTTTAAAAAATTATTTATGGAAACCCCTGAGATTGAAATTTGCAGGGAGGACATAGAAAAAGCTTTCCATGTAATAAAACAGTGTTATATATGCGGTGGAAAGGTAATGGTATGCGGGAACGGAGGGAGTGCGGCCGATTCCGAACATATCGTGGGGGAATTAATGAAGGGATTTATCCTTAAACGCGAAATTCCCGACAAGGATAAAGAGAAGATAATGGCTGTTTTTCCGGAAGATGCACACTACTTGTCCAAAAATCTTCAAGGTGCACTGCCTGCAATTTCACTGGTAAGCCAGACATCTATCTCGACTGCTTTCACTAATGATGTGGTTCCAGATATGGTATATGCCCAACAGGTGTACGGATATGCGTGCGAAGGAGATGTTCTAATTGCTATTAGTACCTCGGGAAATGCAGCGAATATAGTTAATGCTGTAAAAATCGCACGGGCTTTTGGTGTTAAATCTGTCGGAATGACTGGAAAAAGTGGGGGAAAGCTGAAGGATTTGTGCGACGCAACTATCAAAGTACCATCTGATATAACTTATAGGATACAGGAATACCACCTCCCGGTGTACCATGCAATATGTGCTGCAGTTGAGACTGAGTTTTTCGGATAGCAGAACATAAAAATTGATTCTAAAGAAAGAAAAAATATGATATAATTTCTTTTAAGTTGTTTTGGAGGAATAAATCCAAATGAATGTTGAAATAAGAGCATATGATAAAAATGATATTGCAGAGGCAATTTTTATCTGGAATGAAGTTGTTCAAGACGGTATTGCCTTTCCACAAATGGAATTATTGACTGAAAGTAGTGGGGATAAATTTTTTTCAGAGCAATCATTTACTGGTATTGCATATAATTCGGACAGCAAAGAAATTGTCGGTTTGTATATACTTCATCCTAATAACGTTGGTCGATGCGGGCATATTTGTAATGCAAGTTTTGCGGTAAAAAAAAGTATGCGTGGTCAGCATATTGGAGAAAAACTTGTTATCCATTGTATGAGTAAAGCAAAAGAATTGGGCTTTAAAATTTTACAGTTTAATGCGGTAGTTAAGTCAAATGAACATGCACTTCGCCTATATAAGAAACTAGGATTTATAAAACTAGGCATTATTCCCAAGGGCTTTTTGATGAAAGACGGAACCTATGAAGATATTATTCCACATTATCGTGTATTATAGGTTTTTTTCTGTTTCACTTTTATTTCCTAAAAATAAAAAGGCATGTGTTTTGCTTTATGCGGAACACACGCCTTTGAGCGATCAATTAATAGTTTAAACTGTTTAGAATCTCAGCATAGGTTGGAATATTCCAATGTTTTCTGCTGACAAGCATTTCAAGTTCATCAACAATCAGTCTTAACTCACTCATCGCCGTACAAACCTTTTCACGGTATGCTATGGCAAGCTTCAAATTGTCTTTGATTTCCCTAACTGCGATTGTTTGCTCCGAAAGATACTCCAGTCTTTTTCCAAGGCATTCTGAGAGTTTAGCTATTTTGTTAAGCAGGTTTTCTTCCGGACTTGTTGTAATCTCTGAACTTACAGCTTTTTTATTAAGGATGAGTTGGGCTAGTTCATTCTCATAAGCAAGGACGGCAGGAAGAATCTGCTTATTAACCATGTCAATCATTGTGAGTGCTTCAATATTGATGGTCTTGGAGTAGTTTTCAAGCAAGATATCATACCGTGAATGGATTTCATGCTCAGTAAATACACGATGACGGGTAAACAACTCCACATTCTTTGGAAGAATAAAAGCTGGTAAAGCCTCTGGAGTAGTTTTTAAATTATATAAACCTCTGCGTTCCGCCTCCTTTAGCCAGGATTGGTCATACCCGTTTCCATTAAAAATGATCCGCTTATGTTCTTTTATGGTTTTCTTGATTAGCTTGCTCAAATCCGACTTGAAGTTACTGCTCTTTTCCAGCTCATCGGCAAATTGGCGTAATACTTCCGCTACAATCGTATTGAGTACAATGTTGGGTCCCGCAATAGAAAAAGCTGAGCCGAGCATGCGAAATTCAAATTTATTACCTGTAAAGGCAAAAGGCGATGTACGGTTCCGGTCAGTAGTATCTTTCGGAAGATGAGGCAGTACCGTAGCTCCTATTTCCATTAATTTCTTACCTTTGCCTGAATACAGTGTGTCGTTTTCCAGGGCATTCAGAATTTCGGTTAGTTCGTCTCCAATAAACATTGAAACAATAGCGGGCGGTGCTTCGTTTGCACCGAGACGATGATCATTGCCGGCACTTGCAACTGAGACACGCAGCAGGTCCTGGTAATCATCCACCGCCTTAATGACTGCTACAAGGAATAAAAGGAATTGTGCATTTTCGAAAGGTGTATCACCAGGCTCCAGAAGATTGACTCCCTTGTCTGTGGATATTGACCAGTTAATGTGCTTACCACTACCGTTTATTCCTGCAAATGGTTTTTCATGCAAAAGACATGCTAGATTATGTTTTGCTGCAATGCTTTTCATAAGCTCCATTGTCAACTGATTATGGTCTGTTGCTATATTGGTTTCGGAATAGATAGGCGCGAGCTCATGCTGGGCAGGGGCCACCTCATTATGCTCTGTTTTGGCTAGAACACCCAATTTCCATAATTCTTCATTCAGTTCATGCATAAACTTGGAAACACGATGCTTTATTGCGCCAAAATAGTGGTCTTCCATTTCCTGACCTTTGGGAGGACGGGCACCGAACAGTGTCCTGCCGCAATACATAAGGTCAGGCCTTTCTAAATACATGTCCTTGTCAATTAAGAAGTATTCCTGTTCAGGGCCTACCAGTGATACAACGCGCTTTGCATCAGTAACACCAAATAATTGCAGTACTCGTAATGCCTGATAACTGAGGGCCTCCATGGAACGCAGAAGTGGTGTTTTTTTGTCAAGAACTTCTCCGCTGTATGAATAGAAAACTGTAGGTATATATAAGATATAATCTTTTATAAAGGCATATGAGGTTGGATCCCATGCGGTATATCCTCTTGCCTCAAAGGTTGTGCGTAAGCCCGCCTGAAGGAAAGCTGGATGCATCCGGCTCACCCTTAATCAGGGATTTGCCAGAGAACTCCATAATGACTTTACCGTCACCGTCAGGCACAATGAAACTGTCGTGTTTTTCAGCGGTTATACCCGTCATAGGCGTGGAACCAATGAGTAAAATGTGTTAGCAGCACCTTTTCTACCGCCCAATCTTTCATAACACTTGCTACTACATTAGCTACATCAAGCTCCAAATGTGTACCATTGGCAATGGTTTTCTTAAGAGCCCTGTAGATATCCTTTGGCAAACGCTCTTTCATTACCGCATCTCCAAACACCATACTGCCAAAAATCTGTGGAACATTCCTATTTGCCACTATTATCCCTCCTTAAAGCAGTTCTATCCCGGCTCTCATACAGCCTGAAAGGGTATCGTTGTCCCATACGGAAACCTGAACCTCGCCAATATGCGCTTTTTGTAATAGCAGCATACATAGTCTTGACTGTCCGATACCTCCACCCATGGTAAGCGGTAATTCGCCGTTAAGCAACATCTTATGAAATGGGAGATTACGGCGGTAATCGCAGCCGGCTTTGGTCAGTTGTTCATCAAGGGTTTTATTATCAACACGAATACCCATAGATGATATTTCATGGGCACACTTTAAAACATCGTTCCAGAATATGATGTCGCCATTAAGCTTCCAATCGTCATAATCCGGTGCCCTGCCATCATGCTTGATGCCTGATTTCAATATATCACCAATTTGCATGATAAATGCTGTTTTGTGTTCTTTTAGGTATTTGTTTTCACGTTCTTTTGGTGAAAGGGACGGATATAGATCCTCAAGCTCCTGTGCCGTTATAAATGCAACATCTCTTGAAAGGCTTAATGAAAGCTTTGGATACAGTTCTTTTATTTCATCCAATGTATCACAAATGACGCCAACTATTTCTATGACGGTCTTTTTCAGGGTGTCAAGGTTTCTTGAGGGACGATCGATAACCTTTTCCCAATCCCATTGATCAACGTAGATGGAGTGAAGATTATCCATTTCTTCGTCACGGCGGATTGCGTTCATATCGGTATATAATCCGTCACCCACAAAAAATCCATATTTATACAGGGCCATGCGCTTCCATTTTGCCAATGATTGAACAACCTGGGCATTGGTATTGGTTTCTTTAACCACGAACTCTACAGGTCGCTCGATACCATTTAAATCATCGTTAAGTCCTGTTTGAGGGAACACAAATAACGGAGCTGAAACTCTTTTTAAATTCAGAGCGTTGCTTAGATTGTCTTCAAAAATCCTCTTTATTTTTCCGATTGCACTTT
>JBMNNH010000008.1:0-122820 GCA_050953835.1 Acetivibrionales bacterium | reverse complement strand
AACTTTAGATAGTACCGATAATACTAAGGACGGCACATACTATATCTCTGAGGACACTGTGTTTATAAAGGCTCTTAACGATGATGGAGAGCTTGATCCTTCGGTATTAAGCTATAAAAGCATCTACGAAAGCGAAATTGATGGCACTGACCCTGAAAGCATCGTATTTGTGTTTGGCACAAAAAGCAAGGATGCCGATATGATAGTGTTCCTCCACAAGGATTTCGTTGGAGAAGATAAAGATCTGTACTTTGGTGTTGTAACTGACGATCCTTGGAAGGTCGGAAGTGACTATGTAGTATCCATTGACGTACAGGGTGAAGGTGAAGTAGAATACGTTGTAGCTGATAAAGATAAATGGAATAAAGGTGACGTTGTTGCATTCTACTTTAACTCAGACGATGAAATAGTCATAGACGATTCTGTATCTGCTGTTACATTGACAGACTTTGATTATGACGATGGCTATCTAACTGATACTACTAATGATGATACAGTTAAGGTTGCTACTAATGTAGTAATATACAGCCTTGACGACAACGATGATTTAGATGATAAGGTTAAGAGAACAGACATCGACGATTATGCAAAAATAGTCTATATCGTTGATGAAGATGGAGTAATGGCTGCAGCAGTAGTATCCGGTGATGCTACGCCTGCACCGACAGATCCAAAGGATGCAAAATATTCACTTTCCAGCACAACTAATAAGAACAAAATAGTAGTTGCAGGTGCAGTTTACGATGCAAAGAAAGCTGAAAATAACGACTATACAATTAAGGTAACTAACCTTGATGATAATACTGTAGCATATTATACAGATTCTATTGCATCCGGTGAAAACACATTAACATTTAACATTTCTTCTGATCTTGCAACGGGAACTTACAGAATAGAATTGTTCAGGGATGACCCAAGCAAGATTCTTGCAGCATTTGAAAAGTTCTTCAAGTAGAGCTAGAGCCTAAATAAAAAAAATATTGATATATTTTCCCGGCAGGTAACCGTAATGGTTGTCTGCCGGTTTTTAATCTTTTTGTAACCAATAATGTATGGGGATTTATGGAACAATAGGAGTATTTATGGTACCATTAAGGTATGGAATTTATACAAATCTTAATGGGGGTTTTAGAATGATTAGGAACAAAAGAAAAATTTTAGCGGTATTTGTGACTGTTTTAATTACTGTATCGGTGGTATTTACGGCCACATACGCTTCAGGCGGGTATAAAAGGACACTGGAAGCATGGTTCGGAATGACAAACATACGCTATAACAATCAGGATTTAACAGCATTTGCGGAGCCTTTTTCATGGAATGAGACTACATACATACCGCTTCGTAAAATGTGCGAAATGTTTAATAAGGATATCTCATGGGAGCAGGCAACACAGACAGTCATCATAAAAGACAGGCCGGGTACTACAGAAATAGACCTGAGAAACCAGATAATATTAAAGGACCTTCAGATTGCGGAGCTCCAGGAGAGGATTAAAGAGTTGAAAAAAGCAAAGTAATGGACATTAAAGACCTGGAAGATGAGCTTAATGATGACTATGGAAGCTATAGGAAAATCAAATTCAGCATCAGGCTTTCTGGTGATGAAGAAGAGGTTACAGTTAAGATTTCGGTAGATCTTAAAAAATACGACGATGAGTGGAACAGCCTTACAAGAAGCAGGAAGCTTTCATACCTGCAGGACATTTGCGATGATATACTGGAAGAATATGAAGATGCTGATATAGAAGGCTATATCAGGGACAGTTCAAAGTCCGGCACTTACAAGCTTCTTTCCTTTGAGACTAATTCACGCGGGAAGGTTTCTATAGAAGAAAGAGGCGAAGCACTTTCAGACCTTGCAGAAGAGCTGGAGGATGAATATTATGATTACTTCAAGGGCATTAAGTTTGATTCCTTCGAACTGGAAGGGATGAGGATGAAATTGTATTTATTGTAAATATTAATTTGCGTAAATATGACGATGAATGGAAGATCTCTCGAATAGAAAAATTGAGAACTTTATGAACAGGATACGGGAAGAAATCCTGGATGAATATGAGGATGCAAGCGTAAACGGATATATATTTGATATTTATGGAGATCGAGGATGCAGCCGAACTGCTTGAGGTTTCAGGGGGAGGTACAAGATTTAAAAGACGTAAATGAGTGAAAAAAGTCCCGGATCGTATGACCCGGGACTTTCTATTTGAATTAATATCAAACTGATTATCTGTTATTAATCCTTAATTAAGAACTTTTCAAATGTTGCAAGGATTTTGCTTGGATCATCCCTGAACAGTTCTATTCTGTAAGTTCCTGTTGCAAGTCCACCTGCAGGTGTTCCAATAGTGAAGGTTAATTCTGTTTCACCGGATGCTATAGAATCTGTATAATATGCTACAGTATTATCATCAAGGTTAGTTACCTTGATTGTATAGTTGTTGTTTGCAGCGTTATTATCATCATAAACTGCACCTGCAACTACTATTGCGTCATCATTTGTAGCACCGCCAAGACTATAGTCTGCTACGCCGCTTCCGCTACCAGGTGTAGCATCACCGTATACTACTGCTGCAACCATTATCCCGTCTCCATCAAGGATATAAGTCAATGTTGCATAGTCTTCAATGTCAGTTCTCTTAACCTTTTTGTCAACTTTACCGTTATCTTTTAGTTTGTATATTACTGCGTTTGAAGCAACTTTAACTGTTCCTTCATTAAGGTTTTCCATATAGCCGCTGTCATAAACGAAGTCCTGGTTTGTATCAGCTGTTCCAACAGCATCTCCTGACTATTTCTCCGTCAGAGTTCAGGTGGAACTCGACAACCATACCGTTTGCCCAATCAGCTTCATCATCTACAACGTATTCTACTTCGCCTTCACCCTGTACATCGATTGAAACTACATAATCACTTCCAACCTTCCAAGGATCGTCAGTTACAACACCGTAGAAGTAATCATCGTCAGCGCCTACAAAGTTCTTGTCAAGGAATACTATCAAGTTTGCATCTTTGTTAGCTCCGTCAGCGTAAACAAATACTAAGGAATCAGTATCTGTATCAGTAATGTCTATAGCACTCTTATAAATATCTTCGTAATCGATAACTGAAGGATCAAGTTCTCCATCACTGTTAAGAGCCTTTATAAATACTGTGTCTTCTGAGATATAGTATCTTGTCCTGTCATCAGTGTCAGTATCTCCATCAGCATCTACGAATACAAAGTTCTTATCAGCTTCTTTGTATAATTCTGCAGTAGATGTGTAATCAATTACGTCAAATCTACCATCGCCTGCAAGATAGTCTTTGTCTATCTCACCATCTGCATTCAGCTTGAACATACCAACTGCAAATTCCAGATCACCAGTGTCCTGGTCACCGAAGTAACCGTTTCCGCCTAATACATTCTGAACTATAGCACTTGCATCAGACCTTTGCTCAAATACATATTCTACCTCTTCACCGTCTTTAGTGAATACAGTAGCTTTTGCTTTTGAGCCTGATTCTGCATAAGTTACAACACCGTAAATAGTTCCGCTTTTTGCATTAGAAGCACCGTAGATAAACAGTACATCTCCGTTAACATCCAGAACAGCTATTACATCTTCTCCGCCAAGATCATCAATATCAGCTATTGCATCATATGCACCAAAGTTGTCCTTATCATCATCTGAGAATATTGCACCAAAGACTGATGAATCATAATTTTTTCCATCAATTCTAACCTGTGCATCTTTAATCCTGTCAAGTGTTCCTTCTACTGTTTCATTATTTACAACAATGTAGATATTATCGTCATCATCTTCCCAGTAGAAAATTGCTGAGTCTTCGTCAACATCATCTGCTGATGCATATGTGAAGTCAGGATTGTAGTAGAATACATCATCAGCATCATCAATGTCTACGGAATCTTCGTTAGCGGCAGTATCCCTGTAAATTATTTCATCATCAACCTCAGTTACAACACCTACGTCTTTGAAGTCTAAACAGGTTAGCTGCTACAATCTCTTTCTTATTAAATACAAAGTAACCATATGCATCGGCAGGAACATCTTCAGGGTCTACTTCTTCAAAGTTAACCCATACCATAGCATCCTTTGCCCAGTCAAATTCGTCGTCTTCTACTAAGAGTGTTACTTCATCATCATCTGATGCTGTTACAGTATCAAATACAATGTTCTTGGCATCAGTAGCAATATCAATGAAGAATATATCATCATCGTCAGCCCATGCTTTTACTTCCAGTACCCAGGAGGCTGTCGAAATCTACACGTGCCTATTACAGTGTAAACGTCGCCGTCGATTTCGATCTCATCTTCATCAAGGCTGCTGTCACTGTTGGGAACAGCTGTTACTATAGCGTCTACCCCTGCATCCTCATCGCTCTTAATTTCATCAACGCCAAGCTTTGAGAGGAGAGTCTTGTCTTCGTCTTCCTCGTACTCAGGGAATTCTCCCCAGGTAGACTGAACCATCATAGGAACATCAAGGGAAGCGTCAATCATTACTGCAACGTCACCGCGGGTTGCGCCCATGCCTGCAATTGCACTTACATCCTTGGTAATGTCCTTTTCGGCAGCGATTGAAAGGTATCCGTTGGGATATCCGCCAAGTGCCTTAGCCTTTGGTTCATAACCCAGTGCCCTTACAATCATGGTTATTGCTTCTTCAAACTGTACAGGGTCATTAGGGCCAAAAGTACCGTCAGGACGGCCGTTAACTATACCAGCGCTGTTTGCCAGGTTTATATAACCTGATGCCCAGTGCTCAGCGGTTACGTCAGTGAACCTGGTCTGGCCTCTTGCTGCACCTGCTGCAGTGTCATAGCCAAGTGCCCTTACCACTACAGCTGCGAATTCAGCTCTCGAAATAGTGTCGTCCGGAGCGAAAGTACCGTCAGGACGGCCAGTAATAATACCTAATGCTACTAATCTTGTCACTGCATCTTCACAATCTCTTCCTTCTATATCGGAAGGGGCTGCAGCGAACGCAGGAACCATAAATGTTGCGAGCATAGCAACAACTACGATAACTGCAAATAGCTTCTTGAGATTCTTCATACTCTCAAATCCTCCTCGTATAATTTTTGGGAAAGGCGCCTGTTACAAAGGGATAAGTTGGGTTACGCCTTTTCCCTTATATAACCCAACCCTCCATTCAATTTGTTCAAGGCAGGCACAACTCACCTGTCTCGAATTCAAATTGATTATATCACCGCCCATTTTGCGAGTCAACACATCCAATTCAAGTGTAAAGAAATTGTAACAGAACTGCAACAAAGCATTTCGGCTGCAGCTTCCCCACAATGAAGGGATGTGTATACTGCATACATGGCAATTGATAACACATTAAAGTACTTCTAAAATGCCTTTCACTGCAAGGACGAATGTCCAGATTTTAGTAAATAAATTATATCACTAATCTTGTCTAATTTCAATTAAATAAGCCGGAATTACAGCAATATTTCCATATTTCTATGTTTTATATTCTCTATATTCTTCATCTAAGCATATTAGAAGTATTCATTCTGCGCTTTGGAGTGCCTCCGGATAGAGTTTTCTTTAATTAGAATGGATAATTCTAAAGCCGGCATGGTGCCGGCTTTAGCTACGCTTTGGGAGATGCTACTGGCTATTGACGCTTCTTTCAGCCATTTCTATGGCTTTTTTGACAATGTTGCCGCAATCTCTTGAAGAAACAGATCCCCAGCCTTCACTGGCAACCCTATCATATACTCCAAGTTCCTTCGCTATTTCAGCTTTAAGTTGTTCCGACATCATTCCTCTACGTCTGCTCAAAGTAAAACCTCCTTTTTTATAGCGTATAGGATTATTGTTTGTAATTTATCATTTTTAATTTGATACAATTTTTTCTTGATTTTAGTTACGTTTTACAGCTTATGTTAATATACTGGTAATGAAGGTGATGATTATGGCTTATTCTGAAAGAGAATTATTTGCAAGGCTTATCAAATGCGAAGCAGGAGGGGAAGGGATAAACGGAATGCAGGCCGTGGCAACGGTGGTTATGAACAGGGTGCATGTACCTTACGGGGAGTACCTCCGTATCGGTCAGGGCAATCTAAGAAGAGTTATAGAGCAGCCGTACCAGTTTACATGCATGCTACCCACTGTATACGGTGAAGTCAACCCTCAGACTGTTTGGTCTTCGGAACCTGAGGATATTCATTACGAAGTCGCTGACTGGGCACTTGCAGGGAATCAATCCCTGGCAGCAGGCGACTGCTTATGGTACTACAACCCTTATGGTGAATGTGAATCCTATTTCCCCAGAAACAGAACTGGTAGTTATTTTAACAGGGTGGTAGACCACTGTTTTTATCTGCCTACTCCGCTGTATGCACAAACATAGAAGGGAGGTATTTAATTAATGTACAGACAAAACAGCCATGGCTGTCAAACATATTCCCGGCAGTACCCGATGGTTTTACCCTCAGGCGCTCCGATAGGCCCTCAATACGGCCCCGCGCTTCCGCAAGCAGCTACACCGGCAGTTCCGTCAATGCCTGCTGCTGTTCCTGCTGTTCCTGCAGGGGAACAGCCTGTTACCACTTTGTCAAGTATAAATTATACGCCTGGTTATCTGAGAACACAGATAGGCAGATATGTTAAAGTTGAATTTCTTATTGGTACAAATATGCTTATTGACAGGGAAGGTACCCTCATGGCAGTTGGCACAAGCTATATCATTTTGCAGGAGCCTGAAACGGATGATTTGCTCCTTTGCGATATGTATTCAATTAAGTTTGTGAGGTTTTATTATTAAATACTTAGGTAAGGGGACACACCTCTCTTGAGCAGGGGGTATTCCTTCTGCGTTGAGGAATGTCCCCGTATTCTTTGGGACACACCTCCCTTGAACAGGAGCTATTCCTTTTGTCGTGAGGAATGTCCCCGTACCTTTACACTTCCTTAATAGAATACATATTATTAGAACACATATTGAATTATTACTGCTTTGGCATTGGCATTTTTTCCGGCTTCGCAGGCCTGGATATATCCGTAAGCGCCTTTGAAGCTTCCATACTGTACATGGTATTGGCAGCCATGTCTCCTATGGCAAGCATTCCCACCAGCTTGTTGTTTTCCACTACGGGCAGTCTCCTGATCTGATGGCTGGACATAATATTAGTTGCCTGGTCTATACTCATATCAGGTGAAGCCATGGCTACGTTTGTAGTCATTACATCCTTCACAGGTATTGTGTGAGGGTCCGTCCCGTGAGCTACATTCCTTACTACAATGTCCCTGTCTGTTACTATGCCCACAACCCCTGACACATCACATACAGGTATTGACCCTACATTGTGCTTCTGCATAAGCTGTGCGGCTTCTGTAACAGTTGTATCGGGATTCACATATGCAATATTCCTTGTCATTATATCGCTAACCTTTTTCAATTCAAACAACCTCCTGATTTTTTCAGTGATATTTCAGTTTTTATTTTCCCCATGATAAACAAAAATAGTCGTGCTTTTTTAAAATGTTATTCTAATTTGCGCTTTAAATTGTGGACAACTTATGTGTACCTGTGGAAAGTTTGAAGCCGTACATGCCTTGTTTTTAAGGGAAAACCCCAAGTATTTTCGCGTAAAAAGTCTGATTTTATATGGACTTTTCCACATGGCTGTGGATAACTTAGAAAATAAAAAATCCCGCTAATATTGGATTCTTGCGGGTTTGCTGGTTTGTGGTTGTGTTTGCTAACAATTTTGTGAATTTCTGTGGATAACATAAAAACTTATCCACAGGATGTAATAACAACTTAACCTTATTAAATTATTACCTTTATTAAATAAACCTCAGGCTGATGTCAAATGCTTTTACAGAGTGGGTCAGTGCTCCTACGGATATAATGTCCACTCCTGTAGATGCTATATCATGAATAGTATCCAGATTTACATTCCCTGAAGCCTCAACAAGCGCCCTTTTATTTACTTTCCTAACTGCCTGCTTCATGGTTTCTAAATTCATATTGTCAAGCATTATTATATCTGCGCCTGCATCAAGGGCTTCCTGCACCTGCTCCAGTGTTTCAGTCTCCACTTCCACCTTTACGGTATGCGGGATATTACCGCGGGTAAGCTCAACCGCCCTCCTTATTCCGCCTGCGGCTTTTATATGGTTATCCTTGATAAGTACACCATCAGACAGTGAAAATCTGTGGTTTGACCCTCCTCCAGCCTTTACTGCATATTTTTCCAGAATCCTCAATCCCGGGGTAGTTTTTCTTGTATCCACAAGCTTTGCATCAGTGCCTTCAATCCTGCGGCTGAATTCGTTTACCATGGTTGCAATGCCCGACATCCTCTGAAGGAGGTTTAATGCAGTTCTTTCCCCTTTTAATATGGCTCTTGAATTGCCTTCTATTCCGGCAATAATATCACCACTTTTTACACATTCTCCGTCTTTTATTTTTTTGCTGAACCTAATGCCGGGATCCAATAATGCAAATACTCTCCCGCATATATCCAGCCCTGCAATAACCCCTGATTCCTTTGCTACAAAATTCCCCCTGGAAACAGAACTTTCGCTTATAATATTATCGGTAGTTATATCACCGAAAGGCATGTCCTCTTTTAATGCATTAAGTATTATTTCATCAATGTATAATCCGTTTAGCATGATATTAACTCCTGTTCCCTGCCTTTTTTATTATGTTCTTTTTCCATTTCTCATCATCCTTCTTGCTGAAATCGGCACGGTAGTGGGCTCCACGGCTCTCCTCCCTCTCCAAAGCCGACTCTATTACAAGCTGTGACAGCAAAAGCACGTTTTGAAGTTCAAAGTGTTTTATTTCCACATTCTCCATATTCCTCAATTCACCCATATACTTTTCAACCCTTGTCTTAGCGTGCAGCAATCCGTCCTTGTCTCTTACTATCCCTACATAGTTTGTCATTATCGACTGTATGTCTGAAAGTACTTTTTCGGTGTCAATATCATTTTTAACCCTATGGACTTCATATGAAAAATCCGTTTCTGTCTTCCTGCTGCTCTCTTCCCCAAGTATTTCACTTACTTCCTTGCCTATTCTGTTTCCAAATACCAGCCCCTCAAGCAGGGAATTGCTTGCCAGCCTGTTGGCGCCGTGTATGCCGGTGCATGCAGCCTCTCCGCAGGCATAAAATCCCTTTATGTTAGTCCTTCCATATACATCGGTCCTTATTCCTCCCATGCTGTAGTGTTCTGCTGGAGCTACCGGTATATAATCCTTTGACATGTCAATGCCATAGTCCAGGCAGGTTTTGTATATGTTGGGGAATCTATGCTCAAGATAATCCTTTTCCTTGAAAGTTATATCCAGGTATACATGAGATGAGCCGGTTTTTTTCATTTCCTCAAATATTGATCTGGATACTACATCCCTGGGGGCAAGCTCCTTTAATTCGTGGTATTTGGGCATAAACCTTTCCCCTTTTATGTTTCTGAGCAGGGCCCCTTCCCCCCTCACAGCCTCAGATATTAGAAATGTTTTATTATCAGGATGGTAAAGCACGGTTGGATGGAACTGGATAAACTCAAGATCCATAAGCTCTGCTCCTGCCCTGTACGCAAGGGACATACCGTCTCCAGTGGATACCTCGGGATTGGAAGTGTATTCATAAAGCCTCCCTATTCCTCCAGTTGCACATATGACAATGTTTGAAAAGTACACCTTATAGCTTGATGAATCTTCATCATATATAATAAGCCCTTTACACTTGTTATCTTCTGTAAGAAGGTCTACTACAAATACCCTTTCCTCTATTTTTATATTATCCCTTGTCCTTACTGCATGTACAAGCTTGTCACATACCTCTTTGCCGGTGGTGTCCCCGGCGTGTATAATCCTGCTTTTACTGTGGGCTGCTTCACGGGTGAAGGAAAGCTCCCCTGGACTCTTTCTGTCAAAATTGACCCCGAATTTACAGATCTGCTTTATGTTTTGTGCAGCTTCGTTTACCAGCACCCAAACGCTTTCTTCATTGCACAGGCCTGCCCCGGCATATATCGTATCCTTAAAGTGAAGTTCGGGGGAATCTTCCTTGTCCAGTGATACTGCTATCCCTCCCTGAGCCAATACGGAATTGCAAATATCTATGGTTTCTTTTGTTAGTATTGTTACATCATATCTGCTGTCAATTTCCAGGGCTGTATACACCCCGGCAATGCCACTGCCTATTATTATGACATCGTGGTATTCCTTTTCCATTTTCTTTGTATCAAAATTTATTAAATACCGGTTTATATTCATTTTTAACCCCTCATTCACGGTTTTCAGCCCGTTGTTATCAGCGGCTTGCCGCTATCAGCCCGGCAATCAACTGTTTTGCATATCAGCCTATTTCCAGCATCCTGTCCAATGACTTCTTCGCCCTGATTCTCATATCTTCCTTAAGCTCAATATTATACTCTAATTCCTTAAGAGAATTATATATGCTGTTCAAGGTTGTCTTTTTCATGTTTACGCATATCATTCCCTGGGACAAAAGATAAAATTCCTTGCCCGGATTATCCTTCTTAAGCTTAAAGAGGACTCCCATTTCAGTCCCTATTATGAATTTGGGCCTGCTGCTTTGTGTGGCGTAATCAATAATCTGTTTGGTGCTTCCGACAAAATCGGCGCTTTCAACTATGTCCGGCTGACATTCGGGGTGTACCAAAAGCTCGGCATCCGGATGCATTTCCCTTACCTTTTTTACTTCATGTGCTTTAACCCTGTGATGAGTTATGCAAAATCCCTTCCATAATATAATATTCTTCTCAGGCACCATTTTTGCAACATAACTTCCCAAGTTTTGATCCGGAACAAAGATAATATCTTTTTCTTTTATAGATCGTATTATTTTGACCGCATTCGAGGATGTACAGCAAATATCGCTTTCAGCCTTTACTTCGGCTGATGAATTTATATAACAAACAACCGCTGCTCCAGGGTGTTCCTTTTTCAGCGCCACTACATCTTCCGCTGTTACCATGTCCGCCATAGGACATCCTGCATCCTTTTCCGCTAGCAGTACAGTTTTTTGCGGTGAAAGGATCTTTGCGCTCTCCGCCATAAAGTGCACACCGCAAAAAACAATTACATCAGCATCGTTTGAAGCGCAGTACTTGCTTAATGCAAATGAATCGCCGACAATATCCGCTATTTCCTGCACCTCATCTATTTGATAGCTATGGGCCACAATTACTGCATTTCTCTTTTTCTTTAGCTGGTTTATTTCTTTTATCATCTGTTCTTTATCCATATCCTGTCATTACCTCCTACCCATTTTTGCAGGTTTGCTTTTTCATAGTTTCAGAGTTAAATTTATTTTAATACTTTACCCCATGATTGTAAAGAAAAGAAACAAAAAAGGCGCTTTTGCGCCTTTTTATTTTTAATACTATGCAGTTTTTGTTTTTTTAATCTGGTCAACTTTTCCACTTATCATATCAAACAACTTATGCCCCGCCGGCGTTATTATAAATATGGATATTATTATGCCGAAGCAGCCTGCCAGGGCAATCATGTTTTGCTTAGAATACAATAGTACAAATTCCGCTATAATCCACAGGCATATATGCACAAGTGATAGAGTCCTGAACTTTTTTTTCTCTTCAGGCTTTGTTATAGGCCTGTTTGGTGTGTCACTGGGCACCCATCTTAGTATGACATAAAGGGCTGCTGCAAAGGTCGCTAATATGAGAGCAGCTATGTATGCAGCAGGCCAAAGGGCATAAGTATATTGGACAGTCAAGCCGGATGCAACAAATAATACAAGTGTCATTACCATACATTTTCCGTATGTATCCATGTGGTATCCTCCGGCTATTATCCTTAGTGAAACAAAGAATGCCAATGCGGTAAATGTGGATATAAAAGTTCCAAGTATAAGTGTTATCAGGACAAGTGAAACTATTTTCACAATAGATCCTATTATGACCTGGAAGCCAAAATAGTACACGCCCCGCTTTTCGTAGCTTTCATTTAACTGTTTTGTGAGATAATGTGCGCATTTATACGACCAAACCCTTATAAAGCGCATTCCCTTTTGCCTCCTCTTTTTAGGTACTCTTATAACACCTGTGCCACTTTTCTGATTAAATTCATTATAACCTATTTCTAAATTAGCTTCAATAAAAAGGAAAATATAAATAAACAAAGCCTTATGCATATTTTGCACAAGGCCTTGATATAAATCCGGCAGCGACTTACTCTCCCAGGGCGTCTCCACCCTAGTACCATCAGCACTGGGAAGCTTAACTGCCGTGTTCGGGATGGGAACGGGTGTGGCCTTCCCGTTATTGCCACCGGATACTTTCTTTTTTCCTTTTTCTTTTTGTCCTCTTGTACTGTACCCTCAAAACTATATAATGCAGTTTCCAGAATGGATTCTTTAGACGATCCTTTTTTGGTCAAGCCCTCGGCCTATTAGTACCAGTCCGCTTAATGCATTGCTGCACTTACACTCCTGGCCTATCTACCATGTAGTCTTCATGGGGCCTTACCCTTTTTTGGTGGGATATCTCATCTTGGGGGGGGTTTCACGCTTAGATGCCTTCAGCGTTTATCCCTGCCGAACTTCGCTACCCAGCTGTGCCACTGGTGTGACAACTGGTGCACAATTGGTTCGTCCATCCCGGTCCTCTCGTACTAAGGACAGATCCCCTCAAATATCCTACGCCCGCGACAGATAGGGACCGAACTGTCTCACGACGTTCTGAACCCAGCTCGCGTACCGCTTTAATTGGCGAACAGCCAAACCCTTGGAACCTACTCCAGCTCCAGGATGCGATGAGCCGACATCGAGGTGCCAAACCTCCCCGTCGATATGGACTCTTGGGGGAGATAAGCCTGTTATCCCCAGGGTAGCTTTTATCCGTTGAGCGACGGCAATTCCACTCTCATACCGCCGGATCACTAAGCCCTACTTTCGTACCTGCTCGACCTGTTTGTCTCGCAGTCAGGCTACCTTATGCCTTTGCACTCGTTGTGCGGTTTCCAACCGCACTGAGGTAACCCTTGGGCGCCTCCGTTACTTTTTGGGAGGCGACCGCCCCAGTCAAACTGCCCACCTGGCATTGTCCCAGATCCGGTTCACGGACCTTGGTTAGAAACCCAGTACTTCTAGAGTGGTATCCCAACATCGGCTCCATAACAGCTTGCGCCATTACTTCCACGCCTCCCACCTATCCTGTACAAGAAATACCGAGTCCCAGTACCAGGCTGCAGTAAAGCTCCATGGGGTCTTTCCGTCTTGTCGCGGGTAACTCGCATCTTCACGAGTACTACAATTTCACCGGGTGCGTTGTCGAGACAGCGCCCAAATCATTACGCCTTTCGTGCGGGTCAGAACTTACCTGACAAGGAATTTCGCTACCTTAGGACCGTTATAGTTACGGCCGCCGTTTACTGGGGCTTAAGTTCACTGCTTCGGTTTCCCTAACAGATCCCCGTAACCTTCCAGCACCGGGCAGGCGTCAGCCCCTATACTTCATCTTCCGATTTAGCAGAGACCTGTGTTTTTGCTAAACAGTTGCTTGGGCCTATTCTCTGCGGCCCCATCTCTGGGGCACCCCTTCTCGCGAACTTACGGGGTCAATTTGCCGAGTTCCTTAACAACGCTTCTCCCGCTCGTCTTAGGATTCTCTCCTCACCTACCTGTGTCGGTTTGCGGTACGGGTACCTCCACTCTCGATAGCGGCTTTTCTCGTCAGTGCGGATTGCGTTACTTCGGTACTTTTTTTTCCCTCCCCTTAAGGCCTTCGAACCATCCGGCGGTTTTGCCTGCCAGATTGTCTATCTCCCTTGGACGGGCTCTTCCAGCTGCCCGCTTAACTTATCCCCCTGCGTCCCCACTTCTCTCATACGAGTGGCGGTAGTACAGGATTTTCAACCTGTTGTCCATCGCCTACGCTTCTCAGCCTCGGCTTAGGTCCCGACTTACCCTGGGTGGACGAACCTTCCCCAGGAATCCTTAGGTTTTCGACGGTAAAGATTCTCACTTTACTTTCGCTACTCATTCCGGCATTCTCACTACTGCCTCGTCCATACGTCCTCTCGATCGTACTTCTCCCTACTACAGTAAGCTCCCCTACCCAAAGTGTATGTTTACCGCTGAACCTATTTTATTCTTTCTTCACAGCTTAGCTTGAGCTACATTTGACACAAAACTTTTATTCTTTCTTTTCTTCTTATCGTTGTTTTGCGTGAAATGTTTTTCTCTTGCTTCTCTGCTTTTTAGATCCA
Organism: Acetivibrionales bacterium; assembly: GCA_050953835.1. Classification (GTDB taxonomy): domain Bacteria; phylum Bacillota; class Clostridia; order Acetivibrionales; family JBMNNH01; genus JBMNNH01. The sequence continues at coordinate 108,585 of JBMNNH010000008.1, read as the reverse complement.
CCAGTAAACATACACTCTGCCATAGCTTCGGTACACAGTTTAGCCCCGTTACATTTTCGGCGCAGGCTCACTCGACTAGTGAGCTATTACGCACTCTTTGAATGAGTGGCTGCTTCTAAGCCAACATCCTAGTTGTCTTAGCAAACCCACATCCTTCTCCACTTAACTGTGATTTTGGGACCTTAGCTGATGGTCTGGGCTGTTTCCCTCTCGACTGTGGAACTTATCTCCCATAGTCTGACTCCCATTCATCATCTATACGGCATTCTGAGTTTGATAGGGTTCGGTAACCCGGTAAGGCCCCTAGCCCATTCAGTGCTTTACCTCCGTTAGATTTGTCTGAGGCTAGCCCTAAAGCTATTTCGGGGAGAACCAGCTATATCCGAGTTCGATTGGAATTTCTCCGCTACCCACAGCTCATCCCCCAATTTTTCAACATTGGTGGGTTCGGTCCTCCACGGAATTTTACTCCCGCTTCAACCTGTCCATGGGTAGGTCACCCGGTTTCGGGTCTATTGCTTCCGACTATTTCGCCCTGTTAAGACTCGGTTTCCCTTCGGCTCCGTACCTCTAGTACTTAACCTCGCCGGTTCACAATAACTCGCCGGACCGTTCTACAAAAAGTACGCTGTCGGGCCTTAACGCCCTCCAACTGCTTGTAAACATAGGGTTTCAGGTTCTCTTTCACTCCCCTCCCGGGGTTCTTTTCACCTTTCCCTCACGGTACTGCTCCTCTATCGGTCACCAGGTAGTATTTAGCCTTGGAAGGTGGTCCTCCCGCTTTCCCACAAGGTTCCTCGTGCCTCGTGGTACTCTGGATCCCGGCTTGCCTTCACACTTTTCGCTTACGGGGCTTTTACCCTCTTCGGCTGGAGCTTTCCTTCTCCATTCTGCTAAGCGCTCCGGTCTTTTCCGCCGGTCCTAACCCCATAGAACTTGCGTTCTATGGTTTGGGCTCTTCCGCTTTCGCTCGCCACTACTTGCGGAATCTCTTTTGATTTCTTTTCCTGTGGTTACTTAGATGTTTCAGTTCACCACGTCTCCCCCCTGTACGCTATGTGTTCACATACAGGTACCCGGGCATTTGCCCCGGGTGGGTTCCCCCATTCGGATATCCACGGGTCTTTGGCTATTTGCGCCTCTCCGTGGCTTTTCGCAGCTTGTCGCGTCCTTCATCGGCTCCTGGTGCCTAGGCATTCTCCCTACGCTCTTTCCAGCTTGACCTTTTTATTGCTCTCGCAATTTTCTTTCGGTTCTCTTTTTAAAGTGTTTTACCATCATCTTCTTGAATCCTAAGAGTAATCTTGTTACCCTAGTGTAATCTTGTTACCCTTTTCTTTTCTTTCTACTGCATTATATATTTTTCAAGGTACAGTTTGAGTGTGGTGGAGATAATGAGATTCGAACTCATGACCCCCTGCTTGCAAGGCAGGTGCTCTCCCAACTGAGCTATACCCCCACATGGACTCTGGAAACTAAACAGTGTTTTAGAACTCGCCGCTACCCGTAGTTAGTTTGGCTCTTTAAGGCCTTTTGCCTTTTGTCTGCCACTTTACTACAGATACCGACCTAGGATTTCTGCTCCAGCTCTTGCTAAAGCTTTTCTCCTTAGAAAGGAGGTGATCCAGCCGCACCTTCCGATACGGCTACCTTGTTACGACTTCACCCTAATCATCGGCCCCGCCTTCGGCAGCGCCCCCCTTTCGGTTAAGCTGCTGACTTCGGGTGTTGCCAACTCTCATGGTGTGACGGGCGGTGTGTACAAGGCCCGGGAACGTATTCACGGCAGTATGCTGACCTGCCATTACTAGCAATTCCGACTTCATGCAGGCGAGTTGCAGCCTGCAATCTGAACTGGGGCTACTTTTCGGGATCCGCTCCGCCTCGCGGCTTCGCTTCCTGCTGTAGTAGCCATTGTAGTACGTGTGTAGCCCAGGACATAAGGGGCATGATGATTTGACGTCGTCCCCACCTTCCTCCGATTTGTCACCGGCAGTCTTGCTAGAGTGCCCAACTTTACTTGCTGGCAACTAACAACAGGGGTTGCGCTCGTTGCGGGACTTAACCCAACATCTCACGACACGAGCTGACGACAACCATGCACCACCTGTCTCCTTGCTCCGAAGAGAACATGTATCTCTACATGCGTCAAGGGATGTCAAGCCCTGGTAAGGTTCTTCGCGTTGCTTCGAATTAAACCACATACTCCACTGCTTGTGCGGGCCCCCGTCAATTCCTTTGAGTTTCAGTCTTGCGACCGTACTCCCCAGGTGGGATACTTATTGTGTTTACTGCGGCACAGAAGGGGTCGATACCTCCTACACCTAGTATCCATCGTTTACGGCGTGGACTACCAGGGTATCTAATCCTGTTCGCTACCCACGCTTTCGCGCCTCAGCGTCAGTTGCTGTCCAGGAAGCCGCCTTCGCCACCGGTGTTCCTCCTAATATCTACGCATTTCACCGCTACACTAGGAATTCCGCTTCCCTCTCCAGCACTCAAGAGACACAGTTTCAGATGCACCCCCACAGTTGAGCCATGGTCTTTCACATCTGACTTGCACCCCCGCCTACACGCCCTTTACACCCAGTAATTCCGGACAACGCTCGCCACCTACGTATTACCGCGGCTGCTGGCACGTAGTTAGCCGTGGCTTGTTTTTTGGGTACCGTCATTTCTTTCGTCCCCAATCAAAGAAGTTTACGATCCGAAAACCTTCTTCCTTCACGCGGCGTTGCTGCGTCAGGGTTCCCCCCATTGCGCAATATTCCCCACTGCTGCCTCCCGTAGGAGTCTGGGCCGTGTCTCAGTCCCAATGTGGCCGTTCAACCTCTCAGTCCGGCTACCGATCGTCGCCTTGGTAGGCCCTTACCCTACCAACTAGCTAATCGGACGCGGGCCCATCCTGTACCGGATTTCTCCTTTGGCCATACTGCAATGCTGCTGTTTGGCTTTATGCGGTATTAGCACCGGTTTCCCGGTGTTGTCCCCCTGTACAGGGTAGGTTGCCCACGCGTTACTCACCCGTCCGCCACTAGGTAAAGTACAACACCCAGTACTTGGTTATGTGTTAAGCATATTACTGCGTGATGTACAAACTCTTATTTCATTCCATTTTTTCATATGTTGTTTGTACATGACGCTGGCTGCCCCAGCAGCCCGTTTTCTTATCCCAAATACTCAGTGTCGTACTTTACCCCGTTCGACTTGCATGTGTTAAGCACGCCGCCAGCGTTCGTCCTGAGCCAGGATCAAACTCTCTAATTAAATTTATAGAGTTATTTGGCTCTTTGTTTACTTATTTCTTTAACAGATTCATTATCTGTCCTCTTCAAAATCGACGAGTTCTTTTACACTGTTTACTTTTCAAAGTCCATTGCCGCTCCGCATGGGCGACTTTCATATATTAACATAATCATTTATTACTGTCAACTACTTTTTTATTCTTTTTTTCTCCATAAAAAGAACGGCCCCCCGCCGTCCTTTTTTCTATTTTATTTAAGTATGAAGAAATCCATTTTACCTGTCGGCATCATCCGGTTCCGTTTCATCTTCATTATCCTCAATTATGATTCTGGTAACACCAACCACTTTGCTGCCGTCATTCTGCCTCATTAATTTTACACCCTGTGTAGCTCTGCTCAGTACACTTATCTCATCAACCTTCATCCTTATGATTGTGCCATCCGAGCTTATCAGCATGACGTCATCGTTGTCGTTTACAATTTTCATGCCGGCAATTTTTCCGGTCTTTTCAGTAGCCCTATAAGTCAGAACACCTTTACCCCCTCTTGACTGCGGCTTATATTCATCAACATCGGTTCTTTTGCCAAACCCGTTTTCCGTCACTACCAGGAGAGTAGTGTCTTCCGCAACATAACCCATTCCTATTACACTATCGCCTTCTTCAAGCCTTATACCCCGAACTCCCTGTGATACCCTGCCTAATGGGCGTACATCCTTCTCATTGAACCTAATTGACAGCCCGTTTCTAGTTACCAGCATTATGTCCTTAGTGCCATCCGTCAGCCTTACACCGATAAGCTCATCATTTTCCCGCAGGGTAACTGCAATAAGGCCTCCTTTTCTTATGTTATCATACTGCATAAGATCAGTTTTTTTCACCAGCCCGTTTTTAGTGGCTAATACCAGATACAGTCCTTCTTTATATTCTTGAATGGGTATTACCGTTGTAACACTTTCATTGGGATCCAGTTCAAGCAAATTGACTATGGCCGTACCTTTTGCATGCCTGCCTGATTCGGGTATCTGATAAGCTTTGAGCCGGTAAACCTTTCCCTTGTTTGTAAAAAAGAGTATATAGTTATGGGTTGATGTTATAAAGAGATTCTCCACAAAGTCATCTTCGCGGGTGCTTAGCCCCTGAATGCCCTTTCCTCCCCTTTTTTGAATTTTGTAAGTGTCAGCAGGAATCCTCTTTATATACCCGAAATGAGTAAGTGTAATAACACTTTCCTCTTCCTTTATCAAGTCTTCAATATTAATCTCATCTTCATCAATAGTGATTTCAGTTCTCCTTTCATCACCATATTTGTTCTTAATTACTTCCAGCTCTTCCTTAATGATGTTTAATACCATATACTCATTTGCCAGGACATCTTTATAGTATGCAATCTTTTCAAGGAGTTCCCTGTATTCATTATCGATTTTTTCCCTCTCCAGGCCTGTAAGCCTTCCCAGTCTCATATCTACTATTGCCTGGGCTTGTTTTTCGCTTAGGCCAAACCTTTCTATAAGTCCTTCTTTAGCAATGGGCTCTGTTTTTGAACTCCTGATTATTCTGATAACCTCATCAAGGTTGTCCAGCGCAATCTTCAAGCCCTCCAAAATATGTGCTCTGGCTTCAGCCTTGTCCAGTTCAAATTGCGTCCTTCTTCTTATTACATCTTTTTGATGTGCAATATAATAGTCCAGAGTCTGCTTCAGATTTAGCACCTTTGGTTCAAATTTTCCATCTGCGGTCTGGACAAGGGCAAGCATATTTACATTGAAAGTATCCTGGAGCTGTGTGTGTTTATACAGCTGATTGAGAACAATGTTTCCGTTAGCATCTCTTTTTAATTCGATAACAATTCTAACGGCTTCATTTCTGTCCGATTCATCCCTTATATCTGAGATGCCTTCCACTCTTTTTTCTTTGACAAGATCAGCAATTTTTTCAATCAATCTGGCCTTGTTTACCTGATAAGGCAAGTCCTTAACAACTATGCGCTGTCTGTTGCTGCTTACCTGCTCAATTTCAGCCTTTGCCCTTACCACTATTCTTCCTCTTCCGGTAGTATAAGCATCCTTTATACCCCTTTTCCCAACTATAGTGCCTGCGGTAGGGAAGTCGGGGCCTTTTATTATCTGGTTTAACTCTTCTATCGTACAGTCCGGGTTGTCTATGGAATGAATAATACCGTCTATAGTTTCAACCAGGTTGTGGGGAGGAATATTTGTTGCCATTCCAACTGCTATACCGGATGAGCCGTTTACCAGAAGATTTGGAAAACGGGATGGAAGCACTACGGGTTCCATTTCACGCTCGTCAAAATTAGGTTTAAAATCAACAGTATCCTTGTTTATATCAGACAGCATCTCCATGGATATTTTTGCCAGCCTGGCCTCAGTATACCTGTAAGCTGCTGCGGAATCCCCGTCGCGGGAACCAAAATTGCCATGCCCGTCAATTAAAGTATGGCGAAGGGAAAAATCCTGAGCCATACGCACAAGACTGTCATATACTGCAGCATCCCCATGGGGATGGAATTTACCAAGAACCTCACCAACAGTGGTGGCACATTTTCTGTATGCTTTGTCCGGAGTAAAGCCGTTAATATACATGGCATACAGTATTCTTCTATGCACAGGTTTAAGGCCGTCCCTTACATCGGGGAGAGCCCTGTCTGCAATTACGCTCATTGCATAATCTATAAAGGATTTTTTCATTTCCGCTTCTATATCGACCGGAATAATTCGTGCCTGTTTTGCTTCTGTGTCTGCCATTTATTTAATACACTCCGTTTCAGTACAATAAAATTTACATATGATTATATATTTTATAGAACTTTTTGCATCCTGTCCACTTTTTTCATTTTGTATACGCTTTTAATAATAGTATTGACTTAAATAATCAGCCCATACTTAATTAAAAGGAAAAAGCAGAAACGGAACGTCCCCCACGTTCCGTTTCTGCTTCGGGGTTTTTTTATGTACGTACTGTTTGTTCCTCCTGACAAACCTGTTAGTTCTTGGACACCCTTACAATAAACTCAACATATTCCCCTCTGTCAATCTGAACCGCTTTTGCGTTTACTCCGGACTTTTTCATCAAATCAACGGCCTGCCTTATTGTATTTACAAATATTCTAATATCTTTTATGGCTCTTGAAATCTTCTTTTCTTTAACCGGATCATTAATCCTTCTGGTATACCTTTCTATAGCCCGTTCTACCAGTGCTTCGGTCTTTTTTACATTAAGACCGCTTTCACATACCCTTTTCAACACCTTCAACTGGAGCTGTTCATCGTGAAGCTTTAATAGTGCCCTTGCATGCCTTTCGGTCAGATTATTGTCGGCCAGTATTTTTTTAACCATTGGCGGAAGCTTCAAAAGCCTTATTTTGTTTGCTATGGTTGACTGGCTTTTTCCGATTTTCTGTGCCAGTTCCTCCTGGGTGAAACCATGATCCCTTATCAGGTTATTGTACCCTTCGGCTTCTTCCATATAGCTCAGGTCTTCCCTTTGCAGATTTTCTATTAGTGCCATCACTGCTGAATCGTTATCGTCAACATTTATAATTATCGCCGGTATTTCAGAAAGACCCGCCATTATTGAAGCTCTTAGCCTTCTTTCACCAGCAACCAGCTCATAGCTGTTGTTTGTAATCTTTCTTACACTAATAGGCTGAAGTACACCATATTCTTTTATTGAATCACAGAGTTCTTCCAGTGAGCCTTTTTTGAATTGTTTTCTTGGTTGGTAGGGATTTGGCCTTATATTATCAATTTTTATATATGATATATCCTTAGGTAAGTCTTTTTTGCTCTTTTTCTCCGGTTTTGCTGCGTGTATTTTGCTCTCCAGCATTAATATCACCATCCTTAGTAATATATTCATAATTGACATAAACATTTTTCTTCTTAGAATAATATTACTTCGCCACCGGTTTTTTAAATCCTTTTTTTTTTGGATATAATCGTTCGCCCAAATGCCCTATTTTACTGCATTATATAGATTATTTCAACGGATTTTTTGATGGTTTTCCTGACTTTCTGGGATAACTTGTCGGGGTTTGTCGTAACTTTTTTATTATTATTATGGTTCTTTTACTATCAGTGTATGGGAGAATAAATTCTTTTATTTCAGTTATCTCCCCTCCAAATACGTCAAGGGCTTTCTTTGACTCTTCAATCTCCTGGGCTGTATTTCTTCCCTTCATTGCAATAAAGCAGCCGCCTATCTTTACAAAGGGAATGCAGTATTCAAGAAGTACAGGAAGGTTTGCTACAGCCCTGGCTATTGAGTAACTGAACTTTTCCCTATACGAGCCGTCTTTACCGAAATCTTCCGCTCTTCCGTGCACAGCATTCACTCTGTCCAGTTTTACCCTGCTGATAACTTCATTTAAAAATTTTATTCTCTTTTCCAATGAATCCAGCAAAGTAAGTTCGATACTGGGATTCATAATTTTCAAGGGGATCCCCGGGAAGCCTGCCCCGCTTCCTATATCTATTACACTTGCATTTTCTTCAATGCAGGGAAGGATAGTCAGTGAGTCTATAAAATGCTTGATTATTATTCCTTCTTCATCTTCTATAGCTGTAAGGTTTACCTTTGTGTTCCATTCCTTCAAAAGACTCATATACTGCATGAATTTGCCGGCCTGTATGTCGCTAATGTTTATATTGAGTCCTTGCGCTCCCTGCTTTAACAGGTTAATTAGTTCTGTGTTGCTGATCATATAGTTCTCCTTTTAAGGTATGGGGACACAGCCTTGTATTTCAACTTGTGTTAAGGAATGTGCCCGCTTTTTGTACTTTTCATCTTCTGCGCATTTGTTCCAAATATATAACCAACACATTTATATCAGAAGGTGACACACCGGATATTCTGGATGCCTGTCCTATGGAATCCGGCTTAATTTTGTTGAGTTTTTGCCTTGCTTCCAGTCTCATCCCTTTTATTTCGTTATAGTCAAGGCCTTCCGGAAGCTTTCTTTTTTCGAGCTTTTTAAACTGTTCCACCTGCAGCATCTGTCTTTTTATATAGCCTTCATATTTAATTGAAACAGAAACCTGTTCCTGTACCGCATAGGGTAGTACCGGGCGGCTCTCATCCACTTCCTTCAGGTTTTCATAGGTAATTTCTGGCCTTCGCAATAGCTCAGCAAGCTTTATGCCTGTTGTTATAGGAGAGCTGCCTCTGCTTTGAAGAAAAGCATTAACTTTTTCTGTAGGTGCTATAGTTGTTTTTTCAAGTCTCTTTATCTCTTCTTCAATTTTGTTTTTCTTGTCGATGAATCTTTTATACCTTTCTTCACTTATCAGTCCTATTTCATAGCCTATGGGCGTAAGCCTCAAGTCCGCATTGTCCTGTCTTAACAGCAGCCTGTACTCAGCCCTTGATGTCATCATCCTGTAAGGTTCATTGGTTCCTTTTGTAACCAGATCATCTATCAATACTCCGATATAAGCCTGTGACCTATCCAGAATCAAGGGCTTTTTCCCCTTGATTTTCATTGCTGCGTTTATTCCGGCTATTAATCCCTGCGCTGCAGCTTCCTCATAACCTGAACTGCCATTTATCTGTCCTGCCCCGTACAATCCTTCTATTTGCTTAAATTCTAGTGCCAGGTTTAGCTGGTTAGGGTTAATACAGTCGTATTCAATAGCATATCCGCTTCGCATTATAGACACATTCTCCAGTCCCGGCAGCGTTTTTATCATCTCTGTCTGTACATCTTCAGGGAGGCTGCTTGACATCCCCTGCAAATACATTTCCTGTGTCCCCAGGCCCATAGGTTCTACAAACACCTGATGGCTTTGCTTGTCTTTAAACCTTACCACCTTGTCCTCTATTGAAGGGCAGTACCTTGCTCCTATCCCTTCAATCATTCCTCCAAATAGTGGGGATCTGTGAAGGTTATCATTTATGATTTTATGGGTCTTTTCATTGGTATAGGTTAGCCAGCATGAAACCTGTTCTTTCTGCATTTCTTCAGTCTCAAATGAAAAAGGTACTATCCTTTCATCTCCGGGCTGTTCCTCCATTTTTGAAAAATCAATGCTTCTCCTGTTAATTCTTGCAGGTGTCCCTGTTTTAAATCTGAGAAGCTCTATTCCCAGTTCTTTTAAACTGTCTGAAAGCTTGTTGGCCGGGAAAAGGCCGTCCGGTCCGCCACTATAGCTTACATCCCCTATTATTATTCTTGCTTTAAGGAAGGTGCCAGTGGTAAGAATTACTGCTTTACATTTGTATATTGCACCCGTGTGCGTTTTTATACCGGTTACCTTTTTTTTGTCTTCACTAATAATTTCTATTACTTCCGCCTGTTTGATTTCAAGATTTTCCTGGTTCTCCAGGGTATTTTTCATTTCCATCTGATACCTTCTTCTGTCTACCTGTGCACGCAGCGAAAAAACAGCCGGACCCTTAGCAGAATTTAGTATTTTAGATTGTATAAAAGTTTTATCAGTATTTTTGGCCATTTCGCCCCCAAGGGCATCTATCTCCCTTACAAGATGCCCTTTGGCAGTTCCTCCTATATTTGGATTGCATGGCATGTTTGCTATACTGTCCAGATTTATGGAAAAGATTATTGTTTTCAGTCCAAGTCTTGATGCAGCCAGTGCTGCTTCACAGCCTGCATGGCCCGCACCAACCACAACTATATCATATTCTCCTGCAAAGTATTCCATATTTCCTCCCTGATTCTAAGGTATGGGACATACCACTTTTTACTTGCCCAGGCAGAACCTGCTGAAAATCTCGTGCATAACATCTTCGCTCACCGATTCACCTGTAATCTGCCCTAAAAATTCTGCAGCATTCTTGATATCTATGGTCACTAAATCCAGAGGCATTTTGCTTTCAAATGCTTTAAGCGCTTCATTTATACTGTCCAATGCTTTATCTATGGCATCCTTGTGCCTTATATTGGTTACAAGGTATTCGCTGTTGGGGTTTATCCCGCCTTTCATGAAGAGCCTTGTTATTTCCTCCTGCAGGTGGTCTATTCCGAAATCTTCCTTCAAAGAAGTTTTAACAACGTTTTCCTTTTCCTCATCCGGAAGGCCTTCAATAGGATCCGCTCCAGCACCGTCATCTATGAGATCCATTTTATTAAAGACAATAATATGCTTTTTGTGCTTTATCATGTTAAGAAGGCTGATATCTTCATTTCTTATTCCGTCCTTGGCATCCATCATCATTATTATTAGGTCTGCTTTCTCTATCGCCTTCCTTGCAGATTCAACCCCGATTTTTTCAACAATGTCCTCTGTTTCCCTGATTCCCGCCGTATCAGTAATCCTGACAGGTATGCCGTTTATGTTTATATACTCCTCAATAATATCCCTGGTTGTGCCTGGTATATCTGTTACAATGGCTCTGGTTTTGCCGGAAAGCTCATTCAGGAGGGATGATTTGCCAACATTGGGTCTGCCTATAATTACTGCGTTTATCCCTTCCCTAATTATCCTCCCTTTGTCGAACCCTTCCACTATTCTGCCGAGCATTCTTTTTATACCCACAAGCTCCTTATACACATTTTCTCCTGTTATTTCTTCAATATCATGTTCAGGGTAATCCACAGTTACTTCAATGTGAGCAATTAACTCAATCAACTTTTGCCTGGCTTCCTTTATCCTTTTTGAAAGCTTTCCTTCCAGCTGATCTACTGCTGCCCTGGAACTTTCCCCTGTTTTTGAGTTTATCAGATCAATAACCGCCTCAGCCTGTGAGAGGTCAATTCTTCCATTTAGGAACGCCCTTTTTGTAAATTCGCCAGGCTCAGCCAATCTTGCGCCCTGCTTCACAACCAGTTCAAGTATGCGTTTTAAAACCAGTGTGCCCCCATGACAGTTTATTTCTACCACATCTTCCCTTGTAAAGGTATTGGGTTTTTGCATTTTTGATATCAAGACTTCGTCTATTGTTTCTCCGCTTTCCGGCTCTATTATTTTCCCGTACCTTATTGAATGGGACCTGATTTTTTCAAAAGGCGTTTTCCCGCTAAATATTTTTTTTACTATTTCGAATGCATTCTCTCCGCTTATTCTTATTATTCCTATCCCGCCTGTTCCATACGGAGTTGATATGGCAGCTATGGTATCATTATCATACATACTAATGCATACTCACTTTCCCTTTAAAAATGGTTCAGGAATACACCCCTGAACCACCCTTTTCTTCCTATATAGTTATATTTAATTTCTTATACTTACTTAAGCTTTATAACAACTTTCCTGTTAGGTTCATCTCCAACACTATATGTTTCAATGTCTCTATGGTCCTGCAGTGTTGAATGGATTATCTTCCTCTCATATGGGTTCATAGGCTCAAGCGTTATGCTTTTCCTGTATTTAAGCACCTTGTTCGCCAGTCTGTTTGCTAGTTTTACAAGGGTTTCCTCTCTCTTTTGCCTGTAGTTTTCTATATCTATGGTAACCCTTTTGTAGTTTTCATTTTCCCTGTTTACTACCAGGCTTGTCAGGTACTGCAGCGCATCAAGGGTTTCACCTCTGCGGCCGATTATTATGCCGCTATCCTTGCCGCTAATATTTATCAACAGTGAATCATCATCTTCTTTTAAATCCAAATCAGCGTCTATTCCCATCTTTTCAAAAACATCTTTAAGGAAACCCTGTGCCAATTCTTTACCGGCTTCTTTCAGAGTAACCCTCACCCTTGCCACTTTATTGCCAAGCAAACCAAGCAGTCCTTTGCTTCCTTCATCCAATACTTCTATTTCTACACTGCTTTCATCAGCATTTAGTTCTGCCAATGCACTATCTATCGCTTCCCGTACGTTCTTACCGGTTTTTTCCACCATATTACCCATTTATTATGATGCAACCTCCTTCTTTTCAATGACGTGCTTGTTTATATACAGCTGTTGGAAAATCTGAAACACATAACCTGCTATCCAATACAATATAACCCCTGCAGGTAGTTGAAACGAAAAAATCAACGTCAGTACAGGGCCCATATAAAGCATGGAGTTGGACATTGAGCCTGCCATACCCGAATCCTTTGTTTTTTTATCATTCTTATTACTTTTAAGCATTGAAATTTTTGCAGAAATAAATGTCGTAATTACTCCTACGATAGGAAAGATAAGCAGAGGAAGATAAGTCCCCATCTCAGGCCCAAAAAGAATATCGGGTTTGTAAGTTGGTATTTTACCAAGGTTTAATCCAAGAAAACTAAGGTTTATCAATTCATCCCTTAACAAAAGGTTTTCCAGCCCTGCAAGTTTTTCAGGGAACTGCCCGAAAAAGTCAAGGACACCTATCTGTTTTGAGTAACCTGCTGCAAAAGCTTCCGGAATTTTGGCAATAAGCGCATCTATCTGATCTGGTGTTTTGTTAAGCATAAACTTAAGCGGCTGCGTAATTACCCAATACAGGGAAATAAGTATGGGCATTTGTATTAGCAAAGGAAGGCATCCACCTGCAGGGTTTATGTTGTTTTCCTGATAAACCTTCATCAATTCCTGGTTAAGCTTTTCCTTGTCGTTTTTATACCTCTTCTGTATTTCCTGTATCTGAGGCTGTATCAATTGCATTTTAGCAGTGGACTTATACTGCTTTATAGTCAGGGGCAAAAGAACCAGCCTGGTAAACAGCGTAAATAGAATTATCGCAAGTCCATAATTGAAAAATGATAAATTGTTGTATATAAAGTACAATATCTGCCCCAATGGGTAAGCTATAAAATCCAACATCTTATTTACTCCTTTTCTTATTTGACAGGATCATATCCTCCCGGATGAAAAGGGTGGCATTTAAGTATTCTTCTAATTGCCATGCCGCTCCCCTTTATTGCGCCATACTTTTTTATAGCATCTACGGCATAATGCGAACATGTAGGATAAAACCTGCAGCAAGGCTTCTTTAAAGGAGATAAATATTTTTGGTATATTGTTATGAAGAATACTAAGAGTTTTGCAAACAACTCCAACGCTCCTGATCAAATATATTTAGTTTTTTTAGTAAATATTTCATTTCCTTATTGATATCCATAAATGTGGGCATAGTTTCTGTACTTCTTGCAACAAAAACAATATCGTATCCTTCGTATATAAACTCTTCATATGCCCTATAATTTTCCCTAATTAATCTTCTCAGCCTGTTCCTTATAACGCTTTTTCCAACCTTCCTGCTTGTGGTTATACCCAATCTGTTTTTTTCCATTTTATTTTTAAGTACATACAAAACAATAAACCTTCCAACAAAGAACTGTCCATTTTTATATACTCTTAAAAACTCATAATTTTTTTTTAAAGGAACAGTTTTTTTCATACTACCCTCTTTTCAACGCTTTATTAAAGAAAAAGACCACACTCATGCGGTCTTACGCTGAAAGCACTTTTCTTCCTTTACGCCTGCGTCTTTGTAAAACTTTTCTTCCGTTTGCAGTACTCATTCTTTTTCTAAAACCGTGCTCTTTTTTTCTTTGCCTCTTCTTAGGCTGATATGTCCTTAACACTGTTGCACCCCCAATCTTCCACTTAACAACTCTACATGAGCCAGTATATTGTCATTTAATAATTTTTCCCATTTTAAAAAATTTAGTCATCTTTTTAAGAATAAATAATTCATTAGAGACACAAACAAATTATATATTATAACTCTGAAACGTGTCAAGGAAAATTGTAATTCCGATTTCTTTGATAATGTTAACATTCTGTGGATAAGTGGTGTTTTTTATCTATTAATTGTGGATATCTTTGCTATTTTTATATTGAATATTGATTTAAAGTCTGATATATTATTAATGCTTGTTGATAAGCTGTAATTTTTTTATACTTTTCAACAGTATTGGTACAAGCTGTTAACTTTAAATAATACTAATGTAAACAGGGGAATATTTATATCATTTAATATTATAAAAGTTTAATTTATTCAATTATATGTCAACAATTCTATATAAGTGACAAAATTATTTTTGTGGAGGTATGTCATGGGTTCACAGCTTAACAGTATATGGAATAATACACTCAATTTACTAAAAAATGAATTAACTGAAATCAGTTTCAATACATGGATTAAAACTATTGAACCTGTATCTTTGAATTCCGGTTCCATTGACCTTGGTGTACCAGCGGAGTTTAACAAGGGAATACTGGAATCAAGGTACTCAACACTAATTAAGAATGCTTTGAAACAGGCTACATCAAAAGAATATGATGTTAATTTTTTAGTACCTTCGCAGGAAAGCATAAACAAATATCCTAAAAATAAACAGGAAAACCAGCAGGTTGACGATGATTTTATATCCATACTTAATCCAAAATACACATTTGATACATTTGTAATTGGCAATAGCAACAGGCTTGCGCATGCTGCATCGGTTGCAGTAGCAGAATCACCTGCAAAGGCTTATAATCCTTTGTTTTTGTATGGAGGAGTGGGGCTTGGAAAAACCCACCTAATGCACGCAATAGGTCATTATATTTTGGATAATTCAAATCTCAGGGTATTATATGTTTCTTCTGAAAAATTCACAAATGAGCTTATTAATGCTATTAAGGACGATAGAAATGAGCAGTTCCGGAACAAGTACAGGAATATTGATATTCTTTTAATTGACGACATTCAGTTCATTGGCGGTAAGGAACGGACACAGGAGGAGTTTTTCCATACTTTTAACGCTTTATACGAAGCAAATAAACAAATTATCATATCCAGCGACAAACCCCCAAAGGAAATAACCACATTGGAGGACAGACTTCGCTCAAGGTTTGAGTGGGGATTGATAGCTGATATTCAGCCGCCTGACCTTGAAACCAGAATAGCAATATTAAGGAAAAAAGCTCAAATAGAAAAGATTTTTGTAGATGATGAAGTGATAGTATTCATTGCAGACAAAATTGCATCAAATATAAGGGAGCTTGAAGGTGCATTAAACAGAGTAATAGCTTATTCCTCTCTGACAGAGAACGATATTACAGTTGAACTTGCTACTGAGGCTTTAAAAGATATCCTATCTGCAAACAAGGCAAGGATAATAAATACCCAGTCGATTATAGATGCAGTTTCAAGGTACTTTGATTTAAAGCCTGAAGAGTTTAAATCAAAAAAGAGAAATAGAGAAATCGCATATCCAAGGCAAATTGCAATGTACCTGTGCAGGGAACTGACAGACATGTCCCTTCCGAAGATAGGAGATGCTTTCGGCGGAAGGGATCACACAACGGTTTTACATGCCTGTGATAAAATAAATGAGGGCATAAAGCTCAATTCAGAAACCCGAAGAGCTGTAGAGGAGCTAAGAAGGAATATTTCCGGCAATTAGTTATTATTTATTCACAGAAAGTGTTAAAGAAATGAAAAAATTCTGTGGATAACTTATTTGAAGTTTGATTTATGCTAGATATGTTAATACAAATATAAATTATCAACAGCTTTGACAACAAGTTCTAACCTAGAATTTTGTTGGACAAGAAGTACTTTTAAACATTATTAACAACACTTACTATTATTATTACTAATTTGTTAATACTTATTAAATAAGAAAGGAGATTTCCAGCATATGAAGGTTATATGTTCTAAAGAAAACCTAATAAATGGAATAAACATAGCACAAAAAGCAGTATCGCCAAAATCAACCCTTCCCATACTTGAGGGAATTCTGCTGGAAGCAGGCGAAAAGTTTAAACTAACAGGGAATGACCTTGAAATAGGAATAGAATGCTTCATAGAAGCAGATATTATAAATCAGGGTTCAATAGTTTTAAATTCTAAAATATTCGGCGAAATAGTAAGAAGACTGCCAGATTCCGAAGTATTGATGGAACTTAAAGAGAATGAAATGGTTTTAATAGACTGTGAAAATTCCCATTTTGAAATAAAAGGGCTAAAGGCGGACGGATTCCCGTCTCTTCCAGTAATTGAAAAGGAAAATGCTTTAAAGATAAGTCAAAAGCTGATTAAAGAAATGATCAAGCAGACAATTTTCGCAGTAAGCGTAGATGAGAACAGACCTATCCTTACAGGCTCACTAATAGAGTGCAGCAGCGGCCAGCTAACTTTTGTATCCATTGACGGTTATAGAATGGCTTTGAGGAAAAATAATGTAAGTAATGAGACCTCTGACATAAAAGTTGTTGTGCCTGGTAAGACACTTAATGAAATATCAAAAATTCTCCAGCCTTCTGATGAGGAAGTTGCAATATATAATGCAGCTAATCAAATACTGTTTGATTTGGGAAACTGCAAGATTGTCTCAAGGCTTCTTGAAGGTGAATACCTGAATTATGGAAATATTATTCCGAAAGAATACGAAACAAAGGTAAAAGTAAGGGTTAAGGATATTCTTTCCAGCATTGAAAGAGCATCATTAATAATAACTAATGAGGAAAGAAGATATCCTGTAAGGTTTAATATATGCGATGACAACATAATAATTACATCAAATACTGATGTTGGCGCTGCAAAAGAAGAGATAAGGGTGGAAATGGATGGAAAGGATCTGGATATTGCGTTTAATCCAAGATACTTTATTGATTGTTTAAGGGTGATTGAAGATGAATTTGTAGAAATATTTTTTACAAACAATGTTGGTCCATGCACTGTAAAACCTGTCGAAGATGATTATTTCAGTTATATGGTACTGCCTGTAAGAAGATAGGCAGTTTAAACAATAAATAATGTTGAAAATGATGGAAACAATAGATAAGGGCGGTTAATTCCGTCTTTATATTTATTAAGGGGAAAGGGATGAGTAAATGGAGAAAATTACCATTAAAACAGAATATATAAAACTGGATCAGTTTTTGAAATATACCGGAATATGTAATATGGGATCAGAAGCAAAACTTTTAATCGCAAATGGGGAAGTTAATGTTAACGGCTCAGAAGAAAAGAAGAGGGGTAAAAAGCTTAGAAAAGGAGATATTGTTGAGGTACATGGAAGAGAGTTTTTGATAGATATTGTGCAGTAAGCTTCTGAAGAATAGGGGTTAAAAAAGTGTATATACAGGGTATAGAATTAAAAAATTTCAGAAACTACAGTATTCTTGATGTTGAATTTTCCAGGAATATGAATATTATTTATGGGTTCAACGGACAAGGAAAGACAAATATTTTAGAAGCTATATACCTTTGTGCTTCCGGAAGATCCCACCGAACATCCAAAGATATTGAAATGATTAAATTCAATGAAGATAATTATTTAGTAAAAATTGATGTAAAAAAGGATGCTGATTCCTCGGTTATAGAGATTATATATGAGAAGAATAGAAAGAAAAGAATAAGGATTAATGAAATACCTGCTAAGAAGATTGGAGATCTGATGGGGCGACTTAATGCCGTAATGTTCTCGCCTGAGGATTTGATGATAATAAAGGAGGGGCCGTCTGAAAGAAGAAGATTCCTTGATATTACCATCAGCCAGTTAAAACCGGCATATTTTTATGACCTTCAACAGTACTACAGGGTACTATTTCAAAGAAATAACCTGCTGAAAGAATTGCAGGAAAAGAGGAACTTAATAGATACATTGGATATATGGAACGAAAACCTTGCTAAGGTTGGGTCAAGAATAATAAAGAGGAGATATGATTTTATTGAAAGGTTAAGCAGTTATGCTCACAAGAATCACTTAATTCTGACAAACGGGCTTGAAGAATTAAATATTAAGTACAACAGTACAATAAAGATAAATGGAATAAAAAGCAGGGAAGAAATTGAAAAAGCTTTTATATATACTATAGAACTTTTGCAAAACAGGGAAATTCAAAAAGGCATGACATTGTGCGGACCTCAAAGGGACGATTATGAAATTTTTTTAGACGGGAAGAATATAAAGCTGTATGGATCCCAGGGGCAGCAGAGGACTGCCATACTTTCGGTAAAGCTTTCGGAAATTGATATAATGAAGGAAGAAACCGATGAGTACCCGGTGCTTTTGCTTGATGATGTATTATCTGAACTGGATGCTAAAAGGCAGGAATACTTGTTTAATAATCTACAGAAAATTCAGGCATTTATTACATGTACAGATAAGAATTTTTTCGAAAGCAAACTAAAAAGTAATTATAGCTACTATTATGTAAATAATGGGGAAATAATCGAAAAATTAATATAAGGGATTAAAGAAATGAAACTGTTGATATATTTGCAAGGATAAAATTAATACTGTAAAATATAATAGTGAAGACAGCCAAAAAGGCAGGGAGGTAAAACAGTGTTTTTGCATATAGGCGGTAATATGGTAATTCCTACAAAAAGTATAATTGCAATTTTTGACATAGATAATACTACAGTATCCAAGTTCACAAAGGAGTTTTTGAAAACTGCTGAAGAAGAAGGATTTGTTAAAAGTGTTAATAATGAACTGCCTAAAAGTTTTGTGATAACTGAAACAGATAAAAAGAGTATAATTTATCTGTCACCTATTTCATCAGTTACACTTCAGAAAAGGGTAAGACAGTTTGAAAGAATGGCTGATAATAATAAGAAAAAATATAAAACAAATAAGAATGTCTAGCAGATACGGGAGGCAAAGATGGAGAATATCACACAGAACAGTATAAATGATAATGTTTATGATGAAAACCAGATACAGGTACTGGAAGGGCTTGAAGCAGTACGCAAAAGACCGGGTATGTATATTGGCAGTACTTCAAGCAGAGGGCTCCATCATCTTGTGTATGAAATAGTTGCAAATAGTGTGGATGAAGCGCTGGCCGGAAGGTGTTCGGAAATAGAAATAAGGGTAAGGCCAGATAATTCAGTTGTGGTTGTTGACGATGGAAGCGGTATTCCTGTAGGTAAGCATCCAAAGCTTGGCATACCGACTGTAGAAGTGGTACACACAATACTTCATGCAGGCGGAAAATTTGGAGGCGGTGCATATAGTGTTTCTGGTGGGCTGCATGGAGTTGGAGCTTCTGTTGTAAATGCCCTGTCTGAATACTTGGAGGTTGAAGTTTCACGTGACGGGAATATTTATAGGCAGAGATATGAAAGAGGTAAAACAGTTTCAAAGCTTGAAGTTATAGGAAAAACAGATAAGACAGGTACAAAGACTACTTTTAGACCTGATCCGGAGATTTTTGAGGATGTTGAATTTGACTTTGATATGATGCTGAAAAGATACAGGGAAATGGCATTTCTAAATAGAGGAATTAGAATTATATTGATTGATGAAAGAGGAGAAGAAACAATAGTTAAGAAGCTGCACTATGAAGGAGGGGTTGTTTCATTTGCTGAATATATAAACAGGAACAAGCAGGTCCTTCACTCTCCACCTATATATATTGAGGGTGAAAGAGATACTTCAACAGTGGAAATTGCAATGCAGTATAATGACTCTTATATTGAAAACATATATTCCTATGCAAATAATATTGCTACAACCGAAGGCGGCACTCACATGACTGGTTTTAAAACAGCAATAACAAAGGTAATTAATGATTATGCAAGAAAATATAATTTTTTAAAGGAAAACGAAAAAAACCTGATGGGAGAGGATGTCAGAGAAGGGCTCACTGCTATAATTAGTGTAAAGCTTTTAGAACCTCAGTTTGAGGGACAGACAAAGACAAAGCTTGGCAATAGTGATATAAGGGGTTTGGTAGAGAATGTACTTACAGAAAAGCTTACCTATTTCCTTGAAGAAAACCCTTCAGTTGCTAAGATAATACTTGAAAAATCCCTTAATGCTTCTAGAGCAAGGGAAGCGGCAAGAAAAGCAAGGGAACTGACAAGAAGGAAGACTGCTCTTGAAAGTACCTCATTGCCAGGAAAACTTGCTGACTGTACAGAAAAGGATCCATCACTTTGCGAAATCTATATAGTGGAGGGTGACTCTGCAGGTGGTTCAGCAAAGCAGGGAAGAGACAGAAAATTTCAGGCAATACTTCCTTTATGGGGTAAAATGCTTAATGTGGAAAAGGCAAGGATAGACAAGGTATATGACAATGAAAAACTTATGCCGGTAATTACCGCATTGGGTGCAGGAATAGGCGAAGACTTTGACATAACAAAGCTTAGGTACAATAAGGTTATAATTATGGCAGATGCGGATGTTGATGGCGCACACATAAGGACACTATTATTGACCTTTTTCTATAGATACATGAAACCCCTTGTAGAGAATGGGAATATATACATTGCACAGCCGCCCCTTTACAAGCTTTCGAAAGGAAAACAGGAGTTTTATGCCTATAATGACAATGAAGTAGAAAAGATTATTAATGAAAACAAATGGAAGAAGAACGAATATAGTTTACAAAGGTTTAAAGGACTCGGTGAGATGAATCCCGAACAATTATGGGAAACAACTATGGACCCTGAAAGGAGGACCATTTTAAAGGTTGAATTAGAGGATGCGGTAGCTGCGGATGAAATATTCACAACACTAATGGGAGACAAGGTTGAACCAAGAAAAGAGTTTATACAAGAACATGCAAAGTATGTAACAAATTTAGACATATAGAAATCTATATTTTGCCTAATAGAAGAAGTACACCAATAATAAGAAAGGCTAGGCCGGAGAAAATTTGCATACAATTTTGAGAAACATACCTGTTTATTATTGAACCGGCAAGGACACCAAGTAATGATGACAGAACAAGGGCCAGTGATGAACCAATAAAAATATACCAGATTGAAGAAGATTTTGATGCAAGGAGCATGGTTGACAATTGTGTTTTATCGCCAAGTTCTGCCAGGAATACTAGAAAAAATGCTGTAAGGATAGATTTCCACATAAAAATCTCCTAAATAGTAAAATGATTAAGCATTAACAGATAATGAAGAATTCGGTTAATGCTTAATTTATATATATTCAGTAATGGATTAAATATACATTGTTTCACGTGAAACAATTTTAATAAATAGAAGAAAAAGGGGCGTCAAGTCACTCAAAAAGCACTAAACCGTATGTAAGGCATATTTTCTTGATCTGTGCACCTGAATAACTGTGCGCAATCAAAATGTGTTGTCTCACAAAAAAATTGTTAATACAGGAAACTTTATGGTATAATCATTTTAGTCTGTTGTGGACATGTTTGCGATTATTAAGATTATCCCGGCGATGATATATACAGATTTCTAAGGAGTGAGATTTTTGGCTAAAACTATTGCAATTGCAAACCAGAAGGGCGGGGTAGGTAAGACTACTACTGCCGTAAATTTAAGTTCCTGTCTGGCTTATAAGGGAAAAAAAGTTTTGCTGATTGATACTGACCCACAGGGAAACACTACAAGCGGGCTTGGAGTTGAGAAAGATAACATTAAAAAATCTACATATGATATCTTAATTAATAGCGAGGATATTAAAAATGTAATAGTTGACACAATGCTGGAAAATCTAAAACTATGTCCATCGAATGTAAATCTTGCAGGAGCTGAGGTTGAACTTGTATCTGTAATATCAAGGGAAACGAGAATGAAAACTGTACTGGAAGAAATTAAAGAT
Source organism: Acetivibrionales bacterium (assembly GCA_050953835.1). Classification (GTDB taxonomy): domain Bacteria; phylum Bacillota; class Clostridia; order Acetivibrionales; family JBMNNH01; genus JBMNNH01. The sequence goes on along the minus strand of JBMNNH010000008.1, from coordinate 86,927 downwards.
GAATACGATTTTATTCTGATAGATTGTCCGCCATCTTTAGGACTATTAACTGTAAATGCATTAACTGCTGCAGATACTATACTTGTACCTATCCAGTGCGAATACTATGCGCTTGAGGGATTAAGCCAATTAATGAATACAGTAAAACTGGTACAAAGGCATTTAAATAAGACACTTGATGTTGAGGGTGTAGTGCTTACCATGTTTGATGCACGCACTAATCTATCAATACAGGTGGTTGAGGATGTTAAAAAATATTTCAGGAATAAGGTTTATAGAACTGTGATACCCAGAAATGTAAGGTTGAGTGAAGCACCAAGCTATGGACTGCCAATTATACTGTATGATCCAAAATCAAAGGGGTCTGAATGCTATCTGGAGCTTGCTGAGGAAGTAATAGAATATTCAGAGGAGGTTGGAAAAGTGATATGAAAAAAGGGCTTGGGAAGGGACTGGGAGCCCTTATATCAATGGATTTAAATAGTGATGAGCAGAATGGAGTTATTGAACTGAAGCTGAATGAAATTGAGCCCAACACCGGACAGCCAAGGAAGATGTTTGATATTGAAAAACTTAAGCAGCTTGCTGAGTCGATAAAACTGCATGGTATTGTCCAGCCTATTATTGTAAAGAAGGAAAACAATATATACAGGATAGTTGCAGGGGAAAGAAGATGGCGTGCTGCCAGACTGGCTGGATTAGATACTGTACCGGTCATAATTAAGGATTTAAACGATAGGGAATTAACTGAGATAGCCCTAATAGAAAATCTTCAAAGACAGGACTTAAACCCGGTAGAAGAAGCAGAAGCATATGAAAAGCTTATTAAGGAATTCAAAATGACCCAGGAGGAGATTTCCAGAACTGTTGGCAAAAGCAGGTCTGCAATAGCAAATTCCATAAGGCTGCTCAGCCTAAGCAATAAAATAAAACAATATATAATAGAAGAAAAAATTACAAGTGGGCATGCCAGGACACTGATTGTAATTGAAGACAAAGAATTACAGAATAAATTAGCAGATGAGATAATAAATAAAGAATTAAATGTACGTGATACAGAGAAACTTGTTAAAAGGTATATAAATAAAAAGCCGGAAAAAAAAGCAAAGGTGGTAAACGAGCAATTACTTGAAATAGAGGAAAAGTTTAAGGGAATATTTGGTACGAAGGTAAAATTAATAGATAATAATAAAAAAGGAAAAATAATGATTGAATACTACTCAGAGGAAGAATTAGACAGGATTATAGAATTGGTTGATTCAATAGCTTTAAAGTAATGGATGCAATGTTATTTGTTTCACGTGAAACATTATGGGGGAGGACAATTAGTATGGAAGACTTGTTTAATATTTCTCTTGTTTGGCTAATAATAGGAGGGACTAATATTTTATTAATATTAATCCTGATTATACTTAATATATCAACCCATTTAAGAATTAAAAGATTAAAGGATAAGTACGATTTTTTTATGAACGGCGAGGATAATCTTAGCCTTGAAGGTGTATTAGAAAAGTGTATAATCAAGGTTAATAATGTTGCTGCTAAGAGCAGGGAAATTGAAAACCATATTAACAAGGTTGAAAGAAACCTTTTGAGTTGTGTTCAAAAGGTAGGAATAGTAAGATATAATGCGTTTGATAATGTGGGAAGTGATTTGAGCTTTTCTCTGGCATTATTAGATAGTAATGATAATGGTATAGTACTGAGCGGGTTATATTCAAGAGACAGCACAGCGACATACGCAAAGCCTATAATCAACGGAAAATCTAAGTATGCACTTTCCGCTGAAGAAATAAAAGCTATAAGCATTGCGAAAAAGAGAGCATATAATACATATACGGATGATTTTCCCGAAGAAGTTTTATAATTCAAACCCGTTATAAAATTCAGGAAACTTGATGATAATTTAGGTATATAGTATTGTATATATTATTAATAATAAAGGAGCAGTCATATGTTAGATCTGAAATTAATAAGAAAAGACCCAGCCATACTTAAAAATGCTATAGCAAAAAGCAAAGGTTCCTTGAATATTGATGAGTTTGTTTCTCTTGATAATAAAAGAAGAGAGTTAATTTTTGAAGTCGAAAAGATGAAAAGTAAACAAAATGCAGATTCAAAACTCATTGCACAGTATAAAAGGGAAGGCAGGGATTCTTCATCATTATTGGCAGAAATGAAAGAGCTTTCAGATAAAGTAAAGGAATTAGATCAGAAATTGAAAGCAATAGATTACGAGATTGAAAAAATATTGCTTACAATTCCCAATATCCCGAATGAAAGAGTTCCTGAAGGTAGCAGTGACCAAGATAATGTTGAAGTCCGAAGATGGGGCGAAATAAGGAAATTTGATTTTGAACCAAAAGCACATTGGGACATTGGAGAAGGCTTGGACATTCTGGATACAGCTACAGCTGCGAAGGTTACGGGTGCTAGGTTTACTTTTTATAAGGGCCTTGGGGCTAAGATGGAAAGGGCACTTGTAAATTTTATGCTGGATATGCATATTGAAAAGCACGGCTATACAGAAATTTTACCTCCTTTCCTTGTTCACCGTAACAGTATGATTGGTACAGGACAACTGCCTAAGTTTGAAGAGGACGCATTTAAAGTAGCAAATACGGAGTACTTTCTGATACCAACAGCAGAGGTACCTGTAACAAACATGTACAGGGAGCAGATACTGAATATTGAGGATCTCCCAATTAAGCACGCAGCATATTCGGCATGCTTCAGAGCTGAGGCCGGATCAGCAGGAAGAGACACCAGAGGGCTGATAAGGCAGCATCAGTTTAATAAAGTGGAGCTTGTAAAATTTGTAGTGCCGGAATCGTCTTACCAAGAACTGGAATCCCTCACGCAGGACGCCGAAGATGTGCTGAAAGAATTAGGCCTTCCTTATAGGGTAGTAAAGTTATGTATTGGCGATTTGGGATTTTCTTCAGCCATGACTTATGACCTGGAGGTTTGGATGCCAAGCTACAACCGCTATGTGGAAATTTCATCATGTAGTAATTTTGAAGATTTTCAGGCACGGAGAGCAGGCATAAGGTTTAGAAGAGGGCCGAAAGAAAAGCCGGAGTTTTTACACACCCTTAACGGATCAGGAGTTGCTGTAGGGCGTACGACGGCATCCATACTTGAAAATTATCAGCAGGCTGACGGTTCTGTTGTTATACCTGAAGCTCTAAGAAAATATATGGGTGGACTGGAAATTATTAAATAAAGTCAATATTAAACTCGGGTTAGCATAATGGCTGGAATTTGCTGCTGTAAATAATATCCAATAATAATTTGCTTAACTGTATTGACAAAACTGGCGGAAACATGTTATATTATCTCATGTGACTCGTGGAGAGATGGTCGAGTTGGTTTAAGGCACCGGTCTTGAAAACCGGCGTAGGTGTGAGCCTACCCTGGGTTCGAATCCCAGTCTCTCCGCCAGTAAAATATGGAGAAGTACCCAAGTAGGCTGAAGGGGACGGTTTGCTAAACCGTTAGTAGGGGCAACTCTAGCCCGGGTTCGAATCCCGGCTTCTCCGCCACACAGGCCACTTTCAAGGATTTCCTTGGAGGTGGCATTTGTTTATATATGAGCTATTGACGAAGATTTATAGCGAATTTACGGAATTTCGCCAGGATATGAATGCCTTTAGATATGAAACTAAAGAGAATATTCGAAGTTTAAAGAATGATGTGCTTTGGGTTGAACAGGGACACGGCAGCAAACTTGGAGCATAATTTGACTGAAAAAAAAGCAGACTTATGAAAAGCTGGATGTTATCGAACAAAAACTCGATATCAAACATCACATACTCATTTAAAGTCTACCAACAGCGAGTTGTATATCAGTACCGAAGCTTCTCCCCGTGTCAGTTGTTTATCCTGCGGTACATCAACATTTTTATTGAGTTTAAGCTCTTCAGCTTTGGTCAGTACATTAACAGGCCACTTTCCAGTCATTGTGCCTTCATAACCGAGCGCCCTGATAAGTATTGCCTGAGCTTCAGTATATGTTACAAAGTTATCTGCTCCAACCGTATTGTCATCATATCCTTTTATAAGATTGCGTTTGACTGCTATCTTGAAGTTTTTATATGCCCAGTGCCTTTCGCTTAAGTCTGTGAAGGTAAGACTAATATCATCGGTATCGGTATTTTTGTCATAGCCCATTAACCTGATAACCAAAGTCACAAATTCACACCTGGTAATCTTATCATCCAACTTCAAATTGCCAGTATCATCACCCTTTAACAGTTCAAGCTTTACGAGTGTCGAAGAACTCTTGCTTATAACAGCAGGGTCAACCTCAGCGTTAACGTGAGCAGAGATAAAGAATATACTGATTATCATGCATGCAACTATTCTTAAAAAGGGATAATTTTTCATATGTAAACACTCCTGTCAAACTTACTATAATAATTATACATCAGTTAAATGACTAATTATATTAAAAGTTAGTTACAGGGCTATACTTTCAAGGTAATTATTCTGCTCAATGGTTTCGCTTGGATTTTTATTTGTCACTTAATTGCAATAATCATGAATAATCAGGAGATTTAAAAGCAAGCTATTAATGAACAGAAAATAAATATTTTAAGGAGGTATTTTATGTCAAAGACAATTGCCGCAGTTTTTGATGAATACAACTCAGCTGAAAATGCCGCAAGGGAAATAAAAGACAGGGGATTGAGGACTGAAGATATTTCCATTGTTGCAAAACAGCGTGAGAATGGTGAGAACAGAAAGCAGACAGCCACTATGATGGCCGGTGACAGGCCGGTAACCGATAATGTTTCGGACGGAGTAATTACTGGCGGAGTTTTAGGCGGCCTGGCGGGGCTGCTTATTGGTGCAGGAAGTATGGTTGTTCCCGGTCTGGGTATTGTAGCTGCAGCCGGCCCGATAACAGGACTCTTATCGGGGGCAGTAACTGGTGGAATTGTGGGGGGGCTTGTTGACCTTGGGATACCGGAGGACAAAAGTAAACAATATGAAACGGATATTAGAGCAGGAAAAATTCTATTCAGCATGAGGGTAGATAATGAAGAAAAGATTGACCAGATAGCGTCCATTTTAAGGAATAATGGTGCAACTAGTGTAGACACATATTAAAATAAGAGGTGGTTCATGCGAACCACCTTAGCGTTTCATCCTTTTATATTTTATATATCAGGATATTGTCCTGAATCCATTACATTATCTACCTGTGTTTCTTCACCAGGGTCTATCCCCGTATCCGGACGTACATCTTCTCCCATATCTGCTCCGGTATTCACATCATTATCATTTCTGGCTCCTTCTCCTGTATCTGTTTTAATTTCTTCGGGTCCTTCAGGCTCTTCAGTTACTTCGGGCTCTTCAGTGTCACTTTTAATCTCTTCACCAGGTATTTTCTCTTGCTGTTCAGGTGGTATATTCTCAATCTTTTTTGTCCCCCGCAGGATTTCCTCAGTTAGCGGGTTGTAAGTACTGGTATGCAGCTTTACTTCCTCAATAACCTTCCCGTCTTCTTTAACAATTCTATATGTGTCGGCTACATAACCTTTTTTTCCGTTCTGTTTTATCTTGGTCTGGCCTTCAGGGATATTAGGGTCATCTATAAACTTTGTTGGAAAGTCAATAGTATTAACAAGCTTTGATATAAATTCAAACTGCTTCTTTGGGTTTTCGGAAGTACCCTTTATTGTAAAACTAACTCTGTTGTTGTTTATTATGGAAGCTTCAATTTTTATAGGCCATGGAGTTGAGTTTTTAAATTTTAAATCTGGGCCACCATACGACACTGCCGCATCAAGTCCAAGCGGTACGTAACCCACTGTGAACATATGGTTGCTGCGTTCGACTACCTGCAGGCCTGCATACAGTACTGCATTATAAAGAGTTGAGGAAACCTGGCATATTCCTCCACCTATATCATCTATTACTTCTCCGCCAATATATGCGTGAGCTTCCTTATATCCTTTTTCTGCTGTCCTTGGACCTAATACCCCATTAAAGGAGAAAACTTCATCCGGCCCTAATATCAAGCCGTTAATAGTTGTTGCGGCTAGTCTTATATTCTCAGCCCGGTTACTGTCGTTTTGGCCTGAGGAGCTAAAATACGTATTCATAGTGCCAAGAGTATCCCTAAAAAGAATACTGTTTAGCTTCTCATCAGTTATTTCAGGCTGGACAGTTTTTATGGGAATAGTCATTTCAGTATCTTCAGTTAATTCAAGCTGATTTGATACGGATATGAGATCTGCTTTTTCAACATGCCTTCCTGTAATATGAGGTATTATCTTTACCTTATTGTTTTCAATCTGTACAGAAGCATTCTGGGGCTCTTTTATGATTTGATCGTAAATATCTTCTATTTCAATTTTATTAGGTTTCGTGATTTCTACCTGTATATCTATAGAACCGCCTTCTTCTTTTTGAATTAAAGACTCCACAGCAGCAGTTACTTCATCCTTATCAATACTTATACCGCTGTGCCCTGAACGTATAGTTACCTTTTCCTCTTCTATCAAAACGTCAGCTTCTTTTACGTTAACGAAAATCTCGTCATATAAGCTGTTTACTATACTATCAAGTTTTTCTCTGTTGTAATCTACAGTTATGTTTATATTCATCCCTTTTCTGCCAGCTGAAATAATGCTGTACAGTCTGTTGAACAGGTTGCCTGATCTGCCAATGCTGTAGGCCTCTTCAACTGCCTTTTCGAGATTGTATGCAGCTTCCAGTTCTTCAAGGGTAAATTCCCTTACGGCTTTACCTGCATTAAGTGTAATCTTTTGCGATTGAAGATTGTTTCCAAAACTGCTTTTTAATAGATCGTCCATTTCATTTAATGACAGCTTACCAACATGTATATTGTTTATATAAATACCATTGTATACCCTGTCGTATTTAAGGACTGAATAGGTTAGTTGGCCAGCTATACCCAGCATCAACAAACTGAAAACCCCTATAGTAATTATCAGAATGCTTAATGGTTTTTGTTTAAGTGGAGATTTATGTACCTCGCCATTCATATTGCTAACACCCCAGTAATGATTAAAGCTTGTTGCAGTATTATGTTTATTGACGTAAACTGCATTTTCTTTGTTCCACATTTTATTGTATTTGAAACACTATCTAATATATTATCGCAATTATATGTAAAAAACACAATAGGTTTTATATGGGTCATACATAGAAAATACATCCAAGAACTATGCGGGTATGGACATATCCTGTTTTAAAGTTTAAAATTAATTTATCTGTAAGGTTCTTGTTTGGGGGGTTGGTATGAACAGGTTCAATGAAGGGGAATTCAGGGAAATATGCAGAAAATTCAACTCAGAAGCATATGCTAAGGACGTTGTTATAAAATATGAAAAAAGCAGTTACTTTAACAGAATTAAGAATTCTGTCCAGCATGACAGGCGGGGAGAGGTAGTTTTCTGCGTGATACGGCCTAATGGAAGAATAATAACCACAACATGCAGCGAATACCCGGACGGAGTATTCAGAATACCAACCGGTGGTGTAGGATACAAAGAAAATATAATTGATGCCGTTTACAGGGAAATAAAAGAGGAGTTAGGCCTTGAAGCGGAAATAATAAGTTTTGCAGGTGTTTTAAAAATCAAGTTTATGCACAATAATGATAGTGTAATGTTCTATTCTTATATATTTATTGTGAGGGAAAAAGACGGTAATTTACTTAAAGATGCAAGCGATAATGAGATTAGCGAGGTAAGGGAAGTAAATCTGGAAGACCTGAAGGATATAGTCTATTTACTGGATAATATTGAAGGTAGGTGGAGTGACTGGGGGAAATTCAGGTATAAAACTTCAAAAGCTGTTTTAGACTACCTGAAGAAAAGTGGGTTTTCTTAAAATTTATGTTAAATAATGTATATTATGAGTGGTTTCTGTTTATACTTAATAACATATTGTGTATATAAGGAGAATTTGCATGGAGTTGAACCGGAACAGAAACCAGCATATAGGCTTAGAAAATAGCAGTCAGTTGGCTAGAATAGTTAAAAGCATGTTCTTAAAGAAAAAAGCCGGTAGTTGTCTATACTGCAACAGCAGCGAAGCAGCGGAATTGGTTGAAATCGCAAGGGAAGCCCATCAGGAATGGGTAGATGCTAACAGGGGCTTTGAATATGCCGGAGACGAAGCAATTGTTGATTATTATACCTATAAAATAAAAGCATGTGAGGTAAGATACCAGCACTTTTTAAAGAAGGCTAAGGAAATGGGAATAAAGCTTGAAGTATTTCCACATTCAGATATTTATCCAATCACGCAAAAGGAAGGAATATCAATCAGATAAAGCGAAGATGCATTTTTGAATTCTTTTTTTGTAATAAAACCGTGGCCAAGTATATATAAATATACAGAGAACATAATACTTAACGTATAATGGAAGCGGTGTAAGTTGATGGGCACTGACTATACAACAATTATTGCGTATATCGCCGGTATTATATTCTTGTATATTTTAGGGAGATTATTTTTGATACCTATGAAAGTTATTTTGAAACTTATTTATAATGCATTAATTGGGGGAATTGTATTAATTGTTATAAACGCTGTGGGAGGGATTTTCGGATTCCACCTTGCGGTAAATATTTTCTCATCTCTTATAGTGGGCATGCTTGGGGTTCCAGGAATACTGCTGCTTATCGCTTTGAAATATATTTTCAAATCCTGATTCCAGAATGAAGGAGAGAGTAAGGGTATATACAATTCATTAATTCATGCCTTTTCGCACATGGTGCCAAGCTGGCAACGTTCTATGCGCCTTTTATACAGCATATAATTTGAGCATAGGAATGTGCAGCTATAATGGATTTCCTTGACAAGGTTTACAAAGGGGGTAACCATACGTTGTTATTTAAATGTATGGAGGATTGGACATGCAGAGATTAGACAAGGACATTTCGGAGCAATATATGATAAAGATCAAAAGTGTGGTTCCATTCAGGGACGGTTATATAATAGAAACATCAAAGGGAAAAAAGATTCTGAAGGTATGTAAGTTCAGTCCTCAAAGGGTTCTTTTTATTCATGGGGTTAAAGAACATTTACATACTAATGGATTTAATAATATAGATAGATATTTATGTACCTGGGAAGGCAGCCCGTACATTGTGATAAACCATGAATGCTACACATTAAGTGATATGGCAGAGGGCAAAGCGTTAAATATGGACAGTGAAAAAGAGGTTAGAGATGCGGCAAAACTGCTTGCATCTGTGCATAATGCTTCAAGAGGATATATTCCGCCACAGGGATGCATAGTGAAGGATAAATTGGGCAAACTTCCTGAGCAGCTGCAAAAAAGGATGCATGAGATAAGAAGGCTGAAAAAGTATGCAGAAAAAAGAAAAACCGGTTTTGATAATATTTTCATGGAAAAAGTTGATTATTTCAACTATATGGCTGAAAAATCCTTAGACAGGCTTTCAAAATCGTCATATAATGATCTGGTAATAGAGGCAAAAAAAAACGGTGTGGTGTGCCATCAGGATTTTACACAGCATAATGTAATAAACTGCAGGGACCAACTATATGTCATTAACTTTGATTACTGCTGTTTTGAGCTTAAGATGCATGATCTGGCGAACTTCATCAGAAGGAAGATGAGAAAATGTGGCTGGGATATTAATAAGGCGGAGGCTATTCTGAAACAGTACACTACTGTTGAGGATTTAAGCCATGAGGAAATGGAAATTATTATAATATTGATTATGTTCCCTCAAAAGTTTTGGAGGATTTCCAACAGGTATTATAACAGCAAAAGAATACAGGCAGGGAAGAATTTTCTTATGAGAATAAAGGAAGCCACTGACGAAATAGAGTGTCAGGAAGAATTCATCAAAAGTTTTGAGCAAATGCTTTTAAATGCATAGTATTTGATATCACACAACATAAGCCTTTAACATATGATATTGTATAAGTATAGATATAAGGGTGAAAGAAATGGACAATTTGAAAATCGGAGATATTGTAGCCAGGAAATCATATGGCAAGGATATCTTTTTTAAGATTGTTGACATAAAAAGGGACGAAAAAGAAACCATTGCAATTCTCAAAGGAATTTCATACAGAATTGAAGCCGATGCACCAGAAGCAGATCTGGAAAAGCAAAGTGAGCAGAGTGTCAGGGAATATACAAGGAATTGTTTCATGCCGGCACAAAAGAAATCCTGTGAGATTAGTTCTTCACTGCGGAAAAACCACTCTAAAAAAAGCTATTTCTGATATTTCCCAATCGTTAATACAGGAAAATTTATAGGGAAATTATACTTTTTTCAAAAAACACTTGACATAATTAAATAGTTATTGTTATAATATATATTTTTTTTGACAAAGTACACTTATACGTGTTATAATGATTAAGTATGTGCGAGTGCAATTAAACAGAAGATGAGGTGATACCAATGATAGAAAAGGGTGACCTATTCCAAATAAAAAAAGACATTGAAACCTGTGTAGGTCAAAAAGTCCAGCTTAAGGCGAATAAAGGAAGAAAAAAAGCATTTATTAAAGAGGGAATATTGGAAAAGTCTTATCCAAGTATTTTTATAGTAAAGTTTGAAAATGATTATGATACTACAAGGAGAGTTTCATACAGTTATACGGATATACTAACTAAAGCAGTTGAGCTGGTTGTTTATAAGGGCGATAAAAAAATAGAAGTCTGTTGACAGGTTTGGAGTATGGTTATTAGTTGCATTTAACAAAAAAAGCAGCCGAAAAGAAACGGCTGTTTTTTTGTTGCCTTCAGTAATATTTTATACGCCTTGTCAATATATATTATTAAGTGATTAATTTACTCAATCTGCAAAATATTGCAAGTAATACAGGAGGAGGATTGGAATATGTCTCTCGAACTTGTTAGAGAAGCAATAAGGCTCAACCAGGTAATAGGTTCTGAAACTTCCCAGACAGTTGTTGATAGTGATATTATTGTTCCGGATATAAAGCCGGATATTGCACATATTCTTCTGTTGGATGGAGATGTTTTTGTTAACAGCAGTGAGGTAATACAAAACAAGGTTCTTATCAACGCTACTATTAATTATAGAATCCTTTATGTGCCAGAGGATGAAGTGAATTCGGTAAAGGGCATAAACACCAGTACAGATTTTTCATATAGCCTTGATATAGCTGATTCGGAGCAGGGAATGAAGTGCAGGGTAAAATGTGATTTGGAACACTTGGAATATGAAATTTTAAACGGCAGGAAAATAAATGTCAAAGCCATAGTGAAGGTTGACGGAAAAGTGGTTAATGAGGTTGAATACCAGGTGGCAAGCGACCTTGTAGGTCTGGATAATATACAGGTTCTAAGGGGCAAATATTGTATAAACTCTTATCTTGGCAGTAGTCAGGAGCATTGTGATATCAATGAAATACTGGAAATTCCGTTAGAAAAACCGACCATAAAGGAAATCTTAAGGACAGATGTAAGAATCAGCGAAAAAGATGTTAAGCTAACCGAAAACAAGGTTATTGCAAAAGGTGAATTAAATATTTCGACACTCTATACCGGAGATGATGAACAGGAAACAATCCAGTTCATGGAGCATGGGATACCTTTTACACATATTATTGATTTCCCTGGAATAAATGAGAACTCCAACTGCAGGGTTGATTATTCCATAAGCAATTTGCAATTTGACCCGGAAGAGGACGGCGATGGAGAATTAAGGAGCATAAAAGCCCAGGCAACCATAGTTATGTCGGCCGAGGGTTATGAAGACAGGGATGTAGAAATTATTTCAGACGCATACAGCCCCGATAGGAGGCTTGATTTAGAACAAAAGGCTATTGATATGGAGGAAATTGTTGAAGAAAGAATGCATCAGATAGCTGTCAAAGATGTTTTTGAAGTACAGGAGGAAAACCCGGAAATACAGGAACTATTAAATGTGCTATGCAAATCTGCCCTTTCGGATTATAGGGTCTATGACGGCAAAGTTATAATAGAGGGGGTCGTAAACAACAACGTGCTTTACTTGCCGGAAAACAGTGAACAGCCGGTTTCTTGCGGAATAAAGGAGATACCCTTTGAAGAGGAAATCCATATCCCAGTGTTAGGCAAGGAAATGCATTGTGATGTGGATTTAAGCGTGGAGCACTGTAACTATAGTCTGCAGTCTGCCCGTAGAGTTGAAATTAGGGCAATGATTAAGGCTGCAGTAAAGGTTTCAAGGAGAATTGAAGTCCCTCTTCTGGATAGTGTGGAAGAAATTGAATTGGACGAAAGAAGCCTGGATGAACGTCCCAGTGTCATAATATACTTTACACAGCCGGGTGATACTCTTTGGAGTATTGCAAAAAGGTATTTTACCACTGTAGATGACCTGAGGAGAGCAAATAATCTTGGGGAAGGTGATACTGCAGTTGCTGGACAACAGGTTATTATTCCCAGAAGGAAGATTAATTAAATTGTACAAAAAGTGAATAATTTAGAAATAAAAAGTGCCTGAAGTTGAATTTCAGGCACTTTTTGTTGAAATTAGATTGTTTTTTGTATATAATATGCAAAGAAGAAAGGGGTATAGATTACAGATTATTATTTAACAAGGAGATGTGTGATGAACTCCGCCGAAATGAAGGCAAGGGCAAAAATAAACCTGTCGCTTGATGTTTTACGCAAAAGAGAAGACGGGTACCACGAAGTGAAAATGATAATGCAGCTTGTGCAATTACATGACCGTATTTCACTTGATATTATTCCTAAAGGTATTCAGGTTGTTACCGATTGTCCATGGCTGCCTGCGGGAAGTGGCAATACTGTATATAGAGCAGCTGAACTGATTAAGAACAGGTTTAGTATAAGCAAAGGGATAAGGATAAAAATCAGAAAGAGGATCCCTGTTGCTGCGGGACTTGCAGGAGGAAGCTCCGACGCTGCAGCTGTTATTAAAGGTATGAACCGGTTGTTTGATCTGAAGTTGGGCGAAAGGGAATTAATGGCTATCGGAAAACAGGTAGGAGCTGATGTACCGTACTGTATTATGGGCAGAACTGCATTGGCTGAAGGTATTGGGGAGCTTTTAACAGAGCTGCAGGCGCTGCCCAGATTGCACATTGTTTTGATTAAGCCGAAAATCCATATATCGACAAAATGGGTATATGAAAACCTGGATCTAGATAAAGTAAGGCAAAGGCCGGATACAGACAGGCTGCTAAAAGCAATCACTGAAGGGAATTTCAGGGATTTAGCCAGAAACATGGTGAACGTGCTTGAGACGGTGACTATAAAGAAATATCCCGTGATAGGTGAGATTAAGGAAAGACTGTTAAGCCTTGGGGCAGCAGGAAGTTTAATGAGCGGAAGCGGGCCTACCGTGTTCGGTATATTTGAAGGCAGGCATGCGGCCAGGCTTGCATATAATTCAATTAAAAGCTGTAATTGGTATAGTTGTTTAACAGAAACTTTTGTGGGAGGAGATAAGTAATGGCAGGCAGATTATCAAAAGTAAGTTTCAATGATTACAAACCTTTAAGGGAAGTAATTTTCAACACATTAAGAGAGGCCATTATTGTCGGGGAGTTAAAACCAGGCGAAAGGCTTATGGAGGTCCAGCTTGCAGAAAAGATGGGTGTTAGCAGAACTCCTGTGAGGGAAGCCATTAGAAAACTGGAGCTTGAAGGCCTTGTAAAAATGATTCCCCGAAGGGGTGCGCATGTAGCCGATTTATCAATTAAGGATATAATGGACGTGCTTGAACTCAGAGCAACACTGGACGGATTTGCAACAGGCTTGTCAGCCGACAGGATTACCGACGATGAACTGAAGGAATTGAAACAAGTGAATGCACAGTTTGAAAGGTATATATTAAAGGAGAACCTTCAGGGTTCAATAAAAAAAGATGTAGAGTTCCATGATATTATTTACCGTGCATCCAGGAATGAAAAGCTTTTACAGATTATTAACAATCTAAGGGAACAGGTTCAGAGATTCAGGGTTATTTATCTAAAGGACTACAGCAGCGGTATGGAAGTTTTCAGGGAACACCAGAAAATAATTGATGCTATTGAAAAAAAAGATAACGACCAGGCAAAAAATACTGCTATAAATCATATAATAAACCAACAGGAGACAATAATAAAAGCCATTAAGAAAACACAGGGTCTTTAATTAACTGCCAAGCCTCCCGGATAATTATTTCCTGACCGTAATTTTCCTGCTTTTAGTGTGGAAATATTAATTTTTCCTGCTTGAATGTCATAAGAATAAACAGGGGAGCTATTACTACAGTTAACAAAGTAGAAATTATACTCTGTAAAATTCTGAAATCGGGAGAGGTTTGTTTATGGGCTTTATAAGAAGGTGCGGAGTTTTATTGCGTGGTTTTTTCAGCTTGTTTGTCGGTAATATTGAAGAAAGGAATCCTGATATTCTTTTTGAAGATATCAGCAGCAGAATTCAAAAAGTCAGGAAGGAAGCAGAAGAGCAAATAATTGAAATACAAACCAATGCTGAGATGATGAAGCTTGAAATGAAGAATACTGAGAAAAAGCTGGATACTGTCAGGTCAAGGATAGAGGCGGCTGCGCAAAGGAAAGATAAGGAACTTCTTATAGAACTGCTTATTAGGGAGGAAGAGCTTGAAAACGCCTGTGAAGAAAATAAATCGGCCTATAGTAATGCCTTGTCGGAAGTGGAAAGGATAAAAAGTGACTACAGGGTGTTTGAAGCAGATATGAACGCAAGGATTGAAGAGCTAAAGTCCCTGAAATCCCAGGCAAAAATAGCCTCTTTAAGGGAGAAAATCAATTCAATCAATGCGGGATATGCCGGTACCAATACTAATCTTGAGCAGCTTAGCAGATGTATGGAAAGGGCAAGGGAGCTTGTCAGCAGAAAGGCTGCACAGGCCAGAGCAATTAGTTCATTGGGTGATGCAAATATAGAACTTAAGATAGCAAGGCTTGATTTGAATTGTGCCAGAGAAAGAGCACAGGCAAAGGCCCAACACCTGCTGGGGGAAAAAGCGGAATAAAAGAAACTAAAAGGAAAAATGGTTTTGTGTCGAATCTGTATTTAAAATGTGGTACTATTAAATATAGATTGATTAACCAGGAAGGTGCTTTTTTTGAGTATTCGTTGCGGTGTAGACATAATAGAGATTGACAGGATAAAGAAATCTGTCGGAGAGGGAAATAATGCCTTTAGGGACAGGGTTTTTACCGATAGGGAAATAGAATACTGTGAATTGAAGAAGAATGTAAAGTATGAGAGCTATGCTGCCAGGTTTGCTGCAAAAGAAGCAGTATCAAAGGCTTTCGGAACAGGTATAGGGCAGGGTGTATCACTGAAGGATATTGAGATATTGAATGACGAGTTTGGTAAACCATATGTGGTTTTGCATAATAAGTGCAGGGAAATATTTGAGAAAATAAATGGGGAAAGCATTTCACTGAGCCTGTCACACTGCAAGGATTATGCGGTTGCATATGCCGTTATAGAGGTGTCCTGAATGGAAAGAATAAAGTTTCTCCACTTTTCCGACCTGCACTTGGACATGCCGTTCTCTTCAATAGGAGCTGGAAACGGAAAATCCCTTACAAGAAGGAAAGACCTGAAGAAGGTCTTTAGAAGGATTATTCAGGTCGCCGACATGGAGAAGGTGGATTTGGTTTTAATAGGCGGCGATTTATATGAGCATGATTATGTCAGAAAGTCAACCATAAATTTCATTAATGAAGGATTCAAGACTATTCCGGATATAAAAATCTTTATAATACCCGGAAACCATGACCCATACACCATTGATTCTTACTATAGGAATTATGAGTGGAGCAATAATGTATATATACTAAATGCCGATAATCCAGTGTTTACTCCGGAAGATATGGGTGTCCGAATATACGGGGCAGGCCTGGACGGCCGGAGCGGGATGGGTCCGCTTATAGATGGGACAGAGCCCGTAAATGCCGCATTGATTAACATACTTCTTATTCATGGGACGGTTGATATGAACATCGGCAAAAATATATACAACCCTTTTGAGAGCAGCTGGCTTGATTCTCTTGGAGTGGACTATATAGGGCTTGGCCATTTCCATAAACAGTTTTGTGCATCAGGAAGCAGGGGTACCATATATAATCCTGGGAGCCCTGAGCCCTTAGGATTTGATGAAATAGGCGAACATTCCGTATTAATAGGAACCATATCAAAGGAGACAAGAGAAAAGGCATCTTTGAAAGTGAGACCTGTCTATGTGAATGAAAAAAGCTATGAGCATATTGAAATTGATGCTAATGGATGCAACAACGATGAGCAGATTATTCAAAAGGTATCCGAAGCTTTGAATGGAAAAGACTGCTCCTCTGTCCTGGCACGTGTAGTACTTAGAGGTTATGTGGAACAGGGGTACAAGGTCGGCAAGGAATATATTTCTTCACAGTTTGATGATAAAATATTTTTTATGAAATTAGTAGACGAAACTATACCGGATTATGATTTTGAAACCATGAAGTCAGAACCCGGATTGCGAGGGCTTTTTGTACGCAAGATGCTTTCCCTTATAGAAAGCTGTGATGATAAGAAAAGAGCGGACATTCTGAGAAAAGCGCTTTACATGGGAATGGAAGGCTTGGAAAAGGGCGAAATAACTGTCAGACAAGAGTGAGGTCCAATGTATATAGAAAGACTGGTTATTAAGGGTTTTGGAAAAATTGTGAATATAACCGTAAACCTTAAAAGAGGGCTGAATGTTTTCTATGGAGAGAATGAATCAGGCAAAACTACCGTCCAATGGTTTATCAAAGGCATGTTATTTGGCTTGAAGGGGGGACGGGCTTCTAAAGAGGGGGCATTGCCGCCTCTAAGAAGGTACAAGCCCTGGCGCTGTGATGTTTATGGAGGTATTCTTGAGTACCGGCTGGATGATGGAAAAGCATACAGAGTTGAAAGAGATTTTGAGGAAGGCAGTATGAAGCTCTTTGACTCACAGTTGAATGATATCACCGGTGTCTACAGCGTCGGCAGATCAAAAAACACTCATTTTGCTGAAAAACAGCTTGGCTTGAATGAAGAGTGTTTCAACAGTACCGCTTTTATAGGGCAGATGCAGACAAAAATTTACGCTGAGGGAAGCAGGGAGCTTTTAAACAGGCTGGTCAACATAAGCCAGACGGGTTTTGAAAGTATATCCTATCAAAGAGCTGACAAGGCACTGAGGGATGCCCTTAAAGAACATGTTGGCACAGAAAAGACTTCAACCAGGCCGATGGACAGGGTTAACGAAAGGCTCGAATCTCTTCGTAAGGCTAAAAGCAGTCTAAAAGAGGAAAGGGAATCACTTCTGGCTACCCAAGTTGCCCTGGATGAGGCGGAGAATGAAAAAGCCCGCCTTGAAGCAAGAAAAGACATGCTGGAAGAAGTGAAAAGGCTTATTGATATCAAGAAGGATATTATTAGAAATAATAAAGTTTGCGGGATACTGAGGAAAAACCTGAAAGATGTGCAAAGCAGGGAAAAAATGCTGCAGCAGGCTTTGCTGAGTCACGGAAATACTGGCAGCAAGGACAGAAGAGAATCACCGGTAAATTATGCTCTCGCAGTTTTTACTGCAATTGCAGTATTGTTTTGCGCAGCAGGCTTTATTATATCCACAATATTTTTTATCGGAACGGCTGCAGCGGCATTGATTATTCTTGTTTCTGTTTTGTTAAAGATAAATGCAGGTAAAAAGCAGGGTCAAAGGACGTCTGAGATTATTATGCTCAAAGATGAACTCAATGATATATTGAGCCGCCTTTCAGCTGAATGCGGCGTGCACATAAAAGACTACAGCAGTATGCAGGCTGCACTTGACGGGATTGATTACAGGACATGTGATATGGAGCATAATTTGAACGCCTCAGTTCAAAGAATGGGCGAAAAATGGAAGGAATCAAATAACGGCATGTATGGCTACAGTGATGAAACAGCCAACCTGATAGACAATTTGGGGCTGGATCTGACTGCTTCGGATATAAGCAGGATGGAAGAAGTATGGGAATATGATTACGACAATACTTGCAGCAGCATGAGCACATTATCTTTAAGAATAAAAGAGTATGAAACGTTGCTGCGGGGGATACCGGATAATGAAGAGATCCAGAGGGTTGAGGAAGAAATTGCCGGACTGGAAGAAACAAAAAACAGCCTGGCTGAACTGGAATTAGCTTTAAAAACCGCAATAGATGTCCTGGCTGAGGCTGCAGAAGAAATACAGGAAGATTTTGTTCCAAGGCTGAATAAAAGAATGGGAGAGATTATCGGCAGAATAACAGGGGGCCATTATAGAGACTTAAGGACAGATGATAGGCTTTGTTTGAAAACAATATTGCCTGAAACAGAGAGTGTGTGTTCTGCTTTAGATTTAAGCGGCGGAACCGTTGACCAGATGTATTTTGCCCTCAGGCTTGCGGCATTGGAACTGATTGAGGAAAACGGTGAAAAGCTGCCGGTTATAATGGATGAAGCTTTTGCACAATATGACGACACGAGGATTGCTCAGACACTTGAATATCTGAAGGAAGTATCCCGGGCAAGGCAGGTTGTATATTTTACCTGCAAAACCAGGGAAGTGGAAACAGTCCGCAGGATAATGGGAGACCAGGTGAATATTATCGGGCTTTAGGAGGACAAGCTGTGAAGAAGAAAATTTTAATTTTACTTATATTAATAATTATTATTGCTGCTGTTATTGCAGCCTGTGATAATAAAGCAGAAGAGGCCTTTAATGAAACCTCCCCGGACAAAGCTTCAGATAGCCCGGCACGAAATGGGCAGGTCTCTGGTTATTCGAAAAATCCCAATGAGCATATTGCAGTCATTGTAGATACTGTAGTGGATGTTTTCAAGAAGCCTGATATTAAGTCGGAAAGGATAACACAGGCAATTTTCAATCAGCCGGTGGCAGTATTGGAAGAGGAAGGGGTCTGGATAAAGGTAAAAACTGCAGACGGCTGCACAGGATGGATCAAATCCAGGTTTGCAGACACCGACTGCTATAGCATAACAGCAGAGGACTACAATTTCAGAGTTTTAGTTACCGGAAAGTCGAAGAGAGTATTGTCGCAGCCACAGGGCGGAATTACTATTAAAGAAGTTGTTATGGGAACGGAGTTTTACTCAAGCAAGAAGATGGAAGGGGCTTATCAGGTTGCACTGCCCGGCAGGGTTATCGGCTGGATAAGTGAAACAGGGACCATTGAACTTCCTGTGCAAAAGCATATACCGCAAACAAGTGCAGAAGATTTTGTTGCCACTGCATTGAAACTAAAAGGCACCAGCTATCTGCTGGGAGGGATAAGCACATGGGGCATAGACTGCTCCGGTTTGACCTATATTTCTGCAAGAATAAATGGTGTGGATCTGCCACGGAGCGCAAATGAGCAGTTTAGAGCAGGCAGTATGGTTTCAAAAAAGCTTATTAACAGGGGAGATCTTGTATATTTCAGCAGAGAACCAGGTTCTGATGATATATCGGATATAGGAATAGCCCTGGGTGATGGAAACTTCCTTTATGCCAGCAAATCGAAGGGTTACGTTACCATTTCATCACTGGATGAACCTTTCTTCAATGACAGGCTAATCGGAGTAAAACGGTTGTTTTAATTTCAGAGCACAAATCTCTAATATAAGTATATATCACGAAGTAAATATCACAGATATTGAAATTGCATATAAGAATTAACTATATCTAATTCTGGCTGTATGTGAATATTTTTTACGTAATGACAGAAAATATCACTGTTGCAGCGGAAAGGAGGTATAGTTTTTGAAAAAGGGAAAAATTATTGCCATGATTGCTGTAGTTTTGATTTTATGTACCTTATCAATTTTCGGAGGCAATTACTATTTGCGAAAGACAGGCCTGGTGTATGCACAGGGCGGAGGCACCAGTGATGAGCAGCTCCTTGCAAGGGCAATAAACGGAGAGGCGCGGGGAGAGCCTTATGAAGGGCAGGTAGCAGTGGGGGCGGTTATTATCAACCGTACAAGGGACCCAAAATTTCCTAAGACTATTGCGGGAGTAATATATCAGCCGGGTGCATTTACTGCGGTATCAGATGGACAGATAAATGTACCAATAGACAAAGGCTCAACAGTGTTAAAGGCGGCAAGAGATGCTTTGAACGGCTGGGATCCCACAGATGGATGCATTTACTATTGGAATCCTGCCACTGCCACTAGTAAATGGATATGGAGCAGGCAGATAGTAAAAAAAATCGGAAAGCATTATTTTGGTAAATAGGAGGTGGTACTTTGAGTATAAGGGAAAAGCTTCTTGATTTAAAAAGAAGACTTCAGGATAGAAAAATGTACAGTATTGTATTAGTTGTAATTGCTGCCGTCTCCATATGGGGAATTTCACAGTACAGAAACTCTGCAAATCTGCGGCAGCAACTGGATAATAGATATAGTAGGACTTTTTATGATATGGTAGGTTATGTGCGTAATGTAGAGGTGCTTTTAATGAAATCCCTTGTGTCATCAACCCCTGCAAAGACTGCGGCTACATTGCAGGAAGCCTGGAGACAGGCAAACCTGGCTCAGGCAAACCTGGGACAGCTGCCTATTTCGCAGCAGGTACTTGCAAATACTTCCAAGTTCCTTACACAGGTTGGCGACCTGGCGTACTCGCTGAACAACCAGAACATGGACGGTAAACATCTCAACGAAGACCAATACAATACTATACAGGATTTGTATGGCTACTCGGTTTCTTTGGGGGACAGCCTGGACGAACTCCAAAGCCAGATACTGACCGGAAGGATTAAATGGGGAGAACTCTCAAAAAGGGGAGAGGGGGTTTTTCAAAAGACTTCAGAAAATCTTCCTCACCAGCAGTTTGAAAACATTGACAAGACTTTTCAGGATATGCCCAAGTTAATTTATGACGGACCGTTTTCAGACCATCTGGTCACCATTAAGCCCAGAGGAATAACCGGTAATGACTTAAACGCTGAAGAAGCAAAACAAAAGGTAATAGATTTCCTGGGGGCAGACAGGGTTCAGGCGGTGGAACTTCATAACCAGAATGATACCGAGCCTATAAGAACCTTCAGCTATAAGGTTACGTTCAAAAACGTTCCGGAAGAGCAGACGGCGATAATGTCTGTGACGCAGAAGGGAGGGCATCCTTTCTGGCTGATTTATGACAGGCCTGTGGCCGAAAAGACGGTTGATGTGGAAAGGGCAAAAGCTTTAGGCAGGGAATTCCTGGAGAGCAGGGGAATAAAGAATATGGTGGATACCTATTATATAAAGGAGGACAACACGGCTACCATAAACTATGCCTATAAGCAGGATAATGTTACAGTATATCCTGACCTTATAAAGCTTAAGATTGCTCTGGATAATGGAGAAATCATTGGCTATGAAGCAAAGGGATACCTTTCTGCGCACGTTGAAAGAGACATACCAGAGCCCAAACTGTCCGAAGAGGAGGCAAGGGCCAGAGTAAATCCAAGGCTGAATATATTGAGCTCCGGTATGGCAATAATTCCGACTAACTACAAAACTGAGCTGTTTGCTTATGAGTTTAAAGGGAGATTCAACGATAAGGATTTTCTGGTTTATATTAATGCGGAGAACGGAAAGGAAGAGGATATACTGATTATAATAAATACAGAGGATGGAATACTTACAATGTAGGATAGGATATAAAACCAATGCTTGAGGATATGTCTGGGATTGAGTTGATAGGCGCAGTTGCGGTCTAGGTATTTAAGGAAACAGGCGGAACTGGCCTCGTCAAACTTTGTGGTTTTTGCCGGGGCTGTTTCCAGCGAACTGATTTATGTGGCACAGGGGCTCAGGATGCAGGGATTAAATGTTGAAGCCATAGAAAGCATATAGAGACTTAATGGCTTGGACTAAGCTTATTTTGTTGCGCCTGCACCTGCCCTTTTTAGCGGCCGGATATCGTCTCCAATAAAACAAAGCAGAGAAAAGTAGCCTATGATTCTGGAGGCATTTCTTTCATCATAGTATTCATAAAGATTTTTAATACCTATATTTGTAGAAATTATGGTTTTACATGGTTTTGAAAAGTTGTTCATATGCCGGGTGTTGAGTATGGTTAAAAGATCCGCATATCTGGCAGCACTGGGTGATTCAGTGCCAAGATCATCAATAATAAGGAGGTCTGCATCAAATATGTTCTTATAGGTTGAATTGTCAGAAATGCCTTCCTTAAAAGCCTTTGCCTTTTGTTGATTAATGGCTGAGAACAGCATGGGTGCAGTCTGATAAAGTACCGTATATCCTCTGTCAAGCAGTTCCTTTGATACACAGTTACACATGAATGTTTTCCCAACCCCCGTTGGGCCGCTGAAGAACAGATTTTTTTCTTCAGGTATATGAAATCTGTCTATAAATTCAAGGCATCTTTCCTTTATATTCAGTATATTCTTTCTTGGAGAAATTTTTAATCCGTATTTCTTTTCATTAATTTCATCTGAATAAAGATTTGCATCAAAGTTCCCAAAGTTTTCTGTTTTTATAAGGGATAAATTTGAGTTTTTATATGCATGGCTAATGAGCTGCTGCTTGTAGCAGGTACACTTTTTTGAGCCGTTTTCGGTCTGGATGAACCCTGTGTCTTTGCATAAAGGACATTCATGGGCTATCTCCAGGTAATCAGCTGGATACCCATGTTTGTTCAGAAGTTCCACTTTTTCCTTTTTAAGGTCTTCAATTTTTACACCCAGCTCTGAGGCTGCTTCCATGGACTGCTTGCCGCTGAGCAGAATCATTTTGTTATACTTCACACCCTCCGTATGAATCCGGGAATCTATATGCTCAAGTTCAGGAATTCTGGAGTAAATTTCACTTTTTCTCAGTATAACCCTGTCAATGGCTGCCTGCCGTTTTTTTTCATATTCAGTTAATATGGCATTGTGGATACTTTCTCCCATATATACTCCTTACATTTATTTCGGTATATTATCATAAAGGTTATCAAAATATTCATCATCATATTTTCTCTGCTCAAAGTTGCCTTGCTGGGGCACTTTGGGGTCGTTTGCCGGTTTTTTTGCATTTGAAAGCTTTTTGTTCTTATCATAAAGGAGGATTTCCTGTTTGGTTTTTAACCCGTTCTGGTGCCAGTCGTTAATTATTGCGTTTATGTATCTGAAGCTTGGGTTTGTTTTACCTGTGGTCTTTTTTAGTGCAAGCTCAATGATTTCAAAGCTGTAATTGCAGCCCAAAACCCAGTTTTCAACATATTCCTCCTCATATTCGGTAAGGTTTCTAGAGAGCTTAAGTTTCTTGCAAATTTTGTTTTTAATGTCCCGGAGCTTTTCATATTCAATGAAGTATTTGTCCAGATCAAAGGAATTCTTTATTTTTTTGCTGTACCAGTTTTCCGCCACTTTGGTTATGTAATGCCTGGACAGGCCTCTGTGGTCATAGCAGTGCTGAAAGAGTGCATACATCACATCTTCTTCAAACTTGTACCTGTCAAACCATGCATCAATATCAGTATACCATGATGGAGACATAAGACCTTGGAAAAAGGAGTTATTAATTGCGGAAACTATCTTGTTGCGCTTCTTATTTCTTTCTGTGCTAAGTAAAGCCTCTTCAGGGGTAGAGGTGGACTTCATCCTGTACACTTTTTTTATTTCTTTTTCCTTAAGGTCAACAATCTTAATCCCATTTTCCGCCCTTGTAATGATACCTATATTTTCGAGATAATCAAGTGCGTCCTTAACTGTCTGAACCTCCATTTCAAGCTTCTTTGAGAGTTCATAGGCTGAAGCATGCTTGCTATGCTTGCTTAAAAACAGGCAGTATATATATACTTTTAAATAATTACAGTTCATTGAGGGCATGTATTCGGTAATAAATATGTCCGGTAGTAGTGTATCTGAATACAGTATCGAATTATTTGATTGAAAAATCATGCAAACACCCTCTCAAATTATTAGCAGATTATTCTTGTATAGCATACAAGATTATACCATAAAACATTGTTATATTACAGGGAGAATAAAATAGTTCTGGGTTGTTGAGCTGTGTTTTTACCGGAGAATTAATGCTTTTTCAATGTTATCTCAATTTTACAGTTTTGTTTTGTCTGGAATCAGATTGTAGGGGCAAAATTGTTTTCCCATATGTATGAGCAGATTTTCAAAGCATGTCCCATGTTATTCCATGTACTGATGTTCCGAGTCAAAGAGGTTGCAAATTCAACCTTTCTATTAGATTTGATATTATTTTGTGAGTTTGATTTGACATTAAGGCTGAACACTACAAGCTCTTAAGCTTGAAGCATCCGTTCCTGGAAGCATTTTCTTCATATAATATATTTACCCTTATTTCATAATGTAGTTGATTTTAAGCTGCATTTGTATTATTATATAATATGTTCACTTTATGCGTATTTAGTATGTGCCTATAGCTCAATTGGATAGAGCGTTTGACTACGGATCAAAAGGTTGCGGGTTCGACTCCTGCTGGGCACGCCATCAAAAGGGGACATTCCTTAAATAGGGAGTGTCCCTTTTATTATGCGGCCTTGGAAGGTTTTGTTCCGAAGTTTTTATTTATGCATAAATAGTTTTAGACTTGCATATTTTCAGTTTAAAAGTAACGAAATCTTATTATTTCTCAACGGTACAATGCGGGTTTGCAGGATTTTTTTGAATAATTATGCATTGATTCTGTGACTCAAACTAGTCTAAGTAACAATGTATGTTTTACTGATACTTTTGACTACCTTCAAAGAAGAACTGATATTAGAAATAATAACACTACATATTTATCCAATGGTATTGAAAATGGCAAAACTAAACTGCCTTTGAGCTAGTTAACGGGGAAAAGGCAACCATTAAAATATTTAATCTTGAAGGGAATATTGTTTGCTTGACTCCTCATAGTCTCTAATCCAATCTATAATCCAATTTATAATCTAAGCTTATTGATATAAAGAAAGAAAATTGTAAGAGTTATTCGAAAAGTTACCGGTACTTTTATTAGTTTTTGAGCCATGTTAGTAAAATAGTCTTATATCTAATATATAAACCAAGTAATTAACTAGAAAAAATAACAATTTATCAAATAAAAGGGAGGAGTTTGCAATATAATGGAGAATATTAACATATGAGGTGATATTATGAAAAGTAAAAATAAATATTCAAAAGTTGTTAAGAACTCTAAAACTACTAATAGTACAAGGTTTGACATAGCTATCTCGACTATTATATTTATTTTTCTTTTTCTAATAGACATATTGAGTATAAATATAGAATTTCATAAGCCCCCTAATCACCTTGGACAATTAGACCCAAAGCTTATATAATATAAATAAGCAAAGGGGAGAAAGAAAATGGGAGCAAAAAGACATCCGGAAGAATTTAAAAGGCAAGTTGTGAAAGAAGCTTTAGAGACGGGAAACTCAAGTCTTGTAGGAAGAAAATACGATATTAGTCCATCAATTGTTGCAAGGTGGGTTAGGGCGGCAAAACCTGATCCGATGAAGAAAATGACCAAGAAGGCTCTTTACTCGGCTCCAGGTCTGTTAGAAGATCCAAAAGAAGTAAAAAAAGCTATTGAACAGAATCTCCAGCTAAAGAAATTACTCGGAGAAAAAGAACTTGAAATAGAAATTCTTAGAGATCTTTTAAAAAAAACGAAAATTCCGTTACCCCCAAGGTAGAAATTGCCACAAAGTGGATTAGCAAAGGGTATGAGGCAACTTTTGTTCTGAAAACCGTAAACTTGAATCCGTCAACATACTACTACGCTGTAGAGAGAGCCGATGAAGAAAAAGTAGAAAACGGCGGAAGGCCAATACCAGGCTATTCCTATACTACAGAAGGCAAGAAGATTTGTGATATGCAGATCAAGGAATGGATTCTGGCTCTTATTGCAGGAGACTGCTTTGCATATGGTTACTATAAATTGACGATTGAGCTGCGCAGAATGTATAAATTGATTATCAACAAGAAGAAGGTATATAGATTATGTAAAGAGTTGGGGGTGCTGCGGCCGCAAAGAGTAGTCAAAGCTAAATATCCAAGAAAAATCGCAATAAACCGTGTGGTAACAGCACCGAACCAATTGTGGGAAACAGATATAAAATACGGCTATATCGTCGGAGAAGACAGATTCTTTTACATACAGTCCATTATTGATGTATATGACAGAGAAATTATTGATTACCACATAGGCCTGCATTGTGAGGGAGAGGACGCAGCTGCAACATTGGTTAGAGCCCTTATGCGGCGGAATCTCTTTGATGCAGATTCAAAACCAGTAATACGTTCTGATAATGGGCCACAGTTTATCAGCCATAAATTCGAGGACAAGTGTGCATCAGCTACAGTAGAGCATGAAAGGATTCCATGCAAGACCCCGAATAAAAACGCTCATATTGAATCATTTCACCGGATACTGGAGGACGAATGCTTGGGGCGATGGGAGTTTGAAACTTATAAAGAAGCATATGAAGCTGTGCATGAGTTCATGCAACGGTACAATAACCGGAGGATCCATAGATCCATATTTAACATGAACCCGGCAGAGTTCCACAAGGCAACCCTAAACGGAACTGCACGCTCTTTAGTGATAACATTGTAGGAAGTAGCGTTTATGCCGCAAAAGCCTCTTTACAATGAGTGTCCGGCATGTTAGGCTTTCTTGCCAGGCATCAACCATACTACGAAGGCCTTCCTCCTGTTCAGAATGGGTGGTGCCCGTGATGCCTTACAACATGCCGGCAGAGGCTCATTGTAAAGAGGACTGTGGAATAAATGCGGACGGTATGAGTAAAGTGAAAAATTAAGATATCATGAGATATATTGAGCTATCGGTCAAATTCTCCAAACAAAGGGGGTCTATCCGATTTTAATAACAAAATTATTTAAAAAATTTTTTTAAAAATTCAATTCTATTGTAAAATAAATTATTTAAATGTAAATAAATAATAAAATTGGAGGGTTTAACATGAAAAACAAAACAAATAAAATTTTGGGTGTATTACTTATAATTGCAGCGATTATAGGAATGTTACCTAATATGAATGTATTCGCTGTAGGCAATGAACAATTCACTGATGTAGAGTCAGGTAGATGGTACTATAACGATGTATTAGAAGCCAAGAAATTGAAATTGATAACAGGCGATGGACAGGGAAGATTCAATCCAAACAATGTTATAACATATGCAGAGTTTATTACAGCATTAGTAAGGGTATTTGAAGACGAAATAGAAGATGTAGAAGGTAGATGGTATGATAAATATATTAGGCACGCTGAAGGAAATGGTATCATTGAATCTGGTGATATCGAAAATCCGTTAGCCGAAATACCTAGGCAAGATATGATTAAGTTTAGCGTGAGGGCTTTAGGGATAGAACCTGTAGATGCGTCCGAAATTATATTTGAAGATACATTAAGTATTTCGGATGAAGAAAGGGGATATATAAATAGTGCTTTTAAAGAGTATCTGACCGAAGGCACAGGAAGAAGTGAAGAAGGTTTAAGGCAATTTGGGTATGATAAGACATCACTTAGATGTGAACTTGCAACTATTTTATTAAGAATTAAAAAATACAAAGACGACCCAATAGCATATAAGGAAGAAAGGAAAAAAGCAAGGGAAGAGGCAGAAAAAGCATTTCAAGAGCATTCAGGCGAACAGAGAACCGTTTCTTTTGACCCAGAGGAAGACATTCTTCCTAATGGGAAAATGAAACCAGAAAAAGAGCAGGAATTTATCGAGTTGATTCTCGATAATCTCAGTATATATAAGGGGCAAGATGGAAAGTGCTATATTGAGTTTAAGTATCCAGACGATATACCAGATGGATATATTGTAGATTGGGAATTTCATATAGTATTAAAAGATTATAAGGCAGGCACTCATCTAACAACTTGGGAAGAATCAAGAGTTGAAGAACATAAAATACCTATGTACAAAGGTTTCAAACGTATAGTTAATGGAGCCACATCTGTAGATGATATATGGTATTTTGTGATAGAAGTAGCTATAGGTAAACCAAATGTTGGAGCATCAATTTTTTATTATGTGACATGGGAAGATGCCGAACCAGACGAATGGGAGATTACTGTATTGGACTATAAACGTGAATCGACGAAATATTCTTCGGATTATGATGTATCAAAGATAGTAAAACGATAAATTTACAAGGGGCGATAAAGTGTTGAAAAGAAAAATTTTTGTAGTATTTTGTGTATTTTTGTTATTACTATTATCAATTACTTATGTGCAGGCAGAAACAGACTTGTTTAGAATATTGGATGATATGTATATAACTGATACTATTGAAATATGGCATTATTCTGGTGGGTACTGGAAAAACGAATCTAATGGGTTAAAGGTAATGGATGAAGAGGTAGGCAATAATTTGAATGTATTAATGGAGAAATTAGGTTCAGAACCAGCAACATTCACATTTAAGATGTCTCAAGAATTAATGAATAAAGCTAGGGAAGAAACAGCTAAAGGGAATATGGTAAGAAATGCTTTAATGACAACCAATCCAGAGGAAATCAAACTTCAAGATTATTTCAATTTTGATGTTGATATAAGTCATTGGAATGGAGGTTCTGGGATTGGTAATAGGTGGTATAATTATACTGTAAACGAAGATACAGGAGAAACAACTATAGAATTACATCCAAAATTTCATTTTTATAAGGTCAATAAGGTGCTTGGAGAAAGGATATTGACTTATGACCAGTTTCCACATTTAAAAAACACGGAATTACCTATACCATTAGTACACCCTGATTTTGGGAGCAATGATTATTCTTTATTCGGCAAAAATGGGGTTAATGTAAATGCAGGACATGCTAAGGGATATCTTATAGAAGGGGATATTTTTGCAGAGGGTAATATACCCGATGCAGCTGAAGGTAGAATACTTCCAACTCAAATAAAAGACATTTATGGTAATCTTGAATCTGGGTTTAAAATAAGGTTTGCCGATAAGAGATATGACAATAAAGACTACGATTCAGAAGATTTAACGATAGGCAAAGGCACTTTTTCAGACGGTGGTGCAGTATCTCTACAATTTGATTACAAATTATATTATTGTGTATATGTAGTAGAAGCGGACCAAATCGACAGTTTCAGTAAAATGTCGGCTATAGATTTCCCTATGTTTAGTACAGGAAATACTAATTTAGTATTGAATAGTATTTCAGCACCGTCAGATTTACAATCCGAACAAGGGTTTAGTGTGGTTTGTAGTATTACCAATGAATCATCAAATTCTTATGATAATGTTCAGTTACAACTTGATAATGGGGAAGATATAGTAGAGACAACATTTAGTATAGGTGCAAATGAGACGAAAGATGTAACTGTCAATTTGACTGCTATAGAAAATCCGCTATCATCTCCTATAGATATGCCTTTAATTGGGGAAGTTAATCCACGTCAATCTATACAAGAGGAAAACTATGATGATAACATAAAATCTGTATCAGTGTCAGTCCAGGAAGTGCTATTAATGTAGATGGGGTATATCAGAGCAATGGTTATATAGGTTGGTGGGACGAATTTAATTATACTGTAGAATGGTATGAGCAAGAACGTAGGAGTAAAACGACAATAGACCCTGTTACGGGAGAAAAAAAGGTAAGTTATTATTGGACTTCACCTAAGCGGAAAACTGCAACTAGGACATATTATATGTGGAATACTGCTCAAATGCGTTATTTGAAACAAAATTATAATGGAAGTTATAAGGATAATTCATGGATTCCCCACAAAATGCCTTATAATAGGGAAATAGAAGTTATAGCACCGTGGGATACATCAGCCTCTATGAGGAATATAAATTCGTTAAGAGCAGGTTACCCGATATCGATAAAGGCAAACAGTATTTTAAACGTAAATGGTGCATGGCAGAATTTAGATATAGGGTTTATACGGGATAGTATTTATACATATTGGTTTTCTGATTTTAAGCGGACTCCAACTAAAATAAATTTACCTAGTACAAATTCGAATGAGTCGGGCGGTAAGTTGGATGAAGTGGATTACGATGAAACGTATACGGATATAATGGGTAAAACAATTAGAAATCAAGGTTTAAGGTCGGCTTATGTTTTTGGCAACATCGTTTTGTAGCATTCCGGAACTTAATTTTTGTAGCACCCAGATTCCAGTTCTAGCAATTCATGGTAGAGTGTTTTAATCTGTAGCTCTGACCGGTGAATACCAGCAGATGACTGTGGTGTATCAGCCGATCGATGATCGCATTGGTCATCTTTTCATCATAGAAGATACCATTCCATTTACTGAATTCCAGGTTCGTAGTTATGATAACGCTCCGTTTCTCATAGCAGTCCGATATTACCTGGAACAAGAGCTGTGCTCCATCCTTTTCAAAGGGTATATAGCCCCATTCATCACATATCAGCAGATCACTCTTTTCTATCTGCTTCATTAACTTTCTTAGTTCCCCATTTACCTTAGCATCTGTTAGCATATTCACCAAAGCCGCCGTCCTGAAGAATTTTACTCGTTTGCCTCTGTTGCAGGCTTCGATGCCTATTGCAGTAGCAAGGTGACTTTTGCCGGTTCCTACGGGTCCATAAAGTATCAGATTCTCCTTCTTTTCTATGATCTTTGCTGCTTTCAAATCTTCTACAGTTATTGCAGGTGGTATCTGTATGTTATCAAAGCTGTATCCTTCAAAGGTTTTTAGTACGTCAAAATTTGCTCCTTTTATGTAACGGTTTTTCCTTACCAGTTCACGGTTTTCAAGTTCTCTTCTAAGCAGCTCCAATAGAAATTCCTCATGGGTATTTGCTTGTATATCCTTGTATCCCTCATAAAATACTTTGCCTATCTTAAGCTTTTTGCAGTATGCTTCTATCATTGCCTCCATCCGTTACCACCTCCGGAAAGAAGCTTATCATATATACTTGTATCTGTATGATATCCCTTAAGTTCCGGAACCTTATCTGGAACTTTAACATCAATTACATCTGCAGCTTTGGATATTATCCGGCAGTAATACGCCCATATGCTGTCTGTATCATAAAGACCTTTACCTATTGTATATTCGAATGCCTTGATTGCAAAGCTTATATCACTGTTACCAATCATTCTGGCTAATGCTTTTAGTGCAGCTTTCTTTTCTTCATAGTTACATTTATTGAAGTAGTCTTGAAGAGTAGTAGGAAGTTCTTTAAAGAATCCTGTATATTTTAGTGCATTAGGCCGTTTTGCCATTATCTCAAGATACGGCACCCATTTCATGGATTCTTTCTGTTCTCCATAGAGTCTATCATGCCTGATTATCTCTCTGTAGTCACTATTCAGTATAGCTACTTCATATGCTCCAGCCTTAACCCACACTTGTTTTCCTGCTTGTTCCGGAGAACTGGAATATATTCTGTTATCGTATTTGACTTTGCCATAATTATCTGCTTTGGAAGCTTGAAGCCTGAATACCTCAAAAGGAATCTTAGGCAGCCGGATTAAGGCTTCTTTATCTTCATTGAATAGTTCCGCAATGGTTCCGGGCTTATTGTAGTGCTTCCGGTGCATGTCCAACTCACATCTGTTTAAAAGCACCCTGTTAAATTCCCTTATGTCATCGAACTCCGGCATCGGTACTAAGAGGTTTCTCCTTATATAACCTACTTTGTTTTCTACATGGCCTTTTTCATGGCCTGAATTAGCATTACAGAAATTACTTATGAAGTTGTAGTGCAACATAAAGCGCTGGAAGCCTTTGTTGAGATCTCTTTCTCCTTCTTTACGGATCGCATCCACTATGGTTGATGCATTATCAAACCATATTTCTCTCGGAGAGCCGCCTATGTGTTCAAATATACTTTTTAGTCCTTCTAACAGACACTCCTGATTCTCGGATTTGAATAGCTGAGTGTACCCTGCATTGCTATATGGGAAGGATAGGGTAAGGTAATACCCGTCATATTTGATTCCTTTTTCTATGAACTGTGCTTGCCCAAAGTCTGCCTGAGCCTCACCAGGATAGTGCATAAGTGGAATGAAGCCTTCGTTCCCTTTGTAGAGTTCCTCTTTCTTGGCTGCTACATATTTTCTTACAGACCGGTCCGATACATCAAACTCA
This sequence comes from Acetivibrionales bacterium, assembly GCA_050953835.1. Classification (GTDB taxonomy): domain Bacteria; phylum Bacillota; class Clostridia; order Acetivibrionales; family JBMNNH01; genus JBMNNH01. The sequence goes on along the minus strand of JBMNNH010000008.1, from coordinate 54,831 downwards.
TCACCATATATTTCTTTAAGTCGGTCATATACTCTTTGTGCTGTATGACGCTGCTTGTGCCAGGATGATAAATCATCTTTGAGCCATTGGTCTATCAGATGTTTGAATGGTTCCAGCTTGCCCTTCCTTTTCTGTTTCTGGGACATCGCAATATTGAAGTCTTCCTTTTCAACGTATTTTCTAACAGTATCAAAGTGGTGTCCCGTTTCTCTTGAAATCTCCCTAAGTGATTTCTCTTCATGATTCTTCAGATATTTGATATGATATATTTGCTCCATTGAAAGCATCCTTTCTTTACCCCCTTTAGAGTGGACATCTAAAAGGGTAATATTTTTTCTGGGTGTTGGCAATGGAGTTTCCATTTTATGCAGGGTTTTTTAAGTTCCGGAATGCTCGATTTTCATTGTACCAAAAACACAATAATTGCACTTGTCAGCTTTTCATCATAGAAAATACCATTCCATTTACTAAATACCAGGTTTGTTGTAATTATCACGCTCCTTTTTTCATAGCATTCGGAAATAACCTGAAACAGTAGCTGTGAACCCTCTTTTTCAAAGGGAACATACCCCCATTCATCACAGATCAGTAAATCTGTTTTTCTCAATCGCTTCATAAACCGCTGTAATTCCCCTTTTGCCTTTGCCTCGCTCAAAAGGTTAACTAAAGCTGATGTACGATAAAATTTTACCTTCTTTCCTGGAACAAGCTGCAACTCCGATTGCCGTCGCCATATGACTCTTTTCTGTTTGTTTTTTGCAAGTGAAAATTCCTCACTTTTGCAAAAATTTTTCCCCAGGCACCGATGGGGAATTTTTATGTTAACCCCAGTAGTTTTACCAGCCAAATTCTCATGTGTTTATTGCCGATTCCCTCAATCTGTTGCTTTGACCGGGAAATAGCAGTAGGTGGCAGTGGTGGAGTATTCGGTCAATGATAGCACCTGTCATCTGTTCATCATAGAACACATTTACCCATCTTGAAAACTCTATATTAGTGTTGATGATTACCGATTTGCGCTCATAACACTCGGATATTACTTCAAACAGAAGTTGTGCTCCTACCCGGTCAAGAGGGACATAACCCCACTCATCACAGATCAAAAGGTCGGCTCTATAAAGTGTTTTTAGAAAAGCAGATAATGTCCCAGCTTTCTTTAGCTCTGCCAACTTGTTTACAAGTGCTGATGTCCTGAAAAACCTAACCTCTAAACCCTTCTTACAGGCCTCTACTCCTAAGGCAATGGAAAGATGAGTCTTACCAGTTCCTATGTTGCCATACATAACAATATTGGTCTTGCTCGCGATAAACTCGCATTCTTTAAGATATTCTGGGGTGATATCGCCAGGGAGCGTTACTTCATCAAATCTAAAGCTCTCAAAGGTCTTTATGGTATAAAAGCCTGCTTTCTTTAATAGTTTATCCTTCCTTACTTTCTCACGATACATAATCTCTGCTTGAAGAAGTTTAAGCAGGTATTCCTGATGGCTGTCTGCTTGTATTTTACCCGACATTTCCACCAGATTCTTGCTGAAGCGAAGTTTTTTACAGCAAGCAGCAATATCAGATACTAACATCCCTTTACACCTGCCTTCCAAGACTTTTATCATAGGCCATAAAGTTAAGCTCATACCTTTTTAACTTCGGTATATACTCAGGCAGGCGCACCGGTTCAAGCTGCAGTACTCTTTTATGCAACCGGCTGTGTAGATTTATTAGACTGTCTATATCAGTGAGCACCATAGGATAGCGCAGTACTGACAGTTTCCACCGCCTTTTCAAAGCTACTCTTCTGAGTCAGATCAGCAATAGCCCTTAACACTTTTCCTTTGTCTGGCTTGCTTATATTCTCCATATACTCTTTTACAGGCTGTGGCAGCATATGATATATACCTGTATATTTTAATGCCCCTGGCCGTCGTGCCAATTGGTTAAGGTAGGGCAACCACTTCATACTCTGCTGTTTGTGGTCACCGTAGAGTCTATCATGACACACTATCTCACGATAGCTTTCATCAAGAACTATTACATGAAAAGCAGTTAACTTAACCAATACATACGCATTTGCATATTTAGGTGCTACAGAGTATTCGTGTAAGCCTTTGTTAAGCAGAAATTTACCATATCCATTTGTCTTTACCGTTATGTATTTGCTAGCATCAAAGACTACTTTAGGCAATCCCAAAAGGGCTGCGGCATCATCCCTGTAAAGCTCTTCAATTGTTCCTTCTTTGCGGTAATGTTTCCTTTTGGCATCCTCTTCACACTGGAGTAGGAGCTCTTTATTGAATTCACCGATGCTTTCAAACCTCGGTACCGGTACCAGCATATTTCGCCTATGATACCCGACCTTGTTTTCTACATTACCCTTCTCATGCCCGGCATCCACGTTACAAAAGACTGCTTCAAAGCGATAATGCTCCATAAACCGCATGAAATCGTCTGTCAGGGTTCGGCCTCCACCTTTAATGATCTTAGCAACAATGGTGCTTGCATTATCAAACCATATCCTTGGCGGCACTCCGCCTATGTGCTCAAATATCGTTTTTAAGCCTTCGAATAGACATTCCTGATTCTCTCCCTTGAAAACTTGGGTATAACCCTTATTACTGTGTGGAAACGTTAGAGTTAACTGTTTGCCGCTGTATAGCCTGCTGTTTTCATAAAAATCAGCATCACCAAAATCTGCTTGTGCTTCGCCTGGTATATGCTCTAAGGGCAAAAAACCTTTATCTTCACCAAAAATTTCTCTTTTCTTTATTGCCACGTAACCTGCAACGGTTCTGTAGGAACTGTCGAAGTCATCCTTGTACTTCTCTACCAACCGTTCATATATTCGTTTTGCTGTGTGCCTTTGTTTACGCCTGGCTTTTTTATCTTCACTTAGCCAGGTATCAATATCCGTCTTGTATGGATCAAGCTTTGGAAATGCAGGTTCCTTTTTTACTTTTGGCAGCTCTTTATTCCAATCATCTTTGTCAAGGTATTTTTTCACTGTTTTACGGTCATAGCCGGTTTCTCTGGCTATTTGACTAATGTTTTTCCCTTCCTCAAAATACATTTTTCTGATATCCTTAACTTGGGTCATTGATAGCATCCTCCATTCCTCCTTGTAATCGATTTATCACCAACTACAAGGATATTATTTTGGTGTGGTGCCTTCAATGGCCTTTTGCAACTTTGTCCAATTTTATTATGCAATAAACAAAGAAGGACAGCTATTTTACAAACCAGCAAAACTATTTACATAACCTGCGGATCTGTTCTTGCCAAAAACATATAAAGACAAATAAAAATTGGTCAATGATAAACTCATTGACCTTATAAATCATTTTGTAGCCTTTATTATTCCGGCGTTGACCTTCTATGAGCTGCTACTTTTGTTCCGTCCTTTTTCCTATAACTTTTGACCGGAACAATTTTCTTTTTTTGCTTCCCTCTGATACTTGACTTTGTTTGACTCATCCTTTTCACTCACTTTCATATAGAACAATATAACTTATTTAGATTGCTTATTGAGTCTAATTCAATGTCGAGATCATTTTTTAACTTCTTGTAATATTGTCTCATGCTTTCTTTTGTAATAATTGAATTTCCTTTATCTACTTCTTCGCGATCTTCCCATGCTATCTGCCAAGGTTCTTCCGAATGTGTGATCTTTTCAAGATATTTGCCATCATATTTACCGTAAACATTCCATACAAATTCAAGTACTAATTTTTCATTCTCATCAAATATATAGTTTAAACTATTTACTTTAGGTAAGCTATCATTGCTGTTATATCCAAGATTTTTAAAATAAACATACATCTCAGGCATTACTGGACCATGCTGCCAAGCTTGGAAGTCCTCATTAAAAATTATTCTATCAAACATAGATAACATCCATGCCTGAGAATAATAAACTAGCTTTTGTACTTTTAATGGGGTAATAGATTCGCCAGCGTCAACTTCCATCTTTTGTAGAAAATAATTAGCAACTTTTATAGGCTTAATATTACTTCCTTTTACTAAATCAATATTTTCTTGAATTTTTTTATTAATTTTATTAAATGCAATATTAGTAATAGCATTTTTATTGAAATCTAACAATTCTTTCATTTTTATAGGATTAAAAAGTTCCTTCAATCTATTACTATATTCCCTTGAAGGGGTTAAACCTTGCAAGTATCTTATGATAGTTGATTCTCCCCATCCTAATAATTTTGCTAGAGGTTTTTGTCCTATATTGTACTTAATAAGCAATTCTTGAATTTCACTAACTTGAATTATTCCAACGGCTGTTCGATAATTTTGATTTGCTTTTTCAGTATTTTCGTCATTTATTGATGCTATATACACTTCACTACCGCATTTTTCACAATAAGCAACTTTACCTAAATAAGAAAAGCATATTCCTTTTATTTCGGTTTCTATTTTTTCTTCTTTAATTATTACTTTTACATTATCGTCACATTCGTAACAATATTGCATCATTACACTTAAATCCTCCGTTTTAACCTCCATAATTAATCCCCCTAAATTGTATAATAATATTTAATTACCTAAATATATCTTTAAAAAATAATTATAAGTATGGATATTTTAAACTGAACACTTGGGGATGAAACGACATACATATTACGTTATTTCGCAATTTTAATTTAATGTAAATTGTCTCGTTGCATTCTATTCCTTCAACCATAAAAAACTTACCAAATACCCATATTTCTTCATGTTTCCACTTTGGGTTATCATCATATTCTGTATATGAATAATTCAATACACTTAATTTTAATAATTCATCACAAATCATTTTATGCTTAATATTGTATTCTTTCATAAAAACATCTGTTTTATCCAATCCCTTTGTCCGACCTAAAAGTACTAAGTTTCTTTCATCTTCTTCAATAATTGCATGTATTTTATCTAAAAATACTTCAACCTCTTCTTCTGTTTTTATCATCGAACACTACCATCTCCTCATATATAAAGGTACAAATTAATTATATACTTTATTATACTATGAGTCAATAAAAATAGTGTCAATTGATACTATTTTTATTGTTGACTTTTTTAATATTTTTATGCATATATTTTTATAAAGTAATGAAAAAAATGAAAGTAACACAATAATCGAATCTTTGTTCGGCATGACTACGGATCAAAAGGTTGCGGGTTCGACTCCTGCTGGGCACGCCATCAAAAGGGGACATTCCTTAAATAGGGAGTGTCCCTTTTATTATGCGGCCTTGGAAGGTTCAATCTGTGTTATAGTGGTATTGGTCTCCAATGAGGAAGTGAACTAGAAGAAAAACCGGCAACTTGTAATAAATTACCAAAATAATCTTTAAAAATACCCTTAAAATAATAATCCTATTTCGAACATATATATTATAAGCCAAAAAATTATGGTTATACTTATATTTATTATCATTTATGGGAAAGGGTGTTATTTATGAAAAAGTTTGTATCTGCAATTCTGGCTCTATTTATAACGGTATCTCTGGTGTCAACAGCAGTTTTTGCGCAGCCAGCCTGGAAAACAGGAAGCAGTAAATCTGTTCCCCCTGGGATAGCCAAAAAATTCTTTGTTGATTCGGACGCTGTTAAGTGGGCACAGAAGGCAATCGAGAAGCTGATGTCAAAGGGGATTGTTAAAGGAAATAATGGCATGTTTTTACCTAAAAACCAGGTTACAAAGCTTGAAGCGGTTATTATGTCCCTAAGAGTTATGGGCTGGGAGGACGAAGCCTTATCCATCAACAGCCTGCCAAAGAAGTACAAGGGTAAAAACGTACAAAACTGGGCAAAGGGCTATATTACGCTGGCAGAAGAAAAGGGCATACTTGATGATGTGGATATGATGTATTTTGATCCGAATGAACCTATTAGAAGGCATGAAATGGCAAAATACATTATAAGGGCTCTTGGATATGAAGAAGAAGCTGAAGACAGTATGGATGAAGACCTTGAAGACATTTTTAAAGATGCAGCTGCAGTACCGGTAGGATCTGTGGGCTATGTGTACCTTGTATATGAAATGAAGATAATGGTTGGGGACGGTCAAAGGTTTAATCCCATGGGTACCCTGACCAGGGCTGAAATGGCAACACTGTTTTATAATTTGGATGAGAAGATTGATAATGATATAGATGATGATACATACAGAGGGATTATATATGCTATTGATGATGACAGGATAGTCCTGAAGGATGGCAGGGATCTAAAGACCTTTTCGGTTGATGAGGATGATGTAATTGTATACGGCAAAAACGGCAGGAGTGATTATGATGATTTGCGTAAAGGCTTAATGGTTGAAGTTGAAGTTGAAGATGGAGAGGTAATATTTATTGAAGTTATTGATGAAAAGGATGAAGACAATAAAATTATCAGTCAATATACCGGGTTTTTAACCGAAAAAAGCCGTAATGAAATAACTATTGAAATAGAAAAAATGAGAATTACTTTCCAGGTACTTGATAATGTAACTGTTCTCTTCAAGAATGAAAGAGGAGATTTTGACGAACTGGAAACCGGTGTGGATGTGACTGTAACTGTTGATAATAAAAACAGGGCAAGGAAGATATATGTCCACAGGGAAAGAAAAGAGCAGAAAGAAAAGAAAATTAAAGGGATTATTACCCGTGAATTAGACTTGAGTGGTGTATTCCATATATGGATTGATGAACAGAGGTATGAGCTTTCAGATGATGCGGATGTGAAAATAGAAGGGAAAAATGCTGACCTGGATGAACTAGTTGAAGGAATGGAAGCTGAGCTTAAGCTTAAAGATAATGTTGTGGTAAGCATCAAGGCAGAAGACAATGAATTTGAAGTGGAAGGCGAGATAGAAGAAATTCTTGATTCCGGTAGGAAACTGGAACTGGAAGTTGATGGGGAAGATATTATTTACTATGTAAGTGACGATGTAGAAATCACAATAGATGGTGATGATGCAGACATTGATGACCTTCGGGAAGGGCAGGAAGGAGTATTTGAGATAGTAAACAATGTTATTGTAGAAATAGAAATAGACGATTAATAATTATACTTAAGCTCTAAGGCATAGAGATAATGAAAAAGCCCCGATTAACCGGGGCTTTTTTCCATCTTAATGTCAAATCAAACTCGCAAAATAATATCAAATCATATAAAAAAGGCAACTATTTTGCTCAAACAGTGATTTGACACAAAGGTTGCATTATTATGAAATCCACTTGAATTTAAATGGAAAAGAGAGTATAATAACAATTGTTATAACTTTTGTTATACATTTGCTGGTAATCTGTATCCTATTAAGAAGAAAGGTGGTTTCATATGTATACCAATATTATTGATGCAGTTGTAAATGAAGTTGTTGAAGAGGCTCTTAATAATGGTAATTCAAATATTAATAGCAATTCAAATATTTTGAATCAATCAGCACAAAGCATATTAAAAACCCATAATATTGACATGGATTATGACAGAGATATGGCTGCCCTTATTGAACATTCAATGATAAGGCCTGATGCTACCCCAGACATGGTAATAAAATTTTGTGAAGAAGCGGTGACTTATGGATTTGCTAATGTAAGCCTGTCTCCATGTTTTGTTCAGTTTGCCGCAGGTATGCTAAAAGGAAGCGGAGTTAAAGTATCAACAGCAGTGGCATTTCCTTTTGGGACCGCTACTACAAGCATCAAGGTTATGGAAACCCTCGAAGTAATAGAAAAGGGAGCTTCAGAAATTGATTTGCCTGTTAATGTTGGGCTTCTGAAGTATGGTGATTTCAAATCAGTAAAGCATGATATTGAGTCTGTGGTGGATGCGGCAAAAGGAAATGCGGTTATAAAGGTTGTAGTTGACCTTGGATTACTGACGGAGGAAGAAAAGGTAAGAATCGGTGTAATTGCAAAAATGGCAGGGGCTCAGTACTTAAAAGTTGCAGCGGGCTCAAGGGCGGAGGGTGTTACCGTTGATGATATAAAAATGATGAGGCAGGTTGTAGGCTCTGAAATGGGTATTAAGGCAGACGGAGGAATAAAGGATCACACATCGGCGGCAGCGTTAATTGAAGCAGGAGCTAATAGAATTGGAGCGAGCCGTTCAATAAAAATAGTAACAGGGAAGTAAAATATGGTTATTGCATATAGGGGCAACTACAAAATACATTACTAACAAATGTTATGGAAAAAGTTAAAATTAGATTGACAAATGTTATGGAAAAAGTTATAATGTACTCAGCACTATATATCAGGAGGGGTTACAATGGGTGTTTCATTAAAAGAAAAAGTATGTGTTGTTACAGGGGCGGCAAGGAGCATAGGCCTTGCTATTTCGGAAAGATATTGCAAAGATGGAGCAAGGGTGGTTATGATTGATATAAACCCAGAGGTTGTCAACCAGGCTGAACGCCTTGCAAAAGAAGGCTATAAAGTTAAAGCATATGTATTGGATATCACCGATCGTGAAAAGGTATTAAATTGTTTTGATGAGATTTACAATCAAATGGGTCCGGTCTATGCGTTAGTCAACAATGCTGGTATAGTAGACCAACGGCCTTTCGAAGAAATTACGGCAGAACAGATGGATAAACAAATGAGGGTAAATGTCAGCGGTTGTTTATTTTGTATCCAAGGAGCAGTAAAAGGTATGAAAGAAAACAAGGCAGGAAAGATAATCAGCTTTTCATCAAAATCAGGTAAAACCGGTTCTGCACTTATGGCACATTATTCAGCTGCAAAAGGAGCGATTATAGCTTTGACTCATGCCCTGGCGTTTGAACTGGCTGAGTATAATATCAATGTAAACTGTGTTTGCCCTGGAATAACTGATGAAACAGGAGTTTGGGATTCAGTAAGCAAGGGTTATATTAAAAATCTTAGTCTTTCCAGAGAAGAGGTTATTAAGAAATTTACTGCAAAGATACCTCTCAAGAGATTGACCCAGATTGAGGATGTCGTCGAGTTTGTGTACTTCCTGACTCTCAATGGAGATTATTGTACCGGTCAGGCCTTTAATATTACCGGAGGAAGGGAGATGCACTGATATGGGTAATATCTCTGCCGCTGGGAAGTGTGTGGCATATTATGCCCCTCTGGACGTCAGAATTGAAAATGCTGAAGAAATTAGTTCCCCTGGTGAAGGTGAAGTTGTAGTTAAGGTGGAGTCCTGTGCTATATGTGGAACTGATATAAAGTCGTACTTTAAGGGAAATCCGAGAATACAGCCGCCAAAGGTTATGGGGCATGAATTCTGTGGCATAATTACGGGAATAGGAAATGGAGTAGAGTGCTATACACCCGGTCAGAGAGTAACAATGGCCACAACAATAGGTTGCGGTGAATGTGTTTATTGCAGACAGGGAAGGACAAACTTATGCAGGAAGGCTGAAGCAATGGGATTTAATTATCCTGGTGCCATGGCTCCCTATATCAGGATACCGGCTAAGGCGGTACGGCAAAAGCATCTTGTAGAAGTTGGAAACCTGGATGCTGATGTTGCTGCGTTGAGCGAACCTTTATCCTGTGTTATTAATGGGCTCAGCCGCATACCCATTGATAAAATAGAATCAGCTTTGGTTTTAGGGCTTGGTCCTTTAGGAATGCTGCATTCTGTAACCCTGAAGGCAAGAGGAGTGGAAAATATTTGCTGTGTGGAATTCCCGGGGAAAAGAACCGAGATAGCTGAGAAAATGGGATTCACAGTGCTACAGCCGAAGGATATCGACAATGAATATAAGGATTTATCAGGACAGGAGGGTTTTGATCTTGTTGTAATAACGGCACCAAGTAATGAGGTGCAGGGAAAAGCACCCATGTATGCAAGAAAAGGGGGGTATGTATCATTTTTTGCAAGTCTTCCTGTAGGCGATGAAATCCTGAATATTAACAGCAGGACAATACACTATAACGAACTCATTGTTTTCGGAACATCCGACTCAACAGTAAAGCATGTTGAAGAAGCAGTCAGGCTTCTTAAAGCCAATCCCGACAGGTTCAGGCCGCTGATTACACACAGGATGCCTATGGAAAAATTTCACGATGCAATGAATGAGATAAAAGGGGGCAATGCAGTAAAAATAGTGCTTGTTCCGTAGAAATATAAAGACACTAATAAATCGATTCATACCAACAACTGGATATTAACAGCTATGCAAGTGTGGCAAATTCTTGTTTGGGGGTGCAGTAATGAAGCTTGTCGGTATTGGAGATTTATTTATTCCAAAGGAGTATATAACGAAAGGGTTTAAGCCTCTTGAAAGGCTGGGAGTGGAGATTAATGCTGTTGACTGGCAACTGAAGGATTTTCAGGAACTCCAGAACATTAACCTTCTGGTTGAAAATGGTGGAAGCGATGCATATGAACCGCCCCAGTATATAATTGATGCTGTGGAAAATGCAGACATAATAATTACAGAGTTTTGTACAATAACAAAGAAGATGATAGATATATGCAAGAGCTTGAAAATAATAGGGGTATTAAGGGCTGGTTATGAAAATATTAATTTAAAGTATGCTGAGGAAAAAAATATTCTGGTCTTCAATACACCCGGCAGGAATTCTGATGCCGTTGCTGATTTTACAGTTGGCTTGATGATTGCCGAATGCAGGAATATTGCAAGAGGTCATAATGATTTAAAAAATGGGAAGTGGACAAGGATTTATCCAAATTCCGATTATATACCTGACTTGCCAGGCAAGACGGTAGGGATAGTAGGCCTGGGAGAAATAGGCCTTAAGGTGGCAAAAAGGCTCATAGGTTTTGATGTCAATCTTATTGGCTATGATCCATATGCGAAGGATGTCCCCTATGGGGTAGAATGTGTTTCTCTTGAAGATGTGATGAGAGAATCAGATTTTGTGACAATTCATGCAAGGCTTACAAAGGAAACGGAAAAGCTTATAAACAGGGAAATGCTGCAACATATGAAGCCGCAAGCATATCTTATAAACACCTCAAGGTCTGCACTTGTTGATGAAGCCGCATTGTATGAAGTGTTGAGTGAAGGCAAAATAGCAGGGGCAGCGCTGGATGTGTTTGATGTTGAACCTCCGGGAAAGGATTATCCTCTCCTTTCATTGAAAAACGTAACTGTAACACCTCATATGGCAGGAGGCTCAACAGATGCTTTCCTTAATTCGCCCAAGAAGCTGGCGGCAGAAATGGCAAAAATTTGGGACAGACAGATTTCAAGATATGTGATAAACAAAGAATTCTTCGATAAGTTTATTGAAATGTATAAATTCTAATTTAACTGTGGGTTGTGCTAGTTTATTCTGACAACTGGTGTTACTAGGCTTGGTGGCTTAACACTTGCCCGGGCATAATATTGCAAAAGGAGGCCCTTAAATGTATGCTGCAAAAGTAATAGGGACGGTTGTCTGTACTACCAAGGATGAAAAACTTAATGGTAAAAAGATGCAGGTTGTTCAGCCTGTAAGCCTTCTTAATCTTCAGGAGGAGGGAAAACCAGTTGTAGCCATTGATGCTGTTGGTGCTGGGGTTTCTGAAATTGTTCTTGTAGTAACAGGAAGCTCAGCTAGACAAACCAACGTTACAAACGGTACACCTGTTGATGCAACAATAATGGGAATTCTTGATTATATTGATATAGAAGGCAAGAGGGTGTACGACAAGCACAGGAGGATATAGAAATGCATCTTGCGAAGGTGATCGGAAGTGCTGTAGCTACATATAAAGATGAAAGGCTTGAAGGAATAAAACTACTGGTCATTCAGCCTGTGGATTCAGCAGGCAACCGGCAGGGCAATCCTATTGTGGCAGTTGATACAATAGGTGCGGGGTATGGGGAATTAATATTTTATGCCCGGAGTAAAGAGGGTGCAATGCCGCTGCCGGATCCCAATGCCTGTGCTGATGCTGGCATTATAGGAATTGTTGATTCAGTATACCGGCCGTGAAGCACAGTGTTTTTTATTACCCGGGTTGGAAAGGCACATGTGCATGCAAAAGTGGCGAAGCCGCCTTTATTCTTATGAAGTGTGGGGGAGTAGTATGATTCTTGCCAGAGTTGTCGGGAATATAGTTGCAACGCAAAAAAATGCAAACTTGATTGGGCATAAGCTTTTGCTTATACAACCTATCGATGTGAATGGAGAGGCTGCAGGAGCTGAGGTTCTTGCCGTGGATGGAGTGGGCGCGGGAATTGGAGATGTTGTAATTGCAATTGCTGAGGGAAGGTCTGCACGGCAGGTGATAAGGGCTGACAATCAGCTAGCTCCTGTAGATATTGCTTTAGCCGGAATTGTTGACGAGATCTCAACCACTAAAGGATTCTTAAAGCTTGCCTAAAGCTTATACAGCTCAGTACTACTTTGTTTCCATCGCTGATTAATAAAGTAGTATTAAGTGTTTATACGCTTGTAAATAAAAAGAACATGTTGTGAGGTGGCAGTTATGGAAGTTAAAAGTTTAATTGAGGAAATTACCCGGGAAGTAATAAGAGAACTGGGACAGTCCGGCCAGTATAAGCTTGATGGTACCGGATTTGGGTTCCAGATGCGCAGTGAGAACAGGGAATATTCGAAATATATCGACCATACTGTATTAAAACCTGATACTAGCAGAAAGACAATTGAGAGATTTTGCAATGAGGCAAAGGAGTATGGCTTCGCTTCTGTATGTGTCAACCCGACACATGTACGTTATTGCGCCGAATTATTAAGAGGAAGCGGTGTAAAGGTTTGCACGGTCATAGGTTTCCCATTGGGAGCTAATACGCCCTTTGTTAAAGCTGCGGAGGTAAGGGACGCAATTGCAAACGGAGCTCAAGAGGTTGATATGGTTATAAATATCGGGGCATTGAAGGACGGAGACTACGACCTTGTTTCAAAAGATATTAAGGCAGTGGTAGATGCAGCCGCTAAGCAGGCTCTGGTTAAGGTAATAATTGAAACAGGACTGTTGTCCGATGAAGAAAAAGTCAAGGCATGCCTTTTGGCTAAAAATGCGGGGGCTGATTTTGTAAAAACCTGTACTGGAATGGCCCCGGGAGCCGCAACCCCTGAAGACATTTCACTGATGAAGAAGACTGTAGGACCTGATGTTCAGGTTAAGGGATCAACCGGGATAAAGACCCGTGAGGATGCAGACAGATTGATAAAAGCGGGGGCCACAAGACTTGGCACAAGTTCGGGAATTGCAATTGTAAAAGGAAATAGTCCCCAGAGTGCTATTAAGTCAGGTTATTGAGGGATGTGATTTATTGTGGATAATTTATATAACAGCAGTAATTTTGACAAAGACATTCTTTCCATACAAAAGGTACGGGATTTGTTGAAGAAGGCTAAGGCTGCCCAGGAGATATTTGCCCAATTCAATCAGGGAAAGGTTGACAAAATAGTTGAAGCTATGGCTTTGGCAGGCTATGAAAATTCAAGGCGCCTGGCTTTAATGGCTGTAGAAGAAACAGGGTTCGGAGTTGTGGATGATAAAACTGTAAAAAACCAATTCGCCACAAAAAATGTATTCGAATATATTAAAGGTATACGTACCGCTGGAATCATAAACGAGGATATAACAAGGAAGATTGTTGAGATTGCAGAACCGGTTGGTGTAATTGCAGGGATTATTCCTACCACCAATCCCACATCAACGGTTATGTTTAAATCTATTATATCTCTTAAAGCCAGAAACGGAATAGTATTTTCACCCCATCCCAGAGCGGTGAAATGTTCAATGGAAGCAGCCCGCATTATGGAAGAGGCAGCGTTATCAGCAGGAGCACCCAAAGGCATTATTGGATGTATGGATATATGTACTATGGAAGCTACGGAAGAGCTCATGAAAAACCCATTAACAGCCGTGATTCTTGCAACAGGAGGTTCTGCAATGGTTAAAGCGGCATACAGCTCCGGTAAGCCTTCATATGGTGTGGGGCCTGGAAATGTACCGGCATTCATCGAAAGATCTGCCGACATTCCGACTGCAGTATCAAACATACTATTGAGTAAGACTTTTGACAATGGAACCATATGTGCTTCTGAGCAGGCAGTAATTGCAGAGGAAGCAATTTGTGAAGAGCTAATGAATGAGTTTAAAAAACAGGGAGGGTACTTTCTTTCACCGGAAGAAATAAATGCTGTCGGGAAAACGGTGATTCAGCAAAATGGTGGAGTAAATCCAAAGGTGGTTGGAAAAAGCCCGTTGGAAATTGCAGACATGGCAGGCATAAAAATACCGGAAGGTACGAGGGCGCTGATTGCACGCTTGTTTGGTGTAGGGAAACAGTATCCGCTTTCAGCAGAAAAGCTTTGCCCCATACTCGCATTCTATATTGAGAAGGATTGGGTCAAATCCTGTGAGAGGTGCTATGAACTTCTGAAATACGGCGGATTGGGACACAGCATGTCTATACATTCTAACAATGAGGAAATCATAAGGAAGTTTGCCTTAAAGAAACCTGTTTTCAGGATACTTGTGAATACCCCGTCGTCACAGGGGGCTATAGGATACACAACGGGTCTGCAGCCGTCCCTTACATTGGGATGCGGATCATGGGGGGGAAACATAACGGCAGATAATGTAGGCCCGCAACACCTGATTAACATAAAAAGGCTGGCTCACTCATTAGATGCAAATACCGGACAGATTAACAAAGGCCGCATAGGGTTTACATATACACACAATGAAGTATTCAAGGCTGTAGAGGAGTTTTTGCGTAATACAGCAAGTTAATTAAATTATTTGGGTACAGGAGGTTTGTGCTATGGATGCTTTAGGTATGATTGAAACCAGAGGTTTCGTAGGAGCTGTAGAGGCAGCTGATGCTATGGTAAAGGCTGCAAATGTAAAACTGATCGGTAAGGAAAGATCCGGGGGAGGACTTGTATCTGTTATGGTCAGAGGGGATGTTGGTGCTGTAAAGGCTGCTGTAGAAGCAGGTGCTGAAGCTGCAAAACGAGTGGGTGAAATTATTTCGGTACATGTAATACCACGCCCGCATAGTGATGTGGAAGAGATATTGCCGGCACCGGGAAAAGAAAAAAATTCGGTTAGCCAGAATGAAAAGGTAAAATGAACTTCAATAGCAAAGCTGTATGGAAATAAATATTTTTAACAGGAGGTCATTATTATGGAAAATGCGCTTGGAATGGTAGAAACAAGAGGGCTTGTTGGAGCAATTGAAGCGGCTGATGCAATGGTAAAGGCTGCAAACGTTAAATTGATCGGAAAGGAGATAATCGGCGGAGGTTTTGTTACTGTTATGGTCAGAGGAGATGTAGGAGCAGTAAAAGCTGCTACTGATGCAGGCGCTGCGGCGGCAGGCCGTGTGGGAGAACTTAAGTCGGTTCATGTTATTCCGCGCCCTCATACTGAAGTTGAAAGCATTCTTCCATCAAACAAATAATTATGAGGTTTTAAGCAGCATGATGCAGATAAGAGAGTGGGGGTGAGAGTATTTGGATCGGGAAATTCTGAAAGCTGTGGTAGAAAAAGTAGCTGCAAGATATTCTGGAAAATTTCCTGCTTTGGTGCATCCCCAGCCGATTCCTGTAGGTGTTTCAAACCGACATGTACATCTTTCTGAAGCCGACCTGGAGGTGGTTTTCGGGAAGGGATACACTCTTTGCAAGCAGAGAGACTTGTCCCAGTCAGGGCAGTATGCGGCAGTAGAAACTGTAAATATTGCAGGGCCTAAAGGATGCATTGAAAAAGTGAGAGTTTTAGGCCCTGTGAGAAAGCAGAGCCAAGTTGAGGTATCCATCGATGACATCAATAAACTTGGAACGGCAACTTCGGTAAGAGAGTCGGGAGATCTTTCTGGTTCCCCTGGCATTACTGTTATTGGACCAAAAGGGTCGGTCCATTTGAAGGAGGGCCTGATAGTATCCAAAAGGCACATTCATATGACTCCCTCGGATGCCAGGAAATTTGGGGTTGAAGATGGACAGAATGTACAGGTAAAAACAAGTGGTGAACGGGGACTTATATTTGATCAGGTTGTTGTTAGAGTTAATGATAAATTTGTCCTTGAATTCCACATAGATATGGATGAAGCAAATGCTTCAGGCTTAAAACATGGAGATTACATAAACATGATAACTTGTGGCAGTTGTATAACCGCAGTTCAAGGAGAGACTTTAAAAAAGGCAGTAAATGATACTGAAGATTTTAAGCTATTGACATTAGTAACTGAAGAAATTGTAAAAAAGGCAGCAAAAAATGAAAACCCCTTGAAAATAAAGAATGGAGCAATAATTACTCCACTTGCGAAAGATGCCATAAGGGAACTTAAGGTAAATGTAATAGTTACATGAGGGGGCGGTTAAGCTGACAAATGTTATAACCCAGAATGAAATTAAAAAATTTAGCGGCCAAAAAAGAGTTATCTTACCAAAGGGTACAATTATTACACCTGCGGCTCGGGACTGGGCTAATGAAAACAATATTGAAATTACTGTTGAAGACGTAAGCATAAAAAACAGAGAAGGCGGCTCTTTATCTGCTGGGAATAAAGAAGATTTCCTATATAAAATAATCGCATCTGTAGCAAGAGAAATGAAAAGGAAGGGGAAAAACCCGGACAGGAAACAACTAACAGAGATAGTGCTTAAGTGCCTGAAGAAGTTAAACTGCCTTAAGATTTGACATATGTCATGGAATTTGTTAGTATTATAATGTATACCAATATTTGTATAGTGGTGGCGTGATATGGATAAGTACTTACTTAGTATCGATAATGGCCTTACATCAACTAAAGCAGTCTTGCTGGATTTAGACGGCAGTGAAATTGCATCATCTTTGTACAAGACCAATATAGAAAATAAAAATGGATACTCTGAGATTGATATGGAGCTGCAGTGGGAAAACACAGCCAGATGCATAAAGGATGTCATTGAAAAGTCCGGCATTGACGCAAAGAGAATTGCTGCTGTGGGTAACAGCGGCCACGGTGCAGGATTATATTTGCTTGATGGTGAAGGTATTCCCATCAGAAAAGCCATAACTTCCATGGATATGAGAGCTTCTGACATTGTGAAAAGATGGGATTCAGAAGGCAGAAGCTCCTATGACAAGACATTTCACCCCCTTTGGCCGGGGCAGGCAATACCGATCTTGAACTGGCTAAAAAACAATGAGTATGACAATTACAGGCAGATTGGTTGTGTATTTGCCGTTAAAGACTGGATTAAGTTTAAGCTGACCGGTGAAATTGCCACTGAATATACTGATGCTACCAATTCAGGACTTGTAAATCTAAAAAATAAGCAATATGATTCTGACATTTTCAATTTATTTGATATAGGTGAAATGTATGACGCATTAGCTCCCTTGCGCGAAAGCACGGATATAATTGGATATGTTACAGAAAGTGCAGCGGCTCAGACCGGATTGAAAGCAGGTACGCCGGTAACCGGGGGACTGTTTGACGTGGTTGCCTGTGCATTGGGGAGCGGGGTGTACGACTGCGATAAGTACAGCGTAATATCCGGAACATGGAATATAAACTCAGCCATTGAAAAAAGCCTTATCAGTGCAGGAAAGAATACTAAATGCTCTCTTGCCGCAGATGGTATGAGTTATATATATGTTGAATCAAGCGCAACATCCGCAGTGAATCTGGAATGGTTTATTGACAATATGATTAAAGGTTTTGGCAGCATAGGAATTCCGGACAGGAATTTATATAAAAGGATTAATGAGGGTGTGGCAGGAATAAAACCTGAGGAATCGGAGATTATTTATTTACCGTTTCTACACAGCACATACCTTGCAGATGGAATTAATGGAGGCTTTTTAGGTGTTAAGGCAGGGCATGGGGTACATCATATTCTAAGAGCAGTGTTTGAAGGGGTGGCTTTTGCTCATTTAATGCATCTGGAAAACCTTCAAAAGAGCGGCATTGTCAGAAAGTCTGCAGTTCTTTCGGGCGGAGCGTCCAACAGTGACGTTTGGTGCCAGATTTTTTCGGATGTTCTGAACATGGAAATAATTTCGACAAAAAGTACTCAGGCCGGTGCATTAGGAGTTGCAGCCAGCACTGCACTTGGTACGGGTATTTATAAATCCTTCAAAGAGGCGGTAAATAATATGGTAAAAGTAAAAAAATGTTATTACCCCGGTGATAGCAATAGGATTTATAAAGAAAAATATGAGAAATTCAAAGAAGTAATAGTAAAACTATCTCGATAAGGCAATTAACATACAATCATACAAAAGGTGGGATGCATTGTGGATTTTAATTTAAGGGGCAAAACGGCTGTAGTTACCGGAGGGGGAAGCGGACTTGGAGCTGCTGTATGTGAGGTGTTTGCACAAGAGGGAGTAAACGTAATTGTTAATTATATAGTTGATGAAGCAAATGTGTTCAAATTTGTAGATTATTTGAATGAAAAGTATGGAACAAAATGCATGCCGCTTTATGGAGATATAACAAATGCAAAGGATATTGACAATATTGTAGCCAGAGCAGATGACTTATATGGAAGGCTGGATATACTGGTTAATAATGCAGGTGTTTGGCCGACGGCTTTTGTAAAGGATATGAGCGATGAAGAGTGGGAAAAAATCATCAGGATAAATCTTACCGGAACATTTATGTTCAGCAAGAGAGTGGTTAACTATCTTATAGGGAAAAAGAGCAAGGGGAAAATAATCAATATTGTATCCCAGGCAGCATTTCATGGGTCGACTTCGGGGCATGCACATTATGCGGCAGCAAAAGGCGGTGTGGTTACCTTTACGGTTTCCCTTGCCCGTGAAGTTGCACGGTATGGAATAAATGTTACTGCGGTTGCGCCTGGAATGATGAGAACTCCAATGAATAAGGATGCTCTGGCAGAAAGAGAGGCAGAATACATTGAAAGAATTCCTTTAGGAAGAATAGCCGATCCAAAGGAAGTAGCTTACACTGTAGCCTTTCTCGCATCGGATAAAGCGGACTATATTACAGGAGCCACAATTGATGTGACTGGGGGTATGCTGATGAGATAAATTGAAAAGCATAAAGTGCAACAAAAGTGTTGTGGGGGTGTTTTTGTGGATAAGTTATATGAAATCCTTGTATCATATGAGGGAGGAAAATCTGTTGATTTGATTAAGCTCCCTAAAGAGGAGATTGATGAAAGAATACAGGCAATAACATCAGGACAAATGCACGGCAAATTGTATGTGATAGAAATAGATACTTTAATAGGTACAGCTCTTGTAAATAATAGTGAAAATGTAATCTGCTATTATGACCAGGCGCCGCTTGCCGACATAGTAGTCAAAAATAATAAGTTGGAAATAAAGCCACAGCAGAAAATGACCTTCTATATTGAGAAAACCATAAAAGAAATGGAATTTTAACATACCGAACAGTAAGATATTTTCCTTTAGAATCAGTGAAAACTACCTACAGAAATTGCTTTTACATTTCAATATAACATAACAATACCATTTTTCTAAATTAATAAAAGAAAGGATGGATAATAAATGGTCAATAATTTTATGTATTATGTACCTGTAAGAGTTGTATTTGGACAAGGAAAACTAAATGAAACTGGAATTTATGCAAAACAGTATGGGAAAAAAGCATTAATAGTTACTACCGGGACGTTCTTTAAGGAGAATGGCCTTGTGGAAAGACTCAGCAAAATACTTAAGGACAGTGGAGTTGAATCAGAATATTTTAGTGATGTAAACCCAAATCCGCTATGCACACAGATAGACAACGGAGCAAATTTTGCAAAAGCAGCAGGCTGTGATGTTATAATAGGGCTTGGCGGAGGGAGTGCAATTGATGCAGCAAAAGGCATTGCGGTAGCAATTGGGCATAATGCTCCGGTATGGGACTACTGCCCGGCAAATCCAAATGCCAAGGATGTAACGGATAAAACCCTGCCCATAATTGCAATAACTACAACATCAGGGACAGGGAGCCACATATCACCATACTCGGTTATTACAAACCCTGAAACGAAGGAAAAACCAGGAATGGGCAGTGACCATATATATGCTAAGGTTGCAATTGTGGATCCTGAGCTTATGGTATCACTACCGGCAAAAATAACCGCATCAACAGGTTTTGATGTACTGGCCCATGCAATTGAAGCTTATACAAGCAACGGGTCTACCCCTATAACAGACTTGTATTGTGAACAGGCTATAAATCTAGTGGGCAAGTATTTGCGCAGGGCTGTTGAAAACGGAGCTGATATGGAAGCCCGCACAGCAATGGCATATGCCGACACCCTGTCCGGCTTTTCAATAGCTGTTGCGGTGATAACCCTTTGCCATAGTATGGCTCATGCGGTAGGCGGAGTGTGTGAAACAGTGCATGGTGAAAGCCTTGCAGCAATGACACCGCATACAATGAGATTCAGTATGAATTCAAGACCTGAAAAATTCAAAAAAATAGGGATGCTTTTGCGTGACGAATGCTGCTGTGGAGATGATGGTGAGTGCTGCAATCTCGAAAGAAGTGTACAGGAAGTTGAAAAGCTGATAAAAGATATTGGAATGGACATTCCTCTTGGGAAACAGGGTGTAAAAGAGTCAGATTTGGAAGAAATTGCTGAGGGTACTATCGGGTATATGGCAGGTTCAGTGGATCTTGATCCCCGGAAAGCAAGTAAAGAGGATATAATAGATTTACTCAGAAAGTCTTTGTAATAAGACAAAGGGTTTTCTCCTTAATACCAATATACAGGGGCGATTCGGTTCACACATTATAAGGGAAAGCTTTACCCCCGATTAAGTATATTCAGACCGAACCGCCCCTCCTGCATATAGACGGATATTTCCCTTAGGCATAGCATAGAGTTATAGAAGAAAACATGGAGGAAAAAATGAAAATTAAAAGATTTGAGGAGTTTACTTATATAATTCTTGTAAATGCCAGTCAGGTTGCATACCATGAAGAAGCTCCAGTGACACATTCTCTCTTATCCAGCTTTAATGAAGTATACAGGTACATAATTAAAAAGGAGGATAAGGTACTTCTTGAGGATGAAATATCCATATTAAAAAAATATTTTAATGTACAGAAAATCAGATATGGAAATAAATTTAGTGTTCTAATAAATGAAAACCTAAGTGATAAAGCCATTTACATAAATCATCTATCTGTTATTGATTTTGTTGATTATGTTTTCAATGATACGCTCGGCAGATGCGAAGGTTCCATTGGGTTTAATATTACCTTCTATTTGGAAGAGGCAGTTGCCATGGATATTGAGGCACAGATGGACGGAAAGTCTAGTATTGTGTCAAAAGTTTTGCAGGATAAGGAGGATATTTGTGTACAGATTGATGATTGCGGATGATGAGTATCTTTCCAGATTTGTTTTTAAATCGTTAATTGCAAAAACATTTAAGAATATTGAAATAGCCGGAGAAGCTGAAAATGGAAGGCAGGCTGTTGAAATAAACAGAAAACTGAGACCGGATATTATAATTATGGATATTAAAATGCCAGGGATAAATGGGATAGATGCTTCAAGACAAATTCTGAATGAATTTCCGGAAGTAAGTGTATTGATTTTAACGGCATATGACAACTTTGATTATGTTAAGAGTGCGCTTGAAATTGGGGTGAAAGGGTATATACTGAAGCCTGTTAAGGAAGAAGAGGCAGTAGAAAAAATAAATAAGGTAATTAACGATATGGAAGAGAGAAAGGACAAGTATAATACCAGAGAACAGGTAGAGAAAAAAGTGCAGGTTGTAAGGCCTTTTATAGAGAATGAACTAATATCTGCCTTTATGGCTGGAAATTTTGATGTGGAAAAAGTGCAAAACTATATAAGCTTTTTGCAGGAAGAGATTAGAGCCGGGTACTTCATGCTGATTTCTCCGGAAAAGGATTTCTCAAAGAGTATTAATGACGCTGTCAGGAATAAGCTAATAAGAAACAGGATTTACAGTGTGGCGTGTAATCATCTTCCCATGATGCGGAAATGCTTCTTTGGCAATTGTCTGGGAAATACAATTGTAGCCTTTTTCCCGGTAGATGAAAACCTGGAGCCGGACGATTTAAGAAAAGAAGCTGTTATTGTAGGTCGTGAAATCAAAAACCGTATAAAAGTAATTACCGGTTTTGATACAGTTATAGGAATAGGTAACGTGAAAAAAGGAATATGGAATTTGAACAAGTCCTATAATGAGGCACACTATGCACTAAGAAGGGCGTTAAAGGAAGCAAAGGTCGTACATTACGCGTCAATAGATATAATAGATTTCTCAGAAATAAAATATACATATCCGCTTGAGCTTGAAAACCAGTTTATTGAGAATATAAAATTGTCCAATATTGATAAAGCCAAAGAACTTGCAGGAAATATTATGGCGTATATATTTGACAATCAGAACAATATTGAGGCAGTGAAGGAGTGTATTAGCGAGTTTATTGTAGTTTTAAAGAGGACTGCTGTTAAGCTAGGCGCAAATCTCAACTTATTTAGTATTACCGAAGTACTGGCAGAGCTTGGAGACATGGATAAATTAGAAGAAATAGAGCTTTGGTGCAAAATATATATCTACAATATGATTGAACAAATTGAGAAAAGCTGCAGCACTAATACACAAGTAATAAATATGGTGATTGAATACATAGACAAGCATTTTCACAGAGATATAACTCTTAAACAGGTTGCTGAGGAAGTTGGCCTGAGCCCTCAGTACCTTAGCAGAATGTTTAAGGAGAAGTATGGAAGCAACTTTATAGATTATGTTACAAAAAAGCGTGTTAAATATGCGGAGGAGTTTCTATGTAACTGTAATAAAAGTATAAAGGAAATAAGCAGAATGGCCGGCTATGAAGATTCTAATTATTTCTGCAGAATTTTTAAGAGGGATACTGGCATGACTCCGACACAATACAGATCTAAAAACATTTCAGGTGGTAATGGATGAACAGGTCCAAAGGAAACCATTCGTTAATGAAGAAGCTGATAAAATATTTCTTACTGATAATCCTTTTTATGGCGTTGCTTAATGCGTATTCATCATACAGCTTCAAGTCATTCTATGGGAATGTATATGCTATGCTTAACAGGGTTGTGGATACATATTTTATTTCCATTCACGTAGGCACACTTTATCAGAAGGTAGATAATTATGCTCATAGCGGAGATGAAAAGTACCTGTCGGAATATGATGAAGAGTTTCTGAAGCTGAGGGAAGGTCTGGACGGCTTAAAGCAGGTGACTCAAGGGGAAGAACACTATATAGTGACAGAAATACAAAACATGGTAGAAACCTTCGATGAAAAGAGCAAAGCAATATTTGACGACTATCGTAATAACCAGGCGCAGGTTTTTATTGATGAATCTGTTTCTGAGATATATAGGTTGAAAGGCTATATTGAGGATGATATAAAGAATATCATTATGAGCCAGCTAAGTGCTACCATGGATTATTATAGAAACTACTGGTCCTATATAAGAAACCGCGAGAATATGATTTACATACTTACGGCAATGATAACAGCTATGTGCATATTTTTTGCCGTTAGGTTTTCCAGGCAAATTTCCAAACCAATACACCAGCTTGTCCTGAGACTGCAAAAAGTCGCAAAAGGGGATTTTGAAGTGGACAGGGTTAATATAAAAACAAATGATGAAATCAACATACTGGTAGAGTCCTTTAATTATATGATATCGAAGATAAGAGACCTTATCGAAGAAATTAAGGCTAAAGCTGGCCTTGAAAAACAGCTTCACGAGCAGCAGATAAAGAATCTAGAAATGATGAATTTACTTAACCAGTCTGAATTGAAATTTCTGCAGTCACAAATAAATCCACACTTTTTATATAATACCATGAATTCGATAGCTGCTCTTGCATTGATTGAGGGAGCAGGACAGACAAAAAAAATGATAGAAAGCTTATCGGATATTCTGAAATACAACTTAAAGAAAGTAAATGAAAATGTTTCTCTTAGGGAAGAATGCAGGATTGTGGAGAGCTATCTTTATATACAAAAGGCAAGGTTCGGAGAGAGAATAAAATATAAGCTGGTTTTTGATGAAAGTATAATGGATTGTTTTGTCCCGAGTATGATTATCCAGCCTCTTGTAGAAAATGCCATAATACATGGACTGGAGCCTAAAGAGGAAGAGGGGGTTCTTGAAGTTGCTATTAAAGATGGAAATGAAAATATTCTAATTACAATTAAAGATAATGGTGTAGGTATGGATAAAGAAAAACTACAGGAACTTCTTGATGAAGAGAGGCAAAATAAAAATGACTCAAATAAAAGCATAGGAGTATCAAATGTTTTAAGGAGATTGAAACTTAAATACTGTAAAAACGTAATTGATGTAAAAAGCATTAAAGGAGAAGGAACTGAGATATGCATAAAGATTCCTAAAAACTAATATAAGGGGGAAATCTGATGAAAAGAGTGAGTATTAGCCGTTGTTTCTTCTTAATAATATCTCTAAAGGTTATTTTGGCAATTTTGATGCTAACAAGCGGGTGTTCTTTTATTAGTAATGGTATTAACAATGATATAGATGAATTAAATAAATGGGCAGGACAGCATAATAAAGAAGAAAGTAGAAAGGAAGCTGTAAACGTTATTTCAAAATCATCCTTTCAAGGGCGTATGGATCAAACATATTATATGTGCGTTTTTAGGAAGGATGCAGACTATTGGAAAGGTGTTATAAAGGGTTTTGAAACAGCAGGGGAACAGCTTGGAGTGAGAACAGTGTTTGAAGGCTGTGATGAATATGATATGAATGCACAGTTAAGAGTGTTTGAAAAAATAGTATCGAAGAAGCCGAAAGGCATTGCGCTCCATCCTTTAAGCGATGAAGCTTTTGTGGAACCGATAAACAGGGCTATTGAAGCGGGAATTATGGTGACCTGCTTTGCTGCGGATTCACCTGAAAGTAACAGGCTTACCCTTGTTACATCAGATAATGAAAAAGAAGGTGTTATTGCAGCTGACTTTATTGCTGAGAAGCTGGGTGGGATTGGAGAAATTGGTATTATTGAGAGGCCTAGCCAGTCAAATCATGTTAAGCGTGTAAAGGCTTTTCAAAAAAGAATTGAAGAGTTATATCCCAACCTTAAGATAGTGGCTCGGGGCACAGCAAGTGGTGAGGAAGCGAAAGCAGCGAGGCTAGCAGTAAGGATGATTGAGGAAAATCCAGACCTTGATTTTATTTATTGTGTAGCGGGAATTGAAGGTATAGGAGCGGGTGTAGGGGTGAAGGAATCAGGCAAACCGGTTAAGGTTTTCTGCTATGATGCAGATCCTCCTATAATAGATATGGTGAAGGACGGTACTATTTATGCAGTTATACAACCTAATGTTATTAATCAGGGATACTGGTCTCTTCTTTGCCTTTATGTAGCGGCAAATAATCTTACAGACCCTATAAGCGACTGGAAGGAAGCAGGGAAATCACCCTTGCCGGCAATGATTGACAATGGGCTGGATATTGTCACAAAGGAAAACGGAGACTATTTCTACGTGGAAGAGTAAAATTCCCTGTTGAAAGGCATAGCACTAATTTATCCTTATAGCACTAATTTATCCTTATAGCAATATTTTAACCAGCTTTTTGTTATCGAGAGAATGGTTGCTCATTCATCTTAATTACTTCCTTATTATGTTAAAAAGTTATAGAAAACCGCTTATAAGCTTTGTAGTAGTATTAAATCATGGGGATTTAAATATTGAAAACCAGGCCTGTTCAATGTTTGAGAAGTCTCTTGCTGTAAGTTGTTTTGAATAATGGAACAAAAAGGAGGTAATATGATGAAACTCACATCAAAGTTAATTGCATTAATATTGTGTTTGGCAGTTGCATGTGCTATGTTTACCGGCTGTAATAAAGCTAATGAAGAAGCTGCTGTAAAGGAGCAACCAGCTCAAAAAGAAACTGTAAAGGAAGAGACAAAAACGGAAGATGCTTCCGGCGGAAAGGAAATACCTGAAGGGTTGAAAATCGGTTATTTTGTTTCCACACTAAACAATGGCTTCCACCAGGCTCATGCCACCTGGGCGGAAAAGTATGCCAAGGAGAAATATGGTGCAACGGTACAGGTGTTTGATGGAAAATCCGATGCAAATGTAATGGCGCAGAATTTTGACCAGGCTGTAGCCCAGGGCATAGATATGGTATCCCTGCATATCTGGCAGGGTGAATCAATAAGGCCTGCCGCAGAGGAAGCATTGGAAAACGGCATGGTGATAACCACTTATTTTGATAAAATTCCTGATTTCCCTAATCCGCACATTATGCCCGGTGAAGCTGAGGTATCTTTTGAAATGGGTAAAATATCTGCTGAGCAGTGGATGAAGGCTCATCCTGACAAGCCAATCAAGTTTGTTTGCATTGGGTGGCCTGATCATGAGGGTGTTACAACTGGACGTACAGATCCGTTTATCGAAGGAGTAAGAAGCGTAGCCCCTGATGCTGAGTATATTGGATGCATGGATGCCAGCAAAGGAGCAGATGCTGCTTTCAAAGTCACACAGGATCTGATTCAGGCCAATCCGGATCTTAATATAATCTATTCAGAAGCTGCTGACTTGACAGTTGGTGTTCTACCTGCATTAGAACAACTTGGAAGAGGAAAAATGGATAACGGGGTTCCCCTGACTGAAATCCTTTGTAGTGTTGACTGTCCTGAGAATGAACTTATCAGTTGCTTTGACCCAAATTCATCCCTGAAGATGTCAATGGGGCTTCCGCCGAAGGAAACTGCCATAGTTAGAATTGACACAATGATGGATATATACACTGGCAAAGTTAAGCAATTGGATGAAAACGCAGATACTATTTATGTTACTAATAAGCTTATCGGGTACTGGAGTCAAAAAGATGTTAACGAGGCAATCGAGTGGTATAATGACCAGTTTGGAGCTAGCCTGGAAGTGCCTGTGTATAAATAAAATAAATAGCTTTAAAGAGGGGTATTATTAATTCCGGCCGGGAGGAACTGTTTTGCAGCTTCCTCCCGACTGGGACAATGTTGTTACTGAAAGCAGAATTTGATTGAAGCAAGCCGGGCTAAATGCCCGAAGTTTTTGTTATAAGGATTTAGTTGATGGGAGAGCAAAATGATGAACGAAAATGTATTGGAAATTAAAAACCTGACAAAGGATTTCCCTGGGGTAAGGGCAGTTAATGACGTTAGTTTCAATATACGTAAAAACACAGTTCACTGCCTTGTCGGAGAAAACGGGGCAGGAAAGTCTACTTTGATAAAAATTCTTACCGGTGCATTTACCAGAACCAGTGGAACAATTTTTCTTAACGGGAAAGAATATGTGGCGCATAATCCCAAGGAAGCAATGCAAAAAGGAATCAGCACCCTTTTTCAGGAGTTAAACGTGGTTGACCAGCTTACCGTTGAAGAGAACCTTACATTGGGTATGGAGGATACAAGCTTTGGTTTTTTGAGGAAATCAAAGAAAATAAAAAAAATGGTGGAAGTATTAAAAAACATAGAACCCAGTATTGACCCGAAGCAAAAAGTAGCAAGACTTAGTGTTGCCAAAAAACAGATTGTTGAAATTGCAAAAGCTGTTGCATCGGAATCTGACATAATAATAATGGATGAGCCAACTGCCGCCATATCAGAAAACGAGGTAAAGCGTCTTTTTAGAATAATAAGAAGCCTGAAAGAGAAAAATGTTACTGTTATATATATTTCCCACAGACTGGATGAAATATTTGAGCTTGGTGATTACGTAACAGTGATGCGTGATGGGAAGCATATCGAAACGAAAGCTGTTTCCGAAGTTAAGGATCGTAGTGAATTGATAAAGTTGATGATTGGAAAGACTATAATTGAATCATATACTCCCAGAAAAATTGAATCGGAAGAGAAACTTCTGGAGGTAAAAAACCTCCGTAATGATAAGCTCCAGGACATTTCCTTTTATGTCAAAAAAGGTGAAATTGTTGGATTCTATGGACTGGTTGGGGCAGGAAAAACTGAGCTGGCAAGAGCTATTTTCGGAGCTGACAAATACAGTGGTGAAATATTTTTTAAAGGGAAGAAAATGGAGAAATCTCCGGATAAAGCTATTAAAGCAGGAATTGTACTTGTGCCGGAAGAGAGAAGGACCCAGGGGGTATTTACAATACTGACAATAAGGAACAATATACCTGTAATGAATATGGGAAAAATATCAAGTAAAGGGTTTTTGAATACACAAAAAGAAAAAGAGGTTGCGGTTGAGTATATTCAAAAATTGAGTATTGTTACAAACAGCACAGAAAAAGAAGTTGCCAAGCTTTCCGGCGGTAATCAGCAAAAGGTGGTGTTTTCAAAATGCCTGTTTGCCGATGCTGACCTGCTTATTCTTGATGAACCCACTAGGGGTATTGATGTTGGTGCAAAAAGCGAGATTTACAGAATAATCCGGCAGCTATCGAAAGAAGAAAAATCAATAATTTTCTTCTCCTCCGAATTACCTGAAATTTTAAACTCATGCGATAGGATATTCCTGCTTTGTGACGGATACATGAAAGCTGAAATAAATAACGGACCGGGCATAGACAGCGAAAATATCATCTATATTGTAACAGGGGGCGAAAATTATGCAAACTAATACTGTACAAAAAAAAGCACCGGGCGGAAAAGTCAGCAATCTGACATTCATCAATATCTCAATGCTTGGTGTACTGGCTGTTGTGTTTATTCTGGCTTCCCTTATTGTTCCGAGGTTTTTTAATATAAATACCGTATCAAATCTGATTGCACAACAGGCAGAAGTAATCATTATAGGAATTGGCATAACTTTTCTGCTAATTACCGGTTACTTTGACATGTCGGTAGGTGGAATCATATCGTTGAGTGCAGTGCTTTCGGCATATTTCTGCCAGGCTCCGGGCGCAGCATATTCTGCCCTGGCAAGCGGCCTCGGAATAGACTATGGAGTTGCCATACTGCTGACACTTGCCTGTTGCTCAATAATTGGGGTGATAAATGCATTTTTTATCGTAAGAATGAAAATTGCTTCAGTTATTGTTACTCTTGGAACAATGTCTTTTTCCCGCGGTATTGCAATGATTATTGCAAAAGGAGCGCAGCGGAACACAGGATTGCCGGATATATATAAGAAGATTGGACAGTTCACAGTTATAGGAACAATAAATATTGCTGTTATGATAATGATTGTACTATTAGTCATAGCTCTGATAGTAGAAAGAAAGACATTGTTTGGAAGAAGGATATACCTTATCGGTGCCAATCAGGAAGCTGCAAGATTGTCTGGTGTAAAGGTTGGAAAGGAAGTTTCGATACTGTATGTGATAAGTGCTTTTTTAGCCGGTGTGACGGGAATAATCATGGCTTCAAAGTTTAATTCAGGCAACTGTGCCCTGGGTACGGGTTACGAATTTGATGCCCTGGTCGTATCAGTGCTTGGAGGGACTAGTATTTTCGGTGGATTTGGTTCTGTTACCTGTGTGGTAGTAGGCGCATTCATACTTGGCATACTGGGTACATCGGTGAACATGTTAGGTTTTCAGCCGGCTATGCAGCTGTTGGTTAAAGGGTTTGTCATCATCATAGCCATACTTGCACAGCGGTATGCTTTAGACAAAAGGAATGTTTAGCTTCGCATTAAACCGGTTGTTAAACTACAAGACTTGAATTTATGATAAGGAGTGAGCAGAAGTGATTTTAATACCCAGAAAAATTTCCTGGAAAACAGCCGTAAAAAATCTGTATGTGCTTGGTGTGTTGGCTTTGATAATATTTATATTTAGTTCGATATCCACTAAATTTATCGGGGTGCCAAACATAATAAATATTCTAAGACAGTCAGTTCCGGCACTGCTTGTTGGCACATCGGTTACAATGGTGATGATATCAGGCAATATTGACCTTTCGGTGGGTGGTGTTGTCGGGCTAAGTTCAGTAATTTACTGCATATTATTGAAAGGCGAGATTCCCCATTTGTGGGCAGGTTTGTTAACTCTGGCCCTTGGTGTCCTCATTGGCGCTATCAATGGTTTTTTAGTTATGAAGGTTCGAATAGTGCCTGTAATTGCTACTCTTGCAACTATGAACCTGTGCATAGGCTTTGGAAAACTGCTCTCACCTGAAGGCATAGGATTGATTAAGGGCGTGCCACGGGGTGTGGAAAAATTTGCACGCGCGCCATTCCTGTTTAGGCTGCCGGTAGCGTTATATGTGGCAGTTTTTGTTATAGCTCTTCTCGTAATACTTCAAAGAAAAACTGTTCTTGGCAAGTATGCTTCAGCAATTGGAGGAAACAGGACAGCCGCTGAATTATCAGGCATTAACGTAGTGAACACCGTTTGGCTGTTGTATATAATAGCCGGGCTTTGTTCGTCGCTTGGTGGTGTTTCAAGAGCCAGTTATCTATCATTGGGAGACCCTGCAACAGGAATGGGTATGGAGCTGGATGCAATAATTGCGGTAGTATTGGGAGGAACAAATTACTTTGGAGGGGAAGGTTCAGTAGCTAGAACTACATTGGGAGTCTTAATTATTATGTGCCTGACAGCCGGTATTCAGGTGGCAGGTATGGAGCCTTACTGGGATACCATTATTAAAGGAATTGCCCTTATTTTTGCCCTGATTATAGATTGTCTTGTTAAAGAGAAGATTATGGATTAGGTTTTTTAATACTACAAGGAGTTTGTCAAGGAATTATATTTTAATTCAAACTCCAGCGAAAAGTTTGACAATTGTTATAAATAAAATTATAATTATTATAATTATTACAAATTTTTATATAATTACATTGCAAATGGAGCATGAAAATGAAAACAAAATTTGATATTGCACTAATGGTCAAGGTTGCGCAGATGTATTATATCGATGGAATGAAGCAGGAGGAAATCGCAAAGCATGTGAAAATCTCAAGGTCACTGATTTCCATGATATTGACAGAAGCAAAGGATGTAGGAATAGTTGAGGTAAACATAAGAAATCCCCTCTCAAATAATGATGATATTTCATTACAGCTTGAAGAGAAGTTTAATCTGAGAAAGTGTATTGTTGTGCCTACATCAGTACAGGACACAAATGTTTTGA
Organism: Acetivibrionales bacterium; assembly: GCA_050953835.1. Lineage (GTDB taxonomy): Bacteria > Bacillota > Clostridia > Acetivibrionales > JBMNNH01 > JBMNNH01. The sequence goes on along the minus strand of JBMNNH010000008.1, from coordinate 23,877 downwards.
GAAAGCTTGTTGCCCAAAGAACGGTAGACCTGGTTAATGAGATGTTAGAGAATCATAGCACGATCGGTCTGGCGTGGGGACGGGCGTGTTATGAGTTTGTCTCCCATTATAGAACTAATAAAGTGCTTACTGGCATTGACATAATTCCTCTTATTGGAGGGAGCAACCAGAATGCCCCCTACTTTCAGCTTAATGAAATGGTAAGGCTTTTTGCTGAAAAAACAAATGGAACCCCTTATTTTATTCATGCACCTGCCATAACCGCATCCACTGAAGAAAAGAATATGTTTATACAGAGTTCTTCGATGAAAGGTATCCTTGAAAAGTGGCAAGGAATTGATATTGTAATATCAGGAATCGGTACTTTGCCTAATGTTAATAGCAGCGACAGAGAAACATATATAGGAGAATACGAAATATTTAAGCAGCTTGAAAGTAATTCTGCGGTAGGAGATATATGTGCAAGGTACTTTAATATAAATGGCGAATTTATAAAGGATGAATACTATGACAGAGTTATCGGAATCCCGGTTAGGGATCTGAAAAACTCAGGGAAAGTGATATGTGTTGCTTCCGGAAAAGAAAAGGTTAATTCAATTATCGGAGCTCTGCGTACAAGTATTATTGACACTCTTGTAACTGACGAGCAAACCGGTAAGTCTGTACTTAAAGCCTGCAAAAAATAACCCAAAATTGATTACACTATCAGTAAATGAGAAAAGTGGATTCTCTGCACTGAAATATGGTATATTGTACCTGTACAAGAGATTACTTTTTGCAGTGAGGGGTACCTTTGGAAAAAGATAATAGAAATTATAAAAGTAAGAGCAGAAAGTCTTTTTTTATTATAATAACTTTTTTAATAATAACTGTTGTATGCTTTTGTGCCATATTGTTTTTTGGAGAGTACTTGTTCCCAAATAAGGCTTATGAAGTACCTGTATCTATACATAACGAAAACACCGGCAGGGATAATGCTTCAGATATTGATAAAACAAGTCATGAATTACCCGCTGGGTTGGATGAAAGTCCAATGGATATGACCAATCAGTCTGATAATGATGAACAATCGAAGATAGAAAAGAAAAAGGAAGATCTCGAGAACTTAAAAAAGGATATTGAGGGTTACATTTCTCAGTTCCCTGGGAAATACGGCCTTTACTTTATAAATCTTGAGACCGGGCAGGAATTTGGTATAAATGATACTGATGAGTATATTGCTGCCAGCACATCAAAGCTTCCCATCAATTTATATCTGTATGCAAGGATTGAGGACAAAACCATTGAACCTGAGGATGTTTTGGTTTATATAGAAGAGGATTTTGAAGCAGGAAGCGGTATAGTCCAGAACGGGTCTTATGGTGACAGGTATACGGTGAGGGAAGCCTCCAGGCTCTCAATTGAGATTAGTGACAATTGCGCAATAAACATGATAATAAGGCTTTGCGGCATAGACAATATAAGGCAGTATATGCTGGATATAGGAGGGAGTATTTACTATGGCCCAAGGTACAGAACATGCCCTAAGGATATGGCTATGTATTTGAAGGAACTATACAGGCTTTACCTTGAAAATCCGGAGGTTTATGGGGAACTTATTAATTACCTCCAAAACACTATTTTTAACGATAGGATAAATGCACTTTTGCCAGATGATATAAAGGTTGCCCATAAAGTCGGCAACCAGGTAAGCTCAATGAGTGATGTTGGTATAGTTTTTGCCGATCAGCCTTATGTTTTGGCCATGATGTCCGATAACGTAAATCCCTCAGAAGCGTGTGAAGTAATAGCTAAGGTTTCAAAAATGATATTTGATTGCACACAGGAGGCTTATAAATCAGATGAGCATGTAAATTAATAAAATGTTATTATTTTATGAAGGAAAAAAGCATATTATATAGAATAATATATATGGATTCATCCATAATTATTTAGGGGGCTGAGAGATATGTATGTTGATAGTACTAAACTGACTCCCAACCAGGCATTGAGAGCCGCAGCGAGGGAGCAGCTAAAAGGAAAGTGGGGAAAAGCTGTTCTTGTTGCTCTACTGTATATGGTCATAGTTGGGGTTATTGGCGGAATAATTCCTATTGTTGGTGGTTTAATTGTTCTATTTATAACAGGACCGCTGCTTTTAGGAGTGGTTGGATTTTTCCTTAGAATTAAGAGAGGGGAAGAGGCAACTGTAGAAAACCTTTTTGACGGGTTCAAGTGTTTTGTCCCTTCTATGGTACTGTACCTACTTACTTATTTGTTTATTCTCCTGTGGTCATTGTTGCTGATTATTCCAGGCATTATAGCTTCCTTAAGGTATTCTCAGGCTTTTTTCATTATGAAGGATAACCCTGAAATCAAGGCCATGGATGCTATCAAACAAAGTAAGGAAATGATGGAGGGAAATAAAAGCAAGCTGTTTTTACTCTGGCTCAGCTTTATAGGATGGGCAATACTGGCAGCAATTCCTTTTGGTATAGGTTTCCTGTGGCTGATACCATATATCAAAACCACAATGGCCAACTTTTATGAAGACCTGAAGAATGCTATTCAGCAGCCAGGCACAAGTGCTGTTGATGATACGGCAGCTTCTACTACCACTACTGTGTAAACAGCTTATGACTTGATTAATTTATAATGAAATGGCAATAAACTTCAATAGAATCAAATATGAAGGGATTGGATGGCAAAGCCGTGCAATCCCTTATTTTAAACAATTAATCTCTTTTGACGCTCGTGTTTGCATAGATGGGAGATGTGCTAAGGCTATTTTGGTGTTCAGAATCAGTGGCTTTCTTCAGCTTCTTTTTTTGTTTTGTGAACTGTACCAAAGGGGTGCTGGGGAGGCGCATATATAGAATATAATTTAAGCGGCCTATTGCCTGTATTGATGAGGTTGTGCCATTTCCCTGCAGGTATGATAAACACAAAGTCATCACGTACATTTGCTTGAAAATCCAGCCTGTCTTTTTTATCTCCCATTTTAACAAGCCCCCGACCTTCTTCAATACGTATAAATTGATCAAGGTCAGGATGTATTTCGAGACCTATGTCTTCACCGACATTGATGCTCATCAGAGTGAGCTGTAGATGACGTCCTGTCCATAAAGCAATACGAAAATTGTTATTTTGTTTAGCAGCCTCTTCAATGTTAATTGAAAATGGGTTTGGTCCATAATCTTTTAAAACAATTGGAGTACTTGCATTAGGCTGGCTTGAATTAGTAATATATTGAGAAGGAAACTGCATAGGCATGTTAGCAAAGTATGGGTACTGGTACATATTATATGCATTATACATTGGCATATTCGTGTTATATGGACATTGATACATATTTGGGTTACTATACATCATATTCATCATTCCTTTCATAATCTCATAGTATTATCATATGTTTTATGTAAAAGAGATGTGCTTTGATTAATGAACCCGTGTTGAAACAAAATACAGATGAATAATTATGCATATATATCATTTTATTAATCTTTAGTACTTTTTAATACCATTCTCAAGATTTTTCTAAATTATTGCCATAAGTGACGTGGATTAATTTGCTTCGGGAAATTGCAGATTAAATGAACTGATTATAAAAATAAGGATACAAGAATGTGATTCAATTTGGGTGTTTTTGAATTGGATTAAAGAGCCGTTTTACAACAAACCATATGGGAGATGCTTGTTGTCAAGGGCGTTCCGGTAACATTGAATATCAGGATGATTCCATTCTTCTTTTCCCTACAGTAAGTTGACGCTATCTAACATTGGGGGTTTTATTGCATTTAATGATGAGGAATATTATAATAGAGCTACGCAGCTGCAGATTTGCTTTGAAGGCTTCAGAACCTATGGCGGCTTGGCGGGAAGGGATCTGGAGGCACTTGCAAAGGGACTTTATGAAGGAATTGACATATGCTATCTTGAAGATAGGATCGGTCAGATAAATTATCTGGGTGAAGGCTTGCGGGCAGCCGGTATTCCGATTCAGTACCCAACGGGAGGCCATGGAATTTTTATTGATGCGAAGAAAATGCTTCCGCATATCAAGAGGGAAGAATTTGTGGCACAGGCTTTGACGGTAGAGCTTTATATAGAAGGGGGAATACGTGCGAGTGAAATAGGCGGCAGTGCTCTGGGCTACAGAGATGCACAGACCGGGGAGTATATCTGGCCAGAGTTTGAATTTGTCCGTCTTGCCGTTCCAAGAAGAGTATACACAGACAGGCACATGGATTATATAATCAACGTTCTTGAACGTATTAACGAAAACAAGGAAAATATAAGAGGTATGGAACGCATTTATGAGGCCCAGGTAATGGCTCACTTCACTGCCCGCTTCGAAAGATTGTAGTCGCTGAGCGGATAGCCATTTTGAGAGGAGTATAAAATAAACAGGGGTATGCTTTATGAAAATTATTGTGGCAATAACAGGTGCCAGCGGAGTGATATATGGGATACGCCTTTTACAAGCACTTAAGTCTTTTGAGGAAGTTGAAACCCATTTGCTGGTTAGCAAATGGGCGCAAAAGACTATTGAACTGGAAACTGATTATACTATTAAGCAGGTATATCCTCTGGCAGACAATATATATTCATGCGACGATATGTCGGCGCCAATCTCCAGCGGAACATTTCATCATGACGGCATGATAGTTGTGCCATGCAGCATGAAAACTCTGGCAGCTATTGCCAATGGTTATACGGAAGAACTTATTGCGAGAGCTTCCGATGTAACTATCAAGGAACGGCGCAAGCTGGTTTTAGCGGTAAGGGAAACGCCGTTAAGTCCTATCCATCTTGAAAACATGCTCAAGCTTTCACGCATCGGTGCTGCGATTATGCCTCCTGTTCCGAGCTTCTATACAAGACCTGGGACGATAGATGATTTGATAGACCAGTTTGTGGGAAGGATTCTGGATGTTTTCGGTCTGGAGAGCTCTAGCTTTAAAAGGTGGTGCAGTCAATAAACAAAGGTATGCAGGCGGAGTGTTGCAATAAAGATTAAACAGGTGCAAGGGAAAATATATAAAGGCAGGTAATGGTATGAAGAAAATCGTATGTACCGAAAAAGCTCCTAAAGCAATCGGACCATATTCTCAGGGAGTAGCGGGCAATGGACTTCTATTTATTTCAGGACAGCTCCCAATCAACCCTGAAACAGGAGAATTCTCATCAGAGGATATTGAAGGACAAACACGACAGTCCCTTGAAAATCTGAGAGCAATTTTAGAGAAAGCAGGTTCCGGTATTGACAAAGTATTGAAAACTACGGTTTTTCTTAAGGATATGGATGATTTTGCAAAGATGAATAAGGTTTACGGTGAATTTTTTGGTAAGGGCGCTTATCCTGCGCGCAGCGCCGTACAGGTGGCGAAGCTTCCCAAGGACGCTCTGGTAGAAATTGAAGCTATTGCGATTGTATAATACTATAAAAAATATAGCAGGATATGAATTCGTAGAAATACTGTTATGTAACTATTGTTAGTGTTATGTTTATAAATGCTGTACAAGTTGGTTTAATAAAGCCTCCTCTGAATCAAGTTTCAGGGAGGTTTTATTTTCAGTAAAAAAATGGCGGAGAGTTAGGGATTTGAACCCTAGGTACACTTACATGTACACTGGTTTTCGAGTGCTCTGATAAACTTAGAATTTAGTGGAAGTTGACGGTAAATGCATGTAGATAAAAACCTTCGAAAGCCTTATAAAATCAGGGCCCTATGGAATTTTGTTTGTACTTGCAAGGAAAATCAAGCATGGCAAAAAATCAAAAAAATTTGTATTCAAAACCCGTTTTGGATAGAACTCGGATAGAACTCAAGAATTCTACGATTTCTAAGACTAAAAACCTACTTCACCACTTGCCGTTGACAAATTTGAAGAAAGTGAGTGAAGCAAATGAATTTTAATGAATATTATCATTCTGTAATTGACCGTTATCCTGAATATGTCACACAAAAAGAGATGTGTGCCATCTTGGGTATTTGTACATCAACCGCCTATTCAATCCAGAAAAAAGGTATTATCCCTTTTGAATATGTAAATACACCAGAAGGAAGAAGACAACGGATAAAGATTACTGACATCCTGCTATATCAATACAAAAAGATGTGCTTTAGTGAATTAGAAAATGAGTTTATTAAAAGTTTGCGCAATTATTACCAAAAGCAACTACGTTATAAGATGTACCCCTTGTCAAGACAAATATTTTTCTTTTCTTAGTGAACCAGATATTTCCATTTGAACCTTCGTTTTTCTTTGCTCAGGCTGCAATCCGTTGAGCTAGATAAACTTGCATGGGAGTCATATAATTATAAGTCTGATGCGGCCTTGCCGTATTGTACTCGTAGATATACTCTTGAATACCAGCTCTAAGTGCTTTTGGTGTCGTGTATTCGTTTACGTAGATACGCTCGGTTTTTAGGCTTCTAAACCAACGTTCGATAACTACGTTATCAACCCAGCGTGCCTTCCCGTCCATGCTCTGTCGTATCCCTTCGGTTTTAAGGTAGTTTGTATAACCATCGCTACTAAATTGACTGCCTTGGTCGCTGTTAATAATCTCCGGCTTGCCGTATTGCCTTATGGCATCCCTGACTGCGGCAAGCACCGGCGCTGTATCAAGGGTATCTGAGAGTTCCCAGCCGATTATATACCTGCTATACCAGTCAATGATAGCCGTCAGATACATATGGCCTCTACCCATCGTGAACCCTCTTTTCTGACAATCTAACTGTCTTTTATTATATCAGGCTCACTTAGATTTTCGAAAATTTTGTCTTAAATCATGGGTACATTATAGTATTGAGTGGATTAAACGGCAGAGTTAGAAAAATAGGATCGTGCGAATTATTCAAGCTTGCCCCATTTTATTTATATTAAAGATATAACGCATCAGACAAAGCGTGTATCAATATCCAGGGTAAAAGTGTTCCAGTTTTTTGATATCCATATGCCATAAAAATACCAAACAGAAATAAATCTGCAATATTAGAAAAGGAGAGTAATAAGTTACCATTATAAATCCTGAAGAAATAATCCGGGAAATGCACTAGACTGAAGGCGATGGTACCTACTAATAATGCAATAGGAACTTTTCTGAAAATGTTGTTCGCGGAACGGAATATAATTCCTCTATGAAAGAATTCTTCGCATAATGCGGGGTAAAGAAAGCTATAAACAAAACCCCAGATTTTTTTAATGGTAATACCACTAGAGAAAAACATAACTAAATATATACTGAGAATAGGCCAGCTTGCTCTTGCGTATCTTAGTGAAAAAAGGCCTTTAAACTGATAACCCAGCAGCTTAAATAAAATAAATGGTATAAGTACATAAAACAGATTACCAAGGATTATGTTCCTAATTTGTTCCGGTAGTATGAAACTTGTGATATCTGAAATGGATTGTGAGAGTCTTCCTATAATGGATATCAGATGGTCGTACCCCGGCAGGTAAGAAAGTATTGGGAGCCCGGAAAGAATGTCTTTTCTTTGAAGATTGTCTATTATTGTTGTAAAAAGGAATAAAAAATAAACTGCAGAAGTAACCAATCCTTTTTTTGCTATCCTCATATCAATTAGAAAGGTTTGCTTATTTTCGTCGCTGTTATTTGAGGCTAGGTTGACTGTATACATTCCCGCAACATACATCACGGCACCCATGATACCGCTGCGAAATGCTATGAAATAGGATGCACTGTAGGCTAAATTGCTGATTGCTTTGAGCAGTATATATGAAGCAATTATGGCTACAAAGAGTAAGTTAGAAAATAGTTCATTATAAAAATTTTATTTTTCAACTTAATTAATGGAATCATTAGTTCACCCTTCCTGGTGATTATATATGTAAAATTATACCAAATTTATTTAGAGCATGTAAAGTATGCTTTACAAAATTATATTCTAATTTATATTATTATGGAAAGCACACTTGACAAAGTTTCAAATATTATATATATTGGGAAGGAAAGTTAACTTTACACATTGATAGGAGTCAATAGATTTGAAAAACAAGTTGGAGGAAATAAGAAAATCCAGGGGCGTAACGCAAGAACAATTGGCGGCGGCACTTTGTGTTTCTCGCCAGACAATCGGATCCCTTGAAAACGGGCGATACAACCCATCGATTATCTTGGCATTTAAAATATCCCGATATTTTAACTTATCTATTGAAGATATTTTTATCTATGAGGAGGAACAAGAGCTGTGAAAAAACGTATCGGAATCTATGCTTTACTTTTGTTGACAGGCATGATCCTGTTGCTGGTAGGGTTGTATTCAGGCAAACCTTTGCTGTCCGGGATTCTGGTTGCAACAGGAATTATTGTTCTTGGGCTTGCTGCGACGAAGGCTGCGCCACTGCTTGCCAGAAAAGAAGTAGACAAGGAAGGCGACAAAATTGAATGGCACGATGAACGCAATATTGTGATACGGGAAAAGGCGGCCTGGTATACGGGCATGATCTTAATAGTAGCCATGAGTGTCAGCTCGTTTGTTCTGGTAATGGCTAATCAACTTGCAGGTGCATGCGTAATAGCGGGTTTACTGCTATTATATTCGTTGAGCATTATAGTTTTATCAGCCTATTTCAGTAAAAAACTATAGTTTTAAGCTGTTTTTCATTTGATAAGAAAAAATAATGGAAAGTATGCCTGACATTCGACTGCAAATAGTATACAATAATGTAAAGCATGCTTTACATTATATATTGGAGGAGACTCATGAAGAAAATTAGCGTATTTGTTTTTCTGATGCTCTTAACAAATCTACTTTCAGGATGTGGATTACTTTCGTATTTTAACAATGAGGAGATTTTGGGTGAGCAAGGAACGCAGAATGTTGAGGTGCAGCCAACGCAAGATCCAGATCATCAAGCATCATCAAGTTTAGGCGAAACGTCATCAGATAAAATCGAGTCCAGCGAACCAGATGATACATACAAAACTGATACAGGTGCCTTTCAGGGACAGATAGATAGCAACTTCATCGAAATAGCCATTTCAGGTGTCCCAAAAGAAAAAGCAATTAAGGTATTTATGTTGTCTGATGATATCAAGAAAGAATTCGACGGTATGGAACTTAGTATCGGCGAAGTTATTAAGATCCAGTACTTTAACAACGAAAGCGAGCAGAACGTGATTGTGAAAATCGAAAAAATGAAATAGGTTGAGGTAAGAATATGTCTAATAAAAAGTCCGTAAAAACGCTATTACCCGCGCTAGGCATTGTATTCGGTTCCGGAGTTGGAGCGCTGGCTTCGATATTGTACAGCTTCCATATCGCGGCCGGTATGATCGGGGGCGCGGTTGCGGGTTTGCTGATCGGCCTTATTGCGTCAATGCTGTTCGGTAAGGGAAGCGGCTCAAAGGGCGGAGAATGAGTATAAAAAAGAAATGGATCAAGCATATAGGGATTTTTCTTTGCGTTTTTGCTATATGTGCTATTGCATTATATGGAGCATGGCGGATATGGTTTGATCCTTACCGGGGGACGGTAAGCACCTTTGAGAAATCCGAAGAGCTTGATACCATCCTTACCGGGATGCAAGCTTCGGAGGATTTAAAGTTTATTGTCAATCGCCTGCGGGAGCGCCATCCGGCTTGTATATCCGACCTGCCTTCAGCAGTTCAGAAGGCATATGAGCGGGAGTATGCAGAGCTTTCCGAATCGACAGAGGTTACGGTCCTGTCACTGTGGCAAAGTGCATCTCGGGTTCTTGCACGCCTTGAAGATGCCCATACCATGGTACGGGCGTACTATGAGGATACAAAGTTTCTACCGTTATTATTTTCATGGGAAGGGCAACGCTTGGTTTGTTCAGGCGGCGAATATGACGGATATACTGTTAATAAGATAGGTGGTGTTTCGGTTACCCAGCTTTATGAACGATTCCAGGAGAAGTTTTCCTATGAGTTTGACGCCTGGGCTCGCCATGCCTTTGCCTCACGCATCAATTGCAGCGATTATCTGGCTTTTGTAGGCATAAATACTGGGCGGGAGATTGAAATTTCGCTGGAGCGGCAAAATGACGGAAGCTCCACAGTGCGTTTTGGTCCGGTTATATGGAAAAACCAGCCTGGGCGACAGAAAAATCAGCAAGCGGAGTATGTGTTTTCGGGAGATGAATATGTGTTGACCGGCGAGGACAGCTTTAGCTCAGCTGTGGACTTTGCGACACTGCTTTCAGATAACGGGCTGTGTATGGTGGTTGGAGAGATTCCTGGAAATATGCCCTCTTCCTACGGAGATATCCTGTATTTTCAGACGCCGAATGCACTGCTTGCCTTCACTGTGTCCTATAAGTATTTTATACGACCAGATGCATCTAAGTCCAATTTGCCACTTCTTCCTGATATACAGGTTCCCGCTCATGACGCTATGGAGGAAACATTGCGGCTGATTCACAAGAATTAAAATAAATGTAGGAGGAAACACAGATGGATCACATCGTATATTGTGACAAAAAAGCAAAGGAGCTGGCACGCCTACTCTCCGGCGAACAGACTATGGTGATTCGAGGAGCGGCAGGTAGAAAGCTGCCCCATGGCAGGGTAGCAATTGATGACACTGCATACCTGTTAGAAAACGATAGCAGTGGGATTATACGCGCTAAAGGTATTGTATCCAGTGTATTTCATTCAGATAAGCTATCTTTAGAGGAATCTGAGAAAATCATAGAGGAAAATATGAACCGGCTGAAGCTGACCCGAAGCTCAGAAGAAGCGGTGGATTGGGAAACGCTACCTATGTCTGATCGGACTCAAGGACATTCATGTAATCGAGCCATTCTCTTATGTGCGGGAAAAGAATATGGATGACTGGATTATCGTAGAAAGTATAGATAATATTAAAAAATGATGAAAACCACAACAGACATAATATCTGGGGAAATAAGGACATTGGTACTGCCCATTGGTTTATGCGCAGCCACTGGTATAGTGTTGGGAGTCATGCTGAACAGTGTGGTGCTGTGACTTTATGTCGGTGCATGGGTTGGCGTGGTTCTTGGGGTTTGGTGCGTAAAGGTATATTAATGCAAATCTTTATTTAGAAAAAAGACGTTGAAAAAAATCAGCGTCTTTTTTCTTTTGCCCAAAAATCAAGAAAGGAGGCTTTATTTTATGAAAACATATCAGGTGGAAATCAAAGAAACCCTTTTCCTGACAGTTGAAATCGAGGCGGAAAATGAGCAACAGGCCGAAGAAAAAGTTAGGCAAGCATACAGAAATGAAGAATGCATCCTTGATTCAGAACAATTTGCCGGTGTGGAATTTACCACTAAAGAAAAAGAGATGGAAGAACATTTTAGGAGGAAAAGACGGCATGAACATGAGCGATGACGGCTCTTGTTTTTCGGTAGGAAATCTAATACGCTACCGTAAGTATTTCAACATAAGACAGGTGTCTTATGTTGTAGCAAGCACTGAATAATGCTGGCATTATTCGCTTGTCAGGGATAGTCCCTGAAACCCTTAACAGAACAGAACGAGGAGGTTTTATATGTTGAAAAGAAGCATCAAAATAACATTCCGTTTGAACGCACAAGAATGTCAGTTATTAAAAAAGCAGGTAAAAAAATCAGGACTTTCACAGGAAAGCTATATACGCACCCCTCATCAATGGCTATGTACCAAAGGAACTTCCCCCTCCCGATTATTACGCAATGATGAAGGAGCTTCACTCTATTGGTAGCAACTTAAACCAGATTGCTGCAAGGGCAAATGCTATAGGGCATATAGACTGCACAATATTTCAGTATGAAGCCAAGCGGTACGGCGTTTTATACTGTGCCCTTCGTGATAAAAAAAGCCTGGACGGGATGTGCGACATCATGGTGAGGGTAGAGGACGCATCCAAGATAAATCGTATTGTCGAACGCTTTAAGCTGGGCTACTGTAGATACTGCAAGCATAAAGAGCGAAATTCAGAAGTCCAGAGCCACTAAACAGAAGGAAAAAACACTGAATGAAAAAGCACCATCGGAAAAAGTGACTCCTGCAGAGAAAAGTGCTGATGATTTTCTTGATGAGTTAATGGCAAAGCCAGGGCAACCAGAACCTGTTGCAGAACAAGTTGACAACCCAAACCCCACGACGGCAACGACGGAGAAATCCCGTCCGTCCGAGCCTATCTTAGAACACAACGCGAAAGCCGCCGAGGGTACTATTGAGCCGCCTAAAATATCTGTCCGCAAAGAACTGCGAGAAATCAAGGCTGCTCAAAAGAAGCAGGCGGAGCTTAAACGAGAGCCGGAGAAAGCGAAGTCTCAAACAATCAAACAAAATATCGATCCAAACAAGCAGAAACAAAAGTCTAATAAACCAAAATCGAGAGGAAGGTAATTTTCATGAGCTTTGATGATCTTTTCCCACAAGAAAACGAATCGCCCATTCCTCAAAACAACCGACCTTTTGACAAAGAGGCATGGAAGCAGCAGAAGCAAGAACAGCGGGAAATGGTATATTCTCTCATTGATGATACGGCACAAGCTGTAGCGAAAAACAGCACTACCTTTCAGAAATACCTTGACGTACAGAGCCGTTTTGGCCGCTATAGTGTTGCTAATGCCCTCTTAATCCTTGCCCAAAAGCCTGATGCTACCCGTATTGCGGACTTTGACACATGGAAGGAGCAAGGCATTTACATCCGTAAAAAAGAAAGTGGCTTCTACATACTGGAACCCGGTGAGGAATTCCAACGTGATGATGATACTGTCGGTATCAGCTATAACCTGAAGAAAATGTTCGACATCTCCCAGACTGGAGCATACAAACGTGAAACTCCCACTTACCCTGATGATCGCACTCGTATTAAGGCGTTAATGGATCATGCGCCTGTGACCATCCGTATCAGCGATACATTGCATGAAGGTTTAAATGCCCTATATCGGCCAGAAATAAGGAAAATTCATATCAGAAAAGGCATGGATGCAAGCAGTATATTTCAGGCTCTTTCACAGGAGCTTGCTCATGCAGAGATGGATAAGGGTGATGGAAGTTATAGCCGTTCTAACAACACTTTTCACGCCTACTGCATGTCATATATACTCTGCAAGCAGTATGGTGTAGATACAAACGGCTATTGCTTTGACCGTGCTCCCCAAATGCTGGAGGGTATGAAACCGAAGGAGATCCGCAATGAGCTTTCTGTTATAAGGGAAACTGCTGGTGAAATTTCCAGCCGAATGAACCGGATTCTCGCTGAGCAAAGACAAGAAAAACGGCAAGAGATAGAACGTTAGGAGGGTATGCCTATGAGAGAAGAAAGAGTGCTCACTCTGGATGATTATGAGTAGGGCGTTGTAGTAAACGCCTTGAATGAGCTTAGAAACGACCTTGTCAATATTACTTGACACATTTTTTTCGAACAACTTGTGGTTTTTGCGCTGGGATATAATGGGATGGAGCGTAGCGAAATCCCATTATATCCCAGCGCGCCGCCTCGCTCCCATCATCACGCTGTTTTAGCATATTGTCCCTCATAGAACTTCTTCCTCTTTACCATCGGCGGAAGCCCACCATTCGCCGAACAGACCCTACGATTATTCCAATAACTCATGAAATATCGCCATATTAGGCTCTTGACCGCTGCCATCGGCATTTTCTTTGCATCATATCTATCGTACAATAGCTCTTCCTTGAATCGGCCCCACAGGGATTCACACTTTGCATTGTCATGACACCTACCGCCGGCACTGTTCATACTCTGTATTATTCCATATTTTTCTATTGCTTGGCGATATTCATTACTGGTATATTGGCTTCCCCTGTCGGAATGGATAATCGCTCCCATTAGCCCAGGATAGGCCATAATTGCACTTTTTAGAGTCTCTACGCATAACCCGGCTTTCATATTGTCTGCCATTGAAAGCCCTAAAACTGCATTGTCAAAGCAATCTTCTATTATTGATATATAAAGCTTACCATCGGCAGTCTGAATCTCCGTGATGTCCGTCACAGCCTTCTCCAGCGGTCTTTCCGATGTGAAGTCCCTTTTGATCTTGTCATCGGACTTCATAGCTTCCCTGTCCGCCTTTGTTATCCCATTGGGCTTGCGCTTAGGGGTGTGCACTATGCCCAAACGTTCCATTATTCGATACACTGTCCTTTCGCAGGGTATATGTGGAAATTTCCATCTTTGGTTTCTTTCTTTAGTTCTAAGGCTTTATGCATCCGGTATCGCCCATATGTATCATTACACTCGTCTTCATCTATTATTTCGTACATTTCGGCCGCCAGAGCTTCGTATTTCCAAGGCTTCTCCTGCGCTTCAAGGTGATTATAGAACCCTTGTCGAGAGACCTTTAATACCCTGCAATAAAACGCAATTTCTCCCGTCAATTTGCCATTTTCGGTCTTTATTGCGATGAGCTCCATTCGCTCTTCTTTGCCAACCTCTGACGGCTCGCGGCGAAAAAAGCGGAAGCCTCCTCCAAAAAGTCATTCTCTTTCTTCAATCGTGCATTTTCCTTTGCCAAAGCTTTAATTTCTGCCCGTAACTGCTGAATCTCCATTGCTTGTGTCATTGCAGAACCTGGAGTTTGAGTGCCTATACCGGTATCCAAATCACCTATCTCTGCTCGCTTTACCCATTGGCTTAAAGTACTCTTGGGTACACCTAATTCTATAGCTGCCTTTGTGGTCCCTATTTCTCTCATAAGTTTTACCGCTTCTGCTTTGTACTCTTTTGTATACTGTTTAGTAATTCTCTTTACTTTTTCTGACATGGCTGACCTCCACGATTTCTTATTTTTAAACTATTTGTTCGAGGTCTTCGTGTCAAGTATTATTATACAATATCACCCCTTAATTCCTTATGTGGAGGAAAGAATAAAGGCTAAAATAGCTGAAAATAAAGAACTAAGGGAGCTTTGTGGCAACTCATACAGTAATGAATGGCTTGGATACATTTGCGTTAACCAATTGGGAGAAATCATTGATCCAGATTATATAACCAACAGGCACCGTGATCTGCTAAAAAAAGCCGGATTACCCCCTATTAGATTCCACGATCTGAGGCATTCCTGCGTAGGTTTGATGATGGCAAATGAAGTACCTATGGAGCGTATCAGAGATTGGGTTGGTC
Source organism: Acetivibrionales bacterium (assembly GCA_050953835.1). Taxonomy (GTDB): domain Bacteria; phylum Bacillota; class Clostridia; order Acetivibrionales; family JBMNNH01; genus JBMNNH01. Next base: position 8,800 of record JBMNNH010000008.1, on the reverse strand, counting down.
ATAGCGACATCCGGACAACGGTTAACATCTATGGGCATCTGGAATACCAATCAAAGAAAAAGACAGCAAAGATTATCGAAAAGTCTTTGCCTCTTAAAAAGGTAGGAGCTGCTAACGTTTAGTATTAACAGCTCCATGATGGCGGAGGGTTAGGGATTTGAACCCTAGATACCTTGCGGTACACTGGTTTTCGAGACCAGCTCCTTCAGCCTCTCGGACAACCCTCCAAGTTAAATTATTTAAATGACCCGGATAGAACTCGGATAGAACAACTCAAAAATTCATATCTATTCGAACTCCAAGGTCAGTAGAAACTGCATAAAATCAAGGTTCTCGGCTACATAACTTCCACATTGCCCAATACATTTCGAGTGCTCCGATAAACTTAGAACTTAGTGGAGGTTGGCAGTAAATGCATGTAGATAAAAACCCCGGAAAACCTTGTAGAATCAAGGCCTCAGGGAATTTTCTTTGTGCTTGCAAGGAAAATCAAGCATGACAAAAAATCAATAAAAATTTGTATCCGAAACCTGTTTTGGATAGAACTCGGATAGAACTCAAAAATTCTATCATTTTTAAGGACTAAAACCTGCTTCACCACTTGCCGTTGACAAATTTGAGAAAGTGAGTGAAGTAAATGAATTTTAATGAATATTGTCGTTCGGTAATTGACCGTTATCCTGAATATGTCACACAAAAAGAGATGTGCTCCATCTTGGGTATTTGCACATCAACTGCCTATTCAATTCAGAAAAAAGGTATTATTCCTTTTGAATATGTAAATACACCAGAAGGAAGAAGGCAACGGATAAAGATTGCTGACATCCTTCTATATCAATACCAAAAGATGTGCTTTAGAGAAATAGAAAATGAATATGTTGAAGGCTTGCGCCTTTATTACCAAAAGCAGCTCCAAGATTACCCTCAACTGCTTTTGGTTTCTGATGTAATGCGTTTTACCGGGTATGGAAAGACAACAGTGAACAATTGGATACTACGGAATGAGCTGAAGTCTCTGACGGTACAAAAATAAGCGGATACAATCATTTCACGTCGTGGTAAGGGGTCGCTTATAACGAAAGGATGCATTCCTTGATTTTCTCACCAGGGCACATATTATCGAAGCATATCAAGGAAATCGGACATCCATAAAGCGCAAGCCGAACAGTACGAGCAGCTCTTTGACATGCTTCATGGCGAAGCGAGGTGCTGCTGAATGTCCTGCTTATAGCTTCCTAATAGAGTAGGTATCCTGAATTTGTAACGAAAGATCAGTTTTATAGGATATGCCATATAAGCAAAAACACGGCACGGTATTATTTAGAGAATGGCTTCATTCCTTGCATTGATTCTGGGAAAAAGACGCGCAGGTACAAAATTGCAATAAAAGATATTGTTTTCTTTTTAGAAGACAGAGACAAAAATCCTGAAAAATACTACTCTACCGAATCACTATAACAACCCATTTTTGCCAGGCTCAATCAGGCGATATAAGTTCAAACCGCGGCCTGATCTCAATATAAAGACCATTACAAGCTAAAAGGCATAAATGAGGTTAAAGATTATAAGCAATATCTTGAACTGCAATTTGCAGATTATCCGGATATGCTAACAGGTAAGCAGATACAACAAATCACCGGTCATTCAACAAGTACAGTAATTTCGTGGTGCAAGTCCGGCAAAGTAAAGTATATCAGACACCGCAATGCATACCTTCTTCAGAAAAAGAGTGTCATTAGCTATTTGTTCAACCGTGAGTTGGAGTTGCAACAATGAAGATGAGGTTTTAAAACCGAATGAACAAGAGGACATAGCTTTTTTGGCTTATGTTCTCTTTTCATATATATATTAAAGGAAGCCGTTTGCTTTATTTATTGATAGAGCAAGCGGCTTCTCTGCGTGAAAGGAGGAAATTCAATTGTCAAGAGTAATAGCTTTAGCGAACCAAAAGGGTGGCACGAGTAAGACACGACGACGGTCAACCTGGGTATCGGCCTTGCTGTACAGGGAAACAAGGTGCTACTGTTGGATGCGGACGCATAGGAGAATCTGACGAATTCATTGGGTTATAAGGAGCCAGATAATCTGCCTGTTTCATTGGCTACCTTTATAGCTTATGGCGTTTTGTTTGCATTTTACAGAGCATTCCATGCAAATAAGACAATTGCCCTTAAGAATCTCATTATGATGTTCACGTTTTTCAACCGCCTTTGCTGGGCAAACACGCTTGCATATTCCGCAGTTATTGCATAGATTTGGATCAATATACATTGCATATCTTGCTTTTGATGCTGGAAAACTCATAATCGTCCCATAGGGGCAGAAGTATCGATGCCATAGTTCTTCTGAAAAAAAGAAAGTTAAAATAATGCCTATGGTAAATAAAGCAGGGAGAACAGGTAGCTTTTTACCAGATACCATTGTAAAAACGAAAATCGCAATAAATAGCCCTAAAGTAAGAAAACGTACCCATGGTTTAGTCAGGGAAACTGAAACTTCAATATTTTTAATATGTAGTTTCTTTTTAATCCATGTAACACCCTTCATTACAGTATTGATGGGGCAGATCCAGCCGCAATAAACACGTCCTAACAAAAATGAGGCAATAATAGCGAAAAGAAATAATCCCATCCATAATTGTACTTTGCCCTTCACAAACAAGATGATAAAAAGGGCAAGAAATGCTATTTGCATGATACGCTGAAAATTTCTTTTCAAATTTAACCCTCCTTGTAGTGTTTGGGGTTAGGGGATTTTACCACAAAAAATTCCAGAACATCATCATCAAAATTATACACACTCATTTTTGTGTGATAAGGGATTTTAATAATATGACCATAGGTATAAAAATGCGGTTCTTGCTCATTAAGCTTTAAGGTCATATTTCCCCTGATGATGACCATATACACATTTGAATTAGAATAGTGTTCCGGGAGTCCCTCTCCTTTTTGCAGAATCATGTGATTGATCAATACCGGATCATCATCAATTAATTTTTCAATATGCTTTGTATCATCAGTTGAGAAACTATAAATTTTCTCTAACATAATAAAAACCCCTTTCCGTTTAAAGTTTCTTATAGTATACTTTAAATCGCAATATAAAAAAGTTACCATGGTAACTAATAAGGGTGTGAGTTAAAATAATTTTTGATGCTTATATAGACGCTATATCAAGCCTTAATATTTTCAGCAACTTTTCGAAAGATGAACTAATCCGATTGTTTAGCTCATCAAAATATCAGATAAATCAATATAAGAAAGAACAGATTATTCATATTCAAAATGAGATATGTTACACAATGGATATCATATTGGAAGGTCGGGTATCTGTTCAGAAAATTGATGAAGATGGGAACATATTAAAAATTAATGTTTTTTCAGGTGGGGATATCTTAGGGGCAAACCTTTTATTCTCAAGCAGGAACTCTTATCCTATGACGGTAGTTTCTGAATCAAACACAGTTATACTCCATATCTATAAAGAATTGATATTGGAACTTAGTCAAACAAACCTCCGCTTTATGATCGGTTTGATGACAGTAATTTCTGATAGAACACTTCTCTTGACTGATAAAATAGATGCTATTTCGTTAAAGACAATACGGCAGCGTATAATAGATTTTTTGAGATATGAGTATTATCTTCAAAAGAGCAATATTCTTCAACTGAATATTTCGAAAAAAGACTTAGCTGAAAGATTGGGCATACAACGAACTTCTTTGAGCAGGGAACTGAATAAAATGAGAAGAGATGGCTTGCTGGAATACAACGCCAGAACTATTACCCTTAAGAGGATTGATGTTTTTACTTGAATAGACACTAATCGAATTTATGACTGGGCAATGATTAAGAGAATGTGGCTTTTATCCGGTGCTCTCTTTTTTTATATATAAATTAAAATTAGTAAAAGAAGCCGTTTGCTTTATTTATTGATAGAGCAAACGGCTTCTCTGCGTGAAAGGAGGAAATTCAATTGTCAAGAGTAATAGTTTTAGCGAACCAAAAGGGTGGCACGGGAAAAACTACGACGACGGTCAACCTGGGTATCGGCCTTGCTAAACAAGGTAATAAGGTGCTGCTGGTGGACGCGGACGCGCAAGGAAACCTGACGGATTCATTGGGCTATCAGGAGCCGGACAATCTGCCCGTTTCGCTGGCTACCGTCCTGACCAAAATCATGATGGAGGAGCCGTATAAGGCTGATGAAGGTATCCTTCACCATGCGGAAGGCGTTGACCTGATGCCGGGCAATATTGAACTGTCCGCCATTGAGGTATCGCTGGTCAACACCATGAGCCGGGAAACTGTACTGCGCACATATATCAACACGGTCAAAAACAAATATGATTATGTGCTGATCGACTGTATGCCCTCTCTTGGCATGATGACCATTAATGCCCTTGCCGCCGCGGACAGCGTGATTATTCCCGTTCAGGCCCATTATCTGCCCGCTAAAGGAATGACGCAGCTTTTGCAGACCATTGCCCGTGTGAGAAGGCAAATCAATCCCAGGCTGACAATTGACGGCGTTTTGCTGACAATGGTGGATAACCGCACCAACTTTGCAAAGGATATTTCCTTTGTCCTGCGGCGGGACTACGGCGACAAGGTGCGGGTTTTTCAAACGGAAATCCCCCTGTCCATCCGGGCGGCTGAGACAAGCGCGCAGGGAAAAAGCATTTATGCGTTCGACCCGCATGGGATAGCCGCCAGAGCCTATCATGCCTTTACGAAGGAGGTGCTGGAAATTGGCGAAAAGCAGCGCAAGAGACAGTATCAAGCTGACATCAGTAGATGAATTGTTTTCCACGGAGGAAAGCCGTGCAGACAGTCAGCGTGAAAAAGTGTTGGACATTCCCCTGTCGGAAATCAGCGATTTTCCCAATCATCCTTTTAAGGTAAAAGCGGATGAAGCCATGCTGGAAATGGCCGACAGTGTAAAACAGTACGGCGTTTTAGTCCCTGCACTTGTCCGTCCCAAGGCGGACGGCGGCTATGAAATGATAGCCGGACATCGCCGCAAAAAAGCAAGCGAGCTTGCAGGCAAAGAAACCATGCCCTGCATTGTCCGTGAAATGGACGACGATGCCGCGATTGTCGCTATGGTTGACAGCAATCTGCAACGGGAAAGCATTTTGCCAAGCGAAAAAGCTTTTGCATATAAGATGAAGCTGGAAGCCATGAAACGACAGGCAGGCAGACCGAGTAAAGAAAATTCTACCCAAGTTGGGCAGGATTTAAGGGGGAAGTATTCCGTCGAGATTTTAGGTGAGCAAGTTGGTGAAAGCAGAAATCAAATTCAGCGTTACATTCGCCTTACTGAACTAATACCACCCATCCTTGAAATGGTGGACGAGAAACGGATTGCCTTTAATCCTGCGGTAGAAATCTCCTATCTGGCCGAAAAAGAACAGCAAGACCTATATAATACCATACAGTCGGAGGACTGCACCCCTTCTTTGGCACAGGCACAGCGGATGAAAAAGCTCAGCCAGGACGGCAGGCTGAATGTTGATGTCATCTTTTCCATTCTCACGGAAGAAAAACCAAACCAAAAAGAAAAATTCCAAATCCGGCGCGAACGCATCGACCGCTTTTTTCCCAAGAACTTCACCGAAAAGCAAAAAGAGGATTTGATTGTCCAATTGCTTGAAAGCTGGTACAGGAAGCGGCAGAAGGGAGCATGAACGATAAAACAGAATACAACCGCGCCGTATAGCAATTTGCTCTCATGAATGAGGGTATTTTTTTGTGCCCTTTTTGAAAGGAGGTGCTTCCATGTACTTTACGGAAGGGCGGCTGCGCGCATACGAGCGCAAGATGCAGGAAAAACCGAAGCATGAGCATGAGCCTCCTGCACGACCAGTGAGGGATAAGAATTGTAAGCAATGCCGGTATTTTGACAAGTGTAGTGGAAAATGCAGCAAAGATAAGTGTGTGATATTTGATGATTAACAAGGTGAGTTCACGCCAAGGGGGTAGTCTGTCCATCTGTCTGCAGGCTTAGCATGGCGGTCTTGCGGTTTCCCCCTCCCCACACCCCTCCCCTGAAAAATTACCGGCCGAAAAAGAAATATTTCTGCCTTTCGGCAGGTAATACCGCAAAATTCATGTAGAAAGGAGCTCTTTATGAAACAGACAGCCCAAAAGAAACCAAAAGTCTTTCGTACCCTGATCCGGCGAATCCATATCAGCCGTAAAACAGTAAGGGATGAAAGTAATGGGCCTGCTGCAGGGAGAAGGGCGAAAAGCAGGAAACCCGCCCGCCTTTCTTTTTCGGCCCGTAATGGTGCTCTCTGTGAAAATACAGGGAGCTTTTTTTATTCATCACAACGGAAGGAGGTATAGAGCAGTTTGAAGATATTGAAAAACCGGATATTTCTAAGCGCCCTCTGCATCATTGCTGCAGCAGCCATTTCCTTTGTGCTTTTGCCAAGGTTTTACGAGAACAAGGACGCAACCGTTATGGTGCTGCGGGCAGCGGAGGACATCCCGGCGGGAACCAGGATAGAGGATAAACATCTTGCTAAGGCGGAAGTTGGAAAGCTGGGCCTGCCGGAAGGTGTCATCAATGACAAGACCCAAATTGTCGGGAAAATCGCACAGACCGACATTTCCAAGGGGGACTATTTTTTCCCCAAAAAGCTCGGTGAATATCTTGCCGATGAAAAGCTGGACCGCATCGCAGCGGAGAATAAGCGCCTTGTTACCGTGAGCGTTTTGAGCATTGCAGCGGGGCTTTCCTCCCATCTGCAAAGCGGGGACATTGTGACGGTGGCCGTGTTTATGCAGAAGGCATCCAACGGCCAGGACGCTTCCCCGCAGGTTATTATTTATCCCGAATTAAAGGAGCTGGAGGTTTACAGCGTAGAAAATGCCCGCACACAGAGCACTGCGGAAATGAGGAAACAGCAAAAGGAAAGTCAATCTTCCTCCAATGACCCTGTCCCCAGGGCTGTGACCTTAATCGTTACCGAAGCACAGGCAGAAAAGCTCATCGAAGCCGAATACACCGGCAAGCTGCACCTGATTTTTGAGAAAAGGGGTGTGAGCCGTGAGCGGTAAAATCATTGCTGTATGGGGCGGAAGCAACAGCGGGAAAACCACCTTTGCGGTGAATCTGGCCTGCGCCCTTTCCACATGCGACCGTCTGGTGGGCCTCATATCCTCCAACCTGACCCATGGGGACCTGCAAGTGTTTTTCGGCCAGAGCGTTCCTCCTCAAAAAGGCCTGTTTCAGGCTTTGAATGAGGATAATCTCAACATTGGAGAAAAATTTACGGAATATGCGGAAAGCAAAAACTTGTTTTTCCTGTCCGCACCCACCCACTATACCGGTCTTCTCTGCGATACGGTGACTCTCCGGGAAGCGGAACGGATGATGAATGCCGCAGCTTTTGTTTTCGACATTCTCATCGTGGACGGAGCCGCGGAGGTGACCAATTCGGTATCCGGCGTCGGGCTCTGGCTGGCCGACAGGATATATACCCTGCATAAGCCGTCCATAGCGGCGAAAATGTGGCATGAAGGCGTTTCGGATTTTGTGCGGGAGCTGCATATTTCGGAGAAGCAGATTCATATCCTGCAGCTTCCCAACGGCGAGTTTGATGACAAGACCTATCGGAGCATGACGGGACTTCCCTTTGCCTATGATCTGCCCTATGTAAAACGGGCGGGCGAGCTGGAAAACGCCGGGACGCCCATCTATTTCTTTCGGGACAGAACTTGCAGGCGCTACGGCAAGGTATTGGAGCAAATAGCAAAGGGAATCTGCGGAGGTGGAGCATCGTGAACGACAGGTTTTCTGTTAATGAGCTGATTTACCGGGTCAACAAGCGGCGTTCCGACAGTGGAGAAAGCAATCTGGGAGCTCAGGACTACGGCGAAATTCTGGATAAGTTGCAACGGATTATTGCCAAAAACCACTCCGCGGAACTGGCCCAGGTGCTGTATTCGGAGGAAGCGGAGGGCAAGCTCAAGGACCTGATCATGCGCTACCTGAACAGTGAACGGATGGTGGCAAAGGGCATCCAGAACATCTCCGAGCTGGTGGATATGATCTACGACGATATGGCTGGTTTGGGACTTTTATCCCCTTACCTCCAGGACAGTGACGTGGAGGAAATCAACGTCAACGGCTATAACGGCATCTGGGTGCTGTATAAGGATAAAAAGGTGCGGCTGTCAAATACCTTCGGCAGCCCGGAGGCTTGCGCCAACATCGCCAAGAAAATGAGCCGGTTTGGGAATGTCATTCTGGACGGCTCCAAGCCCATCGGAGACAGCTTTATTGCGCGGGGCATCCGCATGTCGGGAGCCATTGAACCCTGTGTTGACCCTGATGCCGGGGCCATCGCTTCGGTCAGAAAGCAGAAGCCGTCCTACATCACACGGGAAAACCTCATCGGATGGGACACGGCTACGGCGGAGGAATTGGACTTTCTCACCCTTTGCGTCAACAACGGCGTATCGGTGGCCATTGCCGGAGCCACCGGCAGCGGAAAAACCTCCGACATGGGATACATTTTAAGCTGCGTATCCCAGGACAAGCGTATCGTCACCATCGAGGACACCCGCGAATTGTCACTGGCGCAGTTCAACGATAACGGCGTAATGGTCAACGACGTGATTCACCTTCTCACAAAAGAAGAAGCCAACCCCGTCACCATGCTGGATTTGTTGAAGCTCTCCCTTCGGCTTCACCCCACCGTCCTTGTCCCTGCCGAAATGCGCGGCAAGGAAGCATTGACAGTCCAGGAAGCCGACGGACGGGGCACACCATCGTCAGCACGCTGCAC
>JBMNNH010000007.1:0-254960 GCA_050953835.1 Acetivibrionales bacterium | reverse complement strand
AACTGTTAATTTAATAACGTATTATGTGAATTTATTCACAATTCTTTCTTTTCAAGTACTATAATACTTCATTATGTGTCTATAGTATTGAAAAATATTTTTCTTTTTTGTACTTTTTCACTTATATACCCTTACATAATATATTGTCTTATCATATTCATAAAAAAATACAATTTTTCTTAAATCCTTTATATCCAACTGCTGCTTCATTCTGTAAAATAGAAAGGAATTCATCGGCTATGACAGAATAAATTTTTACATAAAAAATTATTATTATTGTGTATAATAACTATAGTGAAATAAATAAATGAAATTGATAATGCCTATTAGAAAGATTCAATGAGACAAATGACAGTAAACTTATAGGGACATGGTTATTCTGTACATTATACATAACACTTGTCAGTTTGTAACTATAAAAATAAAACAGTTAACCAAAATTAAATGGAGGGAAATATTAATATGATAATTATTGGGGAAAAAATTAACAGCACCTTAAAAGCAGTAAGGCCAGCCATGGAAAACTATGATGCTGCTGTTATTGAAGATCTGGCAAAAAAGCAGTATGAAGCAGGTGCTACTTACATTGATGTTAACGCAGGAATGTTTTACGAAGATGAGCCTGAAAGGCTTGAATGGCTTGTTAAAACTGTTCAGGGAGTTGTAGATGCACCTCTAGCAATTGATTCACCAAACCCTGTTGCCTTAAGGAAAGCACTCCAGGCTAATAAAAATGGTAAACCGATTATTAATTCAATTACTGATGAAAAAGAAAGATATGATGCTGTACTTCCACTGGTTGTGGAATTTAAGACCGGCATTGTAGCCCTCTGCATGGATGATACCGGTATGCCGGAAACAACTGATGACAGGGTTAAAATAGCGGAAAGGCTTATCAACAAGTTGAACAAAGAGGGGGTTCAACTGGACGACATACACATCGATCCCATGGTTAGACCTATAGGTACAGGTTCTCACTATGGTGTTGTAGCGATTGAAACAATCCGCAAAGTAAAGGAAGAATTTCCTGAAGTCCATATTACATGCGGTCTAAGTAATATATCTTTTGGAATACCTGCTAGAAAGTTAATGAACCAGACATTTTTAGTTGCAGCAATGGGTGCAGGAATGGATGGAGCAATACTTAATCCAATGGACAAGAAACTTATGTCTTTCCTATATGCAGCTGAAGCCTTATTTGGCAGAGACGACTTTTGTATGAACTACATGATGAAGTATAGAGAAGGCGAATTGGAATTCTAGTGATTGCAGCAATGTTTACTCCATAATTAGGTCTGGTTTTTTAACATAATATAAACAGCTAACAAGCTGCCCTTGACAAGGAACTGGGGAGAACAGGCATACTGTACTCCCTAGTTTCTTTTTGTTTGCTTTCACATAAAATGCTCAATATAAGTATATGATGTGATATAATATTTTCTAATAAACGTAGGAGACGGATTCCGATGAAAGTTCTTGGAATAATTGTTGAATATAACCCGTTTCATAATGGGCATCTATACCATCTGCAGAAATCCAAGGAAATAAGTGGCGCAGATTATGTGGTTGCAGTTATGAGCAGTAACTTTATCCAGCGTGGTGAGCCAGCTATTGTCAACAAATGGTCAAGAGCAAAAATGGCATTGTTTTCCGGAGTTGACCTCGTGCTTGAGCTGCCTGTAGTATATTCTATGTCCAGCGCAGAATTCTTCGCATATGGAGCGGTTAGAATACTTGACAGTCTGGGAATAGTAGATTGTCTTTGTTTTGGCAGTGAAAGCGGACGGCTGGATGAACTAGATGAAGTGGCGGAGATACTTACAAACGAGCCTGAACCGTACCGTACCATTCTCAGGAGGGAACTCAACAAAGGCCTTTCCTTCCCTTCAGCCAGAGAGAATGCTCTGAGTGACTACCTGTCAAAAAAGAATACAGCTTACTGTGACATAGATATGCAACTGTTAATGAATTCTTCCAACAACATTCTTGCAATAGAGTACCTTAAGGCTCTTAAGAAGCTTAACAGTGCCATAACTCCCCTTACTATAAAGCGTACAGCCAATAATTATAACTCTGAACAAATAACATCCTCAATCTCAAGCGCGACATCAATCCGTAAGCATATAAGCTCTGAAGTTAATGAAAATTGCAGGATACTTCAAGAAGTCCTCCCTTCTCCCTCATTATCAATCCTGAAAGAGGATTTTAAGCTTGGAAAAGGGCCGGTTTTCCCTCAAAAATATGATCGGATGATAATGTCAATCATAAGAAGCATAGACGCCTCAAAGCTGAAAGAGTATCCTTTTGTATCAGAAGGGCTTGAAAACAGGATAAAACAGGCTGCCGGCAGCTCCGGTACATTTGACGAACTGGTCGAAGGAATAAGTACAAGAAGGTATACCAGAACCAGAATACAAAGAATTCTTTTCAGTATACTGATTAATATTAAAAAGGACGATTTTTCTGCGTTTAACCATTACGGAGGCCCTCAGTACGTAAGAGTGCTGGGTTTTAACAATAAAGGCAGAAAAATACTTTCTCAAGTCAACAGGTGTGGATGTCTTCCGGTAATAGTCAAGACTGCAAATTTTAAAAACCAGTGCAACCCTCTTTTTAGGAGGATGATGGAAATTGAATCACTTGCCACAGACATATATGTATTAGGCTATGATAATCCGGAATTCAGAAACTCAGGCCAGGAGTACACCAGTAATGTGATAGTACTATAGTAATAATCTTATATAAGCTGTATACAAACATGTAAAATGCAGAGCAAAAATAAAGGAACAAAAAAAAGTAATTTGCGTCAAAATAAATATCACTTATTAATACAGACATAATTATCTTATATTAAGATGGGGGTATTAAGATGGTTAAAAGGTATATATGCATATTATCAATTATAATTTTGTTGTTTTCAACATTTGCCGGATGCAGCTCTTCCAGCAAGTCAGAAATGGCAGCTTCAACAGCTTCTGCCCCTGCTGCCCAGACCGCAGATATGGCCGTTGAATCCGGAAAAGCCGCTTATGGAAGCGATAATGCCTATCCCGGTGAAGCTGCCTATGAAGAAGCTGGAAACGCCCGGGAAAGCTCTATTAGAAAAGTTATTAAGAACGGCGAAATTGCAGTGGAAGTAAAAGATGTGGATAGTGCATATCACGGTATAATGGAAATTGTGTATGATCTTGGTGGAGAGGAATTCAATAAGAATTACCGTATTTCAGGTGAATATAAAAGGATGGAACTTGTTCTGAAAATACCCCCTGAAAAGCTTGACGAATTCCAAAACAGATTAACTGAATTTGTAGGCAATGGAAAAATTAAAAGAACCAGTATAAGCAGTGAAGATATTACTGCTGAGTACTATGATACACAGTCAAGGCTTGAAAGCTATACGGCAAGCAGGAATCAGCTTCGTGAACTGTTAAAAAAGGCCCAGACAGTTGAAGATACTCTTAAAATTCACAATGAACTGACCCGCCTTCAGGCAGAAATTGATGTACTGCAGGGACGGGTAAAAATGTGGGATAAACTGGTCAGCCAGGCAACAATAACCCTGTATATTGATGAAGAAAGCGACCCTTTGAAGCATACAAAAACTGTTGGATGGAGATTTAATTCACTTCAGGAAGTATGGGGGACAATGAGAAATGGCTTTGTAACTGTAGTTAATACTTTATATAGCCTGATTATCTGGCTGTTGATTGCTATAGTAAGTCTCCTGCCGGTACTTGTACCAGCTGCGGTAATATTATGGCTTATCCTTCGCAGGAACCGCAAAAAGAAAAATAAAAATAACAGCTCACCTCCCCTTGCATAAACAAGGCCATATATGTTAAAATACGTGAAAGCGAAAAGACAAAATGAATTAAATACGATGAATGAGCATAGTAGTCACTTCATGGTTACGCGCAGAGAGTTGCCCGGCTGGTGAAAGGGTTTCAGTACATGGAGCGGCGAATTACCCTCAGGAGTTTCGCACTGAAATGTAAAAAGTAAGTGACTGACGTCAGCCGGCCGTTATACCGGCAGAATTCAAATGAGATATACCATTTCCCTGGTATATGAATTAAGGTGGTAACACGGGCTCTCTCGTCCTTAAAAGGATTAAAGAGCCCTTAATTATTTTATAAGCAATGACTGACAAGAGAAAAGGAGGACTATAATATGTCAAATGTTTTCAATACCCTTAAAGAAAGAGGTTTTATTGCTCAGTTAACCCATGAGGATGATATTAAACAGCTTCTTGAAAATGAAAAGGTAACTTTTTATATAGGATTTGACCCCACAGCGGACAGCCTTCACGTTGGCCACTTTCTTCAGATGATGGTAATGTCACATATGCAAAAAGCTGGGCATAAACCTATAGCTTTACTTGGCGGAGGCACTACTATGGTAGGAGACCCCGACAGGTAAAACCGATATGCGTAAAATGCTTACGCAGGAAGAAATCCAAAAAAATGCTAGCAACTTTAAAAAGCAAATGTCCAAGTTCATTGACTTCAGCGAAGGAAAGGCCATTATGGTTGATAACGCTGAATGGTTGTTAAGACTTAACTATATTGACTTCCTAAGAGATATTGGAGTCCATTTTTCAGTAAACAGGATGCTGACTGCTGAATGTTTCAAAACAAGGCTTGAAAAGGGGCTTACCTTTATTGAATTCAATTATATGCTTATGCAAAGCTATGATTTCCTTAAACTGTTCAAGGGATTATAACTGCATACTCCAGCTTGGAGGGTGACGACCAATGGTCAAATATCCTTGGTGGCGTAGATTTGATAAGAAGAGTAGAAGGAAAACAGGCTTACGGAATGACCTTTACACTTCTTACCACAAGTGAAGGAAAAAAGATGGGCAAAACTGAAAAAGGTGCATTGTGGCTTGATGCGGAAAAAACTCCACCCTACGACTTTTACCAGTACTGGGTTTAATATACATGACGAAGATGTAATTAAATGCCTTAAGCTTCTTACTTTCCTGCCAATAGAACAAATTGAGGAAATGTCTAAGTATAAGGATGCCCAAATAAATGAGGCCAAAAAGGTATTGGCATATGAAGTAACCAAGCTGGTACATGGTGAAGAGGAAGCAAAAAAATGCCGACAAGCTGCTGAAGCCCTGTTTGGCAAAGGTGGCAATACCAAAGATATGCCCACAACAGAGATATCTGTTGAGAAATTTGGTAAAGGTATGGGAATACTTGATATCCTTCTGGAAACAGGCTTAGCCCCTTCAAAGGGTGAAGGAAGAAGGCTGATTCAGCAAGGGGGAATATATATCAAGGAAAACCGTGTTGAATCAATAGACCTGATAGTCACTCCCGATGATTTTCAAAACAATGAACTCCTGATAAAGAAAGGTAAAAAGAAATACCATAAATTAATAATTGCTGATAATATTTAAGTATCCAGGTATATATGGAAACTGATTAATGTGTTGTGCCAGTATGATTTGGACTCAACCGGCACAACACATTGCCAATATCAATCCTAATTGAACCATGATTACATCCAAAGCTGCTAAAGCTTTTATTTTCAGCCATATCCGTCATTAAAGCAATATAGTACAAAAAAACTAAAGATTTTCCAATACCTTAACAGAATAAAGTAGTAATATAATTATGAATTGAATAATCATCCATTGAATGTGTGATTCCGGTTTATTATAATGAAATCAAAAGAGGCAGGTTTCGTCGGAATAAATTACCGGAAAGCAGGAATTAACGCTGAATTGTGCTTTCCTATTTGTATAGGCTAAATAAATTTTGCTAATGTATACAGCGCAATATTATGTTAACCTTATAGAAAGAGAGAGAGTATGTTACAAAACAGGGAAAGAGATGATAATGGGTTTGATTTAGGGAAGGCAATAATTTGTGCAGATACCTATAGTTCTTCAGTGGGTGTTGATTGTACTATTATGGATTTACACGGCAAAACCATGTATAAGTCGTGCGGAAGTTCAAACGGCTGCAGATTTTGTGAAGCAATACGTGGTGTTTTGCAGGAAAAGCAGAGTTGTGTAAATGCTCATTTGTATGGTAGTTATCAGGCTGAAAGGTTTGGAGGGAAATATGTATTCTTTTGCCCATTCGGACTGGTACATTGGGTATCGCCCATAACAGTGGACGGGATAATGAAGGCATCTATACTGGCAGGTCCGGTGCAAATGGTTGAACCTGATGAATTTCTTTTGGAAGATATAATCCAAAAGAATAATATCAGTAAGAAGCAAATGAACTCAATACGCAAATACATTGATGAAATACCTGTAATAAAGCCTGAAAAAGTTAATAGTCTTTCTGAAATGCTATATATAGTAGCTGAACATATTTCAAACATATTACCGTCTCAATACCAGGAAGGTAGGGAATCGCAGGAACAGCAGGCAAATATTTCGGAGTATATTCATTATATTAAAACAATGGGCGGTGATGACAGCAACCTTCATAGTTATCCTCTTGAAAAGAAAGGGAACTCCTGTCGCTTATATCAATTGGCGATAAGGCTGGTTCACAGAAAGTATTAAATGAGATATTCGGGCATATATTCTTTTCTACCGGAGGTAATTTTGAAATTATCAAAGCAAGGGTTTTAGAGTTAATAGTGTTGTTGTCAAGAGCAGCGCTGGAAGGCGGTGCTGATGTAGAACAGATATTTGGTTTAAATTATAAATATCTAAGCGAGATACACAGCTTTAGTACAGTTGAAGAGTTGACCTATTGGCTCTCGAAAATCATGGTTAGGTTTACAGATTGTGTATTCAACCTAACAGATGTTAAGCATGTTGACGTAATATACAAAGCTATCGATTACGTGAAAAGGAATTACATGAAGAAAATTACTTTGGAAGAGGTCGCTTCACAGGTATATTTAAGCCCTTCATATTTTAGTAAAATATTCAAGGAGGAGATGAAAATAAACTTCAATACCTATCTGAATCAGATTAGAATTGAGATGAGTAAAAAGTTACTTTTGGATGATTCGATAGTATTAGTTGATGTTTCAAATCTAGTTGGCTATGAAGACCAGAGTTACTTCTCAAAGGTGTTTAAAAAGATGACTGGTGTAAGCCCCGGCAAGTACCGTGAATCAAGAGGCCAGATAAAAGCCTTGTTGAGTTGATAGCTATAGAAGGAGAAGTAGTTGTAACTGTGCTTATAAAGGTTTATTATAACCGTTTATAAGATAAATTGCAAATAATTATTTAATAATCTTAAGGAGGTTTACTATGAGTATTTTAAAGGAAATTTCTGAAAACTTGCAGCAAGGTAAAGCAAAAAATGTTAAAGAGTTAGTTCAAAAGGCAATTGATGAAGGTCTTGATGCAAAAACTATTCTCGAAGAAGGTCTTCTTGATGGAATGGGCATTATAGGTGAAAAGTTTAAAAACAACGAAGTTTATGTTCCTGACGTACTTATTGCAGCCAGGGCTATGAATGCAGGTTCCGAGTTATTAAAACCATTATTGGCTGAAAGCGGTGTTGAAGCAACAGGAAAAGTTGTTTTAGGTACTGTAAAAGGCGACCTTCACGATATAGGTAAAAACCTGGTTAGAATGATGATGGAAGGTAAAGGCCTTGAAGTAATTGATATCGGAATTGACGTTCCAGTTGAGAAGTTTATTGAAACTGCCAAGGAAACAGGAGCAAAAATAATTGCTGCTTCCGCTCTCCTGACTACTACTATGGGCCAGATGAAAAATATTGTTGAAGCAACAAAAGCAGCTGGTATCAGGGATGACATTACCATCATGATAGGTGGAGCACCAGTAAATGAAAACTTCTGTAAGAGCATAGGAGCAGACATTTACACTCCTGACGCAGCATCAGCAGCTGATGCCGCAGCAGCTGTTTATAAGGGATAAGCATTAAGAATGGAATAAAAATTTATAATTAACACTGTTATTTTAAAAAAAGCCTGAAAAAATCAGGCTTTTTTGTGTTTATATTTCCATTATTATGGGCAGTGTCATAGGCCTTCTTTTTGTTTTCTCATAAAAATAATCCCGTAATACATCTTTTATAACACCCTTTTTTGCTGACCAGTCATTTTTCTTCTTCTCTTCAAAATTTTCCAGGGCCTTTTTGCAAAGTTCTTTCGCTTCTTCCATCAAATCCTCCGATTCCCTTACATAAACAAAGCCTCTGGAAATGATATCGGGTCCGGCGATAATTGCCCCTGTTTCCTTTTCTATAGTAACTACAACAACTATTAGTCCATCCTCGGACAGATGCTTCCTGTCCCTTAAGACAATATTTCCAACATCACCCACTCCAAGCCCGTCAACAAGAACCTTACCAGAAGATACAGTTCCGTTTACTTTAGCGGAATTATGGCCTAGTTCCAAAACTCTCCCAATATCCATAATAAATGTATTTTCAGGTGGCATGCCAAGACCCTGTGCCAGGTTTGCATGCTGCTTCAAATGCCTGTACTCACCGTGCACGGGCAGGAAAAACTTTGGTTTGACCAGCCTTTGTATCAGTTTTAACTCTTCCTGGCAGGCATGGCCTGAGACGTGTATCTCTGCAAGAGCTTCATATATTACATTAGCTCCTTTTTTAAACAGCTCATTTATAACTCTGAATACAAACTTTTCATTCCCTGGTATGGGTGTCGCTGAAATTATGACTGTGTCCCCTGGGGCTATTTCTACTTTTCTGTGATCCGAAGCTGCAATTCTTGATAATGCAGACATGGGTTCTCCCTGAGTTCCGGTTGTAATCAATACCAGTTTTTCCGGCCTGACCTTATCAATATTGTCAATATCTATCAAAACCCCTTCAGGAATCTTTAGATACCCAGTATTTGCAGCGGCATTAACTACATTGTGCATACTTCTCCCGCATATGGCCACTTTGCGTCCAAATTTTACCGAAGCGTCAATAATCTGCTGTATCCTGTGTACATTTGAAGCAAAAGTAGCAACCAGTATTCTGCTCTTTACCTTCATGAAAATACCTTCGAAAGCGTCACCAACAGTCCTTTCAGACATTGTATAGCCTTCACGCTCAACATTTGTGCTGTCGCTCATAAGCAGCAGCACACCTTTTTTCCCCAACTCGGCAAACCGCGCCAAGTCAATTGGTTCTCCATCAATAGGTGTGTAGTCAATCTTAAAATCCGAGGTATGAACAACAATCCCAACTGGTGAATATATGGCCAGAGCCACAGCATCTGCTATACTGTGGCTTGAACGTATAAACTCAACTTTAAATACTCCCAGTTCGATTTTATCACCTGGCTGTATAGTTCTAAGCTCAACATCCGAAAGCATCCCATGCTCTTCAAGTTTATATTGAAGCAATGCCAAAGTAAGCCTTGTTCCATATACGGGTACATTAATATCTTTCAATACATATGGTAAAGCCCCGATATGATCCTCATGACCATGAGTCAGTACGATTCCCTTAATTTTACTTTTGTTCTTAACAAGATAGCTGACATCTGGAATAACCAAATCAATCCCCAGCATCTCATCTTCAGGAAAAGCTACTCCGCAATCAACAACAAGAATATCCTCTCCATACTCGAACACTGTTATGTTTTTTCCAATCTCCTGCAATCCTCCTAGTGGTATTACTTTAAGCTTTTTTTTGTTTCTTGCCACTCTCTAACCTCCATCTAATCTTCCCTTTCTTAATATGTTGCAATCCTTTAAATAATATACTATTACCATACTATCGATAAAGCTAAGCCCGTACTTACCCAACTTTATTTATTATAGCATATACAAGCAAAACATAGCAAAGTATAAAATTGAATATTGAATTCCATTTCAATTAAAAAGCAGCTTTACCCTTTTTGGATAAAACTGCTTCAATTGATTATTTTAATGCCTACCAATATTATAGCCACCACAAAATCATGAATATGACAATGCGGTGGCTACTATACATAAATATAGGTTTTTCTGTTAAACATTAACCAATAAAGAATTAATATTGCTTTTCATGATCGTGTCAATTTACTGTAGGAAAACTATTCAGAGACTACACCCTTAGCTGCTCTTCCTCTAAATAGCTTTTAGAGCCTTATAAAGCCCTGTCAACTTTCCTGTTTAAAGACCTCAAGATTACAAACTTTCCCGTTAATTCTAGATTTCAAACCTTGTGATGTTTCCTTCACTATCTTTTTCGTTATTGTATAAAGTTTTTCCTCTTTTTTTCTTTGCTCTAATATATTCAATCACTCTGCCTTTGTTTGCCTTAAATGCTCTTAGTCTGGCCATTTTATCAGCTCCGTCCCTGCTCCAGCCCATTGGTCGGCTACTCATCCTAGATCAATGTTTCAACTCCTTTTTTCTCCACCGGTAACTTCTAATGTTATTCATAAGAGACCCCCTTCTTTTTTGTTTTTCTCTCAAAAAACATTATATTTTAGAATTGGTTCAGGGGCAGGCTTGTGTTTTATTGTATCATCTGCGCATATATAACAGTCAAAGTATTGCATTAAGCTGAAATGTTCAAAATCATATAATAGCTCCTCTTCTGTTTTCGATGTAACAACACCAAGAGAAAAGCCACCCCTTTTTAACGCCATTAATGTTTCTTTAATATCGTCAAACAACTTTACAGTATGGAATAATCCCCTGTACAGTTCATTCCACTTATCATTGCTTTTTTTAATATCTGTCATGCCTAGCATAGATAAAGTTGTTTCTCCCGGAATACCAAGCGAAAATTTCAAATTTGCGATTTCAACCAGTTTATTCTGCTCACACAGAATTATTTCTTGTAAAGACAATATTTTTGTACATATCGCTTCTTATATAGCTTAACATTGCTTTAATACTATAATAATCTCATTTCTTTTTAAATAACTTATTTTCTTCTATATCATTATTACTCCTACTGGTTTTTCGGTCCTAATTCTCCATCCGGGATTTCACAACCATAATTTCGATTTCTATACTGCTTAAATTTGAGAGTCTTTTTGCAAACCGCTTATCGTCCACTAGTACCTCTGCCGGAACATCAAAATACTTTTCCAACTGAGAAGTAACACGAGCCAGATGAACAATGTATGTTCGTCTGGCTCTCTTGACAAGCTATGTGAATATAGATGCCAACTTACTGTTACTTATCTTAATCTATTATCCACATAATAATACCTTATTATCTAAGCATATTTCACCATTAGTTCTTGTTCATTAAGATTCTCCTCTTTATCCAGTATTATACATTCTAACATGTCTTCTCCTAAACGTTGTATAGTTCTCCCTTCTAATCGAAGATTGCGTCCTAAAGCAGCGGAGGCCATATTAATTAATGCAGTACAAATCGGGGTTTCCACTTTGAGCTTTAAACCCAAAGTTTCGAGAAAAACAAGCCCTTGAGACACGTCCTCTGTAATATATCTGGAATCAACTACAACAGGCCCTTTTGCACGTGTAGGCATACTGGCATACCAAAAGAAAACTTCTTTGGCATCACGGTTATCATCTAGTGTATTACGGTACTTACAGGCCTCTACATATGAAATACGCTCACAACCCAATTTCTCCATAACGTTCATCTTCTCATTGTCCAGTGCCTCAAGAATACGCCAAACGCTGGGAGTAAAAACCTCATGATACATGCAGTAGTCACCCTTAGTTTTTTCAATGCGTGGAATACTCATAATAGCTCCGACAGTATGGACAATAAGATTAGGGTTATGAAGTGCAGCTTCAATTACAGAGGGAAGATAGACAAAAGGAAAACCAAGCCTATCCAGTACCTTCTGGCTCTCTTTGGTACGACTTACAGGATAGATGCCAAGCGGGTTGCGTACGTTACGAAAACCAATCCTCACCGTTCCCGGTTCAATAATTCTACAATCCAAAAAGGAACTCTGCGCTTCGCAAACAGTAAGATCAATATCAGAACAATACTTTAGCACATATGCAGTAGAAAGATAGCCGGGATTAAATAGAAGAATCTGACCATCACGAAGGTAAGGTTTTATACGCTTAATCAGATCTTCGTGATAATTGGTCTGTATATATACAATAACAACCTCACTTTCGCTTATATGTGAGAGTTCTCTTGTGATATGTTTAATTCGGGCAGTTACTGTTTTTCCATTTTCGATAAGTTTAACAGCACCACCGTTTTCTAAAAGTAAATTAAAATTTTCATCATGCATTGCATGAGATGTTTTAATTAATGCTACCTCGTGACCATGCAAGCTTAATTCTGCAGCCACAGCCGTACCACCGTTACCAGCACCTAAAATAGAGATATTCATTTTATCATCCTTTCTTCAAATTATTTTTATAATTAACTAAATAAACTCTGCTTCGTTTAAAAATATCGTATTCAACACCGACTCTGTAAGCTCCCCAAAGAGCGGCCCACAGCTTACCTGATTCATCCCGGGAGCTCCGTTGTATTCAATAAGTACCGGGCATCCAGTCTCGTCGATAGAAAAATCCCAGCCAATAATACGAAAATGCGGAATCTCCTTATGGGCTCTGCGAATAGTCTCAAGAACCCGCTCATATGAGGGAATCCTTATGCCACTAAAAACAGTCCCGCCGGGATGACTTGTCACCCATTTTGATTGATTATCCAACGCCTTTTCCGCAAGCTTTCCATCGGGAAGAATCGGACATGCAATACCGCCTGCGGAGATGTTATCAAGACGTGAACCACCTACACCCATACGTAGGATAGATGAAGAAATATGGACTTCTCCCTGAAACAGAAATGAAATTACCCGTATTGTATTTAGAGATTCAGGATGTATGGATGCCAAAACTCTATGCTGTGTTGCAACTTCCTGAACGATATAGTCTGAACCATAAGACCTCAATAAATCTTGAAGATCTATGTCATCATTATCTTTTTTTTCATAGAAAAATATATCAACTCCTTCACCACTATATATGGCAGGTTTAATGACAAACCTTTTTTCAGACTCCAGAAGGGATATTGCCTGATCAATACTAAGAATCATGCCTGAGTCGTCAAAAAAACAATGATTACTATTCCTAAGAATGGTACGAGGCTGTTTTATATAAGGAAACAGCTGTCTATAGAAACACTTATCCGTATATGCATGACGAAAACTAGGTTTGTTAAATACGGGGTAAATTTTTTGCCAATAAATATCTTCTGGTATATATCGTGGATCATACCCTCCGTCCTTATAACAATAAAGGTCATACCACATTTTTTTAGGCTTAATACCATATTTCTTCCAAAAAGGTAGTACCTGGGAGTAAAAAAGATGATTACTGCCCCGGTAGCCTCCTTTAATAGACGTCAGTTGACGGCGGCAAGCATTTCGTGCTTTTCTTGCCTCCATATAAAGATCAACCTTTTGATAAACAGACTTGCAAAACCTCTCCCAACTCCCAGCTTGATTAATCCTCATTCGCATATTGACCCTCTCCTATTCCTTGAATGATTTGTTTTAAAATGCCTTTTCCTAATCGTTCTACTGTCCTTCCTTCCAGCCTCAGATCGCGATTTACAGCAGCAGATGCTATATTAATCAAAGAGGTACATATTGGGGTAGCTACCCCATATTCTAATCCCAGTGTTTCCAAAAGAACCAACCCCTGAGGCACGTCCTCGGAGATAAACCGGGAATCGACTTTTGTTGGCCCCTTTAATGGATCAGGCAAATAAGCATACCAAAAGAAAACTTCTTTCGCATCACGACTGTCATCCAGTGTATTACGGTACTTACAGGCCTCCACATAGGAAACACGCTTACATCCCAACTTCTCCATAATGTTCATCTTCTCATTGTCCAGTGCCTCTAAGATACGCCAAACACTAGGAGTAAAAACCTCCCTATACATGTAGTATTCTCCACCGGTCTTTTCAATACGGGGAATGCTCATAATTGCTCCAACCGTATGTACAATGAGGTTGGGATTATGTAGTGCAGCCTCAACTACAGAGGAGAGGTAAACAAAAGGAAACCCTAATTGATTCAGTATTGCCTCACACTTTTTCCTATGACTTGAAGGATAGACTGATAAAGGATTTCTCACATTACGAAAGATTACTTTAACAGTCCCAGGCTCCTTAATTCTACAATCTATAAATGAACTTTGTGCCTCAACAATGGTTAAGTCGATATCTGGGCAATGTTTTAGTACATAAGCAGTAGAAAGATATCCAGGATTAAGCAAGAGAATCTGCCCATCCCGAAGATAAGGCCGTATACGCCTTATAAGAGTTTCATGATAATTGCTTTGTATATATATGATTACTACTTTGCTTTCACTGAGGCATGATAAATCACGAGTAACGTGTTTTATGTTTGCCAATCGTGTCTTTCCTTCCTCTATAAGACAAACTCTGCCACCGTTCTCCAAAATATAATTGTAGTTATTATCATGCATAGCATGGGAGGTCTTAATCAGAGTTACATCATGACCTCTCAGGCTCAAATCTGCTGCAACGGCAGTACCGGCATGACCTGCACCAAGAATTGAAATACGCATTTCCATACCCTTTCTAAATATTATAATTAATCCTATTTAAATAACTTTTTAGATAGTTAAATAAACGTTAAACTCATGGCACAGCAAAGCTGACACGCTATAAATGTGCTACGCTTAAAATAAACCTGCTTTTAAAATAATTAGATTAAAATCTTAAAAACTATGCAAAAAATTTGCATATTATTAAAGCAGAAGTTTTAATATACGCATATATTATATCATAAAAGATGAGATTATCAAAATTCGGGAAACACCGGGTTTGTGTCAAGTAATCGTGGGCAAATTTTTCAGATTTGTAACCTTACGTTTTTGAAACTTGAAGAAAATGTTTCTTCAACATAATTGTTAAAATCCATGTTACTAAAAGAGGTATTCCTGCAATTATAGCAAAATGATATCCTTGTACCGGTATATTTCCCAGGAACAGTATCTCTTTTGACGGAAATTTCATATTGTCAAGAATAGTAGAATAGCTCGTATTAACAAATGTTGTAATTGTCGATATTGTAAGAATACCTAATGCGAATACTGTTCCCCACCAAGCCCATAACTTTAATCGCAATAATCCCCAAACAAGAAAAGACAGGCACAGGATGGTAATATCAAGTAAAACTATACCTTTTAGTCCATAGAAGAACGTACCGAATACGGGAAAAATCCCATTAAATAAAATAAGAATATGTAAAACAATTATATAAAAAATAATAAACCAACTGATGGTCAGGACAGAAATAGGTAAATTTTCAATCCAGCAACTTTTTGTATCATTCTTTTCAAATGAATATACTATGCTTCTTTTCTTATAAAAATGAATTAATAATGGCGGGAATACTGCATAAGATAATATAGAAACAGCTAGTATAATCAAAGCTATGGGGATTGATATTTCTTTTGTCCCTGTCAGGATAAAAGACGCAGTTATAATCAGCGGAATACCTACAATCAACCAGAAGTATAACAAGGATACAGAAAGTTTCACAACCCATTTTCTTATTTTTAAGTGTCCATATCCCAAAGTTAACAGAATAAATGCTATCAGATAGTAACCTATAACCTGGCTGGCAATATTCGCGAACATAAAAGAACCAAAACCAAAACCTTCATAATAAAAGCGACCGCCATATGAAAAAAGGTAGAAACAGTATATCTCAAGGGGTGCCAAAAAAGCGATGCCGATGCCTGCTAAAGAGAGAATCCAGCCTAATGTTTTAATCAATAGGCTTCTATCTTTAGAATTTACACTGTTTTCATTCATCTTAAACCCCATTCCTCTGCAGAAGGATGTTTCCTTATTTATTAGTTATATTTTACAATATAGTTATATTTTATAGTAACGAGCAGTAGGCCAACTGTTGACTTAAATTATCTTTTGATCTTGTCAATATTACTTGACACATTTTTCTCGAACAATTTGTGGTTTTTGCGCTGGAATATAATGGGATGGAGCGTAGCGAAATCCCATTATATTCCAGCGCATCGCCTTGCTCCCATCGTCACGCTGTTTTAGCATATTGTCTTTCATAGAACTTCTTCCTCTTTACCATCGGCGGAAGCCCACCATTCGCCTAACAGATCCTACGATTATTCCAATAACTCATGAAATATCGCCATATTAGGCTCTTGACCGCTGCCATCGACATTTTCTTTGCATCATATCTATCGTACAATAGTTCTTCCCTGAATCGGCCCCACAGGGATTCACATTTTGCATTGTCATGACACCTACCGCCGGCACTGTTCATACTCTGAATTATTCCATATTTTTCTATTGCTTGGCGTTATTCATAACTGGTATATTGGCTTCCCCTGTCGGAATGGATAATCGCCCCTCTTAGTCCAGGATATGCTATAATTGCACTTTTTAAAGTGTCTACACATAACCCGGCTTTCATGTTGTCTGCCATTGAAAGTCCTAAAACTGCATTGTCAAAGCAATCTTCTATTATTGATATATAAAGCTTACCATCGGCAGTCTGAATCTCCGTGATGTCCGTCACAGCCTTCTCCAGTGGTCTTTCTGCTGTGAAGTCCCTTTTGATCTTGTCATCGGACTTCATGGCTTCCCTGTCTGCCTTTGTTATCCCATTGGGCTTGCGCTTAGGGGTGTGCACTATGCCCAAACGTTCCATTATTCGATACACTGTCCTTTCGCAGGGGATATGTGGAAAATCACCATCTTTGGCTTCTTTCTTTAGTTCTAAGGCTTTATGCATCCGATATCGCCCATATGTATCATTACACTCGTCTTCATCTATTATTTCGTACATTTCGGCCGCCAGAGCTTCGTATTTCCAAGGCTTCTTCTGTGCTTCAAGGTGATTATAGAACCCTTGTCGAGAGACCTTCAATACCCTGCAATAAAACGCAATATCTCCCGTCAATTTACCATTTTCGGTCTTTATTGCGATGAGCTTCATTCGCTCTTCTTTGCCAACCTCTGACGGCTCGCGGCGAAAAAAGCGGAAGCCTCCTCCAAAAAGTCATTCTCTTTCTTCAATCTTGCATTTTCCTTTACTAAAGCTTTAATTTCTGCTCGTAACTGCTGAATCTCCATAGCTTGAGTAATTGCAGAACCTGGAGTTTGAGTGCCTATACCGGTATCCAAATCACCTATCTCTGCACGCTTTACCCACTGGCTTAAAGTACTCTTGGGTACACCTAATTCTATAGCTGCCTTTGTGGTCCCTATTTCTCTCATAAGTTTTACCGCTTCTGCTTTGTACTCTTTTGTATACTGTTTAGTAATTCTCTTTACTTTTTCTGACATGGCTGACCTCCGTTTTTTCTTTTTTCTAGACTATTTGTTCGAGGTCTTCGTGTCAAGTATTATTATACAATATCATTTATATTAACGCAAAATGCATTGCGCATTCATTTATTCACATTTTTTTATTTGCTGCATATAAATGATTATTAATATGTTTGTGGAGTGATTACTTTGCCTTGCAACAAACTTAGCTCCACTCAGTTAGCAATCATTGCGGCTGTCTTTACGGTAATTGGCGATCTTATTGCGCTTATAGCTGCTTTGGCTGCTTTTAATGAGGAACAGCAGAGTAAAGAAGAAGCTAAGCGTGAGCTCGAAAGTAAAATCAATTATCTGCAAAGCAAGCTTCAATCTTAGCCTTCTTCTCATTTTGCATACACATATTAATACGCCCTACAGCGCGTCCGCCCCAAAAAGCACAACCTTGAGCTTATTAACCAATTTGTTTTTATGTCTATGGAAAGACCATATTTCCTAATACCCCTTCCGCATGGTTTAAGAAAATATTAAAAAAATATAATATGCCGGATCTTAAATTCCATGAGTTAAGACATACTAATGCAAGCCTGCTAATCGCCCAAAATGTAAACATTCGTACAATATCAAAAAGGCTTGGCCATGCCGGCACATCTATAACAACTGATATATACGCACATGCTCTTAGGCGGCCGGATCAGGAGGCAGCAGAAAAGCTAGATAACTTGTTCAATAAAAACAAAGAAAATATGAAAGCTAAGAATATGAAGCGTGCCTAATTATCATTATCTATTAATTTCCTTTAGCATCTTTTTGCATCAATAGTAGTCAATTAGTAGTCAATTATTGTTTATGTAAACTAATTTGGATATATATAAAAACCCTAGAAGCCTTTTGCCTCTAGGGTTTTACCTGGTGGAGCTAAAGGGATTTGAACCCTCGACTTCCACACTGCCAGTGTGGCACTCTCCCGCTGAGTTATAGCCCCTGAAATAATGTATTTTTTCATGTGACACTATTTTAATACATTTATAGCTGCCAAGTCAAGAAAAATGTCCATCCCATAATAAGAGCCATGGAGAAAATATGCGCCCAGTGGCAGTATGCCACTCTATATAAAATCACAAATCTATAACTCTGATATCTCATCAAATATGGGCTTTAACTGCGGATACATCATTTTGTATATCCTGTAGTATTTTTTATAATCCTCAGCTTTCTTTGCATCAACGCTGTAATGCCTTTCATATTCAACGATACCTGCTGCGCTTTCAAAATCTTTAAATATTCCCACTCCTACTCCTGCTGCCATTGCAGCACCCAAAGAAGTGGCTTCCCTTGGATACTTATGGATGTATACGGGCTTACGGAAAATATTGCACATGATACTATTCCAAAATGGGCTCTTTGCGCCTCCACCAACCAGTGCGAGCCTGTCAAGTTTTACGCTGTTATCTTCAAAAACGTCGATTACGCTTCTCAATGCATATGCAATGCCCTCATAAACCGCTCTAATCAAATCACCTTTCTCATTAAATAAAGTAAAACCAATAAACCCGCCCTTTGTGTTTTTATCCCAGAGAGGCGTTCTCTCCCCCATTAAATATGGTAAAAAGAATACGCCATTAGAACCCAACGGTGACTTTTCAGCAATACTGTCAATATAATCATAAGCATTCAAGCCATTTTCTTTTGCATACTGAATCTCACTGGAAGCTATGTTGTTTACCACCCAGTCATAAGATATTGCTGCGCATTGTACAGTTCCGCACCCATTGCAGTACTCGCCTCCAAGGTCATAGAAATTGAGTGTTCTTGCATCCTTATCCATAATGGGTGATCCGTTTAATATTGATATCCACGAGCTGCTGCCAATATTGCTGTAAGCTTCTCCAATCTTTTTAACTCCCGCTCCACGTGTGGCGCACGCAGCATCACCGCCGCCTGCGACAACAGGTATCCCTTGCTTTAAGCCTAACAGCCTTGCAGGTTTTTCAGCCAGATAGCCAGCTATTTCATATGACTTTAACAGCTTCGGGAATTTATCTATATCCAGACCCATTTCCACAATCAGATCTTTTGACCACTCTCTCTTCCTGATATCCATGCATGCAGTTAGGGAAGCGTCAGAAATGTCAGTAATCCCAACTTTCCCTGTCAGCTTACTGGTAATATAGTCCTTACTATTTATAAAAAACGCTGTTTTTTCATAAATCTGGGGATAGTTGTTTTTTATCCATAGCATTTTAGAGAATGAATAGTGCGGATCTACCCTGTTACCAGCAATATCATAGTATTCATCAGCAGGCACTTTCTTCAAAATATCACTGCACTCTTTGCTGCTCCTGCTGTCTGAATGTATGATATTGTTGTATAATGCATTCCCATCCTTATCAACAGGAATACATCCGTTCATGTGTCCGCTTGTCCCTATAACGGCTATTTCAGATGCATTTATTCCGCTCTTTTGCAGCAGCTTTTTCGGTCCCTGTTACAACACTTTCCCAAAAATCATCAGGAGTTCTGTTCCGACCATCCTGCCTTTGGATAATATGTACCATACTCAACTGTTTCAGAGCAGAGGTTTCTCCCACTGCTGTCGAATATTGCGCACTTGTTGCCGGTTGTTCCAATGTCATAAGTGAGAATTAAAGAATTCGCCATTAAAACACCTTCCATCTACCTTTATATAAGTATTCTACATTATTACAGCTTTATAATAATTTTACCATTGCATGTAAGTTTTGTCCAAGGTTTTAATGGTTTCTCCTGAGTGATATGGTTCTCCGTAATATGTATCCATCTTTAGATAAAAGAACCATTAGTCAAAATAAATCATTTCTGTACTATAGTCTACCATTACAATCCTGCCATCATTCTCAACAAAGTTCACCATATTTGCCATCATGCTGTCTGCATGTCCGGCCTCATTTGAAATACATGCGATTCCAATAACCGCATTCTTCCATTTATCATTATAGTCAACCTCAGCAACAGAAGCATTATACCGTGATTTTAGACGTTGAATAATACTTTTTATTATTTGCCTTTTCTCCTTCAGCGAAAAAGCATTGCTTATGGATAAAAAAATTTTACAAACGCCTATTACCATACATTCCTCCATATAAAACCCTGCATTAATTCAGCCAAATAATATTAATTACCGGAAAAATTATGGTTTCTTAGACATTATAACACATAAACATTTCCTTTACATAGCCCCCATAAGCAATGGCATAGTAAATTCTCGGTTTCTAAATATTTCCGCCTTTACCTTTTTACCATTCGCTACCGCTACTAATTCATCAAAGAGCAGTCTACCTGCGTCTTCTATGCTCATCTCCCCACGGACCGTCCCTGATATATCGACATCCAGATGTGTTGAAAAAGTAGCACAGGTATGTGGAGAAGCTGATATCTTAATTGCCGGCACAACAGGTGTTCCTGTGGGAGTCCCCCGTCCGGTACTGAACAAGATTATATTTGCTGATGAACAGGTCAATCCAGCAAGTGACACAGGGTCAAGGCCCGCATTCTCACAAACATAAAAGCCCTTGCCGCTAGGGTACTCTCCAAATCTCAGCACACCTTCTATAGGTGCCGTACCTCCCTTCTTGACGTTTCCTAACGCCTTTTCAACCAATGTTGTTATACCACCTTCTTTATTCCCTGGAGTAGGGTTTCCTTCGTCGATACGCCTGCCAACTGCAAGGGATTTATCATATATCTCATCCAGGAGCCTCATAATTTGATCTGCTACCCTTTTATTCCTTGCACGCTTGATTAATTCGTTTTCACCCCCGAACCAACCGCATGTCTCCCCTATCATGGATATGCCTCCACCCTTAACCACTATATCCGAAACATACCCAATAGATGGATTGGATACTACAGCAGAAGTCCAATCCGAGCCTCCGCATTTGGTAGCCAACACTATATCCGACATAGCTGCTTCGGTACGTTCCTCCTTTTCAAGCGTGGCTAGCATCTCTTCTACCAAACGTGAAGCAGCTATAAACGCCGCAGGAGTGGAACCCTCATCCTGAATTCTCACAAAAGCTGAGGGCTTCTCATTTTTCATTTGTTCCGCAAGCCATTGTGAATCAATATTTTCACACCCAAGACCAACATATATTACTGCACCTACATTGGGATTCTTGGCCATACCCAGTAATACGGTTCTGATGCGCTCTGTCTCATTTGGGAGAATTACACATCCAGAACCTTGGGTTAGTGCAACCACATCATGATATTTCTCCCCAATCTGCTCTACAACCTGGTTGGCACATATAACGGTTGACATCACCAATAAGTGGTTACGGAAGCCAACTCGCCCATCCTTCCGCCTATAGCCGTATAATCGGGGTGCATCTTTAAGAATGAAGGAATCCGATACCTCTTTCACCTCTGCAGAAGCTTTGGTGCCTTTCCTGAAAGTCCTCCAGTCTGAAATTAAGTCCTTTACATTATGGGTATGAACATGGCTTCCCTTTGGTATGAAACTTGTCGCCTGCCCGATTGGTTG
This sequence comes from Acetivibrionales bacterium, assembly GCA_050953835.1. Classification (GTDB taxonomy): domain Bacteria; phylum Bacillota; class Clostridia; order Acetivibrionales; family JBMNNH01; genus JBMNNH01. The sequence goes on along the minus strand of JBMNNH010000007.1, from coordinate 233,237 downwards.
TCCGTATTTCACTATAAAGCCGCCTGCTTCAACATCCTCAATTGCGACCTTATGACCTGCGGGCAGACTGTCTAACAGCTTAAGATCCAGTAGCTTATTATCCACATCAACACTGTCGCCTATCTCCATCTTTTCTAACGTTGTAACCACATTATCATCGGGGTGGTACAATAAAGCTTTTTTTACCATTGTTCCCCTCCACCTCCACATCCATTGCACGCTTTTATTGTAGCTTCCATTTTTCCGTTTTTCCACTGAATAATTATGTTTTTCATCCAAATTTGATCCCTCTGTTCAGGATAATCTGTCCGAAAGAACACACCTCTGCTTTCTGTCCTGACCATGGATGCTTTAATCTGCATTTGTGCAGTTAGTACACTGTTCTCACACTGGTAAAGTGCAGCCAGCTTCCGACTGCTGTTTACGCGGATTTCAGAAAGCGTTTTCCGCATCTTCTCCAGTTCCTCCATTGCTTCGCTCAAAACTTTTCCATTACGGACGATGCCTGCCTTTTCTGTCATAATTTGCGCAAGCTTTCTTCGGATATATGCTACTTTTGAACCTTTTTCATCTCCAGCTTGACGATATATAATTTTTTCAATTTCAATCTTCAAATTATCATTGAACTCTTTTTCTGAAATAAGTTCTTCATTTTTAACGTAGACTGCAGCAGATTCTCCGGCCTTGCCGCCGAATACCAGTGTTTCAGCGCCTGCACAGCCCCCTATTCTATTGGAACCGTGTACACCCCCTGTAACCTCTCCAGCTGCGAACAGTCCTTTCACAGTAGTACTCCCATATTCGTCAATCCTTATACCTCCCAGCGAAGTATGCGCTGCAGGTGCTACTTCAGCCTTTTGCTTGGTCAGGTCAATACCTGCTTTCAGCGCCGGATTGTAGAATATGCTGTGGTTAACAACAACCAAGTCCCTAGGCAGCATTGTCATGTCATAATAAACACCACCGTGCTCCGTTCCTCTTCCTTCCAGAATCTCCATAGCAATAGCCCTGCTCAAGTCACTCTTTTGGACATTGTTTCTGGTCAAACCATATTTATCAATAAATTCACCGACTGACCCATTTAACAGTTTTGCCCCTGAACGAAATAACGTTGTAGGAATCAATCTTCCTCTCATTACCTTTGGGTAAACAAAACAACAGGGTTCATACTGCTGGAACTCCATGTCTATCAGTTCAGCTCCGGCACGAAAAGCAATAGCATATCCGTCCCCTACAATACCACTGGGATATGTGGACACATCATAAATATCACCGCATCCTCCTGTTGCCAATACTACAGCTTTGCATCTGAAAAATATAACCAAATTACCAGTCATCTCCAGGCCGACCGCACCTGCTATACATTTCTTATTGAGGATTAGCTCGGTAATCATCACATGCTGCATAAACTTTACACCATTTTTTTTAGCATCATTCACCAGAATCCGCCTGGCTTCAACACCGGTTATTGCTTTGCAGTGAACCAGGCGGGGATGATCACAGCCCAATGTATGTAATGTATGGTAGCTTCCGTCAGGGTTTTTATCAAAAGCCAGACCTAGTTTTTCCAGGTAAATGACCTCGTCTGAAGCGCCTTCAGCGAGTACTCTTGCTACTTTCTTGTTATTTATGCCTTTTCCGCTTCGGATAATATCATTGTAATAGGAATCCACACTGTCATCTGGTGAAACAACTGCATTAAATCCCATAACTTCAGGGGATGCACTCATACCTTTGCTTACTACAACCACATTTATGCCTTTTTGTGCTGCAGCCTGCGCTGACCGTATGCCCGCCAAACCATTTCCGATTACTAACAGGTCAGTAGTAATATTTATTTTGTCTATCATTCCTTAATCCTCCATTAGGATACGCCATATTTTTCAAAATAAGCATAAAGAGCTTTAATATAGGCATCAATCGGGAATCTTGCCGCTCCTGCGCCAATCTGTCCGCCATCTTTTGAAATTATTCCGCCATGGCAGATAGGAGTGATACCGGTATCCACAACCTTGGTTATATCAATTCCTATTGGCGGACCTGAAAAGTCCAGCAAAGGAATCGGATAATTGCTATTGATTCCAACGCATATTTCTTTCAGTTCTTCACTTTGAGCAATTGCCTCTCTGTAAGTGCCTCCTCTTAGCCTTAGAACTGCTGGAGCCGCTGCAGCAGCAAATGCACCCATGCCTACTACTTCAGTAACCGTACTATCGCCCATATACGGGATTGCATCATCAGGCCCCCACTTGGTGGAGAAGTATTGTCCTACGAAACGGGGTGCTGGTGCTTTAAACCATTTCTCGCCCAATGCGCTCACCTTGATTCCGGTTTCTATTCCATTCTGTGATATTGAGGTAACTAAAGTGCAGTACTCCAAGCCTTTTATGCCACGTACAGAAGCCATAGCTCCCGACATTCCCAGAGGATGGAACCAGCGTTCAGTACTGGTGAACATTTCTATGCAGCGGCACACAGTTTTATTGTCCAACCCTGCTTTCAACAACATTGGAACAATCTCACTGACCAGAATCAGGCCTGCTGCTGTCTGTCTGGTATGGATTTCATCATTCATCTGCATACTTTTCGTTATAATACTCTTGACATTTATACCGCCGGATAACTCCAAAGCCTTATCCACAGCAGGGGCAAACATATTTTCAATTTCCTGCAGATTCTGTTCTACTTCATTATTGTAAAGTCCCCAGACCCCAAGGCCGTTTCTTCCCTCAAAAGGTATACAGTAGCCTCTAAAACCTGTCTTCCTGTCCTCACATATGTTTACAACCATGGAAGGAGTTATAATTCCTGCGCCGGCACCAACGCAGAAAAAATCATTGGCAGAACCCAGCTCAATTTGACCGCTCTCCACCATTTTTACCGCTTCTTCTTCAGTCTTTGCTAACTTTTCGTGCAGTATTCCTCCTACAATGCCTTTCCGCTGGGTAGGAATCATTTTTTCCCATTCTATAGGCGGCCCGGAATGGAGGATTAGATTTGGCTTCATACCAGGTACTGCTTCTAATACCCGCTTTATTCCCACCCAATATGGTTCTGCTTCAAGCAAAATTTGCAAAGCATGCTTATTTGCGGCATCAATTTTTTCTTTTAAATCTGAGGATTCCATTTTTCGGAGCATATTAGCCAGTTTAGGGTCAGCCGGAGGTTTCCACATAACATGCGCTGTGGCGATACCCTGTTCCATCAAGCCTTCCGCAAAGCCTTTTAGTCCTATGTTGACAGCGGTAAACTTACCACTAAACAAACTATTATTATTCATAACCATTAATCCTCCTTATGACACAATTAGGCCGCTAAGGATAGCTGCCTTACAATTGCTTGGCAAAATATTAACACCCAAAGCTTCCAACCTCTTCCTCTGTGAATTGACATCCTGGGGATCAAGGTCAGTGCCGCAAAGGGATGCCACCATGCTTATATACCTACCTTCAGCCTTTGCCTTGTCCCTGATTGCAGCAAGTGTTTCCTCAATAGTACCCACAGGATCTTTATGTACACCGTGACCAAAAAGTAAGTCAAACAAAATCACAGCAACTTCAGGATCACTGCCCTCCATCATGAGCCTGTCCTTTAGAATGGAAGGATCCATAACCGGGTGAGGTTTACCCTTTGTGAATTCTTCGCTACCCATATCTACAAGGGAATTTCCCATACTCACATAAGAATCAGCTAAAATATTCACTTTTCCAAACCTAAGATTGGAATGAAGATCAGGTACAAAATCCTGCAGCAACAGTACTGCTTCTTCACTGTGAGTACCACCGCAGAACAAACCACGCATATATTTTTGTTCTGGTTTAAGCTTAGCCTTTTCTTTGGCAGCAAACTCAGCCAGCTCATTTTTGCAATAGCAAACATAATCAGTATTTTCAATGCCTTTGCCCTGTACTAAATCCACAGCAATTTTTGCAGCTTCTTCTAATGTAGCAGCAGAAAATGCACCAGCATCAGTTACCTGTTGAGGGTCTCCACCGAGAAAAAAAACCACAACTGGCTTATTACAGTGTTTGATTTTCTCAATTATTTTTTTAGTTGTTTCAGGATGGGGCGGTTTAGAGACCAGAACAATCACTTTTGTGTTCTTATCCTGCTCCAAATATTCAATACCCTGCAGCATGGTGCTGCCTCCAATTTCCCTTGACAAATCCCGTCCTCCAGTACCAATTGCCTGAGAAATTCCAAATCCATAACGATGAACCAACACTGCAATTTCATGGATACCACTTCCACTTGCACCCACTATGCCTATGCTGCCCCTTCTTACTTTACTCATTAGTCCTATTGAGATGTTGTTGATTACACTTGTGCCACAACCAGGCCCCATAACCAATAATCCTTTTTCCCTGCCTACGCGTTTGAGTTCAATTTCATCTTCTAAAGGAACATTATCACTGAAAATAAACACATTCATGTTATGTTCCAGCGCCGTCATGGCTTCCTGTGCGGCATACTCGCCAGGCACTGAAATAACAGCCAGATTCGCCTCCGGCATAGCACTTAGTGCTTTTTTGAACGATTGGTATGAAAACTCCTGTTTCTCAATGTGCTTTTCTTTTTTGTTTAGAATCCTGTCCAAACATGAAATAACCTCATTGACAAGGCTTTCATCTTCAATATCGAGTGATATAATCAGATCATTAGTACCGGCGGATTTTGCCTCATCCGTCAGACCTCCGAAATCAGCTAACACTGTTTTGTTCATTTCCGTACCCATAATAAGTACAGCATCCTTGACACCTTTTACCTGCATCACTTCCTTTGATGCATTCATCAGAAAAATTGAGTCCATGTAATTGTTTGCCCTGACAACGGTTTTAATCAAGCTAATTCCCCCTTTCTAACATAAATACTAATAACTCTCCCATTTTAGAATTGATTGATGTTCCAGTTTAATTAGAAGGTTTTTATCCGCTAAGGATATTCTTCCGTTTCATTATCTTTTATGAAAAAATCTTAAAATACAACAACGTTTAAGTTATAGAATGTTTTTAAACACAACACTTTTTGTCTGGGTAACAGCCTGTAAAGTTGCAGTTAGCCCTTCCCTGCCAATCCCGCTCTTTTTATACCCACCAAATGGCATGAGCAAGCTGCGGTAAAAGCTATTTCCGTTAACGATGACGCTCCCTGCTTCCATAGCCATAACAATCTTCATAGCCTTTTTCATATCTCTTGTGAATACACTGGCACCCAATCCATAAATTGTATCATTAGCAATAGATATTGCTTCTTCTATGGTATCAAATTCGATAATAGGAAACACAGGACCGAATATTTCCAAGTTATGGGCTATATCCATCTTATTTGTGACACCGTCCAATACGGCAGGCGTATAAAACGCTCCATTACGCTGTCCTCCATAAACAAGCCGTGCTCCCTGCTCTACTGTATGAGCAACTTGTTGTTCCACTTCTTTTGCCGCTCTTTCGCTTATCAATGTTCCCATTTGGGTGTTCTCATCAAGCGGATCTCCTATAACTAAAGTCTTTAGCTTTGTAATAAGCTTATTCATAAACTCTTCTTTACATGAGCGATGAATTAGAAAGCGTTTTGAAACATTGCATATTTGTCCAGATACATAAGCTGCCCTACCTAAATACGCTTCCTGAACAGCCAAATCTACATCCCCATCCTCAAGTACAATAAATGGTGCATTGCCGCCCAATTCGAGGCTGATATGAGCAAGATTTTTTGCAGCGTTCTGTGCAATTTCAAGACCCACCTCCGTACTACCGGTAAAACTCACCTTTGCTATACGGGAATCTCCTGTCAGCCAGGCGCCTACCTTGGATCCACTGCCTGTTAATATTTGTACTGCATCTCCAGGAACACCAGCCTTAAGCATCAGTTCAACAACTCTTAACAACGTTAAAGGATTGTCGCTAGCCGGTTTAACTATTACTGCATTTCCAGCAATCAGAGCAGGTGCTACCTTATGACTGAACAATACAAGAGGTGCATTGAATGGAACAATGCATACCACAGTCCCCAAAGGTTCTCGAATTGTGATTTCCAGATCTTTTTCCTTGCCTGGTTGAACTCCTATAGGCATAGCATTACCTAAAAGATTATTTGCTGTTTCAATAAACCCGGTAAATATTGCTTTTAGACTTGTAAAATCCCCTACTGCCTCCTTTATAGGTTTACCCATCTCTTTGCTTAGCAGTAGACCTAGTTCCTTGCGGTTATCATCAATCATATCTACAAATTTGTTAAGTATCTCGGCCCGCTTCCATAGTGGGAAGGACGCCCATGCTTCTTTACCTGCTAAAGACAGCCGGATAGCCTCGTCAACATCCTCTTTAGTTGCCTCAGGAACGGTATCAATAACCTCTCCTGTAGCCGGATTTATAACCTCCCGTACACCATTATCAGAAGCACCTTTCCATTTGCCTCCAATTAGCATTTTCATTTTTTAATCACCCTTTCAAATTTTTATTATCATGGTTTACGTTATATCATTCTACACTTTATTAAAAGAGCAGTTCCCAAAGCGATACCAACAAGCATGTCCGTTCCTGAATTGCTTCCTACCAGCAGCAACCGTTTCAGGCAGCTTTTTTTGTTTTTATTGTACTGACTGCATAAAACAGCATCGATTACATCTTCAAGTACTGAGAACTGCTCCCCTCTGGCAGCACATTTCAAATATGCCATACTGATTAGTGATGTGTTAAAACTAAACCTGTTCAGAATCAGGTGTTTTAAGTAGGGATACCCCATAGGTACAGAATATCCCATTTTCTGAGCATAATTCAGTGTATAAACAAATCCAACCAGAAGATCATCCATAGATGGAGTCAGACCAGGGCCCAGCCCAATTAATTTCTCCAGAGCATTGCAAATATCCTTATACATCCCATTAGAAACTGCACACAACAATTCCCTTAGTGGTTCAAACCCGCATCTGCAATAGAAATTGAGTTCATACCCATCTAGCTGCATATACTTGCTTAATAACAATTCATCCATTAAAAAAACTAAAGCACCCAAACCATTCTTATTACCGTCTGATTCTATTGTTTCTATGACTTTATCCAAATTCTCAAGTATGACTGATTCTGAAACAATGCTTTTATTCGATTGGCCTGAATTGTATTTATTCCCAATACTTTTTAAATAAATACCGGTATTTGCAGAGGGTATTTGAACAAAACCATTGCTACAATATATATGCATGCCGGTCTTAAAAGCAACCATACGGATAATTTCGCCTACATCCTGCAAGCCTATTCCAAAAGGAACAATACCATAGTTTATATCATGGAACAACAACATTTCACCATTGTCCAGCAAGCAGTAACAAGAGGAACTGTACACCCCAAATATTTTACCTCCCAGTTCGCTATGCATCAAATCAGCCGCTCGTTTTCCAGCAATCAAACTATGATAGATATTCATGCTATTACGCTCTCCATAACAACCTTGAATTTTATAACCTGAGTGACCCTAGTTTCTAATAATATCAAAGGTTTTTCTTGCTACTCCAATTTCTTCATTGGTGGGAATTACATAAATCTTTACTGGAGACTCAGGGATAGAAATCAAACGTTCACCTTGCCCGGTTTCATTTGATTTGTCATCTAAATAAATACCCATGTGTGACAGACGGTTGCAAACCATTTTCCTTATTCTTACCGAGTTCTCGCCAATACCGCCTGTAAATACCAAACAGTCCAAACCACCAAGCCCAGCAAAGCATGACCCAATATGACGGATAACACCATATACAAAAACGTCTATAGCCAGCCTCGCTCTTCTATTCCCTTCAGCTGCAAGGTTTTCTATAATACGCATGTCTCCGCTTGTGCCTGAAATGCCAAATAAGCCTCCTCTATTGCTCAGACCCGCAATTATTTCATCCATTGAAAGGCCTTCATTTAATAAATACGGTATAATATAGGGATCTACATCTCCAGCTCGGTTAGCATGCGGAACGCCAGTTTGAAGAGAAAAACCAAAGCTGCTGTCAACACTTACTCCATCCGATATTGCGCAGACTGAAGAGCTTCCTCCCAAATGGCAGGAAATCAAACGCCCGGTGCTTCCTTCTAGAGATACTATCCTCTGCGCGATATATTCTTGGGAAGCCCCATGGTATCCCATACGCTGTATGCCATAACATTCATACCATTCATAGGGGATAGAATACATGCGTTTTTCCAAGGGTATTGTAGTATGGAATGCCGTTTCAAACACAGCCACCATCGGTGTGTCAGGGAGCATTTTTTTAAATACCCGTATTGCTTTCAAATAAGGTCCGTTGTGGGCAGGAGCCACAAAAAGATAATCCTCCATTGCTTTAAGAACATTATCATTTATTTCATGTATACCATGGTAGCCCTTGGCCAACACCGTTTTAAACCCTATGGCATTAATATCTTCAATTTTTCCAACAACTCCTGTATCATGATCCAGCAAGCTCCTTAAAAATACATCAATACCCTTCTGATAATCAGTTATGGATTCTTTGCATCTTTTTATGGTAATGTCTTTTTTTATATTACAGTAATAAAAGATAGCATCTTCATTACTTCCAACTCGTTCAATCTTACTTTCTGCCAGCAGTGTTTCCGACGGCATTTCAAAAAGTTTGAATTTGAGGGAAGTACTACCTACATTGCAAACCAATACTACCATCTTTTCACTCCTCTGTTCAATCATTACCATACCGACAAGACCTCCGGCATAATCCTGAGTCGGATATCAGGTACATCAGGCCATGGAATAAAGCAACTTGGAATTTTTGCGTCTTCCCAATTCTCCGGAACAGCATTGGTCTTAATTCTAGGTTCAACAACAGGTTTCTCCACAACTTCAGGCAGTTCGAAATATCCAAACAGTATATTTTCATTCAGGCCGATAATCTCATACTTATCTCCTCCAAAAGTGCGTTCCTCCTGAAGAGCATAATGATAGAAAATGTAATGTGGGATCATCTCAGGCTTTAATCGTCCTATTTTCCCAACCCTCTTATCAGGTACTGTTTTTCTTCGCCAATGCTCCAAATTGGCAGGCTGGTTGAAATGGAACACATCCACCATTTCAACCCAATACCTGGGGCTTGCTTTTCCCGGCCATATTTCAAGGCAGCACTCCAATCCGGATAAAAACTCCTTGGGCTTCATGGAACAATCAATGCTTTCATAATATAAAAACAGATTGTTCTCCCATTTAAATAAACTTGTTCCCAAAAGCTTTCCCTGGCAAATTAACTCCTTTATAACACTTGCGCAGGCGGCTGCCTCATTTTCAATCATGTTGATATATTCAGGTTTTACGCACCCACGCCATAATCTTCTTTCAACTCTTTGCTCCTTTGGTGACTTTACATTAGTCATATGCGTATTCCCCTTTACGTCAAACTGGCCAATGTCTCTTCATATCCCTTTATAAAGCTGTCATTGACCGCAACTAATGGAGGATATTGTTCAATGGTTTCGCTGGTTAAACCATCCTTCCTTGATGCCTCTTTGAATGTTTTACTCTTTTCGAGAATTTCAAGGACTTTTTCGGGTATTGCCGAATTAACAGTATCAGAAATGGGGCGCGGCTCTTCATCAAATAATTTCACCATATCAGGCATGGTTGTTAATGCAATAGGCCGTGAGGCATCAGATGTAAAACAGTTAAGAATTGACCACGGGCCGCGTACCGAGCCGCCCATAATAATTGGGTTTAACCCTTTCTTCCGGAGATTCATATAGGAGTTGCGGATAACTGCTCCCGCAGCATAATGGGAGTACTCTCTTGCATGCTCTTCATTTACACCCTGTTTCATCAATTCTTTTGCAACATGATCATCTACAATGCCTCCCATAACTACCAGGAAATCTCCTCGCTCGCCTCCTGAAATATAATCAGAAAACAAATCATGCTGAAAAACTGAGAAATTCAGGGTGATACATAAGCGCAACCCATGTTTTTTAAGGGTACGCACCACTTCTACCCCGGCCGGTACAGCAGGAATCTTATAAACAATGTTGATGTTTTTGTCATTAAACCTTTCTTGGAATTCACTGTTCCAGAAAAGCACCTCATCCACCATTGCCTTGCTGTCCCTGGTAGTCTTTGGGTTAGGCTGGATACATACGAATCCATACTTTCCGCAGCTTGCGTCATAGATTGGTCGCAGTTTCTCCGCTATCATGGCTACAACCTCAACATACATTCTGGAAATAGTCTCTTCCGGTGAAATCTTAGGATTCTTAATTGTGACATTTTTCAATTTCTCATTCCACTCGTCAGGGTTATCCAAACGGTACAGGTTTATCTTCGCCGGGTTAGTAGTTACAAAACATGCGCCACGCCGCAAAGAATAGTCAATACCAGTGCAGTAGTCATGTCCCCAGAAAAATCCCATTTCCCCCTTGTCTGAAGCCGTGCATGCTTTTACAATTTCACTTTGCTCAATAGAATGAGCTTCTTTCCTGATCTCATCAATTACGCCCTCTTTTTGATTTGTGCGCAAAAACTCATAGCACTCCTCAACAGCTTCATTTATTTCTGTTTCATCTACAGTGTGCTTTAATACCCAGTCCGCTAATCGTGATTGTAAATCAATTGCAATTTCAGAAATAAGCTTTGCAGCGTCTTCCTTTTTATTATCCGATATCATTTTAGAAGCTCCGGACATCAAACTATCAAAGTTCTTTCTGAATTTATCCTTACTATTTGAAAAGACAACCAGTTTTCTTGCATCCGTCAGGTTCATAATCATTATTTCAACACTCCTTGCTTATTTTATTCCTGAAATAAGGTTCTTCTGCAAACTCAAATATTGTGTTCATAACAGGGTCGTAAGCATATGCACAGCGGCGGTAGCCCTTTATGTCGTCTTCCATTTCTGCTTCGAAGATTAGTTCACATCCCAGGTCAATAAAGTGGTCACGGTATTTTTCATATTCCTTCACTGTATGGCAAATGTGGTTTATGCAATTAGTGTACTTGCGTAGGAAATCCATGTGCATGCCCTCAGATACCGGTTCAATGATTTCAAGCGCACAGCTGCCGGATGCAGGCATTGCCGCAGCTCGCACATAATACCCATTAAAGGTTTTTCCGTAACAGGATGCCCGTAAAGGTTTGTACTCAATGTATATCCAGTCCTCTATGCCGTAAAACTCTTTTAAGCGTTTTACAGCTACGTCACGATTCGGGACAACATAGCCAACATGCCTTATCCCGATACTTTTTATCAAGTTATCCATTGCTAGGCCTCCGTTTATTTTCTAAAATATGGCTTTTCTGCAAATTCAATTATGGTATTCAGCACACAATCATAAATGTAGCAGCATCGCCGGTACCCTCTTTCATCGTCCTCTGCTTCTGCTTCAAAAATGAGTTCAGTGTTTTCACCCAGATATTTGTTGCGGTAGAAATCATAATCTTCTACTATGTAACAAATGTGACTGATAGTCTGGACACCCTCTTTGAGCATATTCATATGGAATCCTTCACTTATGGGCTGAATAACTTCCAGGCGGGTACCTTCGTCAGGCAGGGAAATCGCGCAGCTCAAGTGATAATTATCAACTTCCTTTCCTTCTGTCCATGTATGGAATGGCCTGAAATCCACCCAAAACCACTCAGTAATTCCATACAATTCACTTAACCGCTTGACAGCCGTTTCACGGTCTTTGACAATATAACCAACATGGGCAATTATATTATCAGTTAGTTTATTTTTAATGTTCTGCACTCCATATACCCCCCCTACCTACTTATGAAGCAGGCTGCATCCAGTTTTACAAATTTCTCTTTCTGTTCTTCAAGATACTCTCTGCGTTCCGTAGTCACACCATCTGCAAACTTTGTTTTGATAAACACATCCACCATTTCTAATGCCATGCCCCGGCCAACTATATGACCACCCATAGTCATCACATTAGCATCAAGCAGGTGGCGGCACTGTCTGGCCGTGTATATGCTTTCACAAGCAACAGCAAAGATTCCTTTATGCTTATTTGCATAGGCGCACATACCTGCTCCTGTTCCACAAATTAGAATACCAAGTTCAGCTTTCCCGGCCTGAATCATACCGACCGCATTTGCACAACCTTCATACCACCATACAAATGATTCTTTTTTCAGCATTCCCACATCAAAAACTATGTGTCCTTTTTCAGTCAGGTGTTCCTTTATTGACTCCTTAAGATCAAAACCTGCTATATCAGCAGCAAGTACAATTTTCATGTTTTCTTCCCCTTTTCACTCAGCTATCACAGTCAATTAAAACCTTTACATGCTTTCCCTCTTTAGACATTGCGTACATATATGCTTCATAAGCCTGTTCCAAAGGGTATATATCTGTTATGAAGGGCTTAAGCTGTCCTTCCAGTTTCTTGCTGTTGATTAATTGAACTGCTTGATAGTAATCACTGGTCTCATACATGTTCACACCTTTTATGGTAATCTGGGAAACCAGGACATGGCGCACATTAAAGCTCTTAGGAGTGGTAGTCACGCCGACAAACATATACATTCCCCCACGTCTGCATGCCTTTAAGCAAAGGTCATAGCTTTCCTGCACACCGCAAACCTCAAATACTGCATCAAAAAGCCTTCCATTGTTTGTTTTTATTGCCTTTTCCAGCACATCCTCTTTTGCCGGATTAAAGGCTGTAAAGCCAAGACTTTCAAGAAATTTTATCCTGTTATGATTCACTTCGCTGAAAACAACGCTGGAAGCTCCAATAAACCTGCAGTATATTCCAATTAAAGCGCCAATTACACCACCACCACTGATAAACGCTGACTGCCCCGGTTTAAAATTACTCATACGTACATCAAACATTGCCACTGCAAGTGGTTCGGAAAGGGCTGCCACCTTCAGGTCGATATCCTTCCGGAGAGGGAAAATTACTTTGGAAGGAAGCTTTGCGTATTCGGCATAAGCACCGTTTCCATCTTTTGCAAGGGTCATTAACTTCACATTATCACAAATGCTTTCGCGGCCGTTTCTGCAGTTATCGCAGACACCACAGGAAAAAAAAGGGCGGCCGGTAACTATGTCACCGATTTTATAGAGCACATTGCCGTCATCATTTGATTCGACGACAGTACCAACAAATTCATGTCCAAGTATATATGGCTTGCCCCCACTTTGAAGGTTAATCCCCGTATGATACTGATGGGTATCACTTCCACAAATCCCACAGTATTTAATTTTAATCAACGCTTCATTCATGCCAAGTTTTGGCATGGGTACATCATACCTTAAGCCTACATCCCCTTTACCTCTGATTTCAAAACCTTTCATTTTAGCCTCCCAATCAATACTAGTTACTTATTTTCGAACAGCTAACGGATGATTATCGGAAACCATATCCAGGTCAGCAGCACTTGCGCCGTTTTCCAATTGTTTAATGTTCTTGAAACCCGGAATACATGTACTTACAGCCGGATGCTGTAAACACCATGCCATTGCCCAACTGGCCATATCCATACCTGCAGGTACTTCATACTTTTGTATGGCTTGGGCGCGGGCAAGCCTCTCATTATGTACATTTTCGTTATAATAGGTATGCCGTACATCGTTTTTCGGGAATTTCATTCCAGGTTTATATTTTCCGCTCAGATAGCCTTGGGCTAGCGGAACTCTGGCAATAACGCCGAGATTCTGTTCCTGACATATATGGAAGACACCATCTTCAGGATTCCTGTCCAGACGGTTATATAGCAATTCAATAACTTCGGCGCCATATTTCTCTGCCAGGGATACCTGATGTATGTTATCATAAGGGTCAGGGTGAATTGAGATTCCTAAGTGTTTAATCTTGCCTGCCTTTTTCTCCTTATCCAGCATTGTCCATAAATCATCATTTTCGAGGTGCTCATTGCTGCCTGAATGGAATAAATAAATGTCTATATAGTCTGTCTTCAGTGCACGCAAAGAATCTTCCAGTTGTATCTTTACTCCTTTGGCATCAAAAATGAAATCTCTTGGCCCAAATACATCTTCATAGCACTTGTGGCCAAATTTAGTGGATATGATCCAATTTTCCCTCTTACCCTCGATAGCTTGACCGATAAGTCTCTCAGAAACATGGTCACCATAACACTCTGCTGTGTCTATCAGGTTGAATCCCAGCTCATAAGCCTTATCCAGAATCTCCTTTACTTCCTGAGCAGTAAATTCTTTTCCCCACTGTCCACAGTACTGCCATGTCCCAATACCGATTACAGAAACTTCAAAGTTAGTTTTGCCAAGCTTCCGGTACTTCACAATACTCACTCTCCTTTATTTAGTTCATTAATTAGGGAAATTGCAATTTCTATGTTAATATTATATAATTATTATAGGTGTAGTACTATAAAGTATCTTAACTACTTTATGAACAATATTAACCAGATAGAAAGGTGTAAAATGGATATAAGTTATATTAATCCGTGTATAATTCGATGCTCCAACACCGCTTCGGAGAATGGGCTTACAAACCTTGTCTCATACCCTCAGCGTACGGTTTGCCTATATGAGCTGGAGTATATTACGAAAGGCGGCGGATATATTATTGTAAACGGTGAAAAATGTCCTGCAGAAACAGGAACAGTTTTTATCCGTACTCCGGGAATGGTTGTACAAGGGTTTCTTCCATACTGCAGTTATTGTATCCTTTGGGAAAACATAGATGGCTTTTGCGCTGGGAAATCCAGGCCGGCCGACGCTTTTCCGGAGCATGAAATACATGATTCTCCGAGGTTTCCATCCTTTTCCTATTCGGTTCTTTTCCCGGAGCATCATCCGATTAAAGACCTCTTTAAAAGTGTTTACGAGATATATCTAACAGATGATAAATATGCACAAATATTGATGAAATCAAACGTGTTACAAATCATGTATCATATTCTTTCTTTGGATAATAATGTTCAGTCTGATAAGCTTCAATCCATGAGGCTGCATATGCATCGGATAGAGCTTTTATATGAATATATAGAAACCAATTTGCACCGCACTATGTCCCTTGCTGAGCTGGCAAATGCCTGCCAGCTCAGCAAGGGCTTTTTGTGCCGTTTATTCAAACAAACCAACGGCATTACGTTGTTTTCTTATATAAACAACACCAGGATACAGAGGGCGCGCCGTCTGCTAATTGAAACTGAACTACCAATTAAAGACATCAGCATACAGTGCGGGTTTGAGAATGAAACCTACTTTTACAGGATGTTTAAAAGAAAAATGCATATTTCTCCCATTGCTTACCGGAAACTCCACAGGCAGCCCTATGTCTAGCGGCTGTCTTTACAATTTCTGTCTTCATACCCTGCAGGACAGTTTTGCATACATTTTTCCACTATGGTTTCAATCTGGCATTGATACAAATATCCCCTGACCTGTAGCTGGTCTTTTTCATTTAATATTCTTTTGGCATCTTCCAATGTCATATTCTCCGGAACAGGAATGTTCTGTTTTTTCCATCCTATTGTATTAGCAGTTGTCTTATCGGAAATACACATACTTCTTGCCCATTCACAGAGATTTTCAGAACGTTCATATATCCTGTATATGCGCTCTCCAACTTCAATCTGTTTAAAATTGTTATCATCAATGGCTTGCATAGGACAGGATACGGCACAACTGCCACAGTGCAGGCAGATTTCATCTTTGCTGTGCTGTGTCGGTTCCAATTCGGCTTCCGTTAATACAAATACAAATCTCTGATTAGGCCCGTATTGTTTTGTCAACAGCATCCCGCTTTGGCCTAGCTGGCCTATACCAGTTGCTACGGCCAGAGGTGCATTTGCCCTCGGGTCAGGATGACCAAGTTTGGACCATGAAAACTCCCAATAGGGTGCAACAGTACGTATCGAAGCCATGCTTGCATCAGCAATCGGAAGACTTCTATACCCTTTAGACCTAAGCCATGTGCATAAATCATGAGATGCCCAGATTAACTCCCTCAACGTTTGGTACTGAAGCATAGCATAGGATGAAGCACATTCCGCTTTTTGTTCCCCTGCAAGTTTCACTATATATTGAGGAATTGAAATAGCAAGGGTTATCAAGGATTTAGCGCTAGGCATTACTTTTTTAAGATCCAGAATATCTGGAAGCCTATTGACTTTATCTATAGACGCTACTCCGATTAAATCTATCTCTCTTAAAAAATCAAGGGTGCTAAGCTCCTGAGTATAATCCTGCTTAAAAGGTGTAATCAGAATCTTAACATTATCAAGTACAATATTGGTAATAACCGAACAGCTTATAAACCTATCATTTTTTTTCTTTTCTCTTTGTCCTTGCTGTCCTGCTGTCATTGACTGCTGTTCGCGTTGAACTCCGGTTTTATTGTCCGCGGCAACCTTATAACGCTCCTGCCTGGTGAGGTTTACTTCATTTTCATCCAGCTTATATAATAATTCATCACCTTCATTTACCATACAGGACTGTGTACGGAAAAAATCAATCTGTTCTCCAAGCGACATCCAGTCCTGCATAGCTTCGCAACCCAGATTGTCAAGATACTGTGCTATTTCATATGAAGCAATACTCATCCTTACTTTAATAGCTGCTTTTACATAATCTTCACAGTCATGCAATGCATAACAGCCCTCAGGAAATGCCGGAATAAATGAGGCTATTGACACAACTGTAGAGAAATTCTTTTTCATGTCTGTAATTGGATAACCTTCACTTAGTTTCATTTGTTCTTCTGCGAAATCCTTAAGACTACGTATATCGATAACCTGGGCACCATTTTTCACTGCAATCTTCTTTATGTTCTCAAGTATAGTTGCATTACTGACAGTAGCTCTATCCTTTTTACGCCGTGGGGCAGTTGTGTATTTTCTGTCCCAATAACGCAGGTTTTTCGCCATGCAATAGCGGATGCAACTGCCAAATTCGCCGCCTTTTCTTTCAATTCCAACTTCATCCGCTCTAAGGAGATCCTCCTCCTTTTTTACGTTAAGATCTTTTAGCTTATTCATGTCAAATGCGAATTGTTCTCCCCAAAGGCAACGCCATCTATTCAACTTGGAGTATTTATAAGTTTTGTTTTCTATTGTAACCGTATCCACACCTGGATACAGAAGATTTTCATCTGCAAAATTATTACCTGGACAATGTTTTGCACACATCCTGCATTCATCACAAAGCGGGACACCTGAATATAACGCATCAGCTTCCATTTCAGCAGAAGTAATAACAGATACTAAACGCTGTCTTGGGCCGAACTGTGGACTCATAAACAAATTGTTCAATCCAAACTCTCCCAATCCCGCTGCAACTGCTGCATGCCTGTGCGAAAAAGAAGCGGTATTTGCGGTTTCAATTTCCTTATATGGCCTATGCCTCCAAAACCCTGTACATGGGTATGGAATAGCCTTTTCTCCTTTTTTCTCAATGAACTTGGCAAGATGTCGGCTCATAGTGTCAAGCTTCGGTATCATACCAATTTGAAACGGGCCAGCATAGTTACTGTTTGGAATCCCTCCCCACTCTACCGAGGCATCGGGATGGTGTATTCCCATAACAATTACAGACTTTGCATCAGGCAAATGAGCATCCGGCCGGAGCATTTCCGGTGCACTTTTCCATCTTTCCACCGAAGCAATGCCTACAATATCCGCTCCCAGCTCTTTTGCTTTATTTATGGTTAACTGCTTTAAATCCATTATAAGTCTCCTTTTACCCAAAATTATTCTTTTACAGCTCCTCCAGTCAAACCAAAAATCATATTTTTCTGGAATAATATAAAGAGTATAATAATAGGAAGTGAAGCAATTACTGCTAAAGTCATCATTCCTCCATAGTCATGCGAGTATTCTCCCAGAAAACTCTCAGCAATACCGACTGGTAGTGTTTTTTTCATATCTTTAGTCATCAAAACCAGGCTAAACATAAAGTCATCCCACGATTTCAGGAATGTATAGATACCAACAGCAAGCATACCAGGCTTAATCAAAGGTATGATTATCTGGACCATGGTACGTAGTCTGCCACATCCGTCTATACAGGCAGACTCATCCAAAGACTTTGGTATTGTATCATAAAATGATTTCAGCATCCATATTGCAAGCGGCAAGGAAATGGTTGTATCTGCAAGAATTAAGCCGGTATAGGTATTGATCAGATCCAGCTTTGAATAAAACGTAAAGAGAGAAATCAGTATTGCCACAATAGGGAACATCTGTATTGACAAAATAACCGACATAATCGTTTTGCGGAGCGGGAACTGAAACCTGGAAAGTGAATAACTAGCCAGCAGCGAAACCACCATACAAATCAAAACTGTTGATAATGAAACAATTAAGCTGTTCTTCATATAAGTCAGATATTTTACACTGGATAGTATATCTTTATAGTTATCGAAGGTCATCATAATCGGTGTCAAATCTGGTGGCAGCTTCATGAGTAAACCTTTATCCTTAAAGGATGAAACAATCATCCAATAAATTGGAAACAAAAAAATTACTAACAATATGAAAATTGGTATATATATCAATATTTTTTTTATTATGTTTTTCACTTTCAATGTAATATCACCATCCTAATTGTTACATATACTATGCCAATGATGAAACCTGTCTTATTCCTCAAAACGCTTTGCCTTAATATTGAAAATGCACGTAATGGTTGCCAGCAATACCAGCCATATTACTCCTATCGCTGAACCGGCACCTATGTCATGGTTTATAAATGCCTCCTTGTATGCTGCTATGGAAAGAGTGGTTGTAGAATTCATAGGTCCTCCTGCTGTCATATTATATATAATGGTAAATTGCTGGAAAGCGTCCAGTACTGCAATAAGAACAGTTGTGCCCAGAACTGTTGAGATGGAAGGCAGTATCACGTTTTTGAATACCTGGATACTGTTGGCACCATCTAGTGACGCAGCTTCAAGCAAATCTTTCTTTACTGACTGCAATCCGGCCAGTATCATAATAAGCATATAAGGTGTTTGTCTCCACACCGTCGCAATGATAATTGTTACCTTTGCCAATTGTGGGCTCTGCAGCCACTGCATATTGCTATCACTAATCAATCCGAAAGAATACATAATATAATTCCATAAACCATATTGGGGCTGGAAAAGCAATGCCCATATAAGTGAAGTAACCAAAGTTGGAACTGTCCATGACATTAAAAATGCACCGCGGAAAAAGTTGCGTCCCCGGATATCGGAATTTAACAGCAAAGCCAGCGGCAGTGCTATTATTAACTGGAGAGACACACTTCCAATAACGTATATAAGTGTGTTTGTAAGATTTCTGAATAAGATTCCGTCCTTAAATATTTTAGCATAATTAGCAAAATTGTTCCATTTGGGGTTGTGCATTGTGAAAAAAGTATAGTCATAGAAACTCATTACTATACCTTTAAGTATCGGGTAGAACATTACTATACTCAAAATAAGCAACGCAGGAATCAGCAGTACATATGCAAACAATATTTCGGACTTTTTTGAGCTGCATAACCCTTTTCTATTTGCAGTTATACTTTTCATACCCAATCTCCATTCTAATAGTAGTAGTGAATAATAAGCTTCCTTTTGTGTAAAAACCGTTTATGCTATCCATAAACAAAACTAAAATATCGGCCAGGAGAGAAAAGCTACTCTCCCTCCTGGCCTTCAACCTTCCTTCGTCTAATGGCAGTAAAGGAATTATTGACCATAAAGTCCCTTGATTATCTTTTCAGTTTCAGGAATGACAACCTCAGGATCCTCATTATTGATGCATACCCTCTGTATTGCACCAGCAATCTCTTCGCATGCAGATATAAAGTTTGAATTCTGTACAGGCAAGCTGCGGCTTACAGGTATTGCATCCATAAACGGCTGAACATGCTCACTAAGTGTTGCGTAAAATGGATTTTGGGAGGCAGATTTTCTAGCCGGGAGCATGGCCACACCAAAATCGGTATAAATTTTCATACCTTCCGGCCCAGTAATCCAGTCTATAAATAATCCAACTGCCTCAGCATTCTCTGTGTCCCTGAATGCAACAATATGGTGGTCGGAACTGAATGAAATGCCATCAGGCCCTGATACCCCTGGAACCCTTACAGCACCATATTCTTCAGCAAAGGCTTCGCCTTTGGGGCTGGTCATATGGAACTGAGACATAATTTCCGCAACATCAAAGTGGAAACCAACTTGCCCAAGTGCAAACAGATTTCGATTGTCCTTAATTTCGAGGCCTGAAGCAACAACACCTGTCTTCATAAGCTCTGCAGCTTCTTTAAATGCCTTAATGGTACCTTCCGAATTAAACACGATATTTCCGTTTTCATCCAGAAACTCCCCGCCGTTTTGCCACATATCAATAAAAAAGAAATAACCTGCGCCAAAAAGCTGCTTACTGGATATGGTACGCCCATAAATACGGTTTCCGTCTGCATCCTTACCCAGTGCTGCAATTGCCTTTGACATCTCATTCAACTCTGCCCATGTCTTGGGTGGTCCATTAAAACCGGCTTTGTTAAGTAAAGTTTTATTGTAGTACATCAGTACCGGCGCAATGGTCCATGGCGCACTCATAAGCTTACCGTTTATAGTAGTACCGGAGACAGAAGTATCATAAAAGTCCTTAATAGGGTCTTCTCCCAGGAGTTCATCAATAGGAATCAAAGCATCCATTTCGGCTAGTGTAGCCACCCAAATTGGAGCAACCTGAGATACATCAGGAGGTGTACCTCCAGCTTGCCGGATAAGCAGCTGCTCCTGCACATTGTTATAGGGATAGCCTACCATTTCAACTGTTATCCAAGGGTACTTACTCTCAAACTCAGCCTTCATCGCTTCATAAGCAGGCTTGGTTGCCTCGTTTGCAAAACCCCAGCTTGTGAACTCAATAGTTACCGGCTCGTGTTTTTCTTCTACAGGGTTTTCGCCAGTCGTTTTACTTTCCTCTTTAGTAGCTTGGGTTTGCTGCTTTCCACTTTCTGCAGGTGCCTGTTGTTTTCCGCAGCCCACCATTAAAGACAGACAAAGTGTCAATACCATTAGAAAAGCTAGTACTCGTTTTACTACCATATCTTTTCCTCCCTTTTATTTTTTGTGGTCATTAATAACAACCACATAATAAGCTCAACCCACCTACGGACTTATCAAAGTCCACTTTTGCTTATAAATTGTAGAATGATAATGCCTTAATTATGTTGCCTATTTATGTAAATTTATGATTTTCAAGTTGAATTTATGATTTTTTAGTTGTTTTATAGATTTTGCCAACAAAAAAATACATTAAATATTAATATGGTTGATTCCAAGATAATCTTTCTATTTTAATAAATTCAGCTTTGCAGATTAATTTTATTTGAAATATACTGATATGTAAATGGACAGCACAGCTTTTTCGTGTAATATTCTATCCAAATTTTCAGTCTGTATGTTCATAAAATAAAAAACCCCACATATTGGTTTATATAAATAAAAAACTTGTATTTTTTTTGCATTTTATATACTATTTTTTTTAAATTGCATTGGTGAACAGCCTGTTACCCTTTTAAAGACCTTGCTGAAATATTGAGCATCGTCATACCCTACCTCTCTGGCTATTTCATTTACTCTCTTCTGGGTTTTGACCATCATTTCACGAGCATGATCAATCCTTACCTGCATAAGGTATTCCATAACGCTGCAGCCTACCTCCCGGCTGAAAATCTTGCTGACATATGACGGCGATAACAATAGGTAATCCGCCAACTGCTCTAATTTAAAATCCTTCTTGTAGTAATTCTTTTCAATATACTGCTTTGCTTTTAGAATTGTATTACTTGTATTAATGTATTTTTCCAGAGCAGTATTCAGAATACGTTTAGTACCTGCAAACCACCTGATATAATCGGAAGCAGACTGACATAGTTCTAAATTTTTTTTCTGTTCGTCCATCTCGTGCTGAAGTAAACTATCAAGTATACTGTTGCGCTCCATAGCTGATATTATCAGGAATATTATTATGCTGCACATGCGGTCATACTCGTCCCTATTATATTGAATACTATCTGAAATCTTTTGACTGATGCTTTCCATAGTATCCAGAACACCTTTGAAGTTCCCAGTATTAAATGCGTTTTCTAAACATAAAAGATCTTTTTCAAAATATTTATCCTGCCGTTCTTTATTCAATTCTATCCATCTGTTTTGAATTGTTTTAAATGTCATTGGCACATGCTGGAACCCATCCGATATTCCTGTTTCAATTCTCAGGTCCGTAACATTCATAATGGAGCAGAATGAAGTTCTTATATTCCTTATTATATTCTCTATATAGTTTTTCTCTTTATGAAACTCATTGTGCAAAGACCCTACTGAACAGTAACTAGCTACTGAAAGAGAAATATTTACCCAGGTACCATAACTCTTCAACACACCATCCAGAAGGTTGATAACAGTGTTACATGTATTATTCTCATCTGAATTTATATAGGAATCGGGCAGCGATAGGTGGGTGTACAAACATACAAGGCTACCCTCAGGGAGCATTACCTTGTAAAACGCCAGATGCTTTTTTATTATGTTATTATCAGTATATTCACCTCTTATCCATTGAATAAGAAATTTTTTACATGAGTTATTCCACTGCTGTGTCTGATAAAATATGCTTTCATCTTGTAATCTGTCGATTTTGGAGATCGTCTCTTGCAGTATTTTTATTAGCTTCTCAGGACTAATATCCAATTTCAGAAGATAATCCTCCGCCCCCAGGCGCATACCTTCCTTAACAAGCTCAAATTCATTATATGCGCTTAAAATAATACACTTTACATTCGGATCCCTTTCCTTTAATTCTTTAATCAGTTCAATTCCGTTGCAAACCGGCATCTTAATATCTGTTAATACAATATGCGGCTTAAGCTTTTCATATTCCTGCAAAGCAAGCTTGCCGTTTTCAAACTCTCCTACAATCTCCAAACCATATTTTTCCCAATCAATAATCGACTTAAGAGCAACCCTCATCAGCAACTCATCGTCAATAATAATAACCCTGTACACTTTTTTCCTCCTAATCCTCAATAATAGGCAGCCTGAATGAAATGGTTGTTTTCTGGTTTTCACCTCCTTCTATGTTTAAACCATAGTTTTCTCCAAACATTTCCTGTATCCTGCGCTTAATGCTTGAAAGCCCTAGCCCGGTTAAAGATGAACAATTTGAAGACAAGGAAGCCTGAATTTCTTCCAGTAGTTGTTTTTCGATTGCTATACCATCGTTTGTAACAATTACTTCAATTTCATCTCCCTGTCGTTTTACAGAAACGGTAATAACCGAGAACCCTTCCTTTGGCCTTATTCCATGCACTATGGCATTTTCCACCAAGGGCTGGATAATAAATTTTGGAAAACGACACTTTAACAGTGTTTCATCCACATCAAACTCCAATTCAAACTTATTCTGGTTAACCATTTGTTCAATGTATGAATAATCTGACACATTGTGCAGCTCATCCCCCAGGGTGAACTCATTGCCTACTTTGGTGGTACTTCTTTTCAGTATCCGCCAAAGAACGCTGACCATATCTCTTATATTGTCGGCTTTGTTGATAATTGCCATCAATCTTATGGAATTAAGGACATTATATATAAAATGAGGGTTTACCTGGGCAAGTACTGCTTTGTATTCGGCATCACTTATCCTGCGTTCCTTTTGCCTGACTTCATCAAACAGGATATTTAGCTGCTCCAGCATATAATTAAAGTCTCTGGAAAGCATTGAAATCTCATCATTTCCATTAATACTGGCACGAACCGTAAAATCTCCCTTTCTCACCTGAAGCATTCTTTCGGCAAGCTCCTGAACCGGCTTCGTTAATCTCCTGGTAAGATATAGCCACAGCAGACTTGAAATCAAGGCAGTGAAAAAAACTACAACCAAAACAACTATTACAATCTGATTGCTATCCTGCATAAGCTCCTTTATTGAAAGGACAGCCATCAGTTCATAGTTGTATTCGGGTATGGTGCGTAAAAACATGAGATTTTTTGAGTCTGAATACACCTTACAGCCCTGCTGAATTTGCTTCGTATTGTGCAATTTCATGCGATATTCATAATCCTCTTTCTGTCCGGATGATGAACTTTCATTGATCACCTTCCCGTTTTGGTCGAAAATAATCAGTCTGCCATTTTGAAAGTTCTTATTCTTTGATTGTAGTGCTGTTAAAAAATCCGGCTTAATGCTGGCATACACAACACCCAGTTTATCGCGGTATTTGTTTCCTTTAATACTTCTAAGCACAGATAAGTCCATCGTCGGTTCACTGTCCAGGCGATAACTTTCTAATTCATTAAAACCAGCCCAGAATATTCTTCCATCCTTATTTTCAGCCTCCTGCAACCAGTTCTTCTCTATAACCCTTTGGTGAAATATGTCGCTGCGGTAACTGTGGTAAAGAAAAGTCTGTGGATCCGATTCACACGTATATATACAGATAATATTTATATAATTAAACAAATCCAGCATTTCATATTTTTGCAGGCTCTCAAACAATAAAGTATTCTGAGTTATATAAGCATAATCGGTTGAAACGTCCTTCTGCAGTGCATCCTGAATAGCGTTGTCTATGAACAGGTAATCCATAAATTCTTTGATTTGATTGAGCTCTCTTTGCATAGTATCAGCCATATTGTTAATAGTCATCAGACTGGCACCAGTTACCTTGTCTTTCAAGACATCTTCGGAGACCTTATAAGACACGATACCAACAGTTGAAGCGCATAAACAGACTGTAAAAACAAAGTAAAAGAATATTTTGTTTCTTAACCTTCCTCTAAAAATAATGTCAGACAATTTCATAATCTAATAATCACTGTCCATTAAAATTTGTGCTGAGCAAAGTTTATCTATCATAGCTGCGAAATAAATTTTGAGAAGCTTTCAATTTAGTATATCATCAATTTTATGTATACACAAGCGCAATTCAGTGGGCGTATTTTCTATCTATGACCCATATTATTCCATGTACTGGTGCAGTATATTTTTTAAAACAAAAAAATTTTTCAATAAAAGAAGGGTTTTTGTAAATCATGTAGAATATATCCTTAGAGAAAATGTTGGTATGACCACCATACCACAAATAATGGAGATAATATGGATATTAACCCAATAAATATGAAAAGAATATATCAGTCTATTGTTGAACAGTTTGTCGAACTTATAAAAGAAGGAAAACTAAAAATTGGAGAAAAGCTACCGCCTGAGCGTACACTGGCTAAAATGTTCAAAGTGAGCAGGGCTTCCATAAGAGAGGCATTCAGCGCAATGGAGATTATTGGCTTGATTGAAGTACATCCTGGTGAAGGAACCTTCGTAAGAAATCTAAATATTGCACCATTTATCAATACCATAGCTCCGCTATTTGTTAGGAATGAAAGCATGGAAGATGAGTTGCTTGAATTTAGAAAAATGCTAGAGCTGGAAGCAGTGAAACTGGCTGCCGGGAAAGCAGGCTCAAGTCATATATCTGTAATGGAAGAACCCATTGACCTAATGAGGGTTGCAATTGAAAAAAATGATACCATTATGGGTATAGAAGCAGACATACAATTCCATAAAACCCTGTTCAGCCTATCAAACAATTATATACTGTCTAAATCAGCGGAATGTATAAGTTGTTTGCTTGAGAGCTCGGTAAAGTTTAATCGTGAAAAGATACTGAAGTACAGTGAAAACTACAGGCTGTTGTATGAGCAGCACATACAAATTTATGAGGCTATAAAGAACAGCGATGTACAATGTGCAATTGAAACCATGGGCAATCACCTTGACTTTGTAAAAAGGATTTACTGAACAAACAGTATTACAGCAATCAGTATTACAACAATTTTTTTTTGCATCAACAGTATCGTACGGCTTAAGTGGTCAGGCCATCAGGTCATTTGCTTATTGATAAGACAATAGGAGGAGAATGTGCTATGATAATTAAAATCCCATATTCGAAGAGCTATAAAGAGCTGGCTTTAGATAAGGAAAGGATAAAAGCCGTGCTAAGTCCCAGAATAGAAGATTATAAAATTTCCAGCACCCAGCAAGAAATTGTTAAACGTGCTTTGAAGAATCCTATTGGCACAATTGAACTAAAGCATATGGCTAAGAGTGCTAAAAGAGCTCTGCTTATTACCAGTGACCACACCAGGCCGGTTCCAAGCAAAATTACACTGCCGCTATTGCTGGAAGAAATTAGGTCGGAAAATAAAAATATTGAAATCAAAATACTTATCGCAACTGGTTTTCACAGAGCTACCACTCAAGAAGAACTAATATATAAATTTGGAAGGGAAATTTGTGAAAAAGAACAAATTGTAATCCATGACTGCCGCAAAAGTAATAACATGGTATTTAAGGGTATACTGCCCTCAGGAGGAGAATTATGGCTTAATTCTTTGATAGACTGGGCAGACCTTGTAGTGTCGGAAGGGTTTATAGAACCACATTTCTTCGCAGGGTTTTCCGGAGGAAGGAAAAGTATCCTTCCGGGTATAGCTTCCGAGAAGAGCGTGCTTGCAAATCACTGTTCCAAGTTCATAGCAAGTAATTGTGCAAGAACAGGCATTCTATTAGGCAACCCAATTCACAAAGATATGCTGTATGCTGCTGAAAAAGCAGACCTCGCCTTTATTTTAAACGTGGTAATTGACAGCAAAAAGGAAATAATTAAAGCATTTGCAGGTCATCATGTAAAAGCCCATGAGAAAGGCTGTGAGTTTGTTAGCAGTTTGACATCGGTTAAAGCAGTGGAAGCGGATATTGTAATTGTATCTAATGGAGGATACCCTCTTGACCAGAACATATATCAGGCAGTGAAAGGAATGACTGCAGCTGAGGCATGCGTAAGGGAAGGTGGAGTAATTATAATGGTTGCAGCATGTGAAGACGGACACGGCGGAGAGGAATTTTATAGATGGTTTGCCAGCGTTTCTTCACCTGAAGAGGTAGCGCATAAAATTTCTACCATACCACAGGATAGAACTATAGCCGACCAGTGGGAAGCACAAATCCTGGCACGTATTCTATCAAAATCCAATATTATTATGGTATCCGACAGATGCAATGAAAAATATATAAGAGATATGCATATGTCTTATTCCCCTACATTGGAACAAGCGCTTGAAACTGCGAAGAAAAAGGTGGGGAGAAATGCTGGTATTGTTGTTATACCTGATGGAGTAGGAATAATTATACAAAAATAAAGGTGAGGGATATTGGAATGAACATTGTAGTATGTATAAAGCAGGTACCTGGAACTAATAAGGTTGAAATGGACGAGAAGACAGGTGTACTAAAAAGAGACGGAGTAGAAAGTAAAATGAACCCTTATGACCTTTATGCCCTGGAAACGGCCTTGTGGATGAAAGATAAATTCGGAGCAAAAATTACCGCTGTTACAATGGGGCCGTCCCAGGCTGAATCCGTTATAAGAGAAGCCTTCATGATGGGTGTAGATGAAGGGTATGTTTTTTCAGACAGGAAGTTCGCAGGAGCGGATGTCTTGGCAACCTCCTATACTCTTTCCCAGGGTATAAAAACCATCGGGGATTTTGACCTAATCATATGCGGGAAGCAAACAACGGATGGCGATACAGCCCAAGTCGGTCCCGCAGTTGCAGAGTATCTTGAACTGCCTCATGTAACATGGGTAAGTAAGATCTATGAATTCGATGACAAAAAAATAGTTGTCGAACAAGATATGTCTGACAGCATTGAAATAGTGGAAATAAGCTATCCTTGCCTTATTACTGTTGAAAAGGAAATAATGCAGCCAAGACTTCCTTCTTATAGAAAAAAACTCGAAACCAGTGACAGGCCTGTGAAAATACTAACGTTTAAAGACTTTGCCGATCAGGATGAAAACAAGTATGGACTAAAAGGTTCTCCCACGCAGGTGGAAAGAATTTTCCCTCCGGCGCCTAATACGCAAAGAGTACTCTGGGAAAGCAATGGGCAGGAGCTGGCTGAAAAGTGCTTAAGCGCATTAAAGAAACTAAAGTTTTTGTAAGCCGCATCATTGTGTCTAATAATTTGCCGCTTGCTTCGGAGTACCGGGATAAACGGAAGGAGAAGAAATATGGTAACATTCCATGTTAACGCAAGTAAATGTAATTTATGTGGTAAATGTAAGGAGATATGTCCCTTTGGGGCGATTGAAATAATAGAAAATAGGATAGAGATAACCTCTGCCTGTAAAATGTGCAGGCTTTGTATAAAAAAATGCCCTCAAAAAGCTATTACTATCATTGATGAGGCAAGGGCAGTAATTGATAAAAATGAATGGCAAGGTGTAATGGTATTTGTTGAACACCTTGAAGGTGAGATACACCCAGTTACCCTTGAATTGATCGGAAAAGCAAAGGAACTGGCAAGTAAAATCAATCACCCTGTCTTTGCCGTGTTCATGGGGAACAATATTTCTTCCAAAGCTAAAAGCCTTCTTGCATATGGTATCGACAGAGTATTTGTATACGACTATGAACAGCTTGACTATTTCAAGGTTGATATTTATGCAAATGCATTTGAAGACTGTATTAGAAAAGTAAAACCATGTATTGTTTTGATAGGGGCAACATCTATAGGGAGATCCCTGGCGCCGAGGCTTTCCACCAGATTCAGGACAGGACTTACCGCAGACTGTACTACACTCGATGTAAGAGAGAATACAGACCTTGTTCAGATCCGGCCTGCTTTCGGTGGAAATATAATGGCACAAATTGTTACCAGCAGCAGCCGCCCCCAGTTTGCTACCGTCAGGTATAAAGTAATGAATCAGGCTGTACCTGTTGAAAATCTAGAAGGGATTATTGAAAAGTGCCGTATTAATGCAGACAGGCTGAATTCAAAAATAAAGGTGCTGGATGTTAGGAAAAAAGAAAAACAGCCTTCAATAACAGATGCTGAAGTTCTGGTGGTAGCTGGAAGAGGGGTAAAAGAACAAAAGGATATGGCTTTAGTTGAAGAACTGGCAAACCTCCTGGGAGGATTGGTTGCAGTAACCAGAGGGCTTGTAGAAGATGGGCGCGCACATTACACAAGGCAGATAGGTCTTTCGGGAAGAACTGTAAAACCTAGGTTAATCATCACATGTGGGGTTTCAGGATCTGTACAGTTTACTGCCGGAATGAATGGTTCAGAAAATATATTTGCAATAAATACAGATAAAAATGCACCTATATTTAATATTGCCCACTACGGTATGGTTGGAGACTTGAAAGAAATATTACCTGTGCTTATAGGCAGGATAAAAGAGGAGAGAAACTGGATATGAAGTATAAAAAGATAACTTTAGAAGACGTATATCACTTAAAAAGTGTTTGTTCACCCGATAGAGTATATACAGGGGCGGAAGTCCATGATGATTTTTACCATGATGAAATGCCCGAATACGGTAAATTTATACCCGATGTTGTTGTTGAAGCCGTTAGTACTGAAGAAGTGTCGAAAATCATGAAATATGCATATGACAACTATATTCCTGTCACACCAAGGGGCTCTGGTACGGGCCTCTGCGGTGGAGCAGTTGCTATAAAAGGCGGTATACTGCTTTCTTTATCAAAAATGAATAAAATTTTTGAAATCGATGAAGAGAATTTGGTTGTGGTTACTGAACCGGGTGTGCTTCTAATGGATCTTGCGAAAGAGGTAGCCGAAAAGGATATGATGTATCCGCCTGATCCCGGGGAAAAAAGCGCTACTATTGGTGGCAATGTAATGACCAATGCCGGGGGTATGAGAGCAATCAAATATGGTGTGACCAGGGATTATGTAAGAGGAATGGAAGTAGTGCTTCCAAACGGAGAAATAATTTTTCTGGGCGGCAAGGTGGCTAAAAACTGTTCAGGTTACAGCCTTAAAGACCTCATGATAGGTTCCGAAGGCACACTGGGGGTCATCACAAAACTTGTACTTAAGCTTATTCCTATGCCAAAAAAAGCAATAAGCCTCCTTGTCCCCTTTGAAAGTCTTGAAAAATGTATTGAAACAGTACCAAAAATAATCAAGTCAAAGGCAGTACCTACTGCAATAGAGTTCATGCAGAAAGAGGTTATTGAAGAAGCAGAAGAATACCTTGGAAAGAAATTTCCAGATAAGTCTTCAGACGCTTATCTTCTCCTGACTTTCGACGGGAATTCGAGGGAGGAAATAGAAAAGATATTCGACAGTACAGCAAAGCTATGCCTTGAGGAAGGAGCAATAGACGTGTTTATATCAGACACGGAAGAAAGGCAGGAATCTATCTGGAATGCAAGAGGAGCGTTTCTGGAAGCAATAAAAAGTTCCACACCTGAAATGGATGAATGTGACGTTGTTGTCCCACGCAACAGAATAGCTGATTTTGTAAAATACGTAAATAAGCTGCAGAAGGAATATAAAGTAAGAATCAGAAGTTTTGGCCATGCAGGAGATGGAAATCTCCATGTATATATTTGCAAGGATCAACTTCCGGATGATGTTTGGCACGATACCCTCAGCAAGGTCATTAAAGAGATGTACCTTAAAGCAATTGAACTGAAAGGCCAAGTTTCGGGTGAACATGGTATAGGCCATGCAAAAGTTCCTTTCCTGAAGGAGTCCCTTGGAAGTGTCCAGATTGAATTGATGAAATCTATAAAAAAAGCCTTTGATCCCAGAAACATTTTAAACCCCGGGAAGGTATGCCGATGATGCAACGCTTTCGTTCATTCCTCCAGATACTTCTTAATCCTTTGAAGCACTCCGTTATCTCCTATTACCAGTATAGTATCACCTTCCATAAACTCCATATACGGGCCGGGAGATAAAACCAGGTAGCTGTTTCTTCTGATTCCTATTATTGTCCCTCCGGTGTTCTGCCAAAACTTTGTCCCTGAAATTGTCCTTCCAATAATATGGCTTCCCTGGGGGATACTTATTTCAATTGGCAGTATTCTATTGATATTCCTGAATCGATCCGAATAATCAATAATTCTATTTATGACATCTCTGATTCGCCGCTCAATCTCATCTTTTTCCTGGGTGAGTTTTCTGATTTCTGCTTTAAGGCTGCCAATAGTCTCTTTATTTTGAAAGCGTTTAATAAATCTGCCGGAATTCTCTTTCGATGAGATATAAATACCACTTCCCCTGCTTATAGTAACAACACCCATGTCTTCAAGAAGGTTCATTGCCCTTCGTATTGTCTCCGGAGATACATTGTATTCCCCGGCAAGTGTAGATCTGCCGTGTATCCTTTCTCCTTCTTTAAATTCTCCGTGGAATATCCTGCTAGCTACATCCAACGCAATCTTTTGATAAACCGGCTCCCTAATTCTTTTGCCCAATTCTTTCCCTCCATCCCCCGCTCCTATATGTACAATTATATCATCGAAAAAATTTTTTTAAAGATATTTGTCATAAAAGGTGGTATACTTACAAGAAAAGTAAGTTGTTGGAGAGTGATGAAAATGCCTTTTGACGGCATTGTTATAAAAGGTGTAGTTGAGGAGCTTTCAAATAAGCTCATCAACGGTCGTATTGAAAAAATCTATCAGCCCGAAGCGGATGAAATATTAATAAGCATACGTGCCAATAAGGAGAATTATAAGCTTGTAATGAGCGCCAGCCCTAATAACCCAAGGATTCATCTTACTGAAACTGCAAAAGAGAATCCTTCGTCTCCTCCTATGTTTTGCATGCTTCTAAGGAAGCATATTTCGGGAGGTAGAATTCTGGATGTGGAGTTTCATAACTATGAGAGAATCATTTCGATTCATTTGGAAGCCAAAGACGAATTGGGAGATATCTCTGCTAAGAAACTTGTTATTGAAATAATGGGGCGCCACAGCAATATTATATTAGTCAACGGGGATAACAGGATAATAGATTCAATAAAGCACATTGATAATGAAATAAGCAGTGTCCGGGAAGTTATGCCCGCAAGGCCTTATGTTTTTCCCCCAGCCCAGGAAAAAACCGCCCCAGGGGACATAAATGCCCATAGTAGTTTTTTATCATCAGGAAAGGAAAGCTTTAAGGGCACTGTTGAAAAATACCTTCTGAATAATATTAAAGGCTTCAGCCCCCTTATTTGCAGAGAAATATGTTTCAGGTCAGGTATTGACGGAAAAACTCCTTTTGAATATCTTACCAATGAAAAGCTTATCCTCCTGGAAAAAACTCTTAAAGACGTATTCCGGTTAATATTGGACAGCCACTATTCTCCCTGCATTGTGTTTGAAGATTCATCTTATTCGAAACCTTTTGAATTCCATTGCCTTCAGATAAACCAGTATGAACACATAAAGGCATTCTCCTCAGTGAATGGAATGCTTGATGCCTTTTATTCACAGAGGGACTATTTCCAAAGGTTAAGGCAAAAAAAAGCCAGTCTTTTGAGAATATTGAACAATGGGATTGACAGATGCAATAAAAAGCTCTTAATACACGAGGAGAAGCTGAGAGAGGTATCAGACCGTGAGAAACTTAGACTCTTTGGTGAACTTATTACTGCGAATATATATAGTATAAAACATAGCATAAAATGTATAAAACTGCAAAACTACTATAGTGAAAATGGTGAATATGTTGAAGTCCCGATGGATGAAAACCTTTCTCCACAGAAAAACGCACAGAGGTATTTCAAGAAATATAACAAGGCAAAAAGCGCATTTGAATACTCTAACAAGCAGCTTGAAGAAACCCAAAAAGAACTGGACTATCTGCAAAGCGTTTTACTTATGCTTGACAACTGTACTACTGTTCAGGATATTGAAGAGATAAGGGAAGAACTGATAGAAGGAGGCTATTTAAATATAAAGCCTAAAGCCCGCCAAAAAAAATCCGGCAGGCCGTCAGTTCCTTTACACTTTAAATCGTCCGATGGTTTTGACATATTTGTTGGTAAAAGTAATAAGCAAAATGATTTTCTCACTCTGAAGATGGCATCATCAAATGACATATGGCTGCATACAAAAAATATACCTGGTTCCCATGTAATTATTAAGAAAAGCCACAAGGAGATACCTGAAAGCACTATTGAGGAAGCTGCCTTGCTTGCTGCCTATCACAGTAAGGCAAGGCTGTCGTCAAATGTCCCTGTTGATTATACCATGGTGAAAAATGTTAAGAAGCCTAACAGGGCTAAACCCGGCATGGTCATATATGACAATTATAAAACTGTATTAGTAACTCCTGACGAGAACAGGATAAAAGAACTAAAGCTCTTTTCTTTTCAGGACTTTTGATGTAATATGTTCATAATATATATGAGTGTAAGGAGTGAAGAGTATGTTTTCTGAAAAAATAGTCAATAATCTGAAAAAATCATCCTGGATAAGAGCAATGTTTGAAGAAGGAGAAAAGCTCCGTAGTATATATGGCCCCGACAAAGTATTTGATTTCAGTATTGGAAACCCGGAAATTGAACCGCCTGAAACCGTAAAAAAGGCCTTTGAAAAAATAGCTTCCCTTGACCTGCCCGGCAAACACCGTTATATGAGTAATGCAGGCTATACAAGTGTAAGGGAGAAAATTGCAAACCGTATAGAAAAGGAAACAGGCGTTTTCCTACCCTTTCAAAATATCATTATGACCTGCGGTGCTGCCGGTGCGCTTAATGTTGTGCTTAAAACCCTGTTGAACCCGGGGGAGGAAGTAGTTGTTTTTTCACCATATTTTGTTGAATACCTGTTTTACATAGATAACCACGTGGGAAAGCCTATAGTTGTTCCTACTGACACTCCTACTTTCCAGCCTGACCCTGATACCCTTGAAAAGGCCTTATCACCAAGGACTAAGGCAATAATCTTTAATAACCCAAACAATCCTACTGGAGTTATTTATAAGGAAGAAACCCTGCTCAGTATTGCAGAGCTCATTGAGCGTAAAGAAAAAGAATATAATACTACAATATTCATAATATCTGACGAGCCATATGCTGATATTACTTATGACGGAATTAAAGCCCCCAGTATGTTTAAAATATTTAAAAACTCAATTGTTGTAAATTCCTTCAGTAAGTCCCTGGCTCTGCCCGGTGAGAGGATTGGTTATATTGCGGTAAACCGCGGCATACAGGAAATTGATTTGCTTCTGGAAGGTCTGACATTCAGCAACCGGACTCTCGGCTTTGTAAATGCACCTGCCATTGCTCAAAGGGTGGTTGAAGAAGCAATCGATCAGGCTGTGGATGTGGAGGAATACAGAAAACGCAGGGATTTGCTGTATAATAACCTTATTAGACTGGGCTTCTCGTGCAATAAGCCGGAAGGCGCATTCTATCTGTTCCCCAAGTCATTAATGGAAGACGATGTTGAGTTTGCGAAAAGAGCATTAAAATATAACCTTTTACTGGTACCCGGACAGGGTTTTGGATGTCCCGGATATGTAAGGCTCAGCTATTGCATAAGCCTTGAAACAATAGAAAATTCCTTGCCGGCATTTGAAGCACTGGTAAATGAATTCAAATAAAGAAAAAGTTTTGTTGGGCTTAATCCCTGGATTTTATAACCAGCAGCAGCCCACTGCCAATAGTGACTTCCGCGGTATCTTGCGTGAACTCATTACTAACGCCCCAACTGGATCCTATTTCTATTGTAGCGTTAAACAGTGGATATCTGAGGCCTTTAGTTGTTATACCTTCAACCTTACTAGAAAGAGGAAGCAGGGTAATCATAACTCTCTCTTCTCTGGTAAGAGTTATCCTGTCTTTAATAAGACGAATCTCATTATATTCATCTATAATAACCCCTTCGACTTTTCTGTCAAGCATCTTCTTTAAAAGGAAAATGTTTGACAGAGAATGGTCAAAACGGGTACCTAGTGCCCCAAGAATAATAATCCTGCCATAACCTTTGTCAACAGCAAAATCTACTGCAAGCTCCGTATCAGTCATATCTTTTTCTGCCGGATACTTACATAAAGGTACTCCTGAAGACTTATAACGCATTAATTCAGAACTGCTTATTGAATCAAAGTCGCCTAATAAAACATCCGGTTTTATACCTAGTAATTCCAAATGCCTGACTGCTCCATCTGTACATATTATATAATGTGATTTTTCTATATACCTTCTCATGTATTCATAATCGCATATATTACCGTTACTTATTATTACGGCAGTCATGGGGCTAGCTGCATTATACATTGTACGCACTTTCTTTAAGCTGTCTTATAATTTCAGCGGTATCTGCAGCTTTATATATTGTCGAACCGGCAACAATTATATTTGCTCCGGCTTCAGTGGCCCTGTATATATTGGACAGATCCACTCCCCCATCTATTTGAATATCTGTACTTAGTCCTCTTTTGTCTATCATGGACTTCAATTCTCTAATTTTATCCGTCATAGTTTCTATATATGACTGTCCTCCGAAACCCGGATTGACGGTCATAATAAGTACCATATCAACATCACTTAAAACCCACTCTATGCTTGATAACGGAGTACCTGGATTAACTGCAACAGCAGGTTTCGCTCCGCCATGCTTAATTTTCTGGATACTCCTGTTAAGGTGGCAGCTGGTTTCAGCATGGACAGTTACAATATCTGCTCCGGCGTCAATAAAACTATCTATATAACTATCAGGATTTTCTATCATTAAATGTACGTCAAATGGTAGTTCGGTTACCTTCCTTAAAGACTTCACTACCGGCGGACCTATAGTAATATTAGGTACAAAATGGCCGTCCATCACATCAATATGAATTAAATCCGCTCCTGCCCTTTCGACCTTTTTAATCTCTTCCCCTAGCTTGGAAAAGTCTGCTGCAAGTATTGATGGTGCGATTTTTATCATTTTTCCACTCCCTTATTTTTATCTATTGTAATAATTATTTTTTATACCTGCTGTCGTAATTGGCTTTTAGAAAATAATACATCTGAGTATACCTTTCATACCTTCCTTTATCTATTAAGCCATTTTCAAGCGCATTTTTCACACCACACTGAGGTTCTGGAATATGGCTGCACCTTGCAAACCTGCACTCTTTCAAAAAGTTTCTAAATTCCGGATAAAATAAATGCAGCTCTTCATGGCATATATCCATTATCTCAAAAGAACTAAAACCAGGAGTATCCACAATGTAACCTCCTGTATCCAATTTTACCAATTCAGCATGGCGTGTTGTATGCTTGCCCCTGTTAATTTTCCGGCTGATATTGCCTGTCTCCATTACCATTGAATTCATTATTTTATTTAAAATAGTAGACTTGCCTACTCCTGATTGCCCCGCAAATACGGTTACCCTATCTCTTAAGGCTTCTTTCAATTCTTCATATCCCCTGTTAGTTTTAAAGCTTGTCAGGATTATCCTGTAGCCAGTTTTCAAATAAGCCTTAAAAAACTCCTCATGTTCCCCTGTAGTATCCAGATCAATCTTATTAACACAAATAACCGGACTGATTCCTTTTTTCTCTGCTGTAACAAGCAGCTTGTCAAGCAGCATAAGATCAGGCTCGGGAGATTGAATGGCTATTACTGCCGCTACCTGGTCTACATTTGCCACTGCTGGCCTTACCAATTCTGAGCTTCTTGGCTCTATACTATCAATACTGCCTATTTTTCTTTCATCGTCCACAATAGTTATAATTACCTTGTCTCCTACTAAAGGAGTTAAACCCTTTTTACGGAACACACCCCTGGCTTTGCACTCATATACTCCCTGAAGAACTGAAACATAATAAAAACCACCAATGCCTTTAATTATAATGCCTGACGGCAAACTCTCTACCTCCCTGACCTGTCAACAATTATTCATTAACCTGGTACAATTCCTTATAAAAATTATTATCAAGGAAAATTCTAACCCTGGTACTTCCATTTTTGGGTATGGGTATGGAAATGGGCACAGGAAAACTTTCCTTGCTCCACGTTTCATTCATTATTTGTTCCACTTCATGTGTATCTGATGGTGTTATCTCAACCACTACCTTTATTTTATCCCCATAGTCGTCAGGCTTGCTTAATACAATGTTGTAAGGGGCATATACTCTCTCTCCGGTAGTATCATTATTATCCACAGGAGTTCCTTCTTCAAAATATAAATCCACAGGAGACCCTTCCTCAACCTCTTCCTGAGGAAGCGGATGCTGCTTATTAATTTTTGCTACTTCACTTACCACATCTTCAGGAAACATTTTCCCAACAGTAAGCTTTGCTTCGGACAAAGCTTGCTGGGCTTCTTGCCTGGTTTTCCCAATAAGATCCGGCACCTTTACCATTTCCAGCTTAGGCCCTTTACTTTTTACAATAGTTACAACAGTATCCGGTTTTACCTCTTCATCAAATCCAGGCTCTGTCCTAATCACCTGCCCATTGCCCACTGTATCACTGAACTCTTCCTCGATATTTACTATCAGCCCAAGTTCTTTTAATCTTATTTCTGCACTTCTATAATCCTTATTCCTTAAGTCAGGAATCTTAATTATTTGAGGCCCATTACTAACCTTAAACTCTATAACATTCCGTCCCTCGGGTTTAAACTCTTTTCCTTCGGCAACAGATTGAGAAATAATTATACCTTTTTCAATGTCACTATATACCCTTATATCTTCAGCAATAATATTGTTCCGGGCCAGTTCGGCCTTTACTTCCTCGAAGTTTCTTCCAACATAATACCCTGTTATAAAACCCGACTGTTCATGCGCCATATTAGGCCCAACGATTTTATATCCAATAACTACAAAAATTGTAATTATTATAAATGAAGTAACTACAGCAATAAAGGAAGTGAGTTTATCTTTTCTTTTTCCACCTTTTCCTTTATTCTTCCTGCCTATTTCCAACTCCTCCTTATCTTCCAGCAAATTTTCGTCTCCCAATCCATTAATCCTGAGAGTAGGGCTGTCGTCCTCATCATTAAAGTCAACAAAATCTTCATAAGGTTCTTTATAAACCCTGTGAAGATCGGATAGCATTTCAGAGGCAGTCTGGTACCTGTTTTTCTGGTTCTTTTTAATGGCTTTCATAATAATACCATTCACGCCCATAGGTATTCTGTAATCCAGTTCCATCGGCTGTACAGGTTCATCCTGTATATGCTTTAGAGCAACTGAAATAGGAGAATCTCCATCAAAAGGCGTCCTTCCCGTAACCATTTCATACAGTACTATGCCCAGTGAATATATATCTGATTTCTCATCAATGTATCCTCCCCTGGCCTGTTCAGGAGAAAAATAATGGACTGAACCAATAGTCCCCCCGGCAAGAGTAATGGTTGACGTTGTTACTGCTTTGGCAATTCCGAAATCAGTAACCTTTGCAATGCCGTCCTTTGTTATCAGAATATTATGGGGTTTGATATCTCTATGGACTACTCTCTTCAGATGGGCTTGTGCAATAGCTGAACAAATCTGGGTTGCAATATTGACTGCTTCCCTCCATCCTAGCTTTCCTTTTCCAGATATATACTGTTTTAATGTGATTCCATCCACATACTCCATTACAATATAATGGTTGCCTTCTTCATAACCCACATCATAAATAGAAACAATATTTGGGTGTGACAAACTTGCTGCAGCTTGTGCTTCTATCCTGAACCGTTTTACAAATTCTTCATCATTTGCAAAATCAGGCCTTAGAATCTTAACTGCAACATATCTATTTAACAATCTGCATTTTGCTTTGTAGACATGTGCCATGCCTCCGCTGCCTATTTTTTCTACAAGTTCATATCTATTTCCTAAAATTCGACCTTCCATAAGCACCTCATCGTTATGGTTATTCTTTCTTTACATTCTTTACTGCAATTACCGTAATATTATCATATCCTCCGTTTTCATTTGCACTGTCAACCAGGTTCTGGCAAGCAAGCTGAAGATTTGGAGCATTTAGAATAATCTCCATGATTTCCTTTTCTGTCAGCATGTTTGTTAAGCCGTCAGTACATAACAAAACATAGTCGTTTTCAAGCAAATCACATAAATATGTATCTATCTGCATTTCCTGCGAACAGCCTAAAGCCCTTGTTATTATGTTTTTCTGTGGATGGTTTTCTGCTTCCTCCCTTGTGAGGGAACCATTCCTTACCAACTCTTCAACATATGAATGATCAGTAGTAATCTGAACCATGTTTCCGTCTCTGATAAGGTATGCGCGGCTGTCCCCGATATGTCCGACAAATACTTTGCCTTCATAAAAAATGGCAATAATCAAAGTTGTGCCCATTCCGGCGTTTGAAATTTTCTCTTTTGACTTGTTAAATACTATATTGTTAGCTTGCTCCATTATTTCCTTTATTATGCTTAACGGATCAAATTCTCCTGTGAACCCGAGAGAAAGATTATGTATATAATCAGTGGCAGCCTTAACCGCCGTACTACTGGCAACCTCCCCGGAATTATGTCCTCCCATTCCATCTGCGATTATGAAAACATAAGGAAAACCTGGTATATCCGTTATAATCTTGTAACTGTCTTCATTTACCTCTCTGACTCTTCCCTTATCGCTCTTAACTGCATATACCATAAAATTCACCGCTATTCTATAGTCTTCCTCCGCAATTGGCCACAGGCAGCATTGATATCATTGCCTAATTCACGCCTTATTGTAGTCTCAATACCATTTTGTTCGAGAATTCTTTTAAAATCTTCAACTGCGCGCTTGCTGCTTCTTGAATAATCTAACCCTTCAACATCATTCATTGGAATAAGGTTAACATGGCACAACATTCCTTTTAACCTTTCTGCCAGTTCAATCGCACATTCCCTTGAATCATTAAGCAGGGAAATCATTATATATTCGAAGGTTATCCTTCTTTTAGTAACCCCTGTATATATCTTACATGCTTCAATTAATTTGTCAATAGAATACTTTTTATTTACAGGCATTATTTTCCTTCTCAAATCATCATTTGAGGCATGAAGGGAAACAGAAAGATTAACTGGCATACCTTCCTTTGAAAATTTAATTATTTGAGGCACCAAGCCGGAAGTAGAAATTGTTATCCTTCTGAAACCAATATTCAAGCCCTCAGGCATATGTATAATCCTTAAAAACCTAATAATATTGTCGTAATTATCAAAAGGTTCTCCAATACCCATTATTACGATATTATTAATCTTTTGACCAATATCATTCTGAATAGATAAGACTTGCCCCAGAAGCTCTCCGGCAGTAAGATTCCTCACAAAACCAATACCCGTAGAGGCGCAGAAAGCGCATCCCATTTTACAGCCCACCTGTGAGGATATACAAATGGAAAGCCCGTGTTTATACTCCATTATTACACTTTCTATTACATTGCCGTCATTAAGTTTTAACAGGTATTTTGTGGTATTGTCAATCCCGGATGTCAGCTTCTTTATTATTCTCAAGTTTCCTATGTATGACACCCTCTTCAGCTGCTCACGTAAAGGCTTGGAGATGTCTGTCATTTCATCTATCTCCCTTATTCCCCTGTTCAACCACTTAAACACCTGTTTTACACGGAATTTTGGCTGTCCCATATCATTTACAAGCATATTTTGTAGTTGTTCAATATCCATATCAAGCAAATTTACTTTTTGCTGCATACATTAACCTCTTTTCCTTAGTCTGGCAATGAAAAAGCCATCCACATTGTGTTTGTTTGGGAAAAGCTTCAAACAGCCCGTTTCTGTACCTGTATCAGCCAGAGTTTCCGGTATCCGCCCGGATATATCTTCTGCTTTAAAATCGGGATTTGCAGCAATGAAGTCCCGCACCATGTGTTCATTTTCTTCAGGTAAAACAGTGCATGTACTGTAAACCAAAACTCCTCCAGGCTTAACATATTTCGAGGACGCATTTAGTATTCCCATCTGGAAGCTTGTAACCTCTTTTGTATCTTCAATATTCTTAGCCCATTTTATATCGGGTTTACGTCGTATTATTCCAAGCCCTGAACATGGTGCATCCACAAGAACCTTGTCAGCTTTACCTTTCAATTCATCGTCAACTTCCAATGCATTGTATAACTGTGTTTCTATAATGTTTATGCCCAGCCTTTCACAAGATTCTTCAATCAACTTAATCTTGTGCTGGTGGATGTCCCTGGCAAACAGTTTTCCCCTGTTATTCATCAATTGGGCAAGATGTGTTGCTTTACCCCCCGGAGCACTGCAAACATCAATTATAAACTCTCCGGGCTCAGGATCCAGAATCCTTGCAGCCATCATTGAACTCTCATCCTGGATTTGGAATAAACCTTTTTTAAACGCTTCAATTCTGGAAACAGGTATAGGATTTTTAATTATTACAGCCTCTTTGGCATACCTTCCGTGGCTCGCTTCCATACCTTCCTGTCTAAGTAATTCAATCAGTTCCTTGCTTGAACTTTTTAAAGTGTTCACTCTTACTGTAAAATCGGGCACTTTATTATTACTTTCCAAAAGGCTTTCAGAGAAGTCAGTTCCAAAAAGCTCCAGGAATCTCCTGACCATCCACTCAGGGTGTGAATACCTGATACTTAAATATTTAGCATATTCTCTGTCCTTGTCAGGATATTTAATGCTATCCCTATTTCTGGCTATATTTCTTAAAACCCCGTTAACAAAACTTACAGAAGCATAATGCCCATACCTTTTTGCCAGTTTTACACTTTCATTACATGCTGCCTGTACTGGTACCCTGTTCATATATAAAAGCTGGTATATACCAATCCTCAGGATATTTAATATCCATGGGGATATTTTTTTTAATTTAATACTGGAAAACTGCTGTATCGCCCAATCTAAAGCCAGCTTCCACTTGACTGTTCCATATACCAACTCAGTAACAAATCCCCTGTCAATATCCCTTAAGTTATTCTGTCCCAGGTATTTGTTTATTGATATATTGGAATATGCACCCTTTTCATTTATTTCAAACAATATTTTTAATGCCGTCTCTCTTGCCAAATCAACTGCCAATTCTACTTGCTCCTTATAGGGTAATGTTAATCGTCTATTATCCTCTTAAATTTTTCCTTAAACACAGATATATCCAACATGGTATTATGGCAAGGCCCGTTAGGCCTTTTATTAAAAATCCCTATTACAGGGGTAGAAACTACATCTGCAATCCCGGATGCCAAATCTCTCTCACACGCTACAGAAAGTATTATCCCAGGCTTGTACTCTTTTACAATATTCCTCGCCGCTGTTCCCCCTGTTACAACCTTTGCCTGCAGCCCCATCCGGCTGGTCACATTCACAACATCGCCTATAGAACATTTTCCGCACTGGTGGCAATTGGAGATATCATTAGTCAGTTTATACCTACATTCGGAATCCTGTAAACAATGAGGTAGAAGTACAAGCACCTCATCAGGGTTATATTTCCTCCTGTGGGATTCGACTATAATATTGTTTACTTCCACATAAATCCTTCTTATCGCATCTTTGTCACCTTTAA
Organism: Acetivibrionales bacterium; assembly: GCA_050953835.1. GTDB lineage: Bacteria > Bacillota > Clostridia > Acetivibrionales > JBMNNH01 > JBMNNH01. Next base: position 190,974 of record JBMNNH010000007.1, on the reverse strand, counting down.
AAAACCCTGTAATAAATGCCACAAAAGGATATACTATTCTCAGGGCTTTTCTAGCCGGCCATAATAATACAGAGCTTACATACTTTTTCCTGTAAGCATGGATGACAATCACTACAGCCAGTATAAAAGCAACTATTATTATTATTGTCAATAGGATTACAATTAATAAAAAATAGTTATATGTGTTTATTGTTGAGTACCAGTATATACAGCCGAAAACAAATACTGCACAAACCAGTGTGAGGATGATTAATAATGAAAAATATCTGAAAATCCTTATATTATTATCCAAGGATTTCACCTTCGCCTATTGTGTGACCACATATATACTCTTCTACACACATCCTTCTGCATGATTGGAACTGCACTTCCTTAATTCTCAGTACCCCGTCAGCACAGGCAACATCAATACCTTCCTTACTGACTCCGATAATAGTACCGGGTTTTTTATCAGTTTCACTTCTATTAAGCAAACAGGTCTTCCACACCTTCATCTTTTCTCCGTTATAGAACGTATAAGCCCCAGGCCACGGATTGGTCCCGCGTACAAGGTTATGGATCTTCTTCGAAGGCTCTGCCCAATTTATTTCTCCAATAGTTTTATCCATCATTGGTGCGTAGGTAGCTTCATTATTATCCTGCGGAACCCTTATTAATGTGCCTGTTTCAAGATGATATAAAGTATCCTTCAGGGTTTTTGCCCCAAGCTCCGCCAGTATATCATGGAGTTCTCCGGCAGTCATGTCATCTTCAATTGTTATTTTATTTATAAGCAGGACATCTCCCGTATCCATGCCCGTATCGGTATACATTGTTGTAATACCGGTGGTACTCTCCCCATTAATTATTGCCCAGTTAATTGGGGCAGCTCCCCTGTATTTGGGAAGAATTGAAGCATGGACATTAATACATCCAAGACGAGGGATATCCAGGATTTCTTTAGAAAGAATTTTGCCGTAAGCAACCGTTATCAGAAGATCAGGATTAATTTCCCTTAACTGGCTGGCAAACCCCCCGGTTTTTATTTTATCGGGCTGTAAAACCTTTATCCCTTTCTTAAGCGCATATTCTTTCACAGGAGGCGCAGCCAGCTTCTTTCCTCTTCCTTTAGGCTTATCAGGCTGGGTAACAACCGCGGCAATATCATATCCCTCGCTGACAAGCATATTCAAACTTGGGACAGCAAATTCCGGTGTACCCATATAAACTATCCTCAACTTCAACACTCCAATCATCAATTTCCCATGTCGTCAGGCTCTACAAACCTGATAACCTTATCTTTGAACAAAATACCGTCAAGATGGTCTATCTCATGGCAAAGAGCAGTTGCTAAAAGCCCACTGCCTTCAATGGTGATTTTTTCCCCTTTTGAATTCCGTGCCTCTACCTTAACCCTTTCAGGACGCTTCACTTCGCCGAATACATTAGGAAGACTTAAACACCCCTCTGCTTCAATCTTTTCTCCTGATTGACTTATAATTACAGGATTAATCAGTTCAATCAGCCCTTCTCCAATATCAATAACGACCACTCTTTTTAATATACCTACCTGAGGGGCTGCCAATCCTACTCCGTTTGCGTCATACATAGTTTCAGCCATGTCTTTGAGAAGCGTAATAATCTTATCATTTATTACTTCAACCTCTTTGCACTTCTTTCTTAAGACCTCATCACCGTCCAGCCTGATTTTTCTGATAGCCATTGAACTTCCTCCCACTTTTATGTATGGTTATTGGTTCGGGTAAAAGCAACCAAGTCAATTATAGCATATTAACGGGATTTATATCCACACTCATTTGTATGCCATCTTTTATGCTGGCAGAATAAAAGCCATCTGAAATCAATGTCAGAGCATCAATAAGTTTTTCCTTATCCTTGCATTTTATTACAATCCTCCACCGGTATTTGTTCTTAATCCTTGTCAACGGTGGTCTGGCCGGTCCAAGCAGCTCAAAGCCGTCCCTGTATTCTTCAAAAGCTTTACTACATATGGAATGTTTAACCTCTCTGCTGAGGTTATATACAGCCCTGTCGTTTATACCGCTTAGCATTATCACCGCAATATTGGTAAATGGAGGATAATTCAGCTCCTGCCTAAGCTTGATCTCCTGGTTGTAAAAAGTATCATAATCATGGTTGCATGCCGCAAGTATACTGAAATTATCAGTATTATACGTCTGAATTACCACCCTGCCAGGAATATTTCCCCTCCCCGCTCTTCCGGCCACCTGAGTCAACAGCTGGAACGTCCTTTCTGAAGCCCTGTAGTCGCCCGTATTCAGCAAGCTGTCTGCTGCTATAACACCAACTAAGGTGACATTTGGAAAGTCATGTCCTTTGGCAATCATCTGGGTACCTACCATGACATTAATGTTCTGATCCTTGAAAGTGCTCAATATCTCATCATGTGAGTTTTTAAAGGTGGTTGTATCCATATCCATTCTAAGTACTGAACACCCTTCAAATACTTTTTTCAACTCACTCTCCACTCTCTGCGTGCCTGTGCCAAACTGCCTTATATAACTACTCTTGCATTTGGGACAAACCTTGGGAGATTTTACTGTGTACCCACAGTAATGGCATATTAGCCTGTCATCCGAAGAATGGTATGTCATGGAAATATTGCAATTAAGGCATGTGATTGTATATCCACAGCTCCTGCATAATATAAATGATGCATAGCCTCTCCTGTTTATAAAGAGAATGGTCTGCTGTCCAGTGACAATATTACTTTTTATCTCCTGTTCAAGCTTTCTGCTGAAAATCGACCTGTTTCCTTCTTCAAGCTCCTTTCTCATATCAATTAAATCCACCCTTGGCATAAGCATCTGGTTTGCCCTCTCACTCAGTTTTATATAATCAATGCAACCATTCATCGCCCTGTAAAAGGTTTCTATGGAAGGGGTCGCCGACCCATATATCAACACAGATTTTTCATCCTTGCAGCGCTTACGTGCAATTTCAGCCGCATGGTATTTAGGGGTTATTTCTGATTTATATGAGTTCTCGTGTTCTTCATCAATTATTATTATCCCAAGGTTTTTAAAAGGAGCGAATACTGCTGACCTGGCACCTACAGCAACTTTAATGTTTCCTTCTTTTATAAGCCTCCACTGGTCATATCTCTCACCAGGTGACAACCTGCTGTGCAAAACCGCAACATCATCACCAAACCTGCCCTTGAACCTATCAACCATCTGAGGGGTAAGTGATATCTCAGGAACAAGGACTATAGCCTGTTTACCCATATCTATAGCATACTGGATTAATTGCAGGTATACCTCAGTCTTTCCGCTTCCTGTAACTCCATGCAAAAGCAGTTCATAAAAACTTCCTCCATCCAGCTTGCTTTTAACCAGCTCTATTGCTGCCGCTTGCTGTGCGGTAGGTTTCAAAGGTTCCGTCCTTTTGAAGCTTTTATGCTCCATGGGATCCCTTTTCACTTCTATTTCCCTTAAATCTATATAACCCTTCTTCCTTAGTGTTTCAAGAACACTCTTTGATACCCCAGCAAACCTCATCAAGTCTGCAACTGCAATATATTCAGTTTCCATAAGCATTTCAAGAACCCGTATCTGCTGGATCTTCTTTATCCGGCTTGCTTCTATTTCCTCAACCACTTCTAACTGCGGAATAGCAAGGCACGCTGCATGAACACGTTTTTCCTTCAGCCTGGCTGAAAACTTTTCATATATAGTTAATACTCCCGCTTTCTCCAGCTTTTTAATATATACAGAAAAGTTCGTTAATCCCGTTTTTTTTCGAAGCTCTTCATATTCACATTCATTTCCGCATTCAATCAATACTTCAATAATCCTGCCTGCATTTCCACTCAGGCTGCCGCTGTTATCCACCAACCTGGCTACCCTTGTACTTTTTATCCCTATGCCGGCAGGAAGCATACATTTTATTGCATCGGAATAAGTGCATATATACCTGTGTTTCATCCATGACGCAAGCATTAACATCTTTTCGCTCAGTACAGGCTTGTCATCAACTACTTTTCTTATACTTTTAAGCAACTTAAATCCGGACTTTTGAACCAATTTAAGGACATAGCCTTCTTTGAGCCTGTCAGATTTTCCAAAAGGCACAATAACACGCATACCTGGTTTTACTTTATCCACTAACCTGTCAGGAATAATATAGTGGTAATCTCTGTCAAATTCTCTGGTTGAATTACTGATTGCTACGGCTGCTATTTTGTCCATTGTGCACCTTCCACGTATTTGCCTGTTATGTTACTGATATTATAACATAAACACAACCCCCCCTGTGAAGCTGTAAACACAGGAGGGGTATTTCAGGTTTATTTTGGCCCTTAACATTGAATATATTCAAAAATCTACATACTCTTCAAGGAATTTTGGAATATTGTCCTCTTTACCATTTATACTTATATGGAAGTCAATGCCGTATTGTTCGGAAATCTGTTTCAAATCCTTAAAAAGCCCTTCAAAGGAATCAGCCTGCTGATTAAGTATGTATGTAAGCCCATCAATAAAAACACTTTGTATATCATAATTCTGGGAAATCATGCCACAAATAAACCCAAAGAATCCCGGCACACCTTTTACCGGAAAATCCAACACATTAATAAACCTGATTTCCCTGTTTAGCCTATGTATTAAGTCGTTGCTGTCATCAAGAAATACTATGTGACCAGGGCATGTTTCCACCAATCCGTTTGCGCTTTCAACCAAAACCTTGGTTTTTCCTTTGCCTTTTTCTCCATACAACACTTTAATCATTCATATCTACCCTTCCCATTCCTTTTTATTTACAAGCAAAAAAACCTTACATTCTATGCTCTTCTCTTAATATTAAGATATTATACTTAAGTACTAAATTCAACCACTAATTAATTAATCTCCAGTTTTTTTACCATATGGCTTAAAATAGCCCTAGATTGATTGTCCGGCAAGTTTTCGAGCAGGGTCAGACCCTTATTTATATACTTTTTAAGCAGTTCTACTGAGTATTCTATGCCTCCGGCGTCTTTTACCATATGAATAATTTCTTGAAAATCACCCACGGTCATTTTACCATCCCTGTCTATAAACTCAGAAAGTTTACTATTAAAAGCCCTGTTTTTTTTCAGAGTATAAATAACCGGCAGTGTAATTACACCCTTTGATATGTCGTTGCCTACTGGTTTACCTGTAATCGAAGGATCAGACAGAAAATCGTTAAGGTCATCCCGTATTTGAAACGCCATTCCATAGGACAAGCCGAACCTTGCCAGTCCTCTTACAATATCGCGGGTACACTCTGCCAGGTCTGCCCCCAGGCTGCATGCAGCTGCAAAAAGTACAGCTGTCTTTCTTCTAATTCTTTTTATATAGGATAAAACTGAAACGTCAATATTGAATCTATCCTGATATTGGTCTACCTCACCTTCACAAATAGTCTTTAATGCACCTGCCACCTGTTCCAGCTTATCAACGGGTATATCCTTCGAAAGCATCAGGACTGATTTAGTAAATAAAAAGTCACCTGTATAAACAGCCATGTCTGCGCCATATTTTTCAGATACTGTTACTTTCCCCCTTCTAAGCTTTGAACGGTCGATAATGTCGTCGTGTACCAGGGTAGCAGTATGGAGTATTTCAAGGGCTGCGGCAGCCGAAACAATTTTTTTGCTGTCATAATTGCCGAACTTTGATGACAGTATAACAAAAGCAGGCCTTAGCCTTTTTCCTCCTGATTCTATTAACTCCCTGGAAACATTTGTAAGGAGCTTGTTTCTTGAACGCATGCTGTTCTTAATGTAGTTTTCTACCTTTTCCAGTTCTCTGGCAACATCCGGATATTTTGACCACAATCTGTAACACAACCTTTCTGAAAACGTACGCCTATAGCTTCCAGTCTTTATCAAACAGTTTAGTTTTATTCAAAGCCTTAGCTAAAAAATTAGTACATAATCCAACAAAACAACCTGTAAGAATACCTGAAACCAAAAGCACAGGCAAATAGAAAAATACTGACAGTTCCTGCATTATTAAGCTTGCCACCATCAGCTGTCCAATATTATGCATTATAGCTCCCGCAACACTTATACCTATTATACTGAAAGCACTTGCAAACTTCTTATATAATAAGGCCATGACTATAGCGCTCAGCACTCCCCCTGTTATACTAAAGAGCAGCACCGAAAATCCCCCTGTATAGAGTGAAGCCAGGAATGTACGTATTATTACAATTATAATGGCTTCTTTAAAGCCAAAAAAAATAATGGCGATAAGAGTAATAATATTGGAAAGGCCAAGCTTTACTCCAGGGATTGCAACAGGAAGAGGTATCCATGATTCAATTATTGATAAAACCAATGCCTGTGAAACAAACAGGGCAATTAAAACAAGTTTTTTAGTGCTGCTCAATTAATCCTTCCCTTCATATTGTCCTGTAGGAATACTTTTAATATGTTACTCCGTCAACTTTACTGTTTTCTCCCTCAATAACAATAATAGTTTTATTGGGTGCGCATATGGCTGTATCACCCCTTTGGGAAAGCCATCCTGTATTAACGCATAACTTATCCGGACAGTCCGATTCTTCAAATCTTATCCTGCCTTTTTCAATCAGAACAATCTGGTGATACTCTCTATCTAATATTAATCTCTCCGGCTTTTCAACTGCATCCAGATTAACCCTCTTTACCACCTGGCTGTTATACTTGACTACTGCAACCCTATTGATGCCGTCCCCATTTCCTTTGTATGCTTTAAGCCCAACAAATCCAACCAAAATAAATATAATAAGACAGCATCCCAGAATTATATCACCTTTTTTCAACATATTTGTATTCCTTACTTTCATCAGAAAATGAAAAGCTGTCCCTCAGCCCATTAGTAGTATATACTTCCTTTTGTTCTGTGATAAAAATAGCTTCTATCCCATTAATAGCCTCTGCAAGCTCATATCCTTTTTCGAGTCCCATTACAAAAAGAGATGTGGACAAGGCATCAGCGTCTATGGAAGTACCTGACACCACAGTAACACTTATAAGCCCGGAATCTGAAGGATACCCCGTCTTCGGATCAAGAATATGATGATACCTTTTACCTCCGCTTTCAAAATACCTTTCATAATCACCGGAAGTAACCACAGCTTTGTCTGATACTTCAATTATACCTATATATTTGCCGTTTACAGCCCTGGGATTCTGCACACCGATTCTCCAGTGGCTTCCATCGGGTTTGTTGCCAACAACAACTACATTTCCTCCCAGATTAATAAACGCTGAGTTTATACCATTTTCCTTATAGATTTTTACTGCTTCGTCTCCTGCAAAGCCTTTGACAATTGCCCCCAGATCCACATTTTGACCTTTTCTTTCCAGCTTAGCAGTCATATTGGCTTTGTTTATTGATACATTCCTGTAATCCACCAGTCTGAGCATATTTTGAATATCCTGCTTTTCCGGAATGTGAGAATTTTCGGAAACAATCCCCCATGCTTTTATCAGCGGACCAACAGTTATATCAAAACTTCCGCCGCTTAATTGAGAGTAGTAACCTGCTTTCTCCAATACATACAATGTGTCCTCACTCAGCCTGACCCCATCAATTCCAGCTGAATCATTCAAATGATTGATTTCCCCGCCCGGGGCATTCACAGTCATCCTGCTCTCAATATCCCTGATTTTTTCAATTACCTGTTCTGCAGCCTTTTCCCCATTCTTTCCATAGACTCTTTGGGTAATCGGTGTACCCATTGCAAAATCATGCCTCTTATATTCATCAGGGGCTGCACCTGCTATACCCTTGCTGCATCCAACCATTACAAGCAGAATTAGGAAAAAAGTTATTATTACCCCAGTAATTTTTTTACTATGCTTTTGCATTTTACCTTCCTTCATTAATTATATAGCTTACATTATTAATATGTTTTTCATTCCATATGGTTTTTATCAACAAAATTAATGCCCTGCATTTTCAGGGGCAATTTACAGATACATTTTAAACCATTTCTCCTGTCAATTCAATGCAGCTTTTCACATTGCCTTAATTTAGATAACAAAATATAATATTTTATTTATTATATACCCGCTTCTTTTTATTGATAACAGTTTGAATTATTAAGTTGACTTTTATAATCATCCTGAAGAAGGTTGCATTGTTCAAAGGCCTGTTACATCAGCAGGTTGCGTTAATTTTTTATCATTTTTTTATTTCATTAGACTTTCATGTTTAGCAATAATATGTATGGGTAAATTAATACTACGGGAGGATGAGATAATGTCTACGAAAATATTGATTCTGGGAGCAGGTTATGCTGGAATTGAGACGGCATTAACCCTTTATAAAAAAAAGAAAAAAAGTGATAATATTGAAATTACATTAATTGATAAAAACCCTTACCATACACTTTTGACTGAACTTCATGAAGTTGCTGGAAACAGGATCGAGGAAAATGGAATAACTGTACCTCTGAGAGATATTTTCCGGTATACAAATGTAAACCTAGTCAGGGATGAAATAAATAATATTGATTTTGGAAACAATAAACTTATCTCAGATTCATCTGAATACAATTATGACTATCTTGTAATAGCTGCCGGAAGTCATCCGAATTTTCACAACATTCCGGGTATGGAAGAACATTGCTTCCCGCTATGGTCTTACAATGATGCAATAAGCATAAGAGAACATATAGAAGATTGCTTTATAAGAGCCTCGCAAGAAACTGATTATGAAAAAAGAAAGCCCCTTCTTACATTCATAGTCGGGGGAGGTGGATTCACCGGTGTTGAAATGGTAGGCGAGCTTGCCCTCTGGGTAAAACAGCTCTGCAAATACTATTCAATCAATAGAAATGAAGTAAGAATTATCCTGGTGGAAGCGCTTCCGGAAATACTAAATAATCTCGACGATAAAAGTATTAAAAAGGCGAATCGGTATTTAACCAAAAAACTTGGGGTTGAAGTTCTTAAAAACAAACCAATAACTAAACTTACTGCTGACTTTGCTGAATTAGGAGATGGAACTGTTATTCCAACCAAGACGCTTATTTGGACAGCAGGAGTTAAAGCGTGCAATATAACCGATAATATTTGCATTGAAAAGGGGAATGGCTGCAAGATAAAAGTCAATGATTACACTCAAACACAATATAATAATGTATATGCAATTGGTGATATATCCCTTTTCAATGCTGAAAACAGAAGCCTTCCTGCATTAGTAGAAAGTGCCCTGCAAACAGGTAAAGCTGCTGCACACAATATACTGGCCGAAATCAGAGGCCAGGAAAAGAAGCTTCTTAAGCCAAAGCTTCATGGAGTAATGGTGTCTATAGGGAGTTATTTTGCAGTATCCAATATAATGGGTAAAAGACTTCCCAGGTTGTTGTCAATAATAATGAAATATATGGTAAATATTCACTATTTATTTGGTATTGGCGGTTTTGAGCTTGTAGCTAGATATTTAAAACACGAATTCCTATACAAAAAGCAGAATAAAACAATAGTTGAAAGGCATATATCCGTTACAACCCCGTCCTTGTGGCTGGTTCCTGTAAGAATATTTCTAGGGTACTCATGGCTTATGGAAGGCATAGCTAAATTAAGAGATGGCTGGCTAACAACACCCTTCCTGTCCGGTTTGCCGACAGACGGCAACACCAGTGCATCTGTCGCCGAAACCGGTGAAAAGGTTTTTCAGATAGTATTCGAGTATACTCCCAAATGGTATGCATGGATTGCTGATACAATAATAATTCCTAATGCACTTCTGTTCCAGGTTCTTATTGTATTGACCGAAATAGGCCTGGGAATTGCTTTTATCACAGGTACTTTTACCTTCCTTGCAGCTATTGTGTCATTAGGCATGAATATAAACTTTCTTCTTTCAACAGGTTTATACCCTGAAAACTGGTGGTTTATTCCCGCATCCCTGGCTATGCTTGGTGGCGCAGGCAGGGCATTTGGTGTAGACCATTACCTAATACCATATCTTATGAGGCAGTGGAGGTACTTTGTCAGGAACAGAAAACTTAAGCTGCAGCTTTTTAGATAGATTACAACATTAAATCAGGCGGCGTCCTGTGCCGCCAGATTTAATGTTGTAAATTTTTTTTATTGATTATCTTCACTTAAGTCTTTATTTTGGGATGATACTAATTCCATCTTTGATACAGATACTTCGTAAGCCACCTTTGTAAATACTTCACCGGATGAATACTTCTTTTGGTATTCCCTGCTTTGGACCCTACCCCATATTTTAACATTGTCTCCTACCTTTAATGCCTCAGAAAATCTTGCATTTCTTCCCCATGCAATACAAGGAATATAATCGGATTTGTTATATGGCCTGTTTACTGCGAGCAATAAATCAGTTATTTCTCTGCCGAACGGAGTGGTCCTATACACCGGAGGCTTGCAAATGTAACCATCGAGATAAATCTGATTTGGATTCCTAATACCTGTTTCATCCTTAAGGAAATTAATGTCCCTTGCGAAAACAGTCAGTAAAAGCTTATTCCCCTGGTTATTAAAACTATTGTATGAGCGGAACTGGCCTTCAACCTCTAACCAGGTACCTACTTCCGGTCTTTCCCTTACCATAAGCCTTTCAGATATTGTTACAGGTATCCTGTCATTGCTGTCACTAAGTCTTGGAACATCAAGGTAGAATTTATAAAATCCTTCACCGTAGACTTCATGGCTAAATTCAACTTCTGAAACAACTTTCCCGGAGATGGTCACCATGTTGTTTTCAATAATGTTTCCGACCATCCGTTCCCCACTCCCCTCTTCTCTAAGGTTCTTATGTATCTTTATTTTTTATCTAATGTAATGTTTATTCGCCAGGGTTTATTTTTAGAAGTAAATTTTCATCTTTATTATCTTATAATGCTATTCAATTCCAAAAACCCTAAAACATTAGCATTTTTCAAGTATTTATCACTAATTTCTATTATATTACATATTTTTTAACTTGAAAATCCCTTATAAGTTTTTTTATCGTTTATATCACTTCCATATTGAACATCGGCTTTATAATCGTATAATATAACAATAAAAAGCAAATTAATAAAAAATATTGCCCTATTCTTTCCTTCTCTGCCTCCCTTCAAAGTCTATTTCATAATTATCTCTAATGATTAATTGCGATACAGGTAAGAATTCATAACCACCTTTCTTTAAAGATTTAATGATATCTGGCAGTATTGCCACTGTATGGGGCGTATCATTATGAAATAGTATAATGGATCCGGGCTTGATTCCCGTAACAACCCTGCTTAGTATATAATCCCTTGAAATACCGGGCTTCCAGTCAAGAGAATCCACATTCCACTGAATTGTATAATACCCAAGACTTCTTGCAACACTGACTACATTATTGCTGTAGTCACCGTAAGGCGGCCTGAACAGTTCAACTTTTCTGCCGCTTATTGTACTCAGTTTTGTACCGCCAAGGGAAATTTCACTTTTTATCTTTTCCCTGTCGAGGGCACCCATCCTCAGATGGGAGTAGGAATGGTTGCCTATATCATGCCCGTCATTTGCAATCATTTTTACTTTTTCAGGGAATTTTTCAGCCCATTGGCCAACAATGAAGAAAGTTGCCTTCACATTCTCATTTTTTAAAATATCCAGAATTTTCGGTATGTCTTCCGCACCCCAAGCGCAGTCAAAGGTTATAGATGCCTTTTTTCCGTTGCATTCGACTGAATATATTGGTATATCTCTTCCCCTGCTTTGGGACCATACTGTTGCAATCCTGGGACTAAAAGCCCCAATTCCAATTAATAAAGCTATTACAAGTAAAAGAATGATAAAGTACTTTGTGTACGGTCTTAGATAAAATATACAGATATGCATTGCAATATCTACCCCTTAAAAACGTTCTTAAATAATAATATTTTTATTTGGGAGCAGATATGCATGTTTCACTTTTCAAAAACTCCACTTGAAGCCATTTATAGTTTCACGGTTAAATTTCTGTTCCAGAATTCTCAAGATTTGCTGAAATGATTCATATACCTAATGGTCTTCATTTGAATTAATATCAAAAGAATTAAGTTCAGAACACACTCTATCTTTTCATAACTCAGCTTTTTCTTCGTACTGTTACTCATATACCGATAACTGGCGTACCCGAAAAGTTTTCATCCTTTTTATGCAATAATCATTGATTACTGCGTCCTTAGGCATAATAAGAATACCGAAGTTATCGTATATATCATCTGCAAGTATATCCCCGGACTTGCATTGATAAATATGTATATATTTTTTCTTCGCCATAATAACACATGATTGTTTGAGATTTTTTACAAACGGATATTTTTCATCACGCATTTCACAATCTCCTCCTTTTCCTCCAGAGTTAAATTGTCATCCGACTGAGTGTCAAATGTAACCGGCCCAGCAGATTGTGAAAGATTCACCTCTACATTTCCCGGGACTTCAAAATGTCCTTTTTTGTAATACCAAAACTTAAATTTGCATTTTTTACTTTTCGTAAGTTCCACGACATGATAATATATGTTCAAGTATCTTCACTCCATTAGAATAATTTACCTGCAGACTGATTTCGATAAATTCATACAATATTTGTAATATAATAGAAGTTTCAAAAAAAATCATCACCCAAAGGGGTGATAACAGTATCTTTTTGTTAAATAGAGGATTTTTTATAACTAAAGCATATCCCTGCTTCAAGTCACAACTATGTGCCTTTGACATATAAGAAGTTTACAATACACCCAACTTCTTAGCTCTTTCAACCGCCTGTACCCTCCTGTTCACCTGAAGCTTTCCGTATATGTTCTTTATGTGGGTTTTTACAGTATTTACAGTCATCTCCAATCTGTCGGCAATTTCCTTATTTGACATCCCCACTGAAATAAGAGTGAGTACCTCTGTCTCTCTTTCAGTAAGAGTTTCTATAAGATATGAATATGCTTCATCTTTCGTCTTTATATTATCTTCTTCCAAGTACGATTGTAGTTTTTTAATAAAAACTACCTGGGTAGACAATAATTTCAATACCTCAAGCTGATCAGCTGCAAACACTCCGGGCATAAGGCTGTTTTCAAGGTATAGTACACCAATGGGTATTCCCTGTAACGATAAAGGTAAACACGCTATAGATTTTGAATTCGATTCTGCTATATAAGGGTCACTGGCAAAGATTCCAGCCTGCTCACCACTATTTAATACTATAGTTTCAAGTGTCCGGGCGACATACCGTACTACTGCCTTTGAAAGTTCATGACATTCCTCAAGAGAGATAGCTTTTACAGTCTTCTCATTGCAATAATTATCTTTTGCAGCTTCAATGAACAATTCTCCATTTTCCTCAAGTATTAAATACCCTTTGTTTGCACCAGCACTTTGGATTGCTATCTCTAAAAAGCTATCAAGCATTTTACTCAAATCAGTTTCTTTGGAAATACTTTCTACTGCTTTATCTATTATATATGTTTCCATGCCGCTTGAGGCTTCACTGTCGCTTGTTGTGGAAATACTGTGAATATTTTCAAATATTCCAGTGGAATTGCTTTTTGTCTCTTCCAATACTATTCCGTTCAAAAGGTCAGAATAACGGTTCAGCAGTTGTTTTACTTTTGCTGAAGCCCCCCATCTATTGTATCCATGGCAGGCATCCAACATATACATCCTTGCAATTTTCTTCCTGCCCTTGGACAGGTAAAACCTTGCTGCAAGTTCATTGGCAAGAGCTTCGTTTTGTATATACCCATTCTGCCGGGCTGATTGGATGGCCTGGTCATACAGTGACATGGCTTCATCCCTTCTGTCCTGCAGACGTGCTATTTCGGCGGCTACCAGCAGGTATTTGTGAAGGAAGTTTTCCTTACAAGTCTCCGACCATCTTTTCATCTTCCGCTGGTTCTTTTTCAGTATTTTACAGTAAATCCTTCTGTCCCTGGCGGACAGTTCACCATAAAGAGCGGTTATAGTAAGAGAATGAAAGAAATTGTATTCAGCACTGGTCATAAAACCAAGAATAGCATTAGCAAAAGGCTGTGCATTTTGTGCGGCAGATAATGCGTCTCTGTAATTGCCCGCCATATAGCATAACTGTATTTTGCACAAATAAAAGGTCACCAGGGAAGCTTTATCATTTTGTGGCAATTGTAATTCTTCTTCTTGAAATTCCTCTGCACTAGATGACAGTGAATATGCTTTTTGTCCCTGCAAAGCGGATACTAACTTTGCGTAAATTGCTACATTAAGAGCAAAGTTGTCATGCTTTAATCTTCTGGCCATATCATGTTTTTCTCGGACCTCCTCTGCAATCTTCTCCAAAGGAATACTTAAAAGATAACTTAGCTCAAGAATAAGGCAATGAGCATAACCAATAATCAATACATCCCCGGCCTCCATTCCGCTGTGAACAGCCTTTTTGAGGTACTCCATCCCGAAGGCCGCATGCCGGGTCCAGTGTATGATAAACGCTCCTATGACAAAGTACATGATGCATTTGGATGAACTCCGGCCATACCTCTCCACCAGTTCAATACACACTTTTCCAAACCTGTCTCCTGCTTCATAGTCCCCCATCACACTACCGGCAGTAATACTGTATCCGAAGTATCCGATTGAAGCCATTTCGGTATTTCCATACCGTACGGCATGATTTCCGGTTTTCAGAATAATATATCCGTAAAAATCCGGATTACTTATTATTGATACGGAGGACAACCGGGTCAAAAGCTCTGCAATTTTCCTTTGTACAGGATCCTTCATTTCTGGCAGGGAAGCCAGCTCTTCAATTCTTTTATTCCGCATATACCATTTATGCAGCAGCAATTCCTTAGCATAATCCAGTTTTTTGGGGTAAATTGGCAGCTTGAGGCCCAATCTTTCCAGAGCATTTATGCCTGTCTTAACAGCATTATCATATTTACCTATGCCTGCATACAATATCACCTTAAGGCCGTATACACTTGCCCGCTCCAATTCAGTCTCGGATTTTTTGATAACAACGTCAAACAGTTGCTCTGCTACTTTCACATTGCCAGATAGGTACTCCGCCTGGGCAAGCTCCAGGTACAAGTCGTAACTGAGCTTATAATCATGTTCCCAGGCAGTGTCCAACAGCAGCTTTATTCCTGACCTGAAATATTGCAATGCTGAAGCATAGGCTGCCGAAGCTTTTGCCTTCCGCCCCGCCAAAAGGTTATATTCTGCTAACTCCATCCTTTCTGTAGGGTCATGAATCAGTTCAAGGCTTCGGTTGAAATGATCCATAATATACATTATTTTTTCTTCCAGACTGCTGCGAACCGTATTCTGTAAAAGCAGACGGCCAATAGCAATATGCTTCTCCTTCTTCTCATCTTCAAGGATGAGTGAATAGACTGCTTGCTGTATCCTGTCGTGCATGAATTCAAAGACGGAGGGTTCCTTATCGGGATACGCTGTGGACAAATTTCCCTTTTGATTTGCTACTGTTAAGATAAGACCTTCCAGAACCAGCGGCATCAGGCAGGAGGCTGTCTCTTCCCAAGAGCTACCACTCACAGTAACCAGTGTTTCCATGTCAAATCTGTTTCCGATGCAGGCCGCCAGTTTTATAATCTCCCGAATACCCTCAGGAAGTTTCTGTAGTTTTTTCAGGAGAAGTTCCAGCACATCATCTCCCAGATGAAGCTTCCGTATAGCTTCCAACTCCCATTTCCAGCAGCCTTCCTGTGTATTGAAATATATAAGTCCTTCATCATGTAACAGAGTGAGTAACTGTCCCAAGGAAAAGGGGTTGCCCCCTGATTCTCGGTACAATACCTCTGCCAAAGCAGTAATATTCTCTGGTAGCTCGTACAGCGTTTCAGCTACCAGTTTCGCAGCCTGGTTCCATTCCAGAGGCATAAGGGAAATGTGCTTTTCATGGGAATACTCTTTACTGCTTTCCCCCAGTATTTCCGCCAGCGGGTGGTCTTCATTTACTTCATTTTCTCGGAAGGCCCCGATGAATAGTACAGAGTGCAGGTTCGCATCACGGCTTAAATATTTCAGCAAGTGTATTGAAGCAGGGTCAGCCCATTGCAGGTCGTCAAGGAACAGCACCAGTGGATGTCCTTTCCTGGCAAATAACCTGATAAAGTCTCCGAATACCATAAGAAAACGGTTTTCAGCCTCTTTTGGAGGCAGCACATCTACAGGGGGCTGCTTTCCTATGATCCATTCCAGTTCCGGAATGATACCAGTAACCACCGAACCATTCCGCTTAAGTGTATTCAACATTCTTTTTTTCCATCTATCCAGTTCTTCCTGACTTTCGGTCATCAGCTGCCTTATCAGATTCCCAAAGGCAGCTGCAAAGGGAGCATAAGGAATGTTTCGCTCCAGCTGGTCAAATTTGCCCACAATAAAAAAGCCTTTTTCTGACACAATGGTCTTCAGGCTTTCATTTACCAACATTGTCTTGCCTATACCAGGGTATCCGCTTACAAGTATTGTCTCAACCTGGCCTTCACATGCACGAAAAAAAGCAGCTTTAAGAGCTTCCTTTTCCTTTTCTCTTCCATAGAGCTTACGAGGTAGTCGAAAACGGACGAATATGTCTGCCCGTCCTATAGGAAAAAGTTCAATCCTTCCTGTTTGAGTTAGCTGTCTCTCACATTCTTTAAGATCCCATAAAAGTCCATAGGCACTCTGGTATCTGTCTTCTGCAGCCTTCGCCAAAAGTTTCATAATGATATCGGATATGACGGGAAGAATATCGGGGTTGACTTTATTCGGCAGTTGCGGTGTTTTGGTTATATGGGCATGTATCCACTCAGCAGGGTTTTCAGCCTGTAAAGGAAGCTGGCCGGTTATTATCTCATAAAATACTACTCCCAGAGAATAGAGGTCACTACGCTGGTCAATTCCTACACTCAACCGGCCTGTCTGTTCCGGAGCCATATACTCCAAGGTTCCTGTCGGATTGTTGGAAGAGAGATAGTTTTTACTTCCTAAGGTAAAAAGTACTGCGCTGCTGAAATCAATGATATGCCCTATCCCCGTGTCTGGATGAATTAGAATATTTTCCGGCTTCAAATCCCTGTGAATTATACCATTTTGATGAAGCTGGGCAAGAGTTTCTGCAAGTTGAGTAGCAATTTTTAGAAATTCCGGCAGGTCCACCGGATGTCTCTGAATATGTTTTCTCAGGGATATAGCCCCAATATCTTTCATGACCAGGGCAAAAAGTGATCCTGCCTGTTCCAATTTTATTGGCTTAATAATACCTTCAATGTTAAGATTCCGGGTGATTTCAAACTCATGTATTAGCCTGGATATTCCAAGGGGATCGGCTGCTTCTTCCTTAAGTGCTTTTATAATAACAGGTATCCTGTCCTTAGCTGTATATCCTCTAAACACATTTATTCTATTATTCTCATGAATATGCTCATAAATTATATAACCCGGTAAAACAAACATCTATACCTTTGGCCTCCGATTATTATCACACATTCTTATTGATATATTATCATTATCAACTATTCATATCAAACTGTAATACAATCATATTAAAGAAGTATCTAAAGCAGTTAAAGAAAAGGGAAACCTGAACATGCAAAAACTGAAGTAGATAGCTTTTCAGTGTTTTTCCAATAATCTACGTATGAACTGTTGAAGTGCCACAGTCAAAAGCCTCGGTTTTTCATCCTAATTAACCTTTAAGCATTTCAACAATGGGAGCAATGGTATCCCTGTTTGTAAAATCAACAACTTTTCCATAGGTTGCAATTAAAGCTTTGGAATCATCGTCCAATTCATCTGATTTTTTAGATTTCAGTGACTTTACCAGAAGGAACATTAAAAACCTGTCCATTACATTCATCCTTTGGTAATCAAGCCCTCCCCTGAGGACGAATAACTGTACCTTATCCTGCATTTCCGGTGTGAAGTTCTTTTCTTTAACCTCCCGGACAGCCTCTTCCTTCTTTGTCGTGGCTCCAACAGCAGCTACGATAATTCTTTTATGCGACAGTTTTCTATAATTCTTCTTTATCAGTGAAAAGCCCAGCAAACCTCCTGCATATAGTCCTCCGCAATAGACAATGGTGTCATATTCCATAAGGTTTTCAACTTTTACATCAGAAGCTTTTAAAACATCCGCATTCACATCTTCAGCAATCCAGCGTGCATACTTTTCAGAACTCCCGTACTTTGATTTAAAGACAACCGCTACTTTTGCCATTATCCAGTTTCCCCCCTAAAATCCAGTATAATAATTTTTATAATATACCAACTGATACTAAATAGCATACCGACTAATACTTAAGTAAGCAAAAACTAACTGGAGTATTTTTTATTAATACTATAATTTTCCTCATAAAAATCAAGGATTTATTCTGATAAAACCCTTTTTGAAATTTCCATGACCTTGTACTTTACCAATTCTTCATCAATGGTTTTCAGTTCACGTCCTTCCATGACAATTCCTCCATCAATAATAACTGTGTCAACATCTGAAGCTTGAGCGCAGTAAACCATTGCCGAAACAGGGTCATTCATGGGGCAGAAATGGGGTTTGTCTACATCCAGAACTATTATGTCAGCTTTCATACCCTCTTTTATAACTCCTGTCTGTCCTTCAAAGCCGATTGCTTTAGCACCGTTTACAGTTGCCATGTGCAGAGCGGTTTCTGCGCCTATTAGGCACGGATCCCTTCCAACCCCCTTGTGTATCAAAGCAGCAAGGTTTATTTCCTCAAACATATTCAGATTATTATTGCTGGCTGCTCCGTCTGTGCCAAGGGCAATATTGATTCCTTCATCCAGCATCCGGGGAATTCTTGCAATCCCACTTCCCAGTTTCAAGTTGCTTGTAGGGTTATGAACCACATTAACACTTCGTTCCGCCAGTATTGCAATGTCATCATCATCAAGGTGGACACAGTGTGCTGCTATTACAGGCACATCGAAAATACCGCATTTCTCACATACTTTAACTGAATCTATCCCATATTTTGCTATGCTTTCCTCCCTCTCCCTCAGTGTCTCCAGGAGGTGGATATGTATTCCTGCGCCGCAATGCATGGCAAGCTCATAACTTTCTCTTAGTGCACATTCGTCAAACATATATGCTGAGTGCACCTCTATCGAAACCTTTATTCTTCCGTCTGCTTTTCCGTTCCAGCAGTTATAGTATTCAAAGCAGCCGTCCCATTGATATTTATTGTTGCACCGATGCCCCCTGTTGAGCTTTATGGGGCTCTTTGACAGGTTCGCTCTTATACCTGATTCAACAACGGCTCTTGCCACAGCATCCATATGCAGGTACATATCGGCAAAAGCCGTTGTGCCTGACTTTATCATTTCGGCAATACCAAGCAGTGTCCCCCAGTAGACATCCTCAGGTGACAACTTTGCCTCTGCCGGTAAAACATGATTATAAAGCCAATCTTCCAGTGAAAGGCCTTCTGCAAGGTTCCTCAGCAAAGTCATACCGCTGTGGGTATGGGCATTTACTAATCCGGGCATGGCAATCTTGTGCCTTCCATCAATAACCTTCTTAGGGCTAAACGCTGCAGGAATATTGTCCGTATCGCCAATAAAATCTATACGTCCATCCTTAATTGCAACAGATACATTATTCAAAAAAACGTTGCTTTTATCAGCAGTAATAATATCAATGTCTTTCAAAAGGATGTTCTTTTTCTGTGTCAAGTCCCACTCTCCCACGAAGCCAGGTATTTGATTTGTTCCTCAGTTAATTCGTCAATCTCAATGCCCATTGATTCAAGTTTTATTTTTGCAATTTCATGGTCTAGTTCTTCAGGAAGGACATATACTTTCTTTTCCATTTGAGCCGCATTATTTACCAGATACTCTGCACCCAGAGCCTGGTTTGCAAAGCTCATATCCATAACTATAGCCGGGTGCCCTTCAGCAGCAGCAAGGTTTAAAAGCCTTCCTTCCGCTAGAAGGTAAACTTTCCTTCCATCCTTTAATGTGTATTCCTCCACGAAATCGCGGGCTACCCTTTTGGAAACTGAAAGTTCTTCCAGTGCAGTTATATTTATTTCGTCATTGAAGTGGCCGGAGTTTGCAACTATCACTCCGCTTTTTGCAAGCTCAAAGTGTTTTTTGTCTACCACGTTAAGGTTTCCAGTAACCGTTATTATAATATCTGCAAAGGGCATTGCCTTTTCAAGCTTCATTACCCTGAAGCCATCCATTGCTGCTTCAATAGCCTTCACATGGTCAACCTCCGTAACGATTACATTTGCGCCCATACCTTTTGCCCTCATTGCAAGGCCTTTTCCACACCATCCATAACCGCAAACTACGAAGTTTTTACCGCATATCAATACATTAGTGGCTCTAATAAGCCCGTCAATTGTGCTCTGGCCTGTACCATACCTGTTATCAAAAAAGTGCTTTGTCTGGGAGTCGTTTACTGCAATAATGGGAAACTGCAGCGCCCCATCCTTCTCCATACTTTTGAGCCTGATAACCCCTGTTGTAGTTTCTTCAGTACCTCCAATTACGTTTTTCAGGAAAGTATCCTTGTAATTCCGGTGCAGCAGCCCTACAAGGTCGCAGCCGTCATCCTGTGTCAAGTCCGGTCCATGCTCAATTGCCGATATCAAATGTCTATAATAGGTATCCCTGTCCTCCCCCTTAATTGCAAATACAGGTATCCCATAGTCCTCTACCAATGAAGCCGCCACATCATCCTGTGTTGAAAGCGGGTTTGATGCGCAAAGCACTAAATCTGCCCCTCCAGCCTTCAATGTACGCATTAGATTAGCAGTTTCAGTAGTAACATGCAGACAACAGGAAATCTTTTTGCCCTTAAGGGGCTTTTCCTTTTCAAACCTATCCCTAATCAGTTTCAATACATGCATCTGGTTATCCGCCCACTCAATTCTCATTTTCCCAATTTCTGCCAGGGACTTGTCCTTAATATCACATTTAATCATAATTACGCTCCTTTTTTAACATCATTTTTCGGCTGTCAGGACAAAAATGTCCTCCAGTTTTCGATATTTCTTTTCCTCTTTTCCGTTTAACGCAGCTTCTATACTTACGTTTTTGAAACCGCACCTTTCAAACCATATCCTTACTTCTTCAGGATTAAAGCCTGCCCAAACATCATGCATATTCTCTTTCAATTCCTTGTTACTGTGCTGATAAAAATCTGCAAGAAAAGCTATGCCTCCCGGTTTTAAAACCCTGTACATCTCCCTGACAGCAAGCTCAGGGTCTTCTATATGGTGAAGGTACATACCCGCTAATACTGCATCAATACTCGAATCCTTAACAGGAAGATCCTGTCCGTCACTTTCCAAGGTTTCAATATTCTTAATACCGCTTATATCGGCCTTCCTTTTTAGTTCTTTAAGCATCTCACTGGAAATATCAACTGATATAACTTTCTTTACATACTCTGCTACAGCCCTTGACAACAATCCGTCACCTGCTCCAAGATCCATTACCGTCATATCGCTTTCAAGAATATTAAGGCTGATAAGCTTGTTCTTAACAGACTCATCAAAGTACTCCCGGCTGATTTCCTCCCACCGGGGAGCAACTTTGTTGAAAAAATCCCTTGT
The DNA here is from genome assembly GCA_050953835.1 of Acetivibrionales bacterium. Classification (GTDB taxonomy): domain Bacteria; phylum Bacillota; class Clostridia; order Acetivibrionales; family JBMNNH01; genus JBMNNH01. Next base: position 169,452 of record JBMNNH010000007.1, on the reverse strand, counting down.
TTCTGTTTCACTTGAAGAGTAGGCTTGGGAATCACCCGAGGAAAGCCAGTCAATAAGTGCCTTCTTGCTGAACCTCCACTCCCTCCCGATTTTTCTGGCAGGAACCTTTTCTTCCTTCAGAAGTTTTATAAAAGTTTTTATGCTTACTCCAAAAAGCTCAGAAGCTTCCTCCATGTTGAGAATTTCCTTATCCATAAAGTTCCATCCTGTCTTTGACAATTTTATTTTCACTATATTCCTTTGTAATATCCTGCTGTATATTATTGTAATACGCTTAAGTTAAATTATCAACACCTATATTCCTCTATTTTCATGTTGTTGTCACCAAATATAAACATATAATAAGTCGTACAAACGTAGCATTCATTTATATTTTTTCAAAACAGCACCTGTTTTAATCGTATAATAATTGCACTCATCCCATTGCACTTTTTCATATTAAGCAGCTCCACCCCGGTTTTCCTTCCTTAGCTTTACTCTCGCTTCTTTCATGTTCATGTTTATTTTCTCTGAACTTCCAAGGGTGATAATAATATAAAGCAGAATAGCAAATGGTAAAACCCCTATTGTTAAGTGAGCTGCTATTAAACCCAGAATGGGAGGTAAAAAGGTACTGCCAATATAGCCAAAAGCCATTTGATAACCCATAATAGCATGGGTATTCTCTCTTCCAAAACGTCTGGGGGTTTCGTGCAGCATACAAGGAAAGATAGGTGCGCATCCCAGTCCAATTATTATAAAACCAATCAGTGAAAAAATAGCTGGTGAAGGAATAAATAGTAGAATAATTCCTGAAAGCACCGCAATTTCACCCATGCGTATCAGGAAACTATTGCTGGCCTTCAGGGTAATAAAACCCGTAATAAACCTGCCTGCTGTAATACCGGTATAAAACATGGAAACCCATTGTGCTGCTACTGCCGTAGGCAATCCTCTTACATTTATAAGAAAGCTGCTGCCCCATAAGCCTACTGTAGTTTCAATACCGCAGTAAAACAGGAAAGAAACCAATGCAAACTTAACACTTTTTTTCTGTAACAGTCTTCTCTTTTCCTGCACTTCATCCTGTACTTCATCCGGCATATTATTTGGCACATCATTTTCTGAACCTTCACTGCTTTTGATTGCAGCTTCATCCGTACTGTTTAATTTATTATCCGCTCGTTTCCATAGAGGCAGGCTGAAAAAAAGCAGGACAGCAAGCGACATCTGAAACAAGGAAACTGTCAAATAACCGCCTCTCCATGAATTTTGCCGTGCAATGTACTGTGACATGATAACAGGGCCTAATGCGGCTCCGACTCCCCAGAAGCAATGCAGCCAACTCATGTGACGGGATTTGTAATGCGTTGCAACATAATTATTTAATGCTGCATCAACAGAACCTGCCCCCAGGCCAAGAGGAATTGCTAGAAAGATGAGCCAGACTAAGGATTGCGAAAGGGAGAAACCCAAAAGGGAGAGAGCTGTCATCAGGCAACTCAGAAATGTAATTTTGCCGGTACTCAGATGTTTATGTACGATTCCGCTTGCCATGCTTGAAATAACTGTACTTCCTGAAATCAACATAGAAACCAGACCAGCCGCTTCAAATGGTGCGCCATATTCCGATTGCATCAGGGGCCACGCAACCCCTAATAGTGAATCCGGTAAACCTAAACTAATAAATGATATATAAATAATTATCAAAAAAAATGTAGCCAAATATTTTGCCCCTTATTACAGTTTATCAGAACTTCCCTAATAGTCTTCACTTGAGATTTTTTTATAAATCAAAGGCAGTGTTTGAGGTTTTTCAATTCTAATATTAATTCCAGTTTTTATTAATTCCTTAGCACGCTCAAGTGTTTCCTCATTCGATGTATGCAAATAAGCCAGCACATCACCTTTTTTAACATAATCCCCCATTTCTACTTCCAGTCGGATTCCAGCCGTATAATCAATACTGGACTGTTTGTTTTCCCTTCCTGCACCTAAAACCACTGAAGCATTTCCGCATGCTTCAGTATCAAACTGCTGGATATATCCGTCCTGTTCCGCATAAACAGGTTGGATAAATTTAGCCTTAGGAAAACGGGATGTATCATCTACAACTGAAGCATCCCCTCCATGAGCAGTTATCATATCCTTGAATTTTTGAAGTGCAGATCCACTTTCAAGAGCTGAAAGTGCCATACGCTCACATTCCTCTTCATTGCCCTTTTCCGCCAGGTACAGCATATTTGCAGCCAATGTACAGCAAAGCTCTTTTAAAATTGCAGGTTTTCCATCTTTCAGTACACCAATCATTTCAATTACCTCAAGGGAATTGCCTATGTTCCTGCCTAGAGGATTGTTCATTTGAGTGATCAATGCAATTGTTTTTTTATTAAAGTGCTTTCCTATTAAAACCATCTTCTCAGCAAGCTCTATAGCACTGTCAAGCTCCTTCATAAATGCTCCATTGCCTACCTTCACATCCAGAAGTATCCTGTCTGCTCCTCCCGCTATTTTTTTACTCATAATACTGGAAGCAATCAATGGAATACTATCTACAGTCGCAGTAACATCACGCAGTTGATAAATCTTTTTGTCAGCTGGTGCCAGGTTCCCTGTCTGCCCGATAATACTTACCCCTACGGTATTCACTATTTCAAAAAAACGTTCTTTTGATATTTCTACAGAGTATCCGGGAATGGATTCAAGCTTATCCACCGTTCCTCCCGAAAACCCCAGGCCTCTACCGGACATCTTGGCTACCGGCACACCACAGGATGCAACTATTGCTCCAATTATAGGGCTCGTTTTATCGCCTACCCCGCCAGAACTATGCTTATCCACCTTTATTCCCCGGATTTGAGATAAATCTGCAATCTCTCCCGAATTTACCATGCTTTTGGTCAATGCAAATATTTCTTCGTCATTCATTCCATTGATAGCAATTGCCACTAATAGCGCAGACATCTGATAGTCAGGTAAAGTGCCGCTGGTATAGTTTTTTACGACATAATCAATTTCTTCCGGCATTAACGGAATGTTATGCCTTTTCTTGTTAAGAATATCATACATTCTCATAATTATTCCACCATCCCGGGTTATATTTATCATAAATCTTCCACATTATCCATGTTATACCTTTAAGATATATAAAGCTGGTGAAGATACCACCCTCACCAGCTTCCATACTCAATTGCAATACCCTTATCCCTTAATTTCCGGAAGGTTTTTTATGCTCTCCTTCACTGCGTTATCCGAATATTCGATATCCTCCATCTGACCACTGAAATAATAATCATATGCCGCCATATCAAAGTATCCGTGTCCGCTAAGACAAAATAGTATAACCTTTTCCTCACCGCTCTGTTTTGCCCTAATGGCTTCATCCATTGCTGCTTTTATAGCATGTGAGGATTCCGGAGCAGGTATAATACCCTCAGTCCTCGCAAACTCAACCGCTGCTTCAAATACAGGTTTCTGGCCATAAGCTGTAGCTTCGATTATTCCGTCATGATAAAGCTGACTGACTATAGGTGAAGCTCCGTGATATCTTAAACCTCCTGCATGTATGCCTGCCGGCACAAAATCGTGTCCAAGGGTATACATTCTGGCTATCGGAGCCATCTTTGCGGTATCACCGTAATCATAGGCAAATACCCCCTTGGTCAGCGTAGGACAAGCAGCAGGCTCAACTGCAACAGCCCTGACTTTGGTTCCCTTGAATTTATCCATAAGGAATGGGAAGGCAATTCCTGCAAAGTTACTTCCGCCACCACAGCATGCAAAAATCACATCGGGATACTCATCTATCATCTCAAGCTGCTTTTTTGCTTCAAGCCCTATTATTGACTGGTGTATACATACGTGGTTCAATACACTGCCAAGTGAATAATTAGTGTCACTATGGGTTGCAGCATCCTCAACAGCTTCACTAATAGCTATTCCCAAGCTTCCTGTCGATTCCAGATCCTTTTCCAGAATACTCTTCCCTGCATTGGTCATAGTACTTGGACTGGCAATCACTTCAGCTCCAAATGCCTGCATAAATGAACGCCTGTAAGGCTTTTGCCGGTAGCTTACCTTTACCATATATACAGTACATTCCATGTCAAAATGGCTACAGGCAAGGCTTAACGCACTTCCCCACTGTCCTGCCCCTGTCTCGGTTGAAAGCCGCTTAACACCGGCAGCCTTGTTGTAATATGCCTGAGCTAATGAAGTGTTCAGTTTATGGCTCCCGGTAGCATTGGTTCCTTCATATTTGTAGTATATCCTTGCCGGAGTTCCAAGCTTCTTTTCAAGCGCCCTTGCCCTATAAAGAGGTGAAGGCCTCCACTGCTTGAACATTTCCCTTACTTCATCGGGAATATCAATGAACCTTTCTGTTGACATTTCCTGCATGATAAGTTCTTTTGGGAAAATTGCACTCATATCATCAGGAGTGGCCAGCTTTCCGGTCATGGGGCTATAATACGGGCCCGGCTTGTTTGGCATATCTGCAATAATATTATACCATTGCCTTGGTATCTCGCTTTCCGGCAGTTCTACCTTTACAATTTCATTCTTACTCATCTTACTCATCTTTCTCATCTTTCTCATCTCTCCTTGTGAAAAATATTTACAGTTATTTTACAAGAAAAAACTATTTTGCACAATAGTTTTTTCAATTATGGTTATTCTATACTGAATAATTCTATTTATTCTTTCTAAGAACTGCCCTTTAATGCCAGATGTGCTTCCTTAAGCTTTTGGATTATTTTGATTTCCTGCGGACATTGGGTTTCACAACTGCCACACTCTACACACCTGTCTGCACCTTTGCCCGAATCAAGTATCATATATTCATACAATGTACTGCAGTGGCCTGATTGATTCAGCGTTTTCATATCATTATACAGCTTGAAGATCTCAGGTATCTCTACACCTTCAGGGCAGGGCATACAGTATTTACAGCCTGTACATCTTACATTGGCCATTGATTCATAAATATTTCTCACTTCATCAATTAACTCAGTTTCTTCACTGCTCATTACATTCGCTTGTGCGTTTTCAAATATTCTAATATTTTCCCTGAGTTGTTCCATACTGCTAACACCGCTGAGTATAACTGTCACCTCAGGTATGTTGTACAGCCATCGAAAACACCATTCCGCAGGGCTTCTTTTTACTTTCGCTTTATTCCATATGCTTTTTACCTGCTCAGGGATGCCCTGAACCAGTGTTCCACCCCTCAAAGGCTCCATAATCACCACAGGCAATCCCTTTGATGCGGCATATCTCAAACCTTCTAATCCGACCTGATGTTTAATGTCAAGGATATTCAACTGAATCTGGCACATATCCCAGTCATTTGCATCTATGATTTCTTTGAAAAGTTCAAAATCTCCGTGGATTGAGAAACCTTTATACCTGATTTTGCCCTGCTTCTTTGCTTCATTAATAAACCTTATTCCATCAAGTTCCTTTACGCTTTCCCAATAAGTCTGTGTCAAGTTATGTAATAGATAAATGTCTATACAATCCACCTGCAGCCTTTGTAATTCTTCATCAAGCAGCTTTTCATAGTCTTTATAGTTTTTTGCCTTCCAAACCGGCAGTTTTGTTGCTATAATAGCCTTTTCCCTGTATCCATCCTTTAATGCCTTTCCCAGAACAAGCTCACTACCGGCATATGTGTATGCGGTGTCAAAGTAGTTTACGCCATTGTCAATTGCGTATCTGACCATCTTGATTACTTCCTGCTCATCAATTACTTCCTCTCCGTTACCGGATTTTATTTTAGGGAATCTCATGCATCCCATTCCAAACCGGGACACTTTCAAACCTGTTTGGCCAAAATTAATATACTGCATCTCAATCGCCTCCCAGAAATATTTTTGGAATTGTATGCTAGAACGCTAATTCTATTATACACACTATATTTTCTCTAATCAAACTATTCAAATATTTACAGTGTGCATATTTTTTGTATGCCCATATTAATCATGTAACAAATGTGAAGAAAGCGATGGAAGGAACATATGCAAGAGCTTTAGAGACTGTTGTGAAGCAGATATAAAGTCAAATCACTGTTTGAGCAAAATAATTCCCTTTTTTAAGATTTGATATTATTTTGCGAGTTTGATTTGACATTAGGGCTGAACGCTACAGGCTCTTAAGCTTGAAGCATCAGTTCCTGGAAACACTTTCTTCACATAATATACACCTTACTAATTAGCCTCTATAGCCTCTCCACAATGTCCATTCCATAATATAGAAATCAACACCCATTGTTTAAAAGTGTTGAACCGGTGATCCCGTAATGTTATAATCTATAAAGCGGATGCTTTTGTGTCCAGCAGCTAAAACACAATATATGGAGGAAAAATGGATACTCAACAACCACTAAACGATGGGGCGAAAGAATTCAATTATAAGATGGAAAAGGCTGAAAAAATATTAAGTTTCGGAGTGCTTATCCTATTTTTTCTGTCTTTTACAAACCAACAGAGTGTTATTTTTAATGTTCTCTTTTTTGGCATAACCGCACTTATCTTTGTTTACTACTTTATCTGGTACAGGAAGAAGCCCCCTTACGTTGTCATAAAAAGCGACGAGGTTATTATCAACCATATGCCTTTTTATAAACCCATGTCAATTAAAAGGGAAAACATCAATAAAGCTCGAAGCAGTGAGAATAAAATTGTAATAGAATACAATGATGGTTCAGAAACTAAAAAGACCAGCCTAATAAAACTCTTCCTTGATGTAAAGGACCAGGAAAACATATTAAGCATTTTGAAGTAATTATTCATAAAAATCAAATAATGCAAATAACAAACCTCATTGGATAAAATAATTACTTACTGGTGTTAACTTTTGTAATTGATAATACATTTAAAATTTCATTAATCTCAAAGGAATTAATTACATCTTTCCGGGTCAGCCACCCTTTTCTGGCTATATTCAGGCCATATTCAACATCATCCAAACCTTCTATTCTATGGGCGTCAGGAGAAATCACAAATTTACATCCCTGCTCCCTGGCAGACTTGCATAAGCGCCAATCCAGATCAAGCCTGTGGGGGTTGGCATTGATTTCCAGGATAACCCCTTCTTTTGCTGCTGTCCGAATTAGCTCGATCATATTTATCTTGTAAGGCTCCCTTGACAAAAGAAGCCTTCCGGTAGGATGACCAAGGATAGTAACATACCTGTTTTTCATTGCTTTTATTACTCTTTCAGTCATCCTATCCTCATCCATATTAAATGATGAGTGCACCGACGCAATTGTGAAATCAAACTGTGCAAGTAACTCTTCATCATAATCAACACTTCCATCGGGTAGTATATCAAGCTCTATTCCTTTAAGGATTTTAAAACCTGCATATTTCAGATTCAAAGCGTCAATCTCATCATGTTGTCTTTTTATGTCATCGGTTCGCAAGCCTCCTGCATAATGTGCTGCCTGGCTGTGATCCGTTATGCCAAGGTAAGAGTACCCTCTTTTAATACAAGCCTGAATAAGCTCTTCCAATGAGTTAGCACCATCACTGTAATTAGAATGTACATGGAATATTCCCTTAATATCATTTCTATCAATAAGTCTGGGTATCTCCCCTTTCCTGGCCGCTTCAAGTTCTCCATTATTTTCTCTCAGCTCAGGTGGTATGTACATCATCCCAAAAACTTTGAAAATATCATTTTCATCTTTACACTCAATAGGCCTACCCTGCTGGAATAGCCCATATTCATTTATTTTAATACCCTTCTGCCTGGCAATATGCCTTAAGGCTGTATTGTGTTCCTTGCTTCCTGTAAAATGGTGAAGGGCATAAGGATATTCCCTGTCATCAACCACCCTGATATCCGCATTTATTCCCTCTATTAGCACCACACTGGACTTTGTATCACCTTTTGAAGTTACCTTTCCTACAATAGGATGGGTTGTAAAAAGCTCCATAACGGCCTCAGTGTCATTACTGCTGGCAAGTATATCTATATCCTTGACTATTTCCTTCCTTCTTCTGAGGCTGCCTCCCTCACTGCATCTTATTACCAGTCCGCTCCTCTTTAAGTCATCAATTAACTCCTTCGCAAGGCTCATAGCAACTGGAAAAAGGTAATGACCTGCATACCTGCCAAGATTCTCAATTCCCTCAAGAACCTTATCCTGGGTTTTCTGACCAAAACCGGGCAGTTTAACAAGCCTGTTTTCCATGCATGCATATTTAAGTTCGCCTATGGTTGCTATCCCCAGTCTCTCATAAATTGCTCTGACTTTTTTGGGTCCAAGCCCTGGTATCCTCATCATCTCAACCAATCCTGATGGTATGGAGCTTTTCAGTTCTTCATAGTATTCCAACTTTCCTGTTGTTACAAGCTCGCTAATTTTCTGGGTAAGTGCTTTGCCAAAGCCCTTTATATCTTTCAGCCTGTCTTCTCTTATCAAATCCAACAGGTCTTCCTCCAAAAATTCAATCTTCCTTGCTGCATCATAATACGCCTTTGATTTGAAAAAGCTTTCTCCCTTTATTTCAAGCAGCATTCCAATGTCCTTTAGTATATACGCAACATCATGCTTATTCATGTGGTTTCCTCCAAACCCTGGTATTATTGAACTAATACTTATACCTATATTACCCCAAATATTTATATTACCCCAAATTGCTTTTCTTAGTTTTCATCATCAGATTTGCTGTCCATTTTATAGCCGTACTCTTCAATTCTAAGTACTACCCCTATGGCAGCCGCTTTGTTCACACAGTTAAACACAGCTTCTTTGATTTCAGGGTTTACTGGATTCTTTGGGATAACAAGCACCAGTTCCCTTTCAATTATATCATTTTCCTTTATAACTATCCTTTCTTTGCCCCATGGTTCAGTTTGACCATTATAATCGGCAATGCTTTCAATATATTCCGTAAGCTTTTCCTCAACCGCATCCACTGTCTGGTAGCTATCAGCAGTAATATCCATACTCCTTATCAGTACGGCTTTTCCGGAATAAAAGCCTGATATCCCTGGAAATGCCCAGGGCAGGTTAGCACCAAAAATCTCCCTTACCCTCTTACCCCTTTGCATATTCTGTAAGGACCATATATCCTCATCATCCGATACCCGGCTTTCATCCCCGCCCATCCAAGCGTTGGCTGAAGCTTTTTGTATTATAAATAACTTAGGGTAGATCTTAAATGGTACCGGTATATTCATTTTATATGTAACAACAATATCAATTCTGTTGCTCCCGCCCTCAAATAACCTGGTTCTGCTAAAGTCAAGGCCGTCGGTTATATTCAGCTTGCTGAGACGGATTTCCAGGCCTTCATCCTCCCTGCCCGGTATATAGCTTTTCATACGGCTTTTTATCATTGGTATTAATAACTGCGCCCTCACATTCGCAAGCGCACTGCCTGTAATTTCAACCGCAGTATCCTCAAGTCCCTGTATAATAGTAGAAGCTACTTCTGCATTGTCGTTATCTGAACTGGTTAAAACACCATAGGATTTCAAAGCCTCCGGAATATGCTCCCGGAAAACTTCTGCCCTGCTTCTTATACCATCCTCAATAACAGCATCAATTTCCCCAATGCCACTGATATGGTATATATAGCTTTCTGTAGCTAATTCATCCGCAATAAGGTTTATTGCATTCTGAATTACCTGGTGGGTGTATACAACTTTGATAAAGAATGTAATTGACACTATCATACAGATGAAAATGGGCAAAGCAATAGCAGCCTCAGCAGTAAGTGAGCCTTTTTGTCCAATGCGGGATTTTTTGCCTGTAAACATATCAATAGCCCTCATAAATCAGTACTCTGAACTTATGTCTTCCTTCCGCCGTTTTTTTATCGTCAGGTATAAACATGGATGTAGCAAAAAAATATTTCATAGATACGGTAACCTCAATTCTGGCATAGGTACTGCATTCCGACATTTTAAAACCCTTCCTGGTTTTTTGTAAGTTCAGCTGTATTAAGTCTTCTATCCTGCTCAGTTTCTGATCAGAACTTTTTAAAAGCAGCAGCAACCTCAGATAATCATGATAGGAGAATAAAAGGTTTTTATTGCTTTTCTCGGCTTTTTCTCCAGGAAGTCCTATATCCAGTCTCCAATCCGCTTTTGTTTTGTAAAAAGGCACAAGCTTTCCATCCATCAGATCTTCCAGGTCAATCACTGCTTCACCCATTCCCCAGCCGCACATAATAAGGTTTGATATGATCGGTATTCCCGCCCCGGCAGTCCACCATCCGGCAACAGCAGCAGCCACTCCTTCAGCAAGCGCTTTTTTCTTCCCGTCAGTGTATACATGCAGAGTATTCATACCAAACCTTGTAAGCAATATCTGCCCCTGTACCAGCATTTTGTTCATATTTTCCGAGGAGTGCCCATGGAGGATATATTCTACCTCACTTTCAAAAAAGGTATCTCTTTTTTCCTTTTCAATTCCCCTAAAATCCATGTCTTTTAATTCTTCATTGCCGTCCTTTAGTGTTTGAACCGAGTTTTTAAATGTTCCGATAATGTATTCGTTTATATATAACTCATCCCTTAGTTCAATAAGGCCTTTTTCCAGTTTCCCGCCTAGGACGCTTAAAAACCCGAAGGCATTATCGGTAAAGGCGGCATTATTGTTTAAAAAGTCAATTTCCTTGTGCAGCCTGTCCAGCTTGCCATTGTATTCACTTACATTATTATCCCCATAGCTGAATTCATTTTCCCGATCTCCATATGGTTCTTCATATTCAGTGTCTTCTTCATCAAAGCTTTCACTCGGCTTTTTGTTTCGTGACGGCAGATCCTCCATAGATATCCCCGATGCCTCTATATCAACATCTTCCCCTTTTTTTGGCTTAATGCTGTTTCTAGCGTTTTCCGCCATTTTTCCCCTCGGGTCGGAAGCATTTTCCTCTCCGGCAAAGCTTATATAAGCATACTCAATATTATTATTGTAGTCTGAAATTCCTGAGTTTAACAGCCTGGTAATCTCACTCTCTGTCAATGTGCACTTATCAACCGAGGGTGCTTCCTTTTCAAACTCATGAATATTTTTTAACAGTTTTCTGATACACTCGGCATTACTTTCCATTTCATCAATCATTGCACGTGCTTTTTCCCCATCCAGTATTAGGTTTTTCCCTAAAGATATATCATCCTTCATAGCGCTAATGAATTCATCAGAAAGCTGGCCCATATCAGTTGAATTTGCAGTCAGATAATCTTCCAGACTTCTTATTGAGCTTTTTGCTTCAACACCTGCTTCTATAATACTTTCTATATAGTTTACAGCTTTAATACAGGAATTTAAAAAAGCTTCGGTTTGATTAAAGCGCAGTTCACTCTTCAGACTTTTAAAATCCTCTTTCACCTGTGATATCCGACTGTTTACACTCTGTATTGATTTTTTGACCCTTTTTATTGAGCCTCTGAGCGATGCTTTTGCTTCTTCGTCCTCCGCTCTTCTCAGTCTGGACTCCAGTCTTTCCAGCTTGTCCTCCAACTCCTCAAGCTCTTCCATAAGGCTTTGGTATTCCCCTGGCAGCTTTGATAGTTTCTCTACTACTGTTTCCCTGGCTCCGTTTTTATTGAAGCCGTTTACCGCAAACTCCTCAAACTCCCGGTTGCCTATAGTGCCATCTATAGTCTTTTTCAGCTGTTCCTGGAACCCTCCCATTTTTCCCAACAGCTTATCAACAGTAATCTTTTTTCTATAGCTTTCCGATACCCTGTCTATTCCTTTAACCGCAAAAAGCTTGTCCCAGACATTCTCAATCATTTCCTTCGGTGCCCTATATTTCATATATTCAAGTATCTGTTCCCTCACAACTTCATTTTCCGTTAGATTATACAAAGGGAAAACCTTCACTTCCTCTACCCTGAATCCAAATAAATCTAGATAAATTGAATCGGCAGGACTATCAGCTTTTTCTGCTATCAAGTTTCTTTCAATGTTGGATTTCATCAGGTAATTCAATTCCGGACTGTTCTTATTATATGCAAAAACACCGTATTCATCTTTAAGCCTTGTCACATATTCTGCAAGCACTGACCTTGCAGCATTGCCCACAGCCCTTCTTACCTGCGCATCTGCCGACGCAATCCTTGAAGTATCCACCAATACTCCTGCAAGCAATACAGCGGACAATAGAATAATAAGCAGAAAAACACTGATTTGTCCCTTCTCTTTTTTGCCCCCCATATTTGTCAAACCCTCTTTTTGTTATTTGATAAGCTCCCTAATCTTTTGTTTTGTATTATTTAAGGTGCTGCGTAGTTTATCTGCAAAATCTTTTAATCCCGGATATTTGTTTTCAAGCTCTCTTTCCAGATCAACTATAAAGTCGGTGTTCCTCAGAAACTCCGGCTGGTCGTTAACAACCGCCTCCCCTTGTGCTTTAATCATATAAGTATCTTTAAATCCGAATATTTTAAGTAATCCTGCTGCCGGTACCCTGTAAGTGCATTCAATTGTGACAAATATTTTCTTATAAATTACATATTCCCTAACTTCAGCATCAATGCTGACATTGAGCGGTTTTATTATGCTGTACCTGTAGAACTCATCCAGGGCATATTCTTCTACCTTCTTCAGTTTTAATTCTTTATCGCTGTCATATAGCCTCCAATAAAGCTTTTCCCTGCCCATTGAGTGTATATTTCTTTTTCCTGTAGTTATAGTGGACGAAATACAATGCCACGACTCAGCACCTCTTTCAGCTGCCTTGCCTGCAACAGCCCTGACGCCCGAATGGCTGAACCAAAAAACCGCCATATATACAACAGCTGTTACTGTCAGAATAATAACGGGTATAATTATTGACGCCTCGACACTTATACTTCCTTTTGTCGGATTTGTGGCTTTTAACCTTTCCATTTTGACCCCTGTACAATAATCAATCACAGCATTCATATAATTGAATAATTTATAATTTATTCATTATATTCCATATTTTACACTAAATTTATTAATTTTACAATATTTGATATTTTTTAGGCAGTATTTTCTTAAAAACTGACGCTGAAAAAATTATAAAGACCTGTAACCCTGCTTTTTGAACTGTAGTCAAATACCATTACCGTATCTGCCTTCTTGAAAATTCCATCCTTGATGCCGCCAGCAATATCATATTTGAATAATTCAAAGTGGACAAACTTGTATATATCCTTTGCAGGCATGCCCTTAAATGCCGGAAGGTAATAGCTGATATTATCTTCACTCTTCAGGAATTCAAAGCACCTTTCTTTAAATCCTGGGAAAATATCCCGTTCTATCCCTTCCGGGAGGTTATTTGAGTTGTTGGATGAAAGGAAGTCCAGTTTAAGCAGTTCGTTAAGCAAGGTATATTCATACTCAGGAACTGCTGTCTTTAAATAATCCAATAATACAGCATACTGTTCCCTCGCTGATATAGAACGGCTTAAGTATCCTTTATGAATATGATAATTATAAAAGCTGTAATAAAATTCAAAAGGCGAACTGTAGTACCTGCCAATAAAATATTTGAGTGTGGAAGAAAACCTCAGGGAATTGTAATAACGCTCCAATACCTCCTCAATTCCCTTTAATTCCATAATGCCCTTATAATCGATGTATTTATTGCACAGCAATTCATACGGGGGGTAATTTTTAAAACAGTACCCGTGTTCTATTGCCCGTTTTCTTATCTCGGAGCCTTTAAGCATTTTCAAAAATCCAAGCTGAAGCTGGTGTGCATTCAGGCTGTATACGTCGTTAAAAGATTTTTTAAATGTATCAAATCCTTCGAAGGGCAGCCCTGCAATCAAATCCAGGTGGATATTGATGTTTCCCATTCTGATAAGCCTTCTAACATTATGGAATACTTTCTGCAAATCTGTTTTCCTGTTTACAGCCTCCAGTGCCTGTTGATTTGTACTCTGGATTCCGATTTCAAATTGAATTCTTCCTTCAGGGCAGGCTAAAAGCATGTCCAGCATTTCATCGTCAAAAAGGTCAGCCGCCGCTTCAAAATGAAAATTAAGGGGGCTATCATTATCAATGATAAATCGGAATATTTCTTTTGCCCTTTCCCTATTACAATTGAATGTCCTGTCTACAAACTTTATCTGTTTCACTCCTGCGTCCATAAGACTAATAAGGTCATTTTTCACCCTGTCCATAGAAAAGTACCGTACTCCCGAAAAAGTAGATGAAAGGCAGTATGAACATGAAAAGGGACAACCTCTTGAAGACTCAAAATATACTATTCTTCCGTCAAACTGTGACAACATTTCCTTTGAATATGGCGAGGGAATTAAATCCAAATCCTCAAGCAAAGCTGAACACCCGTTTGACACAATCCTGTCCTTGCTTCTGTAAACCAACCCCTTGATTTCAGCGAGCTTGCTTTCATCAGGGTTTTGCATCTTCTTCTCCAACCGGCAAAGATGTTCTAATAAAAGCTTAAATGCATTTTCCCCTTCTCCGTTTATTATGTAATCTACAAATGGATTGTTTTTCATGATCCTGTCCCCGTCAAAGGATACTTCCGGGCCACCAAGGATTATTCTTGTATCAGGGAAAATTTTTTTTAAATCGCTTGCAATTCTCAGAACATGTGAAATGTTCCATATATAACAGGAAAACGCAGCATTATCAGGCTTTTGCCTGTATATAGAGGCTAACACGACATCCTGGCTGTGATTAATAGTATACTCCAAAACCTTAATTTCCCCGCACTCTTGGCCACAGTATGCTTTTAAGTACCAAGGTGCCAGTGCGGAATGTATGTATTTTGAATTAAGTGCTATAATTACCGTTTTCATGAGGCTATTATATACAATTTATGACATGCTATCAAGGCCATTATTAGGACTCCATGAATATTCCTTCACGCATCATCCTAAACCATGTCGTAAATATATCTCCTAGATAGTCAAATGTATTCTTCCTTCTTACATCAAAGCATGTTTTTAATGAAGTTTGTGCAATTACTTTCCCATCAAGTACAAGCTTTATTTTTCCAACCTCTATATTGCCATACACTGGTGCCTCAAGGCTCTCAGGGAGGAATATTGCCGTTTCCAGGGCATTTATTTCGTCTTCTCTCATCGGAAGCCTTATACTTTCCATCGCCTCCACCGGAACTCTTTCTTCTATTCCCCTTATTACAGGTAGATTCTTTATAACTTCCCCTTTTTTTATAAGGGTAACATTTTTGTAATTGTTAAACACATAATCCAGGATGAGCTTACTGCTCAGAGCCCTCTTATACCTGGTAGGGCAGTTCAAAACAACTGAGATTATCCTCCATCCATCCCTTGTGGCAGAAGTAACAAGGCATCTTCCTGCCTGGCCTGTATAACCGGTTTTTACTCCGTCAGCTCCCGGATATGTACCCAGCATTTCATTTGTATTCCGTAAATCTCTGATAGATATGGACGCATATTTAGTCCCTACAATCTTCGAAAATTCAGGGTTTTTCAGAGCATACCTTGTTATCATTGCAAGCTCATATGCCGTGGTATAATGTCCATCAGCGTCAAGTCCATGGGGTGTTTTGAAACATGTATTTTTTGCTCCCAGTTCAATTGCCTTTTTGTTCATCATATCCAGGAATCCTTCAACCGAGCCACCAATATGCTCAGCTATAGCTATGGCAGCATCATTTCCTGAGTTCAGCATCAGCCCGTAAAGCAGTTCTCTTAGCTTAAGCTTCTGCCCGGCTTTAATGTGTATCTTGGAACCCCATATATTTGCTGCCCTTTTGCTTACTGTAACAATATCTTCAACATCACCATTTTCAAGAGCAACAATGGCTGTCATAATCTTTGTTGTACTGGCCATTGCCCTTCTTTTATATGCATTCTTTTCATAAAGCACTCTTCCCGTTTCCATATCAATAACTATTGCAGAAGATGCATCTATCTCCGGTATTCGAATACTGCATTCAATATCCGAAAACACTCCCTCAAAAGGTTCATCCTCCAACAATTCATCGCCAAAAGCGTAGTTTAGCGATAAAGCAATAATAATTAGAATACATAGAATTACAGCCAGAATGCTTTTCATTACACCACCCTGATCACAAGAAAAATATTGGTTCAAAGCTAATTGCCTGCGTAATAAATATATGCTTGCAATTTAGTGTTTATTTCACATTTTCCTTATTACACTTATATAACTGTATATCATAATAAAGGGATAAAGAAATGGTTTATTATCAAAACTGATTTGTCCGATATATTTAATAAGAGTATTTGTTTTACGGATAGGAAGTGAATGTTATGGCAGAGAATACCATTTATAAAGATGAATACATTCATATTTTTACAAAATCTGATGGGGTTTATATTGAAGCTTCTAAAGCTGGTTTTTCTGTCGATAAACTGTACAATATCCTATCTTCACATCCTCAAATCGCTATAACCAATTTTTCTGCCCTAAGGGATACAATAAATACTGTATCAAGGAAAGCTCAAAAATTCGGAGAACTAAAGGATAAAATTGAACTGTATGTAACACCTGACGATTTAAAAGCTACTGTAGTATTTAACATGTCCACTGAAGAACTGGATATGAAAAACAGGAAAAACCTTGTTGAACAAGTGGCTTCCATACTAAAAAAAAATGGAATAGTATTCGGTATAAAAGCAGAGATCCTTGAAGGTAACATAATTGCCGGGAAAGAATATGTGATAGCGGAAGGTATTCCCCCTGTGGACGGAAAAGACTGTGTTATTAAAATGTATGAGTTGAAAGACACAAAGCCTGAGATTGATGAGGAAGGAAAAGTAAATTTCTATGAGTTAAAACTAATTAACAGGGTAAAAACCGGTGACTGGCTCGGCGAGCGTATTGAGGCAACAGACGGAATACCGGGAAGGTCAATAAAGGATGCTGTTCTTCATGCGAAAAATGGTAAAAACATACCTTTAAACTATGATAAAAACACTGTACAGGAAATATATGACAATAATAGAACAACTCTTTTCTCTAAAACAAACGGAGCAGTAACATATAATAATGGCAGAATAAGTGTGTCAAACCACCTTGAGGTTGATGGCAATGTTGATTTAAGTACTGGCAATATAAGATTTGACGGATATCTGACAGTCAGTGGAACTGTTTTAGATGGTTTTTCAGTTGTTGCAACAAAAGATATTGAAATAAACAGCGAAATGGGACTGGGAAATGTTAAAGAAATAACCAGTACCGAAGGAAGTATTTATATAAAGGGTGGGATTGCAGCAAAGTACAAGGTACAAATCAATGCAAAAAACAATATTTATACGAAATTTGCAGATAACGCCATATTAACATGTGGCGGAAGTGCGCACATCGGTTACTTTGCCATAAACAGTATTATCAATGCCAGAGAAATAATTTTTGACTCTCTAAAGGGGCAGGTTATAGGAGGTCATATTAAGGCTGATTACAGGGTTCAGGTTCCGATAGCAGGAAGTGAAATTGAAGTTAAAACAAATATTGAAGTTACAGGCTTCAACAGGTTCAATCTGGTTAAAGAATATGATGACACTCTCCGAAAAATTGAACAACTGAGAAAACAACTGCAAGAGCAAAAAAATAAGCTGTCTGAGTATGGCAGCCAGAAAAACTTAGACCATTTTCAACGCAGGCAATATTCAAATATACTTGAAAAGCTTTTTGAAACCAATGAAGATATTAAGAATCTTGAACAAGAAAAAAAGAACCTGGCGGGCCTGTTAAAGACCCGCGGAGAAGGAGAAATCTCAATAACAAAACGCATTTATCCCAACTGTACACTAATACTGAAGAACAAGGTTATAAACATAACTTCCGTTACTTTACCAACATGCTATTTTATACAGGATAATGAGGTTAAAGTAATTTAGCCTCTCCGTTAATGCCTATACGCACCTTGGAAACAGGTATATCCTTCCCTGAATCAGCAAGCGCGGAATCTACCGCCCTTACTATCCCTGTACAGCATGGCACTTCCATATAAGCAACCGTAATACTCTTTATGTTGTTATTCTTAATAATATCTGCAAGTTTTTCTGCATAATACCGGTTGTCATCCAGTTTGGGACATCCAACAACAACGACCTTGCCCTTCAGCAAACCAAGATGGTAATCCGCATAAGCAAAAGGAACACAGTCAGCTGTAACAAGCAAATCTGCATTTTCAAAATACGGAGCGTTTACCGGAACAAGGTTCAACTGTACAGGCCACTGCCTGAGCTGTGATTTAATACTTACCCTTATATCGCCGTTATCTGCCAGCAGTGCTCCGGCAGACGTACTTTCATCACCTTTTAGCACCCTGGCCCTGCTTCCCGGGCAGCCTCCACCCATATTGCCCATATTACCGCTATTGCAGACGTGATTATTTTCCCTCTGCTCCTTTTGTCTCTTCTGCTCATTCATCTTTCTGGCAAATTCCATTGCTTCTTCTTCATTAAAATCATCCGCTTCTCTTTCTATTATCTTAAGAGCATCCTGCGGGCAGTGTCCAAGACATGCACCAAGTCCATCGCAATATGAATCCTTTACCAGCTTTGCCTTTCCATCAATTATTTGTATAGCGCCCTCAGCGCAATTAGGGACACATAAACCGCATCCGTTGCACTTACTTTCATCAATTTCTATAATTTTTCTTATACCCACGATCCATACCTCCTTTTATTCCTTTTGATGATTCTATAATACACAATATTTCATTCTGCTTCTGTGATATATATCAAAGCTGTTTATGTTTTTAGTCACAAAAAGGGCCCGTTGTTATACACAGGCCTTTTTATATCTGTAAATACAGCTTGTCCCTATACTTCAATTTTTGCCAATCTTTTATTATCGTCAATCTTTGTCGTTAGCCCAATTTAGTTTGTCAAATACATAAAATAAAAGGCTTAAAATAATGCCTACCACTGTTGCCAAAGCCATGCCCTGGAGCCCGACCTCGCCTATTTTAACCGACACCCCGCTTACACCGGCTATAAAAACAACTGCTGTAAGTATAAGATTTCTTGACTTACTGTAGTCCACCTTCGATTCAACCAGCATCCTTATTCCTGATGATGCAATAACTCCAAAAAGGAGTATGCTTATTCCTCCCATAACAGGTTGAGGTATACTTGAAATCGCCCCCGATAAGTATCCGAAAAATGCGACCACTATTGAGATTACTGCAGCTCCTCCAATGACCCACACGCTATACACTCCGGTAATTGCCATAACTCCCATATTCTCACCATATGTGGTTGTAGGCACGGAACCGCATAAACCTGAAAGCGAAGTGGAAAAGCCATCACTGAACAGTGTCCTGTGCAGCCCAGGGTCTTTTGTCAAGTCCCTTCCGACAATTTTGCTTGTAACAAACATATGTCCTATATGTTCGGAAAGTACAACGAGAGTCGCAGGAGCAATTATCATAATCGCATTGATATCAAAAATAGGCAATGTAAACCTGGGAACCGCAAATACCTGCCTGCCCTCGGTTATCACTGAAAAATCAACCATTCCCATCAGAGCTGCAAGTATATAACCTGCAACAACTGCTATCAAAACCGGAATAACTCCTAAAAACTTTCTGAAAAGAACTGATCCTAATATAACTACAATCAGTGT
The DNA here is from genome assembly GCA_050953835.1 of Acetivibrionales bacterium. Lineage (GTDB taxonomy): Bacteria > Bacillota > Clostridia > Acetivibrionales > JBMNNH01 > JBMNNH01. Next base: position 149,924 of record JBMNNH010000007.1, on the reverse strand, counting down.
AAACATTGATACAATAATTGCATCAGTATTGAATATGCCATTTTCATTTGGGAATAAACCTGCCATATCAGTTGCAGTATAGGCAAGCTCCAACCCTATAAGTGCTACAATAGGCCCCATGGCTGCCGGAGGTAGTACTACATCCAGCCATCTTGTCCCTACTTTTCCAATTATAAATGCCACTATAATAAATAAGGCTCCTGAAACAATAAAGCCTCCAAGAGCTTTTGAAAAGTTCTCAGCATGGCTGGCCGAGCTTGTAATTATTGAGATTGCAGGGCCGATAAAAGCAAAGCTTGAACCCAGATATGCGGGGGCTTTTCCCTTACCAACAACTAAGAAAATCAATGTACCTATACCATTCATTAATAGGACAAGAGCTGGATCAATTATCTGTTCCCCTGCTGCCTGGTTAAAAAGATAAGGAACCAGTACCGATGCCCCAAACATTGCAAACAGGTGCTGAAAACTCAGCGGTAATCCCTGAAGAAAAGTTACCTTTTCATCAACCTGAATTATTCTTCTTTGCATATAATCTTCCTCCCAAATAATTATTTTAAAGCAAATCTTTGCTTTAAAGCCATAACTAACCCGGGAGGCACACAGTAAAAAACACTTCCGTACAGCCAGTTAGGAAGCGTTTATACACAAAAAAAAACTTCTCTTTACTAGCCTCACGGGGCTAATTTAAAAGATTTATTTACTGTTTTTAATTATGTTTATTCATAATTGTCCTGTTTCTGAATTAGTATAGCACATAATAAAATAATCGTCTATAAATATATCATTTTTTTATGAATTGGTTCATTGTAAAATGAAATGCAACAAGATGTAAAAAGTAGAACCACAGCGAGAAACCTAGTATGATATTAGTGTCGAACAAATACATACGGAGGTTATCGCTATGGCTCTTACTAAAAAGAATACCACACATAAGCGTACTTTTAAACACTTATCAGAATTTGACAGAGGCAAAATTAAAGCATTACTGGAAGAAGGTTTGTCCCCAGCACAGATTGCACGAAGACTAGGCCGACATCGTAGCACTATTGGTAGAGAAATAAGGCGTGGCACTACCGTCCAACGTCGTTCAGATTTGACCACATATGAAGCTTACTTTCCCGAAACTGGGCAGGCAGTGTACGAGAGTAACCGCTTATCATGCGGAAAGAAGGTTAAAGCTCTACAGGTAGAACCCTTTTTACAGTATGCAGAAAAGATGATTTTGGAGGAAAAGTGGTCACCTGATGTGGTTGTAGGCGTTGCCAGACGTAAGGGTAAATTTGATAAATCCTCGATGGTCTGTACCAAGACCTTATACAATTACATCGATAAACGAATTCTGAACGTACGTAATATTGATTTACCGCTAAAAACACGCAGAAAGCATAAGAAATCTGTTGTAAGACAACATAAAAGGCTACTTGGAAAAAGCATTAGTGAACGTCCTGAAAATGTAGATAATCGAAAGGAATTTGGCCATTGGGAGATAGATACTGTTGTTGGTAAACGTTCAAGGGATAGTGTATTAATGACCCTTACAGAACGTAAAACGAGAGAGCATCTGGTTTTCCTACTGGAAACAAAGAATACTGAAGCGGTAGACAAAGTATTCGGCTATATAAAAGAGCAATCTGGGCCTTTATTCACACACTTGTTTAAAAGAATAGCCAAATGTTTCTACTTATAATCATTACCTTTTTTGAAACAATATTTAGTGGGAGGTGATATAATGGCTAGAAACAACCAGAGCAAGACTCAGTTTGAAAACATGAAGTACGAAATTGCAAACCAGGTTGGAGTAAACCTGAAACAAGGATATAACGGTGATTTATCAGCTAGGGATGCTGGTAGGATTGGTGGGAATATAGTTAAGAAGGTATTTGAATCTTATACTGGTAAAAACTATAATAATCAATAGTTTTATGTAAATGATAGTTTAACAAATAAAAAATAGCAGGAGATTTTCCCTGGGATTTCTCCTGCTATTTTTTTACTCCTTAAGACTTGCTTCTTTTGTCTGCCCGACTTTGACAATTCTTAGGGCTAGATTCGCATACATTCTCCTTTGACACAGGAAAAATCTCCGAACTTGATTCAAGATTAACATTGGTCTTTGCATTCCTGTTTTTCTTTCGTTTCATAACCACTCCTCCATTATTAAATAGTTTTCTGATAAATTACTTCAATTGCTTCAACAAATATCTTTTACTGTTTTTCCATTTTTATTCATAAAATATAGTATTTTTTATAGTATTGGATTTAGTACTACCACTATGTAAAACTGGCAATAGAAAACCAATGCTAATACATAAAGGAAAGCTTTTTCAAGCTTTCCTTTATGTATTACTAATTCGTATTCTAGCTCTGAATAATCATTCATCCAGCTTGTATTCAGCCAATCCCATTGGTAAAGGTTCAGGTCTTTCACATGTACTCTTCAACTCATAGTATTTACCAGAATTTGCAGCGTCATGAATACCATGCATTATTTCAAGTACGTGATAAGCCATATCACCATTAGCTCTGTGTGCTCTTCCGCTCCGGACAGCATATGCCATATCCGCAAGCCCTACACCCCTGCTGTTCGCATTATAGCCAAACATTGTCGGAATTTTATTCCACTCTGTTCTTTCAAACTTCCTTGGAAGCTGGGTAGGAAAACCGTTCCAGTCAGCGTCGTCTTTCCTCTTTATAAGAATCTCTCCTTCAAAGAGATTAGGACCAGCAAGCGGGTCAATATCAGCTATACTTAATGTTCCTTCACTGCCATATATCTCTACACGTGGGAGATGTGCATCCCAAACATCAAAGCTTGTTAATACCGTTGCAATTGGCCCACTCTTAAACTCAAGAGCACCTGTTATATGAGTTGGAACTTCAACATCAACTACTTTGCCATTTAGAGGCTCACTTGTTATTATCCTCTGTTTGAATGACATACGGGCTGATCCGGATACTCTGTTAACCGGCCCTAATAATGATACTAATGCAGTCATATAATATGGCCCCATATCAAACATTGGCCCTGCTCCAATTTTATAATAAAACTCAGGTCCTGGATGCCAGCATTCATGTCCATGACAAGCCATAAATGCTGTAGCACCAATAGGCTCACCTATCCATCCATCATCGATAATTTTTCTGCATGTCTGCAGTCTTCCGCCTAAAAATGTATCAGGAGCGCATCCAACCAGCAAACCTTTTGATTTAGCAAGTTTCAGAATTTTCTGGCCATCTTCGCGTGTAACAGCAAGTGGCTTTTCTGCATATGTGTGTTTGCCTGCATTAAGTGCAGCAAGGCTGACTTCCGCGTGGGCCTGAGGTATTGTGAGGTTAAGTACAATTTCTATTTCAGGGTCATTCATCAGTTCATCTACTGAACATGCTTTAATATTGTATTCCTTTGCCTTTGCTTCTGCCTTTTCAGGAATTATATCAGCACATGCAACAATATCCATAATATCAAATTTCTGTGCATTCTGAAGATAAATATCAGATATGACTCCGCATCCTACAAGACCTACTTTTACTGTTTTCATAAATTATAACCCCCTTCTTTATTAATCTTGTATTAATGGATTTACATTACAGTAGTTTTGCTGCCCACAAAAAACCGCGACGCATAAGTGTAAGTGTAGGCTCTTCAAGAATATTCTTTGCTACATGTCCTAATGAACTGTAGAAAACCCGTCCTTTTCCGAAATACTTAGTCCACATAACAGGCATATCTACTACATTATTTCCTACATGAGGCCCACCCTTGACTCCCCACGCTTCAAAGTTCCATGTTCCGAACCCGCTTCCGGGCTCAAGTTCTGCACTTTCACAAGGCTTAAACGGAGCATCTCCTACAGGAAAACGTGTAGTTGCAAGTACATTAACTGCCGGGTCTACATGCATGTAGTACTGCTCTGAAACAGTCTTAAAGTCTTCTATTCCTTCTACAATCGGACTGGAGCATTTTTTTATATTCACCGTATACTCCGTCCCGTCTCCTCCGGGATGAGCTACCCACTGACCACCTGTCATAAACTGCCAGTCAACACTGTCATGGAATGCATCGCACATTCCGCCGTGACATCCTGCAATCCCTACTCCGCTTGCTACTGCGTTCAGCACCGGTTGAAGCTGTTCCTGGGTTATGACTCCCATTGTCCAGTGGGGAATAATAAGGTCTAACCCCATTAGTTTTTTTGAATCCTTAAATGAATCAAGCGTATCCGAAATTTCTACATCAAACCCTTCCTCTTTAAGCAGGTTACTGAAAATTTCTGATATCTTTACCGGATCATGTCCTTCCCATCCGCCTTGGACAATTAATGCTTTTTTAGCCATGTTTAAAATCTCCTTTCATATTTATTGTATTAATCTAAGTATGTAATATCATTTTATTAAGTGTCTTTATAAACCGACTTTAATAAGTGATTAAATTGTTTAATTAAATAGGGTAATAAAACTATTTCCTATGGAAGCTGTTTCTAATATTAATTTTAATTACCTTTGAGTACTTATTTGATTACTTATTTTAAAAAATCATCTACATTTTCCTTAGTAACAAGCTTGAATGGTATGAATACTTCTTTATCATAGTCCTCACCTTTTATTATTTTCAGTGCCAGGTCAACTGACCCACTGCCCTGTGAATACGCATCCTGGAATACTGTTGCATCCAACCTGCCATCCTTAATTGCCTGCAAAGCATCCGGAATTGCATCTACTCCAATCAACACAACGTCTTGCTTTATTCCGTTATCTTCCAATGCCTTCAATGCTCCCATTGCCATTTCATCATTTTGTGAAAAAATTGCATCTAAATCAGGAAATGCCTGTATCCAGTTCTCAGTCAATGCCATTGCCTTTTCCCTTGACCATGTTGCTTCTTGTTCTGCTACTAGCTCTATATCAGGATACTTCTTTAATTCCCTGTAAGCTCCGTCACTTCTTTTAATCTCGGCAGATTGCCCAGGATTGCCATGTATCATAGCAATTTTGCCTTTTCCGTTAAGCCTGTCAGCGATATAATTAATTGCAATTTCTGCTGCTTCTTCATCATTAGAACCGATAAATGCGTCCGGCTCAGCTTCTGTTACTGAGTTAACATTTACAATAGGAATTCCGGCTTCCTGAATCTTTTTTACAGCAGGCGAACTTGCATCTGCGTCTACAGGATCCATAATAATAGCGTCCACTTTCTGAGCAATAAAGCTTTCCACCTGCTGCATCTGCTTCTCCGGATCCATTTCAGGGTTAGTACAAAGAAGCTCAACACCCAGTTCTTTTGCTCTATCTTCCAAACCGTTCTGCAGTGTAACCATAAACTCATTGGATAGGTTACAGTGTGTAAAGCCTATAACAATTTTTTCTTCAGCAGCTGTTTTCTGCTCTTCAGTTCCCGTTTTCTTTTCTACTTCATTGGCTGGTTGACTTCCAGTATCCGCCGGCTTGCTCTCACTGCTTCCAGCACATGCTGTAAATAATACTGCTAATAAGGATAAAACTATCAGAATACTAAACACTCTCCTCATATCTTTTCCTCCTCAATTTAATAATTTGACTAAATCATTTCCACCTGTAGTATTATCTTTAAGAGTAAACTAATAATTAATACAAAAATGTTCTTATTTTCACACCTCCTTATCATAATAACAAATCAGGAAGCCTCCCATCTGTTTACTAGCTTTATTACCCCTATTACACAGCTACAATTACCATAATAGTAATAGTATTTACATGCTAAAATTTTCTTTATTTTTTCCTGTCAAGTAAAACAGCACCTATAATAATCAGCCCCTTGACTACCTGTTGATAATACGAAGGTACATTCAATAAATCCAGCCCGTTATTTAAAACCCCTATGATAAGTGATCCTATAATCGTTCCAAAGACTGTACCTATACCGCCTTCAAGGCTTGTTCCTCCAATTACAACAGCTGCAATGGCATCCAACTCATAGCCTTCCCCTATACTTGGCTGACCAACTGCTATCCTCGATGACTGTATTACTCCTGCCAGACCTGCCAAGCCGCTGCATATTACATAAACCAGTGTTTTTACTTTTTTTACCTTCACTCCTGATGCTCTTGCAGCCTCTTCGTTTCCGCCAATTGCATATATATATCTGCCAAACTTTGTTTTGCTTAGTATAAAATGTGAAACTATAAACACAACCAGGAAAATAATTATCGGAAAAGGTATTCCGAACAATTCGCCACCGCCAATGAAATTAAAAGAATCAGACAAATTTGAAATAGGACGGCCTTTAGCTATTATTAATGCAGTACCCCTTGCCGCAGTCATTACACCCAAAGTAGTTATAAACGGTGCAACTCCGCCTCTTGTAATAACAATACCATTGAACAAACCAAAAGCCACCCCTACTAATATTCCAACCGCTATTGGAACTATCAACGGATATGTGTCCGGATGTGCAAATGTAGCAGCTGACACCCCCGCAACTGCAACCAATGACCCCAGAGATAGATCAATACCTCCAGTAAGTATTACATAAGTTACTCCTATTGCTAAAATAGATATAATTGATATTTGACGTATTACATTAACAATATTTCTCACCTGTAAAAAAGTTGTTGTAGACAGTGACATGATTAAACAGAGTACAATAAGTGCAAGTATGAGACCATATTTATCCATGATGTATTTTATTCTAAAACTCTTTTTCTTTACAGTTTCTTTGACAGCACCATTCAAAAGAATCCCCCATTTACTTGAAATTTAAAATGATTTTTAAGACATTGCCTTTTTGAATACTTACCCCTTAACAAACATTTACATAATCTACAGTCCCACTGTGTAAAAGCATTAATTTCCTAATGCATATTTCATTACCTTTTCCTGTGCAAACTCAGTCCTGTTACTCAATTCACCGGTTATGTGCCCTTCATGTAAAACTATTATCCTGTCACACATGCCCAGCAGCTCAGGCATCTCAGAGGATACCATTATAATGGCCTTTCCTCGGTTTGCCAGTTCTGATATGAGCTTGTAAATCTCTGCCTTAGAACCTACATCAATACCCCTTGTTGGTTCATCCAAAATAAGTATTTCTGATTGATCAAGAAGTGTTTTTCCAATAACTACTTTCTGCTGATTACCTCCACTTAAATTCTTGATTTTCTGTTCCCTGCTTGGTGTCTTTATAGATAACTGTTGTATTTTATCATCAACAATACTGGTTTCCTTAGATTTACTAATATATTGTCCGGAAAAGTAAAGATTCAGATTTGAAAGGGTTAAATTGTGTTTAACAGACATTGTTAGAACTAATCCAACACCCTTTCTGTCTTCATTTATAAGACCAATGCCTGCTTTAATTGCATCACTCGGGTTTTTTATGTCCACCTTTTCCCCTTTTATGAAAATTTCACCACTGTCATATCTATCCAGTCCATAAATACATCGCATCACCTCTGTCCTTCCTGCGCCCATCAACCCCGCGATGCCAAGAACCTCTCCTTTCCTTACAGAAAAGGATATATCCCTGAATACACCCTCTTTGCATAAGTTCTTAACAGCCAACATTTCTTCCCCAATATTTGGAACTCTATCTAAAAAAATTTCTTTAAGTTCTCTTCCTACCATTAATAAGATAAGTTTATCTGTATTCAATTCCTCTGCCTTGTAGGTGCCTATATAATTACCATCCCTTAATACTGTTATATCGTCAGCAATTCTAAAAATCTCTTCCATCTTGTGGGATATATATATAATAGCCACATTATTACCTTTAAGATTATCAATAATACTGAATAAACGGTCAACTTCCTTATCAGAAATAGCTGAAGTGGGCTCGTCCATGATAATAATATCCGAACCATATGAAATAGCCTTTGCAATCTCAACCATTTGTCTTTCTGCAACGCTTAAATCCTTCATAAGGCATTCCGGCTCAAGCTTTAAGCCAACCTTATCCAGAAGTTCTTCTGTACGCCTGTTCATTTCTTTTTTGTCTACTGTACCAAAGAATTTGCCACTTGGTTCCCTTCCGAGAAAAATGTTCTCTGCTATAGACATATGTGAAATGTAGTTTAGTTCCTGTAGTTTAGTTCCTGATGTATCATTGAAATACCGGCATTTATTGAAGAACTTACATCCATATGGGTCAATTGTCTGCCTTTGAGAAAAATCTCTCCACAATCCGCAGGCTGCATACCTATAAGAATCTTCATAAGCGTTGACTTTCCAGCACCATTCTCTCCCAGCAGGGCATGTACCCTTCCGGGTTTTATACGCAGACTAACGTTATTTAATGCCTTAACCCCTGGAAAACTCTTGCTAATGTTTTTCATTTCTAATATGTACACATGGTCTTCCATCAAATCCCTCCCTGAAATATGAAAAATGGTCATAATTAAAGGCAACTACTTATGTTAATTAATTGTTGTATATATTCTATCACATCTTAATTATAATAAAATACTTTATATTACATTTTTCTTCCTTTATGGAGTGTATATGTAAACATGAAAAAACACAGATGCAGCTTGTTAGGTCAATACTAAAGGTTAAAACAACAATAATCTTTAATTCATTGTAAGCACTAATACAATTTGCTCTGCTTATATACTTAAGCTTATCTAAAACATATAGTATCATATTGTATAGTCTTTGTCAATAGGCTTTATAAAGTTATTTTATTTATAATTGATAAATTAGATTTTGTAAATTATTTTATCATCGATATAGAAAAAGCTTTCTAGAGGTAGAAGAGATGCACCAATAATTGATGAACTCTCTCTAAGTTTTGACACTAGTATTTTGACATCATCAGGCTTAAAAAAGTTTATATCTTTAAAAACCCTTTCCCTAAGAGAATCGAGGAAGATATCTTCATAGTTTGCTATAGACCCACCCAGTATTATATAATGCGGATCCAGAGAAAACAGTATATTCTGTATACCAATAGCCAGGTAATCAATATATTTATCCCATTCAGCTTTTGCAGTTTTATTCCCTTTTTTTAAGCATTGAATAAATTCCGCCAGTGTTTTTATATTATATCCTGTTAATTCATTATAAGCATTAATTAAACCGTTTTCTGATACGTATGCATTCCAACATCCTTGTTTTCCACATATACACTTTCTTCCTCCCGGCTGTATGGTCATATGTCCGAACTCACCTGCACGCTTATTATTACCTTTATATAACTGGCTCTGAATAATTATCCCTGTTCCAACACCCTTCATAATAGATATATAGACCAGATTACTCATCTCTCTTGCAACTCCCAATCTTAATTCGGCATAAGCCGCTGCGTTCGCTTCATTTTCAACAAACATTGGAAAACCGAACAAGCTTTTGAACTGTGAAAAATCAATATCCTCCAAACCTAGGTTCGGAGCCACTTCCAATATCAGCTGTTTCTCATTAACAGTACCAGGAAGGGAAAAACCTATTCCCAACACGTTTTCCTCTTGAATATTATTAGCTTCCATCATTTCATTGACCCTAAAACTTATTTCGTTCATCGTATCAGTCAGACTGGTCGTTTTCCAAAGTTTAAATGTGATATCTTCAATAATTTCTGAATTTAAATTGGTGAGTATTATTCTAATACTATCTATAAGAAAATCAACGCCAAATGAATATTTTGAGTTTTCAAGGAAACGTACAACTACAGGTTTCCTTCCTCCAGTTGAGTCCGCAAGTCCAGCTTCCTCAACAATACCTTCTCTTATTAATTCATTTACATTGCTGATAACTGTTGGCAGGCTGACACCAATTCTTTTTGCTATATTCCTTTTAGTCATCCCATTACTTTTTTTTAAAAGATTAATTATCTTCTTTTTGTTATATTCTTTTATTACTCCCTGGTCTACTTTATCTTTTTTCATATCTTTACCCCTGTCCAAAATCTGAATTTTTATAAGTCTATTTGTTTAACCCTTACAAACATTCACAAATGAAATTAAGACTTGCCATCAAAATAATCTATTTATGTTAATAATATCACAAACTTAACACTTTTTCAAGCGGATTTATAAAGATATTATCATTTCTAAAGATTTTTTTCTCAAATAAACCCACTTTATTATATATAACTATAAAACACTGCAATAGAGCTAATAGCATTTTATACACAATGAATAAGAAAACGGCATTAAGAAAAAATATAGATATTCGTTTTACAAAAAAGCGGAAAGGATGATTATGTGCTTGTAGTCTTTATCAGGGCTTTAATTCTATTCCTTGTAGTTGTTATTGTAATGAGAATTATGGGTAAAAGGCAGATAGGCCAGCTGCAGCCGTATGAACTGGCAGTGGCAATTATGATTTCGGAGCTTGCAGCCGTACCCATGCAAAATACCGGAATACCTCTTATTGACGGCATAATACCTATACTAACAATACTGCTGGCCCAAATTGTATTTTCATTTGCATCTTTAAAAAGTGTCAGGTTAAGGGCTTTAATATGCGGCAAACCAAATGTGCTTATTGAAAACGGCATAATAAATGAAAAGAATCTCAGGAAGGAAATGTATACCCTGAATGAGCTTTTAGAGCAGTTAAGAATTAATAATATTTCCAACATTTCAGATGTAGAATTTGCCATACTGGAAACTAACGGGCAGTTAAGCATAATACCAAAATCGCAGAAACGCCCTGTAATTCCCGAAGACCTGAAAATACCCACCCAGTATGAGGGACTCTCGATTGACTTAATAGTGGATGGCGCAGTAATGTATGAAAACCTCTCAAAAGTAAACCTTAATGAAGCTTGGCTGAAAGAAGAGCTTAGCAAGTATAATATTAACAATTTGAATGATGTATTCTTTGCAACACTTGATACACAGGGCAAACTTTACTATCAGAAAAAGATCATGAAGGGAGAATAATATTTGAATAAAACCTTACAGGTGATAATTATTATATCAGTTATTATTGTATTAATTCTTGGTATCAGTCTGATATCAAAAAATATTCTTACAAATACATCAGAAGAACTGGTTAATTACATAGAAAGAGTTGAACAAAATGTAAAGTCGGCAAACTGGGATCAGGCGAACCAGGAATTATCAGAAATTGAAAAAAACTGGACAAAAACAAAAAGAATCTGGGCAATGTTAATTGACCATATAGAAATAGACAATATTGACAGTTCAATGGCAAGAATGGGCATGCTCCTTGAAACACGCGAAAAAAGCCTAGCTCTTTCAGAGGCATCAGTGCTCAGGCTGTTTATTAAACATATACCCGAAAAAGTTTCTTTTAAGCTTGAAAACATCTTCTAATACTCTAAGGCTCCCCAAAGCAAGAGTTTCATTTCTTTTCCTTAAACCTCTGGCGAACGCACTCAAACATTAAAATCCCTGCAGCTATAGAAGCGTTCAATGACTCCGAATTACCCGGCATTGGTATTTTAACAAGGCCATCAGCATATGACGCTATGTCATCCCTTACCCCATTTGCTTCATTGCCTATTATTATGGCAGTATTGTTTGCCATACGGATATCAAAATAATTCTTTTCACCCATAAGATGCGCAGCATAAATTTTGATACCATTTGATTTAAGGAAGCTGATAGTCTCGGACAAGTCACTGCTGAATACGATTGGAATGTGAAACACAGAGCCCATGGTTGAGCGCAAAACCTTGGGATTATATATGTCAACGCATCCTTTGGATATAATAACTCCGTTAAAAGCCGCTGCATCAGCCGTTCTTATTATTGTACCCATATTACCGGGGTCTTGCACCGAATCCAGAAGTATAAACAAATTGTCTTTGCCAATCAGCTCATCCAGTCTGGCAGCCTTCATTCTCAAAACTGCCGCAATGCCCTGTGGACTGCTTGTATCGGATATTTCCTTAAACAGCTTATCTGTAAGAAAGACAACGTCATTAGCTCGGGACTTGATTTCCCTTAAAAGTTTTTCTGAATTCGGGCTACCCATTTCATAAAAATGCTTGGATACAAATACCCTTTCTATATCTCCGCCCCTCTTTACAGCTTCCTCAACAAACCTCAATCCCTCAATAAAAAAAAGGCCTTTACTGTCTCTATGCTTGCGAAGCTTCAAAGACTTCGCTTCCTTAACCAAAGGGTTTTGACTACTGGTTATGATATCCACTTTTCTCAACTCCAATCCTGGCTATAAGTACAAAGGCGGCTTCACATGTTTTGTTTGAATATATGACTGCACATTAAATCAGGAGCCCATTTGGGCCCCTGATCTGATACAATACTATTTTACTTCCTTAACCTGGCTTACCAACTGGCTAAATCCTGCCGAATCATTTACTGCCATATCGGCCAGTACTTTTCTGTTTAAACTGATGCCTGCTTTCTTAAGACCATTCATAAACTTACTGTATGAAAGTCCGTTTATCCTTGCTGCAGCATTTATTCTTGTTATCCACAGCTTCCTGAAATCCCTTTTCTTAGCCTTTCTATCCCTGTAAGCATACGTCAGCGATTTCATCACTGCTTGATTGGCTACTCTGAAAAGTTTACTCTTCCCGCCAAAATATCCCTTGGCAAGTTTTAATACTTTTTTATGTCTTTTACGGGTTCTTAACCCACCTTTAACTCTTGACATAGCAACTATCCTCCTTTATTTGTATGGAATAAGCTTCTTAACAGTTGCTTCATTTGCACTTGAAGCAATGGCACTCAACCTGTGGTGCTTCTTAGCCTTTTTATTCTTGGATATAAGCCTATGACTTCTGAAAGCATGGCTCATTTTTACCTTGCCGCTTGCGGTAATTTTAAACCTCTTCTTAGAAGAGCTGTGTGTCTTTACTTTAGGCATAATATAAGTACTCCTTCCTTAATCTTTTTTAGAATGGCAATGTTGCCTTAAAACGGCAAATTGCGGTTTTCTGCTGTATGTCCCCTGTTACTGTTTGGGATTAAGTACCATTACCATACTTCTTCCCTCAAGTTTGGGCTTTTTTTCAACTTCTCCGACTTGTTTTACTGCTTCAGCAAACTTTTCAAGTACTCCCTGCCCTAATGAGGTGTAGTTTAATTCACGCCCCCTGAATCTTATGCTGACCTTTACTTTGTCCCCCTTTTCAAGGAATTTATAGGCATTCTTTACCTTGAAATTAAAGTCATGTTCTTCAATCTTTGGCTTAACCCACACTTCCTTGATATTGATGGTTTTCTGATTCTTCTTCGCTTCTTTTTCCTTTTTTGCAAGCTCGAACATGTATTTACCATAGTCCATTATCCTGCATACTGGCGGATTAGCCTTGGGAGCTACTTTAACAAGGTCTAAGTTCTTTGAATAGGCTAGCTTTTGGGCTTCCTTGGCCGATGTTATACCAAGCATCTTGCCATCAGAATCAATAAGCCTTATTTCCTTATCCCTTATCTCCTCATTGACCATTAAATGATTTTTGCTAATAACTAAACACCTCCGTAATTTTTAGCAAGAAGTAATATGACCTCATGCGTTTACCGATAAAACAACTTATTTGTACAACTAAAAAAGTGGATTGAATCAGTCAATCCACTAATAACCAAAAGTCTACAATACATTATAGCCTTGCTATTAACCTTATTGGAAAAATCCATAAGGTGAGAAGTGGATGACTTCTTCTTTGTTTTTACTATTATAGAATAACAGGTAGACAAACAGTTTGTCAAGCTGTTATTGAAAATTCTTATTGGGTACACTCCTTAACATAATACGAATACCTTAATATGTAATATGAATGGTGTGTTCCCTGACCTCTGCCAGACGTTCCTTTCCAATTGCAAATAACAGTACTAGATGCCCATAATATTGTATCCGCAATCCACATGTATGACTTCCCCGGTAACTGCCCTTGACAGGCCGCTGAGAAGGTAGAGTGCAGAATCTCCCAGTTCGTCCTGCTCAAGGCTTTTCTTTAAGGGCACTTTATCCTCAAACACACTCAAAATACTTCCAAAGTCCTTTATGGCCTTTGATGAAATAGTTTTTATAGGCCCAGCCGATATTGCATTTACCCTGATTCCATACTTTCCAAGGTCATACGCCAGATATCGTACGCTTGCTTCAAGTGCTGCTTTAGCTACACCCATAACATTGTAACCGGGAAACACCTTTTCAGATCCCATATATGTAAGGGTCACAATGCTTCCACCATTACTCATAAGCTCCTTTGCCCTTTTACATACAGCTACCAGAGAATACGCACTAATATCCATGGCATGTGCAAACCCGTCCCTGCTTGTGTTTACAAAATCATTCTGTATATCTTCCCTTTTTGCATGCGCAATACCGTGGACCACTCCGTGAATCACACCGTACTTTTCCTTTATTATCTCAAATAGCCGGTCAATCTCTCCATCCGAAGAGATATCACACTGGTATATGGAAGTATTTTCAAGCAGTTCCGCCAGCTGCTGAGCGCCTTCCCTTTCCCTTTCACCCTGGTATGTAAGTATAAGGTTGGCCTTCTCATTCCGCACTGCTTTTGCTATTCCCCATACTATGCTCCATTTATTCCTCAACCCCATTATTAATATATTTTTATTGTTTAACAAACCGCCCATTTTACCAGTCCTTTCCTATAGTATTTTTCAACTATATATACTCCTATGTATGTAGTCGTTTTATATACGACTTTTTACATATACCACCGGATTTTTATATTCCTTAGCATCAAATGTATATACCCCCGCATGCCTTTGCCAGCCTTTCTATAGTGCTGCAATCCAGCATGATGCAATAATTCCTGAATCCATCAATCCCTTTTATCCTATCCCAGTCCTTTTCCGGCACAGGATTTAGCCATAAAATGTTCTTTGCCTTCTTTTTTAATTCCTTGAGATAATTTTCAGTCTGTATGGTGTCAAGTGTCTTCGCATCACTGACAATCAGTACTGTCGTGGAAGAATTCAACCTTAAATCCTTCCGTTGCAGTAATTGAAACAGTGCATTGCCAATATTTGTTCCCTTTTTCCATACAGGACTTTTCTTTATTCTTTCTTCAAAATCCAATGCGCTTACAAAATCATCTATGTTCAAGTGTTCCAGTTCATCTGAGAAAATATATGAATCTGTTGATGAAAAGCTTGAATCCATGCCAATAATAAACTGGAGGACAAAACCCGCAAACCTCTGCATGGAAGCAGATACATCACACAGAATAAGCAGCCTGTCTTTTCTTTTTGACCTCTTTTTGTATTTTAATCTGAACTGCACCCCACCTGTGCTGAGATTGCTACGTATGGTTTTCTTTATATCAAGCCTGGCTTTCCTGCTGGATTTCTTCAATCTTCGGGAAGCATTCCTTTTAAGCCTTTCAACAGCAGTCCTTATCAGCCTAATTGCAGCAGGGACATCCTCATCCCCTATTTCACCAATATTCTTATACATCAGGCTGTTCTCATCCCTTACTCTTTCAGTGATTTCACCAGCAATAATACCTGCTTCTGATGTTACTGCATCATAAAGGCCTGTATTTATTCCCTCTTCTTCCTTTAACCTGCTCAGTCTTCCCTTAACCATCTTCTCCACTGTGCTCTTGAAGTCCTGCTTTACATTTTTTCCTGCCGATGTCCTGTCAAGGAATTCCCGGATGCTCTTCTTCTCTTCTGCGGAAATATTTGCATAAACCTCCTTTAAATCATTTGGAATATCTATCTGCTCACCCTGGAATATAAGCTCTGAAGCCTCCTCTTCAATCCGTTCAATTTCTTCTTGAATCTCACACTTTCGCTCACATACTTTTTTATCCCGCAGCTCAGGGTTCATAAAAAACGAGTCAAATGCCTGTGCAAATATCTTCCTCTCTTCCTCGCTTTTTGCCAGGCAGGAAGATAAAGCAGTCCTGACTTCATTTCTGTCCAGTATATCCACATACTTTAGAGCCAATACTGCATCTATTGACTCAGCGACGCTTGCCCTGACCCCGGCCAGCCTTAAAACATCTATAAATTTAATCAGATTTGTTATTATTTCTTCCACCAAATCCCCCGCCCTTTTTGAATTCAATAATGTCCTCCCTGTTTTTCAGCACAAACCCGAGGGTTTTATCAATCCCGTCATCATCAAGCTTCTTTTTCCCTAGTGCAGCTAGTGCTGCAACCCAATCCAGCGTTTCAGCAATAGAGGGCTTTTTATATATTTTTTCATTGCCACGCAAAGCCAGTACGGCTGCAGCTACATCACCTGCCAACTTTTTGCCTGCACCGGGTATTCTTGCATTGATAATATCTATTTCCTTTTCAATTGAGGGATATTCGATATACAGATATGCACACCGCCTTTTCAGAGCATCTGATAGCTGTCTAGTATTATTGCTTGTAAGAATGATTATAGGCCTGCTTTTGGCGGATAAAGTGCCTAATTCCGGTATTGACACCTGAAAATCCGAAAGAAGTTCAAGTAAAAAGGCTTCAAATTCTTCATCAGCCTTATCTATTTCATCAATAAGCAGCACAACTCTTTTCTCACTGTTAATTGCCTTAAGCAAAGGCCTTTCAAGTAAAAATTCCTCCGTAAAAAGGGAATTAATCCCTTCGCCGGCAGTGTTCTTCCCTTCACACTTGGAATCAATCTGTATGCTTAACAGCTGCTTTTGATAATTCCATTCATACAGGGCTTTTGATTCATCCAGTCCCTCATAGCATTGCAGTCTTACCAGCTCTACACCAAATGCCGATGCCAGGACCTTTGCCACTTCAGTTTTGCCCACCCCTGCTGCTCCTTCAATCAGCAAAGGCTTGCCCAATTGCATTGCTATGTGCACGGTTATCAGAAATTCTTCGTCAAAAACATATTTTTCAGCCTCTAATGCCCTTCTTAATGCCATTAAGTCCATAAGTATCCCCTTCCTGATTCAACTGTCTGGGTGTATTTTCCATGTATGGCCCATATTGTTCCACGGACTGGTGTTCCGAGTCCAAGAGGCTGTAAATTCGACCTTTGTGTCAAATCAAACTCATAGGCATTTTTAATAAATAAATCATAGGTAAGCCGACTCAAACATGATTTGACCTTACATCAGTTCCATTAAACAGTCTCTATAGCCTCTCCACAATGTCCATTCCATAATATAGGGCATACAGAAAATATGCACCCCAACTGTCTGTAAATACTAGTATGATTATATATTCCCTGATATAATAAAAACAAACCTTTTATTACTTGGATGATAGCATATAACAGACAGTTTCTCAACATTTATGTGTTTATTTAAGATAATGCTTGTTCTGATAAATAAAAGGTTTAATTGGGGATAATGTAATAATATCAAAGAATATAATATCAAAGGACCAATACATTTTATAGATATTTTAAGTTTTAATGCAAAAATGTTAAGGGAGAAGTTTAGTGGAAAGGTATGTTCTGACAAGGAGAATTGCCGTTTTAGGTATAGCAGCAAATATTTTTTTATTGATTTCAAAGCTTGCAGTTGGTTTTTTTACTATGAGCCAGGCAATGATTGCTGACGGGTTCAACAGTGCAGGAGATGTATTCGCATCATTTATGACTTACGCAGGAAATAAGGTTGCCAGCAAGCCTGAGGACCAAACCCATCCCTATGGGCATGGTAAGGCAGAATACATATTCTCAATGATTATCAGTTTTTCTTTGATGATTATCGCCTATAAAATATTCCGGAGCTCTCTTGATTCCATTATTAACAAAAGAGTCTTCGTGTTTTCATGGTGGCTTATTGCCATAGCACTTTTTACAATTCTGACCAAGCTTCTGCTGTATATTTACACTAAAAGCAAAGGTAATGCACTGGACAGCCTGCTGTTGATTGCCAACTCCGAAGACCACCGGAATGATGTATTTGTGACTTCTTCAACGCTGCTTGGCATTATATTGGGAAGCTGGAGAATTTATTGGATAGACGGAGTTGTGGGCATTTGTATATCCATATGGATTGCCTATACAGGAATGCGTATATTCCGCAGCGCTTACCGCGTCCTGATGGACACCAACATTGATACCATTCTTAAGCAGGATATAACAGATGCCGTTGAAGCTGTTGAGGGCGTAGATCATATTGATGATATTACTGCCAAACCGGTGGGAGTTAACTATATAGTTATTGTTAAAGTATCTGTCCAGGGCAGCCTGACTGTAAACGAAAGTCATGGGATTGCAGCCCGAATAAGGGAAAAAATTCGAGGCTTCAAAAAAGTAGATGATGTGGTAGTGCATATTAATCCGGTTTAGGACTTTAATAATATTTAAGCTTCTGATATAATTAGGCATATTATTTGATACTACTATGCATAATTAGGAAACGGTATATTTTTCAATTTGAAAAAGAACGGAGTATATAATATGAAGCTTACACGGAAGCAAAGAACTATAATTGTGTTAGCAATAGCAGTGGCTTTTATACTGTTTGGATTGGCACAGGCTATTTGGAAATTTGAAATAGAAAGGAAGATAGTTGACCAGGTCAGCTTCGTTTTGATGATAATAGCTGCATTTCTGATTTTCAGCGGCAGAAAAAGGAAAAGTCAGGATCAGGATGATGATACTGATTCACAGAAGCAGGAAGAAGATACTGCTTCGGACAGTCACACTGAACTTTCCGACGGCCCGGAATCTTCCGAGCTGCGGGGCGAATCCACCAGTTCTGGTAATATGCAGCAAGAATCCGAAAACAGTGGTGAAAGCAGCGAAAAGGAAAGCTAACCTTTATTTTCTAAAAATTTATCTCTTACAATACATAATAGTTTTTCTTTATCGTTTAAGGAAGGGTCTTCTATAACCATGTCCATTAACCTGTTCAGGATGTACCCTATTCTTCTGCCTTGCTTTAATCCTGTGTCAATAAGGTCATCTCCGCTTACCGCAAGCTCCTGTATGCTTAAGCACTGTCCCTTTTCCTTAATCTGATTATATATCCTCTTTATTTTATTCAATTTCTCCATGCCACTGTCAAAGTATTCAGGGTTCTGTCCCCTTTTATCAGCTTCCTTAACCTTGAGCAATTGATAGAAAATATCCTCTCCCACTGTCGCAACTGCTTTTCTCACTGACTTTTCACTTGTATCTATATCCCTGTCATGGAATTTAATAAGCCTTAAAACCCTGCCCATACTATTTTTATCAAACCTCAGTCTAGTCAGGATGCTTTCTGCTATTTCCACACTCTTCTTTTGGTGACCGTAAAAATGGTCAATTCCCTTTTCATCAGTAGTCTTTGAAGCAGGCTTACCAATGTCGTGCAAAAGCATCGTCCATCTTAAATCCCTTTTTCTTTCAATTGCTGCAGTGGCATGTAATGTGTGTACTCCAACATTATATATATGGTAGGGGTTGTTTTGCTCAGTATGGAAGCACAGCTCGAATTCGGGCAGAATATACTGAAGCAGGTTTGTATCCCTTAGAAGTATGAATTTGAAAGGATGTTCAGATAATAATATTTTGTCCAGTTCATCCCTTATCCTCTCCCTGCTTATGTTCTTTATAAGGGAACTGTTGTGTTTAATTGAAATCAGGGTTTTTTCATCTACTGTAAAGCCTTTCTCTGCCGAAAAACGTACAGCGCGCATCATGCGAAGCGCATCTTCACTGAACCTTCTATCGGGCTCTCCCACTGCCCTGATAATCCGGTTCCTTATGTCTTCAATCCCACCAAAAGGGTCAACAAATCCCTTATCAGGGCTGTACGCAATTGCGTTTATGGTAAAGTCACGCCTGCTTAAGTCTTCCTCCAGCGAAGAAGTGAATCTAACCTTATCAGGATGCCTGTTGTCCAAATACCTGCCATCCACCCTGTAGGTAGTAAGCTCAAAACTTTTATTATTTATTATTACAGTTACCGTGCCGTGTTTTATTCCTGTGTCAACAGTGTTTTCAAACAGGCTTTTTATTTCCCCCGGTTTCGCATCTGTTGTAATGTCCCAATCCTTTTGTCCGATTCCTAAAAGAGCGTCCCTAACACAGCCTCCCACTACAAAAGCCTCAAATCCCCTGCAGTTTAAAGCGCCGATTATATGTAAGCACTCTTCAGGTATATTGATTCCTGTATCCGCCATATTGCAACCCTAAACCTTTCATTCCCTATATGTTTCGTCAAAACTATACTTCCTTAAAGAGGGATATAATTTATTATACCAAAACAGGATATAGTTACTTCCTAAACCGGATATATTTGCTCCATTATTTATATAATGTATTAATAGGATATATTATTTTTAATAACCAGCAAAGTGATGTTTTAATCAATAATTTATTGATTGGAAAAAACATATATGATAATATTTAACTGACATATTTTACAAAACAAATACATATTGAGGTGATTAAATGACTCTGATGTTGAACGAAATCCAGGAACAACCCCAGTCCTTAGAAAGATGCCTTAGAAACAATATAAGTACCATTAAAAAACTGGTTGAAGCGATCCATAGAAAGAATATAAGTTCAGTAATAATGGCAGCAAGAGGTACTTCCGGCCATGCTGCTTTGTATGCAAAGTATGTAACGGAAGTGCTTACAGGTATTCCTGTAGCCTTGGCGGCTCCGTCCGTAACTACTCTTTACAACAGGCAGCTTGACTGTAAAGACTCTCTTGTAATAGGTGTATCACAATCAGGAAAAGCCGCCGACGTTCTTGAGGTTATTAAGTCGGCTAATAATTCCGGGGCAGTCACTGTAGGTGTAACAAACGACCCCGCCTCTCCCCTTGCGCTTGAAGCAGCCTTTCATCTGGACTGCAGTGCAGGCCCTGAGAAAAGCGTGGCAGCAACGAAAACTTTTACAACACAAATGCTTCTATTAGCAGAAATGTCGGCAGAATGGGCGGATGATAAAGGTACTCTTATAGAACTAGCAAAGGTTCCGGAAATAATGAGCCAAACCTTGAGCAATACCAACAGTATTAAAGAAGCTGCTGAAAGATATAGTTTTATGAACGAGTGCTTCGTTATAGCCAGAGGAATAAACTTTCCAATAGCTCTTGAATGTGCCCTGAAAATACAGGAAACCACCTATACTAGGGCAAAAGCATTTGCGTCTTCAGAGTTCTACCATGGTCCTATAGCCATGGTGGATGAAAGCATTCCTGTAATTATTTTTGCTCCTAATGGCCCCACAATTGAGGATTCAATTGCTATGTTTAATAAACTTAAAGAGAATAACACAAATATCATATCAGTTTCTAATAATGAAAGCCTTCTGAAATCTGCTGCTTGCGGGCTGCGTATACCCGATACCGAAAATGATGTAATATCTCCTTTTATAAACGCAGCCATTGCACAAACTTTTGCATGCAACCTGTCCTTATGCAAAGGGCTTAACCCTGATAAACCAAGAAGGCTGAATAAAGTAACCATAACAAAATAATGAGCTCCATAATTTCTAAGATATGAAAACAATGCGGAAGCAGTAACTGAAAAAGCAATATTGCTTCCGCAATTCTTTTATTAGTTAATTAAAATATCTGAGCCTGAAAGGTATAAGCTATTTATACCATTTTCTTTTTTCTTTCCTTGAAGTTACTCCTGAGTACATTTCAATTTCATCGTCAAAAATATCATCTGCAAACTGTTCAACACGCGAAGGCTTTCTCGACGGCCTTTTCTGGTTTCTGGTGTTTGGTGAATTGCTTGTTCCATCAGCAAACAATATGTTCACCTCCTTTTCACTATCATATTTTTTTATTATTGGTTTTTTCTGCATATTTAATGTATGTTAAAATCTGTCTATAAGGTGGATTTGCAACCTCTCAGACTCAGAACACAGGTACATGGAATAATATAGGTCATGCTTAGAAAATACATCCTGTTTCAATGTGTACTTTACTATTGAGAAAATTTATATTATCATGAATAAAGTGCTTTATCAGAGGCCTGTAAATGTACTTTTACAAGGAGCAGCTTATGAACAGAGTTTCTATTATTCGATGTGACAGCTATAAAGAAGAAACAGTTGTTTCAGCTTTAAAAGAGACCTTCAATAGCCTTGGAGGTATAGAGAAATATGTAAAGCCGGGAATGAAGGTTGTTATTAAGGCAAACCTCCTGATGAAAAAGAACCCTTCGTCTGCAACTACCACACACCCATGCATAGTGAAGTCATTAACTGAATTGATTATGAAAGCCGGAGCTTCATCAGTTATACTTGCCGACAGTCCGGGGGGGCCTTATACTGAAAAACTTCTAAATGGTGTTTATTCTGCCTGTGGGATGAAAAAAGTATCTGAGGAAACCGGCCTGAAGCTCAATTATGACTTATCGGAAGTAGAGGTAGAAAACCCCTCAGGAAAGTATCTCAAGAAAGTAACTATCCTGAAACCTATTGTAGATGCTGATCTGGTTATTAATATCCCCAAACTTAAGACACATGGCATGATGGTATTTACAGGAGCAGTGAAAAACATGTTCGGGGCAGTGCCCGGCCTGCTAAAAGCTGAATACCATCTTAAGATGGCTCAATATGACGAATTTGCCAATGCTCTGATTGACATTTTTCTTTGTGTGAAACCATCCCTTAACATAATGGATGCTGTGGTTGCCATGGAAGGGCATGGCCCGTCAGCAGGCAACCCCAGGCATATGGGATTGATTCTTGCCAGTGAGGATGCTTTCAGTCTGGATCTTGCCGCACTGAAAATTATTAATATTAACCCGTTAGACGTTCCAGTTATGAGAAATGCAAAAGAAAGAGGCCTTTGGGACGATAGCCGGGATGATTTGCAATTTGTTGGTGAAACCCTTGAATCAGTTAGAATTAATGATTTTGACACACCACAGCTTGAATCTTTAAGGGATATTCAGTTTCTGGACAACAAGTACTTAAAAGGGTTCTTGGAAGGGCTGAAACCCAAGCCCGTGTTCGATTACGCGAAATGCACAGGCTGCGCTAACTGTGCTTCCAGCTGTCCCGCTCAAATAATCCATATGAGGGACAAAAAACCCTGCGCAGACCTGTCTAAATGTATCCGCTGTTTTTGCTGCCAGGAGCTTTGCCCTGCAAAAGCAATATCAATAAGAAGGCCAGTTGCCTGGAGCATTGCTTTTAAGGTAGGCGCTTTTTTTGCAGGCATCATCATGAATCTGAGGAAGAAGTAGCTGGATTTATCACTGTAATTGATACCGGGTCTGTTTTTTCTGAAATATTACCGGCGAAATCATACGCCTGCACCTCATAAGTATAGGTTGCACCAGTGTCATATATTAAGTCTTTAAAGAAAGTATCAGGTGCTTCAAATTCTTTATTATAAAAAGTGTTATCCTTTCTTTTTACCTGTATATTGGAAACCAGTACCCCATTTCTATAAACATAGTACCCGGCAACACCAATATTATCTTCAGATGCCTGCCAGCTTAAATATATACTTCTTGGTGATTGCGCTTGAACCACTAAATTCTCTGGCTTTGTGGGTGAAAACGGTTCCAGTTCTCCGGTCATAAGATAACCAATATATGTTTTGTGGAAACCAGGGTCAACATTATACGGGCTGTAATAGTGGCTGTATGAAAATGTAATGTAGTTATCAACATATGGTCGTACCTTTTCCATTTGTGAGACAAACCTGTCCAAGGTGGCAGCAGTCCAATCCCTGTCATCAAATGTTTCAATATCCGCCCACAGTTTCAGTCCCGGAACCTTATCAACAGCCTTTCTGAAACCTGCAAACCAGTCAGCCAGGTTGTCTATATTCAGTCCTCCTGCCCCTATGCAATCCTGGGGGCAGAAAATATCTCCCACCTTCATTCCGGAATTTTTAAATACATACTCCCACATCCTTGCATAATCATCAGCCCTTCCGACTCTCCAATCCATGAATGGAGCCAGCATAAAAGGAAGGTGTTTTTCGGTTTTATCAAAATGATCCATGTGGATTTTTATTGCGTCTGCAAGAAGTTTTCTGGATGTTTTAAAAAAATCTGCAGTTGAGAAATAGAAATTATCAACCTCCCAGTCCCAATACCAACCATAAAAAGCACTGGGATATTTATGATAATACCTGTCCCACAACTCATCTGCCACTTTATTCCCTTCTTCCATTCTTGCATAAACCCATTTGCTGTCAAGCCTTTTCATCCACCAGTCATCACTGGTATTCAGCCCCAGAAAAACCTTTATATCCGCTTTTTCAGCATTTCTAAGACAGGCATCCACAATATCCCCATACTCTTTACCTTTTTCATCCTTTAATACCTCGAAGCCATCCGTCTCTGTTGGGAATAGGGTATGTGTTTTTCCTTCCCCAGTTGTTCTGTCATAGATATAAAACGCAGTAGGAGCAAGTACAACATAGTGCATATCCGCCTTGCGAAGTGCACTGAATTCCTGCAGCCACCTCGTATCATCCCAGTCCTTTACCAGCCACCACTGTATGAATGTCCCATCTGCAACAGCATATTGCCTGCTTTCAGACATTATGTTAACTCGAGCAGCAGTCATGGCATTATCATTAAAAGTGGATGTTCTTTTATTTATTACTGATTTTGAAATAAAAAGCAGCAATATTGCCAGTAGCAATGCCAAGAACCTTTTAAACATTTTTTTCCCCTTGATACAAATTTCAGACACAAAAGCAATGTGGTTTTCTGGTTACTGCTCTAATATAAGAATAACATAAATAAAATAAAAAATTAATTGTTTATGTTAACCAATTTGCGGTTTTTGTTGTCTATGTACAGCAAAATTAAGCCAGTAATTAATCTGATGCGCTGATTAGATGTAGATTGTATTTTTCTTTTCTTCTTAGTAAAAGCATGATAAATAAGCTGGAAATACAAACTCTAGGTGACAGGGCTGCCAGGAGCCTTTTGTATCCTTTAATATTTGTATTTTTCACGCTGTAACAAGCCGCATAAGAAGCTATCAAACTGCTGTCCAGCCCTTTAAAATCAATATCGCCTTTACCCTGCACAAGGCCTTTTAATATATTAATCGAGTCCGAAAAAATTTTGGTATCTCTCACTTTGAAGTATTCCAATAATATTTTTTCCACAAGTTCATGCAAAGTATAGACTTTTACTCTGTCTATTCCGAATACACCCGCAGTGATTTCTGCAGCCGCAGTAATTATGTTCTTTCTGTCAATACTTCTCCCCGTATACTTGCCTAAAGCCCTTAAAATCCTGTATCTAATAAATTCATCTGCGGGAGTGGTATTATTTCCTATGTCCAGAAAAGATACAAACAAATCCAGTTCATCATCTTTGAGGGGTTCTACAAGATTGCTGCTGTAATCACTGTCCACTGCCATGTAGTACTTTTTGCCTGCTAACCGTCCAAACGCTTTTAACGCATCCAAATAACCGATATCTATATTCCTTCTGACCACTTCCCTATCAAACTCAAGCATGCCCCCCAGATACTGCGAGTTTTTGATGAAAATAATGTTTATATCCTCATTCTTAACCTTTCTTACTCTCCCCAGTCCTGATACATCAACCACAACTATATCTTTAATCCCTATGTCCGCTATAAGGGAAACAGGCCTGTTGTCATAGGCTGCACCATCAATATATTTCTTATTGTCGATTTCATGGTTCTTAAACACAGGCAGAGCTGCACTGGCTATTATATAGTCCAGCATTTTGCCTTTAGGTATATCTTTCTTGTACAGCACCACAGGTTTTAAATCCGTCAGGGAGTAGGTAACCAGTGCAAAGTCAATTGGTGAAAGCCTTATTTTATCCTCATCCAGGCAATCCCGGAGCATTTCTTTTAATGGTGATATATCAAGTCCGCCATTCCTTAGAATTTTCCTGAGATATATGCCAAATTCCCTGATCCCCAGCTTTCTTTCCTGTAAAAGGTCTGCATCTCCAAGTTTTATTACTTTGTTAATATCGATGTTTAACCATAATTGGTGCACTATTTCGTAATCGCCCTGAACCATCATTGCGCCGTTAATAGCCCCTATTGAAGTGCCGGCTACCGCTTCAATAAAAATGTCAAGCTCTCTAAGCGCCTTCCAAACTCCGATCTCATAAGCGCCTCTTGTTCCTCCTCCGGCGAAAACAACTCCATACTTTTTCATTCACATTACCTCAAAATAGAATATTATATAGGAATTATACTACATATCCTGCATTTAATTCACTGCCTTTCATATTTGCATATGCTGCATATACTAAGGAATTTTACTGGCTCAAATCAACTTGAACTAATGCTTCAAGCTTTAGAGCCTGTAGCGTTCAGCCTTTTTGATTTGACACAAAGGTTGGATTTACAGCCTCTTAGACACGGAACACCAGTCCATGGAGTAATATGGGCAATATATAGAATATACACCCCAATCGGCTGCTTATATTGAATAAATGCTTTGATACTGTTATACTTTAAATGGAAATTACATATGATAACATTATCTGATAATTACTGGATATATGGCAGCATCTTTGAGGAGGTAAACGATATGTTAAAAAAGACCTTACATGTTCTTAAGGACAATCCTGTCCTTATAGTATTGTATATTGCATATATCGCCGCAGCAATGCTGATAACCGAGCTGGCTTTCCCTATGTATCCGGTTGGGGAAAATCCTCTTGATATATTGCTTATGTTCTGTAAAATAGGCCTTGGGTATTTATTATTATGCGCGGTAGGTCTTTTGTTCTTCGCAGGTTACGGGCACATGCTTTCAGAGGCAGTTGTCCATGGGAAAAGTTCCCTGCATGGATTTCTGCCCGGAATTAAAAAGTTTTTTGTAAGAGTTCTGGTCGCAGCACTTTTACAAATGGCATTCTATATTGGAGTTACAATTGCAATAAGTATTATTATGATTCCTATTACTATAATCTTTGTTGTAAGCTCCGCTGGTGATCCAATGCAGTCGGTATCTGTGATTTCAACCATTTTTATGGCTATTATTTTCCTGCTAATGCTTTTTGCTCTTCCCTTTGTGCTATTATGGTATCCGGCAATTTTCATTGATGATATAAACACAATTGAAGCACTGAAAAAAGGAGCGAGAGCCGGGGCAAAAGCTTACTGGAAACTGGTTCTTGCTATTTTTATTATATATATACCATTATTTGTTTACTTCGCAATAGATAACCCTTTTAAAATAGCCTTACAGTCAACATATGGACATATATCATACAGCCCTGCTTATTATATATTTGTAGTTACTGTATCACTGCTGTCAATGGTGCTGCTTTTTTATACTTTTACTGTTTATGAGGAAATAAGGCATAAATTAGGCCAGTTACGCCCCTGAAAAGAAGTCTTTTTTATTTAATATTCATATTGTCTTATGAATATTAATATTAGTAGCAAATTCTTTAAAGGGGATAACATGTTCTTAATAATAAATGCTGGAAAAAAACATACTGTTTTAATTGCTGCTATTATCGCAGCCTACCTTATTTCAGCCACTTTAACATACTTTTCAAGTTCAAAAATTTTAAGTGTTTTCAGCAGTTATGAGAAAAAGATCGAAGAAGTTATTGAAGATATGTTTGAAAAACGCAATAAGGCAATACTGAGCAACAATTTAAGTACTCTTGAGTCTTTTTATGATAGAAATACCAGGCTTGGTCTATGGGCATATGAGCATCAGGTTAAAAAAGTAAAATACCTGCATAGCTGGGCTGAGAAGCAGGGTATAAAGTTTGTTGAAGTAAAATCAAATATCATTGTAAGGCGTATAAGTAAATATGACGGTGGTTTAAAAATTAACTTTTCTGCCTTTACAAGGTATTCATATGAATACAAAAATGAGCCTGGAGTAATAAACTCTTTTAAAATAGGCTCATACCATTCAATGGATATGTCAGGTGATGAAAACAGATGGGTTATAACCAGGGAATGGTATACTGATCCGTTTGCAGACTCACTGAATCCGGATAATATAAAAAACCCCGAGATAACAGAATATATAATATCCGGTAAGCCCAGGGACTTTTCTAAAATAAACCAGC
Organism: Acetivibrionales bacterium; assembly: GCA_050953835.1. Classification (GTDB taxonomy): domain Bacteria; phylum Bacillota; class Clostridia; order Acetivibrionales; family JBMNNH01; genus JBMNNH01. The sequence goes on along the minus strand of JBMNNH010000007.1, from coordinate 122,097 downwards.
GTAGAAAAGACGCAATTGAATATGCAGATAAGTACTGCGGCACCAATGCAGAAGAGAGCTATGCTTTTAAGTATAATAAAAAATATAAAAATTATAATTATATGGGAGGGGACTGCACAAATTTCGCCTCCCAAGTACTTTATGAGGGAGGCAAATTCAAAAAGAATTATACCTGGAACTATCAAAAAGATGGAAGTATGGCCTGGCTTAACGCCAACGCCTTTAAAAGCTACCTGTTGTACAGCGGCAGGGCTTCCCTGATTGCATACGGCACATACAATAAAGTGTTCAAAGCTTCCTATAAGCTGCTCCCGGGAGATATCGTTGCATATGAAAAGAAAGGGAAAATAGTGCATGTATCTGTGGTAATCGATGCCGATTCAAAGGGCTACAGCCTTGTTAACTGCCATAATGCCGATAGGAACAGGGTACCCTGGGATCTTGGCTGGAGCGACAAGGGAATAAAGTTCTGGTTGATACATGTCCATTATTAATTCCGTTCTGGCATATATAATCCATCAATCTTTTCAACCCATCAACTTTACAGACTGCAACTCCCCCAAAAGTTGATTATTTTATAAATTTTTTATTTATTATTATGTAAATATTTAGTTCTGATTTAGTTTCAAATTTAGTATATTGGTGAACTTATTACTAAACAAACATATATCATATTTCATATGTTTCAAGCAGTTCTGAAGCCTCTACACTGTAAAATTTTTCTTTCGCCTCTTTAATCAATTCCATCCGGTCATATTCAGGCCAAAAATGTGTCAAAAGAAGCCTTTTAGCTTCTGCTTCCTTTGCCACAATTCCACATTCCTTTGCAGTAAGATGGGGAACATCATCAGAGGTTTTATCCCTTGTAAGCAAGCCTGCATCAAGCATTAACAGATCTGCTTCTCTGGAAAAACCAATAATTCTTTCATTCCATGATGTATCTCCGGAAAAAACGAATCGTTTTCTGCCGTTTTCCGCAGAAACAGCAAAACACTTTACCGGATGCTTGACTTCACAGAAGTTAAGCTTTAGATTGCCAAAAGTTAAAACTAAATCCTCGGTTATAGTTTTTAGGTTATATGCTTCCTTTACATCAAGCCTGTTATATTCCTCCCGGGGTTCATCTGGTGCATACACATCAATTATTTTTTCGGTCAGTCCCCTGTTTTTCTTGATTTGCAGGGCATATTTGAGAACCATCATATCGGACATATGGTCACTGTGCAGATGAGTTAATACAATAGCATCAAGCTCTTCATAACTTATAAATCTTTGCAGGTTACTTAAAACACCATTCCCGCAATCAAGCAGAATATTCCTGCTGCCTTCTCTTATCAAGTATCCAGAGCAAGCACCACCTGCTGAGGGAAAAGGGCCTTCATTTCCAAGTATAGTCAGTTTCATAGGAACACCACTTTCTTTTTAATTTTAGGCTTTACTTATTACCTACAATTCTATTGTAACCAGCAAAATATTTCAATAAACACTTCCAGTGGGCAAACTGTCATGAAAAGTGTACGGAACTTAGAGAAAATAAAGCCTGAAAGGAAACTAATTTTGATTAGTCTCGAATAAAGTGTTAATATTATCGAATAAAGTGTTAATATTATGTATAAAGCATCTTATTGCATTATAAAAGGAGTAACATATGAGTGGCGGCTATGTGCCGATTACTTATTTTGCCGGCACAGTTTTAACCAGCACAGATTTAAAGTGGATGACCAATCCCCTTGGTAAGGCATTCAATAATAATTATGAAATATTCAGCGAAACCATGTGCAAATTAGGTGGGATTTTTTGCGACAAGAAGAAATCAGGTTGCTACACATGGTTTCTTAAAGTATTGCCGAAAATCCCACTACAAATTGTTTATTATGATGCAGATGATGAGTTTCCTTGCTAAATACAGATCATGTTTGATGAAAATGCTGCATGTTTTATGGAGTTTGAATGTCTGGCTTTTTTGGAGGGGTGCTTGGTAAAAGCGATGATTATGACTGCTCAAACGGGAAGTACAGATGGATGGGTGTGATGCAAGGACTATTTCCTGCACTAGTTAAACTATGCAGTTAAAAGTGCCCACATTCGAAAGAGCTGTGGGTACTTTTATGGGGCAATTAAACTACATTTTCATCTAATAGAGCCCATTTTTTATATTCACTTTAATAAGCAGCTCGGAAAGAATAAATCCTAAAACAGCACTCAATCCTCCCTGTATTAGGTTCGGAACAAGCTCTACTACTGCAGCGGCCACTCCAAACGCTTTATCAAACAAACCAAGAATATATGCTTCCGCAAAGAAGTAGCCTCCTACCATTATAACCGTCCCTATTATAACCGCTACAACCCTTTTTGCTGTATTGTTTATGTCACTTGCACCGGATTGGGCAACCACACCAACCACAAACCCCTCGACCCCTTTGACAATAAACGTTACCGGGGCAAAAAGAAAGCCACCAAATGCAATGTCTGCCATGAATGAACCCAATGCGCCTGCCAAAAACCCGCTTGTTCTTCCTAAAACTAGCGCGGTAATAATAATTACTGTATCACCAAGGTTAAAGTAACCTCCCGGGAGGGGTGTAGGTATACGTGTGAAATATGTCGCCAGAAAAACAAGCGCAATCATAAGGCCATTCAATACTATATGCTTTGTTGAAATTCTTTTCATTATTTTTCCCCCGTTCCAAAGCGTAATCGATACAATTCTAAACTATATCGATTAATTGGCAGTAGAATACTGTGTGCATATTCTTCACATTCCACTATTACTTGTTTTACCACTCTAAAAAGCATTCAGGCAGGTTAAATATGCGAATTTTTCATCATTAACCAAAACTCTGGTAATGCTTCCGTTTTGCACCCTGAACCTCCATGTCCCTTCAATTCCCATTCCCAGCAAATGTGCAAGTAGCGATCTTATACAGCCTAAATGAGTAACAAAAAGAAAAGTCCCATTATTATTTTTTTCTATTAGCCTGTCAATAAAAGCAGTTACTCTGAGATGGGCTTCAATTGCGCTTTCGCCATTCTTTATCCTGTAGTTTATCCAATCCTTATCCCACTGTGCTAACTCCTGTGGATACTTTTCACGGATCTCCTCATAGGACAAATCATCCCACTCTCCGAAATTACGTTCCTTAAGACTGTCCACATAACTAACTGTAAGACTAAGGGAGTCCTTTATTATCTCCGCAGTCTGTACAGTTCTCCTCAAAGGACTGGAAAACACTTGGCATATCTGTTCATTTTTTAATTTATCAGCAATCCTGTATGCCTGGTTTATACCCTTTTTGTTAAGCCCTATATCCGTCCAGCCGCAATAGGTTCCTCTTTTACTGCTGTCGGTTTCTCCATGGCGTATAAATATCAGTTGCTGCATAACTCTCCCCGCTATTTCTTTATTATTTCAAAAAGTATATCATCATATAGGCAAACATTAGGAATAAAGTCTGGTTCAATTCGCAAACCGCCCCTAAAATATCACCTGTTGCACCACCGATTTTCTTACTGAACAGCTTTACAAGTAAATAAGCCGTTACTAAAGAAAATACTCCACCTGCAAGCCCCGGGACTCCAAAAAATGCATAAAATACAGGCAGGGAAATAGCCATGCCTGCTATGATTTCACCAGTACCACAATAATCAATAAATGATTTTCCCAGGCCTTCCCCACTCCGTGCATATGTAGATACACCCGAGCCCACAAGCGACCCTATTCTTCCTGCTGAGGGCATAAGTATGAGTACGCTAAAAATATAATGCTTGTCAATTGCAGAAAGCATTGCTGTGTTAACCATCAGCAGACTTACAATTGCCAGTACAGCATTAGTGCCCACCCTGCTGTCGCGGAGAATGTCCAGTATCCTTTCCTTGGGCCGGTTAGAAAAAATTCCGTCAAACGTGTCTCCCAGCCCGTCCAGGTGTAGTCCGCCAGTCAGGATAATATATACAACAATGGTAAAAACCGCTGAGACTAATCTTGGAAATACTAATGCAAAAATGTAACAACAGCCGGCCAGAATCCCTCCAATCAGCAAACCTACCAAAGGTGCAAAAACAAGTCCCTTTCCATAATCCTCCGCATCAGCCTCCAGATTAATATTCAAAGGAATGGATGTCAGGAATTGTATCATCAGCAAGAACCGTTTTAGTAACCTCATTACTACCTCCATAACTTAATTTGCAGCTATTTTATCCTGACAGGTATGCCTGAAATACATAAGTAAACCTCTTGAGCAGCCCTTGCCATTATCTGGTTTGTACGCCCGGCAATGTCCCTGAAAGCCCTGCCTACTTTATTCCAAGGTACAACCCCCATGCCTGTCTCATTAGTTACAGCGATGAAAGGAATAGTGCATTTTTTAATAACACCCAGAAGCTTATCTATCTCACTCTTGACATGCTTTTCCACTTCATCTGCCTCTTCTGCGCTTATATTATCCCAGTCTTCGTATCTTTCCAGCATAATATTGGTAATCATGATAGTAAGGCAGTCCAGAATAACACCATCTTTTCCTTTTATCTTGTCTTCCAGGTGGATATCCATATCTTTGTAAGCCTCAACGGTCTCCCAGCTGGAAGGCCTGTGTTCCCTGTGCTTCTTTATTCTCAGTTTCATTTCATCATCAAATGGTATAGATGTTGCCACATATAAAATATTGTTTCCTACCTTCTTTGCCATTTCCTCTGCAAACGTGCTTTTACCGCTTCTGGCCCCACCTGTTACCAAAACCAATTTACTCAAACAATTTTCCTCCCTTTTGTTTGGACATATACTCCTTAAGAACCCTGTCCAGTGTTGTTAAAAGTTTTTCGTTGCTTTTCCTGTCTTTTACCGCTATCCTGAAAAAGCTGCTGTTTAAATATGTAAAGTTACTCGCATCCCTTATTAGTATACCTTCTGAAGCCATTATATCTCTTAATTTATAAGATGTAAGATTTTCAGACAGTATTTTTACTAAAATAAAATTCGACTGCGGTTTAAATGCTTTTAAAAAAGGAATCCTCTTTAAAGCATTATACATAAAACATTTTTCTTCTTCAAGCCACCTTGCTGTCCTGTCCATATAGTCCTGTCCACATGAAAGGGCTCTGCCAGCGCTACAGGCAAGGGCGTTAACCGACCAGGGAAGCTTTGCATCCCACAATTGCCTTATGACCTCCCTGCTGCCAAGTCCATATCCGAGCCTAAGCCCCGGTATTGAAAAAACCTTGGTGAATGCCCTTATCACAAAAAGGTTATTGTATTCTTCCAAAAACTCAACCATTGAGTTTTGGTTCCCCTTAACTGTAAGCTCAATAAACGCTTCATCAATTGCCAAAAGAACACCCCTTTCCCGACAGAAGCTGCACAGTTTTATTAAGTCATGCTTTTCATACAGGGTGGAAGTCGGGTTGTTGGGGTTGCATAAAAATATACAGCCTGCTTCCTGCGGCATTTGAAACATAAAATCATCCATGTCAAGCCTGAATTCATCCTTCTCTTTTAATTCATAAAACCTAACTTCAACTCCGTACTTTTCCGCAGCCCTTGCATATTCTGCAAAAGTCGGCGCAGGCATATATACCATTTTAGGCCTTAGAACTTCAAACATTAAAAAAATTATTTCAACAGCGCCATTTCCTACCACTATACGGCTTTTGTCAACAGCCAGGTATTCCGATATGCTGTTCACAAGCTGTGTACACTCAATATCCGGATAATTGGCTAGATTATCAATACCGGATATTAAAATGTCCCTCAGCATTTGAGGCATACCCAGCGGATTGATATTGGCACTGTAATCAAGAATATTATTCATGTCTAAACCATATTGTTCAGACGCCTTGTAAATATTCCCCCCATGAATATGTTTCTTAGTCTCTTTCATCATATACATCTCATCCTTAACTATTTTTGTCCGTTTTATCATTTTTCAATAACTAGGTTTCTTCCGTTAATAAACATGCACATATGTTAGCTAAATTGCCAGAAGGATTACCGAAAATACCATACCAGCCATCAATGCAAGAAAAGAAGTAACATACATCAGTTTTACTGTCCTGCTGATATCCTCAGCTTCCAATTCCCTGTCTGGATCGCCGATAGTTGGTTTCTCAACCACCCTGCCAAAGTAAATATTATTGCCTCCTATCCTTATTCCAAGGGCTCCTGCCACTGCAGCCTCCGGATACGCACAGTTGGGACTCTTATGATTTCTTCTGTCCCTCAGCATTATTGAAAAACTCTTTCTAAAGCTCATGCCGCACAGCAAAGCAGCAAAAGGTATTAATACTCCTGTAATCCTGGCTGTGATAAAATTAACCGCATCATCTAGCTTTGCTGATACCATACCCATATTTATGTATCTGTCGTTTTTGTAGCCTACCATGGAATCAAGTGTGCTAACTGCTTTAAATGCATATGCAACAGGTGCTCCCATCCCAAAAAAAGAACCCACAATAGCATAAAACAAGGGTGAAATAATTCCATCAACCGTGTTTTCTGCCGTGGTCTCTACCACTCCCCTGATAATGTCCTCCCGGCCTAAACATTCAGTTTCCCTGCCAACAAGCATAGCCAGCCTTTTTCTTGACTGGCTTATATCGCCGTCCTTAACAGCATCAAACACTTTTAACGCTTCATTTCCCAGGCATTTCGCCGCAAGGGAAGAATATATGAAATAAACGTTAACTATATGGAACAACCACACACTGATTGCATAGGCAGCCTTTAGTATAATAAAAACTATAAAGAAAGTCAGCGACACAACAAACAAAGCCAGAATAAAGCCTGCGACCTTTTCTTTTGTGCTTCCTGTCGCCCGCTTTCTAAGAACCTTTTCGGTTCTTTTTATTAGCCATCCTATAAACCTCACAGGGTGTGGAAGCCAGTAAGGATCCCCCAGTATAAGGTCTAGTATATATGCGGCTGCCACATCCAGCAGCAGGTATAATGTCAATATTTTTCCCCCCAGCCATTTTCTCCGATTATTTTATATACAGCTTTCATATCAAGGTTTTGCCTCAAAATTTCTGCAAGCCTGTCATATTCCCTTTCCTTAAGTTTCCTGAACTCAATATACTCCTGGTTTACTTCATTCAGTCCCCTTTTCTTCCTCAGATTATTAATTAAACCTACGGTGAAATCAAGGTTATCAAATATGCCATGGATATATGTCCCTAAAACGCTGGCATTGGTATTACTTACCCCGTCAACTTTTGACTCATTCCTGCCAAGAATTTTGTTTACCTGAAGGAATGGCACACATCCCTCCATATGTTCGGTTACACCCATATGTATTTCATATCCTTTTACAACAGTACCTTTAAGGCCTTTAAGCACACCAGAGTCCTTTGTGATGACAGCTTCTACCTGCGTAGTAACCTTTCTTTGATGGAACACAGTTCTGGTATTTATCAACCCCATTCCATCAACTTTCACAAATGCGCTTTCAGTTTGGTATGGGTCTTCTAGTTGTTTCCCAAGCATCTGGTAGCCTCCGCATATACCGAAAACAACTGTTCCTTCCCGGTGCAGCCTTGCAATCTCACCCTCCAGACCGGTTTGTCTTAAATATATCAAATCTTCAATAGTATTCTTAGAACCTGGCAGTATTATCATATCGGAGTTATTCAAATCTGACAGCTTATCAGCATAACAAACTGTTACTCCCTCCATGTTTTCCAGAGCATTGAAGTCAGTAAAGTTGGATATGTGGGGCAGCTTTACGACAGTTATTTTTATATCCTTCGTTTTTTCATTCTTATTTGAAACAAACCTCTCGGCAAGGCTGTCTTCATCTTCTATATTCAACTTTGTATAGGGTAAAACCCCAAGTACGGGAACTCTTATTATATCCTCCAGCATCTTTATTCCCGGCTTCAGTATTTCGATGTCTCCTCTGAACTTATTGATAATGACGCCCTTTACCCTGGCTTTCTCCTCTTCTGTCAGCAGCACCATGGTGCCGACAAGGGAAGCAAACACTCCTCCCTTGTCGATATCTCCCACAAGCAGCACAGGTGCATCTGCGATTTCTGCCATCCCCATATTCACTAAATCTTTTTCCCTAAGGTTAATTTCAGCAGGGCTCCCTGCACCTTCTATCACAATTATGTCATATTTTTCTGCCAGTTTTTTGTATGTTTCTCCAACCATATCCGCAAGCTTTGGTTTAAAATTGTGGTACTCCGCCGCAGACATATTTCCGTATACCTCACCGTTAATAATAACCTGTGCCTTTTTATCGGTGGTAGGCTTTAAAAGAATTGGATTCATGCATACATCAGGTTCAATTCCTGCTGCTTCCGCCTGCACCACCTGAGCCCTTCCCATTTCCTTTCCTTTGCGGGTTATAAATGAGTTGAGAGCCATATTTTGCGATTTAAAAGGAGCCACACTATATCCGTCCTGCTTAAAAATCCTGCACAATCCTGCAGCTATTAGACTTTTGCCCACTGATGAGGCAGTACCTTGAATCATTATGCTTCTTGCTTTTATATTACAATTCATGTTTCAATTCTCCTGTATTATTAAACTTAATGAACCAACTTATATTTGTGAACTTAATGAGCCTGTATGTATCATCAAACTCCGGCTCTTTTAACCTTCCACTTCCTGCAATTGTTTACAAATTCCCGGGCAAAATCAGTATTAGCCCAGAAATGGATATGAGGATACCCTGCCAGAAGATTGTAGCTTTTGAATCCGCACATCCATGAGCTTGTTTTTCCATCCCGTTTCTGTTTTGACACTGTGTAGCATGCAGGTACATCCGGGCTGACTTCTGTCAAAGAGTAATGGAATTCATGCCCCCTTACTTTAAAACCTTTCCTGGCCAGGACATTGTCTTGGTTTACTTCTATATCAACATAGCCAAACCTTTTCAGGGATGAGGACATTTCACTTTTTCCCGGGATTACTCCCACCATATTAAATACATTGCCCTCAATATCTCTTATGCTTTCAGACATATATATAAGGCCGCCGCATTCAGCGTAAGCAGGTATTCCCTGCATGATGGCTTCCCTGATATCGCTTTTCATGGAGGTATTCTTTTCAAGCTCCTTTGCCCAGACTTCCGGGTAACCCCCGCCTATGTAAATGCCGTCTATGTCCTTGGGCAGGTTGTTATCGTTAACAGGACTAAAAAAAACAAGCTCTGCCCCAAGCATCTCCAAAAGTTCCAGATTGTCACGGTAATAAAAGTTGAAAGCCTTGTCCTTCGCTACACCGATTTTAACCCGTGACTGCCCGGAAGAAGAATAATCAAGATGACCGTTTCCCTGACAGAAACCTTTCAGCTGGCTGCCTGTCAACAGCAGTTCATCAGATTCTCCGGCCATTTTAAGCAAAGTATCAAGTTCAACCGTTTTTTCTATCTGCTCCACCAGTAAGCTGATTTTTTTTCTCAAGCCTTCCACCTCATCACTGGGCACCAATCCCAGATGCCTGCTCTCAAGGCTATAACCGGAAATCTTCGGCAAATACCCAAGGGCCCTGACTTCGATGTTTCCTTCAATTATATCCTTAAGCAGTTGGTAGTGTGCTTCGCTGTTAATGTTGTTTATTATTACACCTTTGATATCCACATTCCTGTCAAAATCTACAAACCCTTGTATTAAAGCCGCTATGCTTAAAGACATCCCTTCACCGTCAACAACCAGTACTACAGGGCTTTTGACAACTTTCGATAGGTGGGCAGTGCTCCCTGTCTCATCATCGCCTCCAAAACCGTCATACATACCCATAACGCCCTCTATTACTGCAATGTCTGCATCTTTTGCACTTCTTTCAAAAAGGTAACGCACAGTATCCTCATCCAGCATCCATGTATCAAGGTTTCTGGAATACTTTGCGGTAATAAAGCTGTGAAACATAGGATCTATATAGTCGGGGCCAACCTTGAAAGGCTGAACCTTGCATCCCCTCTTTACCAATGCCGCCATTATCCCAGTTGCTATAGTTGTCTTGCCACATCCACTGTTGGTTCCTGCTATCAAAACTCTTGGAATGTTAATATCCCTCATCTCCTATAATGAATTAATCCTGTCAATAATAATGTCTGCTATACGGTCATCATTCCCCAGGTAGCTGCTCATTTTAATGCTAACCCCCGGGTATAGTGACATTACCCGGTCTAGTTCTTCCGGAATGTCCTGAGTGACATGTATGCCATCAAATAAAAACATCGGTATAATTTTGATATTGTTAACTCCGTTATCTACCAGTTCTTCAATCCCCTTCAGAAGATTCTGTTCCGAAAACTGCAGATAAGCCGGAACTACAAATTCTAAACCGGTTTTATCCTTTACCTTGTTTACAATTGAATTCAAAGTTTCTTCAGTTTCTTTCTTTTTGCTCCCATGGGCTAAAATCAATACTCCATCCATATTAGATTTCCTTTCGTCATCAAGTATTCAGAAGCTCTATAAGCCTGAAAATGCATTGTCAACAGCTTTTATTGTCATTCTTATATCCTCGTCAGTGTGGGCATCAGAAACAAACATTGCCTCAAACGGCGACGGTGCAGCATATATTCCATCCTCAAGCATACTTGTAAAGTACTTTACAAACCTGTCTTTATCTGAACGTGCGGCTTCCCGGAAGCTGTCCACTTTTCCGTCTGTAAAGAACAAACTCATCATAGAACCGATCCGGTTTACAGCAGCAGGTATTCCATATTTGAGCGAAATAGACTTAAAGGCTTTTTCAAGTTCCATGCCCTTTCTGTCCAGCTCACTGTAAATAGAAGGATTATCCCTCAGGATTTTCAATGTTGCCGCGCCTGCCGCCATGGCAACAGGGTTGCCGGAAAGTGTCCCTGCCTGATATACAGGCCCTAAAGGAGAAATTCTACTCATAATATCCTCTCTGCCTCCAAATGCTCCTACAGGCATTCCTCCTCCAATTATCTTCCCCAGCACCGTAATATCAGGCTCAATACCATAAAACCCCTGTGCTCCGGAATACGAAATCCTGAAACCGGTTATTACTTCATCAAATATGAGCAATACTCCATACTTCTCTGTCAATTTCTTCATCAACCTGAGAAATTCCGCATCAGGTAGTACCACTCCCATATTTCCAGCCACCGGTTCAACAATAACTGCTGCCAGTTCGTTAGCTGTTTCACTGAAAATCCTTTCAAGCTGACTGCAATCATTATAGGATGCTGTTAAGGTATTCTTCGCATAGTCCACCGGAACACCTGCACTATCAGGCACACCTGTGGTAAGAGCCCCGGAGCCTGCTTTTACCAGCAGCCCGTCTGAGTGTCCGTGATAGCAACCTTCAAATTTTAATATCCTGTCCCTTCCCGTATATCCTCTTGCCAGCCTTATGGCGCTCATAACCGCTTCAGTACCTGAGCTAACCATTCTCACCATATCTATTGATGGTAAAGCTTCGCATACCAATTCCGCAAGCTCAAGCTCCTCAGGGGTAGGAGCACCATAACTCGTACCTTTTGAAGCAGCCCTATTCACAGCTTCGACAACCTCTTCCCTTGCATGCCCCAGTATCATAGGCCCCCATGAACCTACATAGTCTATATACTCATTGCCGTCAACATCAGTCACCCTGGAACCTTTGGCTTTGCTTATAAAAGGAGGATTCATGCCAACTGCTCCATAAGCCCTGACCGGGCTGTTTACCCCTCCAGGCATGAGTTGTTTTGACCTATTAAACAGCTCTACTGACTTTTTATAATCCATTCTATTCTCCCCCACTTATATATCACCTGCCATAATCCATTCCGCAACATCTTTAGCAAAGTAACTGATAATTATTTTCGCCCCCGCACGCTTCATAGCTGTTACCAATTCAAGCACCACCGCTTTTTCATTTATCCAGCCGTTTTTGGATGCCGCTTTTACCATGGAATACTCTCCACTCACGTTATAAGCAGCTACAGGAACATCAAACCTCCTGCTTACTTCATTAATAACATCCAGATATGCAAGAGCAGGCTTGACCATGACAATATCCGCTCCTTCTTCCAAATCAAGTTCAACCTCTCTTAGTGCTTCCCTTGCATTGGAATAATCCATTTGGTACGTCCTTCTGTCGCCAAAGGCCGGAGCCGAGTTTGCCGCATCCCTGAAAGGCCCGTAGAAAGCAGACGAATACTTAGCACTATAGGACATAATAATCTTTTCATCCAAACCGTTCCTTTCCAAAATGCTCCTTATTGCTCCAACTCTTCCATCCATCATGTCTGAAGGCGCAATAATATCCGCTCCCGCTTGCGCATAACTTAAAGCCGTCTGCGCAAGGAGTTCCACCGAACAATCGTTCAGTACCCTTCCTTCTTCCACCATACCACAGTGTCCATGGCTGGTATATTCACATAAACATACATCAGCCGCAAAAAGCAGATCCGGATATCTCTTCTTTGATTCCCTTAAAGCCCTTTGTATTATTCCATCTTCACTATATGCCCCTGTTCCTCTCTCATCCTTTTTATCAGGAACACCAAAAAGCATCACTCCCGGTATGCCGAGCCTTTGTACTTCTTCAAGCTCTTTTAGAAGACAGTCCATAGAAAAATGGAAAACGCCGGGCATTGACGGTATCTCCCTTTTTATGCCTCCGCCTTCCACAACAAAAAGCGGGTAAATAAAATCATCAACAGAAACACTTGTCTCTCTTACCAGCCTCCTTATCCCTTCACTTGACCTTAGCCTCCTAGGCCTTCTAGCTATTTCCATTCTCCTTCTCCCTCCTTTTGTTCTAATGCCTCATTCTTAATTTGCATATACAAGTATTTATTCAACCTGTTGTGCCAATTGAATCCTATTACTGACATAACAGGTTAATCTAATTTGCATACTTCAACCATCTTTTCAACAAGCCCGTCTATTGTATATACATCGGCTACCGCCGTTACCTCAATTCCAAGCTCCTCCGCTGTCTTTGCCGTAACTGGCCCTATACAAACTACTTTTACTCCGGATAGCGATTTTATTCTGTCTTCTCCAACCGTTGACAAGAAATTTCTGGCTGTCGAAGAACTTGTAAATGTAATTATGTCAACTTCGCCCTTATTAAGTAATTCAATGGCTTCTTCCCTGTTTGAGAAATCAGGTACGGTCTTGTAAACCACAATGTCTTCCACTCCAATTCCGTTCTTTTTCAAGCCTTCCGCAAGCATGGGGTTTGCAATATCAGCTCTTGCCAGCAGGACTCTTTGCCCAGGCTCCACCAGTTTTTGCAGCCCTTCCAGCAAGCAGTCTGTAGTGTACTTTTCCGGCACAAAGTCCACAGTAATACCCATTCTGTTCAACTCCTCCTTGGTTGGCTCTCCGACTGCACAGATTTTCAGTCCTGCAAGATTCCTTATATCAATAGACCTGAACCTCATTCTGCCGAAGAAAGACTTTACGCCATTTACACTGGTAAATACAACCCACTGGAAGCTTTGAAGGCAGCCCAAAACTTCATCAAAACGGGTATAGTTATCCGGCTCTTCAATTCTTATGGCAGGGAGCTCCACTGCCTGCCCCCCAAGTTCCTCAATCCTTTTCACCAACACACTGGCTTGCTCCCTCGCTCTAGTTACAACAATTTTTTTCCCTGCCAGCTTTCCGGCAGGAAACCACTTGAGCTTTTCCCCCATGTTTACTACCTCACCTATAACCATAACAGCAGGTGACCCAATACCAGCTTCCCTGACCTTACCGGCTATACTATCCAGGGTTCCTATAACCACTTTTTGAGCCCCGGTTGTACCCCTTTCAATGACTGCAGCCGGAACAGAGCCGTCTTTTCCATATTTAACCAGATTGTTGCATATAATTTCAAGGTTTTTTACTCCCATGAGAAAAACCAATGTTCCTTTCAGCCTCGCCAATACTTCGTAATCCAATGAGCTTTGGTTCTTATACGGCCTTTCATGCCCTGTTATAATATGCAGCGATGAGCAGAAATCCCTATGGGTCACTGGTATTCCGGCGTAAGCCGGTACTGCGACAGCAGCAGTTACCCCAGGTATTATCTCAAATTCTATACCGTTTTTATAGAGGGTTTCTGCTTCCTCCCCTCCCCTTCCAAAGACGAAAGGATCTCCTCCCTTCACCCTTGCGACTGTTTTTCCTTCCAGCGCTTTTTCCACAAGTATCCTGTTTATTGATTCCTGCTGTACAGTATGACAGTCAGGCATTTTACCTACATATACAAGCTCAGCATCCTTTTTGGCATAATCAAGTATCCTGCTGCTTATAAGCCTATCATATACTATGACATCGCTCTTCTGTAAACATTCCAAAGCCTTTAGCGTAATCAGCTTATAGTCTCCCGGGCCAACCCCCATTATATATACCTTACCTTTAGACATTCTTCTTTTTCCTCCTTAATAACTGACCTAAAGCCTTTATCCATCAGATTTCTTCTGTTCGGTACCACTACGCTTTTCCAGCTTTTCTGACAGCCTTACGGCAAGCTGCTCACCAAGCTGTACAGCTTTTGATTTATTCCCCTTAACCATATCCCTGCATGAAAAGGTTTTATCATCAGTTGCCAGCATACCATAAATCTTTATGCTCTCCCCTTCTATTATCGCATGGGCAGCCATTGGGGTGGTACATCCCCCATTCAGTTTTTTCAAAAATGCCCTTTCAGCACTTAATTGTATGGCTGCCTTCTCACAATGCACACTCTCCATTAAAAATTCAATATCCTCGTCCACACGGGTTTCAATCGCCAGTATGCCCTGTCCTACCGCAGGAATTATATCATCAACAGCAAAATATTCTACGCATTTCTCCTCTAGGCCAAGCCTTTTTAATCCAGCTGCTGCAAGCATTATAGCATCATAACCCTTATTGTTTAAGGCTTTTTCCAGCCTTGTATTGATATTTCCCCTCAGGGTTTTTATGTAAATATCCGGCCTCTTCTCCAATATCTGTACCTCCCGGCGGGCGCTACTGGTTCCAATTACAGCTCCACTTTCCAGTTGATCCAACTTCCTTCCGTCAGCAGTAACCAGTACATCCCTGGGATCTTCCCTGCAAGAGACTATTGGAATAACCAGTCCTTCGGGCAGTTTGGCAGGCATGTCCTTGGCACTGTGTACAGCAATATCTATTGTTCCGTCCAGAAGGGCATTCTCCAGTTCCTTGATAAATAATCCCTTTCCTCCGATTTTGTCAAGTCTTTTATCCAGTATAATATCTCCTCTGGTCTGTATTCCCACTATTTCAAACTCTATGTCTGGGAACTTACTCTGTACCCTGCTTATCACCCACCTGCTCTGTGCTAAGGCCAGTGCGCTTTTTCGGCTGCCTACCTTAATCAGCTTCTTCATTTTCAAACCTCCATAACCTGTCCAATACGCTTTTTAAGAACTCTTTCCTTCTTTCCGGATCATCAATTTTTTCTAAAGCCTTTTCCCTGATTTCTTCCAAAGCTTCAACAATATCTTGAAAGTTCTGTGGTAATATTTGTTCTATCTCCTCCCTTACTTTTTTAGAAAGAAGGGGATATCCTCCCGAAGTCGAGATCCCTATCACCAAATTGCCTCTTTTTACTACAGACGGGAAAACGAATGTGCATTTTTCTGGATTATCCGCTACATTCACAAAAATATTGCGCTCAGTACAATCATAATGTATCCTGTCGTTCAAAACACGGTCTGAAGTTGCAGCGATGACAAGGAAAGCCCCATCCAGGTACTCTTTGGTATACACATCCTTAATTACACTCACCCTGCCCTCCATATCCAGCTCATTAATCCTTTTACTGGTTTCAGGGCTTATTACAATGACTCTGCTGTTAAACCTGAGCAGGGTTTCTATTTTCCTTTCTGCAACATTTCCCCCACCAACAACAACACATTTTTTACCACTCAAATCTATAAACAAAGGAAAAACTGCCATTTTATCCATCACCCTTCACATAGTTTTGTACCCAGTACTCAACTTGCTCAATACTGCTGACTTTTGTCCCGTAATCAACCTCAGGCCTCTCTACCAGTATAACCGGAATGCCAAGCTTATGGCATGCGCTTACCTTCTCTGGTGTGCCGCCAATATCACCGCTGTCTTTTGTCACAAGCACCGATGCGCAGCAGTGTTTTAGCATGGCAATATTAATTTCCTCGGAAAAAGGTCCTTTCATTGCGATTATATTATCAGCATTCAGTCCTGCTGCTTCACATTGTCTTATTATACTGCTGTCAGGCAGCACTCTGGCAAAGACCCTTCTTTCATATTTATCAATTATCGATAAAAACACTTTTAGATTCCTGCTGCCTATAGCAAGGAAAATGTTGCCTTGGTAGTCATTGGCTTTATAAGCAGCTTGTTCAAAATCAGCAGCATAAACTATGTTATTATAGCCGTCCAAATAGGATTTCTTCCTCTCATATCTCAAATAGGGTATACCAGCCTGTCTGGCTGCATTTATTGCGTTTAACGAAACCTCCAGCGCATAAGGGTGGGAAGCGTCAACAAGGCATTTTATACAGCTGGATGAAATAACAGACATCATATCATGGCTGGTAAGCCTTCCCTCAAATACTTCCACTCCATCATTGTCTTGAAGCAGCTTGCTTCCAAAGTATGTTGCAACCGTTGCAATAATTTTATTTTTATTTTTCGCAAGCCTGCCGATAATTTCCCTGGCATCTGCTGTACCGCCTATCACCATAATATTAGCCATCTGTCCGCCACCAATCTTATTTTTACTTTCAGCCTTATAACGCAATAAAGCTATCCATTTATTTCAGATAAAACTTTTATTTTCAGATTAACGCTTTTTTCAGATAAAAGCTTAATTGCTTCCAGGGTAATTTTCAATAGCGTCTGAAAGATGTTGCACTGGGAAACCTCTCTAGGGTACGCCTTGCAACACTTTCCTCAGATGTATTCCTTATAGGCCGGTAAAATTTACCTTCCAGCAATAAGCTTTAATCTGAACAATACTATAAAACTCTTTTGCTTTCAAAACTGCTCTTAGCCCAAATCATATCCTCTTGGGGTGATAATCCTTCCATTTTGAGTATAGGTTTTTGAGTTCCCAATAATTACTACAGTGAACATATCAATCTCATGGTCAAGCATTTTATCCAGGGTTGTTATTACATGAGCCTGTCCTTCCCTTGTTGCATTTCTTACTATACCCACCGGGGTGTCAGGGCTTTTATACCTTAACATAATATCACGTGCAATTCCAATATATTTGTCTCTGCCTTTGCTTTTTGGGTTATAAAAGCATATAACGAAATCTGCACGGGAAGCATATTCAATCCTTTGAGCAATAAGAGTCCATGGTGTAAGCAGGTCACTAAGGCTAATCACAGCAAAATCATGTATAATTGGAGCTCCCAGTACTGATGCAGCTGCACTTGCCGCAGTAATGCCCGGTATTACTTCAACTGGTATTTGTTGGCCTGTACTGTTAACCACCTCTAGCATTATACCTGCCATTCCGTATATTCCACTGTCCCCGCTGCTAACCAGTGCAACTGTATACCCCTCAAGTGCCAGGTCCATAACCAGTTTGCATCTTTCAACCTCCCTGGTCATAGGGGATTTTACAAACCGTTTTACGGGAAAATGCCCTTTTATTAAATCTATATAAGTACTATATCCTACAACAATATCAGCTTCTCCAATTGCTTTTTTTGCCCTGGGAGTCATATCTTCCATGTCACCTGGCCCCAGACCTATTACAAATATTTTAGGCATTCTCTACCTTTCACACTCCTTTGCCACCTCACTAAGGCATTTGAAATATGCCCTGATATCTTTTTTTGTTCCGTAGTCCTTTACCTTGTATACAAACCTGTCCATCATAAAGTTAACAATATTTCTCGTGGACTGTCTTACTGCTTCCTTATCCTCATCACTTGCCGTTTTCAGCCTGGAAATTGTCCGCTCCATTTTTTCCGCAGCTATACGGTAGGTTTCTTCATGTAGCTTTCTTACCGTTGGAAGAACATTTCTGAATTCATACCATCTTTCAAAATCAGCAACATACTCTTCCAGCATTTTCTCCGCCTTCATTGACTCCAAGAGTTTTCTGCGGGTATTGGCATCAGCCGCTTCTTTCAGTTGGTCTATATTAAAGTACTTCACTCCGGCAATACCCTTAATTGCAATATCTATATCCCTTGGAACAGCAAGGTCTACAAATACCCTTGTCTTGTATGCTGCCAGTGATTTTTCCAGCATATCGGCGGTCACAGTATAATGGGGGCTTGAAGTACAGCTTATGATAATATCTGCATTATCCATAAAGGAGTACCTGTCTTGGTAAGCAATCAGGCTGACTTTGGTATTGAATTTCGCATTTAATGACAATCTGCTGTGCGAACGGCTGGCAATAAATACCCTATCCGTTCCCCATGACAACAGATTCTTTATAGCTATTGTTCCAATTTCTCCCGATCCAATAACAAGAGCTGTTGTGTTCTCAGGCTTTCCTCCATATTGCTCAAAAGCATACTTTACTGCCAAAGAAGCTACCGAAACAGGATTTCTCGACAACCCGGTCCTTGTTTTAACCTTTTTGGCAGCCGTTATAACATCCCTGAAGAGTGTATTAAGTACAACTGATGTTGTACCTTCCTCCAGAGCAAGCTTATACGCTGATTTTACCTGTCCCAGTATCTGATCCTCTCCGAGCACCATGGATTCCAGCCCGCATGAAACCTTAAAAATATGCCTTACTGCTTTCAAACCGCAATAATAGTAAAAATACTTTTTAAAGTCATGTACATCAAGTCCTTTGATACTGCATATAAACTCTTCTATGCAATCCCTGTCTGGGCTTTCACCAGCGAAGCAGGTATAAATTTCTGTTCTGTTGCAGGTTGACAGTATCAGACATTCACAAATATTTTCCATTCCATATATTCCTGTCAGGGCTTTCTTTTGCTCTTCGAGGTTAAAGCTAAGTTTTTCCCTTATATCCAAAGGTGCTGCCTTGAAATTGATTCCACATACTTGAATATTCATATATAAAAAACCCTCTCCTCTTCTGCAAGCGCAAGTGTAATGCCTTTATAGACAGTTTTCCTGCAAATCAGTTTTGTGTTTTCACCGCCAAGTACTGCACAGGCTTCCGCAACACTACCCACGCCTGTCGTTTTCTTAACAAATTCAGAACCTGCAAACCTGTTTTCTATAGTTTTTATGACCTCTGCCGAAATAGTTCTGAAGTTCAGGTTTTTATCCATGCAGAATTCTACTATGCCTTTTTCTTCTTTCTTCAAATCTATGGAAATTACTTCCTTCAAAGAAAAAATGCTCTTGTTATTCTTTTGCAGAAAATCAATTACTGCCTTCTCAATACTGCTTTTCCTTGTTCCTTTTTTACAGCCTATACCCAGAATCAGGTTTCTTGGCCGGATTATAAGCACTGTTTCAGCCTTGACAGGAAACTTTATGTTATTTGTAAGCACAACTGCTTTATGGTACACCTTGCCAGGCGCTCCCTGACTTCCCTCATATATTATGTTTTGAGGGAACTCCCCGCTTAGCATATTGTCGGTAAAAAAGTGCACCTTTCCGCCATTTACCAGTTCAGAACTTATTAACTTCAGATCCTGTATATTTTCAATCCAGGAATTATTCTCCGCAGCAAGGACATCAAAGGCCATTACTCCACTAATATCTGTTGCAGTGGTTATTACCGGAACTCCTCTGGTAATTGCGGCAACTTCCCTGGCAAGTTTATTGGCCCCACCTATATGTCCCGAAATCAGGCTTATTGCATGGTTTCCCTTTTCATCCACCACTACCACCGCCGGGTCATTAACCTTGTCCTTAATAAATGGGGCAATAGTCCTGACAACTATACCGCATGCCATAACAAAGACTATTCCGTCATAGGATTTAAAAATTTTGCCTACAAAAGCCGAAAAATCAGCAGTCACAGGATGAATGAAAAACATTTCCCCGGTGATAATATACCTTTCAATAAACTCGCTTTTTATATATATATCTGCTTTCAAATCATACCCTATTCTCAGGGCCAGCTCTGCACCATTCCTTGTAATAGCTACAACTGCAATTTTCATTCCTTCACACTCCTGAATCCGTGACTGAAAGCTTTATCATAAAGCCTTGATAATTCATAATCATTTCCAAGGAATTCTCCCACCAGTATCAAGGCAGTCTTTCTTATACCTTTTTCCTTTACAGTTTCCACAATATTGTCAAGAGTCCCCCTGAGTATTATCTGATCCGGCCACGAAGCTTTATAAACCACCGCAACCGGGGTACTATCCGTATATCCGTATCTTAGCTTTTCTACCAGATCATCAATCATATGGATACTGAGGAAAATAACCATAGTAGCGTTGTGCTGTGCCAGTGACTGTATGCTTTCTTTTTCGGGAACCCCGGTTCTGCCTTCTATTCTAGTGAGTATTACCGTCTGGCTTACGCCCGGTAAAGTAAGCTCTTTTTTTAAGGCTGCGGCCGCTGCGAAGAATGAACTCACTCCGGGAATCACTTCATATTTTATACCTAACCTGTCAAGCTCATCCATCTGTTCACGTATAGCACCATATATTGCAGGGTCTCCTGTATGAAGCCTTACTATAGATTTACCATCCCTGCATCCCCTTTCCATTATACTTATTACTTCTTCCAGTGTCATATTTGCACTGTTGAACACCTCACAGCTTTCCTTTGCATACTTCAACAGCTCCGGATTCACCAGAGAACCCGCATAAATAATAATATCAGCCTCTTCCAGCCTTTTCTTTCCCTTCACTGTTATCAGATCCGGATCACCGGGTCCCGCTCCTATAAAATAAACCATGCTTAACCTCCTTAAATAATCCCCTTCTTCTTTATTATCATGGTTGTAAAATAACTGAGTCTTCCACCTTGCGCTTTTTGCAGGCCAAAATCCACAAGCTCTTCATCAGCTCCGCATTTGCTTACCAGTACAGTATTATTCAACAGTCCCTTTTTGGCAAGCAGCTCCCTAATTCCACCATAATTTGCTGAAACTTTCATAAGGATTATATTGTCAAAACTGTCCAGTATATCCTCCAATGCTTCACATTCATATGCTGAAGGAACAATAGCAATTGTCTCCTTATTCTCTCCAATACTTATGCCTGCTTTAGCTGCAGACGCACAGAAAGAGGTAATGCCTGGTATAATTTCAGTTTCATATCCACTTCTCACAACAGCCTTATGTACATACATATATGTACTGTACACAGTAGGATCTCCCAGAGTTATAAAGGCAATGTCATCCCCCCTGTCCAGTACTCGCTTCACATCTGATACAGCACTGTCCCAACTGTCCTCCAGTATTTTTTCATTATAGCTCATTGGAAATACCAGTTCGAGAATTCCCTTTTGTCTATTCAGGACACTTTCAACAATGCCGAGCGCAAAACTCTTCTTGTTTGATGCACTCTTAGGGACAGCTATGTAACTTACTTCTTCAAGTATTCTCTTTGCCTTAAGGGTAATTAGTTCTGGGTCACCCGGACCTACTCCAATGCCATATAGTTTCCCTGCCATCTTGCCCTCCATTGTATAATTTAGTCGGCTTTTTCTCCGCTTATGATATATACGGTGTTCAGAGCTTCCATCAGATTTTTGCTTCCTGCCTTCCTGCCCCGCGATACCCCCATACTGATAGTCTCTATATTTTCAAAGCCATTGCATTCCAGGCCTTTTACTGCTTCATAAACAGATTCAATGGTAACAGCATTAATTACAATTCTTGCTTTTTTCGTAAGGCTTTTTACCCACTCAAGGGTTTCCAACATATTTCCACCCGTTCCACCAATAAATATGCGATCAGGCTTGGGTAAGCCTGTTAATGCAGAAGGAGCCTCCCCACAGATTACTTTTATATTTCTACATCCAAACTTTTCAATATTTTTCTGTATAAGCGCAATAGCTTCATTGTTTTTTTCAATAGCATAAACAGTTCCATGTTTAGATATCAAAGCACATTCTATCGACACCGAACCGGTTCCCGCTCCAATATCAAATACTACACTATCCTTGTTCAGCCTTAGCTTGGAAAGGGAAACCGCCCTTACCTCTTCCTTAGTCATGGGAACACCGCCCCTGTCAAACAAACTGTCAGGCAGCCCTGCAACAGCATGCTTCCATATTTTTTGAGTCTCATTCTGTAAATAATTGTTTTCAATTACCATAACCGAGAGGTTTTTAAATCTCATTCTGCTTATCTCTTCAGGTGTTCCGCTAATAATCCTCTCATCAGGATAGGAAAGGTTTTCTCCTACCGTAATATAAAGATTGCTTAACCCGTTTCTTAAAAGTTCTTCGCATATAACCTCCGGTCGGTTGTTCCCGCCGGTAAACACACCTGTCTTCCGGTTACTCCTGACCATGCTTATAAAATCGTCCTGGCAGCGGCCGTGCATGCTGGTTACACACATGTCATTCCATGTCAGTCTTATTCTGCTGCATAAATACTGCAGGGAACTGATTCCTGGTATCACTTCGATTTGCATACCCTCAAGCATTCTGTCCAGGTAATCCATAATGCTGTATACGCCCGGGTCTCCGCTGGCCAGTACGGTAATATTTTCAGCTTCTGAATTATCCATAATATACTCACAGACTTCATGGAGATTATTCCCTACTGCTATTTTCTTACAGTCAAAGCTTTCGAACTGCTCCAGATTCCTGCTCCCGCCAATTAAAACATCGCTTGAATAAATTACTTTTTTTGCTGCCGGTACAATATACTCACTACTCCCAGGGCCTATTCCCACCAGAAATATCTTGTTACCCATAGCTGCCTCCCAATTCTTCAATCATCTTTTGCGCATTTTTGTCCATTCCCAGCAGTTCATTAGCAGCATTAAACAAAACAGTGCCGACTCTGGCTTTATTATAGATATATTGGCCGCATTTTTGGGACACATTGTTTACTATCCTGCTATAAACACCTGTTAAACCTTCATTCTCTATTATCTCTACTGCTGCTTCAGTTGTCCTGCATCTATAGATTCTTTCGGTTATATCCCTCGAAGCACCTTCAAGTGCTGCATATGAAGATAAAATCTCCATTCTGGCATCAGCAACTTTGCTGTGTGTATGGAATATTCCTCCTGCAACCTTAACCAGCTTACCCGGATGCCCCGCCAGCAGTATACTGCTCAAACCGTTCTCTACTCCTTTTTCCAGCATATATCCAACAAAATTGCTTATCTTAACTATATAGTCACCGCTAATTCCAAGCCTGCAGGATACAAAATCCTCACCGTAATTCCCAAAAGTATAAACACCAGCATCAATGCCCCTGGCTGCCATTATGCTGAGTTCAAGAGCCAGAGACTCTTTCCAGGCTTCTTCCGACATGGGGTGCACAACCCCAGTTGTCCCAAGTATGGAAATGCCTCCTTCTATTCCAAGCTTTGGGTTATAGGTTTTTTTTGCAATCTCATCCCCTCCGGGTACACTCAGTACAATCTCTATACCTCTGTTATCCGGAAGCACTTCATTCACCTCTTTAAGTATCATTCTTACAGGCA
This sequence comes from Acetivibrionales bacterium, assembly GCA_050953835.1. Classification (GTDB taxonomy): domain Bacteria; phylum Bacillota; class Clostridia; order Acetivibrionales; family JBMNNH01; genus JBMNNH01. The sequence goes on along the minus strand of JBMNNH010000007.1, from coordinate 98,626 downwards.
CCGGGTTTATTGCCGGCTCTCCAACCTTAACCTTCAGCCCTGGCAGTGTAACCCTGCCTATTCCCTCTCCGGGTTTTATCCTTACCCCTCTTCCATGTGTAAGCCTTGCCTTTGCAAAGACTTTAAGCCCGGTTGTTACATCAGGGTCATCACCGCCGTCTTTCACTACCGAACAGACAGCAAATCCATCTGAAACTCTTGCATCTGCTACCGGGAGAGTAAGCCTGATACCTGCAGGAGTATCCACACATATACTGTTAACAGCCTTTTGTGAAAGAAGCATGGTTACGCTTGCTTTTGATGCTGCCGCAGCACATGTTCCAGTAGTATAACCTTTTCTGAATTTTCTTCCATTAATAATCACATAATCGTTCATAAACCATTTACCTGCCTACTTACAGCACATCATGTATAAAACTGCATTCACAATTGCAGCTGCAACATTACTCCCGCCTTTTCTCCCCTCTGAAATAATATATGGTACACCGGCTTTCTTAAAAAGCTCCTTTGATTCAACAACATTGACAAACCCAACGGGTACACCAACAACCATGGCCGGTTTTATACTCCCTTCTACTATCAGTTCATATAATCTGATTAGTGCCGTCGGTGCATTCCCTATTGCGAATATTTGATTGTCAGGATTCTGGGAAGCCTTTTCCATGCAAATTGCGGCTCTGGTTATTCCCCTTTTTTTTGCCTCTTCAGCCACATCTTGGTTTTCCATAAAGCAAACCACCTGTCCACCATACCTGCAAAGGGCTTTTTTATTAATCCCGGATGCAGCCATTTTTGTATCGGTTACTATGTTACAACCATTTCTGATTGCTTCCATGCCGCGCTCTATTGCGTTTTCACTTATATTTAAAATATCTGCATAATCAAAATCTGCGGTTGTATGTATAACCCTCTTGATCACAGGCTCATGCAAAGTAGGAAATACTCTGTCCCCAAGTATCCCTGAAATTATCTCAAAACTTTTTTTCTCAATATCTGCAGGTTTTACTATCTTTATTCTCTCAACCATAAAAGTACCCCTCTTATCTATTTTTGTCTATGAAACAATACCGGTCTTTCGAATACTTTTTATCATTTCAAGCAGCTTTTCCTTATTTCTAGGCACAGGCAAGTTTTCTTCAATAATACCTTTCCTTCTTAACTCACGGTATATTTCCAGTACAACAGGCTTGACAAGGCCGGCCCTTTCCAGCAGCCGCCTGTCTTCAAATATATCCTCGGGTTTTCCTTCCATTTCTATTCTGCCTTCCTTCATAACAATTATATAATCTGCCCAGGAATAAGCCATATCAATATCGTGTGTAGAGATAATGACTGTAACACCTTTTTGGTTTATCCTGTCAAACAGTTCAATAATATTTAGCGTGTGTTTGGGATCAAGGCATGCTGTCGGCTCATCAAATATAATTAGCTCCGGTTCCATAACCAGTATATCCGCTATGGTAACCATTTTTTTCTGTCCATAGCTCAAAAAGTGAACAGGCCTGTCCCTGAGATTATAAATACCTAACTCCTTCAGAGCATTATCTACCCTCTCTTTGACAGTATCCTGCGGCATCCTCAGATTAACCGGCCCGAAGGATACTTCCTGCAATACACTGGCTGAAAACAACTGTGAGTCCGGATCCTGAAACACAATTCCTACGCTTTTTCTTAGATTAATCAGTGAAGAGCGGCTGTAACCAACTTCACGTCCTTTAAAAAAGAGCCTTCCACCTGTTGGTTTCAAAACGCCGTTAAAGTTCATAAAAAGGGTTGATTTTCCGGACCCATTAGAACCCAATACAGCCACTTTGCTTCCCTTCCTTATTTTAAGTGAAACATCCCTCAGTGCAGGTGTTCCATCCGGGTATTCAAAACTTAGTTCCCTTGCTTCAATTATTATTTCATTCATTACAATAAACCTCCGGTGAAAACTGCTGCAGCAATTAGCATAATATTAACCATGATAATAAATACAATATTCTTATATGAAACAGCATAGTCCATTTCCATAACACTCAGCCTGCCGCTGTAGCATCTTGCTTCAAGTGCCGTATACAGGTCCTGGGATCTTTTGTATGAACATATGAACAAAGTGGATATAAGCTGTCCCAGCGACCGGTACCCGGATATTACACTGGAATAGCCCAGCCTTGAAGCCTGCGAAGTATAAATGCATTCAGCAGTTTCCATAAGAACAAAAATAAACCGGTATACAAGGCTCATCAGTTCCAAAAGGATTTCCGGCACTTTCAGCTTTCTCAAAACAGAAACTATATCCAGCATTGGTGTATTCAATGACAGGAAGTACAAACATGACACAGCTCCAAGTGCCTTAAAAAACAGGTTGGCGGCTGAGTATAAACTGCTTGCGGTTACCCCAACCGTAACTCCTGAAATACTAACTCCCCACAGCAGATTCCACGGTTCATCTGATACATTCAAAGCTATTGTAACCACCCCTATAATAAGAAAAGCAAATGGAACCAACATAGCCTTGGTATAAACCCGCCAAGGGACTCCACCCTTAAGGATGGACACCCCTGACATTAAAATTATGGTCAAAACTGATACAACAATGGAGTCTGCTGCCAAACATACAACCATAGTCAAAAATGAAAATAAAAGTTTTTCAAAGGGGTTTACGCCTATTAACCTGCTGCAATAAGCTCTCTTATCAATATTTAGCATCTACTGGCTTCTTCTTCCTTTCTTTTGCTACCACGAACATATCCTATATAATACCCAATAAACCCTGCCCCAATCGCTCCCTGAAGCACAAACAGCAGACTCTCAATCTCCCCGCTGGGAGGCTCCCATATTGAATTGAACCAGGGCTCATATTCACTGTTGATTTCAGTTATTATCCCTTCTGCTTCGCCATCTGCTCCGCCGAACTCGGCATCTTTTGCAATAAACAGAGGTACAACTGTAATTATTATTACTAAAAGCACAAGCAATATATTTTTTAATATCACTTACAACACCTCCCTCGAAATGACCTTAAGGTCCCTCAGTTCATTACTGTTATAAGCTACCAGCGCATTAAACACAATAACAGTCAGTATACCTTCGCTTACCGCAAGAGGTATCTGTGTAACAGCAAATATCCCCATAAACTTTGCCAGCGAAGCTGCGAAGCCTCCAGACTCTGAAGGAAAAGCCAATGCAAGCTGGAAAGATGTCGTAATATATGTCATCAGATTACCCAGTGCTGCCGCAAGGAATACGGCAAGCCAGCGGGGGCCGCCAATCTTTTTTATTAGCTTATAAACAGCATAGGCAATAACAGGCCCTACTACAGCCATTGAGAATGTATTTGCTCCGAGAGTGGTAATCCCCCCATGCGCAAGCAGTATAGCCTGAAATAATAATACTATTAAGCCTAAAACTGCCATAACAGCAGGGCCGAACAGAATAGCCCCCAATCCAGTACCTGTCGGGTGTGAACAGCTTCCTGTCACAGAAGGTATCTTTAATGCAGATAGTACAAAGGTAAAAGCTCCTGCTAGGCCGAGCAGCATTTTTACCCTTGGATATTCCCGAACGGTTCTGCTAATTGAAAACAAGCCAAGAACCACAAAAGGTAATGCGAGGACAATCCACAGTATGGACCAGCTTACAGGGAGAAACCCTTCCATAATATGCATTGCCGAAGCAGTATTAGGAATTAATAATGTCATTATTAAAAACAGCAGGAAAACCTTCCAGTTATTCTTCACAATATGACCTCCTTATCATAGGATATAGGGACCCACCTCCTTCAAGCAGGAGGCATTCCCAATAAGTTAAGGAATGTACCTGATTACTAACCTCGTTTTACAGGTAAAAAACTAAACCTCTTAACGCAGGTTAAGAGGTATCGTATAGGTCTTGATTGTCTATAATAAACACCGCAACACCCCCTATCGCTCGTAGGTAATGTAGCAAACAGTATTACAAGCAGGTCTTCTGGCTCAGGTTCTCAGTCCCTCTGCACCTTCCCGGTTTCCCAGTGGTATAATACAGAGTTTCTCCCCTTTACAGCGGCGGGACCGCATGGGATTTTCACCCATTTCCCTCTTGCCGGCGTCAAGTCCGGACACTTGTAATTGCACTATTTACTTTTTAGTTTCTTAATATATTCTACCATTATTTAATGAATATGTCTATAGAAAAATAATATACACCCATAATATGGGTTTCGTAATAAAATATTTATAAGGGAATTAAGGAACTTCAAATAGCTTGCCAATGTTCTCTTTATTGAGCCTTCTTCCGATTACAGCCAGTCTTCCAGTGTAATCAGCCGCTACACTATTGGTTTTATACTCCCCAGGTACATAGTCAAACTGTATCCACCTGCCGTCTTCCACTTGAATTATTCCTTTAGCTCTTAACACCATACCATATGAATCCTGATTCTCAAGAGATGCCAGCGCTTTTTCAATACCGGCCTTAGTGTAAACTACGTGTGTCTCCACTCCAATCACATCAAAAACTTCATCAGCACTGTGCTTGTGGGGATGCTCATGATGCTCATGATGCTCATGATGCCCTTCATGGCATATATGGCATCCCGTAATATCTTTATGTGTATCAATCAGTTCGTTTTCAAGAGAATTGTGCCTTTGTTCAGCAACGCTAATTATTCTTTCTGCACTGATCTCATCCCAGGGCGTAGAAATAATATTTGCAGCCCCGTTCAACTGCCGTATTGCCTTAATAGCCATCCCTGACTTATCTGCCGGAGTGCTTTTTGTCCTGCTAAGAATGATTGTCTTTGCGTATTCAATTTGGTTCTTATAAAACTCACTGAAATTAGAAATGTATAAATGGAATCTTGAAAGGTCTACAACCGTAATAAGAATATTAATTACAACCTTATCCTTCAGTCCGGGGGATTTACAAGCCCTTACCACGTCTGAAAGCTTGCCTACTCCAGAAGGTTCAATAATAATGCGTTCCGGGCAAAAAGTGGAGACAACTTCCTCGATTGCCTTTTCAAAATCACCTGTAAGAGTGCAGCATATACAGCCTGAGTTAATTTCTTTTATCTCCAGGTTGGATTCCTTTAATATGGTTCCATCTATGCCTACTTCTCCAAACTCATTTTCAATAAGTACAAGCCTCTCTTTGTGTAACTTCTCTGAAATAAGCTTTTTAATCAGAGTGGTTTTCCCCGATCCCAAAAATCCCGAAATAATATCAATTTTTGCTTTCATATTTGCTTTTTCTCCTTATATTGATTTGTTAATAGCACTTATATTATTCTACACTATTTCATACCCAGTACAAATCACTTTTACCAGAATGAGTTTAATAATTTCTATAGCCGACACCATATAGGATACTACTGCGAAAAAATAATAATGGCTTATTATTAGCTAAAATATGAATAATTTTTTGTCTTCTAAAAAATACTATACATGAAAACAATGAAAGGAGTTGTTGTAAGTGGCTCAGCTAAATGAATTAGAGCTTCAGAATCTTAGGCATCTTATCGGTTCTCATGAAACAGCGTACCAAAAACTCTCAACTTACGCTCAACAGTGTACAGACCCTCAGATTAAACAAATGTTCCAAAAATCTGCACAGGATGCAATGAGTACCAAACAAAAACTAATGTCGTTTTTACAATAAGGAGGGAATATGATGCAGGAAAAAGACATGGTGAATGATGTACTGTCGACATTAAACAGCAGTATTACCGGGTATGCCAATGTTATCGTACAGGCAAGCAATCCGCAGTTCAGGTCTGCCATACAGCAAATAAGAAACGGTGATGAAACATTCCAGTATGACCTTTATAAAGTGGCCGAGCAAAAAGGATACTATAAGCCAGCCCGGCAGGTCAGCCAGAGTGAAATTCAGCAGGTTAAGCAACAGTTTGGAAGTTAATTAGCTCTTGATTTCAAAGGTTAATATCTTTTGATTTGCAAGTAAAACGGCTCTGTCTTTCACAGGGCCATTTTACTTGCAATACCAGTATTCCGCTATCTTTTATCTCCCTTAAATGCCATAATAAGAATTGGGCTTTCAGCCTGAGCATTAATTTGCTCCTCAGCCTTTTTAAGTATTTCTTCCTGCTCTTTTGTCAGACTGGCATAATAATAATTTGCCATATTATCCATTAGCAACACCTCCATTGAATTATTCTAACCTAAAAAAGATAAAATAATTCAATGGTTGAATTTACAGCCTCTTAGACTCGAAATACCAGTCCGTGGTATAATAAGGGCTATATTCAAATAATACACCCCTATTGTTCCGCAAACAAATCAGGGTTTTTTTCAATTATCCGTGTTTGCGGCGTGTCCTTTGACTTTCTGAAAGTGACAGCGGCTATTGCTGTTATTGGAATTGTGAAAATTAATCCAATACTTCCCGCTAATGCCCTAAGCACTTCCGACGCCATAAAGTCTGCGTTCACAATTTCTGTAAAAGGTATATCATATGCCATAAGAAGAAGCATCAGCTGTAATGAACCACCGGCATAGGCAAGTATCAGTGTGTTTGACATTGTTGCCATTATATCCTTTCCAACGTTCATTCCGGCTTTTATCAGATCCTTTGTGCTTATATCAGCTTTTGCCAGTTCAATCTCGCACATGGAAGAAGCTATAGACATGCCTATATCCATAACTGCTCCCAGGGCACCTATCAAAATAGATGCAAAAAGGATTCCCCTGAAATCATATTTAATATTCTGAGGTATGTACATAAGCATTTGGGCTTCCTCATTCCCAAGCCCGGTCAGTCTTGCCGCATTTCCTATGATAAGCGCAATAATGCCTGCAATTATCAGTCCTCCCGAAGTTCCGATAACCGCACACAGGGTTTTCTTGTTAAACCCGCTAATAATCAATAATGATACAGCTATTACTGTAATACAAACACCTGTAGTAACCAATACAGGGTTATACCCCTTCAAAATTGAAGGCAATAATACCTTCACTATCGCAACACATGTCAGCACAAGAGATATTGTTGCTTTCACCCCCCTCATTCTGCCTATCAGAATAAGGAGGGCTATAAACAATATACCTAAAAATAACAAGTGGTTTTCTCTCAGCAGTTCTGCTACATACGCAGCAACTATTTTCCCGTCATCATCCTCTTCCAGGTAAAGTAATACTCCGTCATCTTTTTTAATCTCAATATTATATGCAGGATTGAAGCTGTTTAATTGATATACGGCCAGTATTTCCTCATTCTTATGTGCCCCTTCGCTAATCCTGACCTTCATAATATAGGCTTCGGACCCTATACTTCCTCCCGAATACTCGATTTCATCCACCTTTTTTTCAAGTATTTCCAGCACCCTGCCTCTCACAGCTGTTAATGGTTCTTGAACGTACTGCTGCTCTTCATCTTGAATTAACTCACTGTTTTCTTCCGCTTTTACATTTAAAGAGCCCATGCAGCAAACCGCAATAAGAAGCAATACCATACTGGCAAATATTCTCACTCGGTGCATCACAACCTCCGAAATAATAATGGATTAAGCTACAACACCTCATGCAATCTGGCCGATGTTGTCAGTACAGCCTTAGTTTTTAAGCTGTTATAAAATTCAAGTGCTCTACCGCCTGTGAAATCTCTGCTTTCCGGATCATCATCCTCTATTATTACCAGGCTGTTGGCATGCTTTGCTGCTTCCAGGTTTTTTAAATTCTGGATCCCAAAGGGCATATTGCATAGCACTGTTACATCAGAGTTCTTAATCCATTCAATATTCAGTTTCAGTGAATCCTCATCAATCTCACTAAAAGGTTTGCATGTTACACATTTAATATTGAATATCTCCGCACACTGGAAATCACTGTCTCCGTGGGCAAAAACTCCGGCCGTGATACGGTACCCTTTTTCAAAAAGCCCTCTCATGACTCCTGAAGCAGAGCCACCTCCGCCAATAACATGTATCCTCTTATCCCTCTTTCCACGCTCCTGTCCGTGGATGTAAAAATCCAGCAATCCTGTCGTCCTGTTCCTGTAAACAAGTGCATTTACACCGTATGCCTCCGACAGGTTTGCGGTAGTGAGTACTTCTTCAGGAGTGCCGTCAGATATGACTCCTCCATCCTTCATTAATACGAGCCTTGAACAGTACCTTGAAGCAATTTTTAAATCATGTACTGCGGCAATAACTGTCTTCTGCTGATTGCACAACTCCTTCGCATAATGGAATACCTGTTCTTCATGCGCAATATCAAGATTGGCAGTAGGCTCATCAAGGAGTATAAGTCCTGTCTCCTGAGCCAGTACTTTAGCAAACAGAACCCTCTGCCTCTCTCCACCAGACATTTCCGTAATCAGAGTGTCTTCTAACTTTTCCGTATTCGTATATTTCATATACTTGCGTGCTATTTGATAATCCTTCTTGCTTTCACTGAAGGTTCTCCTTTGATGCGGATACCTTCCTGTTAATACTATATCCAGAGCTGGAAAGGGGAAGGCAACAGTGGTGTTCTGATGCATAAGTGCGACCTCTTTAGCTATCCTTTTCAGGCTTAATTCTTCTAAATTAAAGCCATTAACCTGTATTGTGCCCTGTCCTTCATTAATCCCATTAATACACTTCAACAGGGTAGTTTTTCCTGCACCATTAGGTCCAATAAGCCCTACCAACTCTCCTTCATGTATATTGAGATTGATATTATTCAATATTTTGTTGTCATTAATATAATAATAAAGGTTCTTTATTGATACAATACACTTTTTCTCTTGGCTCATTAAAAAACTGCTCCTTCCTTTCTCGCTCTAATAAGCAAGAACAAAAAGTATGGCGCTCCAAGTAGAGAAGTGACAATACCCACCCCAATTTCCCTTGGTATGAGAGCAATTCTTGCAATAAGGTCGCAAGCAACTAAAAAAATAGCTCCTCCTAAAGCGCTTGCAGGGATAAGTATCCTATGGTCAGGCCCTACAATCAGCCTCATAATATGGGGTACAATGAGGCCTACAAAGCTTATGGTGCCACTGACGCATACAGCCATAGCTGTTGTTATCGAAACAAGGGGCAGGAGAATTTTCCTCATCCTTGAAGGATTAAGCCCTACCGACTGTGCTTCTTCATCTCCAAGAAGAAGCACATTCAAATCTCTTGCAAAAAGGTTCAAAATAATTACACAAATAATTATCGGGATTGCTGCCAATTTCACATGTTCCCATCTTCTCGAAGCTAATGTGCCAATTGTCCAAAAAATATATTCCCTCACGTTATGTTCATTTAGAAATGATAATATCAAAGAACTTATCGCACTAAAAAATGTGCTTACGGCAATTCCTGAAAGAACCAGTGTAAGTACCGGTATTTTCCCCCCTTTTGAAGATAGTAGAAATATAACTACAGCTGCTATCAGGGCGCCCACAATAGCAAAAACAGGCATAATATAGAGGCTTTTTACTGTTAAACCTAGTGCTATAGCAGCTACCGCCCCCAGACCGGCTCCACTGGAAACACCAACTACTCCAGGCTCTGCCATTGGGTTTCTAAACATGCCCTGCATGACAGTACCGGAAGTAGCTAGAGCTGCTCCTACTACAGCTGCAATCAATACCCTTGGAAATCTAACAAAATATATTATGGACTCATGTCCGGATTCAAAAGCAATGCTGTCTAAAAGTCCCCAGTTCTTTAAAATTATTTTTATTGTTTCATTAAATGGAACGTATACAGCACCCACTGCAGTGGCAATTATTAGTACTATTATAAATACCACGACCATTGCAGGCAATACCGGGTTTAACCTCAAAAAACTTGTTGTTCCATGTTTTTTCTTCCTATTCACATGCATAATAACCCACCAGAACAATATAATTTTATTTGAATAATTCGGGATAAGCAGCCCTTGCCAGATCTTCAACCGCTAAAACAACATACTGTGATATTGCCGATACATGCTTATCCGGTATCATCACTACCCTGTCATTTTTTACAGCACTTACCTCCGCAAGTCCAGGATCGTTTTTTATCTGCTGTAGATATTGATCCGGGTCGGTATTCTCATCAAAGCTCCATGACGGCAGCACAATCATGTCTGGGTTTAATTCAACTATCTTTTCCTTAGTTATTTCAATAAAATACTCCATCCCGGCTTCACTCGCAGCATTTTTTAAGCCTGCCCTTTTAACAATGTCATCAAACATTGAGTCCTTTGCAAATGTATATCCGAAATTGTCGTTAATAACCGACAATTTGTCTTCATCTTTCAAATTCCCAACTTTTTTCTCCACTTCCCCAAGCTTTTCATCCATCCAGTCCACGATTTCCTGCCCCTTGTCCACCTCATCAACAACCCTTGCAATATCCATTACCATTTGTCTTTGCTCTTCAATATTTGATGGCGTCTTATATGTATAAACATTTATGTGTGCATCCCTGAGCTGCTGGATAAAAGCGTCGTCCTGCCAGTCTGAAAGGAATATGAGATCTGCGCCAAGTGCTATTATTGTCTCTGTTTCCGTTCCAACCTTTTCATTTATTTCCTTTGCTTCTTCGCTAACATTGGATATCCCGGGGTCAAAAGCCAAATAGGAAACTGCCTTGATTCTGTCCTTGTCAACAAGGGAAAGAAGTATCTCATCCGTACTGAGTGAAAGAGACACTATCTTCTCAGGCTTTTTTCCAATTGTTATCTCAACACCTTTTGCATCAACTACTGTAAGTGGATAGATATTCCCGCTTTTTACCTGCCCGTTGTCCTCCTGCCGGACATTCTCTTCAGTCTTACCCTGCTGTCCGGAGTGAACCTGGCTGCTTTTGTTTCCACAACCCGCTGATGTAATTGCTAGAATGATTAGTACTGTAATAATTACTGCTATTTTTTTCAACTGCTTGTCTCCTTTCTTCATTAGTAGCTTATATTTCAATTCCCTTTCGCGCAGGCACACCTTTCTCCATGGGATGCTTTACAGCATGTATATCTGAAACATAGTCGGCTAAATCTACCAGCTCCCCTGGGGCATTTCTGCCTGTCAGAACCAGTTCAAGCTTGTCCGGTTTGCTTTTAACCAGATTAATAACATTCTCTAGGGAAATGATATTGCATGAAACAGCACCCAGTATTTCGTCCAGTATGAGTAAATCCCACTTTCCGCTGGCAGCAGCCTCAACAACATAATTAAAAACTTCCTGCTGGTTTTCCTTAAACTCAGCCAGTTCCTCTTTCGTCATCTGCCAGGTAAACTTTTTTATCTCCTTGCCTCTGTGCACCATAAAACCAGGCGCCAGCTTTTCCAGTGTTTTCATTTCACCGGTTTTGGCCCCTTTAAGGAACTGAACCATGAGCACTTTGAATCCACGGCCATACGCCCTGATTCCCAGGCCAATTGACGCAGTAGTTTTACCCTTTCCATTACCGGTGTATATATGTACAAGCCCCTTCATATCTGTCCCTCTTTCATGTATTATTATCCTTTTAAAAAAACCAATATGTATTTAAGTTTATATTATATAGCAATGCTTTTCAACTGGAAAACATAGAAAGGGTGCATATTTTCTGTATGACCCGTATTGTTGAATGAAGATTGTGGAGAAGCCATAGAGGCTGTTTAATGAAACTGATGCAAGGTCAAATCATGAACCTTTTCATAATTTAAGCTTCTCCATTATGTTTATAGTTTTATTATGGTTGATACTTTTTATAGATTCTATTACCAGTATTCTAAAACCGTCTCTCTTGTTTCTCTCATGCTCAACTGCTTAAAATTTCACTCAGCTTGAAGGCATCATGTATTGCATTAACAGCCCTGTCCGCAACTCTTTCATCTACCAGCACCGAAATCTTTATTTCTGTTGTTGCAATCATATGTATATTAATGTCTGCATCATACAAAGCTTCAAACATCCTTGCCGCCACCCCCGGGTTATTAACCATTCCGGCACCTACTATAGAAACTTTGGAATATTTATCGGAATGTTTAACCTCTTTAGCTCCTAAGACGTCAAGATTTTCATTAATAACACTCAATGCCTTATCCAGGTTTTCCTTTGCAACAGTGAAAGAGATATCATTTGTTTTTTCTGTTCCAATTGACTGGATTATTAAGTCAACACATATGTTTTCCTTTGCCAGTAGCGAAAAAAGTTTAAATGCCATTCCCGGTTTATCTTCTACGCCTATCACTGCTATTCTGGCAATATTGCTATCCCTTGTAACACCTCTAACAAGCATCTTTTCCACTTTACCAACCTCCTTGACTATTGTTCCGGGTTCATTATTAAAGCTTGATCTTACCACAAGAGTAATACCGTACTTTTTCGCTATTTCAACAGCCCTGTTATGGAGTACGTTAGCCCCGAGACTTGCCAGTTCAAGCATTTCATCATAAGAAATATCCGGCAGCTTGCAGGCATTTTTTACTATTCTGGGGTCGGCTGTATATACCCCGTCCACATCTTTATATATCTCACATGAATCAGCCTTAAGAGCAGCAGCAAGCGCAACTGCTGTTGTATCAGAACCTCCACGGCCAAGTGTGGTTATATCATCAAACCTGTTCCATGCCTGGAACCCTGCTACTATTACAATATTTTTCCTGTCAAGTTCCCTGAACACCCTTTCGCTATTAATTGCTTTAATCCTGGCATTACCGTAATTGCTGTTAGATAGTATGCCTGCCTGCCATCCTGTCAGTGATATCACAGGATAACCTTCCTTTTCTATGGCCATTGCCATTAGTGCTATAGAAACCTGCTCACCTGTCGAAAGGAGTACATCCATTTCTCTTTTTGATGGCTTTGGATTTATTTCTTTCGCTTTTTCAATGAGTTCATCGGTATTATTGCCCTGTGCCGATAATACCACAACAACTGAATTCCCTTGTTTATATGCATTAATTATCCTTTTTGCCGCATTAACAAGCCCCACGCTATCCGCAATTGATGCACCTCCATATTTCTGTACTATAAGCCCCATTAAAATACCTCCTTAATCCCGCGCATATCATCGGCCGGACTAGTATTCCTCAATCCTGATTATATTGATTACTTTTTTAATTGATCCGATTCCTTTTAGTTGATTAACACCGTCTTTTAATATTTTTTCCCTGGATTTACTGGTCACAAACGCAACTTCATCCTTAAGCTCTGGTTTTTCCAGACTGATAAAACTTACTTTGCTGAAGGTTTTCTCAATAAATTTTTTTGCTTCTTGTACATTTCTTGCCATCACTCTTACAAAATAACTTGTTTCACTCTCGTCAATGTCCATAATATTATTATATTCAGTTCTCTCCCATACATTTCTCCCATTACTGTCAATATGCTTTACAATATCAATAACATCTGCTACAACAGCACTGGCAGTCGGCAGTTTGCCCGCGCCTTTCCCGTAGAATACAGCATTACCTATTGCATCACCCTTTACCTCTATTGCATTGAACTCATTTTCGACATTGGAGAGCGCATGGGTTTTGCTTATAATAACAGGGCTTACCCTGGCAAAAATACTATCACCTGCCTTCTGGCTTATTGCAATAAGCTTTATGACTGAATTCATCTTTTCGGCATATTCTATATCCTCCAAGGAAATTCTCGTTATCCCCTCAGTGTATATTTTTCTGTAGTCTACAAATTCTCCATAAGCTATAGACGAAAGGATTGCAATCTTTCTGCATGTATCGTGCCCCTCAATATCCGCCGTAGGATCGGCTTCTGCATATCCATTCTCCTGAGCTATCTTTAAGGCTTCTTTAAAACTTTTTCCATCACTTTTCATTTTTGTCAGGATGAAATTTGTGGTACCGTTCAGTATTCCCATTATACCGTTAATCTCGTTTGCGGCAAGGCACTGGTTGAGCGGACGGATTATTGGTATTCCTCCTCCTACACTGGCTTCAAACAAGTAATTAACTCCATTATCTTTTGCCAGCTTTAACAACTCAGGGCCATAGGCTGCAACCAGTTCTTTGTTTGAAGTAACAACATGCTTGCCATTAATAAAGGCTCTTTTTGTAAAATCATATGCTGCTCCGGTTCCACCTATTGTCTCAACAATTATGCTGATAGAATCATCCTCAAAAACTTCATCGGCATTTTTTGTTAAGATGTCTTTATCAGGGCTTTCGGGAAAATCACGTATATCAAGTACCTTTTTTACCACTATCTCTTCACCGGCTCTTTTCCCGATACTAACCCTGTTCTTTTTGGTAACTTCCACAACACCTGACCCTACTACTCCATATCCTAAAACAGCTATGTTGACCAATTACACTACCTCCCTATTCTCTGGCAAGTATACCCTGCCTTCGAACTCCTTCTATTTTACTTATTTCATCCATTAGTTCCTTTATATCTTTTACCATATCAGTAGTTTCTATTGATATAGTTACGTCTGCCAATCCGTTTATGGGTATGTTTTGGTTTATTGTTACAATATTGCCCTTAGCAAGTGCAATCTGTTTTATTATTCTTGCCAGGATGCCTGAGAAATCCTCAACAACAATATATAATGTTATTACCTTTCCCCTGGATGTTTCATAAAAAGGGAATACATAATCCCTATATTTATAATAAGCACTCCGGCTGATACCCACTTCATTGACCGCATCATTAACCGTTTTCGCTGTACCGCTTCCAAGAATTTTTTTCACCTCTATTACTTTAATAAAAACCTCTGGCAGTACTGAAGAGTCAACAAGAATGAATGTTGAGCCCTTACCCATATTCCCCTCCTGTGTCCATGTCTGGAAAACATTTGTGCTCCTACCGTGTAATATTAACATATTTTCAGTTGAGATTCAATATGCATTTAAGAAATTCAAGTGTTGTGCTAGTTTGATGCAGATTGCATTGTTCAAAGGCTTATGTAGTATGTTAGTAGACTGGTTTAAATACTATTCTATACTTTTCATTCATTCTATGTCTCTGCTTGAGTGGCTGGATTTTACATAAAAAAGGCTGAAAAGTCTTTCAGCTTTTTTTACACTATCATTGTTTGTACTGCGGTTCCTGTTTCTCAATATATTGCTGCCTTCCCTGCAAAGTCTTAAGCGCATCTTCGAAGGTTTGAGCAAGCTGCTGGAAGGTTTGTTTTGCCTGCTGATCCCGCGTTTCCAAGGCAAAGGTTTTCATGCTTGCAGCAGCACTTTGAACTGTTGCAATGGCCTGTTGAATCTGATTACCTACTGTCATGCTATCACCTCTCTTGATAAGTTGTTTATCCCTTTGGCCTGAATACCAAAGAAGCCAAAAAACCAAATATAATTGCTGATGAAATTCCTGCGCTGGTTACTTCGAAAATTCCTGTTAGCACTCCGATCAATCCTGTCTGCTCTGCTTCCTGCAATGCACCCTTTACCAACTGGTTTCCGAAACTGCTTATTGGAATCGAGGCTCCACCACCTGCAAATTTTACCAGGGGATCATATAACCCCAGCCCTCCCAGAATTGAGCCTGCCACAACCAATGTGGTCATGGTATGGGCTGGAGTGAGCTTAAACCCATCCATAAGGATCTGCCCTATGACACATATTGTACCGCCAATAATAAATGCCCAAATAAACTTTTCCAATTCAAAGCCTCCCTATCTTCACATCTCAATTGAAACCGCATGGGCAATACAGGGGATAGTCTCCTTTTGCTGATAGGACATGGGAGAAAGCAATGCCCCTGTAGCAATAACCAAAATTCTTTTAAGCTCCCCTTTTCTCATACGGTTCAAAAAATGTCCGAATGTTGTGACTGCTGCACACGCACAACCACTTGCACCAGCGAATACGGGCTGGTCATCTTTATACATTAAAACGCCACAATCCATAAACATATCTTCCGGAATTGTAATATTATGCTTTTTAAGCAAATCTACCGCTATTGAATGCCCTACCCTTCCCAAGTCACCTGTTGCAACAAGGTCATAATGCGACAGCTCAATATTTAGATCCCTTAAGTGGGCTTCTATTGTGTCAACTGCGGCAGGTGCCATTGCAGTACCCATATTAAAAGGATCGGAAATACCCATATCCACTACACGTCCAATGGTTGCCGCTACAACACGTGGTCCTTTGCCTTCCCTTGCAACAATAGCTGAACCTGCTCCGGTCACAGTCCATTGTGCCGTTGGTGGCTTTTGTGCGCCATACTCTGTAGGATACCTGTACTGCTTTTCAGCAGCCGCATTATGGCTGGAAGTCCCGATAAGGGCATTTTGGCCAAAGCCACTATCAACAATCAAAGATCCTATCGCCAAGCCCTCCATTGAGCTTGAGCAGGCTCCATAGATGCCTAAATAGGGTATACCAAGCGTACGTGCAGTAAAGCTGCTGGGAACAATCTGGTTGATTAAATCCCCGCTTAAGAAAAACTGTATATCCTCTTTCTTCAGTCCGGACTTTTTTATTGCTGTTTCACATGCCTGTTCCAGAAGCTTTTTCTCTGCTTTTTCAAAGCTATCCTGTCCAAGCCATAAGTCATCATGAAGTAAATCAAAATCCTTAGCCAGGTTACCCTGTGCTTCAAATGGCCCTCCGATAGCAGCAGAACTAATAATTACAGGCTTCGATTCAAAAATCCATGTCTGATGTCCCCTTATCATTCACATCCCACCTAATGAATAAACTAGAACTCTGATAATTGAAACAATAAAAGCAGAAAAAACTCCAAATACAATAACAGGCCCTGCAATTTTAAACATGTTTCCTCCTACGCCCAGTACAAACCCTTCGCTTCTATGTTCTATAGAAGCGGAAGCAATGGTATTGGCAAAACCGGTTACAGGAACTGCAGTTCCTGCTCCTGCCCATTGGGCAATATGATCATAAACTCCAAAACAAGTAAGTAAAACAGATAAAAGAATCAAAACTGCGGCTGTAGGGCTTCCTGCAGTCTTTTCATCAAAATTGAAATATGTTATGAAAATCCACTGTATTCCCTGCCCTATAGTGCATATTATTCCTCCCACAAAAAAAGCTTTAAAGCAGTTGGCTACGATAGGACGTTTCGGCTCCCTCTCATGGGCAAAATCCTTATACTGTTGTTGTGTAGGGGTTAATTTTTTCTTTTTTTTGCTTGACATCCAATATCACCTTCTACTTCAATAAATATGGTTTTAGCTTTTCTATGAGCCGTTGTAACTTCTCAGCATTTTTTAAATACATACCCTTTGCATTATCATCCCGGGTCTCAAGGGCAAAGGTGGTAAGGTCAGCCTGGCATTTTTCCAGGTTTGCATAAAGCACTTCCTTAACTTTTGGCTGCGGCACCTGTATAGAGTCATCAAAAAGATCAAGGTACAAATCTCCCGACGAATTCACCTGCCCAATGAAAACATTGTGCAAAAACACCCCGTTTTTTTCGAGTTGAGTGCTAAGCCACTCCCTGTTTAAGCCTAATGAAGATAGTGGTTCATTCAATATATTACCATCCAGTATTACAGTCTGAGGTTCAGCTTGCGGCGCAGCCTTTATTCCCATATCATGAGCTGTAACCGGCTTTTTGCCTGATTTCATAAATACATTTATATCTCCCGTGGTTTCCATAACTGCAAACTCCACATCTGCCAGATTAAATGCATTTTTGTTTCGAAGTTCCCTTAAAAGTTCCTCTCCTGTAAGCCCTGCCCTCATAAGGCTTTCTTCCATTACCTTTCCATGCTTAATCAATACCCTTTCTTTACCGTTAATCAAGTCGTGCATACTTTTGCTTTTCAAAGAGGAATAGTCTAGAACCATCGGAATAAAAACCCACACTCCCAAGGCAATAAAGCCATAGACGGCATTTGTAATCACATTAACAGAAATCAGCGCTGCAATAATGGCAACAGCCTGGTAGCTAACATACCTGTACAGTGGTATCCTGGTTATATTCCTTTTTCCCGTTATCCTGACAAGAATCATAACAAGTATAAACAGAGCTATTGACTTCAACAGAATTTGTATCCACATCTGCACCTTTATTACCCCCACTAATTGCCTTTATACTGTGGCTCTTGAAATTCCAGATCTTGCAGCCTTCTTTGAAGGTTATTTACAATCTCTTCGGCTATTTCACACGCTTCATGATAAACCGCCCTGGTTTCTTCATCTCTAGTCTGCGCCTCATACAGCCTTAATGTAGCCTGACTTCCTTTTAATGTAGCCAGTGTTTGTTTTACCTGCGAAGCAACTGTCATAGAATCAGCCTCCATTTCAGGTATTATTTTTACTCACAATTCCTGTTTCATGCATAAAAGCAGTGTACAATTTTTGGGTATGAAGCATGTATACTAACTTTATTGCCATAGTTATCCTTAATTAAGGATTTTTTGATTCCTGATAATATTAATGTAGTTGATATAGTATTGAATGCAGTTGATATTGACAATCTTCTTTGCTTAATTACAAATCAAAAACAAAAAAGCCCCATAACCCTTAAGTTATGAGGCTTTGGTGAGCCATCCGCGACTCGAACGCGGGACACCTTGATTAAAAGTCAAGTGCTCTGCCTTCTGAGCTAATGGCCCATATGGCTGGGATGGCAGGACTCGAACCTACGAATGCCAGAGTCAAAGTCTGGTGCCTTACCGACTTGGCTACATCCCAACAAAAATGGGGTGAATAGTGGGAGTCGAACCCACGACCTCCAGAGCCACAATCTGGCGCTCTAACCAACTGAGCTATACCCACCACAAGCTATGTCTCCAAAAAAGACACAAAAACATTTTAAGATAGATACAGTGTTTTGTCAAGTGGAATTTTTATTCATCTTGTATTTTGTCTTATTGTATTTGTTGATCTGTATTATTACTCCAGTATATCCAGCCATAAATCCGGTTCGGCGTCGCTGGGCATTCTCCAGTCTCCTCTTGGTGATAAACTGATAGTACCCACCTTAGGCCCATCCGGAAGGCATGACCTCTTGAACTGCTGCCTGAAAAACCTTTTAATGAACAGTATAAGCCATCTTTTTATTTCATTCTTGGAATACTTTCCGTCAAAGGCCTGCTTGGCAAGAAAAAGCATTTTATCCGGTGGTGCACCGTATCTTACCATATGGTAAAGGAAAAAATCATGCAGCTCATAAGGGCCTATTATATCTTCCGTCTTCTGGTTTATTTCGCCATTTGCTCCCGGGGGTAGCAGCTCAGGTGAAATTGGCGTGTTGATTATCCTATGAAGCACATCCCTTGTGTCGTTATGCATTACATTATCCGCAACCCACCCGACAAGATATCTTACAAGTGTTTTAGGGACACCGCAGTTTACAGCGTACATTGACATATGGTCTCCGTTATATGTGCTCCAACCAAGGGCTAGCTCCGAAAGATCTCCGGTTCCTATTACAATGCCTCCGATTTTATTTGCTAAATCCATAAGAATTTGCATTCTTTCCCGGGCTTGAACATTTTCATAAGTCACATCATGGATATCCGGATTATGCCCAATATCTTCAAAGTGCCAGAGGCATGCTTCTTTTATATTTATTTCCTTAACAGTCACATTCATTGATTTCATTAGTTTTTGTGCATTATTATACGTTTCATCTGTCGTCCCAAAACCAGGCATTGTAATTGCAAGAATATTTTCTCTAGGCATACTTAATAGGTCAAATGTCTTAGCTGTAACCAGTAGTGCAAGTGTTGAATCCAAACCGCCCGAAACTCCAATAACAGCACGTTCCGTACCTGTGTGCTCAAGCCTTTTGGCCAATCCGGCTGTCTGGATAGAAAAAATATTTCTGCATCTCTCATCCCGCGATTTAACATCTGAAGGCACAAAAGGATAAATATTTATTGGTCTGCTTAATGCGGGCAAATCTATTCTTTTCAGATTATACCTTGATCTCCTGAACTCATCTATGGCAGAAGCCTCCATAAATGAAGTGTTCTTAATCCTGTCATTTACAAGTCTGTCTATATCAACTTCTGAGAATATGAGCTGTCCAATCCTTCCAAACCTCTCGGATTCTTTTAATATTAAACCGTTTTCAGCAATTAAGCAGTGGCCTCCAAAGACTAGATCGGTGGTTGACTCATCCACACCACACGAGCTATATACATAGCCGGATACACACCTTGCAGATTGTTGCTGTACTAGCTGCTTTCTATATTCATACTTGGCAATTATCTCATTGCTTGCTGACAGGTTGAACAACAGAACCGCACCTGCCATTGCCTGATATGAGCTTGGTGGTATCGGCGCCCACAGATCCTCACAAAGTTCCACCCCGAAACACACATGATTATTCTCCTCCGCCTCAAACAGCAAGTCTGTGCCAAAAGGCACCTGCTGTCCACATAGGCTGATGGTATCATTTTGAGCCATTGTCCCGGGGGCAAACCATCTCTCCTCATAGAATTCCCCATATCCTGGTATAAAAGTCTTGGGAACTGCTCCTAATATTCTTCCACTTTGGATAATTACAGCACAGTTAAATAACTGATTATCGGACACAAGCGGGATTCCTACAGCCGCAACCACCTGTGTACCCCTTGTTTCTTTAAGGACAACCCCAAGATACTGTCTGGCAGAATCAAGCAGAGCTTTCTGGTGGAATAAATCGCCGCACGTGTAAGATGTTATTGAAAGCTCTGGAAAAACAACAAACTGTACACTGTGTTCTTCCGCTTTATTTATCAAGTCAATAATATTTTGAGCGTTATATTTACAATCTGCAACTCTTAACCTGGGTACCGCAGCCGCAACCCGCACAAATCCATAATTCATGTAATCACCCGGATTTTATCTTTAAATTTATTATATCACAAACACAAGCCATATTCCCTGCAATGTGAAGCACTATCTCTTCTTTAAGCCTTCGAGCCTTTCAACCACTTTGTCATACATTTCCTGGTACTTACTCTGCTTTTCCCTCTCCGCCTCCACTACTTTTGCCGGTGCTTTTGAAATAAAGCCATTGTTGCCCAGCTTAGAAGCAACTCTGTCAAGCTCCTTCTTCAGTTTTTCCTTTTCATTTTCAAGCCTTTCTATTTCCTTTTCAATGTCAATAAGATCTTCCAAAGGAATAAATATTTCTACTCCTTCTATAATAGATGCCACAGCATCACCTGGCACACCTGATTTATCATTCTGTGCAATAATCTCTGATGCACCGGCCATGCTTACAAAAAACCTTTCACCCTTCTGGATGGTTTTCCTGTTATCCTCTTCGGCAGCGACAAATATTATTTTGGATTTTTTAGAAGGATGAACATTCATTTCTGCCCTTATATTCCTGATACTCTTAATTGCAGTCATTACCATGCCCATTTTCTTCTCTTCATCAGAGTAGTTATATTCTTCTTTATATTGAGGCCAACTGGAAATCATGATGCTTTCATCCGTATTTACCAGGTGGCGGTATATCTCCTCTGTGATAAACGGCATATACGGGTGCAAGAGCTTCATGGCAGAGCTCAGTACATAATTTAACACATACTGGGCTTCAAGCCTGGAATCATTTTGCCTGTCATATAGGCGCGGCTTTACAAGTTCAATATACCAATCACAAAACTCTTCCCATATGAACTCATATATTTTCTGCAGGGCAATTCCCAGTTCGAATTTTTCCATATTCTCTGTTACTTCCTTTATAACTCTGTTTACCCTGCTCAATATCCATTTATCCTCAGTCTTAAATTTACTTCTGTCAATACTGCTAAAATCAAGATTCTCATCAAAATTCATAAGTACAAACCTTGATGCATTCCATATCTTATTGGCAAAATTCCTGCTGGCTTCAATTTTCTCAGGTGAAAACCTCAGGTCATTACCCGGGGAATTGCCAATAGATAGTGTATACCTTAGAGCATCGGTACCATATTTGTCTATTATTTCAAGTGGGTCAATGCCATTCCCCAGTGACTTGCTCATTTTCCTTCCCTGAGCGTCTCTTACAAGGCCATGTATCAGTACATACTCGAAGGGTTTTTCATTCATAAATTCCATGCCGGAAAAAATCATCCTTGCTACCCAGAAAAATATAATATCATACCCTGTTACTAAAACATTTGTTGGGTAAAAATACTTTAGGTCTTCGGTCTCTTCAGGCCATCCCAGCGTTGAAAACGGCCAAAGCGCAGAACTGAACCAGGTATCAAGGGTGTCTTCGTCCTGTGTAAATCTTGAGCTTCCGCATTTAGGGCATTTATTAGGCATCTTGTAGTCAACAGCCATATACCCGCATTTTTCACAGTAATATGCCGGAATCCTGTGCCCCCACCAAAGCTGCCTGGATATACACCAATCCTGGATATTTTCCATCCAGTTAAAATAAATCTTAGAGAATCTTTCAGGCACAAATTTAATCCTTCCGTCCTTTACAACCTCTATTGCCGGCTCTGCAAGCGGCTTCATTTTAACAAACCACTGCCTTGAAACAATAGGTTCTATAACCGTGCTGCATCTATAACATGTGCCAACATTATGAGTATGCCCTTCTATTTTTAGCAGCAGTCCCAGGTTCTTCAAGTCTTCAACAATTTGCTGCCGCGCTTCATATCGATCCATGCCCTGATACTGCTTTGCATGCTCATTCATAGTGGCATCGTCATTCATGACCCTGATTACCTCAAGCTTATGCCTCAACCCTACCTCAAAGTCATTTGGGTCGTGAGCCGGTGTTATCTTAACCGCCCCCGTCCCAAATTCCTTATCAACATATTCGTCGGTAATTATTGGGATATCTCGGTTCATAAGAGGCAGTACAACCCTTTTGCCTACAAGGTGTTTATACCTTCCATCATCAGGATGAACCGCTACCGCTGTGTCACCCAGCATAGTTTCCGGGCGGGTGGTTGCAATAACAATATACTCATCACTGTCTTTGACCGGGTACTTGATATGCCAGAAACTACCTTCTTTCTCCTCATGTTCAACCTCAGCATCTGATATTGATGTATTGCATTTGGGACACCAGTTTATTATTCTTTCTCCCCTGTAAATAAGGCCTTTCTTATATAGCCTGATAAACACTTCCCTGACAGCCCTGGACAGGCCTTCATCCATTGTGAACCTTTCCCTGTCCCAGTCGCAGGAGCTTCCGAGTTTCTTAAGCTGTTCAACGATCCTTCCGCCATATACTCTCCTCCATTCCCAGGCTTTCTCCAGAAACTTCTCCCTTCCTATATCCTCCTTTGTAATACCTTCCTTTGCCATAGCTTCGACTATTTTCGCTTCTGTCGCTATGCTCGCATGGTCAGTTCCCGGAAGCCAAAGAGTACAGAACCCTTGCATCCTCTTAAACCTGATAATAATATCCTGAAGGGTGTTATCCAGGGCATGCCCCATATGAAGCTGCCCTGTAATATTTGGTGGTGGTATGACTATCGTGAAAGGTACTTTCTGATGGTCTATTTCAGCATGAAAATACCCTTTTTCCATCCATTCACTATATAATCTGTCTTCAACCTGCTTCGGGTCATATGTTTTTGCGATATTTGTATCCATAATAATCTCCTTTCGAATTCAACTTATATGTATCTCAGCTATTTAAATGCAATTACTGCCATTATAAAGCCCGGCAGCGCTATGAGCATTCCCAGCATTTTTACATTTATCACAGCCTTATTGTTCTTATATAACATCACTTCATTCTCACTCATACTATCTTCATACTCACACTTGATATTCTCATCAAGTGAAAATTTTTTAACCATCCACCGGGCTGAAAAAATTGTAAAAATGCCTGGAATGAGAAAAACAAAAGTTAATATTTTTAATATAGGCACTAAATACCACCTTCCAATAAACAATATAACAATACTAAAAAAACCTTTCAATCCATTGGACGAAAGGCTGTTTCCGCGGTACCACCAAACTTTCCCTTTATAAGGGACAACTCCTTGATATAACGGTTTCTTACCGCTGCAGCCTACTTATTTTCAGCTGCAGAGCTCATAAGCTACCTTCATCAGCCTTCATCCTGGGAAAACTTCCAGCCTGCGGTTCCCCCTCTCTTTTGGCTTCAGCTGATTACTCCTCTTAATCACTGCTTTTATCCTTTTTTACCTATAAATAACATAGCTTTTATCAATATTATAGTTGATAATATAGTAAATTGCATATTGTGTCAAGTGGGCTAACAACAATTATTGGGTCATACAGAGAGAATATGCACCAATTATTGTTAACCTATTGAATACAGTTTTATATTGCTGTATAATTTTAATGTTTATTTATGATATTCGGGGGGAGTTAGATGCAGATTATAAACGGTGGGGTAACAGCCCCTGAAGGTTTTTTTGCAACTGGAATAGCATGTGGTATTAAAAAGGATGGTAAAAAGGATCTAGCTATTGTCTGTTCAGAAGATGCTGCGGCAGCTTCAGGCGTGTTCACTTCAAATTTGGTCAAAGGCCATTCTCTTCAGCTAACAATGGAACATATAAAAAGCGGCTATGCTAATGCTATTGTTATAAACAGTGGAAATGCAAATGCCTGTCTGGGCGAACAAGGTTACAAAGATGCCAGGGAAATAGCTGTCCGTGTCTCAGAATTGCTGGAGTGCCAGCCGGAAGATATACTTATTGGCTCTACTGGAGTAATAGGTGTGCCTCTTGATATGGAGGCTATTATACCGGCAATAGATGAGCTCATATCTAATATGGAGCCTGAAGGAGGCCACGATGCTGCCGAAGCGATAATGACAACGGACCTGTTTCCAAAAGAAATAGCAGTTGAATTGGATATACAGGGTGAAAAAATAGTTATTGGCGGCATGGCAAAGGGTTCAGGAATGATACATCCAGATATGGCTACTATGATTGGAATAATCACAACAGATGCAAATATATCCCGCGGAATGCTGGATAAAGCTTTAAAAGATGCAACAAAAAAAACATTCAACAGGATTTCTGTAGATGGAGACACCAGTGTTTGTGACATGGTGCTGATTCTTGCCAATGGTATGGGAGACAACACCGGAATAGTAAGGGATGATGCAGACTACAGAAAATTTAAGGATGCTCTTGAGTTTGTGTGTGCATATCTATCCCGTATGATTGCCAAAGATGGGGAAGGTTCAACAAAGCTCATTGAAGTAGTGGTAAATGGTGCTCCCAGTGAAGATGATGCTTATAAAGCAATATCCGCCGTAGCTAAATCTCCCCTTGTAAAAACAGCCATGTTTGGAGAAGATGCCAACTGGGGAAGGATAATCACCGCAGTAGGCTACTCCGGAGCAAAATTCGACCCCGATACTATTGATATTTTCTTAGGTGAATTGATGGTATGTAAAAACGGAGCGGCAATCAGTTTTGATGAGAGTATTGCAAAAGATATTTTGAAAAATGAAGAGATAAAAATAACCATTGATATGAAATCCGGGGAATTCACTGACAGGATGTGGACCTGCGATTTATCATATGATTATATTAAGATTAATGGAAACTACAGGACATAATACACAGTTTATTAGACAGCTCCCCATTTTGCAGGAGCTGTTTTTTAATCCCTTTTAATACCATGTGAAGAAAATGCTTCCAGGAACGGATGCTTCAAGCTTAAGAGCCTGTAGCGTTCAGCCTTGATGTCAAATCAAACTCACAAAATAATACCAAATCTAATAAAAATCTAGGGGTATGCATAAAATATATGCCCTCTGCACCTTAACTCTTGCTGTTTTATAGAATGACTGGTATAATTATGAATATGACATTTCTCTGTTTTATTCGACTTACGGGCTTTTTATATCATTTGTGGGAGGTTTATAATATGGCAACAAAGCAATTCGTGGTTTTTACTCTTGATGGGGAGGAATTTGGTATAGAGATTACACAGGTCAATATTATAGAAAAGCCCATGGAAGTATTTAAAGTACCCAACACTCCTGATTTTGTTGAAGGTGTAATTAACCTGAGAGGAAAGGTCCATACGCTCCTTAACCTTAGAAAAAGGTTTAATATCCCTTTTAAAGAGTATGATGATGATACAAGGTTCATTATTGCCGGTATTGGTTCAAGCCTTGTGGGGTTGGTAGTAGATGAAGTTAAAGAAATTATTGCCTTAGATGAAGAGAATATAGAAGCTGTCCCGCAAACTCTCTCCGGTCTGAGGAAAGAGTTTATAAAAGGGTTAGCAAAAACTGATAACAGGGTAATAATGCTTCCTGATCTTGACTCAGTTATTGAATTAGGCTAAGCTTTTTATAACTCATAATGACTGTTCATGTATAAAAAGCTTAGTACTGGAAGCTATATTATTGACATGAAATATCATTGACATGTATTAGTCAAGTATCCCTTCTTATTCCCTTAATATGCAGAAACCTGATTCCTTCCCAAATGTAATTTGTTATCGGGTAATAGTCCCTGTCATATGTGTGTGCTGCTATAAGTATATTATCAAGGCTGGCAGGATTACCGGTTTGAACAACTACAGGAGAATGGTCATAACCTTCCCCTTGTTGGAATGAAAGCTGTATTATATCTCCCGGTTTAATATCTCTCACATCGGTCTCTTCCGCAAAAGGCCCAGGGCCATTGTTGTTCACCAGAAATCTATATAGAAAATCAACCCCGGTCCATGATGCCGTCCTGTTAAATGAATTTATATAAAACCATCCGTATGTTGGAGTATAATTCATAATTCCGCTTCCCGCATACAGAACCTGTGAAGCAAAGTTTGTGCAATCCCCGCCTATATTATCAAAGTTATAGTACTTAGGATTTCTTGCATAAGCCCATTTATGGGCATATTGTACTGCCTTGTCCCTGTCGTACTTTATTATATCCGGTTTTCTGTATCTTCTTCTAAAAATCATTGTCCTCCCCCTATCAAACATTACCTTAATTTGTTGTGCCGTTTGATTCCGATTGCTGATGTTACAAGGCTTTACACAGTACAATCTTTATCAAGTCCGCACAATGAGTTACCCTAGATAATATATGATATGTTTGAGGTTCCTATTGGTGTGAAAAAGTACAGGTTTTTAATCAAACAGGAGAAGTATTAAAAAAAAGTACCTAAAGTATTAACCTTAGGTACTTTGGAAATTTTATTATTACTTAAATACTATGCTTCCTTCTTCACAGTCAACGGTTATATGGCTGTTTACCTTAAACTTACCCCTTAGGAACATTTCACTAAGCTCATCCTCAATATACTTCTGGATGGTCCTTCTTAAAGGCCTTGCTCCAAATTTTCTGTCATAGCCCTTTTCAATAAGGAATTCCTTTGCAGAATCAGTAACTTCTATTGTCATACCCTTATTCCTTACTTCATCCACAACTTCACCAAGCATTAATTCAACAATTTGCTTTAGTTCATCCTTTGACAATTCTGTAAACACTATAACTTCATCCAGCCTGTTTAGGAATTCAGGCCTGAAAATCTCTTTCATTACATCATTGACTCTGCTTTCAAGAGCTTGATAGCTATCGTTGTTAAAGCCTATTCCGCTTGACTTCAAAGTAGTTCCTGCATTAGATGTCATTATTATTATTGTATGTTCAAAGCTTACCACCCTGCCATGGCTGTCTGTCAACCTTCCGTCCTCAAGTACCTGCAGCAGTGTGTTGAATATATCAGGATGGGCTTTCTCAATTTCGTCAAGCAGAATTACCGAATACGGCTTTCTCCTAATTTTTTCAGTTAACTGCCCTCCATCATCATATCCCACATACCCCGGGGGAGAACCAATAAGCTTGGAAACAGCGTGTTTTTCCATATACTCAGACATATCCAGCCTAATAAGCGCTTCCTCACTTCCAAAAAGCTCTACAGCAAGAGCTTTTACAAGTTCAGTCTTCCCTACTCCTGTGGGTCCAACAAACACAAAAGATGCAGGTTTTTTCTTCTTTTTAAAACCAGCCCTGCTTCTTCTTATTGCTTTTGAAATACTCAGGACGGCATTATGCTGCCCTATTACCCTTTGATGTAGCCTATCCTCAAGGTTAAGAAGCTTCTCAGCTTCAATCTCTGTCAACCTTTGTACGGGTATTTTGGTCCAGGACTCAATTACGTAAGCAATATCTTCAACAGTAATGGTAACATCCCTGCTTTTTTCCTCAATCCTCTTTATTTCCTGAAGCAACTTGCATTCTCTTACCTTAAGGTCAGCCGCCTTCTGATAGTCCTCTATGGAGTCAGCAGATATTGCATTCTCCTTTTCCTCCTGCACCTGCTTCAGCTCAGTTTTAAGAGCCTCAAGCTCCACCAATCCAACATTCTTTAAATTTGCTCTGGAGCCTGCTTCATCTATCAAATCAATAGCCTTGTCTGGGAGGAATCTGTCGTTAATATACCTCTCAGACAACACTGCTGCAGCTTCCAAAACCTCGTCCGGGATTTTTACTATATGATAATTCTCATAATAGTCCCTGATTCCTTTCAGTATTTCTATCGTATCCTTTACCGAAGGTTCTTCAACCAGTACTTTCTGGAACCTCCTTTCAAGAGCGGAATCCTTCTCAATATGCTTTCTGTACTCATCAAGGGTTGTAGCTCCAATTACCTGTATTTCTCCCCTTGATAAAGCAGGCTTTAAAATATTTGCAGCATTCATTGCACCCTCAGCTTCACCTGCGCCCATAATATTATGAAGCTCATCTATTACGAGAATAACATTTCCAAGGCTTTTTGCCTCATCTATTATACCCTTCATCCGGCTTTCGAACTGACCTCTGAATTGAGTGCCTGCAACAATTCCTGTAAGGTCAAGGAGATAAATCTCCGCATTGAAGAGTTTTGCAGGAACCTGCCTGTTTGCTATTCTGACAGCTAACCCCTCAGCTATGGCAGTCTTTCCTACACCTGGCTCGCCTATCAATACCGGATTGTTCTTTGTCCTTCGGTTCAAAATCTGTACAACCCTATCTATTTCCCTATGCCTTCCAACAACCCGGTCAATGAGGTTTTCTGCAGCACGGCTTGTTAGGTTGATGCCGTACATATCAAGGTATTTTTTCTTCTTGACGCTCTTTCTTTCCTGGGTTTTGGTTCTTGTATTATTTTTGCCGTCCTTATCTTCCCCTGTTTCTTTCCTGTTCTGACTGTTGTTCATGGGGAAAGCTCTGTTTATGAAACTGAAAAAGGGATTGCCGCTTTCACTGGGGTTACCCTGGCTTGCAATATCATTATTTAATGTATCCAGATCCATATTTTCAAACAGATTTCCCACCTGCTTATTCAAATTATCTATATCCTCTTCAGACATTCCGGTCTGTTCAATTAGCTGATTTATAGGTTTTATACCCTGCTTTTTTGCGCAAGACAAACACAATCCTTCTTGTGTCTGCTTTCCATCCACAATTTTTGTTATAAAAACAACCGCAAAGTTTTCTTTGCAAATAGAACACATCATCTCTATCAACTCCTGTCCAATACTACTTCTATTCTTAAAAAGTTACAGTATTTTCAGCAAAGGTTCGTAATGTTCTTTATTAATCCAGTATATCACATTATATTTTTCAGGTCTAATCAACAGTCATATTATCAACGTCTGCACCAAATTAACAGCTAATTTTAAGTAAGCATTAATATATATACCTGTATTATAATCATATTATCTTTACTTTTCTATAGTTTCACAAACATTTATTAATTTTTCCACTAGATCCATATTAAGTAATACTCTGTTTTTTCGATTTAGAAGTACCTGAAGCTAACAGACAGGGAATCATATGATTCCCTGTCTGATTTCTCTCTGAAGTATTCTCTTTAAATACTGTCCTGTATAGGACTGTTCAATTCTTGCTACTTCCTCCGGGGTACCCTCAGCAATAATGTACCCTCCCCCATCTCCGCCTTCCGGTCCAAGGTCTATAATATAATCTGCTGTCTTTATTACATCCAGGTTATGTTCAATAACTATTACCGAGTTTCCTGCATCCACAAGCCTCTGTATTATGCCTGTAAGCCTGTGAACATCAGCAATATGAAGGCCAGTTGTGGGTTCATCCAGTATATACATTGTCTTTCCGGTACTTTTCTTTGAAAGCTCTGTTGCAAGTTTTATCCTTTGAGCCTCTCCTCCGGAAAGTGTTGTAGAGGGCTGCCCTAATTTTATATATGACAGGCCGACATCATACAGTGTTTCAATCTTTTTCTGTATAGCTGGTATATTACGGAAGAACTCAAGCGCTTCTTCAACAGTCATATCAAGAACATCGGAAATGCTCTTCCCTTTATATTTTACTTCAAGGGTTTCCCTGTTATACCTTTTGCCCTTGCAAACTTCACAAGGTACATAAATATCAGGAAGAAAGTGCATTTCTATTTTTATTATGCCATCTCCAGAACAGGCTTCACACCGTCCGCCCTTAACATTAAAACTGAAGCGTCCAGGTTTGTAAGCCCTCATTTTTGCCTCTGTAGTCTCAGCAAAGAGTTTTCTTATAAGGTCAAAGACTCCTGTATATGTTGCCGGATTTGATCTGGGAGTCCGTCCTATAGGCGACTGGTCTATGTTTATCACCTTATCCAGGAACTCTATACCTTTTATTGCTTCATGTTCACCCGGTCTAACCCTTGCGCGGTTTAGTTCACCAGCAAGCTTTTTGTATAATATTTCATTTACAAGAGAACTTTTGCCTGAACCGGATACACCTGTCACACAGGTAAAAACCCCCAAAGGTATCCTTGCATTAATACCTTTAAGGTTGTTTTCCCTAGCTCCTACCACTTCCAGCCATCTCCCGTCGGGCTTTCTTCTCACTGACGGTATTTCTATAGACTTTTTACCACTAAGGTATAATCCCGTCAAAGACTTGTCACAATTCTTAATTTTTTCTATAGGTCCTTCACATACAATATGTCCGCCATGGGATCCAGCGCCTGGGCCCATATCAATAATATGGTCCGCAGCATACATAGTATCTTCATCATGTTCAACAACAATAACGGTATTACCCAAATCTCTCATTTTCTTGAGCGTTCCCAATAATTTGCTGTTGTCCCTCTGATGCAGGCCGATGCTTGGCTCATCGAGGATATACAGCACCCCCATAAGCCCTGATCCAATCTGGGTAGCAAGCCTGATTCTCTGTGCTTCTCCACCCGAAAGCGTGCTGGCTGGACGTGATAGTGTAAGGTAATCTAATCCCACATCCATCAGAAACCCAAGCCTCTGTTTTATCTCTTTTAATACTTGGCGGGCAATCATTCTATGCCTTTCTGATAAATCCAATTCACTGAAGTATGTGCTAACATCTGAAATTGTCATACAGCTTATTTCATATATGTTTTTACCTCCTATAGTAACAGCAAGACTTTCTTTCTTAAGCCTTTTGCCATGGCACTCAGGACAGGAATCACTGCTCATAAACCCCTCATAGTATTGCTTCATGCTATCAGACTGAGTTTCCAAATAACGCCTCTGCATACTGGTAATCACACCCTCGAAAGGAGCAGTAAATGTACCGCTCCCATTTCCGTTACTATACTCTACCTTGATCTTCTGTCCTTTTGTCCCGTATAAAATAATATCCAAAATATAATCGGGAAGCTTTTCAACTGGTGTATTAAGGCTGAACTTATAATGTCTAGCAAGAGCCTCAACATACATCCTTGAATAGCTTTCTCCGTTCTCAAAATTCCATCCCACAACCCTTATTGCCCCTCCAGCCAGTGACCTTGATCTGTCAGGAATAACCAAGTCCGGATCTACCCTCAGCAAAGTACCCAGTCCACTACATTTGGGACAGGCTCCAAAGGGATTATTGAATGAAAACATCCTGGGTGTAAGCTCTTCAATGCTCACACCGCAGTCAGGGCATGCAAAATTCTGGCTGAACAATAGCTCCTTTTCCCCAATAATATCTACCAAACAAATACCTCCGCTCAGGTTAAGAACGGTTTCTATGGAATCTGCCAGCCTTTTTTGAATTCCCGGCTTTACAATAAGCCTGTCCACAACTATTTCTATTGTATGCTTTTTATTCCGGTCAAGATTTATCTCTTCATTTATGTCCTTCACTTCTCCATCAATTCTAACCCTTATATAGCCACCTTTTCTTATATCCTCAAAAAGCTTATGGTATTCTCCTTTCCTCCCCCTGACCACCGGGGCAAGAAGCTGAATTCTTGTCCCTTCATTCAGTTCCAAAATACTATCAACCATCTGGTCTACTGTCTGCTGGGATATTTGCTTTCCACAAACCGGACAGTGAGGTATTCCAATCCTTGCGTATAACAGTCTTAAATAATCGTATATCTCAGTAACAGTACCAACAGTCGAACGGGGGTTCCTGCTTGTTGACTTCTGGTCAATGGAAATAGCAGGAGACAATCCGCTTATATAATCAACATCAGGTTTTTCCATCTGTCCAAGAAACTGCCTTGCATATGCTGAAAGGGATTCGACATAACGCCTCTGTCCCTCTGCATAAATAGTGTCAAAAGCCAGAGAGGACTTCCCTGAGCCGCTTAGGCCTGTAATTACAACCAGCCTGTCCCTCGGTATTTCAACATCAATGTTTTTTAGGTTGTGCTCTCTGGCACCTTTTACAAAAATTTTATCCCTTATCATTTATTACACCTGCTAACCATTTTTTATTATGCCTAAAAATTTTTATTCCCATAAATCGCTCCCTTTAACCTTGTCCACCCATGGTGGATACCGGTGATAAAATTGGCGAACTTGCAGAAAGGGTATATTGGGTATTTTCATCAGCAAGGCTAAACTTAAAACCCGAAATCTATTATATTCCTTCTATAAATGATGTACAAATCCTTAAGTTCTTTGATTTTTTTCGCCATTTCCAACTGAAGCCGTGATACTTCATCATAGTCTTTAATGTTTATTGCTTCCCTTATCCTGGTAAATAATGACTTTTCATTATAGGAATCTTTCATAAGGTAAGCCCTGATACTGCTTATCCTGTTCCACATCTGTTCATCATAGTCATTAGACTCTTCCTGTCTGTGCAGCTTGCTGCAGCTTCTTACAATATCAATATTTTCAGCCAGAATTCTGTCGCAAAGTTCCATAGTCCACTGTATACAAACTGCCTTTTTATATGACTCAATAATGTCTTGTTCAAATACACCACCGCTACTTAAAACCGCAGTCTTCTCCTTAAACCTCGACAGATTGCATAAGTTTTCCCATACTGTTGCAGGCGGCATTCCAAACATTCTGTTCCGCTGCTCATCTGTGTAATACTCAAACACATCTTCCTCACTTCTGTATGCTCTTTCTTTTTCCAAATATTCACTCGCCTCTCCCGGTTTCTTAGAAAATTCCTTCTCCAACTCAGCTGAGGATTTATTGGATTTTGCAGCATATTTAATTCCATCAAGCATCGCCTGATAAATAGCAGCAATAGCCAGGTAAGTATTCGTGTGGGGATTTGGAGATCTTATTTCAAATCTTATTGACAAAGGGTTATCCATATCCCTTACTAATCCTACTAGTACTGTCCTGTTCCTTGATGGAGTCCTAACATCATTCCCAACAGAAGCAACAATGCATGTCGGTGCCTCAAAACCAGGCTTTAGCCTGTTTAAAGCATCAATACTCGAAGTAATAAAGGGGTTTACCACTTCATAGTTTTTTAAAATACCCATCAGTGCTCCCCAGCCCAAAGGACTAAGGAAATCCTTGTTTATATCCGAAGGTGCAAACAGGTTTATTAATCTGCCGTTTCTAAGCTTGAGAACCACATTTACATGAGTATGTTCTCCGCTGCCGGCAACACCTTCTATGGGCTTTGCCATAAATGTTACTTCAAGGCCATATCTTCTGAAAGCTTCCTTTATAAGTATCCTGGCAACAAGCTCATTATCAGCCGCCTGCATAGCCTGTGCATACTTCCAGTCCACCTCAAGCTGTTCCATTATATGGCTTAGTTTCCCATCACCGCTAATTCTTGCCTTTACTCCTCCTACTTCCTTATGCCCCATTTCAGGCTCAAGCCCGTATTTGGCAAGCAGTAGTATCGACTTCTCCAAAGCAGTTCTGACATTTCCCTTGGTTCTTTTCCAGTATTGCTCCTGTAAAACTTGTGATGCCGTCAGTTCTTCTATTTCAGCATCCTCTCCCGGGGTCTTGACCCAAAACTCCAGCTCGGTTGCTGCCGTAAGGTTAATATCCTGTATATCATCAGCTGCAAATCCATACTCATCCTGTATACGGGGATATTCTTTAAACAGCCTGATAATCTCAGATTTAAAATTATCAATAGATTTCTGAAGTATTGAACGTGAATCCACCTTCCTGCCATTATGTATTAGCAGTGAAGGTATCCTTAAAGTACCTACAGGACAGCCTGTTTTGGCATCAATATTTTCATAATTGTAATCTATATACCAGTTTACAGTAGTATCTGCCAAAAGATCCACTTTTCCATTGTTTAAAGTTGCAATACCAGGCAGTACAACACTGGAACCATCTGTTTGTATTCCGGTTCTCAAGAACCCATCTACATCCTTGAGGAAAATACCAATTGGGATTTTTTCATCAGTATCATTACCCCTCAAGTCAATGCCTGCAAGAGAAACGAATTTTACTTCTGGATGTTTATGTAAAATGAATGTCAAATCCTCCGCATTATGGCTTTCCACAGGTATTACATATAAAAGCCCGGTTTTGTTGAATGCTTTATTATGATTCATCTTTTTTGATCCCCCATTATATGCTAAAAATTATTCCTGTTACAGTAATAAATAATACAATATAAAAATATTGAAAAAATTATAATACATATTCCACAAAAAATAAACTGTCATTTTATACAAGGTCGTATTTCCTATGTATGGCCTATATTATTCCACGTACTGGTGTTCCGAGCCTAAGAGGCTGTAAATTCAACCCTTGTGTCAATCAAACTCATTAACAGCCTCTATAGCCTCCAACTTTTTCTTTAGTTCATTTATCCTGTCCCTCAGTACAGCCGCTCTCTCAAA
Organism: Acetivibrionales bacterium; assembly: GCA_050953835.1. Lineage (GTDB taxonomy): Bacteria > Bacillota > Clostridia > Acetivibrionales > JBMNNH01 > JBMNNH01. The sequence continues at coordinate 63,883 of JBMNNH010000007.1, read as the reverse complement.
CTGCAGATCATATGCCGCCTGTTTCATCTCCTTTTCCAGGCTGGCTATAAAGTCAGATATATCTTCCTTTTTAAGTGATTCCTCAATAATGTTTTCCAAATATGATTCCTTTTCCTCTGCAACCTTTGTAGCTTCAATTACATCACGTATAGATTTTCGTACTGTTTCGGGAATAATCCCATGCTTTTCATTGTATTCCATCTGCATTCCTCTTCTTCTGTTTGTCTCACTTATAGCCTTTTTCATGGAATCAGTCACAGTATCCGCATACATTATTACTTTACCTTCCACATTTCTGGCCGCCCGTCCAATTGTCTGTATCAGTGATGTTTCCGAACGAAGGAAGCCTTCCTTGTCTGCATCAAGTATCGCAACAAGGCTCACTTCCGGCAGGTCCAAACCCTCTCTCAGCAGATTGATGCCAACCAATACATCAAATACTCCCAACCTCAGGTCACGAATGATTTCCATTCTCTCAAGAGTATCTATATCTGAATGGAGGTACTTCACTTTGAAGTCAAGTTCTTTAAGATAATCGGTTAAATCTTCAGCCATTTTTTTTGTCAGCGTAGTCACAAGTACTCTTTGCTTCTTTTCAATTCTTTCGCTAATCTCTCCTATTAAATCGTCTATCTGGCCTTTTACCGGCCTTACAATCACTTCAGGATCAATAAGCCCGGTAGGCCTTATTATTTGCTCCACCACCTGTATGGAATGCTCACGCTCGTATTTACCTGGTGTTGCACTTACATATATAACCTGGTTCATCCGTTCTTCAAATTCTTCAAACTTTAGAGGCCTGTTGTCAAACGCTGACGGCAGCCTGAAACCATACTCAATCAGAGACTCCTTCCTTGATCTGTCTCCGTTGTACATTGCCCCTATCTGAGGTACGGTAACATGAGATTCGTCTATCACCAGCAAATAGTCATCAGGAAAATAGTCAATCAATGTGAAGGGTGCACTTCCAGGTTCCCTTCCACTGATATGACGGGAATAGTTTTCAATTCCCTGGCAAAACCCTACTTCCTCCATCATTTCAAGGTCATACCTTGTCCTCTGCTCAAGGCGCTGTGCTTCAAGCAGTTTACCCTGGCTCTTCAATTCATAAAGCCTCTCTTCCAACTCCTGTTCAATTGTCAGAACTGCCCTCTTCATCTTTGCTTCTGTAGTAGCATAATGCGAAGCTGGAAAAACTGCAATATGCGACCTCTCCCCAATAATTTCACCTGTCAAAGAGTCAACCTCTGTAATCCGTTCTATCTCATCTCCGAAGAATTCTACACGCAGCACATGTTCGGAAGTATTGGAAGGGAATATTTCCAGCACATCTCCCCGAACCCTGAATCTCCCTCTTTTAAAATCAATCTCATTTCTATGATACTGGATATCAACCAGCTTCCTGATTACATCGTCCCGCTCCCTGACCATTCCCGGTCTCAGTGAAAGCATAAGTTCCGTATAGTCTTCAGGATCACCCAAACCATAAATGCATGACACACTGGCTACAATTATCACATCCCTTCTTTCAAAAAGGGCAGCAGTTGCAGAGTGCCTCAACTTATCAATTTCTTCATTCATCGATGAGTCCTTCTCAATGTACGTATCTGTAGAAGGTATATATGCTTCAGGTTGATAATAATCATAATAGCTAACAAAATACTCTACCGAGTTTTCAGGGAAGAATTCCTTAAACTCGCTGCAAAGCTGGGCAGCCAAAGTCTTATTATGGGCAATTACAAGTGTTGGTTTTTGAACCTTTTCAATAACATTGGCAATAGTAAAAGTCTTGCCTGAACCTGTAACTCCCAATAGTGTCTGGTGTTTATGTCCCATGTTAAGTCCATATACAAGTTTATCAACAGCCTGTGGTTGATCTCCACATGGCTTGTATTCAGAAATCAATTTAAACCCGGACATTTGCAACCTCCAATTGCACATAGTATCATAAGTTTTATTATACCATATTAATTAATATATACAAACATATGTTTGGTTACTCAGACTCTTATACTCTCCACAATGTCCATTCCATAATATGGGCCATATAGAAAATATATGTCCTTGGTACACTAGCATACGAAAGTTAAATTATTAAATCCTGCATTTCATGTATTGAATTCAGACTTTTTCTGTCTTGACACATTACCAGTACTAGATATAAAATGTGAAAATAATTGTTTTTTATTGCATAATATATTAAGTTATTATATTTTCATATTACCTAGGTATGGAGGCTGAAAAAATGAAAGTTGCAAAATTTGGAGGAACATCCCTCGCTAATGCGGAACAGATAAAAAAAGTATGTAATATAATTCTGTCAGATCCCGAACGCCAGATCATAGTAGTATCGGCACCGGGAAAACGAAGTAAAGATGATATAAAGGTAACGGATATGCTTATAGACCTGGCAGAGAGTTTTCTCCGGAATGGATATGCAGACAAGCAGCTTGAAGTTGTAGTTTCAAGGTATGCAGAGATTGCTTGCGGATTAGGTTTATCCGATAAAATCGTAAAGGATATTGAAACCGATTTAAAGGAACGACTTAAAATTGATAAGAGCAATACGGATGAGTTCATGGATTCAATAAAAGCAGCCGGTGAAGACAATTGTGCGAGGTTGATAAACTGTTACCTGACAAACCTTGGCAAACAATCAAAATATATAAATCCAAAGGATGCAGGTCTCCTTTTGAGCAATGAATATGGTAATGCCCGTGTCCTTCCTGAATCTTATAAAAACCTTAAATCTCTTAAGGATATTCCGGGAATAAAAATTTTCCCCGGTTTCTTTGGATACTCCAGCAACGGAGAAATAGTCACTTTCTCCAGGGGAGGCTCTGATGTTACAGGTTCAATTCTTGCTGCTGCAGTAGATGCGGATCTTTATGAGAATTTCACTGATGTTGACAATGTGTATTCCGTTAACCCGGAAATAGTTCCTAAACCACAACCTATATACAAACTCACCTACCGGGAAATGCGAGAACTATCATATGCAGGATTCAACATATTTCATGAAGAAGCGCTGGTTTCTGTCTATAGGAAAGGCATACCTGTGCGTATAAAAAATACTAATAATCCTGACGCACCGGGAACAACAATTGTACCTGAACTGAAAAAAATTACAAGGCCTGTTGTTGGTATTGCAAGTGGTAAAGGGTTCTGCAATTTATATATAAGGAAATACCTAATGAACCGTGAAATTGGATTTGGACGCAGAGTGCTGGAAATACTTGAAGATGAGGGTATTCCTTACGAGCATATGCCTTCAGGTATAGATGATATTTCTGTGGTTATCTCTGAAAAGCACTTTGATACTGAAATGGAAGAAGCTGTAGTACACCGTGTAAAAACGGAATTGGATGTAGATGATATTAAGGTTGAGCGTAATAAGGCATTAATTATGGTAGTTGGTGAAGGCTGCACAAACACTATAGGTATTGCTGCAAGGGCGACAGGCGCTTTTACAAGAGCAAGGGTCAATATAGAGATGATTAACCAGGGTTCTTCCGAAGTAAGCATAATGTTTGGCATTAAAGCCGAAGACAGTGATAGAGCAGTAAGGTCTTTATATAAAGAATTCTTTGAAAACAATGGAAAATAAAGTGTTCTGAAAGAAATATTTTTAGCCTGAAAAACCTAAGTTTTTTCAGGCTTTATTTTTTTCGGAATTTATTAAAAGCCTTTTAATGATGTCAGTAATTCTATCCCTCAGAAAAACTCCCAAAACAAAAAGCACTACAGCAATTATTGAAACAATAGCTGCAATGGCATAGTTCCTTTTCTGAAGATTTGCACCAATAAACGAAGAACCGACCAATGCAGGCAGCCTTGCAGACATTGCCAGTGTCAGAAACCGTATTGGTCTGACAGGCGTGAGGCCTGCAATATATACAAGCACATCCTTTGGCAGGCCGGGAATTAAAAACAGTACAAACAAAGCTATCTCAGATTTTCTACTGTTCATTAAAAACTGGAACTTCTTTATATGTTTTTCAGCAACAAAAGCTTTTACAATTGGGTATCCCATGAGCCGCGACAGGAGAAAGGCTGTAATATATCCGGCAAGTATGCCCACTATTGAGAACAGTGTACCATAAAAAGTTCCGTAAATGTATCCGCCTGCTATCTGCACTACTTCTCCAGGAATAGCTGCAACAATAACTTGTGCAAACTGAAAGAATATGAATACCGGGACACCTGAAAAACCATAAGAAGCAAGCATTACACTGAATTCCTCCGGGTTTCCTGCCAGCCTGGTGAAGGAAGGAGCATAATATACAGTAATATATGTAATAGTTGCTATGAATATTATTAATAAAACAATATTTACAATAACTACTGTTTTCTTTTTTCTGTCTATTTATTCCACCCCTAACCAGTAACACTATTCTCCATACATATACAATCAATTGTATTCAAACAGGCTGATTTGATTATTAAAAGCCATTTTCGCAAATAACATCCCTATACCAGTGTGCAGATTTTTTCCATGTCCTCTCAAGGGTTTTATAGTCCACATGTATGATTCCGAATCTTTGGCTATAACCATACTCCCATTCGAAATTATCCATTAAGGACCACAAGTAGTAACCTCTAATATCAATTCCATTTTTGATTGCCTTCCACAACTCAAACAAATGCCCCTGTAAATATTCAATCCTATCGGTGTCATCTATTATACCGGACACCAGGTTGTCATCCCTGAATGCAGCCCCATTTTCAGTAATATACATAGGGATATTCCCATAATCCTGCCTTACTCTTAAAAGAATTTCATACAACCCCCGAGGATAAATCTCCCAGCCTATCCCGGTGTAAGAAGAACCTTCTGGATTAATCTGCTCATATCCAAGCAGCGGGTCATTCTGTGACCCTTTTACCACAAGCCTGCTGTAATAGTTAATTCCAAGAAAGTCAACGCTGTTGCCTGCTATAAGCTCCATATCTCCTGGTTTAATAACTGGTGAACCAAGCTTTTCACTGAAAATTTCAAGTATATCTTCAGGATATTTTCCCTTGAAGAGGGGGTCAGCAAACCAGCGGTTAAGTACACCATCTACCCGTATTGCCGTTTTCATATCTTCAGGGCTTTCGGAAGCCGGATGGATAGGATAAAAATTAAACGCAATTCCTATATGACCCTTTAGATTCATTTGCCTGTATATCCTTACAACTTCGGCATGAGACAAAAGCAGATTGTGTGAAACCTGCACAGCTACAGCAGGGTCAGTAAGGCCAGGAGCATAGTCCCCTGTGAAATTACCCAAAAAAGCAGTGCTCATGGGTTCGTTTTGGGTAATCCATAAATCTACCATATCTCCCAGTTCTTTAAAAACTACTGATGAATATTCAGCAAAATATTCCACCGTATCGCTGTTTAACCATCCTCCCATATCCTGGAATATCTGGGGAAGATCCCAGTGGTAAAGAGTTGCAACAGGTTCAATGTTATTTTTTAATAGTTCTTCTACAAGAGCTTTATAAAAATCCAGGCCTTTGGGGTTGCATTTCCCTCTACCCTCCGGAAATACCCTCGGCCATGCTATGGAAAACCTGTATCCCTTTAAACCCAACTCCTTCATTAATGAAACATCCTGCTTATATCTGTTATAGTGGTCACAGGCAGTATCACCGGTATCTCCGTTAAACACTTTCCCTGGTGTATGGCTGAAGGTGTCCCATATGGACACTCCCCTTCCTCCACCATTCACAGCACCTTCAATCTGGTAGGCTGAAGTAGCAGCTCCCCATATAAAATTTCTCGGGAATGATATATCAGGCACTTTGATACCTCCAGTATTATTTGGTATATTCAAAATTAACTATATATCATTATACATTGTTTCCATAAACTCTACATTAATTATTTTTAATTCAAAAGTGTTAGCACAGATCACTAGCGGTCCAACTCAAGCCTGACCTGGGTGTCATTCATATCTTCATCTTTCAGGTAACATCCTACTGCCGGAATGTTCTTTGTCCTGTAATAATCCGGGTCTTTAAAACTGACTTCATCAATGCTCTTAACTTCAACCAAAGTGCTGCCTTTTTTGGATTTGAGGACCTGTACCCCCTGGGAATCCCTTTTGGACTTTGGATTAATACTTGAAGTATTAAAAACCAGGACCTTATTAATACTGCTAAATGCTACAAGCTCCATATCTTTTTCAATGTATGCAATATAAACTAGTTTTGAAAGGCTGCAATATGCATTTGCCAACTTCTTTCTGTTTGTTTTGGTAGCGTAGCTATCCATTGGTATTTTTGCTGCCTTACCATTTTCATACACAAAAAACATATTGCCCTCGTAATTATCTGTAGCTACAATATATATAATTTCCTCATCATCATCCATTTCCAGAAGATTTGTCAGGTATTCCCCTAAGCTGCTTGCTTTACATTCATTTATCTCATATATTTTGAGCTTATAAACCGTATACTTATTGGAAAATAGCAATAAATCCGCCTTATTATGGGTCTCAACCTCCTGGATAATATAATCATCATCTTTAACTTTTTGTTCCCCTCCTGCTCTTAAGGAAGTCAAGGGAATCTTCTTTAAATAATTGTGCTTTGTAAGGAACAGCTTTAAATTAAAATCTTCTATCAGATGCTCAGCAGTTATTTCTTCAATGTTTTCTTCATGGACAATGTCGGTACGGCGCGGTTGGCCAAATTTCTTTGAAACATATTCAAGCTGTTTCACTATTATCCTTTTGATTTTTTTCTCACTGCCATATATATCCTTTAACTCCTCTATCTCCTGCTGAAGGCTTTCCACCTCAGAAACACGGTTGATGATGTATTCTTTGTTCAGGTTCCTGAGTTTGATTTCAGCAATAAACTCAGCCTGAGCCTGATCAATCTCAAAGCCTTCCATAAGATTAGGAACAACCTGGGAATCCATTTCTGTGTTCCTAATAATACTTACGGCCTTATCAATATCAAGCAGTATTCTCCTCAAGCCCAGCAGTAAATGCAGCTTTTCTGATTTCTTTTGAATATCAAAGCTGGTCTGTCTTTTGATGCAGTTAATCCTGAAGGCTATCCACTCCTTGAGTATGTCTTTTATCCCCAGAACTTTTGGTGAGCCGTTAATTAATATATTGAAATTGCAGCTGAAACTATCCTCTAGAGTAGTGAGCTTATAGAGCTTATTCATTATTGCATCTGCATCTGCACTTTTTCTGATGTCAAGAGCTATCTTCAATCCTTTAAGGTCAGTCTCATCCCTGACATCAGTTATTTCCTTAAGCTTTCCTCTTTTAATAAGATCGGCTATTGAATCAATAACAGCCTCTACGGAAGTTGAATAAGGAATCTCATAAATTTCTATACAATTGTTGCTTTTGTCATATTTGTATTTTGCCCTTATTTTAAAGCTTCCTCTTCCCGTATCATATATCTGCCTTATTTCATCATCTTTATATATCAACTGGCCACCTGTTGAAAAATCCGGAGCTTTTAGGTGTTCAGCCAAATCCGCATTTTCATTCTTAATATACTCTATAGTTGCCTTACAGACTTCCCCGAGATTAAAACTGCACATACTGTTTGCCATACCTACAGCTATCCCCTGGTTTGCATTAACAAGGATGTTTGGAAAAGTGGTAGGCAGCAAGACAGGTTCTTTCAATGTCCCATCATAATTATCTGTAAAATCCACAGTGTCTTTATCAAGATCCCTGAAAATTTCTTCACATATCTTATCAAGTTTCACTTCCGTATACCGTGGCGCCGCAAATCTCATGTCCCTTGAATAGTATTTGCCAAAGTTCCCTTTCGAATCTATAAAAGGATGAAGAAGGGCATCATTTCCACGTGTCAATCTCACAAGTGTTTCATAAATTGCCATGTCTCCATGGGGATTTAATTTCATAGTTTGTCCGACAACATTTGCTGATTTTGTTTTATTACCGGTTAAAAGGCCCATTTTGTACATTGTATAAAGCAGCTTCCTGTGGGAAGGCTTAAATCCATCTATCTCAGGAATTGCCCTTGAAATAATTACGCTCATAGCATAAGGCATGTAATTTTTTTCCAGGGTATCAACGATTTTCTGTTCCAAAAGATTGTTTGTCTGCATTTACTTATTCCCCCATAGTCTACGAAGTATATCAATTATAGCGTTATATGTTGAATTCTGATGTTTTTAACTTACGTCAATCATATCCAGGTACTTATGCCCATTAACCTCTATAAAGCTTTTCCTGTCTGCTAGGTTATCTCCTAAAAGCAGGTCAAAAAACATTTCTGTTCTCTCCGCTTCATCCGGTATTACCTGAATAAGCCTCCTGGTCTTTGGGTTCATCGTAGTTTGCCACATCATTTCAGGCTCATTTTCTCCCAATCCCTTTGACCGCTGGATTGTATACTTCCCATTAAATCCCGAAATGATTTCACTTTTTTCCTTTTCTGAATAAGCGAAGTAGGTCCTATTCTTATAATTTATCTCAAATAACGGTGATTCCGCAATAAAAATCTTACCCATCTGTATTAAGCTGGGAACCAGCCGGTAAAACATTGCTAGAATCAAAGTCCTTATCTGGAAGCCGTCCACATCAGCGTCTGTACATATTATAATCTTGCTCCATTTTAGATTGTCAATATCAAAGGTATTCAAATCCTTTATATGCTTTGACTTTATTTCTACACCGCAGCCAATTACTTTAAGGAGGTCTACAATAATTTCATTTTTAAATATACTGTCATACCTTGCCTTCAGGCAGTTTAATATTTTACCCCTTACCGGGATAATCGCCTGGAACTCTGCATCTCTTCCAAGCTTGCATGCTCCAAGGGCAGAATCTCCCTCAACAATATACAGCTCCCGTTTGCTGACATCCCTGGTGCGGCAGTCTACAAATTTCTTTACACGGTTTGATATATCAATTGTGCCACCAAGCTTTTTCCTTACATTTATCCGGGTCCTTTCAGCAGACTCCCTGCTTCTTTTATTAACCAGAACCTGTTCAATTATTTTATCACTTTCCGCCTTGTTTTCAATAAAGTAAATCTCCAGCTGCTGCTTGAGAAAATCAGTCATAGCTTCTTGGATAAATCTGTTGGTGATGGATTTTTTGGTCTGGTTCTCGTAACTGGTAACTGTAGAAAAAGAGTTTGTCACCAGTATAAGGCTATCCTGTATGTCATTGAAAGTTATCTTTGATTCATCCTTATTGTACTTGTTTGCGGATTTCAAAAACTTATCAACAACATATACAAATGCGTTTTTTACAGCCCTGTCGGGAGCTCCCCCATACTCAAGGAAGCTGGAATTGTGATAATATTCCAGAAGATTGATTTCGTTATTAAAGCAAAAAGCGACTTGAATTCTAACCTTATATTCAGGCTTGTCCTCCCTATCCCTGCCCTTTGTAGAGGTTTCAAAAAACTGTATTCCGGTAAAACCTTTATCCTTATTAATTTCTTTGATGTAGTCCACTATGCCCTTCTCATACCAGTATTCATATGTTTCCCCGGACTCTTCGTCATATAACCTGAACCTAACCCCTGAATTTACTACTGCCTGTTTCTTAAGAACCGTCTGATAGTAGTCAAGAGGTACATTTATATCTGTAAAAACTTCAAGATCAGGTTTCCATTTAATTATGGTACCTGTGTGTTCATAATTGCACTTTTCTTTTTTAAGCCCACCTATATTTTCCCCTTTTTCGAAATGCAATTCATATTTGAACCCGTCCCTGTATACAACAACATCCATATACTCTGAACTATACTGGGTTGCACAGCTTCCAAGCCCGTTCAAACCAAGGCTGTACTCATAACTTTCACCGCTGTTGTTTTTATATTTTCCCCCTGCATACAGTTCACAAAACACAAGCTCCCAGTTGTATCTGCCTTCCTTGGAATTGAAATCCAGCGGAATTCCCCTTCCATAGTCCTTTATAACAACAGAATTGTCCTTGTTCCTGGTAATTTCAATAAGGTCCCCGTATCCTTCTCTTGCCTCATCTATAGAGTTTGAAAGGATTTCAAAAATTGAATGCTGGCATCCTTCCAGCCCGTCAGATCCGAAAATTACTCCCGGGCGTAACCTTACCCGATCAGCACCCTTCAGAGAGGATATACTGTCATTTCCATATACATTACCGGCTTTTTGTTTCTTCATTTGTATTCTCCTATCCTTTTCTTCCTTCTTATTACATTATTTCGCAAACTTATGTTCGTGTCAAGAAGGAATATTCCTTTTAGAATTAGCTCATCTGTTAATTATTACTATTAATGACACAAACAACCTCACATATTAAATACCTTCGAAAGCAAAATATATAACGAGGTGGTGAATTTATGAAGAGAAAAATTATTTTAATAATTGCTATTGCTGCTGTGCTGCTCTTCCCTTTACAGGTATGTGCACAAACTACAACATATATTGTTAAACAGGGAGACAGTATGTGGAAAATTGCTGTAAAGCACCAAATAGGTGTAAGCGAAATAATATCTGCAAATCCACAGGTTAAGAACCCCAATTTAATCTATCCTGGACAAAAGTTAAACATACCAACCATAGACAACGTTAAAGCACTGGAAAACCAGGTGATTGAAATAGTAAATGCAGAAAGGGTTAAAAGAGGCCTCCAGCCACTCACGCAAAATTGGGAGCTTTCAAGAGTTGCAAGGTATAAGTCGGCAGATATGGCTAAGAAGGGGTACTTTTCGCATACTTCTCCCACATATGGTTCTCCGTTTAAAATGATGGAAGACTTCGGCATAAGGTATACTGCAGCCGGTGAAAACATTGCATATGGAGCCCGTACACCCAAGGAAGTAATGACCATGTGGATGAACTCCACCGGACACAGGAACAATATACTAAGTCAAACTTATAACCAAATAGGTGTGGGTGTAGCTCAAAACAGCAGAGGAGTGTATTACTGGACGCAGATGTTTATAAAAGCTGCACGATAATATTCAATCGGTCCGTCACAGAAGGGCGGCCCTTTATAACTGAATTTTGTGCTTAAACTGCGCAGTGGTAGTTATTTCAAATTTGGTGTGCAAAGTGTTTAGGGAGTCCTGTTCCTTGTATGTCCATATAACGTAATGTCTCGCCAAGAGATTCTAAAGGCCTTATTCGGCGAAAAATGCTACCCGGCATGAGGCTACGTCCATGTAGCCCATGTCCGGCTCGCGTCGTCCATGACGCGAATTACGCATTTTTCTTGAACAAGTCCTTAAGCATCTCTAAGGCTTACCTTAATGTTTTATTACCATACAGGAAACAGGACTCACTTACGTACTACAGCAGTATATAAGTACAGAAGTATACATTAAAAGCATGGGGCAGGGAATTATTGTCCGGATAACATTAAAACAAGCCGTTGTGTTTGTTATGCTTTAGGCAAGAAGAAATCCGTAATTTCTGCCACGGACGGCAGAAGCCGGTCTTGGACGCCACGGATGGCGTCTCAAGCCGGGTAGGATTTCTTTGCAGACTAAAGTATTACAAACACCCGGTGAAGTTTTCCGTTAGCCAGGACACATAATCCCTTGCCCCCCATGCTTCTTATTTCTTACTGTGTAATATAAGTAATATATGCACTATTCTCATCCTCATAATAATATATTTAATGTAGAACCATATATTATAAAGAACAATAAACTCTACTTGAAAAAACTTTGCATGTAAATAAGTTTTTCTGAAATTCTAGGAGGGCATTTGTGAATATTGAAAAATACGAAAGTTTCTTCAAAAACGTTGCAAAAAGATATAAAGAGGACGAAGTAGCTGCTCTGGGAGCACAATTGACCTATTATCTTATATTATCTTTCTTTCCTTTTTTAATTTTTTTAATAACTCTAATAAGCTATACACCTCTTACCCATGAGGAGAGCATAAAAACTCTGGAACACCTGATGCCCCCGCAAACATACGGCCTGGTTGTTGAAATGCGAAGGCAGGTAATGTCATCAGACCGCAGAACCATTTTATCCTTTGGTATGATAGCTACTTTATGGACTGCATCACGAGGGGTATGTGCTCTAATAAAAGGTATAAACAAAGCTTATGACCAGGAAGAAACCCGCCCTTTCTGGAAATTGAACGGAATATCCATCCTATTTACTCTTGGCATCGCACTTGTAATTCTATTCTCATTTGTTTTGCTGGTTCTGGGCAAAGTATTGGGAGAATACCTGTTCAATATGTTGGGCATTACAAAACTGTTTAAAACAGCTTGGGATTTTATAAGGTATTTTACACCCTTATTGAGTATGACAATAGTGTTTGTATCAGTATACTACTATATACCCGGCAAGCGCCTGAAATTGAAGCAGGTTTTACCCGGATCTGCATTTGCAGTAATAGGCTGGGTATTATTATCAGTTGTTTTCTCGTTCTATATAAACAATTTCAGCATATATACAACAACATACGGCAGTATAGCAGGAATCATTATTCTGTTATTATGGCTGTATTGGTGCAGTATAATAATACTTATTGGAGCGGAAATCAATGCAACGCTTGCCTTTGACCGGATTATCAAGTTTAAACATCATCGATAGAATAAAGTGTCAATACTATGGGTCATCATTTATCAATCATTAGTATTTTTTATCTATAACAATATCAATTCGCCTGTTCTTTTGCCTGTTTTCCTCCGTATCATTTGGCCTGATTGGCCTAAACTCTGCATTTCCCGTAGCTGTCAGTTTTGATGGGTCCAGGTCACAGGTTTCAATAAGAAAACGCACGACGTTAGTTGCCCTTTTTGTTGATAGTTCCCAGTTGCTAGGGAATAAAAATGTATCGATTGGCAGGTTATCAGTATGGCCCTGTACCACTATATCATTATCCAGTTCGTTTAGCATATTCCCCAGCTTTTCGAGTATATCCCTTCCTGAAGTTTTTATATCCGCTTTCCCCAAATCAAACAGTATGACCGAGTCAATCCTTAAAATAACCATGTGCTTCTCTTCAATAACCTTGACAAAGTTTCCAAGATTATGCCTGCTTATTTCTTCTTCCAGTTCTTCTATTACCTTCTCAAGCTTCTGCGCTTCAACTCTTCTTGCAGTGTCAATAACCTCCTGTTCCCCTTTCATTGCAGTTGGTTCATTATTGTATTCAGAGTCTTCAACATCAATAGCTGTGTTTTCCTCAAACAATTTCACTAAATCCTTTCCGCTATTTACATTAAACTCATCTCCAGCAGCATTGCTTTGAAATGCAGTCCTCAACGAATAAGCAATTTGCTCAAACTTCTGTGCATCTATTGTAGCCATGGAAAAAAGCATAACAAAAAAAGTAAGCAATAGAGTTACCAAATCGCTATAAGTAGTCATCCAGCTAGCGCCCTCTTCGGGCTCCTCAGTTTTCCTTACTCTCCTATTCTTGTTATCCATAAAGCACCTCAATCAGCAATAACTTCTTCTCCGCCGGCCTGCCCCTGCATCCCTCTTGAATCTATGCTTTGTTCCTCATCATACTTTCTCTTCTGGTCAGGTGATAGGAAGGTTTTTAATTTATGTTCCATAATCCTTGGATTTTCGCCCGCTTGTATTGACAGTATTCCTTCAATAATCATTTCTTTCTGCTGAACTTCCTCTTTACTCTTTATTGTCAGCTTATTCGCCACAGGAATACATACAAAGTTTGCAAGCACGCTTCCATAAAAGGTTGTAACCAGTGCCAAGGCCATTGAAGGCCCTATCTGGGACGGATCATCAAGATCTTTCAGAAGTGCTATCAATCCCATAAGTGTTCCTATCATACCCCAGGCAGGGAACAGGTTGCCCATTGTCTTAAAAAGCCCTATGCCTTTGGCATGTCTGGACTGAAGGTTTTCCAGCTCCAGACTCATTGATTCTCTTATTGTATCAGGTTCAACTCCGTCAACAATAAGTTGAAGTGATTGTTTTATATAATCATCATCTATCCTTTCCTGTTCCGATTCAAGTGCCAGCAAGCCCTCACGCCTTGCCTTCTGTGATAATTCAACAAGCATTTTTATAGTCCCTGAGCTGGAAGTATTCTTATCGAAAAATGCATTTTTTGTCACTTTCAATATTTTCATTACTTCACTCAGCCTGTAGCTTATCAGCGTTGAAGCCAAGCCTCCGCCTAATACAACAAATATCGAAGACACATCCCAGAATCCTGCCGGCGATCCGCCGGTTAATATAGGATATACTATACATACGGCACCGCAAGCTATTCCAATAATAGTAGCTAAATCCATATATATCCTCCATATACAGTTCTTTTTCCTCAGTAAAAAACATCCTAAAGAATATATCGTACAATTTTATTTTTTATAAACCTTTTTTGTAATAAAAAATAAAAATTTGAATTCCTCAAAGAAGTCTATGTCAGAAATGTGGGAAGAGTTTAGACTTTTATCTGCTACATCAAATCTCTTCGTGCATCAACTATAGTCTGGTACAGTATAACTACTATGCTCTCAATAAGTTTCAGTTTTTTTACATGTATTCCTTCATTACTGAAGCAAATATCACTGACCTTTTCCATCAATTTATCAACCCTGGGTTTATGGACTGAACTGAATCTGCATATGCATTCCTGATCGACATTTGCATTCTGCCAATCCATTTGCATCTCTTTAAATGCAGATTCTATTAAGTACATGACTTTGTAATATAAAAGTTCATTATTCCCTGAATTGTGCTCGCTGATCTCAATAATAATCTTCTTTACAACGCTCCTCCACACTTCAAACTTAATTTCCAGAAGCTTCTTTACGCATTCATTTGCAAAAGAAGATATTTGGTATTTAACTATTTCATCAATTTCTTCAATATAGCTTTCATAGGTCTTATCAATATTTTCGATGGCTTCTCCTACTCCCGGAATTTTTACTTTCCCAATCATCCTTTTTATTAGGTTCGATTTAATAGGCACCCCAAGAAGAGACAGATTGTTCAGTATGCTTACAGTTTCAGTGATAGCAAGTAAGGATACAATTATATTGGACAGCAGAGTGGTTTCAAACAAAGGCAATATAGCCAGTTCAAGCAATCTCACTACAAGTATGGATAGACTATAAGTAACTATCTTCTTAACAAATTTTTTCAATCCAAAAATACTGAACCTATTATACTTTATTGCCTTTACTATACCCGTTAATGTGTCTATGGTTATCAGTGCCAACAGAATCATATAAGATGCCTGTATACTTCCAAAGTACTCCATAATAAAACCAATTATGCTTGATGAAACTCCTATTCCGATAGAATAAATAATCTTGTTCATAATATTCCTCGCCTTGTATTCATAGGCCCTGTATATCAGTTGTTTCATTATATATTATGTCTTATAGGCAGCATAGGTGACGGATTATTCAAATAAAGCTTTACATAAAATAATTCCAGCTTATTAAAACTGGAATTACATAATGCTAAAATATGCTATTTCCTTAGAAATATATGACCAATACTAATTGAAGTAGTATTACAAGGGGGGTATACTAATTACTGCCAGTTTTTTACATATTTTCCGTTCTTATCTTTATACGAACCAACTATAATCATTATGAAATCTACAAGCGCACCAAAACCCAATAAACCAGCGGTTAGTAACCATAAAACCCCTGTTCCTACTTTACCAACATAAAAACGATGAATACCCAATACACCAAAAAAGAAGCATAATAACAAACATGCAAGACGACTCTTTGGTGAGACCATGTTTGTTTCAGCATTTACATTAACATTAACATTTACATTATCAGCCATTGTTAAGCTCCCTTCACCTTGTTATATTTACATTTTCTGTTAACATAAAATATTAACCCCCCAAGCATTTATTCTAACACTTGGAAGGCAAAAAGAAAAGTAGTTTTTTCCGTCTCGAGCCCGGTCAGGGTTTTCTCATATTCAATTTTCAATATAGTACAAAAATAGCAATATGAAACGCCACAGAAGTATTTGCACAAAATATGTGTAAAGTCTTTATCCTAAAATATCCACTTCTCTTTTGGTGTCTCCTCATAAAATGCCCTTGCTTCCGCTTCGGAACCAACTCCATCACACGCATTAGCACCTAATAAAGACATTGTGGCAGTTGCTAATCCCAGTTCTATGGCTTTGGTCAGATTATTGCCTTTCCATGCTCCATAAAGCATCCCGGACAAAAAGGCGTCACCCGCTCCTGTAGAACTCAAAATTGACTCGCTTGGAATATCCAAAGAAGGTAAACTGACGGATTCGCCATCCTTACTTATACCTATTGCACCCTCTCTCATATGGATAACAGCCCACTCACTAACTCCCATATCCAATAATGCCTGGCATATTTTAAACCCGTTGCCTTCTATTAACCGGCCTTTTTCATCACGAATTTTTATTCCGGTTGTTCTTGAACCCTCTATTTCGTTAATAATACAATAATCACAATACTTTAGTGCTGGTGGTACGAGAAGCTTATACCGTTCAGATTGTTCGCTGACCACATCAATTGATGTTTTTAAACCTGACAATTTTGCCTGATGAAGAAGTCTGGCCATAACAGTACCATATTCCTCATCTTCTTTGTCCAGGCTGTCCAGCAATAATATATAGCCTATGTGGAGGATATCAGCATTTATTTTCTCAAAATCAAAATGTTTAATACCCAAGATCTGATTAGCTCCACGGAATTGGAAAAAAGTACGCGTATGGTTTGTCCTATCCACGTAAACATCTGTGTACGAGGTCACACCTTCTCTGGTTATCTGTGAAGTGCTAATATTCGGGTATTTATTCAATTCACTAAGAACCATGCTTCCGGCTTCATCTTCGCCTAGCACACCTATTGCAGTGATGCGTAGATTGCCGTCAATTTTTGCCAGGTCGATGGCACAATTGCATACTGCACCACCTGTAGCGGATCTAACCTGATTAATGGTTGTAAGTGTTGAATGCTCAGGATAAACATCAATCTCTTTATAATAGTCTATGATCAAATTTCCTGCTACTGCTATACCCTTTTTCATCACAATCTCTCCTAACACCCCATTGTAATAATAAATTCTTAATCAAATGTTGTTAATAAACTGGTCAATGTAATATAGCGCACTGCCTACTGAAGCAGCCTCAAAAGAAAACTTGCCCACTTTTATAAATTCAGCATCATTTTGAAAAAACATATTCTTTTCCTTCACCAACTCTTTAATTCCATCCAAGTATTTTGCTAAAAATCTTCCCATATAACCACCTAAAATGATATCACAATCAAAACACATCCGAATATTATTAATCGCTAAAACCAGGTTATTCAGATACTCATTAAATATGTCTACGTATTTCTTATCTCCTTTATCAACATATTCAAAAAACTTTTCCAAACTACCATCAGCGTGATCCGAAAGTACGCGTGAGGAACAATATACATCCACACAGCCGATATTTCCGCAGTAACATCTTTTACCATTTGGGTTGATTACCATATGTCCAAATTCCCCGCTTCTCATGTTATCTCCATAATAGATGCCGCCGTTGCTAATAATCGCTCCTCCTACGGTATCACTCAGTGAAAAGTACGTGATAGTCTTTGAACTGTCCCATACCCACTGTTCTGCAAAGCCTCCACTGTTTGAATCATTAAAAAACCTATATTGAAAGTGCACGTATGGCTCCAACTTATCGTAAAGATCATGGGGCATTTCAGCTATTGCTTTACTTCCAAAGCTTTTTTCACTTATCACAATCGCAGGAATAGATATGCCAACACCTATAACCTTTTCCCTATCTACTTTATTTTTGACAATTATTTCTTCTATCAGGCTACTAATTATCTGATAGTATCCATCACAATCAGAGAAATTACATCTGACCCGTTTAAAGTCTACTACTGTTCCTTTTAAATTGAGTAAGACAGCATTAATATGTTTTTTGGTTATATCTATTCCTATAGCGTATCGCGCATTTTCATTGCATGATACGGCTGTCGCCTTCCTGCCGCCTGTTGACTGGAATTTGCCGTTCTCAACCACTAAGTCTAATGACATTAGCTCGTTTACATATTGTACCACTGTTGGCAAACTCAAGCCCAGGTCTTTTGCTATATCTGCTTTTGACAACTTCTCTTCGGATAAAATGTACTTATAAACTTTGTTTCTGTTCATTCGCTTTAGTTTTAGACTGCTAATTAAAATCACTTCCTTTGTTCATACATATAAAGCCTTTTATCTCTAATCAATAATATCACATATTATTCCAGTATATGTGTATAATTGATTATATTATATTAATCAAATTATATCAATCAAATTATATCAATCTGATATATATACAGTGTTCTGATTATTTATAATAAGAAGGTTTTAGGGCATATAACAAATCATCTCTTAATCAAAAATGATTACAGATTTAACTATATCTCTTGCACACTCACTTGCAACTCTGAACGCTTCCGGTGTCTCCTCAAACTTGAAAGTATTCGACACAATACCACCAATATCGATTTTCCCGCTGGAAATGCTGGAAATCGCTGTGGGATAAATGTTTTTATAACGGAAAATTGAAGTTAATGTCAATTCCTTTACGCTTAAGTCACTTAATGAAATACCATTGATCACATCATCGCCTAAACCAACTACTACTATTCTACCTCTGGCCTTTGCAACCTTTGTAGAATCACGTACAGTTTCACTAAATCCGGCACAATCCAGTACAGCATCGACACCATTTCCATCTGTTAAAGACATTACTTCTGAAACAACATCCTTCTCACTTGAATTAATTGTAATTGCGCCTAATTTCTCAGCAACTTCAAGTCGTTTAGGTATAATATCGGAAACAATTATTTTTGTCGCACCAAATGCCTTGGCCGACAGCAATGACACTAAACCAATGCAGCCAGCACCAAATATCATCACTGTATCACCCAATTTAATCCCAGCAGTTAAAGCTGCGTTTATACCTATCGCTAATGGTTCAACCAAAGCGCCTTCAACAGCTGTCATGGTTTCAGGGAGTTTAAATGCGAATTCTGCAGGAAAAGAAACGTAATTCATAAGACATCCGTTATAAGGCGGTGTAGCAAAAAATTTCACATCTTTGCACAGGTTATAATGACCCAATCTGCACATTTCACAATGTCCGCAGGGCACACCAGGCTCAAGCGCTACCCTGTCGCCTACTTTTAAATCCTTTACCTCTGAACCAATCTCTACGACTGTACCAGCACATTCATGTCCCAGTATGAACGGATACTCCACAACAAAGTCACCAATTTTACCCTTTTCATAGTAGTGAACATCAGAGCCGCATACACCTACTGCCTCAAGCTTGAGAAGTATTTCGTCCGGTTTTACCTCCGGCATAGGTACATCCCTGAATTCCAAAGTTTTTAAATTTGTCAATACAACTGCTTTGTTTTTCATTTTAAAACACCCTCCATCTTTATAACTTTTTACCTTTAATATTTTTATATACTATTAATATTATTTCTCTTTCATTTTTTTATAAATACTTTTTATTAGCATTTTATAAAAGTATTTTATATTTGTTCTCACAATTTGTCAATATAATTCCATAAAAAAACTGTTTATTTTTGCTAATTAATCAATATTTTACAACCAGCACTGTTTGGTATATCCCAGGAATAAGTCTTTCTATGATCTGTCTTGAAATAATGCAATTGGTTAACTTGTCGTTTCAACTCCCTTAAGAAAAAAGCTGAACATCAAGCTTTCAAAGCCTTATTCAGCTTTTTTAGAGATTCAGTTATCTAAAAATTTATTATTCAGTATTTCCCGCCCGATGGGCATACTAGCTCCATAAATACCAGTGGCATTAAAATGGCATAAGCACTAATTACTCTACGTATACCTCAACTTTAGTCTGGGTTTCTTCATCCTCCACATCAACAATTTTGCCTTCTGCTCCATTTTTTACGGCATCTACAATTTCTTTTAAGTCTAGCTGATCGAGGCCGGATTCTTTTAATTGAGGTGCATAGGCTATTCCAAGTTTCAGACCGATATCAACCAGGGAAATTGGTATATTAACCTTTACTTTGGTTTTGTCTTCCATCGTCTTTACCCTGACCTTGAGCCACTTTGCACTTTTTTTTGGCAGTACCCCACTTTTGTCTCTTTCTAACGCGCTGAGCAGTTCCATTCCCTCTTCCGCATTTACCTTTCCCTCACTAATCATCTTTAGAATCTGCATTTTCTCTTCTGAAAAGTTGTTAGACATAATACCTACCTCCTATATTCTCATTAAATACCTCTCTATTTCAAAAAACTGTTGTTACACTATTCGTTCAACAATCTCAATGCTTCATCCTTGGTGATTTCTCCCCTACTGAGCCTTTCCAGTATCTCTTTCTGGTTAACAGAGGGTTTTTGTTGTTCTATTTGGTATCCCAGGGCATAAATCACCTCATCCAGCTTGTTTCTTACAGTAGGATATGATATGCCAAGTTCTTTTTCAATTTCTTTTATATTCCCTCTGTTTTTAATAAAAACTTCTACAAAGTATTTCTGCTGCTCATTCAGCATACAGAATTTACAAAGGTCGAATTCACCCCGTATTGTAGTATCACACTTTCTGCAGTGTATCTCGGTTACCTTTGTATCACTGCTGCAAACCGGGCATTTTCCTAAGACTTCCCGTTTCATAACCTTATCATCTCCTTACATTATACATTTCATATACACTTCTGCAGTACTATGCTCTCCTTTACACCATGTGTTTCAATATGTGCTATTTCAGACGGCGCTTACTTTTCTACACTAAATAATGTTTGTATTATGTATCTGGCATTTAATTATATTGATTCATTCATAGCTCTTTTTTAATATTATTAATTTATACTTTAATATTAATACATATTATTAATAATGTCAATATTAAATTTAATATTTTTAATATTTTAATTATTTATTTTAATATAACTTGCTGATATAATAAATATTGATTAAATTCTTCAACTGACATATTATCTATGTACGCGCGCATAATAACTGTTTGACACCTTATTTCAGATTAACTATAATAAAATATAGTTATCACATAATATAGTTAACACGCCTATTGCGTGCTTTTTTTATTAAAGATGAAAGTGTGCTATGGAGGAATGTTTATTATGAAAAAAATATTAAGTATTATACTTGTATTTATACTAATGATTTTTGTATTGGCTGGGTGTCAGGGGGAATCCGAAATTTCTGATGAAACACCAGAGTTTCGTATTGCAGGGCTTAGAGGTCCTACCTCAATCGGTATGGTGTATTTAATGGAAGCAGCCGAACAGGGAAATGCTTCAAACAATTATACGTTTTCCATCTACGGTTCAGCGGATGAGGTTACGCCGAAGCTGATACAGGGTAACCTGGACATTGCCGCAGTCCCTGCAAACCTGGCTTCTGTTCTTTATAATAATACAAAAGGCGATATTAAGCTCCTCGCAGTTAATACTCTGGGTGTTATTTATATTGTTGAAGTTGGGAATACAGTTACGTCCTTTGATGATTTACGCGGTAAAACCATTTACTGCTCCGGTAAGGGTTCAGCTCCTGAATATGGTCTGCGTTACTTATTAAGTGAAAACGGAATTAACCCTGACAATGATGTTACTCTTGAATGGAAGTCCGAGCCTACTGAGATTGTTTCTATGCTTTCAGAGACAGGAAAGGGTATTGCAATGCTGCCTCAACCCTATGTCACTGTTGCACAGACAAAGCTTGAAAACCTGCGTATAGCTATAGACCTGAATCAGGAATGGACTGACCTTGATAACGGAAGCTTAATGATTACCGGTGTACTTGTCGTACGAAGCGGCTTTGCGGAGCAATATCCCAAGCAAATTGAAGCATTTCTTGATGAATACCGGATATCTACAGAATATGTAAACTCACACATTACTGAAGCAGCTAAACTTGTTGAGAAGTTCAATATCGTAAGTGCTTCTATCGCTGAAAAAGCTATCCCATTTTGTAATATCACTTATATGCAAGGAACTAAAATGAAGAATGCTATGGAGGGATATTTGAATGTCCTTTTTGAACAGAATCCAAAGTCAGTCGGCGGAAAGGTCCCCGAACAAGACTTCTATTATGGGGGATAAAAAAAGAGCTGAAAAGCTGGCGGCCGTTATAGCCGCCCTTGCAGTATGGCAGGTATTCGCGATGATTCTGGGCAATTCCTTGCTTGTTGCTGCTCCTCTGGATGTAGCAGGCAGGCTGTTTAATCTGTGTATTAGCATGGAATTTTGGAGAATTGTTGGTTTCTCCTTTGTCAGAATCGTTTACGGCTTTATTTTAGCATTGGCGGCTGGTATTGTCTTCGCAATACTAGCCAGCCGTTTTCGCATTGTTGAAACAATGCTGTTTCCATATATGCTTGCTGTTAAATCTACCCCTGTAGCTTCATTTATTGTATTATGCCTTATTTGGCTCAGTTCAAAAAGCTTGTCTGTTTTTATAGCTTTTCTTATAGTATTGCCAATTGTATATACTAATGCTTTACATGGTATAAGAGATACTGATCAAAAACTTCTGGAGATGGCAGACCTTTTTAGGGTAAGATGGTGGCGAAAGCTGTATTATATTTATATTCCGCAGCTTAAGCCATATTTGCTTTCAGCCTGCAGTGTATCTATTGGAATGTCTTGGAAGGCGGGTATAGCTGCAGAAGTAATCGGTATACCTGAGGGTTCCATTGGAGAGAAGCTGTATGAGGCAAAGGTATATTTCAGTTCAGTTGACCTATTTGCGTGGACCGTTGCCATAATTGTACTGAGTATTCTTTCTGAAAAACTATTTATATACATACTGAAATCTTTTTTAAAACCGAGGTGAAGTGTTGGGATGAATATTTGCATCAATAACCTTTCCAAGCGTTTTGGCGATAAAGTAGTAATAAACAATTTTTCTTCAATACTGTATAAGCATCAGTACAACTGTATTATGGGCCCGTCCGGCTGTGGAAAAACTACCCTTTTGCATATGCTGATGGGTCTTCTGACTCCGGACAGCGGCACAATTACCGGTGTACCAAGTGAAAAAAGCGCTGTATTCCAGGAGGACCGCCTTTGTGAACCGTTTAGTGCAGTTTCCAATGTGCGTATGGTTTGCTCAAAAGATGTTAATGCTCAAATTATTAAGAAGCATTTAATAAACATCGGGATTAAAGAAGACAGCATTCACCTGGAGGCTAGTAAGTTAAGCGGCGGTATGCGCCGAAGGGTTGCAATAGTACGTGCCATGTTAGCTGAAAGTAAAATAATTTTCATGGATGAGCCATTTAAGGGTCTGGACACCGATACAAAACGCTCTGTTCTGCAATACGTAAAAGCCAATTCTTGCGGGAAAACGGTTGTCCTGGTTACTCACGATGCTTCTGAAGTAAAAGAACTGAATGGAAAACTGATTAATATGACTATGGAATTAGATTAATAAAGTCAGGAATAGAAAGAGTTAAGGGTATGGACAGTACCATACCCTTAAAATCGCTTCCTGAAGCAAAAATGTGTATTACTTTAGCTTAAGCTTTACCTAAAACCTTAGTTTTGCTTAAAGCCTTAGTTCTATTTGTTGTAAGCAGTTTTATTACATAAAGTGTACCAAACATCATGGCAAGCGATACCGGAAGTATGATCCAGGCTGACTGGATAAAACCAGCAAGGATATACCCCACAAAGGATACTACTGCGACAGTCAATGCGTAAGGAAGCTGTGTTGAAACATGGTTAATGTGGCTGCACATGGCTCCTGTTGAAGACATAATTGTTGTATCGGAAATCGGGGAGCAATGATCTCCACAAACAGCACCGGCAAGACAAGCTGAAACGGAAATTACCAGTAATTCAGGCTCAAGGCCTACTGCAACCACTATTGGAAGCAAAATTCCGAAGGTTCCCCAGGAGGTACCGGTTGAGAAAGACATACCAACAGCCACAGCAAATACAATTGCCGGAAGGAACAGCTTGAGGCCTGCTGCGCCGCCCTTAAAAATGCTGCTTACAAATTCACTCCCTCCGAGAAGGCTTGTTATTCCGCTCAATGTCCATGCAAAAGTAAGAATAAGAATAGCGGGAACCATAGCCTTAAATCCGCTGGGGAAGCATTCCATGCATTCATTGAAGCTAATAACCTTACGGGCAAGAAGATATATGACAATAATTATAAGTGCGATGGATGAACCAAGTGACAGCCCGAGAGAAGCATCACAATTGGCAAAAGCATCAATAATATTTTCTCCTTCCAGAATTCCACCTGTGTAAACCATACCAAGTATGCAGAAAACTATCAAAACAAGTACAGGGATAACAAGGTCGATAACCTTCCCTTTTCCGGCAGGTACTTCCACATCCTGGCCTTCAAAAGGCCTGTCGAGCGTAGTATAGATATCGCCAGTTAGAATAGCGTTTTCTTCGTGTTTTCTCATTGGTCCGTATTCAATTCCAATTAAGGTAATAAAAATAATCATTGCAATGGTTAGGAGTGAATACAGGTTGTAGGGTATTGCACGAATAAAAAGCTCCAGTCCATCGTAGCCTTCAACAAAGCCGGTAACGGCAGCTGCCCAGGAAGATATGGGAGCAATCATGCATATGGGTGCGGCAGTTGCATCTACAATATAGGCTAATTTTGCTCGAGAAATCCTATGCTTGTCAGTAATTGGCCTCATAACATTACCAACAGTCAGACAGTTGAAGTAGTCATCCACAAATATGAGAATACCAAGACCCATGGTAGAAAGGATGGCGCCTTTTCTGGATTTGATCCTTTCACTTGCCCATTTGCCATATGCTGATGAGCCTCCGGCTTTATTCATCAGACATACAATAATCCCCAGTATGACTAGAAAGATAAGGATACCAACATTCCAGCTGTCAGCAAGGGAAGATATAAAGCCTTCTGTAAAGATTGTATTGTAGGCTGTAATAGGGTTGAAGTTTGCATAAAGCAAAGCTCCACAAATGATACCTGCAATGAGTGAACTGTACACCTCTTTTGTAATAAGAGCGAGAGCAATTGCAACTATTGGCGGAACAAGAGACCAGAAAGTTGCGTAAACATTACTCTGAAATACTTCGCCTGATGCGTCCTCTGCAAACGACTGCATCGTGAATGCAATTAACATTACTGTAATAACAACAAGCAGTGCAAGCAGTTTTCTCCGATTCATAACACACCTCCAAAATTATTTTGATTATTCTCTCAAACTTCGTAGTTTGATAGTAAACTTGAACACATTCCTAATATGCAGGGTTTGAGTTGTTTAGCTAATAAAAAATCATGAGACATAGAGATACCTCATGATTATTACATTATACACGATAGCTCTCCACCCTTAAGTGACAGTCTGATGCATGTTCTGCAACAGCCCAGCAACGGATCCTCCTGGCAGGAAACCGAAACTTCGACGGTCTATCTTTTCGTCTGTTACAGTGCCAAGCCATATATAACAGATTACTCGTAACGCCCGCGCCTCTATCCAATTGTATCAATATGATGTTTTAAAGCCTTAAATTAAGAATAGACACCAAACAACAAAAAGTCAATAGCAAAACGCAAATAATGTTGAAAAAAAATGAAGAAATCAAAAAAATGGCAACTTATATAAGCTGCCATTCTTTTAAACCTATTCGAACAAAATATAAAACTTTATAAATAATTATCAATTAATGGGGCTGCTCAACTCCGCCCTTTGTACCAAATACGCTCATCCTGTTTATTATTTCTCTTATATTTGATATGGCAAGTATGCCCATGCATATTACAGCATCGGGCAGTATATAGGAAGAGTTATACAAAAATGAGTAGAGGAATACATTCTGGTCTCCTGCATATTCCGCAAAAAATACCACCCCCGAGAGAAAATGACATAATAACCTTCCCGCACTTCCTGCAACCGCACCTGCATACATGTTTTTCCTGAACAGTCCGGCAAGTCCCAGCATTGCAAAAGCAATAGGATAATCCAATAGGAATTGGGTCCAGTGTACCAAATACGGCTCCTGTATAAACTGCAGCATACCATAGCATAATCCTGCAGCAACACCTGCCCTTGGCCCTGCAATAAATGCAAAAATAAACAGCGGCAACATACTGGCGACTGTAACAGAGCCGCCATTTGGAAACTGAATAACCTTAACAAACGACAGAACAAATGAAGCAGCTATAGCTATCGCTCCATAAGCTATAATCTTTGTATTGAATGCTGCCCTTTTGCTAATCACAATAAATATTACTGCCAGAACTACAAGTGCAAATATGGATATAAGCGACCTTGGCTGTGCCAGCTTTGATAAATACTCAAAAATAACAATTGAAAATCCTTCAAACATCTTTTACCTCCCCATTACATAAATAATTTACTAAAATAAATAAACCCTTCACCTGAATCGGATAAAGGGTTTTGAATAAACACTGATAACAATATGCTACTAACAATATGCTACCTCCGCTGGCATTATCCAGTTCAGGTTATATGGGTCGGAACAAAAGGTTCCCTCTCAGCCGGTAATAACCAGCTCCCCAGATTTATTTATTTTATGATTATATACTATAATATTTCAGAGCTAATTGTCAATACATTTTTTCCCACACTTCTATATACCCTTAATAGGCATAAAGAAAAAATGCACCAATGCCAATTATAACGGCATTACCGGAACTACATTGAAATATCCCAGCGAGCTTTTTTCTACACTTACTTTCACATTATAAATATCTTCAAGCACCTCTGGAATCAGCACCTTCTCAGGTTTATCATGAACCTTGATCTTCATATCGTCCAATAACACCATGCTATCACAATACCTTGAGGCCAAAAACAGGTCATGAACAACAAAAATTGAAATAGTGCCCATTTTTTTTGTGTATTCCTTTGCCAGATCCATAACAATTAATTGATGCCTTAAATCCAAGGCGCTTGTGGGCTCATCCAGCAATAATACCTTAGGTTTTGACACTAATGATTGCGCCATTGATACAAGTTGTTTTTGCCCGCCGCTTAAATTATCAAATGGCTTGCTGCTTAGTTCCAGCAGATTTAGTTCTGTTAGAACCTCGTTTACAGACGCAATCTGTTGTTCTGTAACTCTCCAGTGCAGGTCTTTAACAAGGCCTAAAAGAACCATTTCAAATACTGTCAGCTTTGAAGCTACTGATCCCCATTGAGGCAAGTATGCTATATCAGTTTCCGGGTAAATTGTTTCATCTGTATCATCTAACAAACTTACCATTCCACTTCGTTTCACCTGGTTGGCGATTGCTTTGATAAAGGTGGTTTTGCCAACGCCGTTCTTGCCAATTACTGCCGTCATTTGCCCTCCATGGAATGTGGCAGAAATATTTTTTAAGATTTGTTGATTCGAATAATTTACATTTAATTTTTCGATTATTAATTTTATCATAATACTAACCCCTTTTCCTTATTAAAAGAATAAATAAAAATGGAACTCCAACGATAGAAGTAATGATTCCTATGGGTAACATTGACCCAACCGTCAGTAATTTCGAAATTATTGACGAGAATAGCATCAGCATTCCGCCAAACAACATGGAGAGCGGCAGTAAATACCTCTGATCATCTCCTAACAGCAGCCGCGCGCAGTGTGGTGCAACTAAACCAACGAAAGCTACTGTACCAATAAATGATACAGCACCGGAAATTAAAAAAGAGCTTATGATAAAGACTTTAAAACGCAAATTCTCAATATTTATCCCCAAACTTGCAGCCTTCTCTTCTCCTGCTGTTAAGGCTGTCAGTCTCCACGACCATCGCATCAAAATCAAAAAACAACATATTGTCGATAATGCGCTGACAACAACACTTGTCCATGTTGAACGAGCCAGGTTTCCAAACGTCCAGCTTGAAATAATCTGTGCAATCTCTGCAGATGCTCTGTACTGAAGAAGTTGCTGAAGCGCGGAAAAAAAGAAATTCATAATTATCCCAGTTAATACCAATGTAGTCGTAGATATTCCCCGAACCTTACCTATTAAATAAATGCACAGGGAAACCAGCAATGCAAAGAAAAAAGCTAATAAGGAAGTACCAAGCCACAATTGCCCTGCTATGATAAATCCCGACGTTATTGATACTGCTGCGCCAAAACTGGCACTTGCAGTAATTCCAAAGGTATATGGGCTTGCAAGAGCATTGTTTGTAATTGTCTGCAATTGCAGCCCCGCTATGCCTAAAGAAGCGCCTACAAACACACAGGTCAAACTCATCGGTAGGCGAATATTCCATACAACAAAAGAATAAACTCCTTTATCCTTTGCTCCTCCAAATAATGACCGGACCAAATCTCCAACCGTCATATCTGATGAGCCTGTTGACAAGTCTGTAATAAACGCCAGCAAAAAAATTACAATCGTGCATAACACTATTATTATTCTTTTTTTATTTATATTTCTGTATACATTCCTATTGCCATTAACAATCAAACATATCATCCTACTACTATACTTTTATTATATGCTGCAAAGATACTGAGAATAATCCCCTCACATCTTTATAGTATGCTTAATTCAGTAATTGTTTTTTCAACTATGATTGCAGTTTTATCATGAATGTCCCTGTGTATTTTAATTCCGGAAGATATTTCTCATAATATTCATTAATTGTTTTTACAGGATCAATATCTTCAAATGCTTCGGGATACAATGCTTTGGCCAAAAATTGAGTAAAAGTGTAGTCAATCATATTCCGCAAGCTACCATGATCTACTCCGTATATTTCTCCGTTTTTCACTGCATTCAAAGCTTGCCAGCCCGGTCTGCTGGCAAAACCTCTTAGTCTCTCCTGAGCAGTCACTTCATCAATTGTGAATCCCATTCTCATCTGATCATTATTTGTGTCAGCTGACCAAATAGCGCCACCGATAAATATTACATCGGGATTTGATGTAATTACAAATTCCCTGTCTAAAACTCCATAACCTGAATCCAATCCAGCGCCCAGATTATCAGCTTCAATATTATTCACAATTGCTCCCCAAAGCATGTCATTGCTATAACTGTTGCCATATTCACCTACACCTTTGTTGCCAAGTTCTACATAAACTTTTTTATGCTTTTGTTCATCAGGCAACGATGCAATTCTTTCATTGACTTCGTTAATTGCTTTTACATAGGCATCTATCTGTTCTTTGGCAACTTGTTCCCTACCCAAAAGCTTACCTAGAATTTCTGTACTTTTCGTATGGTTCTCCAATTTTTGAGCATGGTAATCAAGAACAACAACTGCAATTCCTGCTCGTTCAAAAGTTGAAATACTCTGGTTATTTTCAATATATTGAGAGTTACTCATTAGTATTACATCAGGCGATAATGACACAATCAATTCGGTGTTTAATACATCATCATGATAACCACCTATACTTACAATGCCATCCTTCGCACCCAGCATGCGTGGGAAAGCATCAGTAAATACTTTATATTCACCATAACGTGTGTCCTCCCACCCATCAAGGGTCATACCTACAACTTTATCCAGGCTTTTCGCCCCACCGACCATAAGGAAGTTGGAAATATAATTTGCCACAATGAATTTTTGCGGCAAAGATTGCAATTGTATTTCCCTTTCGGCTAAATCAATAAAGGTTATATCATTCGAATCCGATTCGCTTGTTTTATTATTAGAACAACCGGACATTAGTAATGAAACAACCACAATAAGAATCAAAAGTTTTGAAAGATTCTTTTTCACTCAATATCTCCTCCTGAGTAAAATAATGTAAGCATTCTATATTTATGGCCAGAAAAAATAAATGACCATTAAGGCAACCACTGCTTCAGCAATGCATACAACCTTCATGGTCATTTAATTGATGATATTCTTATTTAAAAAGAAATAAATTTCTTATTGTTAAAGTTTAATTGATTCCCTTGAGCTTGTCAAGTTAATTGTTTAATACATTTTATTTCTTTTAAACTATATGTTCTTTATAAAGTACAAACTGCAGCCCTTTACTTTCTTGTAAAAAACATTACATCCCCCAACTCTGCACCTGCAATACATCCCACATGCTCACACTTTACCTTAAGAAGAAAGAATACCTTTTCTTTTACCATCTCTTCCTGTTCAAGGGACTCAAAATTTGCATGGCCCTTTGCTATAACCAGGCTTGCATTACGCAGAGTATTAATAAATCCCTCCGGCACCCTATCCAGGCAGACACCAAGATAATTTGAACCATTGGTGATAACCTTAGCTACCTTATCCATTCCAACGTATAGAGCATCTTCCATGGTTGCGTCATTTAATATAGGAGCTTCCTTAACTACATATGTGACTTGCTTGCCTAGCCTTAAGAGTTCCTCCACCAGTATTTTATCAAACACTATCTCTCCTGAATTGTCACCTAAGATTAATACTTCCTGGGTATTCTCCAGTTTATTTACAAAATCCTTATAATGATCCTTTGAGAAACCTGTATTCATACTGTGAACCAACGCCCCATGAATGTCAAAGCTCCTGTTGATACCCAAATCTATTATATTTCCCGCTGCGGCAATTCTCAATGCGTCATAAAGCCTGTCATCCGACTCCTCGAGCTTTTGCTTGAGACCGGGATACAACTTCAGGGCTAGGTCATTCGACTGCTTTTTTATCTCCTTATAAGGGTCTTCATTTCCTATCAACTCATATGTTTTCAAAAAAATCTTTGTTGAGTTTTCTGCCGGTGATGCTTCTGTGTTAAAAGTCTTTACGTAGTCCATCAGCTCATATAATACTTCATGCTGCCTGTTTTCGTCTTCAATCCCTGCTATCTTCATACATGAGACTGCCTGTTTAAAATAACAGTGTACACAATCAATACTAACTTTCACAATTAATTCTCCTTTTTGTATTATTAATACTACTATGTGCAATTGGTAAATAATGTCTTATTGGTCTTCTATTGCATCTTTACAAAAGTAGTATTGCTTATAA
Source organism: Acetivibrionales bacterium (assembly GCA_050953835.1). Lineage (GTDB taxonomy): Bacteria > Bacillota > Clostridia > Acetivibrionales > JBMNNH01 > JBMNNH01. The sequence continues at coordinate 33,013 of JBMNNH010000007.1, read as the reverse complement.
GTGTAAAATACTATATATTCAACATATTTGTCAAATACTCCACTTAGTGGAGCACATATTTTGGGTATGGACTTATTATGGAAGATTACTTGGTTCACTTGTATGTGGAATAATGTGGAATATTAAGACTGCTTAGTATCTAAAATTATTAATATTTACATCAATAATCATTAATATATTGTTAACAATATATATATATGCTAGAATTATTAGGACTTTTAAATTTCACTCATTGTTCTGGTTAATTACTGTTGTTGGTGTTACGGCAAACCTACACAACACATTGATTTAATTTTTTTATGGAGGTTTACATGGCAAGCGGCAGTTTTGATTTAATTACCGTACTATTTGGACTTTTTGGCGGTCTTGCAATATTCATATATGGAATGAACCTTATGGGCGAAGGTCTGAAAAAGGCTGCAGGAGAACGTATGAGACGGATTCTTGAAGTACTTACGGGGCATCCGGTGGTTGGTGTTCTGGTAGGGGCACTGGTAACCGCACTTATACAAAGCAGCAGTGCCACAACAGTCATGGTTGTTGGGTTTGTTAGCGCAAAATTGATGACCCTTCCTCAGGCAATCGGTGTTATTATGGGAGCTAACATAGGAACAACAGTTACAGCCCAGTTAATAGCTTTTAAAATCGGGCACTATGCCTATCCCATTGCAGCATTAGGTTTTATCTTCTATTTCTTCTTTAAGAAAAAAATAATCAAATATATAGGACAAACTGTTTTTGCTTTCGGCCTGTTGTTTATTGGACTCAATATAATGAGTGATGTTATGGAGCCGCTGGCTCAGAGTGATGCTTTTGCCAGCCTTATTCTTCAAATTAAAAATATTCCTGTATTAGGCCTTCTGGCAGGCACAGCCATGACAGTAATTATCCAGAGCAGCAGTGCTGTTATTGCTGTTCTGCAAAACCTGGCATCTACTCCGCAATCCCCCGGCAGCACAATGGCTTTAATAAATCTGCCGACTGCTTTACCTATACTGTTTGGCAGCAACATAGGAACAACTATTACCGCTATTTTAGCATCTATTGGAGCCAGCCTAAACGCAAAGCGTGCAGCCCTTGCACATACCATTTTCAATATTTTTGGCTCAATAATATTTATGTTTTTTATTCCTGTTATTTCCAGACTCATACAACTGATATCCCCATCAGGCCCTGAAGTTCATGTTATTTCAAGGCAGATTGCAAATGCGCATACTGCTTTTAATTTATTGAATACAATAATATGGATACCATTTATATTCATCCTCGCAAGAATCGTTACCTTTATTGTAAGAGGTGAAGAGGAATCTATAGAGAAACGTGTTTTATACCTTGACAATAAAGTCCTCAACAACCCCTCAATAGCAATGGACCTTGCTACCCGTGAGCTGTCAAGGATGGCATTGCTTTCAAAGAAAATGATGGCAAGCGCAAACCAGGCATTTACTAAATCGAATCTAGAAGAAGCCAAAAAAGTATATGAAATTGAAGAGACTATAGACATGCTGCAATATGAAATAGTAAAGTATCTCTCTACTATGCTTTCCCAGAGCATACTAACTGAGCGCCAATCAATAAGACTTGCTGGGTTGATGCATGTTACAGGAGACATTGAGCGTATTGGCGACCACTGCGAAAACATTGCGGAATTTGCAGAGATTAAGGATGAGGAGGGCATACCATTCTCACAGGAAGCAATAATAGAAATATCGGATGCTTTCAGGAAAGTAAACAAAATTGTAGATGACAGTATACATGCACTTCATGATGGGAATATAGACCTAGCCAAACAAGTTATTCAAGGGGAGAATGAGATAGATGAGCTTGAAGCCAGCCTGAGAAGCAGGCATCTGGATAGGCTGAATAAAGGCTTATGCAATCCTCACGCTGCAATAACCTTTATAGAAATGATACACAACCTTGAAAAGATTGCCGACCACTGCAAGAATATAGCTGAAGCGGTACTGGATGATTATGGCAATAGAAATAGCAAAGAAAAGTAGTAGATATGGAAACTGTTTCTATTAGTCTGCATAGAAATTAGTTTCTATTTTCCCTTCTTTGTCATTGTTACCTGAACCTGGTGCTCATTTCCGTCATCCTCAAGCATAATTACATCCTCCTGAATGTCCCTGCCATCCAAAATTATTGATACTTGCCCTCTGCTGACTCCTTCATGGTTTTTTACATCAATATAATAAACAGCACTGCCGAATTTGTATGTTATTTTAAATTCCTTCCATTCAGCAGGAATGACCGGTTTAATGATTAACTTGTCCCCTCTGCGGACAATACCAAGAATCCAGCACACTGCAGCCTGATACATCCATCCAGCAGAACCGGTATACCAACTCCATCCTCCTCTTCCGGCATGGGGGAATGTCGAATAAACATCTGCTGCCATAACATATGGCTCTTGTTTATACTTTGTCAAATCAGAGTAGTTTTGTGTATGGTTTATCGGATTCAGCAGCCTGAATATACTATGTGCCCTGTCTCCATTGCCAAGTTCAGCATAAGCAATGACATTCCAAACAGCAGCATGGGTATACTGGCCTCCGTTCTCCCTGATACCTGGAAGGTACCCTTTTATATAACCGGGGCTTGGTTCCATTTTGTCAAAAGGGGGCGCTAACAGGAGGGTAATCTGGTCTTCTTCCTTAATAAGATATTTTTGCAGTGATTCCATTGCACGCTGTGCCCTTACAGCATCAGCTCCCTTCGATATTACACTCCATGTCTGGGATATCGAATCAATTTTACATTCTGTATTTTGTCTTGAACCGAGAGGCTTACCGTTATCAAAAAATGCCCTCATGTACCATTCTCCGTCCCACGCATTTTCTTCAATACTTTTAATAATTAATGATGCCATCCTGCTATATTTTTCAGCCCTGTCCCCATCATTTTTGAGATTGCACAGAGGTATAAAGTCTTTTAACACTTTATAAACAAACCATCCCAACCAGACACTTTCACCTTTTCCTTTCCACCCCACGCGGTTCATTCCATCATTCCAATCTCCTGCTCCAATCAGAGGAATACCATGTTCTCCTAATGTACTAGCCTTTTCTATGGCTTTTATACAATGCTCATAAACAGTCCCCTTCTCCTCAGATACTTCCGGGATGCCAAAGCGCTCACTTTCCATAGGATCCAACAATCTATCTTCAATATATGGAACAACTTCATCCAGTATACCAGTATCACCTGTAGAGCTGATATATACAGATGTTACATATGGGAGCCATAATAAATCATCTGAAATTCTCGTCCGCACACCTTTTCCGGAATCTTCATGCCACCAGTGCTGTACATCTCCCTCAATGAACTGCCTGCTGCAGCACCTCAGTATATGTTCCCTCACCAATTCAGGAGTTGAATGCAGCAAGGCCATCATATCCTGGAGCTGATCCCTAAATCCGTATGCCCCTCCACTCTGGTAGAATGCAGACCTGGCCCTTATCCGGCAGCTGACAACCTGGTAAAGAAGCCAACCGTTCACCAATATATTCATCTCCTCATCAGGAGTATGGATCTGGACTTGTTCCAGAATGTGCTTCCACTCTGCTTTTGCTTTATTTAAAACCACATCAACTACCCTGGGCCGTGTATATGCTTCCGCCAGAAGTTCGGCAGTCTCCCTGTCGGTAGTTTCCCCAAGTATGAAAATAACATTTTTGCTTTCGTTACGATTTAACCTGATATTCACTTTAACAGCTCCGCAAGGATCAAGGGCAGCTCCCACACGGTTTGATAATTCTTCATTAAGAAGCCCGTCAGGGTGCGCTGTGCATCCTGTCCTGCCTATAAACTCCATTCTGTCCCCTGTGTATGTACTTATATCTTCAGTGGAACTGATAAAAGCAACCCTGTCATTGAATTCCTTGTTATATGTGTTCCTTGCCACTAATATATTACTATGCCGGTCAAATTCCGTTATAATGTACGGTGCGGTATTATCCCTTGACACACCCATTACCCATTCAACATAATAATATATTGATAGTCTTCTTTCTTCCCCGGATTTATTTTTAAGAGAAACCTTATATACCTTAACCGGGTCCCTGCTGCTGATAAAAACCGTCATCTTTTGTTTAATCCCGTGGCTATTGTGTTCAAAAATACTATATCCGAATCCATGCCTGATCCTATAAGCCTCTTTTCCCCTGACAGGTGAAGGAGTAGGGCAGAATATCTGCCCTGTATCGTCATCCCTTATATATACGGCTTCAGAAGGTGGGTCAATAACAGGGTCATTTGACCATGTTGTCAATTTATTTTCCCTGCTATTGATACTCCATGTATAACCCGATCCAGATGCAGTAACTATACAGCCAAAACTGCTATTGGCTATTATATTTGACCACGGCCCTGGTATATTATGATCATCCTTTATAAGTATTACATATTCTTTGCCGTCGGCACTGAAACCGCCTGCACCATTAAATTTTATTAACTCCTTGTTTTCTAAGGGAATATCCTCATACACCTTTCCCCCACTTACGGGAAATGTGTGCTTTGATTCAGCGCTTTCTTCCATTAAAAGCTTTTTTACCCGTCTCGAGAACAAATGGTTCTTTTCTGATAAAACAATCCTGGCTGCAGTGAGCAGAAGATTGATTTCTTCTCTGCTCATTTGCCTGGATTTTAAAACAAATATTCCTGTTTTCCTTAAGTTAGGATAATATATTCTCCTATTCCTTATTATCTCATTAATCTGATGGTTAAAAGGCTGGAAATAGTCGTCGTTTTCCTCATTCAATATTACAAAGTCAAGTCTCATACCATTCTTCCTGAGATATTCAAAAGCCAGTACAACATCTTTCAGTACCGGGATTTGGTTAACATCCTTTATTCGGAACAGCATTATAGGGTTATCTCCAGAAATACCAAATTTCCATAAACCCGACTGTCCCATAACATTCTTTTCTATTATATCTACCGGCCCCCTGAGCAGCCTGGAAGGGTAATATAAGCTTCCAACCATATCCTGTATGGCGTTAACCTGATGAGGTGAAATCCCAAGGTATTGCATTTCAACTTCACTGTCGAATAAAGCCATTTTAAAAACATCCTCTACCGCATGATCGTTTTGATGTCTTGACGCAAGTTCGACAGCCTCATCCCTTGTTTGGGCAATACCCATAACATAAGTTATAACCGCAGGCCTGCCTGGAGGTACACTTACTTTTACCCGCATACTCATGACCGGGTCAAGTACATTCCCTGAAGTGTTAGACATAGGAAGGTCAGTCTGCAAAGCCTGCGGATTTCTTAATGTGTTTCTCCAGCCAATAAACTTATACCTGTCTGTCTCATATTCAACTTCACCGGTTGTCCTTCCTCTTACTATGACTGTGCTGAATACATACTTGCCCTTTTGATCTTCTTCCCTTGGCCTCCTTGTAGCCAGCATTATCCTTTTATCTTCTAAATATTCAGTTGCAACAAATAGTTTACTGAATGCCGGATGGGCAAGATCACTCTCATATGTATCTATTACCGGTTCAAAATAACTTGTTACTTCAAGGCTTGCAGGTTCAGAGCCCCTGTTGTAAAGAGTTATTCTCCTGATTTCAATACTGTCCTGGGCGGATACCACAACCTCTGTCTTTGTCTCAATATTCCCGTCTTTTCTTATGTATTCAGCTTTATCCTGCGAAAAAACAACCCTGTAGTCCTCAGGCTCTACTGCTGTGGGCATGTATGCGCTGCTCCAGTATTTTTTGCTGTTTGTATCCCTGATGTAAAAAAACATACCATAACCATCCTCATTTAATACAGGTCTCCATCTGTTGACACAAACATCATTCCATGTACTTATACCATTTCCATTGCTTGTTAACATAATAGTATAATTGTTGTTTGAATATATATGGGCAACCGGATACTTGGGTCTGGTTGTTTTGATTATCCTAAGTTCTTTCCTATTTTTGAGTATCCTGTCTGTTTGTATAACCGAGGCTTTTTCGTCCTCATTCTTAATTACAACTCCATGCGGCTGAAGCTCTTCAAGTATTAATTCATTGCCCCTTATCATGGGTTCATTATGAAAGCGCATCTGCATAAGGTTATTGTTAAGGTAATTGTTTATTGCAACAAGGCTCATACCCTGATGATGTATCATAAAACTCTTTATGAGTTTAAACTTCTTTGTTTTGTTTACTAAATTTCCCATAAAGTCAAGAGCTTCATAAAAGCCATATTTCCCCTCAGCTTCAATACTCCTTAAAAGTTGGATATTCTTATAGGTTTTTTTAGGTGCTATCTGTATAGCTAACATGGTTGCATAAGGAGCAACCACCAGTGACTTCCTGAGATCCGACCTGAATCCGAGTCCCGGTACTCCAAATGCCCTATACTGGTAATTGAGGTTCTGGTCAAAATGGTAATATCCGGACTCAGAAATACCCCAGGGTATCCTTCTTGCCTGCCCATATTCAATCTGCCTTCTAACTGCAGCTTCACATGATTGATACAGTATTGTGCCCGGATATACCTTCATAACAATATTCGGCAGCAGGTATTCAAACATTGTCCCACTCCATGAAATAAGTGTAGGAATCCCATGGATAAGGGTCATTGGCCTACCCAGCTTGTACCAGTGTTTCTTATGTACATCTCCCTTAGCGATTGCCAGGAAGCTTGTTAACCGTGCTTCCGATGCAAGCAAATCATAATACGAATTATCAGGCAGATTCAGTGAAACATTATACCCTACCCTGAAAAGCTCTCTTCTTTCATCATATAGAGGTCTGAAATCAGTTTCCCAAATCAATTTCTCCATGATTTTGATTAGTTTGTCTATCCTTTCTAGCATTTCCCCTCTGATATGGCTTAGTAAGTTGTTTTCAAAAGCATTCAGCAAATCAAGATCCCTGATAAAACTTTTACAAACTGAATTAAGCAGATATACCCATTCTTCGTCCATCCAGGGCTTTATTTCACCTTCGCACTCCTGGGACAACTGCTCCAGCATATTCCTCCATTCAGAAAAGTTGCTAGGCTTCTTACATGTAAATTCAATATTTGCAAGCTTTACAGTATCCATTATTCCATAATACTGTTCATCACAGAATACAGGTTTTCCCTTAAGTTCTTCAAGAGCGTTTTTAAGGGCTATAAGATATCCAATAAAGTTCCCGCTGTCTACAGTAGACACATACCTGGGATAAAGGACTTTCAAGTTTCTTGTATCATACCAGTTATACAGGTGGCCGTTCCATCTCTCAAGCTTTTGAATTGTGGAAAAAATCTTCTCCAATCTGTCAATAAAGCTGCTCAAACTAATAAATCCCATATCCCGTGCACTTAAAGTAGAAAGCAATTGAAGCCCTATATTGGTAGGCGATGTCCTCCTTGCAAATGCATTTTCAGGTGAAAGCTGGTAGTTATCGGGGCTCAGCCAATTGTCCCTTTCAGTAAAGAATTCCTCAAAATACCTCCATGTTTTTCTGGCAATTTGCCTGATGTCATCTATTTCAGAAGGCTTAAGATCAGCTTTCTTTTCTTTCTTAAGTATCAGGCTTATATAATAACTTACTACAGGACTTGCAACCCAGAGTACTGCTATTGGGAAAACGATGCTCCACCTGCCCTTGTTTGCAATAATAAGTAATAGTATTCCTGAAACATATCCTGCCCACATTGTCTTAATGTAAGACCACAGGGTGTTTTCAATATTGTTTTCCACTGATTCTGATGTCTGCCATTCCAACATTTTTCTCCTGGATATGCTTAATCTATACAAGGTTCTTATTATTGCATCCAGTGAAATAAACGACCTGTATGGCATAAGTATGAACAACAATATTCCCTGTTTAATAATAGTTATTATACTGTTTAAGAAATTTGACACATAGGTATTGGTACCATATTTTTTTATCCAGAATAATGTAGTATTTGAGACATTAACTATTAATGAAAATATCATACTGAAAAGTATAAACAAACCCCATACATAAAAATCCCAATTTAATAAGCTAAATGCCGCCAATGTAATGGCAAGCTGGCTCACTGGGACAATGCTCCTTCTCATATTGTCAAATATTTTCCACCTTGAGAGGTAGCTCAATGAATCTCTGCCAAAAAGCCAGGGGAGAAGCTGCCAGTCACCGCGTATCCATCTGTGTTCCCTTCTGAAAAATGAAGCCACTGTTGATGGATAGCCATCCATTAATTCTACACAGGCAGCAAAAGCACACCGTGTATAACACCCTTCAAGAAGGTCATGGCTTAAAACTGCATTCTCAGGTATGGTTCCGTTAAGCACCTTATGGAAAACCCTTAAATCATAAATCCCTTTACCTGTAAATGTTCCTTCTTCAAAAGAGTCCTGATAAACATCAGATACGGTATTAGAATATGGTTCTACTCCTGCCTGCCCCGCAAATGTTCTCGAAAAAAATGATGCCAATGCATAATTAACCCTCACGCCTATCCTTGGCTGCAAAAGGGCATAACCTTCAACCACCATGTTTCTTTCCTTATTCAACACAGGTTTGTTCAGCGGATGCGCCATAATACCAATTAGTCCGCTTGCACTATCTTTAGTAAGCTCGGTATCTGCATCAATTGTTATTACATATTTCAGTTTCGGAAACACTTGTTTATTCCCAATAATTACATTATATGAAGTATCCCTGTCACCAACCAGAAGCTTGTTAAACTCCTCAAGCTTACCCCTTTTCCGTTCCCATCCCATCCAGCAGCCCTCTTTTTCGTTCCACTTCCTATAACGGTGGAAAAAGTAGAAAGGCCCTTCTGAATCGCCTTTATATTTATAATTGAGACGATTTATGTTTTCTACTGCAAAACTTATTATTTCCTTGTCCTCAGGTTGTTCACGGCACTTAGCATCCCTGCAGTCGCCTAGTATGGAGAAATAGAGGTTCTCATGCCGGTTAGCCAGATAATACATCTCTAATTTATCTACATACTCCTTAACCTGCTGTTTTGATGAGAGTATTACAGGCATAACAACCATCGTACTGCACTCCTCAGGGATTTTTTCCTCAAAGTCCATGCTGGGCAGTCTGACAGGCTTTTTAACGCTTGTAACCAGAAAATTGACAATTTCAAGAGCTATCGTCAGAGAAATTACAGTAGTAAAAAAAAGTAACCCTGCTAGTGCAAACATACCTAATTCCGGCAATGATGATATTGAATAATATACTATCAGTGTCTCAATAATGATGGTCAGGAGAAATATGCCCACGAAATATATGCTCCCGCAATTCAGTTGAGCCCAGTCCAGCAGCCTTCTGATTACAGAAGGCTTATAGTTAAAGGACTTCTTCAAGGTATAACTTCCCTTTCCCATAAGGTAATATCCCACATGGGAAAAAACTGACCTTACATTATTATCTGTTCTGCACAAACTCAACTCAACAGACCTTTTTGCAACATCCACTTCTCCAGTCTTCAGGTATCCGGCAAGTTTTTCAACCATGTGGTGGTATTCATCCCTTGTTGCAAAGTCCATTTGCGGGTATACTCCTGATGGGTCATTATTCAATATCCCTTCGACAGTACTTATTCTCTGAAAAAGCTTTTCCCAATCTATTGCTGATACCTCAATAAGGCTGGTTATTGCAGAACTTACTTTAACCTGTAGAGATGCCTGATACTGGGACTCAGCCCTGATAGCGGCAGAAAGGTCTATCTGTTCTTCTTCCCTACCTGTATGTATCGAGTGCTTAAAGCTAGAATCTTCCACATCTATTTCCCTGAGCCTATATAACACATGTGCTGTAAAACTCTGATTCTTCAGATCATCCTTATTCAATTCCTGCACAAGGTTTTGAATTACTTCTTCCACTGATAAAAACGATTTTGCTAATACCCTGTCAAAAAGTGCATCCGCCCTCTGTTTGGTTTTCAAGCTGTATACAATACGGTCTGAAAGCACGTTGATATTTTCAATGAGACATATTTTCAAGATATTATTAAATGCCCATAATTCGGAAATTGTCAGGGGCTTACACTCCTGATAGGCATTTAGCAGTTTTACTATAGTGTCCTCATCAAGATGGAAATCGCTTACCCGAAGCATTTCACGTGCTACAGAATATAGCCGTGGGCAACCGTTTAACCTTTCATTTTTAAGGCACGGCATCTTTTTATAGGCTCTACGTGTAAAGCTCTCCTTTATTACCCTGTTTTCCCTGTTTATTACATAATAGTTATCAATAAGCCATTGAGCAGAAGGGACCAGGCTCAACAGCTTTTCGGGAATATCCCTTACATAATGGTAATTTCTTTTGATATTCTGCCAGTATTTTCTGTTATTTTTTATTATTTTTGCTGAACAACGGCGATAACTGCTAATGCTATGCTGCTGGGCAAGTCCCTTCATATATTTGTCAGAGCCATCAGTTTTTATGCTTTCTATTCCGAACTCCAGATTTTCCTGTTCTTCAATCCGCTTTCTTTTTATCCTTGATGTGGAAAATAACCCCAGTGCAATAAAGATTAAAACACTTAAAACAATGATATAGTACATTCATTTCTCTCCCTCAAACGTTTGTTATACCGCTATAGTGCTAATTCAACCCTATAGGATATTTTTAGCCTTTTGAGGGATATTATGCATTTGACTAACCTTTAATCCTAAGCTCCCTGTACCTGTTGAGCATTGCGCTGAACTCATATTTCCGCGGCAGCGCAAGATTCCCGGGATGGCCTGTGTATGGCGATATTCCATCCAGCCCTCTTTCCTGTATTTGTTCATAAACAATATCTACTGCCTGTTTAATGGTCAATTTGTCATTAATCACTCTTTTTACCAGGTATTCAAGCATTACTGCCAGACAGTTTGTCTGGCTGGTATCAACCAGCTGCTCAATATTGGACAGGTCAATTTCTGATTTATTATATAATACCTTGTGCAAGCCCCTTGGCTTAATTCTAATGCCCTTTTGCCCTTCAGGAAACCCTGACCTTAAAATAACCCTTGGAGTAACCTCCCCAAAACTAGTATTAACAGAATCATTTTGGGAATAGCAGTAAGAGTTTGCTATTTCTTTCGCTCTGCCAGTTACATCCTTAGGTATGTATTCATCCATCATTATAACCAAATCGGCAATATCAAAGTAATCTCCTGATCCTCCAACTACCAGAATAGTGGAAACCCCGTAGTCCTTATATAGCTGTCTTGCTTTGTGTATGAACGGAGTTATTGGCTCCTTATCCTTTGACACAAGCTTTTGCATCCTTGTATCTCTAATCATAAAATTGGTGGCAGAAGTATCTTCGTCAATAAGAAGCAAATCAGTGCCCATCTCCAGTGCTTCCATTATATTTGCAGCCTGGGAGGTGCTCCCGCTTGCGTTTTCGGTGGAAAACCTGTAAGTATCCTGCCCGTTGGGCAGATTATTTATAAATGGTGATATATTGACCTTTTCCACTCTGCGCCCATCCTCAGCACGGATCTTTATCGCATTGTCCCTTGTCCCGATATATTCTCTTCCATCCCCTTCAATATGGTTATATACGCCTAGCTCAATTGCACTTAATAAGGTTGACTTACCATGGTAACCCCCGCCAACAATCAGCGTTATCCCTTCGGGTATACCCATTCCTTTTACCGTGCCCTTATTGGGAAGGTTTATTTCAATTTCAAGGCTTGGCGGACTCTGAAAAGGAATTGCCCCTTTTGCCATAGGACAATCGGAAACTCCGCTTTCTCTTGGCAGAATAGATCCATTGGCAATAAAACATGTGAGTCCTCTTTTTCTTATCTCATGCCTTAAAAATGCCTGGTCAACCGCCAGATCTACCTGCCGCCTCAGAGTTTTGGAATCGATATTGCTATAGTACAATGAGTTCTCAACTATTTTGGGAAGAGCCTGAGAGAATATAAAACTAGCGGCTTTACCAAGTATTTTTCTCCCTGCAGCAGGAAGCCCAACCTCAAACCTTACTTCAACCTTATTCTTATCAATTATTACAGATGTACGCTCAAGCATCTCCTGGCCGCAACGATCAATAGCCAATGTACCACTTTTGCCTGAACCACCGGTTCCTTCATAGTATTTTTTTATGTTTTTCCGGAACACCCTGGTCAGAAAATCAGAAACTGCAACTTTTTTATGGTGAAGGTCAAATAGTTCAACAGGAAAAGCAGCATCCTTTTGTGATACTATCGCCCTACATTTTGACGGAGCTGCAAAGGGATCCGCCTGAACATGGTCAACTGAAAGCGTATAGCTTCCATAATCATATTCACCGCTTATTTCTTTATAGGCCTTGTAGCCTTTTCCATCAATAAATTCTAATATGCTTTCCATGTCTCTTTTATCTCTCAAAGGTCACCCCTCCTTTTTCTTTCAACATTATGTTATAATACGTCTATTAATTTGTCACCTATTGAGTAAAATTATTGATATACACAATGATTAGACTTGTCTGGCGAAAAAAAAGGCTGAGTCATTCAGCCTTTCATTATTATTCCTCTACTTTTCATGTCTGCTCCCACTCATACCTGTTATTCTCCTGCCGGTACCTACGCACCATCGTCTGCGGTTTCAGTTTCTCCTCCTTCATCTTCTCCCTCATCTGCAATTTGTTTAACCTCAGTTATTGATGCTATCACACTCTCAGGGTCAGATAAAAGGGTTACATTTTCCGGCATTTTTAAATCACCTGCAACCAGATTGCTGCCAACTGTTAAGTGTGAAATATCAGCTTCAATATATTCAGGTGTTTCCAGAGGCAGGCATTCCACTTCGATTTCATCAATCTGATGAACTACTATTCCTTCAGATGAGCCAACCAGCCTTACCGGTACTGATGCCTTTCTTTTCTCTGTTAGGGAAACCTGCTGCAAATCAACGTGTTGATATCCGTTTTTTAAAATGTCATATTGTATTTCCTTGATAACTACCGGATATGATTTGCCATTTTCAAGTTCAATATTAAACACTGCATTTTTACCGTTCTTTACCAGGCTTTCCCTCAGGTTGGATACCTTTATCGCTAGAGGAGTAGCATCAACTTCCTTGCCATATACAACGGCCGGCACATAACCGTTTGCCCTTAATCTCTTAACTTTTCCTCCACCTAATGCCTTCCTAGGCTCAATTTTTAAAACTGCATTATTCATTCGATCATACCTCCTATCATTAATAAAGTATATACTTAATTATACTCTATTGTCAAAAAAATTCGTTTTCAATGCAAATAGCACCAATTATTATGTTTTAGTAGCTATTATATAATAATATCCAAATTCCTGAGTTTAAACCACACCAAATCCAATTCTTGAAGCATTAGCAATCAGGATATACAAATATGGCAGGGTTAACTAAATAATTTAGTAGCTGTGTTCGCAAGGGTGAATTTTTCTATGTATGACCTGTTCGCAAATCCTGTTGCAGAGTTTGGAGAATTATGTGTATAATTATATTATAGCAGGCTTAAAATAGAATTGTCCATAGAAGGGAATTGCATAGTTGCTTAAGAATAGAAAAATACGTTATTTGAAGTTTATTCCAATACTGATTATAGCTTTCGCACTATACAAAATAATAAACAATATTGAGACATTTGTGGGATGGATAGGCTATGTCCTTTCCCTGATAAGCTATATTCTATGGGCAGTTGCTATTGCATATGTGCTTAACCCACCCATGGTGTTTCTTGAGAGAAAATTCAAGCTCCGAAGGTATTTAAGCCTCCCTATAGTATTCGTGGTGTATGTGGGAATAATTATTTTCTTTGTTCTGGTTATTTCACCTGTTATACTGGAAAATATTAAGAGCCTTCTTGATAATATACCTAGATACTGGATAACCACCAGAAACTGGTTGAAAAATACATTAACCAAAACCGAATGGGTGAAAGACTATGGTGTTGACTATTATATTGAAGTGAACCTCAGGTATATTATGGACAAAGTGAATGTTTTCCTTGATTCCACGATTAACACGCTTATTTCCAATGCATTAAGCTTCACTTCAACCCTTATTAGGTTTTTGTTCGGATCAGTGATATCCATATATCTATTAAAAGATAAGGAAGTATTAATAAAGAGTTTTAAAAGGTTCTTTTATGCCTTTTTCAGCGGGGAAAATGCTGATAAGCTGATGGACGCTGCCGGGAAGGTAAACAAAATGTTTTCACGTTTTCTTATTGGGAAAGCTATTGATTCTCTTATCATTGGTATTTTGTGTTTTATTGGCCTTCGAATTATGAAAGTACCGTTTGCGTTACTAATAAGTTTGATTGTTGGTGTAACCAACATGATACCTTATATAGGCCCCATTTTTGGTATGATTCCGGCAGTTATTCTTACTTTCTTCAATTACCCTCAAAAAACTCTCTGGGTATTACTTTTTATATTTATTCTACAGCAGTTTGACGGGTTTATTCTTGGACCTAAAATACTGGGAGACAGTGTAGGTTTAAGTCCTATATGGGTTATACTGGCAATACTCCTCGGAGGAGGTCTGTTTGGCGTTGTAGGAATGCTGCTTGGTGTCCCGTTAGTTGCTGTAGTAAAAGTTATGCTTACTGATGCCATTGACAAAAAACTCAATCCAAAGAATACTGATATTAAGTGCCCCCCTGAATAAGCAAAACAAACAGAGAAAGTGTAAAGACAGATAGAATGGTTGATATACCTATTGATCTTGATGCAAAAGAAATGTCCCCTCCGTACATATTGGCAAAAAGTGCTGTAATCGCAGCAGCAGGCATAGCAGTTAATAAAACTAAGATTGACATTAGATCTCCTTCAATTCCCAGCAGTTTTAAAGCTGAAAATGCTACCAAAGGGATTATGATTATTCTTAAAACTATACCATAATAGGCCTGGCTCCAGGAGAAAATGGACTTAAAATCCAAATCTGCCAATGATGCGCCAATAATAACCATTGCTAGCGGGCTGGTAATTGAACCTACTGTCTCAAGTGTTTTTAAAACTGGGTAAGGAAGTTCTATCGAAAGAATAAATAATAAAAACCCTATTATTACCGCAATAAATCCTGGGTTTAGCAAAGCTTTCTTCATCGACTTTATGTCTTTCTTTTTGTTAAAAACAAAAACCCCATAAGTCCATAATAACAGGTTGTTAGGAATTAAAAAAACAGAACCGTAAAATACACCTATCTTACCATAAAAAGCCTCTAGTACAGGAAAACCCATAAAGGTATTGTTTGAAAATACTGTTACATGTTTTAATACACTTTTTTTACCAAGCGGAAACCTGTTAAAAATAATCTCACCTACAAAAACAGAAAAAACAAGGATTCCTAGTGCACAAAGGAAAAAAATCATAGCATTAAACAACATTTTGAGCGAAAAATCGAATTGAAAGGATGAAACCAGCATACAAGGGGTAGTAATTTTTAGCAGTAATTCAGTTATTTTTTTATTCGCTTCATGGTTTATTATGTTATATTTTTTTGCAAAATAGCCAATAATTATAATGAAAAAAAGAACTAGCACCTCATTAATAATTGATACTATACCCATTTAATACCTCCTGCCCCTTATTTAAGCAAACAATTCTAACACAGCTTACAGCAAACTTGTAAATTCTTAGTCTTAAAACCATAATAATCAAAACCAACTAATACAACAATTTGAATTATATTATAACCTTCTTATAAATTTTTGTCATTATTCATCCTGAAATTTAAAATATTTCACAAATATCACAAATTTCTTATATTAATAACTTATATAATCTGCTATTATTTAATTAGAAGTATTAAAAATAAAACGGAATTCCGAATCCGGAATTGGTACATTATGTATAATCCCATGGGAAGAGGTGCTTTTATTGGATTTTGTTTTACTCGATGATATTAAGTTCAAGGCAGATCTAAACCAACTGTTTAAAACTTTGAGGGTAGATGAGTCTGGTGAAGATGCACAGGCAATTAAAAGAATGGTGGATGAAGCCGAAGCCATAGCCAGACCGAAGGTCCTCTACAAGGTTGCGTATATAGAATCAAAATATCCTGATTCAGTAATCATTGAGGGAATAAAGCTTACCAGCCGTGTAATGAGTGTGAACCTTAAGGATGTACACAGGGTATTCCCTTATGTGGCAACCTGTGGAACAGAACTGGAAAACTGGTCAACTTCGATAAGCGACATATTGGAGAACTTCTGGGCTGATGCAATTAAAGTACAGGCCCTTCAACAGGCTATGAAATGCTTTGACCAGCACGTGGAGCAGAACCTGAGTCCGGGAAAAACATCAAATATGAATCCGGGATCCCTTAAGGACTGGCCAATAAGTGAGCAAAAATCCCTTTTCCAAATTCTTGGTGATGTAAAAGGGCTCACAGGAGTGTCTTTAACGGAGAGTTTTCTCATGACCCCAATTAAGTCAGTATCTGGCATAAAATTTCCTACCGAAACCGGCTATGAAAACTGTAAGCTGTGTCCCAGAGAGAATTGCATCGGAAGAAGGGCTCCTTATGACAAGGACTTGTATAACAAAAACTATACCTGACCCCTGAAAAAAACTTTATCCTTAAGCTTATTAAGTATAAGAATAAGAGGATAGCCCAGTCCGTAGCAAGTAATCGCCTGGCCGAGTGCTACCCATAACATTGAAGGAACCAGTGGCAGGTTCATAACATAGTTCAGTAAACTCCCAATAACTATACCATTGATTACTATGGGTGGAATGGGTGCCAGGTAAGGCTTTGGCATTTTATATGTTACAACGGCAGCAATAAGCGTAGCCAAACTACCAAGTATTACATCCAGTATTCCGACAGGACTGAAAATATTTGCAATCAGGCATCCCAGAAATAAGCCTGGAATAGCTGCAGGAGTAAATATTGGAAGCACAGTAAGCCCTTCTGAAACTCTTACCTGTGTCTGAAGGAAACTGACAGGTTGAAAAATAATTGTCAAAGCTGCATATAGCGCTGCAATAACCGCAGCCTGGGTAATAAATCTTGTTTTGCTCATAGTATCCTCCATATTTATGCCAGTCCTCTGCCTCCTTCTTGTAGTTTACGATCCATAATAAAAGGGCCCGCAAGCCCATAAACAACAAAACTACCGTACAGGTAGTTTAAGCCCGTAGTTTTGTTTATAGACAGGATGGTTTCGAACTGTCTTATTGTTTTACTTGATTATTATATTCTCAGTAAATTATTATATTCCTAGTACTGTTAAAAATCAAACTGTTTTTTATTTATAAGGAGACAAGCCTCTTATTTTTTGAACTTGTCTCCTTATAATTTGATTTGTTCGCCTTTACTTTCCAGCCAGATAAACGTCATCCTGCCCGGTAAATACCGCAATCCGGGACATAAGAGCGGCCATCTCCCCACGGGTGGTATTACTGTCCGGATAAAAATACCCGTCTGAATTTCCTTTAAACACACCATATTGTGTCATCCTTAAAATTCCTTCGTAAGACCATGAACAGTTATTTGAGTTTACATCTTTATAAGGATTCCTATATTCCTTCTTATCATTTTTATTCTCAAGCAACCTGTCCAGGATAACTGCCATCTCCTCACGTGTGACAGGCTTGTCCGGTTCAAATCTTCCCTTTCCAGTACCGAGAACAATATCGTTATCCCTGGCAATCTCTATTTCTTTCCTTGCCAATGCTTAGCTGTATCATTGAAAGTATATTCAACTTTACCATCAGCAGTCATGTTGAACGCACGTACAAGCACAGTTACCGCTTCAGCCCTGGTAAGCGGATTATTTGGGGCAAATGTATTATTGGAAAGGCCTATCATCCAACCTGCTTTCTCTGCATTACATATGGCTTCCTGTGCCCAGTGGCCTTTAATATCTTCAAAATAGCAGCCGTTGAGCCACTGTTTATAATAATCCCATGTCTGTGGGAGTTCCTGTCCAAGACTCCAACTGCCTGTGCCTTTAATATCATATTTTTTGGACCAAACTCAGCTTGTACTTGATGGATTGTTCATTCTCATACCATATTGTATAAGTTCCTGCCTCAAGCTGCCTTCCGAAAAGCACAGGCTTTTTATCCCAGGATTTTACGGTTATAACAGCCTTTGCAGACATACTGCTTTTATCAAATGATACCTGTCCCCTATAATTTTTAATTAGCTCTTCCACATCAGTAAGGCTTATGCCGTACCCTCCGTATGAGCTGCCACTTTTCCAATACCGGCCATAGAAAGGTATTCCAAGTACAACCTTTTCTTTTGGAATCTTGCCAAGGGCATATTTTATTGAATCCTCCACAAATTGCGAGCCGGCAACAGGCCCCGGAGCGCTTCCTCCATAATTCTGGTCATAGGCCATAAGCATAAGATAGTCACTATATTTGCCAAGTTCTTCATAGTCATAGGATCCCTGCCATCCTTTGTTAATTCCCCAAGGATTTACAGCAACTGCAACACTGAGGCTCTTTCCTTCAGGGAGTTTGTCCCTTAACATTTTTACAAATTCGGTATAACTATTCCTGTCTTTTTCATCAAGTCCCTCAATATCTACATTTATTCCATCCAGATTATAGTATTCAATTGCCTCCACAATTTGATCGGTAAGGACCTTCATATTCTTTAATGCATTCCTGCCTGCTTCTACATTCCAGTGATTACTAATAAAGGGTACAACCTCTACCCCTTTTTTATGCATTTCGTCAATGAAATTCCTGTCTATAGCAGTTGTCAATTCCATAATTCCATCTAAATTTATATTAAAATAATTTGGCGATATTTCATTTAACGAATTCCTGGTTTTTTCCACATGATGATAGTATAAATCAGAGTTACCGAAATAAATATAGGACATATTAAACTTTTCTTCTTCCGAATAGGAGTTCCCATAAACAGCAGCTACAGCCGCCATAACAAAAATGGCTGATGCCAGCAGTACTGAACCGGTAATTTTAAGTACCCTCTTGATTATACAATTTACCCTCACAGTAATTCCCCCTTATCCACATAATACATTACATAAGATACAGGGGAAATTCAATGCACAATTTATGTAAACTCCATGTGGTTCTTAATCACTCCCCTATTATCTTTACCAGAACCCTTTTTCTTCTCCTGCCATCAAACTCTCCATAGAAAATTTGTTCCCATGGCCCGAAATCAAGCTTCCCTTCTGTAATAGCAACGACCACTTCCCTGCCCATAATTGTTCGTTTCAGGTGTGCATCCGCATTATCCTCGTATCCGTTATGGTCATACTGGCTGTAAGGCTTTTCTGGTGCGAGTTTTTCCAGAAACCTTTCAAAATCCCTGTGTAAGCCGCTCTCATCATCATTAATAAACACACTTGCAGTTATATGCATTGCATTGCATAAAAGCAGCCCTTCCTTTATCCCGCTTTCTCTTAAGCACTGCTCAACATCAGGAGTAATGTTAATAAACTCCCTTCTCTTTTTAATATCAAACCACGAACTCTTTCCTGTAGCTTTTCATAAGAAAACCTCCCGCTATTTAATCATAATAAGATGCCTTATTATTCTTATAATAACCCTGTCCTATTTTGGACTGTCAAATAGACGTATGAATTAAAGGCGCATATATATGCAGCTTCTGCAATGCTTACAAGTGCAATACAATACTTACACACCCATTAACAGTTTAAGAAGGTTTGCCACGGACGGCAAAGCCGCCAGCGCTAAGGCAGGATGCCGATTCGCTGGCGCACGCATTGCAGCGAGCCAAGTCAAATACAGCCTGTTTGAGACGAAACCGGCTGCGGACATATGTACCTCCATGCCTGATAAGTATAAAAAATTCCAGAGAATAACTTTTTATGGTCATCCTCTGGAAATCATCAATGCTTTATTTTACTTGAGCCCCAACCCAACAATTGACATAAAGCCGAAATATAAAGCATTATCATCAATATCATTGTGGGAGATACTATGTACAATGTTATTTGTTTTTATTATAAACTACTCAAATCATATATTTCTTCTATCTTAACCGGCCTGTTTTCATCAACTGATTTTCGGGCAGCCAATGCTATTAATACAGGATAAAGGGCATCTTTACATGTAACAGGTATTTGCTTGCCATTAATTACTGCATCTACAAACTGTTTCATTTCTTCAGCAAAAGATTGCATATACCTCTCTAAAAAGAAATAGAGCGGTTTATCTCGTACTACCCCGTTATCACAATATAGAGTCACATTTGTCTCAGTATCATTATCCGCTGTAGCCATACCCTTTGAACCAAATACTTCAATCCTCTGATCATATCCGAAAGCTGTCGCCCTGCAGTTATTTATTGTTGCTAACACACCGTTCTTCAGTTTTAATAAGCATACTGCCGTATCAACATCGCCAATGCTTCCAACGCTTTCATCCACACGTACTGTCCGCTTTCACATAGACTTCCTCTACAATGCTTCCAGCTAGAAACCCAGCCATATCAAAATCATGAATACTCATATCCAAAAACATTCCGCCTGAACTTTTTAAAAAATTAATAGGTGGAAGTGCCGGATCTCTTGATGTGATATTAATCGTTAGAATATCTCCAAGTTTGCCTTCTTTTGATAACCTTATGCAGCCTGTTATGATTATGGTCAAATCTTCTATTAAACCCAACCTGCATTTTTACGTTGTATTTCTTTACTGTTTCTATAACTTTAAGTATTTTATCAACAGGATACATCTATTGGTTTTTCACAGAAAATGTGCTTTCCTGCTTTTGCCGCTTCTATACATAAATCAGCATGTATATCTGTTGGCGTGCAGATAAGCACAGCATCAATATCACTGTTTTCTAATATTTTCTTGTAGTCGGAATACACATTTGGTATCCCCAGATCGAGTGCTAGTTTTTGCGCTTTTTCTTTAGCAATATCGGCAATCGCGATTAAATCTGCTTCCGGTACATGGTATGTTATAGACCTTGCATGTACATTACCAATTCTCCCCGCACCGATTATACCTAACTTTAGTTTTTTTCATTGCAACCTCCTGCTTTTTTAAATAATTCTTCTTTATTTAGAACACCTTCGGCAAAGCCATTTTTAGAACCTGTGTTGATTTTGTAACAACCATTAGAGGATCCATTGAAACGTCTTCCATCTCTAATGAAACTGCTCCGTCATACCGATCATTTTTGCTACAATGAAGAACTCTTTCCACCAACAAATGTCATGTCCAAAACCTAATGCTGTATAGTTCCATGATCTCTCCGAATTCTTCTTAATTATCTTTGTGTCCAATAGCCCGTTAATGCCTGAAATATTGTGTTCTATAAGTACATCCTTTGCATGTATATGGTAAACAGCATCTCCCAGTGCACGAAGCATTAAAATGGGATCTCCCCCCATCCAAAACATATGGCTTGGATCGACATTCATTCCTACAACGGTACCGACCATGTTGCGTAATTTTAGTAAGGTTTCCGTATTATAAACCAACTGGAAGCCATGGTTTTCCAAAGCTATTCTTTTAACTCCACAATTTTCTGCCCTTTTGACTGCTTTTTCCCAATATTTAACTGCAACGCTCCATTGGTATTCCAGAATCTCCCCATGTTTCCTGTGGCCAGCTAGAAACAACCCAGTTCGAGTGCTTATCATCAGGTCCTCCTCCTGGTAGGCCAGACATCATTACAATTTTATCAACACTAATTAATTCGGCTAGACGAAAGGTTTTTTCAACAACTGCCTCATGTTTTTTGCCTAATTCTCCAGGAGCCAACTGGTTACCTGAGCAATTCAATGCGCATATTTCAAGGTTTCTACTCTTTAATGCATCTAAAAACCTCTCCCGGGATACTTTACTTTCTAATAATTCATCCCAAATCTATAACAGGTGAAGCACACCCAGTTTCCTGTTGCGACCTCTATTGCTTCATACCCAAGCTTATGGGCAGTATCCAGAACGAATTCCAGATTATTTCCTAATCCGTCTGTAAGTAATGAAAGCTTCACAATTTTTCCCCCATTAACGTATTTTTATGCTCACTAAATCCGGCCAATTGACTCACTTTTATATTTGTTGAAATGATTTAATTAATTACTTACAATATAGAAATTTTCTTACTCTTTTGAATAACTATTTCCATAATTTACAGAGAAGTACACTTCTTAGCAGCATCTTCATAATTATTTTTAGGAGTAAGTTCAAAACCTATATATCTGTCATAACCCAGTTCCCTTAATTTCGAAAATATAGCAGCAAAGTTTATTTCCCCAGTACCCGGCTCAAAACGTCCGGGATTGTCGGCTATATGTACATGCCCTAATGTATCAAAAACCTGCTCCAGCATATTGCATAGATTTCCCTTCATTATTTGCATATGGTAAACATCAAAAAGTATCTTAATATACGGGGAGTCAACCAGCCTTACAATTTCCGCTGCTTTTAACGCATCATCCAAATAATATCCCTGGTGATCAACTAATGTGTTCAATGATTCTAGCACAAGCGTTATTTTATTCGCTTCAGCTACTGGTTTCAGTTCTAAAAGGGTGCGAAGCATATTACCGTATTTACGCTCCGAGCTGTATTCATTATAATAGTGTAACGCTTTTCCGCTTTCATCCAATGCATTAGAATGTATTACTAGAGTATCACATTCTACAACTTTAGCAGCTTTTATAGATTGTTCAATATAATCTATATACTGACTCATTTCCCTATCATCACATAAGGAATACTGTGCATCTCCTGAAAAAGCATTTACAACCAGGTTATTTTCATCACACAGCTTCTTTATTCTGTTTAGATCCTTTCCTTCCCAGCCCCAGAATTCTATTGCATCGAACCCTGATTCTTTTGCTAGTCGGATTCTATCATAGAAATCCATGTTTTCCGGTGCGAAGCATTCTATATTATCTGATATTTTCATAGGTTCTCTCCCTTAAACTATTAGTATACTTCTATATAACAATTTTTCATCAGGGACTGTATGGTGTTTGCTTTACGGGCAAACACCACTGCACAGCCCATGAATCCCCATAAACACTATCTGTTGTAATGTCAGAATTCCTTCATACAATACTCATAATTTAACATTTTTTGTATATTTTTACTCCCCAAGACATACATATACCCTTATACACTTATTCTATGAGGAATTCAGAGTTTTACCTGATAAAGTCAGACTGTTTATAGAACCTTTTACAGTACCTGTTTTAATGCATTTATCAATTTCTCTGTAATATTACGGACATCTTCCTCTGTTGATAGAACATTAATACCGATACCTACACCATTTGATTTGTCAGAAAGTCCTATACCAACACTTACACTTCTCCTCAAAATGTCTGTTGTACGAGGGAGCATGCCCTTTTGATAATTCATTTCTTTTCCGTAATATGGGCAATCCCATGGACAGCTTATTTTTGTAGGCATGCTGTGGCTCAACAGATGTTCCATATGGTCATATACATGCCATCCTGAGTAATACTGTGTCTTATATCCGAATATACCTGCAAAACTTGTCAGCTTTCTCAACTGTATCAAATTGCAATGTAAGCAGCGTATTAATTTCGCCATCTTCGTCATTAATAACCCTAAATTTTACTCCGTCAATTTTCTTCAATTCATTTTTTATCATTGCTTTGTTTTTCTTAAGAGTCGAAACGATATAGTCCAGTCTCCTGAGTTGTCCACGGCATGCAGCACCAGATAGTTCGTTCATCCTGTAGTTAAGACCCATAATTGTACGTGGCCCTTCCTTCGTTCCTTTCCTTAAAGGAACATTGCCCTGATCCTGGAATGCAAACGCACGTTCATATAAATCCTTATCCGAGGTTACCATGCAGCCACCGTCTCCGCAGTTGATGGTCTTAAAACGGTTAAATGAGAAACACCCTATTTCTCCGAATGTTCCAACCTTCTTTCCCTTATAGCTTCCACCTACACACTGGCAGCAATCCTCAATTACATAAAGACCGTGTTCTTTTGCTATAGCCATAATTTCATCCATTCTGCATGGATTGCCTATCATATGGACAGGCATAATAGCTTTTGTCTTAGGAGTAATTTTTTTCTTAATGTCCTCCGGGTCAATGGTCATAGATTCATCGATTTCTGCAAGTACAGGAACTGCGCGCGAATTAACAATAGAGGATATAGATGCTATATATGTATATCCCGGTACAATAACTTCATCACCAGGACCTATTCCCAGAGCTGCTAATGCACACAAGAGTGACGTTGTGCCGCTGTTTGTTGCAACACAGTATTCTGCTCCTACGTATTCGGCGTATTCCCTTTCAAACTTATATACCTTACCCTGGAAATTAGGGTCGTCATCTTCTCCGTATCTGAACAGGTAACCTGTTTCCAATACGTCCATTAATTCCTTCCTTTCTTCATCACCAAATAGAATTGATCCAGCTCCATAGTTTTTACTCAATGGATACTTCATTTTAATAACCTCCTAGATATTTTGTTAATTTATATAATTTTACTTATATAATTCAAAGTTAAACTCAAAACTTTTGTCAATCGGATACATAGGTCGTGGAATATTCTTATATTCCAGCTTTGTTATGTCAATATAAGCTGTACCAGGCGTTATTGCCATAATTGAGCTGGCTGCATGCCTGGCAATCTTATCAAACAAGTATCCCGATTTAACAACAATAACCTTATAGTCTTTTATATTGACACCAGCTCGGTCAAACACTTCTTTGCTTATAAACGGGATTGCAATCTCCGTAAGTATAACATCAATTTTTCCGCATTTAATCAATACAGAAGCACAACCTTCTTCTGAAGACCAACTGGGTACTGTAGACTTTTTCGCTAATACACCACTGATTTCAGTTTTTTCTCCAGTTGGGTCTATTGATGCGCCTACTGTTAAATTAACAGTATCACCTATATTTAATTTCATACACTTATCAACCGCTGGTTTGTCGGTTATTGCGGCAATAAGGACACTATCCAGATCACTTTTTTGTATTTTCTTCAAAAACCAACCATTATCTGCAACTGGCCCAGCAGTAGCATTATCACCTGTATCTGAAATAAACACCGGATATTTTGTAGCTTTCTTTGCTGCATCCAATGATTCTTCAGGTGACATTGCCGGATCACGAAAACCAATTTTCTCACGGTTATTCCAGTACATCATTGCAATATTGCGGCAAATCTCCTCAGCCTTCTTAATATCTTTATATGGGGTTACTACTACGCTTGCACCGTTATTTTTTGTGTCTACCCAGGCATGCCCTGCAAAAAATGACGCATTTATAATATCTGTACATTCATCCAGCTTTTTAAGCTCTTCTATTATTGGCCTGACTGGCTCATAAGCAGTCATAATCCACTCACCTGGTGCTGTAATAGGAATCTTTGCAAATACAGGTTTCGGACAAAGCCCTTCTTTCAAACAGTGAATCAACAATTGTGCCGCCCTTCTTTGTGTTTCGGCTTGGTCACAGTGGGGTGCAGTACGATATGCACACATAATATTGGCATTGCGCATAAGTTCAATATCATTGTTTGCATGGAAATCCATAGCAAGTGAGATTAATACCTTATCCCCTAATTTCTCGCGGATTTTCTTGGACATGTATGCTTCTCCGCTTCCAATACCTTCAACATGCATCGAGCCATGCACGTAAATCCATATCCCATCAGAATCCTCCGGGATTTTTTCCAGTATTTCATTTAGAATCCTTAAATAAGCTTCCTTATCAACAACCGGCCCTGGTACACCATTTGCATAAAGAACAGGAACATATTGGATATCATCCTGTTGAAACACATCCATACAGGGTATCAACGACAACATTTCTTCGCCACGGTAAATGTCAAAATCATTATAATATGTCTTTGCATTTACAAATGTGTTCGCTTCAAATTGAAATGACAATAATGCAATTTTCATCTTTAATCCTCCATGTATTTACCTAAATCTTTTTATCCTTATTCGCATAATACTTGTTGAATACAACTATTGTAAGCAGTATTGCCCCTCTTACGAAGCTTTGTATATTTATGCTGATATTGAAGAGGCTCATCACATTGAATACCACACTCATCAGTATTATGCCAGACAATGTTTTTACTGCTCCACCTTTACCGCCTACCAGCGAAGTCCCACCTATTATTACCATTGGCAATACCTGCAAAGGCGCATCCTCGCCAACAATTGGAGATCCGCTGTACATCCTGCATAGCAGCATAAAACCACCTAATCCTGCCGCAACTGATGATATAACAAATATAATAAATTTGTAGAATCTCACACTTATTCCTATGCTTTGTGCAACTTCCCTGTTCCCTCCAACAGCAAAAATATTTCTTCCGAATTGTGTTTTAGTTAGAACGTAATGTGCAAGGAATACTAGAGCAAAGAATACTATAAATATTAGTGGGATTGGCCCAAAAGTAGTCTCTCCTATGAAACTGAGCGTAGCATTACTGATCACTATCGGCTTTTGATCTGATAAAGCTAATGCTATCCCTTTTATTGATGTCATAACTGAAAGTGAAACCACAAAGGAATCAAGCTTGCATACTGAAACAAGGAATCCTCCTATTGATCCAATGATTGCACAAAGAACCAGTGTAATTAACAGTGAAATAAAAAGCGGCATGCTTTTAACCAGCAATGCAAATGTAACTCCAGAGAAAGCCATCACTGACCCTATTGAAATATCCAATTCACCACAAATTAATATAAATGTCAATCCAAGAGCAGCCATACCAAATGTCGGCATCGCCATCAGAACACCCCATATATTTACTGATGAAATAAAGCTGGCTTTTAAAATAGGGGTGATTACACAAATCAGAATACAGACTAGCCAAACCTTCTGTTGATTAATAAATCTTTTTACTATAGATATACCCAAGCAATCCACCCCCTAATTCTTTTCCCTTAAATTATCTGCAAGCAGTGCCAGTACAAGCATTACACCCTTAATTATCATCTGCAAAACAGGATTGATATTAAGGAGATTCATTATATTGGTCAAAACACCAAATATAACCGCACCTATAAAAGTGTGTGCCAGGCCGCCGCGTCCGCCGCCAACCCTGTTACCTCCTATTACCGCAGCAATAGCAGCATCAAAGTCATATCCAAAGCCGGACCTTGGTGATGCAGCAGTTGTACGGGATGTGAGTATCATTGCAGCAGTAGCAGCACACATACCAGCTATCATAAAAGCAATGGTTTTGTAAGTATGTACATTTATTCCGGACATATAACTTGTTACTTTATTACCACCAATTAAATATATTTCTCTTCCGAATGATGTTTTCTTTAACAAAAACTGCAGAAAAATCATTATTGTGGCCATTATTACTATTGGCATAGGTATGCCTAAAACCTCTCCATGCCCAATAAACCGGTAAACCGGGCTAAAGCTATCATCTGCATATATGTTGTAACCTTTGGAATACGTATAGGCAATACTCTGTCCAATCAATGAAGTACCCAGTGTTATCAGGAATGTGTCGCCTAGATCACCCTTTGTTATACGTAGTAAAGTACCATTAAACAAGCCAAACGCAGCCCCAGCAAGCAAAGAGAATACTATTGCGGCACCAATTCCTGAAGTCTTCTGAAGACCCATAAACAAGCACGCGCAGACAGATACTGTGGAGCCAAGAGACAAATCAAAACCTCCTGAAAGGCACACAACCGTAAAACCTGCAGCTACAATTCCGTTAATGCTGATAAATTTCAGAACATTTAACACATTGCCTGGCTGTAAAAAACTATCTGATGCTAAAGTACCGATTATAAGCAGTACTATTAATGCACATAAATTTATATTATTCCGTAAAAACTTTATTATATTGATACCATTTGTGTTTCTTTCAATTAAAGCTTCCGATCTATTCATATTCTATCCCCATTTCAATTAAATAGCACTCTTTATGAAATTTTCTGCGGTAATGTCACTTCCAACCAACTCTGCACGAATTGAGCCTTCAGACATTACTAAAACACGATCACTCATATTCAAAACCTCGGGAAGTTCAGAAGAGATAAGAATGACACTATTACCTTCGGCTACCAGTTTGTTTATTAGGACAAATATCTCATATTTTGAGCCAACATCAATACCTCGTGTGGGTTCATCAAATATGAATATTTGTGCATGTGTGTTTAACCACTTTCCTACAACAATTTTTTGCTGATTTCCTCCACTCAGGTTCATAACATTATGTCTCAAGTGCGGGGGCTTGATATTTAAATCTTCAACATTTTTTTTGGCAAGCTCTTTTTCCTTTTTCTTGTTTAAGATGCCATTATGCTTTATCTTTTCAAGATTTACCATTGTAAGATTATACATTACACTAGTGTTACCAACCAGACCTTCTCCTTTTCTGTCCTCACTCAGGTATGCCAGACGCTTTTTAATTGCATTGGAAGGTGAATTTACTTTACAAACCTGTCCATTAATAGTTATTTTACCTGAGTCAATAAAATCAACTCCAAATATAGCCCGTGCAAGCTCTGTTCTGCCTGCGCCAACCAAACCAGCAATTCCCAGCACCTCACCTTTTCTCAGTGAAAATGAGATATTATTCAGCACACCTTTCCTGGAAATGTTCTCAACTCGCAAAACCTCTTCACCAATAGCCACGTTCTCCCTTTTAGGAAACTTGTTGGTTATTTCACGTCCAATCATTTTTTCCACAATGATGTCCTCATTCAGGGACGATACCGGCTGGCTGTCAATTATGCATCCATCTCTTAAAATAGTCGCATGGTCACAGATTTCAAATACCTCTTTAAGTTTATGAGAAATATAAACTACTGAAACGCCGCTTTCTTTCAAATCCTTTACAATTTTGAACAACTTTTCAAGTTCAACTTCAGTTAGTGGTGCTGACGGTTCATCCATTAATATTAGTTTTGTATTTTTATACGAAAGTGCTTTTGCAATTTCAACCATCTGCATATCCGCGATACTTAAGCCTTCTACCAGCCTATGCGTATCTAAACTGCAACCTATCCTGTCGAGAATCTTCTTGGATTCCATGTGTATCTCATTCCAGTTTATACCTTTACTACAAGCTTCTTTTAGACGTCCTAAATAAATATTTTCAGCAACGGTTAATGAAGGTACAAGGTTTAATTCCTGAAATATAATACTGATCCCTAACTCATGCGCAACATTGGGAGAAGTGATTTCCACTTCATTCCCGTTAAACTTGATAGTACCTGAATCCCTCCTATAATTCCCGTTCAGAATTTTCATCAATGTGGATTTTCCGGCACCATTTTCCCCTATCAATGCGTGCACTTCATTATACCTTACTTTAAAAGACACATCGTCCAAAGCCTTCACACCAGGGAATTCTTTGCTCACATGTTCGACTTCTAAAATATAGTCTTGCATAATACAACTCCTCACAAAATAAAATATAAATACTTGAAAAATAGTTTTGGAAAGCCTGAGCCTACCGGTTTTAATAAACCGGTAGACCAAGCGTTACTTGTGGTAATAATTAAAATTAATATGGTGCACTTGCCGGGTCAGCATTATCCTTAGTTATTATCTTAGGTGTGTAAATATATTCTTTTTCTATTTCTTTTCCGTCAACTTTCAGTTTAAGTATTTCAGCAGCCATTTCTGCAAACCAGTTCGGTGGGCAGTCAACCGCAGCATATAATTTGCCATCTAATACTGCCTGCTGTGTTGCGCTTCCTGCATCTACAGTAACTATCTGAATAGCATCCTGTTTTCCTGCACTGTTTACTGCTTCAATTATTCCATGAGCCATCTGGTCACCCATTGAGAATATACCAACAAGGTCAGGGTTTGCAGTAATCATGTCTTCAGCAGCTGCCATAGCTTTGCTTCCTGTCCCATTGACAAGCTATTTCATTTACAATAGTGATGTCAGGATATTCTGCAACAACACTCCTGAAACCTTCAGATCTTAGTACTACGTTTGATGCACCGGGATTACCTGCAATAATACCAACTTTGCCTTTTTCACCTATTGCTTCCACCATTGCTTTACCAGCCATCTGTCCTGCTTCATACTGGCCATATACGGTATATATTACAAAATCACAGCCTAATTCTTCTTCTATCTGATATACCGAATTCACCATTATGCCTGCTTCGTTAGCTTTCTTTAACATTGGTGCCAAAGCGGCATTATCAATTGGCTGAATAGCAATAAGATCTACATTCTGGCTTATACAACTCTGTACATAATCAATCTGTTTCTGGACATCACTTTCAGGATTCATCTCAAGTGCTTCAAATCCGTACTCTTCACATTTTTCTCTTCCTGCATTAACATACGTTTGAGCCCAATCATCAACAGAGTTCAAAACATAAGCAATTATTTTCTTATCTGAAGACTTTTCCTCCGCTGCATTTTCCTCTGTTGCAGATGTTTCCGAACTGGTTGACTCGCTGGTTGCAGCAGGCTGGCCGCCACATGCAGCTAACATCGCAATTAACAACACCACTGCTGCCATGATACTTAACACTTTTTTCATATAACCCCTCCTAGAATTGAATAGAATTTTTTGACTCTACTTTTGCGCAATCGTTTACATATCTTGGATTCGGAAAAGTGAGTTCTGAAAATATTTACATTTCTTTTATATCATACAATAATTCCTATTTCAATAAATACACGAAACTTATAAATATTTTGAGCAACTTATATGCTTATTGGTCATATTTCTTATAAGTTTATAACTATATTATGTATTATTTATAAATTTATAAATTTATATGTTATAATTTTAACAAGTATATAGGTGTTTTGATATGCATTTTAAGAATAGTAATTATTTACTATACTATATTTAAAGGAATAATTATGTGTTTTAATGTATACGTTTAATTTTATTGTAAATGCTCAGGCAACTTAATACAAGTTTTTCTTACTACAAGCTGGGGATCCAATATAATCTGCCTGCTTTTATTTTTGTTTTTACTGTTGAAAATATCCATTAGTATTTCCGCAGCAATTTTTCCTATTTCATATCTTGGCTCACAAATGGTGGTAAGGTTTATACCAGGTAATGAAGCATATTCAATGTCATCAAAACCAATTAACGACACATCATGAGGAATGCGGAAGCCATGCTCACGGAAACACTCAGCAATCCCTAAAGCAATTACATCGCTGCAAGCAATAATAGCGGTTGGTATCTTTGCCTCAAGAATCATGCTATTAGCAGCTTTATATCCTCCTGCCCTGTCAGGACGTTCACAATAAACCACAAATGACTCATTAATGCTTCCAAAAAATTTTGTCATTGTGTCTCTGAATCCCTCAATGCGGCAACGGACATCATATTTTGGCTTACGTTGACCAACAAATGCTATACGCTTGTGTCCAAGGCCAATTAGATATTTTGTAGCTTTTAACAGCTCCATTGTAGTTGTCAATAATTACGAAATTTACATCTTCGCCAGCAGGACGGTTACTTGCAAATACAATTGGCATTCCTGCAGAGTTTTCACGCACATTCTCATATGTATCATCAGATAAAGGATCCATAATAATACCTTTAACCCGGAATTCACACAGCATTTTCATGTGCATCATTTCATTCTCACGTAAACTGTCGCTATTGCAAAGAACCGTATTATATCCTGCCTTTACTAAAGTATCCTGAATACCCTTCACCAATGCAGGAAAATATGGATTGGTTATATCTGGTATTATTATGCCCACTGCCGGCATTTGCCTCGTAGCAAGCCCACGTGCAACTTCATTCCTGATATATCCCATTTCCTGAGCAACTCTTATTATTTTCTCTTTTGTTTTTTGCCTAACAAGATCACTTGAATTTAATGCCCTTGAAACGGTAGCAATCGTATAGCCTGTTCTTTCAGCAATATCTTTAATTGTTACTGCCAAAACATCGATCTCCTTTCAATAAATACAAAACATACATTATTTAATCCAATATTAATTGCAGACGTTTACATTTTTATTACATTATAACATATATTGTACATAGTGCAATATGTTTTATATTTTTCTTTGATCCCCTGTAAACATATAAATAAGAATTGATTCCAGCAAAGCATAACATATTTTCTACATGTACACACATAACCACGGGTGTATTTTTATACCCTCTCCACAATCTTTATATCACAATATTGGGCATAAAGAAAACATGCACCTATAACAATCTGGCTTGACACAAAATTTCATATCAAGTATAATTATATTCAATTTCATAATATTATTTAATCGTTTACATATTAGATTATTAATTTGCTGTGCTAACACAACAAGTTCATTCAGTACACTGTTTTGCATTATGCAATCCTTTTAACAAATAATAAATAAACTAAGGAGTGATAATCATGCGTTGGGGATTAATAGGTTCTGGTACAATTGGCGCCCAATTTGCCCGGGATATTAGTGTCTTGCCGGATTCAAAAATCATTGCTGTATATTCACGGTCAAAAACTAAAGCCGAAGCATTTGCAACAGAAATATGATATACCAACTGTACATGGTACTATTACCAGCTTACTGCAGGACAAGAATATTGACAATATTTATGTCTGTGTTCCAAACAACCTTCACAAGGAAATGGTATTAGCGGCAATTGAAGCCGGCAAAAATGTGCTTTGTGAAAAACCAATGGGGGTTAATAAGGCAGAAGTTACTGAAATGGTTTCTGCTGCTAAACAAAAAAACGTGCTTTTGATGGAAGCTATGTGGACAAGATTTTTTCCTGCAATGGAAAAGGCATTATCCTTCTGCAATAACGGAACCGCAGGCAATGTACGTTCCGTATCCATTGATTTAGGTTATGATGGTGAAGTAGCAGGTGAACGTGGCACGTGGCATTTTGATAACCGCTATGGTACAGGAGCACTACTGGATATGGGTATATATGCCGTCTTTCTTTCACATTATATATTTGGTAAGAAACCCGATCATATTTACGGACATGCATATGTTAATAATGGTATTGATGAGTACAATACTGCTACACTAATTTATGGGAATAGCCATACAGTTTTATCCAGTTCCATTGTAAATGACACCTCTTGCTCTGTTCATATTAACTGCGAAAATGGTGTTGTTACTATCCCTACTTATTGGTGGCATCCTGATAAATGCATATTTACCCCTAAAGGTGGC
>JBMNNH010000006.1:0-14233 GCA_050953835.1 Acetivibrionales bacterium | reverse complement strand
TTCTGGAGAACAGAGCACAGAAGACTGAGAATGAAGAATACTGAATAATTGGATAAGGCAGCAGGCTATTGTGACATCAAGAGCACGAAACCCATAAAAATTTGTGAAGAGCAGATTTTTACGGGTTATTTTTTTGTTGGTACATGCATATAAATTTATAGAAAGTGGACATAAGCAAAAACCTTAATATAAATGGAGGGTATAAAATGATAGAAGACAAAAAGATGAATAAATCAAAAACACAAAACTTAATCCTTGAAAATAGAGAAAGACTTAGCATTTCAGGAGTAATTGATGTAGAAAGCTTTAATGATGAATGTGTAATAGTTGAAACAGAGCTGGGAATTCTGATAGTCAGGGGTGAGGACCTTCATATCAACAAATTAAACATTGATAATTCAGAGCTTGATATTGAAGGCGATATAGTAAGCTGTGAATATAGTGATAGAGATAGGTCAAAAGGCGGGGGATTTTTTGCTAAAATGTTTAAATAAAAGGCCGGTGATGTAAATTGCCGATTTCGCTCAGTAGCCAGATGTACATTTTCTATGCTCAATTATTGGTGGTATACTTATAGCATTTATTTATGACGCTTTCAGGATTAAACGAAAAGCTGTTAAAACAAGCACAATAATTATATATATTGAAGATTTGATATTCTGGATAATTGTAGCTTTTATTATGTTTGCTGTGATTTACTTCAGTAATGAGGGTGAGGTGCGGGGGTATATTTTTATTGGGAGTATCCTGGGAATTATCCTGTATACCCTTATATTCAGTAAAATTGTGATGACTGCAGCTTTGTTCATTCTAAGAATTATATATAAAGTATTAAAGGCAATATGGATTGTTGCTAGTTATCCTTTTAAGATAATTCTAAGGTTATTGTTATTTCCTGCACGTTTTGTTGTGGGAATACTTGGGAAATGCTTTAGAGGAATTAAAAGGACAGGAAAGAATAAGCTCACAAAGATTTCTATGCGGGGGCAGATTTCTCAGGAATATTAGAAAAAAAATATAAAATTAAAAGGATTTTCGGACTATACATAGAATAATAAATATGGTATTCTATTTACTCTTTAAAAAGAAGGGTTTGGACTATGAACAAAAGAAAAGGATCAAAATTGGGAATAGTAGTGGTAATATGTATTCTTGTATATTTTGCTTTTGTGCTTATTGATCAGCAAACCGTACTTAACCAGTATAATAAAGATCTGAAAAACATGGACAGGAAGATTGCGGAACAGGAAGAAATAAACAGTCAGTTAAAGAAACAGAAAGATATGTTGGATAGTGATGAGTATGTAGAAGAAATTGCACGGACAAAACTTGGAATGGTAAAACAGGGAGAAAAAGTTTTTGTGGATGTAAACAAATAGTTATGTAAATTACCAGCTTGACGAAACAGGGTGTATGCTATATAATCAAAATACTTATAAACTGTAAGGAGGATTAATTTTTATATGCTCGTGGAGGTAGGGCAGGTAATTGAGGGAAAGGTTTCAGGTATTACCAATTTTGGAGCTTTCATTCAGTTACCCGGAGGGAAAGTAGGCCTTGTACACATATCAGAAGTTGCAGAAGAATATGTAAAGGACATTAATTCACATCTTAAAGAAAACCAACCAGTTAAAGTCAAAGTGATTTCTGTTGATGAGAAAGGGAAAATTGGTTTATCTATTAAGCGGGCTATAGATTCAAAGCCCAAGGCGAGCACGAATCAGCCTGCGCCGATTGAATGGAATAAAGACCGCAGTGACAATTTATCTTTTGAGGAAAGATTGTCTAAGTTTATGAAAGACAGTGATGAAAGGATATCGGACCTTAAAAAGAACTTTGAATCAAAGAGAGGCAGCGGCGGATATAGGAAGTCTTCCCATTATTGATATTATTAGCTGGAGTGAATAATTCGACCAATTAACTGATGTAATACTTATTGTACAGGCGAAATGAAAAAAATTGGTGCTAAAAAGCTGTTGACATGGGTACTTCAATGTATTATAATAGAAAAGTCGCCGATGAAGATATAAGTATTGAATGCCGGAGTGGCGGAACTGGCAGACGCACAGGACTTAAAATCCTGCGGTCCCTTACAGATCGTACCGGTTCGATTCCGGTCTCCGGCACCAAAGGAATTAAATAATGACGCGGGGTGGAGCAGTACGGTAGCTCGTCGGGCTCATAACCCGAAGGTCGGAGGTTCAAATCCTTCCCCCGCAACCAAGTAAACAAGAGGCTTACAGGAAATTAACTGTAGGTCTTTTTTGATTTGTCTTATTCTCATTATCCCCTATTAATGTCAATTCTGATTTTACGATAATTGCCGGCCTGGTTTTAATCCACCACCGCAAAAAATTAACCCCCCTCGGGCGTTTTTTCCTTGTATAACATATTATTCCATGTACTGGTGTTCTGAGTCTAATAGATTGTAAAATCAAAACTTGTGTCAGATCAAACTTATCGGCATTTTGAAAAATGAATAAGTTAAATATATGGAAATAATTGTAAGTTAACCTAATGATGTATATAATTGTAATTAATGTAAAATAGTAACATATAATTTAATGATTTTTCTTTTGTAAGGGGAGGTGATACTCCGTATTATGCATGTTTAACATAAAACCAAGTTAAAGGAGGTGTGTTTTTTTGAGGTTTAAAAAGCATTACTTACCAATGCTGCTGGCTCTGTTGCTGATGATTTGTTCAGTATTTCCTGTAAGTGCAGCTCCCGACCTGACTAACCAAAGGGAAGAGAAAGGTAAGTCTTCATCTGAGGCCGCCGAGACTGAACCAAAACTCCAGACATTGTTTTCTGCCAGTTCCGCTGAAGGTCTGGTAGTAAATAGTTTAAGCGAAACCCTGACCCCGGAGGATCTGGTAGAGCAGCTCCTGGGCGCTGGGGTGTCAGTAAGCAATGTATCATATACAGGAGCCGACATTGCTGCCGGGACCTTTTCAAACGGCAGCGGGATTATCGGATTTGAGGAGGGTATTATTCTTAGTTCAGGTGACGTGAATAATGTAATCGGCCCCAATAGTTAGTGATGGAATTGGTGAAAGTAACGGAACAGCCGGTGATGCGGACTTGAGCGCACTTATTGAAGACGACATTACAAATGATGCTGCGGTGCTTGAGTTTGATTTTGTACCTGAAGGCGATGTAGTGTCATTTATGTATGTATTTGCATCGGATGAATATAATGAATATGTATATAAATATAACGATGTCTTTGGCTTTTTCCTTAATGGGGAAAATGTTGCACTCATTCCTGGGACAAATACCCCTGTTTCCATCAACAATGTAAATGGAGGCAATCCTTACGGTGGTGAAAACGCCAGCTATCCCCAGTATTACATCAATAATGACCTTGACGATAACGGCGGAAGTGTAAATACTGAAATGGACGGGCTTACTAAGGTTCTAACTGTTGAAGCCCGGGTTAATCCTAATGAAATAAACCATATTAAGCTTGCCATCGCAGATGCACTGGATAGTGCGTATGATTCAGTTGTATTCATCAAGGCCGGAAGCTTCAGCGGCAAGCCACTCGAATATGGTATGTTCAACTTCGCAGAGCCCACATATAGTATAATTGAAGATTCTGATGAGGGAGCTGTGGAACTGAAGGTTCTGCGTACCAAAGGCAGTGATGGTTGATTACAGCACCAGTGACGGAAGTGCTATAGCAGGGCTCGATTACAGTGACAGTTCAGGGACTCTGATTTTTGAAGACGGAGTTACCAGCAAAACCATTACCATACCTATAAATGACGACAACATACTTGAAGGCGATGAAAGCTTTACAGTTACACTGAGCAATGCATCAGGAGGGGCCAAACTTGGTGAGCAGATCCAGGCTGTTGTAAACATAATTGACGATGAACAACCGCCTACTATTCAATTCAGCAAGGAGTCATACAGTGTGACTGAGGCTATTTATGGAAGTACGGCTGCAATTTCTGTTATTTTTACCGGCTTCCCAGAACCTCCTCCAGTATATGAAGCATACGAACTATCCTATGAATGGGATGATTTGCAATCGGTGGTTTCTGTAACATACAGTACGTATGACGGTACTGCAAAGGCAGGAGACGATTATATTGCCACATCAGGCACTTTGACTTTTTATCCGGGAGAATATGAAAAATCCTTTAATGTTCAAATACTGGATGACTTAATATATGAGGGTAATGAGACAGTCAGGCTGGTATTGAGTGATCCTCAGGAAGGTGTATTGCTCGGAGAATTAGATGAGGCTGTGCTGACAATTATTGATAATGAGAAGAAGAGCGGATCTTCAGGAGGAGGCGGAGGCGGCAGCAAGAAATCAGTGGAGAAACCGCCTGATGGAGACATTATTGACAGGATGCCAGGATATATTGAAATAGCAGCGCCCGTAAAGATAGAGACAGGTAAGGATGAGATAAGGCTAAAGTATGACTTTGATGAGTTAAGTGACCATCCAAACCACTCACCAAGGGCATATTACTGGAATACGGATGCAAAGAAATGGGTTGCGCTGGCTACTTATAAAATTAAAGATGGAGAAGTCAAAGCTGTGAATGATGGAAATTATAAGGGATGGTTTACTGTTTTTGGTGTTCTTCAGCCTGAGTTTACAGATATAGACGGTTACTGGGCAGAGGATATAATTGACAGGATGAACGGCCTTGGGATGGTGGAAGGTTACTATTATACGGATGATGATTCACTGCGTCTGATGAAACCGACACAAGACATAACACGTATGGAATTTGCTGCTTTGGTATACAGGCTGTTAAACATTGACCCTGATAACCCAATGTTTAAGAACCTTAGTAACAGTAAGGTGAAGGATATTCTAAGTGACAAATTTGATGACTCGGATGAAATTGGTTCATGGGCAAGGGAAATGATAGCAGCACTTACCAAGGAAGGCTTGATAACCGGTAACGGAGGAAAATTCAGGCCTTATGATGAAATAACGCGTATTGAAGCTGCAGCAATAACAAGCAGAGCGCTCAATACATTCTCAGACTTTGAGCCGGAAGACTTTGAGGAGTTCCTTGATGCAGATGATGTTCCAGAATGGGGCAAGGGTGCTATTTCAGAAGATATCCTTTACGGATATTCAGATGGTACTTTAAAACCCAATGCAAACATCACAAGGGCTGAAGCGCTGACGGTTTTATACAGGCTTCTGATAAAAGGCATGAAGTGGTAATGTAAGAAAGGGTACTATAAAATAACAATTGACCTCCACCGATATTCCGGTGGGGGTTGATTGTTTTCAGCTTTATTTTATGTATTCCCTGAGTTTTTTACCCGCAGTTACTATATCCATTTCTTTGTTGAATATGCTGGATGTCCCGGCGACAAAAATGTCTGCACCCTTAGCACGCATTTTTGCTGCATTTTCAAAACTAACATTGCCGTCAACTTCTATCTGGATATGCTGAGCTCCACGTTCATTGAGATACTCGCGAAGATGCCTTATTTTATCAAGTGTTGCAGGTATAAGGGATTGTCCTGCGTAGCCGGGGTTAACAGTCATAAGCAGTACAATATCAATAT
This sequence comes from Acetivibrionales bacterium, assembly GCA_050953835.1. GTDB lineage: Bacteria > Bacillota > Clostridia > Acetivibrionales > JBMNNH01 > JBMNNH01. Next base: position 8,679 of record JBMNNH010000006.1, on the reverse strand, counting down.
TGTCAATCAGGTATTCAAGGCATTGGATTGGTGTCGCAGGGTTAAGGGCAATGGATGCTTTTGCCCCGGTAGCTTTAACATCAGCCAAGGCACGCTGGACGTGAACTGTGGATTCATAATGGATACTAATGATGTCATTTGTACGGCAGTCAAACATGCCGATGCTGTTTTCCGGCCGTTCTATCATAAGATGAATATCCATGGGTATATCGGTAGCGGAACGGAGCGCCCTTACAAAGTCTGGGGACAGTGTTATGTTTGGGACGAAATGATTGTCCATTATATCAATATGAAGATATTCAACATCGGCTTTTTCAAGCAGCCGGATATCGTTTTCAAGATGCAGCATATTTGCACACATTACTGAGGCAGATATTTTTGAACACATAGTACCCTCCTGTGATGTTATTTCCATGTATTATTTTATTATAATAAAAGTGTGTCGAATTTTTCCAACTAAGTTATTATACGTGCTTAATTAAATACTTATACCATTCTGATTTAAAAAATCAATTACCTTCTCCATGGGGCAAATTGAATTTTGTGCACCAATGGTTGACGCCGCAAGAGCACCACAAGCATTGCCAATCTGCATACATTTTTTCACAGGCCACCTATTAGCAATTCCAAAGGCAAAGCCACCGTTGAATGCATCACCCGCCGCAGTTGTGTCAACCGGAGTGATAGGGAAAGCTTCTAAAGACAGCTCTTCTCTTCCATTGTAAAAATATGAGCCTTTTTCCCCTAAAGTAATGCATACGTTTTTGACGTCTTTTTTCAAAAACCAGCTTGCGCTTTCTCTTTTCCAGACATCGAAAGGCATATCCTTGCGCAGTAAACCCGTATAGGCTTCACTCTCGGTTTCATTGGGCGTGATATAATCTATAAGTCCGAATACGCTTTCATCCAGCGGTATGGCAGGTGCAGGGTTGAGTATGGTAGTAACTCCGGCGCTTTTGGCGAGCTTAAGGCCATATAGAACCATATCAGTATTTATCTCATTCTGTGTGATGAATACCTGTGCCTCAGCAATATTTTTGGAGGCAGCGTCTACCATATCTCTGGAAATGGTTTTATTGGCTCCTGCAGCATATACAAGCATATTGTCGCCATTTTTATCAATATAAATAGATGCGCATCCGGTGCGGTGGCCGGGTGATACTCTCAGGAAGCTTATGTCAACGCCTTTGCCTGATAAACCGTTCCTGACGGCGGTTCCTTGCTGGTCCGAGCCAACATTCCCTATGAAATGGGTTTGCGCACCCAGCATTGCAGCCTGTACTGCCTGATTTGAACCTTTCCCGCCTATGTACATATCAACGCTAAGGCCGTCAACCGTTTCACCTATTTTGGGCAACTTGACTGCTTTGGCAACAATATCATAATTGATGCTTCCTAATATGACGATTCTTACACTCATAACCATTCCCCTCAATTAATATACTTAGATATAGATTATGTTAGTATTTGTGTAGCAAAGTTGGAATTATAACCTGATAAAGTTGCTATATTGTCTTTATGGTACCATATGAAACATTCCTTCCCAAAAAGGCTAGCTTTTTTATGTGATAAAGTATATCAGATAATGGAATACTGTGCAATAGACCGCAAATGATGCTCGGGAAATGTTAAGTAATAATAATGGAATGTTGTGGGAAAGTTGGTATTAGAATGGCGTTCAAACAGGCCACAACACTACTCAAATGCGAAGAATCCAATATTTATAAAGGAAGAATAAATGATAAGATGTTGTTGACAAGTTGGAATTCAAATGGTATTTTATAAATATATAAACAAAATCCAAATTAAAAGTAGGGAGGAAGAGACATGAAAAGATTTATTGCGTTATTGTTGGTAGTTATCTTGGCGGTTTCATTTGCGGGATGCGGTGCGAAACCAAGCAAAGATGCACCAGGGGATAGCACAAATGAAGGGAAATCTTCCGAGGGCGACAGCACCACGGAACTGGCGGCGGCCGATGTTGCGGAACAAGGTTTTGACTACTATGACAAGGCTGTCCAGTACGAGGATATTGCAGACAAGCTCGGGCCAATTCCTAAAATTGATAAGGAACTGAAAATCGGTTATGTTTGCAAGGCTTTTGAGAATGAATTCTGGAGGATGCAGAAGGAAGGCGCGGAAGCTGCAGTTAAGCCATTAAATGATCTCGGAATCAAGTACACTGTTGATGTGCGTGCGGCTCAGGGCGAGACGGATGAGCAGGGACAGTTAGCTGTACTTAATGACATGATAAACAAGAAATATGATGGGATACTCATGTCTCCGATCTCGGAAGGAAACCTGCTGCCGGGGGTTGAAAACGCACTAAAAAGCAACATTACTTTGACTGTTGTTAATGATGCATTCATGCCGCAGATAGGTGTTACGGTCGGAGCATGGCACTTGCAGGCTGCAGAATTAGCCGCTGAGTGGGTTAACGAAAAAATTGGCGGCGAAGGACAGGTGGCTATAGTACAAGGCCTACCAAAGGCGCCTCCTGCAAGAACGAGAACAGAAGGCTTTAAAAACTGGTTTGAAAAAAACAATGATAAGGTTGAAGTTGTAGCCATTCAAAATGCTGATTGGGACCGTATGAAGGCTAAAGATGTTGTTGATATCTGGATGAAGCAGTATCCTGATCTTAAAGCAATATATGCAAACAACGATACAATGGCGATGGGTGCTCTGGAGGCAGTTAAGGCAGCCGGCAAACTGGGCCAGTGCCTGGTAGTAGGTACAGATGGTACCAGTGAGGCACGTCAGTCTATTAAGGCAGGTGAACTTGCTGCAACTGTTGATTCTTTTCCTTACTTTATGTCCCAGATTGGTACGGAAATGCTAATCAGGAAGATAGCAGGCCAGGATGTCCCCAAGGTTATTTATTCGCCTCAGGCTGTTATTGACAGCACGAATGTTGATGTTGATGCTGAAGAGATAATTGGCTGGAAAGGATTTAAGGCCGCAGATTAATTGATGATAGTTTGTTGGTATTGTCCGGGGCAAACTATTAAGAATTGCTCCGGACATACTATTAATACAGTTGAACGGGGGGTGATGCGGGAATGGAAAACTATATTCAGTTTAAAAACATAACAAAGGTTTTTCCAGGGCAAACAGCGCTGCGCAATGTTTCCTTTGGCATCCGCAAAGGTGAAATCCATGCGCTTATTGGTGAAAACGGTGCGGGAAAATCTACGTTGCTCAATATACTTCACGGAATGTTTCCGGCGACTTATGGAAAGATATTCATAGATTCCGAAGAGGTAATGTTCAATAGTGCGTATGAGGCAATTCTCAACCGGATTGCCAAAGTACATCAGGAAATCAATATAATACCTGAATTGACAGTAGCCGAAAATATAATGCTGGGGAGTGAAATTACCAAAGGAGGACTTTTGCTGGATAGCAGCCGGATGATAAAAGAAACCCAAAGGCTTCTGGATAGGCTTGGCTGCAACTTTTCCGCAAAGGATAAAATGAAAAGCCTGAGCACAGGCAAAAAGCAGATGGTTCAAATTGCAAAAGCCCTGTATCTGAATGCAAAGATAATTTCTTTTGATGAGCCTACATCCTCACTGAGCGACGGGGAAGTCAGGACGCTGTTTAGAATTATAAACGAATTGAAGGCAAATGGCATTACAATTTTATATATTAGTCATAAAATGAATGAAATATTTGAGCTGTGTGATAGGGCAACTGTTCTGCGAGATGGGCAATATATAACGACAATGGATATGAAGGAGGCCACGGAGGAGCAGCTGGTCAACAGTATGGTAGGAAGGGATATTTCCTTGTTTGCCAAGAGAACCAAACCATCCCGTGTGGAAAATGACAAGGTGGTTCTAAAAGTGGAGAATCTTAGTGGCCAAGGGTTCAGCAATATAAGCTTTGAATTGAAAAAAGGCGAAATTTTAAGCTTTTTCGGGCTTGTGGGAGCTATGCGTACCGAGGTCATGCGTGCTATTTTTGGCGCTGACCAGGCGACAGGAGGAACGGTGTATCTTAACGGCAAAAAGCTCGATAATTCTGCCCCCGGTGCAAGTGTGAAAGCGGGAATTGGGCTTATTTCGGAAAACAGAAAGGAAGAAGGCTTTGTAAAAAACCTAAACAACGCTGATAACATCGCTTTGGCTTCCTTGCGCAAATACATGAAAGGGCCGTTTGTGGATGCGGAGCTAAAGAGCGAAAATTCTATAAAAGTAGGCGCAAAGGTAGGTTTGACTCCTAATGATCCTGAATTTATGACAGCAAGCCTTTCTGGCGGTAATGCACAAAAGGTTATAGTTGCTAAATGGTTGTCTACTGATGCGGATGTACTAATAATGGATGAACCTACAAAAGGGATTGATATAGGCGCAAAGGCGGAGATATACAAGCTGATGGAGGAGATGCTTGAAGAGGGGAAATCTATTATCATGGTTTCATCTGAGCTTACCGAAGTGATAGGAATGAGTGACAGGATTATTGTAATGCGCGAGGGATCGATTGTTGCGGAGTTTAATAAGGATGAATTTGCCGAGCAGACCATCATTACTTTTGCAGTAGGGGGAAATCAAAATGAAGAAATTTTGGGAAAGAAATAGCAGAGAAATAAGTGTTGTAATTGCAATTGCAATTATGTTCCTTGTTTTTGGTGTCATAGAACCTATCTATGCATCCGCAAACAATATCAGAGATATCATCGAGCAATCAACAATTTACGGATTGATGGGTATGGGTATTACTGGTGTCATCATAACCGGAGGAATCGACCTTTCGGTTGGGTCTGTTCTGGCACTGGTTGGTGCTGTCGTTGCCCAGCTTACCGTATCGGGTATACCGCTGGTGCTCAGCGTGTTGGCTGGTCTTGCTTTCGGCTTCCTGCTGGGTCTTTTGAAGCGGCCTACTGGTTACCAAGCTTCGTTTACAGCCGTTCATAGCGACAATGGGCACTATGTCCGTCTACCGCGGCCTTGCTTATATAGTGACAAAAGGCTACCCGGTTTTGGGAGTACCCAATGAGTATCGTAAGTTGGTTGATGGAGAGATTGTGCCGTATATTCGTGTTTCAGTCATAATATTTTTCCTGTTTGCAATATTGATGCATGTTATACTAAAGAAGACCAGACTTGGAACCTATACCTATGCAATAGGTGGGAATGAGGAAGCCACCAGGCTTTCTGGTGTAAGGGTTGAAAAATATAAAGCAATTATATATGCTCTTGGTATGCTTGGTACTGCGCTGGCGGCCATGATACAGGTAGGTAAGCTGGGCACGGGCGACCCTACCACAGGACAAGGATATGAATTAAATGCCATTGCAGCTGCGGCCATTGGTGGAACAAGTATGGCGGGAGGACGCGGCAACATATTGGGAACCTTACTTGGTGCAATCCTTTTTGCGGGGCTTAAGGTGGGGCTGATTGTCTTGGGTGTGGATACTTTTTACCAGTATATTGCAACCGGTTTAGTCATTGTAGTCGCATCATATATTGAAGTTGTACAGACCAGCCTTTCCGCTAAGAAGGCAAGGTAAAGGTATAATATAAAGCTCAGCATGGGCATTAATCATTAATCGAACGAGGTGGTAAAAATGCCGAAATCACACCCGATACTCTGCGGGTCAATTGCTGGGAGCATAGGGGGTATGGGCGTCAAAATGCACAATGCCGCATTTCAACATCTGAATCTGCCATATGTCTATGTATCCTTTGAAACTGCTTCGGCAAAGGGCGCGGTTGACGCGATGCGCGCCCTCGGAATACGCGGCCTGGGTGTTACCATGCCGTTTAAAGAAGAAGTTATCCAATACCTGGATGATATTGATGAGATGTCAGGGGAAATTGGTGCGGTCAATACAATAGTCAATGATGATGGGAAACTGAAGGGTTATAATACAGATGCATACGGTGCAATTACTACCCTTCTTGAAGTAACGCCTCTTAAAGGCAAGAAAATTGTTGTAGTTGGTGCTGGGGGTGCGGCAAAGACTGTTATATGGGCTCTTAAGCAGTATACAGACTCTATTTTTATTTACAATAGAAACCCTGAAAGGGGTCAAAGTGTCGGGAAGCGTTTTAATGTGGCTTATATGGGTGGATTGGAAGAGCTCGGAAGGGATTTTGAATATGATATACTTATTAATTGTACTTCCGTTGGGTTTAAATCCGAAGCGACTATTTTGACAAGGGATCGGATATGTTCCGAATCCATAGTTATGGACATTGTTTTTACGCCAGCTGTAACTGCTCTGCAGAAAGAAGCTAAAGCTGCGGGATGTACGGTTATATCTGGTACACGTATGATCATGCATCAGGCATGCAAACAATTTGAGCTATATACGGGGCTAAACGCACCCTTTGATATTTATGAAGAGGTTATAAATACTGTTGTGAGGTAAACTAATGAGAATTCAAAGAACGAACGGTAAAAGCATAACAAACCGAAGGAACATGATATTGAGGATGCTTTCGGCAAAAGGAAGGCTGGAGACAAAAGAATTGATTTCGCTGTTAAACGTTTCCGATGAAACAATACGGAAGGATTTGATTGCCCTGGAAGAACAGGGCATAATTAAGAGAGAATATGGGGCTGCTTTGCTGATTTCTCGAAATGATGAAGAGGAAATTGAATTTAGGAATATGGAAAATGTTGATGCCAAGAATAGAATTGCGCAGGAAGCACTCAAATATATTCCCGAAGACGACAGTACAATCATCGCCATTGATGCGGGAAGCACAACCTGGTGCCTTGCAAGGCTGTTGTCCCAAAGAAACAGGCGAAATATTATCACAAACTCAATCCCGGTAGCCGAATTGTTTGACAGCGATGTAAACAACGTGTATCTGACGGGAGGGGACGCTGCGCCGGAAGGACAAATCCATGTATGGCCAGTGGACACTTAAACTGCATCAACAGACATAAGAATAACGGTTGCCATACTTGGCAGCGGCGGAACCAAAAATATGGACGGACTGTGCGCGGTTAACGTTTGATGACGCAAATCTAAAGCGTGCGATGATAAGGAACAGTGAGTTTTGCATTGTGTTGCTGGATAGTTCCAAATTTCATAAACATTCCTTGGTGGAAGCCGCAAAATGGGAAGATATTGATTATGTTATAACTGACAGCGGAATTCAGGAAGAAGAAAGGGAAAAGCTGTCAAAAAGGACTAAGCTCATTATTGTGTGAAAGTCGGGGGTATGATTCATGTATGATTTTGTGAAAAGACTTGGGTGTATTGGCTTAAGCGAGCGTATTATCAATCTGAGGAATGAAATGCTGAATGAAGACAGGGTTATGTCCGTAGAGCAGGCCAAGCTGATTACACAGGTATATAAGCAGCATGCCGACAAGCCAATAATTTTAAAAAGGGCGCTTGCCTTGAACGAAGCGTTAAGGAACATTGAGATTGTAATCCACGAAGGGGAATTGATAGTCGGCAACCGGACAGTAGGGTCGTGCGCGGGGGTTGTGTTCCCTGAAGCAGGAATAAGCTGGCTTATGGAAGAAATTGACGACCTTCCGACAAGGCCGCAGGACTACTTTTTAGTCAGGCATGAGGATAGGGAGTACTTTTTTAAGCATCTGGTTCCGTTTTTGGCAAGGGCACACATTGGAGGACAAGGTTAATGAGCAGCTTGACCCGCAGGTGAAAATGCTTGAGGTGGTGGGAAAGCTCAACCAAAAGGACCATGCACAGGGGCATATATGTCCTGATGTTAAGAAGTGGATAAGTCAGGGGCCATATAATCTGATGCAGGAAGCAAAGAAACGGCTAAAGAACGCAGAACCCTCGAAAAGAGATTTTTATCAGGCAATGGTAATTGCGCTGGAAGGGGCATGCGTATTTATAGAGAGGTATGGAAGGCTTGCAAGCCGGATGGCGGACAAGTCTAAAAATGAAGGATCCAGGTTGGAATATTTAAAAATTGCAGAAAGCTGTTATGCTCTGTCAAAGTCACCTGCGTCTAATTTCCGCGAAGCAGTCCAGTCCCTGTGGTTCCTGTTCGTGATTCTGCAAATGGAATCCAATGCCTCCTCCTTCTCTCCCGGCAGGGCGGACCAATACCTCTATCCATATTATATAAAGGATATGAGGGATGGAACAATTTCGCTTAAGCAAGCCCTTGAGCTTATTGAGGCACTGTTTATTAAGTTCAACCAGATTGTATATATGAGAAACACGAAATGTGCGGAATTTTTTGCAGGATTCCCCATCGGCTTTAACATTGCAATAGGAGGACACAAATATTGATGGTTCGGACGCATCCAACGAGCTTAGCTATATCATGCTGCGCGCCATGGAGAATGTGCGGGCTGCGCCAGCCAAATTTATCCGCACGCCTTCATGCTAATTCACCTGAGCTTTTTGTAAGGCGGGTCGCGGAAGTTATCGGCAAAGGAATAGGAATGCCTCAGATTTTTAATGACGAGTCTGTTATTCCCGCACTCAAGCACGCGGGATATTCCCATGAGGATGCCGTCAATTATGCTGTGGTGGGCTGTGTAGAGTTAAGCACCCATGGCAATGCATTAGGTTTTAGCGATGCTGCAATGTTCAATATGGTGAAGGTTCTTGAATTAACACTTAATAACGGCGTATGCATGCAGACAGGGAAACAGCTTGGACTACGCCTTGGCAAACTAACAGACTTCAGTAGCTTTGAACAATTAGAGGATGCTTACAGAAGACAAATA
>JBMNNH010000005.1:0-27582 GCA_050953835.1 Acetivibrionales bacterium | reverse complement strand
GAAATAATACCTGCAGTTGGGGGACTGCCGATTGGAACAAATGGGAAAGCTGTACTCCTGCTATCGGGAGGCATTGATAGTCCTGTGGCAGGATGGATGATGGCAAAACGTGGTGTTGAACTGGATGCGGTTCACTTTTTCAGCTATCCGTATACAAGTGAAAGGGCAAAAGACAAGGTAATTGAACTTGCAAAAATACTATCTAAATACTGTTATAAAATAAAGCTGCATATTGTCCCGTTTACAGATATTCAACTTGAAATCAATGAGGAGTGTCCGCCTGATGAATCAACAATATTAATGAGAAGGGCTATGATGATGATTTCAGAACGTATAGCTGATAATGCGGGCGCATATGCATTAATTACCGGTGAGAGTATGGGGCAGGTTGCAAGCCAAACTATCCAGAGCCTTTATGTAACAAATGCAGCTGTAACAATGCCTGTTTTCAGGCCGCTTATTGGTATGGACAAAAATGAGGTTGTCAGCATTGCCAGAAGAATAGATACCTATGAAACTTCTATTTTGCCTTATGAGGACTGCTGTACGGTTTTTGTCCCAAAGCACCCGAAAACAAAACCTACTCTTACAGGCATTTTGTCTTCTGAGTCAAAGCTTGATATGGAGAGCCTGATAAAAAGGGCTGTAGATGATACTGAAATAATAGAAATCAAGGCTTATGGTTAATTTATTGAAAAGTTGTGTAATATAATTGTTTATTCCAACAATAATAATAGAGTAAGGTTATGAATCTACTAGCACAACCGGTTAAACTGGTTTGAAAGCACAATATTTCATAATGTGTTTTGAGTTTTGGTTGAGGATAATATTATGTTGCGTAACTTTTTGATTAAAAAGAAATGGTGTTTGATTTTTGCAGCAGGTCTGATAGCCATTTTTTTATTCCTGGTGGTATATACAATAAACCTGTTGGGACGGAAAACTTTTTATGATGGCATCTCTGTTGAGGGTATAGACATCTCAGGACTTAGTATTATCCAGGCAAAGGAACTGATAGATAAGAGAATAGAGTATAAATACCGAGATAAAAAAATCAAGTTATATAATAGCCAGGATTTATGGACAATTCAATTTAACGATATATCATTAATATTTCATACTGAGAAGGCATTAAGCCAGGCATATGGTATTGGAAGAAAGGGTAATATTTTTAACAGAATATATAGAATTTTCGACATTAAGACCAACAAAGTGGATATAGGCTTGGAATGTACATATGACAGGGAGAAGACAGAAAACATACTACAGGCTATAAAGAAACAGGTTGATATTAAAGGTAAAAATGCTTCCATAAAGGTTAACGGCAGGCAGTTATCATTTGAAAAAGAAACAATAGGAAAAAGCCTTGATATTAAAAAAACTCTGTTACTGCTTGACGACAGTATTAAAGGAAAAAGATTTGATGACATAGCTCTTCCAATTAATAATGAAGTACCAGAAATCACATATGATGGCATAAAAGACATCAACAGTTTTATATCATCATTCTCAACTGCTTTTAATGCAAACAATAATAACAGGACTTATAATATAAAGCTTGCTTGTGAGAGGATAAACGGCAAGCTGGTTTTGCCAGGCAAGGTGTTTTCCATGGACACTGAACTGGGGCCAAGAAGTATTGAAAATGGCTACAAGGAGGCTCCTGTCATATTTAATAAAGAATTGATAGAAGGTATTGGGGGCGGAGTATGTCAGGTTACTACTACTCTGTATGTTGCAGTTTTAAAAGCCGGGTTGGATATTCTCGAAAGGAGCCCCCATTCGCTGCCCCTTGGATATGTTGAACCTGGACAGGATGCTACCATAGCGGAAAATACCATAGATTTTAAATTTAAAAACAACAGCAGTTATCCTATTTGTATAGGGGCGGAGGTAAAAGGTAACAGAGCAATTATTTCAATAATTGGAAAGGAAGACAGTGAAGCTATGACAATAGAACTCAAGTCGGAAGTATTAGAAACATATATGCCGGAGGAACCGGAGTATATACCTGATGATAATGTCCCAGCAGGCAAGGAAATAGTGATACAGGAGGAAAGAAAGGGTTATAGGGTGGCAGTATACAGGGAATTCTACAGCAGTAGCGGGGAGTTGGTCAAGAGGGAGAAGGTCTCAGAGGATGTGTATAGACCGGTCAGGGGCAGGATTAAAGTGAATGAAAGCCTTTTAAAAAAAGAAAAAGGCGAAGAAATATTCAGCTACCATTATTTTTATTATCCTATCCAATAAACAGCTTGACAAAAATATAAGTAAGTGCTTAAATCGTATTATAACTCAAAGTAAACATAATTCTTCCTGAATAGGGGGACATGCATGGAAATAGGAAAGGTACCTAATGACAAACTTAAGAAAATAGTACTTGATAAGATAAGCAACAAACGGAAGGAAGTAATAGTCAGACCTAAAATTGGTGAAGACTGTTGTGGTATAGATTTTGGGGACAGTATCTGTGTTCTTTCAAGTGATCCTATTACAGGAACTGGAAAGGATATTGGAAAGCTTGCGGTTCATATTTCGTGTAATGACATAGCTTCAAGTGGAATTGAACCGATAGGTCTTATTGTTACAATTCTTCTGCCTCCCGGAACATCTGAGGAACAGTTGGATTATATAATGGAACAGGCTAGTGAAACCTCCGATCAGTTAAATATTGATATTATGGGGGGACATACCGAAATTACTGATGCAGTCAGCAGGCCTGTTGTTATAAGCACCGCTATAGGAAAAGCACCTAAGGACGAATGGTCACTTCTTCAGGAGCAAAACCGGGAGATTGTATAATTGCAACAAAATCAGCAGGTATCGAAGGTACTGCTATTATTGCTTTTGAAAAAGAAAAAGAATTGAAAGCTGTTTTTGGAAAAGACTTTGTTGATAAAGCAAAGGGATTTATAAAAAATATAAGTGTTGTCAAAGAGGGTGTTATAGCAGGTAAGTTTGGAGTCAGTGCAATGCATGATGTCACTGAAGGTGGGATTTTGGGTGCTTTGTGGGAGATTGCCGAAGCTTCGGGCGTCGGGATTGTGGTATACAAGCATGATATTCCCCTTGAGGGAGAAACCTGTAAGATATGTGAATACTACGGAATTGACGCTTTAAAGCTTATATCCAGCGGGTGTATGCTTGTAACCTGTGCGGATGGAAATGGCTTGGTGAATAAACTTTTAGAGAGTGGTATAAATGCAGTAATTATTGGCAAAGTTACTGATAATAAACGAAAAATTCTTATAGATGGAGAGGTTATAAAAGAAATAGCACAGCCAGGATCTGATGAGCTCTATAAAATTGTATAATTTAACGGCAAATAAATTTGATGGCTTAAATTTACAATGGAAAATATATCTAATAAATCATCATAATCCACTATGGACCTAGTTTTTTTGTATGCAATAAATCAAAAATAACATATTATGTAGTGTTAGTTTTTTAAATATGGTAAACTAGATAGTAGATATAAAACGGAGGTTGTTACATGTATTCAACTAGAGAAATATTAAAAATTGATCCTGAAGTAGCGAATTATATTGAAGATGAGGTAGACAGGCAAAGGAATAAAATAGAGTTGATAGCTTCTGAGAACTTTGTCAGTTATGCTGTAATGGAGGCACTTGGTACTCCATTGACAAACAAGTACGCAGAGGGATACCCTGACAAAAGATACTATGGTGGTTGTGAGCACGTTGATAAAATCGAGCAGCTTGCAATTGACAGGGCAAAACAGATATTTGGTGCTGAGCATGCCAATGTACAGCCGCATTCAGGTGCGCAGGCCAATAATGCTGTTTATTTTGCCGTACTCAACCCGGGAGATACCATACTTGGTATGGATCTTGCTCACGGAGGACATTTGAGCCACGGAATGCAAAAAAACATATCAGGGAAATATTATAATGCAGTTTCATATGGTGTAAGAGAAGACAATTGTCAAATAGACTACGACAAGGTCAGAAAGCTTGCCAAGGAGTTCAGGCCAAAGATAATAATTACTGGTGCCAGTGCTTATCCAAGGATAATTGATTTTAAAGCATTCAGTGATATTGCGAAGGAAACTGGTGCATATTTAATGGTGGACATGGCTCATATTGCAGGGCTGGTTTCTGCAGGACTGCATCCTAATCCTGTACCTTATGCAGATTTTGTCACAACAACCACACATAAAACTTTAAGAGGGCCCAGAGGTGGCATGATCCTTTGTAAGAAGGAGTATGCAAAGCTTGTGGACAGTGCTGTGTTCCCTGGTACCCAGGGGGGGCCGTTAATGCACACTATTGCTGCTAAAGCTGTAAACTTGAAGGAAGTAATGTCACAGGAATTTAAACAATACCAGCAACAAATACTGAAAAACGCAAAAGCCCTTTCGCATGCTTTAATCGAAAAAGGATTCAATCTGGTGTCCAACGGAACTGAAAACCATTTGATGCTGGTGGATTTGAGAAATAAAGGGATAACGGGAAAAGACGCACAATATATGCTTGACAAGGTATTAATTACTGTTAATAAAAACGGTATTCCTTTTGACACGCAGAGTCCGTTTGTCACCAGTGGTATTAGAATAGGTACGCCTGCGGTAACTTCAAGGGGAATGAAGGAAGAAGAGATGTGTGAAATTGCAGAAATGATCAATATGGCTTTGACAGATTTTGAAGGCAACAGGGAAAAGATTATCAGCGAAGTGAAAAGTATTTGTGGAAGGTTTCCTTTATATAAGGTATAAACAACATGGTGAGGAATGGTTCAATGTATGATAATAAGGAACCACTGGCCTATAGAATGTGTCCAAGGACAATAGAAGAGTTTGTAGGGCAGGAGAGTATAATTGGGAAAGGCAAGCTGCTGTACAGGATGATTAAGGCAGACCGTATTTCATCGGTTATTCTCTATGGGCCTCCAGGAACGGGGAAAACATCACTTGCCAGAATTATTGCATCCACCACAAAATCGAACTTTATAAAACTAAATGCTGTAACAGCCGGAGTATCTGATATAAAAAGGATAGTTTTCGACACACAAAACCATATACTGAATCCGAGTGGAAAAACCGTACTGTTTATTGATGAGATCCACAGGTTTAATAAGTCCCAGCAGGATGCATTACTGCCGCATGTTGAAAACGGAACAATAGTTTTAATTGGAGCTACTACCGAAAACCCTTTTTTTGAGGTCAATAAGGCTTTGATTTCAAGATCATCTGTGTTTATGCTCAAGCCTTTATCAGAGGATAATATAATTAGAATTGTTGAAAATGCAATTAAGGACAAGGAAAGAGGACTGGGAAACTATCAAATTGAAATAAGCGAAGACGCGTTAAAATTTTTGGCAAATATATCCAATGGAGATGCCAGAATAGCTTTGAATGCTGTTGAATTAGCTGTAATGACATCAAGTATTAATGAGGACGGCGTAATATATATTAGTATAGATACTATAGAAGAATGTGTACAAAAAAGATCCATTAGCTTTGATAAATCCGGTGATAGCCATTATGACAATATAAGTGCATTTATAAAGTCTATGCGGGGAAGTGATCCGGATGCAGCAGTGTTTTATCTTGCAAGAATGCTGTATGCAGGTGAAGATCCGGAATTCATAGCCAGAAGGATAGTAATATGTGCTTCGGAAGATGTTGGGATGGCAAATCCAACCGCCTTGCAGGTTGCCGTAGCTGCTGCCCAGGCTGTAAAAATGCTTGGTATGCCTGAAGCACGGATAATTCTATCACATGCAGCAGTAATGGTAGCAACAAGCCCAAAATCTAATTCATGCTATGTTGCTATTGATAATGCCCTTAAAGACATAAAGTTAAGAAGGACCGGAGAAGTGCCTATGCATCTTAGAAATGCAGTTACAAAGGGTATGGAGGAGTTGGGGTATGGAAATGGTTATAAATATGCCCACGATTATCCAAACAATATTGTTGACCAGGAATATCTGCCGACAGAAATGAGGGGTACTATCTACTACAATCCAAGTTCCAACGGGTATGAGGCAAGAATCAAGGATTGGTTGGAAAAACGAAGAAAACAATAACGGCCCTTGCTTCTAGTTAGCTTTCATCTTTGTTGAATCTTTGAGAAAGAATACTTTTAAAGTTTCTGGCCTTAAGCTTTTCTAGCAGAACAGGCGGGTTTAATTCATCAATGTTTGGCTGCGCAGGTTCTTGCTTAAGCTCTTCTTTTTTAGTATCATTTCCAGATTGAAGTTGCTTTTCTGATGGTTCATCAGGTTCAGCTATTCTTGGTTTTTGTTCAGTTGATATTGATTCTGGTTCAATAGTGTTTGCTTTATTCCTTACTTGGGATTTACTTTTGTTTTTATTTAATTTTTTTATCGTTAAGTTCTCTTTTTCCTGCATTAAATCCTTCAAAAGATCAAATATAAAATCCACATATTTAAATTCATTTTTTTCACCAGTTACTTTTGATATTAAAATAAGTTTTTGCAGTTCGGCAATAATATCCTTGAATTCAAATACATTTATACCCCTTAGCTTTGTGATTAGTTCTTTTTCTGACGAGGTAACTCTTATTACATTATCTTTCATCAATAACTGCACCTCTTTGTAAACAAAATTAACGATTTTGTTACATTATACCATAAAAATACATATACATAAATATATAAATACATAAGCATCGATCCATTTCAGATAGCGCAACATATTTTCTATGTGAGACCTATATTGTTCCATTTCATATGATTTGATATTATTCAGAGAATATTCGTCCTATTACAGAAGCATAAAAATTTCTTTAAATCTGCAGTAAATTATGTTAAATTAATAGATGTAAAGAGGTGATTCATTTGCATTTTAAATATGGATTTGGAAAAGGTTATAAGAAATTTGATGTTCCAGATAAAAATGTTTTGATGGAAATAAAACAGAATGACGTAAAAGTAGATTCAAAAGGTATTGAAGAGGTTATCAGGGCACTTCAAAACCCAATAGGGTGCAACAGGCTCAATGAAATTGTAAAAGCTGGCGAAAAAATCGTAGTCATTACAAGTGATATTACCAGGCCAATGCCGAGCAGGATTGTACTGCCTCCACTAATTGAGGAACTGCTTTCGGCAGGTGTCGAATATAATGATATTACGGTTGTTTTTGCACTTGGCAGCCATAGGCATCATACAGAAGAAGAAAAAAAGTACCTTGTGGGAGAAGAAATTTACAACATGGTAAAGTGTGTAGACAGTAATCCTGATGACTGTGTTCATCTAGGATATACCAGGAGAGGAACACCTGTAGACGTTTTTAGTTTGGTAGTAAACGCAGACAGAAGGATATGCCTCGGAAATATTGAGTACCATTATTTTGCAGGCTATAGCGGAGGAATGAAAGCTATTATGCCGGGAGTTTCCACAAGAGATGCCATTCAGGCAAATCACAGTGGGATGGTTAATCCTGATGCGAGAGCAGGGAAAATTGAAAACAACCCTGTAAGGGAAGATATTGAACAAGTTGTGGATTTTGTTCCAGTTGATTTCATAGTAAATGTTGTCCTGGATGAAGGAAAAAATATTATAAAGGCTGTTGCAGGACATCATGTTGCTGCACATAGGGAAGGATGCAGGTTCCTGGACAGCCTGTATAAAATAAAAATACCTCGTAAAGCTGATATAGTTTTGGCCACACCTGGAGGGTATCCAAAGGATATTAACCTATATCAGGCTCAGAAAGCCCTGGATAATGCAAAGCATGCAGTAAGGGACGGAGGGATTATTATTCTTCTGGCTTCATGTATTGAAGGGTTGGGGGAAAAGATTTTTGAAAAATGGATGTTGAATGCAGGTACTCCTGACTCTATGGTGAAGCAGATTCAAAAAAACTTTGAACTTGGAGGGCATAAAGCTGCTGCAATTGCATTGGTACTGCAGAAAGCAAAAATCTTTCTTGTTTCCGATATGGATGCCGGATTTGTAAAGAGCTTGTTCATGAAACCGTTTAGCAGTGTTGATGAAGCACTTAAAGAGGCATTTATCGAATTGGGTGAAGATTCAGAAGTTATTCTTATGCCTTATGGAGGCTCAACTTTACCTGTTGAATAACAAATAATTTATAAGTATATAAGTACATCTCCATGCAAATAATTTAATTATGGAGGTGGTACTTATTATTGTTGCAATTCAAAAGGGATTGGAAGAAATAAAAGAAGCACTGGAGAGCAGAGGGTATGAAGTAGTGGATGCAGAAAGCTATGGTTATCCTATTGATGCAATTATTTATAAAGGCAGTTCATTCCAGGTTTCATACATATCAAGGAATAATATGCCTACCATGGGTCTTGGTATAAGGCCAAATTACGGTGTAATGATTATCAATGCAAGGGACAAAAGTGTGGATGAAATTGAGGACATGCTCAAAACCAGATACTACAGCCCTTTATTCTAAAAAAAATAATAATAAATGGGTGGTATTTGGAATTGAAATTAATGCTAATTAGCTATATACTATTTGATGTTAGGTATTGCCATTGATATTTATGTTTTTAGAAGGATAATCATGGGAATATAGAATATTGAAATAAAAAAATAAGCAAGGAGCCAATATAAATGAGTAACAGGATTATATATTTTGACCATGCAGCGACAACTGCAGTTAAACCTGAAGTACTTGAAGAGATGATACCATACTTTACTACCAAGTTTGGTAATCCTTCTTCGATATATTCTATAGGGCGTGAAAGCAAAAAAGCTATAGATGATGCCAGGGGAAAAGTGGCTTTGGCAATAGGTGCCCTTGAAAGGGAAGTATTTTTTACAGGTTCAGGTACGGAAGCTGATAATTGGGCCATTAAAGGTGTTGTATATGCAAATAAGAAAAAGGGCAAACACATAATAACTACATCCATTGAGCACCATGCGGTGCTGCATACCTGCAGCTACCTAGAGAGTGACGGTTTTGAGGTTACTTACCTACCGGTTGATAAAAATGGGCTTATAAAACCAGAGCAGGTTTTGGAAGCTATTAGGCCTGATACAATTTTGATAAGTATTATGTTTGCTAATAATGAAATAGGTACAATTCAGCCAATACCTGAAATTGGCAGAATTGCAAAGGAAAAGGGCATCATTTTCCACACAGATGCGGTACAAGCAATAGGAAATATCCCCATAAATGTAAATGATATGAACATAGATCTTTTATCACTGTCTGCACATAAATTCTATGGACCAAAGGGGGTTGGTGCCCTATATATAAGAAAAGGTACAATGATTACATCTATAATGCATGGTGGCGCACAGGAAAGAGGTCGCAGGGCAAGCACAGAAAATGTTGCTTCCATAGTAGGCTTGGGGAAAGCTATAGAGATAGCTTCACAAAATATTGATGAATATAATAAAAAGCTTATTGAGCTTAGAGAACGGACTATAAACGAGGTTATGGAAAAGATACCATTTGTGAGGCTGAATGGAGACAGGCAACAAAGGCTTCCCGGTAATGTAAACTTCTCCTTTGAATTCATAGAGGGTGAGTCTTTGCTGTTAATGCTTGATATGAAAGGAATTGCTGCTTCAAGCGGTTCAGCCTGTACATCAGGCTCTTTGGATCCTTCTCATGTATTGCTCTCAATAGGTCTGCCCCATGAGATAGCTCACGGGTCTCTAAGAATAACTTTTGGAGAAGAGAATACCCATGAAGATGTTGATTATCTTATGGAGGTATTGCCTCAGATTGTTGAAAGGTTAAGAGAGATGTCGCCGCTGTATAAAGCAGATAAAATTCAGGAAATGAGTACTAAATAATAAACATTAGTTCCATTATAAGGGCCAAAAATGTAGAAAGAAGGAATTAAATATGTATAGCGAAAAAGTAATGGATCACTTCATGAATCCAAGAAATGTGGGCGAAATAAAAGATGCAGATGGTATAGGCAGAGTTGGAAACCCTAAATGCGGAGATATTATGGAGATGTATCTAAAAATTGAGAATGATACAATAGTTGATGCGAAATTCAAGACATTTGGCTGTGGAGCTGCGGTAGCAACAAGCAGTATATCAACTGAGATGATTAAGGGAAAAACAATTGATGAAGCGCTTAAAATAACAAATAAGGCTGTTGCTGAAGCCCTTGACGGGCTGCCGCCTGTTAAGATGCACTGTTCGAATCTTGCTGAAGAAGCAATAAAGACAGCTATTGAAGATTACAAAAAAAAGAAAGGTATTGGCGGTAGTGCAGAGTATAATTCAAATGCGTGCAGCAGAAGGTGTGATGATATTCAGAATTTAAAGGATGAATGTTAATGAAGGGCAAAAAAGTTATGGTGGGAATGAGCGGTGGTGTGGATAGTTCTGTAGCTGCCGCTGTTTTACTTAAAGAAGGATATGAGGTAATCGGGGTAACAATGCAAATATGGCCTGATATGAGCGCCGATAAGAAGGAGAGAGAAGGCGGATGTTGTTCTCTGTCAGCTGTGGATGATGCAAGGAGAGTTTCAAATAAGCTTGGTATACCTTATTATGTAATGAACTTCAAAGAGGTTTTTGAGGAAAAGGTTATAAAATATTTTACTGGAGAGTACCTTAAGGGCAAAACACCAAACCCATGTATTGCGTGCAACAGGTATGTAAAATTTGGCTTTCTCCTTGAAAAAGCTGTTGCTATGGGTATAGATTATATAGCTACAGGCCATTATGCCGTTATTGAATATAATGAAGTCTCAAAACGGTATTTATTAAAAAAGTCAGTTGCACAAAAAAAGGATCAGACTTATGCACTCTATAACCTCACCCAGGAACAGCTTTCCAGGACTCTTATGCCAATAGGGCGCTATACAAAGGAACAGGTTAGAAAGATAGCTGAAGAATTGGAATTAAGTGTTGCCAGTAAACCTGACAGCCAGGAGATTTGCTTTGTAGATAATGATGATTATGGAAGCTTTATATGTGAAAACACCGACAGAAATATTGAAAACGGACAATTTGTAGATACAAAAGGAAATGTTTTAGGAACACATAAGGGAATCATACACTATACTGTCGGACAGAGGAAAGGATTAGGGCTTGCCCTGGGAAAGCCAATGTATGTAGTGCATATTGATGCTGAAAAAAACAGGGTTGTACTGGGGGATGAGAATGAGGTTTTTTCAAAAGAACTCTTTGCCACAGATTTAAATTTTATATCTATTGAAAGCCTCAAAAGGAATATGAGGGTTAAAGCGAAAATCAGGTATTCAGCCAAAGAGGCGGACGCGGAAATATTCCCAGAAGCAGATGGCAAAGTAAGGGTTGTTTTCGATATGCCCCAAAGGGCAGTAACTCCGGGTCAGTCAGTAGTATTCTATGATGGCGATTTGGTTGTTGGAGGAGGAATAATTGAAAAATAAGCAATTATATTTTTGTGAATACAGGTTCTCTGCGTACAAAGTGTGTTAGATATTTGAACCCTGCACTTGATATCATGTCTTTAAAATAATCAAATTTATACCCAATGTGTTCAATTCTATGAGCATCGGAACCAAGGCACACAATCTCTCCGCCTAACTCTTTATACCTCTTGAGAATGTTTATATCATAATCAGGTATATTTTTTCTATTACTTTTTTCTCTGAATGATCCGGTGTTAACTTCAAACCCTTTTCCTTTGGAAATCAGCAACTTGAATATTGAATCAAATAAATCCTTAAGATCATTATATTTCATAGAATTATCCTTATAAACTGCACACCTTATTATAAAGTTGAAGTGGCCTGTTACATCAAAATCATCATAGTTTTCAATCATAAACAGGATCTCCTGCAGATATCTTGAATAGACCTGAAGTTTGGTTTTATCCTGGTAATAAGAGTATGTATAGGGGTCAAGCCCGTCAATTATATGCACTGAAGCAATAATAAAGTCAAAATCATATTTGTTTATCAGCGAAGAGGTACTTTCAATAACATGTGGCTGTATTCCAACCTCAATACCTTTAAGTACTTCCAGCTGCTTCTTATATTTAAGGCATAAACTATCCATGTATTTTGAATAAACATCAAAGTCGATGGTATAATTAACCTGAGAATCAGGAAAATCCAGATCCAAATGGTCTACAAATGCAATTCCGTCCAGACCCAATTCAATAGCTTTGTCACAAGCAGCCTCCGGTTTAAGATTACTGTCAAAGGAAAAGTTACTGTGAACATGGCAGTCAAACAAGAAAAAGCCCTCCTCAATGAAATATTTTGTATTACTTGCAAGTATATATTAACACCTTGGGGGAGTAAATACAATAATGCATGCAGATTCAATTGCACTATTATAATATTTTATATATTTTAAAACAAGGGTATAATCTATATAATATAATATAATAAGTGAATAATAAAAAGTATAGAGATTTTACTAACTGAACAGGGAGGATAGGTACACAATGGACGAAGATAAGAAAACAAAGGGACAAAAGCTTGAGGAAGCGCTTGAATACAGGGACAGAAATGTTTGGGAAAAATCTACCACCCAGTATGTAGATGACGCCTTTAAGTTTTGTGAAAAATATAAGGACTTTTTAGACAGAGCCAAGACTGAGAGGGAGTTTGCATATGAGACCGAAAAAGCTGCTAAGGAAAAGGGATTTGTTTCATTAAATGAAATGATGGAAGCAGGTAAAAAAATTACACCAGGAATGAAAATTTACCAGGTTATTAGAAATAAAGCTGTTATACTATCAGTAATTGGCAGAAAATCGCTTAATGAAGGTGTGAATATTGTAGGAGCACATACAGATGCACCAAGAATCGACTTAAAGCAGAATCCGCTTTATGAAGACACTGATATGGCTTTTCTGGATACACACTACTATGGTGGAATAAAGAAATACCAGTGGGTGACCATACCTCTTTCTATACATGGGGTTATCATTAAAGAGAGTGGGGAAACGGTACATATAAATATTGGGGAAGATGAACAGGATCCGGTTTTCACTATTACTGATTTGCTTCCACACCTTGCAAAAGACCAGATGGAGAAAAAAATGAGCGAAGGGATAACGGGAGAGGGATTGAATATTCTCGCAGGTTCCATTCCATTCTGTGACGAAAAGGTAAAAGACAAAGTTAAACTAAACATCCTAAGAATATTGAATGAAAAATACGCTATTACTGAAGAAGACTTTACATCTGCCGAACTGGAAGCTGTACCGGCTTTTAAAGCAAAGGATATTGGTTTTGACAGAAGCCTTATAGGGGCTTACGGGCAGGATGACAGGGTGTGTTCATATGCGGCCCTGGAGGCAATTCTGGATTTGGACATTCCTGAAAGGACAGCTGTTTGCCTGCTTACTGATAAGGAAGAGATAGGAAGTGTAGGGAATACGGGAGCAGCGTCAACCCTGATAGAAGATTATCTGGCTTATTTATGCTGGTTATCAGAAGAAAGCTACACTGATATAGTGCTGAGAAACTGCCTGAGAAATACTGCCATGCTTTCTGCTGATGTAAACCCGGGTGTAGATCCAAACTATAAGGATGTCCAGGAAAAGCGCAATTCTTCATATCTGGGGAAAGGGATAGTAATTCAAAAGTATACAGGAGTAAGAGGCAAGTCAGGTGGTAGTGACGCAAATGCAGAGTTTGTAGGTAAAATTAGAAGGCTGTTCAATAAGAACAATATAATTTGGCAAACAGGAGAATTAGGGAAAGTAGACCAGGGAGGTGGAGGAACTATAGCCCAGTTCGTAGCAAACCTTGGAGCTGAAGTAATTGATTGCGGAGTACCTATACTATCCATGCATGCACCTTTTGAGGTTACAAGTAAAATAGATGTTTATACATCCTATAACGCCTACAAGGCTTTTTATAGGGAATATTAAATAACAAGGGGGATACAGCAGGGAACATGGCTGCCTCCCCTTTTATTATTCTTTTTCCCTGAAGTTTCCTTCTAAAATACTCTGTGCCTGGTATTCATCATATATAAAGTACCACAAACCGTCAGCTTCTTTTCTGGATTCGCCCGGGAGTGTAAAGGTGTTTATATCTTCAATTTTGAAGCTATATACATTTTTAGCCATTTTCAAAGCTTCGTTTAAAGTTATATCTGTTTCTAGGTTACTGAACACAAGGTCAATAATTTCATTTATCTTTGGAAGGTATAAAATATTGGCTTTTTGCCTTACAAGTTCCTTAATAAAGTTCTGCTGCGCTTCTATCCTTTTTATATCCGAACCATCATAGTATTTCATCATTTCCTGAGTATACTGGTTACCGTTTGGATGCCTGAAACGCAGGAACTGTTCTGCCTTATTCCCATCCAAAAGCTGCTGGCCTTTGTTCAAATGTATATGCAGGTCCTGTATTGGGTCATCATAATGCATATCAACAGGCACATAATAGTCAACACCACCAAGAGCATCAATAACCTGCCTGAAGGTTTTGATATTTAAATACACATAATAGTCGACCTTTGTGCCCAGAATACTGCTTACTGCGTTGATTACCAGTTCTTTACCGTTTTTTCTCGCATAAAGCGAGTTTATTTTTGGGATTTTCAAACCACTAATGCCAACCTTGGTGTCTCTTGGTATGGACAAAACATTCAGGGTACCGGTTTTAGTGTTGAAGTTTACCACCATCATTGTATCCGTATTTGCTTCTTCTTTATCGCCTACCATCATAAGTATATTATACATTTCCTTGTCTTTTACAAAGGGTTTTAGTATATCATTTACCCTGTCATTTTGATTGTCAAGGGTTTCAGCAGAAACATCATAAGTATTCAGGTAGTAAAGTATAGCTGAACCAGAGAAAAACAAAAATACAGATAATATTAAACTCAAAATTAAGTAAAATTTTCTTAAATACATGCCAACACCAACCAAATAATAGAATAATAATTTTTGTCAACCAGATTAAATAATAGCATAATTATTTTTTCATTACAATTAGTTTAATTGTTTTTCCTTGTGAATCCCGAAAGCGGATTACTATCAAGAGCATCCCTAATCTGCTGTTTATCCAGATGAGTATAAATTTCAGTGGTTGCAATGCTTTCATGACCCAATATCTCCTGTAAAGCCCTTATATCAACATGCCCGTGTTTATACATCAATGTTGCCGCAGTGTGTCTGAGTTTATGAGTAGAGTACCTTTGTGGGTCCAGCCCGGATTGTTTTATATATTTTTTTACAATATGCTGTACTGTAACTTTACTGATTCTTTGCTTCCTCCTACTAATGAATAATGCATTCTTGTCCTTTATACCACTGGTTGGTCTTACTTTTTTATATTCTTCAATTGCATCAAGGCAGGCCTTGTTCAAAGGGATTATCCTTTCTTTATTGCCCTTGCCTATAACAGTTAAGGTGTCGTTTTTTATGCTGCTCAGGTTTATTCCTACTAATTCAGACAGTCTTATGCCACAATTCAAAAAAAGCGTCAATATCGCATAGTCACGTTCAGAGTACTCTCCATCAACTGAAGAAAGGAGCTGCTTACTCTCTTCGATATTCAAATATCTGGGTAAACGCTTAAAAATTTTAGGCGACTCTAATTCGCTTGCAGGATTTGTTTCAAGTAGCTTTGCCTTATTAGTCAGATAATTGAAAAATGATTTTAGGCTGGATACCTTTCTGGCCCGTGCATATGAACTATTGTCCCGGATATTGCTTACATAGGACATAAAGGCATATAAGTCACTTAGTGTAACAGTTTTTATAAGCTCAATATCAACGTCACTGATATCAATATCATTGAACCCTGTTTTTTTTATCAACGAGATTTTTATGTATCTTCAAAAACCTGAAAAAAACCCTTAAATCATAAAAGTAAACTTGAATTGTATTTACAGACTTTCCTTTTATGGTTTGAAGATAGTTTAAGAAGTCTTTTAATACTAATGGCATATCATAATCTGCTATCTTCTTCATTTGTAAAAACCTCTATACATTTTAATACTTAGCAGCAGTGCATAAATACAAAATATTTATATCAAAAGTGGCTATTATTTAATGCCAAGTGTGCCTTTTATATCGTCAGCCGTAAGGTAATTGCTTACAATACCCATCTGTCCGAATGATGCCACGTCAAATACTATAAGCTTGAAATAATCAATCTTCTCACTATCAAGCATACGGCAAAGCTCATTTATAACCTTGTCACCCTCTTCAGGACTTTTCATTACATAATACCTTGCTCCATAAACAGGCAAAACACTTAAAAAGGTTTCTTCTTTCCATACCTTCTCCGGAATGTAAGCCATTATTTCATGAGCCTCTGCGTTTTTCTTGCCGCCACCGAAAATCATTGAAAGGAATGATTGCCTGGCTGATGAAGGTACTTTCCTGTAGCTGTAATCCAGAGCACGGTTACGAACTTCACTAAGAAAATGAAATGTCCTATCTTCACTTTCTGTTTTTGTTGTATTGGTCAGAGAACTATTCACCTCAATAACAACGTCATTATCTCCTATTAATTTAGACAGAATCTCATAGCTTGCTCTTGAATTGATAGCCTCATTATTCGCTCTATAAGAAAGGGAAAACTGGGGCGAATCAAGGCTTCCGCCTCCTTTTCTTGACGAAAACTTTAGCTTATACTCTTCCAATGCCATTGGCCATCATACTCCTTCGATAGTTTTACCTGCTTACTAATTATATATTATTGATATATTTTATACAATAGTAAGAACCTATAATTCCCTTTTGAGTTTTATTAATTCTGTTCATTATCCTTGTATGGAAACAGTCGTGTAATTACCTTTATCATCAAAAAAAACAGAATAAGGACAATAAAAACACCGATAATGCCAAAAATCATAACAAATATCCCTTTTTGGAAAGTCGTTCCATTAACAAAATTCTCCAGCATGATAAAACCTCCTTATCCTAACAGTAAAGGTACAAGTTTGAGCACAAGGCCGCCAGCTACTATTGAGCCAAGCTGCCCTGAAACATTGGCACTAACAGCCTGCATCAGAATGAAATTTGAAGGGTCTTCCTTTTGCGCCATTTTATGAATGACCCTTGCAGACATTGGAAATGCAGATATGCCCGCTGCACCTATCATAGGGTTTATTTTGTTTTTAACAAAAAGATTAACAAGCTTTGCAAACAAAACTCCGCCTGCTGTATCAAATACAAATGCCAAAAGGCCCAAAAGAAGTATGTAAAGGGTATCAAGCCTTAAGAAATTTTCTGCAAGCATGGTAGAACCTATAGTGATTCCAAGCAGTATTGTAACGAGGTTAGCTAATTCATTTTGAGCAGCTTTTGATAACCTTTCAAGTACTCCACTCTCCCTTATGAGGTTTCCGAACATAAGAAGGCCGACCAGCGGAACACTTATTGGCGCTACAAGCCCGGCAATGATTGTAACTGCTATTGGGAATATAATTTTAACTGTCTTTGACACCTTTACTTCCTTATAATCCATCCTTATAAGACGTTCCTCCTTTGTTGTAAACAATCTTATAACGGGTGGCTGTATGATGGGAACAAGGGCCATATATGAGTAAGCAGCAACAGATATTGCTGCAAAATGGTCTTTTGCAAACTTTGCACCAACAAAAATAGCTGTTGGGCCATCGGCAGCACCTATAATTCCAATTGCAGAAGCCAGTTCCAAATCATCAAAAATTAATGCGGCTACAATAAGGGTAGAAAAGATTCCAAACTGTGCTGCAGCACCAAAGAATATCATTACAGGACTTCGAAACAGGGGAGTAAAGTCTATCATTGCGCCAATGGCAATAAATATCAGAACAGGGAACAGCTCTGTTTCTATACCGGCATCAAAGAGTATTTTTAGTACGCCGGGGGCCCCTTCAAAATTCAAAACCGATGAAAAGGGAATGTTAACAAGTATAGCTCCGAAACCTATAGGCAAAAGCAGCATAGGTTCATAATCTTTTTTAATAGCTAGATAAATTAGTAAAAAACCTATTAAAAACATTACTATGTTTTTGTAGCTTAAGGATGCAAACCCAATTACTATCCCTTCAAATAATTGTTCCATATGTGCCTCCTAGTATTAGTTGTATGAATAATATCTTTTAACTAGTATATCTGAAATTGACCTGTTTATCAATTAATAGTATAAAATCTTTACAGTCAATTAATAATAAACCATATAGATTAGGTGGTGTGGGGCTTGATGAAATCTGCAATAATTCTTGGAGCCGGGTTCTCAAGGAATTCTGATATACCTGTAGAAGACGAGATTCCGCGGCTGTTAATATCTGATGCTTCAAACAGTAAATTTGATCATGCTGTAAGCACAGTTTTAAGAAGGTTCATGGAAGACATTTTTCAATACGACGGTTCATGTAATGAGCCGAGTTTAGATGATATTATTACATGTATTGATATTTCAACAAATTCAGGACACAGGCTGGGAATAGAATACAACTCTATACGGTTAAGAGCCATAAGACGTATGCTGGTTTATAGGCTGTTTAGTATACTGGAAAAGAGTTTTGTAGTTTCATCAGACGTAATCAATTTTTTAGACAGACTCACCAGAAAATATCCGAATAGCGCATATGTAGTACTCAATTGGGATACAGCTCTGGAAAACTACCTGAATTTGATGTTTGAGAATTTACTCATAGACTATTCAAACGGGGGGACACCTTTAAGGTATAAAGATGTTGGTGGCAGAAGGGTAAAGATACAAATAGCTAAAATACACGGCTCATGTAATTGGCTTTATTGTGATAATTGCAGGACTGTATTCAATGATATGTATAATGATATAACAGTATACTACAAAGCCGGTTTTCATAAACGGGATTTTGAAATGTTTAATGAATTCAGCAAGATGGGAAATGAGTTGATAGACAATAAAAAAGCATTTTGCACTATATGTACTAATGAGCTTTCATCACATATTTCCACTTCCAGTTATAGAAAATCCTTTATGGCCAATTCTTTTCCAGATGTATGGAAAACGGCTGAGGGAATACTCTCTGAAGCTGAAAAGTGGATTTTTATTGGTTATTCATTACCTGAGGCTGATTATGAATTCAAGCACCTTTTAAAAATAGCTGAGCTTAAATTGCAGCATATACGTAGAAAAAGGTTGCTTATCGATGTTGTTTTGTTAAAGGATGAAGCTTCTGTAAGCAAATACAGAAAGTTTTTTGGTAAAAGAATTAATGTTATTTGCAATAATGGTATTAAGGAATATATTGGTATGTTATAATTGAATTTATATATAAACCTGTAGAATGTTTTCTAAAAACATAATATTTTGAGAAAGAAGGTATGTTATTGATAGTAAATAATGCCAGATATGAACTGACTGCAGTTAAACCCGAACAGTACCCGCAAAGAGAATTGCCTGAAATTGTATTTGTAGGAAGGTCAAATGTAGGGAAATCGTCATTGATAAATACTCTATTAAACAGAAAAAACCTTGCCAGGGTGGGAACAACACCCGGTAAAACCAGACAAATAAACTTTTACAACGTAGATGACAGGCTATACTTTGTTGACCTTCCGGGGTATGGATATGCAAGTGTCTCGAAGTCTGAGAAAACATCCTGGGGAAAGCTTGTAGATACTTATCTGGATACTAGAAGTCAACTCAAGCTGATTATTATGCTGGTTGATATACGGCATGAGCCTTCAGAGATGGATAAAACAATGTATGAATGGATTCTATGTAGAGGGTTGCCTCATATAATAGCAGCAACAAAAGCAGACAAAATTAATCGTTCACAAGTAAGAAACAGGATTGATGGAATCAGGAAAGCGTTAAAAACAGATGAGAATACAATAATTGTGCCCTTTTCCTCTTCTAAAAGGACAGGCAAGGATGAACTGTGGGATATAATTGACGAATTGATTGGACTGAAAAATGCATAAACTATACAAAACAATAAGGAGGAAGAAATGAAAGTATTGATGTTATCCTGGGAGTATCCGCCAAGGATTATTGGAGGTATTTCCAGAGTAGTATATGATCTTGCACAGAAACTTGGGGAAAAAGGCAATGAGGTGCATGTGGTAACCTGCTGGGAAAACGGCAGCAGGGAAATCGAGAAGGATAAAAATATATTTGTTCATAGAGTCCACACATATGAAGTTAATTCCGATAATTTTATTTACTGGGTACTACAGTTGAATTTTGCACTATTGGAACACTCCATAAAACTTCTTAATGAAACAGGAAAAGCTGATATTATTCATGCCCATGACTGGATAGTAGCTTTTGCAGCACGTGCGCTCAAGTATTCCTACTCAATACCTCTTGTTTCAACAATACATGCTACCGAGCATGGACGGAACTGGGGCATCCACAACGATACTCAAAGATATATAAGCAGTGTGGAATGGTGGCTAACCTATGAATCATGGAGAGTAGTTGTAAACAGCCAGTATATGAAAAATGAGGTTAAGCAGCTATTTCAACTGCCTGAGAATAAAATCAGGCTGGTGCCGAACGGCATAGACATAAACAAATTTGAAGGATATATAAGGGATCAGGAATTCAGGCGCAGATTTGCTCTTGATAATGAAAAAATAGTATTATTTGTAGGAAGGCTGGTAAATGAAAAAGGTGCACAAATTCTTTTGGATTCAGTCCCAAAGGTTTTAAAGTATTATTATGATGTGAAGTTTGTTATAGCAGGCAAGGGTCCCCAATATGATTATCTACGTGGCAGGGCTATGGACATGAATATATGCCAAAAGGTATATTTGACTGGTTATGTGAGTGATGAGGATCTTTGCAGACTGTATAAATGTGCGGACATTGCAGTCTTTCCAAGCCTTTATGAACCCTTTGGAATAGTCGCTCTTGAAGGCATGCTGGCTGATGTGCCTGTTGTAGTATCTGATACGGGAGGACTAGGCGATATTGTTTCACATGGAGTTGACGGTATGAAGGCATATACTGGAAATGCCAATTCTCTTGCAGATTGTATACTTGAAATATTGTTTAATCCGGAAAAAGCTGATGAGATGAGAAAAAGGGCTATGGAAAAAGTAGTATCGAAGTATAACTACGATATAATTTCAGGGCAAATAATTGATATTTATAATGAAGTTATAGAGGAGAAAAACAAGTCAACTTGGGTGACTCCGGATATTAGAGAAGAGTTGAATAAGTTTTAAAGTTTTTTTGACATTTTATTTTTTTTGTGTTATTCTGATATTGGATACTAAAACCATGAAGGTTTTAAATAGATTTTAGACAGATTAAAAATTTCAATAATGAAAACCCATGAAGGGATGCTGTATGAAACAGCTCATTTCATGGGTTTTTATTTTTTAAGGTGGGGTAGGATTATGAAAAATAAAAATTATGTTAGAGAAATGGTAATGTCAGGTTTATTTATTACTATGGGAATTGTCCTTCCGGTAATATTTCATCTTTTTGGACTAGGCAGCACTTTTCTGCCTATGCATATTCCTGTACTACTTGCAGGATTCATGCTGGATTTACCTTATGCCATAGCTGTTGGAGCAATTACTCCTTTTTTAAGTTCAATTATTACTGGTATGCCGCCGTTATTTCCAGTCATGCCTTATATGGTTTTTGAGTTGGCAACATATGCTGCTTTTGCAAGCATATTAAGCAAGAGAATGAAATTGAATTCCTATTTTACATTAATCGGAAGCATGATTGCTGGGAGAATTGTTGCGGGTGTAGTTGTGTGGGCTTTGGTTATTCTATTTGGAGTAAAACTTCCAGGTCCCTTTGTATTTGTTGCAACAGCCGTTACAACAGGACTGCCGGGGATTATTGTACAGCTAATAGCAATTCCTCCAATGGTCATAATATTAAAGAAAACAAAGGTAATAAGGAATGAGGTATTTGGGATTGAATAACAGGGAATATTTTAATTCTTTGGCAGAGAAGTGGGACACAATAGTAAACCATGATGAAGGGAAAATCAGATATATTGTAGCTACCGCAGGGATTAGTGAAGGCCAGAAGGTTCTGGACGTAGGTACCGGTACAGGCGTTATGATACCTTTCCTTCATTCTTGTATAGGTGATAAGGGCGAAATTATAGCTGTGGATGTTTCTGAGAAAATGGTTGAACAGGCAAAGAACAAATTCAGCTTTAAAAATGTTCAGTTTATTGTTGGGGATGTTCTGGAAGCGGATTTGCCTGAAAACTATTTCGATTGCATTATGTGTTATTCAATGTTTCCTCATTTTAGTGATAAAAAATACGCTGTTGAAAGGTTATCAGGTTATCTTAAAAAGAACGGTAAATTTGTAATTTGCCACTCTCAGAGCAGGGAAGCAATTAACAAGATCCATAAAGATGCCTCACATCATGTTAAGGATGACAGGCTTCCGGCAGCCAACGTAATTAAGGAATACTATAAAAATGCCAATATCCAGACAGTTACCATTGTCGATAATGAGGAATTGTTTATTGTTGTTGGAATAAAAGAATAATCGTACATTCTGTTTTTGTATAGAATTTAATGCCAAATAATTCTATTTAATTCTATACTAACCATTAAGTTTCCCTTGTCCTACAAATTACCATCAATAACCACCATTGACACTCATTAACATATATGCTATCATATAGGTGAAGGCATTTTGCATGTTGTGTGAGATGCCTTATCGTTTTTTATTAATTACTATGGACACCAGAATAAGAATACACTAAATAAAGGGAGATGGAAATGGGTAAACAACCTAAATTGCAGGAACTGTCAGTTTTCCTTACTGACCATATAAAAGATATAGAAAGGGAAAAAGATTTGCTTCTCAAGGAATACTATTCTGATAATGTAGAAGAGAGTATGTACGTTGTTGAGTTTTTCAGGGAATACACAAACACTATTAATGAATACCTGAGTACAGTTAAAGAAAACTCCGGAAGCAATGATAGCTGCCCATTCGTCATAATCAAGAGTATTGTGGAAGTACAGGATACAGATGATATGGAGTCATATCAGTATTACATTGTGCCTCCATACTGGAAAAGCACAGATATGGGTATTGACAGTGCATCTTGCTTGTCTCCTTTGGGAAAAGCGCTGTTGTTTAAAAAAGTAAACCAGAAGGTAAATATTCAGATTCCAACTGGAACACTGCATTATGTTATAAAAAAAATAACTATACCAGATCAGATAATTTCTGAATATAGCGATACAACTAAAATAAAAAATAATACGTACACAAATGAGATAGGATTGTCTTTATAAATGTAGCGTAATCTATAAATATGTCCTGATTTATAAATGTGCCATAATATGTACAATTTTTAATACATCACTTTTAATTACCTCCTCCTAATTAAACGAAATTTTTATTTCGTTTAATTATATTCATTTTTTATTTCTATTAAACAGTAAAAAAATAAATTTTATGGCCGGATTATAACCGGCCTTACGTTATACAAAGTTTCTGCTCTTATCTCTCACCTTCTAGCTCCGAAAAATAGTTTTTTAATAACTCCGGTCCTGCAAGTACTTCTCTGCTTACAAACAGTCTGCCATTGGTTTTAGGCATAACCTTAACACTCCATTTGACAAGCATTATATAACCATCCGAAATCTCTATCGCAGTTATACAACGTGGATGGACACAACTTCCATCGTTAAAGTATGGAGGCTTTCCCGGCTCGGGAAACATTGGCCTGTGTGTATGTCCAGCAATAAGCATATTTTTTTCCCTTATTACCCAGGCTGTGAGTATTTTTTCAATAGTCTCTTTTTTAACATGATTCTTCGCTGCACTTGTTGGATCTTTAATTCCAAATGAGGAAAGCGGTCTCCACAAATTTCTGACCAAAAACCTGCTCATCTTCCACAGCCTGCCGTTGAAATTATCCGCTTGATGTCCGTGTATTAAAAATATTTTGCCGTTTGTTTCACTATGTTTAAGTATTAATCCCTCATGTAGTTTTATGTTTTTAAATAATGGAATAAAAGTTTTTTCTCGTTCATAATAATATTGGTACAAATTCTTCTTTACAAAATCACTATTCTTCTTATCAATATCATGGTTACCATAAATCAAATAAAGACGTCCTTTATTGAAAAACTTAGACATAAGCCAATAGGCATCACTGTGCTGCTGAATAATTTCTGATAACTTTTTATTTTTCCACAGCTCGTCTCCATCACCAATTTCTATATAGGTATAATTATTATTATAGTAATGGGTTAATGCAGTAAAATAAATGTTCTGGTTTTTCAAAAAGTCATCTGCCCAGCTTCCATCTCCCCTATGGCAGTCACTCATTATCACAACCCTGGATGAATCATCAATTGTAATCTGATCTGAGGAGTTAAAAACTTCTGATATACGCTCCAGTGTCTTCTTATTTAACACTGGCACCATATAGTTCTTAACAATATCAAAGTTTTCAAATAGTCGGCTGCTTCTACCAAGGTTTACTATCTCCTTGAATATATCAGGTGACTGTTGTTGGATAGCTTTAATTTTCTCCGGCAGACTATCGTACCCTTTTGTTATTTCCTGATAAGTTTGGCATAACAGTTCATTTTTCCTTTGTATGATTTCATCTGTTTCCGGAGTTCGTGTACTTGGCTGCTGTGTATGTGTTTTATAATATACTATTTGAACAGTATTTCTGTTAACAGTAAATTCCGTTTCAGAATAACCTGCTTCCTTTAACCCTCTAATAAATGCATTACGCATTATTTTATCCTTTAAAGTAATGCTCAGGTACATAGTAAGCTCTGAGGGCTCCGAGAATTCACCCAGTTTAAAGCCTGTCAGCCACCAGTGTTTTCCTTTCCTTTCCATTATAGTTTTCCCATTCTTTTTTAAGCAAAATGACATACGCAGTAAATCTACATTGCGTACACAATAAAAGAAAGGGCCTTTAAAGATACCAGGAATATCTATGTCAGGCCTATCTGTTGCATATACTCCAATCTCTGCACCACAGGTTAAATCATACTGGCCTTTCCAAAACTCAATTAACCACCTCTTACCGGCATAGGAAAAGTAGATAGGTTCACAGTCAATAATCATACCCAAAGGTGCTGCAGCTTCATCGTAGAGGCGGCAATAACCCATACCTCTCTGCCATGCATTCATATTAGAATAAAAAATATCCTGTTTCGGGTCATAAGAGTAACCAGCGGCTACTATTGCATTGTCTAGTGCCTCAATACCTGTCCAGTTTCCTGCTTTCGGCCTCGGAAACACACGTTTTAAAAATAAAATTATTTGAAAGAGCAATTGAGGGATCCATCGGTATATTTTAAAGGTAAATATGCATGCTGCTCCAATTATGCAAACAAAAAGAACCAGAATCCAAACGGCATTCTTTTCCCCACCGATGCTTTGCATAATTGAAATACATGTATTAAGTGATTTGAACATATATAACCACCTTAAATAAACAAATTATTATACTCCATAATATTGTTTAGATGGTAAATATGTTAATTAAATAATAAATGTTTATTTTTTTTTAGCGGGTTTAATAAAAAAGAGGTTTGTAAGCGCTGCAGCGACAGCTATTATTGCCAACGACAGAAAAGTAATTGTTTTTGTACTTTTTAAAAGAAGTGCAATAGCCGGAGGGCCTAAAGCTACACCAAGCAAACGCATACTGCTGTAGATACAAGTAATGGTACCACGATGCTCCTTCTCTACCCCTTCAGTAATCAATGCATCAATACTGGGGAGCGCTGCACCTATACCAATGTTTACAACAGACAAAACAGCAATCATCATTGTAAGGTGTTCAATAAAAATGATTCCTGCCAATGATGCTGCAGATATCAAAAAGCCTGCAAATATAATCCATTTCATAAGCGTTTTATGCTGGCCTATTGTTTTGCCTGTTATAAAGGAAGTAACGCAAAGTGCAAGTAAAGGGACAGCAATATATAAGCCTCTGATAATTCCCTGTATGCCGAATTTATCTTCCAGCGATGATGAAAAGTAGAACAGAGAGCCAAAATAGACAAACATTGAAACCAGTCCAAGAAAAAAAATTGTATAAAGCCATCTGCTATTTTTCTTTATTATATCTCTAACCTGTGAAACAAACTCTTTAAGTCTTTGATTATTTCCTGCCTGTTCTTTTTCAGGGACTTTGACAAATATTGCTACAAGTACAATGGATATGGCCGTAAAAACAGGTATTGCCCAGAAAGGAATAAACCATATCCACGCAGCAAAAAGAGAACCTAAAACCGGACTTAGAACCTTTCCAAATGTATTGGCAGTTTCAATAATTCCAAGGCCCCTGCTTACATCTGATTCGTTATTAAACATATCCCCTACTGTTGGCATGACTACAGGGAATGCGCCTGATGAACCGGCACCCTGTACCAATCTGCCTGCAAGTATTAACCAATAAGGGTTTTGCATCTTCCATGCAGCAAACCCGGAGATAATTCCTCCTACACCGGCAATTGCAAGGCTGGGTATGATTACCTTTTTTCTTCCCAGCTTATCTGAAAGATATCCTGCAAAAGGAATTAAGACAATTGAGACAATAGAATATACCGTAATTATCATGCTTGATTGGATGTTAGATATATTCAATTCATTCTCAATGGTAGGTATTACAGGTATAAGCATTGAATTACCCAATGTCATAACCAGCGGTATTGATGCAAGAGATAATAGGTCTCTGGTTTTTTTTTCTTCCATTAATTAATTATCCTCCGAAAAAAAGTTACTTGCTTTATTAAATACAATTATTTATATAACAGCGTTTATTGCTTCACAAATAGTATGAAATAAAAATCAAAATTTATTATTCTTAACTAATGCCAGTTATTGTGCTATGGTATTAATAGAAAGATTACTATTAAATTCAAACTTTTATTTGAAAACATTCATCTAAAAACATATAATAATACTTGGTACCTATTATAATGGAATGTGAGTGTGTGTTATGGCTGGAAAAAAATTTCACAATACTATTTGTATGTTAGTAATCCTAAGTTTGTTTTCCATCACTTTAACCGGATGTGCTTCATCCGGCAAGAGTGTTCCTGATGAGATTTATGAATCCGTTGAGGATAATGAAAAAATTGACCATAATAATAAAGAATCTCATAATAGCACTGAAAACGTTGAGAGTGCTGAGGATATAGATAATATTCAGAAACTGGAACAATCAGAAGTGCCTGATATTGAGAAGAGTAAGGATATCAGAACCTTGGCTCCTATTGAGGAACCTGCTCACGGTTGCAGCCCTTCAGAACATAATTTCAAGTGGGAAGTTATGAAAGATGGAAAAATTGTTGATGATTATATTCCTGAATATGAGGTAATATTTGCTGAACCTGAGTTCTATTCAGATGTTCAAGGTATAACCACATTCAGGGGGAATCCCTTTAGGGACTGTGCATCTTATTCAAATGTTGAAGTAAATGAAGAAAGCTTCGAAAAGGTATGGAGTATAAAGACTGGATACATCGATACATATACAACAGTGAACCAGGATGGCCAACCGGGTATTATTAAATGGACAGGTGTCGGGTGGAATGGCCAGCCTGCAACTGTAAAATGGGATGAAGAAGTAAGGAATATAATGAATATATTCCCTGAAAAAAAGCAAAAAGACAACCTTGTTGAGGTAATTTGTGCAGCGCTTGATGGAAAGATATATTTTTTAGATCTTGAAGACGGCCAGTATACACGTAACCCTATTGATATAGTGTTAATGCTACC
>JBMNNH010000004.1:0-50875 GCA_050953835.1 Acetivibrionales bacterium | reverse complement strand
TCGCTAATACAGAAGAGCTGATGATAAAGCAGTATGACAGCAAAAAGAACCTGTCTAGTGGAAACACTACCATAGGAGTTGTTGCAACCAATGCACAGCTGAATAAAGCACAAGCCAATAAAGTTGCCTCGATGGCCCATAACGGTTATGGAAGAACTATCAGACCTGCACATTCCATGTATGACGGCGATACTGTATTTGCAATGGCAACCGGTAAAGTTGAAGCGGACATAAATGTTGTCGGCATGCTTGCTGCCCGGGCAGTTGAACATGCTGTTATTCGGGCTGTAAAAACAGCTACGCCCCTTCACGGCTTCAAAACCTGTTCTGAAATGGTAAGTAATCAAAACAGATGAAAGCTTATTGCTGGAAAGCAAATTTCACCAACCCTTTAGGAATACATCTGAGGAAAGGGTTGCTAGGTCTGCCCTAGAGACATTTCCCCTCGCAACATCTTTCCGATGCTATTGAAATTTACCTTGGAAGCAATTAAACTTTCATCTGTTTTTAACCCTTTACTACTTCATACAAGCATTTAGATGAAAGCTTATTGCTGGAAAGTAAATTTCACTAACCCTTCAGGAATACATCTGAGAAAAGGGTTGCAAGGCGTGCCCTAGAGACATTTCCCCTCGCAACATCTTTCCGATGCTATTGAAATTTACCTTGGAAGCAATTAAACTTTCATCTGTTTTTTAACTCTCTACTTCCTTTCCTACTTTAACTGTAATAAAAACTTAATCAGACAGTAACTTGATACCAGGTACTGCATACCATATAATTAAACTAACAAGCATAACAGATTAATGTTATATGTAATACACAGATATGAATTTTACAACATTTTGGCATTTGTCCGGCGATTTTTCAGGTGTGGTTTCGGTGATAAAGAGAGTACTTGGACAGGTTAGGAAAGCCATTGAAGAATATGATATGATACAGGAAGGCGACAGAATAGCTGTAGGTGTTTCAGGGGGTAAAGACAGTATGACGCTCCTGGTTGCTTTAAGTCACCTTCAAAAATTCTTTCCAAGAAAATTTGAGCTTGAAGCGGTAACACTGACCCTGGGTACCGGTGAAATGGATTTTGGCCCCATAAAACAGTTATGTGCCAAACTTGGTGTTAATCATACTGTGGAAGAAACTCTTATAGGGAAAATAGTATTCGAGGCAAGGAGTGAAAAAAATCCCTGTTCGCTGTGTGCAAATATGAGACGTGGTGCCTTAAATAACAAAGCAAAGGAGTTGGGGTGCAATAAAGTTGCACTGGGCCATAACAGGGATGATGCAATAGAGACTCTTTTATTAAGCCTTTTTTTTGAAGGACGTATAAACACCTTTTCCACAGTTACTCATCTGGACCGAAAGGACATATATATTATCCGCCCTCTCATTTTTTTGGAGGAAAGAGAAATAAAAGGCTTTGTCACATCATATGGGTTGCAGGTGGTACCAAGTCCCTGTAAGATGGATAAAAACACCAAACGCCAGTTTATTAAGGAACTTATTCTGGATATAGCACGTCAGAATAAAGATGTCAAAAGTAATATTTTCGGAGCAATAAGGCGCTTCGGTTTAGACAAGTAAGGGGGTTTTTATGATTAACAAAAGAAGAAAAACTACAGTACTGAAGAGTATTACAGTACTACTAATACTAATAATGTCTTTCCTTATATATCCGTTTAATTCGGTTGTAAGGGCACAATCCAGAACTATCTATGAAAGGTCGTCAAAACAGATTATTAGCTCTGGGGCAATATTGGAAAATATTGTTAAGTTTACTGACAAAGGGTGGCTCAACATTAATATATTAAGGGTTGACCTGTCAAACCGGTACATAGAAGTCGACTCGCTGTCAAACACCAGTTCCCTTCAAAAGCTTACTACAGTAAAAAACCTTTTGCACAACAGGAATGCAATAGCAGGCGTGAATGCTAGCTTTTTCAACCCAACAGGTGAAGGCAACGGCTATCCGGACGGACCGATTGTGGAATCAGGGGAAATAATATCAGCATATGGTGAATATAACCGTTATGGGGATACAATGGCTTCCTTCTCCATAGATGATATGGGAGAAGTATTGTACAGCTATTGGAAAACAGACATCTCAATAATTGCACCCAACGGAGAATCCATATCAGTTAACCAGTACAACAAACCAAGCAGACTCCAGTATTCGGACTATACTGTACTGGACCGCAGATGGAGCGAAAAATCCATAGGTGTCCAGAAAACCTGGCCTGATATAATAGAAGTTGTTGTTGAAGATGGAAAAATATCGGAAATCAGGCAGTCAGAACCTGCTGTCAACATTCCCGTCGATGGTTATGTGATTGTAACCAGACTTGCAAACGCAGCATTCATTCTGGATAATTTTAAAATCGGAGACAGGGTTGAGCTGGATATAAGAACCGATCCTGACTGGGAGGATATGGAGATGGCTGTTACAGGAAGCTCTATCCTCGTAAAGGATGGAAGGATTCCTGACAAATTTTCGTATGATATTGCCAGTGTATCAAAAGCAAACCCGCGTACTGTTATCGGCAGTTCCAGGGATGGCAAAGAATTGTTCCTTGTAACGGTGGATGGGAGGCAAAATAGCAGCATTGGCATGACTCAGAGAGAAATGGCAGATTTTATGCTGCGAATTGGTGCCTATAATGCCCTTAATTTTGACGGAGGTGGCTCTACAACAATGGTCGCCCGTACTCCGGGAACCAGCAGCCTTGAAGTAGTAAACAGCCCTTCTGACGGTTCAGAACGAATTGTATCAACAGCGGTCGGTATATTCTCTGTTGCTCCGCCTTCTTCCCTTGAAGGTCTTATTATTGAAGCAGATGATGAAAATGTATTTTCAGGCACCTCCAGAAAGCTTACCGTAAGAGGTTACGATAGATATTTCAACCCTATAGAGATAGACCCCGATGAAATCGAATGGGATGTTTCAGGTGTCAGTGGCAAGGTGAAAGACAGCGTCTTCTATCCCAAGTCTGCAGGTAAAGCCAAAATTACAGCCAGTATAGGAAACAAATCAGGGTCAATTATAATAAACTCCCTGAGCTCTCCTGTAGAACTTGTATTAAGTGAAAAAGTCCTTAAGATGTCTAAAAACCAGTCAAGGACTCTAAGTGTGACAGGCAAGGATAAGAACGGGTACAGCGC
Source organism: Acetivibrionales bacterium (assembly GCA_050953835.1). Lineage (GTDB taxonomy): Bacteria > Bacillota > Clostridia > Acetivibrionales > JBMNNH01 > JBMNNH01. The sequence goes on along the minus strand of JBMNNH010000004.1, from coordinate 47,713 downwards.
AATAATTTATCCTGAAGATGTCAGCTGGTCTGAAAGCGGTAATATAGGGAGATTTGACAGCCACAGATTTACTGCAACCTCTGAAGGTACAGGGTATATTTCTGCATCGTTAGGTGGTACTTACGCCTACTGCGCAGTTTCAGTAAGCTCGAAGGCGGTTACATTTACAGATAATTTTGAATCTTCAAACGGTTCATTCCTGTCATATCCGAGTACAGTAAATGGCGCTTATGAGCTTTCCGATGAACAGAAACGCTCAGGAAACCTGTCCGGTAAGCTCACTTATGATTTTTCAGCCAACACCGAAGTTACCAGGGCAGCATATCTGGTATTTGCCAATAATGGAGTAGCTCTTGAACCTTCTACGACAAAAATAGGCCTTTGGGTTTATAACACACATATAAATACCAACTGGCTCAGGGCAGAAATATATGATACACAAGGTAATAAGCACCTCGTCAATCTTGCAGGGGGAATGGACTGGACCGGTTGGAAATACATAGAAACCAGCATAGACAACACCAGTTTTACACCTTCCAGGCTTACACGGATATATCTGGTACAATTCCACCCTGTAGAAGACTCAGGTACCATATATCTTGATGATATGGTTATTACAGCATCGGGTTTTCCAAGTGTTGGTACGGTTAAAATCCCTGAGGACACAAAGCCAATTGATGAGGCATACCAAAGCATCGTATATCAGGAAAGCAGCGACTCCTTCAGGTTTGCTGTTTTCGGTGAATCGCACGAGCCGGAGAACCCTCTTGAAAATTTGCTTTCAATAAAGCTGGCTGATAAAATAAACAACTATATAGAAGCAGCTGCATTTGTAGGGAACAGTGCCCATTCAATATCCGCCTCTCTTGAAAAACCCTTTGTTGCAACGGGCACCGGCTACAAGTACTTCGATATAATGGACAGCAGGTTTATACAGCTTGACACAAGTAAGAAGGGCCTTAGGACAAGTAATATAAATCAGTGGCACTGGTTGCTGGACCAGCTGGATGCCTATAGAGGCCGCAACTTGTTTATTTTTCTTTCCGACTCACCGGATAGTTTTACTGATGACCTTGAAGGCAAACTCTTTAAGGAGACTCTTACCCAATATGTAGAGGAAAAAAACAAGAATGTATGGGTATTCTATAAAGGGAGTAAAAATGAAAGCTATATGGAAAGAGGCGTCAAGTATATAACAACCTCCGGCTTTGATACGGAAGGGTTTGGACCTGATAACATCAACGCAGCACAGTATATACTGGTAACAGTTAAAGGCAATAGAGCAACATTCGAGTTTAAGCCAATAATCTGATACAATGCATAATAATTAATGCAGTGATACACAAAAAGGGAATGAATGCTATCATTCCCTTTTATCATGCCTTCTCTGTTAAATCAATTATGTACTGTGTCTGAATACGAACTGACTATATCCATAAGATACTGCTGAAACCTTTCCCTTATGTCATCACGCTTGAGTGCAAATTCGACGGTGGCTTGCAGGAAACCCAGCTTATTTCCGACATCATACCTTTTACCAACAAAGTCATAAGCATACAATGCTTCCACACTTATCAGCCCTTTCAACGCATCGGTCAGCTGTATCTCTCCTCCTTTGCCCGGTACTGCATTTTCAAGGAATTCAAATACTCTGGGAGTGATTATATACCTTCCAAGTATGGCAATATTTGAAGGAGCGCTTTCCTTATCCGGCTTCTCAACCATATCCCTAACCTTATATACCCTGTCCTCCACGTGTTTACAATCCACTATGCCATATTTGGAAACATCGTCTTCAGGAACGTGCTGAACCCCAACTATAGTTGTTTTGTATAGGTTATAAATATTTATCATCTGCTTGAGGCACGGAACTTCTGAATCTACTATATCATCTCCCAGCAATACTGCGAAAGGCTCATTACCTATAAAAGATTTTGCACAGTAAATAGCATGTCCAAGTCCTTTGGGCTCTTTTTGCCTTATATAATGAATATTTCCCAGCTTAGATATTTCCTTCACCTGGTTAAGAAGCTCCTCTTCCCCTTTCTTGCTGAGCATGTCTTCAAGCTCATAGGATTTATCAAAATGGTCTTCGATAGCCCTTTTCCCACGCCCTGTTACAACTATTATATCTTCAATCCCGGAATCTACTGCTTCCTTAATAATATACTGGATTGTAGGTGTGTCTACTATGGGCAGCATTTCCTTTGGCTGGGCTTTTGTGGCAGGTAAAAACCTGGTACCCATGCCTGCGGCAGGTATAATCGCTTTACGTACTTTCAAATGTATGCACCTCTTCTGAATTTAATAATGTTTATTTGAACCTTATTTATACATAATATCAATTTTTACCCAACATCGCAATAATATTCACATTTTCCCCGAGCGGAGTATTGAAATTAAAAGCCATAAGCCAAGTAATGCTGTTCCAAAATATGCAACAAACCCTATAACAGGTATTTCATATACCTTTGGGCCAATATCCGCCCTGATAACCAGGGAACTTCCGATAATCAACGCAGCTATAATAATTCCAAATACCAGCCTGTTAACCATTTTATTCAGCTCATTTATGCTGTTTTCCAGGTTTGTATGCTCCATTTGCACCTTGAGCTTTCCCGCCAATGCGCTGTTTATAAGCTCAAGAATCTTTACGGGTATTTTCAGGCCTATTTTTGAAAATATATAAAGGTTTTCAATTTGCTCGGTAATATCCTGTTTTAAATTCCTTTCACTTAGCATGCGCTGCTTGATATACGGAACTACTATATCCATTACACTGATATCCGGCGTAAGCTTCAGCACTACCCCTTCCATGGTCATCATGCCCTTGACAAACATAGTTATTTCCCTGGGCATAGAAATATTATTCCTCCTGCAAGCAGTGAACATCTCATCCAGCATCTCTGTAAGCTCAATGTTATAAAAGGATTCCTCCACATAATTATTGTATATCTGCTCAACATCAGAATGCAATTTCTTAATATTCACATTTCCTTTTTTTACACCTATCTTAAGTATGGTTTTAGTTATTAAATCAATATTCCTTTCTGCCAGACCTTTTAAAAAAGTGTTGAATTTTCCTCTTATACTCTTGCTTATGCAGCCCATCATGCCAAAATCAACAAATGCAATTTTATTTCCGGTTATTAGGATATTCCCGGGATGGGGGTCGGCATGAAAAAACCCGTCCTCAAAGATCTGCTTGATATAATTTGCTACAAGCTTGGCTGATATATCCTTCAGCTCATATCCCTCTTCTTCAAGACGGCTTGTCTCTGCAATTTTTATTCCCTCAATATATTCCATTACAAGAATATCCGATGTTGTGTATTCGTCATATACTTTAGGTGTTTTTATATACTTAATATGCATATTGTATTCATGGAATTTATTTATATTCTGCGCTTCATACAGAAAGTCAAGTTCATGCTTTGCAGCCTCCATTAGCTCTTCTGCTACTTCCCTTGGATTCATTACATGTCCCTGGGGTGCCAGTTTCAAAAAAACAGCCAGTCTCCTGAGTATCGAAATATCACTGAGCATTGACTCCCTGACCTTTGGGCGCAAAACTTTTACCGCTACCCTTCCGCCATCCTTCAGAACAGCGCAGTGTACCTGTGCCAATGACGCTGATGCTGTCGGCTTTCTTTCAAATGTTGAAAACACGTCCTCCATCTTCCTTCCGAGCTGGCTCTCAACTATTGCTTTGACATTGTCAAAGCTCTCTGGCTTTACATCATCCTGCAGCTTCTGAAATTCCCGTATATATGATTCAGGGAGGATATCCGGACGTGTTGACAGTATCTGACCTATTTTTATAAAAGTGGGGCCAAGTTCCTCCAAAGCCATCCTTACCTGGGCAGGGTCATTTACAGTTTTAATCCCTTCCTTGATCCCATATTTTATAAAGACAGAAACTATTTCCTTGATTCTTTCTCTGTGATTCTTCTTATTCATGGAACCAGTTTATTTTCCAATTGATTTATTCTTTGCTTAAGCTCCTCCAGATCCTGTTTTGTTGCCAGACCCATGTTTGCTATGGTTTCTCTGAGAGTTTCAATGGTTATAGCACTGCCTGCCTGTGAAAATGGCTTATTATTCTGCATTTTCCTTTTAAGCTCTTCATTCATCTGCTTGCCCTGACTCATGGTAAACTCGCCTTTTTTCACCAGCTCATCAATCAACTCTGCTCCCTTTTCATAAGTATAGGCAAGAGAGCCGATTCCTGCTAAAACAATGTTTTTTAGAGTAGTTTCCATAAACATTACCTCCTGACTAAATGCGGCAAATGTATACTTACAATCTGATATTATCAATACCATACTGTAATGTCAATCTTTGCAACTATACTAAAAGATATTGTATGACACATTTCTAATAAATAAATTTCCCCTTTTCTTAGCATTTTACCTATGAGAATTGAAAACAAATATCTCTTAATAATATGAAAAACTGTCATTTTTTGTCGTTCATCTGTTTACAAAATAATAATAATAGATTAGAATATAAATATATTGGTTTACAAAACAAGGAGGAAATGCTTGATGTCGTTGAGCGCTGAATTAACAAAGCTGCTTCATGTCATCGCCAATATTATTTTTTGCTCAATACCTGAAGAAATTTTTCTGGTTATGTTTCCATTAATCCTACTTGGGCAGTTTGATTTTCTTGAATCAAAAACTGATGGGGAAAACAGATTTAAAAGAATTGATATATTCAGAGTGGGGTTTATTGTATTGTTCATTGCAATACTTTCAAATATTATGAAATTCTACCTTGCTATGGATCCTACTCTTGGTTCTTTCATGCTTATGTTTCTCCTGTTTTTATTAATAGTGATAGTCTACCGCCTATATTACAGCGTGAAGGAGATTCTTAAAGCATTTATATTCTCAGTGATTACTTTTATTATACTATTGGTTACAGAAATGCTGTATATACCTATAGTCCTCAGTTCAATAGACAAGACTATTAAAGAGATTAACGATTCCATTTTAATGAATTTTACAATTGCACTTCCGGCAAGGATGATACACTTTTCAATAATCGCATACTTACTTAAGAAAAAGGTTTCTTTTACAAAAGTAAAACTATTTAAAGCAGTAATCCAGAGCAGGACTTTAATCATACTTTCATTTATTTTTCTTATTTGCAATTTCATACTTCTTGCTATTCTAGGTAAACTAATAATATTTGACAAAATACTTGTAAACTATAATTTATTAACCCAGGTGCTGGTAGTAGTGTTTATATTATCCATGCCCTTAATAAACATCGCTCTTTTCACATGTATAATATATCACAAACAGAACCGGGAAAACGAAGACAGGTTTATTATCAGACAGGATCTGGAGGCAACCATTAAGGATATGAAAAGATTTGCATGCAGCGGGAAGTATGATAAAATTAATCTACTAATAAATGATTTGGAAACAGATGTAAAAAGGGTTTATAGTGAAGAATAAGAGAAAAGAGGTGATACAATGAAAAAGTTATACTCTTTATTAGCAGCAGTCCTTGGTTTTATCGCAATTGCTGTTGCAAGCACTGCTTCGGTATTTTCTATTTATCAGCCAAGAGTGCCAAAAAGTTTAAGGTAGTTTTTTATTACATAGTGTCTTTTTTATTTCATATTTTCTTATATTTTCTTTTTTGGGGTATATACCCTTTTTTTATATAAAACTATTTACCGCCAATTGAACTTTTCCCTGTTTTTAGCATAATATCCCTTGCTATTTCTAAATAAACTCTATTATCAGGGTCTGAAACAAAATCATTTAGCCCCTCATCCAAGTGTTCTAAATGTCTTTTATAAACATTTTCGTTGGTATTATTGGTATCATCATTACCTACAATATAGTCCACTGTCACATTAAAAAACCTGGCAATCCTGATTAATGTTTCTATATTTGGCTCACGGATACCATTGACATAACCGTTGAAGGTAGAAACCTTAATATTTAGAAGGTTAGCAATTTCCTTCTGTTGCAGACCTGTCTTTTCAATTAATGTATTTAATCTTTCACGTAAGGTTGCCATTTAGACCCCCCTGTTTATTAACTCGTTGTGCTAGTTGATTCTGCTTGCCTGCGTTCCATGGCTTAAAGTTTGTAAGCTACCACAACAGGTTAAACAAATAAATGTATATTACAATATAATAATATGACAAATACAAATAAAATTCAATAAGAATATTCATTTTGAAGTTTAGCATAGAAATACGTCATTGACTTTATGCATTATGCGTATTATAATTAATACAAAGAAAAGTTTAGTAATTACTGAAAGTGAGTTGTTGTAAATGATGGGCTGCGGCAATAGCGAAGCTTCAATAGTAGATATCTTCACCGAGGCGTTGGATATAAGGCTCAATGCACTTATACTGGGTATCGAAAGCCTTGATGAATACAAAAGTGCCAACACGGATTTTATTAAATGTCTTTGGGAGATAAGAAACAACCTTCCCGAAGATAAAAAAAATCTTACTGTGAAGTTAGATGATTATTTTTCCCACATTTTATCAGTATGCGAGAAATACTACTATAAGAATGGCTTTACTGATGCACTTAAACTAAAGGATCTGGTGTGCAGCCAGAAGAAAACAATGAATTTGTAGTTGTCTGTGTATATTTGTTATCCGAAATGCATACCATAACTTATATATAATAAGGAAGTGGTTTCTTTTATGAGAAAGAGCAGAATAAATGCATCGGTGCTAAATGATAATGACAGGAAAGTCCTTGACAGGTATGCCAGATTCTATACAAACTTCATAGAAAGTAATACAGCTAAAATGAATATTTTAGAAGAAAATAGATACAAATCAAAAAACTGAGGTATCAGAAAATCCTCAGTTTTTTGTAAGGTCTGTTTACATTGTATTAACAAACTGTATAAACCCTGGGCTTTCTATCCACATACTTTTTTCCTGTATTCTCCAGGTGTAACTCCAATAATTTTTTTAAAAAGCCTGTTATAATGATATGTGCTTTCGTAACCAACCATTTTGGATATATTATAAATTTTGAGCCTTTTATCCTTTAGTAGTTCAATAGACTTTTCTATTCTTACTGATGTCAAATACTCCAGAAAGTTCTGTCCAGTTTTCGTCTTAAAAAGTTCACTCAAATAGCATGGGCTTAAATAAAACTCATCAGCCAGCGTACTTAGCGAAATATTCTTTTCATAATTTTCTTTAATGAATATCTTAATTTTATTAATAATTTTTTTCTCACTGGCGCAATCCATGCTTTTTAAACAATCAACTATCTTGAAAATGCTTCGCTTAAATGAAATTTTTGCACCCTCAATAGTATTGATATCATTAAAACTTTCCTCCTTGCACATATCCGAAATAAGTTCATCTTTTTTATCATCACTTAATCCTGTCAACTCATTGATTATTATATTCATTAACACAAGTGATGTCTGTCTTACATGAAATACATCCATATTATCGCATTTCATGTAATCAAAAATATCATCTATAGTTTTTGCAACCTTTTCTTTATTCATTATTTTGATATTCAATACTAAATCCTTTTGTTTCATCATTTCATATAGCAAAGGTATTTTTCCACTTATGTGCTTATCCAGAAACTCTTTGCGTTTTCTATCATTAACCCGTGTTTTCACCTCCCCGTACAGTTTATCCAATAGTACTGCTAATTCTTCAGTTTCCACGGGCTTGAGCAAATATTCAAACACCTTATATTTTATTGCCTGTTTTGCATAATTAAAGTCATCATACCCACTTAAAACTACAGTTACTATCTGTGGATATTTCTCATATATCTCCTTTGCCAGGTCTAAACCATCTTTTCCTGGCATTCTGATATCTGATATAACAATATCAGGGCTATAGCTATTTATCAATTTGATAGCTTCATTCCCATCAGCAGCCTCACAGACAATTCTAAAATTCCTATCGAGCCTATGTATAATAGTTTTGAGGCCTCTTCTTATTAATTCCTCATCATCAACCAATAGTATTTTAATCATTTGGTGTATCACCTCAGTATCTATACCGTCTTTGTTTACAGCCGGTATAATCAAACGTATTTCCGTTCCGGTATCCGTATTGCCAGAGGTTCTACCAAGGTACCTTAGGCCGTGTTTTTCACAATTTTAACCTCCATACCATTATTTAATACTGTTTACATGCTGGTAAAGCCTCCGTCTATCACTATGTCTGTGCCTGTAGTAAATGTCGATGCATCGCTTGCGAGATACACTACAGCACCTCTTAACTCCTCAGGATTTCCCATCCTTTTTACCGGTGTGTGTCCGACCCAGTAAGTTTTCCATTCATCAGGGGCTTTAAGTGTCATTTCAGTTGCTATATATCCCGGACTTATACAGTTAACCCTTACATTATAAGGCGCCCACTCATTGGCAAGGGATTTTGTAAGCATTATTACTCCCGCTTTTGATGCATTGTACGCACACTGGGGCTGGGGGAAGTTTACAATATGACCCGACATTGATGCTGTATTGATGATGGAGCCTTTCCTGTTCTTTATCATTACCCGTCCTGCTGCCTGTGCCGTCAGAAAAACTCCTGTTAGGTTTATGTCTATTACTTTTTTCCAGGACTCATATGACATTTCCTCTGCTTTCTCATTTATGCATATTCCTGCGTTATTAAATGCAATATCAATGGTGCCAAATGCATCCAAAATGGTTTCTATCATCTTATTTACTTCATCGGGATTGGTTACGTCTGTCTTTACCGCAATTGTTTTTACTCCATATGATGCAATTTCTTTCGCTGTCTTTTCTGCTTCATCAATGTCCAGGTCAACTATTGCAATATCCGCACCAGACTGTGCCAGTGCTATTGAAACACTTTTTCCTATTCCTCTTGCTCCTCCTGTTACAAATGCTTTCTTCCCGTTAAGTAAAAGTTTTTCTTTGATATCCATAGTTTTTACCCCCATTCTTCAGTAAGTTTAGATTTTTATTAAAACCTTTCCACGCTTTCGGTAACTTTCATCTTCAAATACTTTATTTATTTCCTCCAGAGGAATTATATCAGTTATTATTTCATCAACTTTTACCTTGCCCAGCGCTAAAACCTCAATTGATCTGTCAAATGTGTACGGATTGATAAATGATGAAGTCAGTTTTATTTCCTTCTGGAAAATCTCATAAGGCTTGATAACTGCAGTCTCTTCAGGGGCTACAAGGCCAAACATCATAACTGTCGCACCATTTCCCGCATGCTTGATTGCTTGTTCTATTGTCTTAATTGTACCTGCACACTCAATGACACAGTCGATGTTTGTTGTGTTGCTTTTCAGTATTGCTTCAATGTCCTCATTGATGGGGTCTATAACTATATTTGCACCGTATTTTAATGCCATTTCCCTTTTTTCTGGCACAATTTCAGATACTATTATTTTCCCTGCGCCTGACATTGCCGCAAGCTGGACCATTATAAGGCCAATTGGCCCTGCGCCAATAATCAGCACTGTTTGCCCTGTCTTAATGTTGCAAAGGTCAATTCCGTGTATGCAGCATGATACTGTCTCTACAAGGGCAGCCGCTTCAAAGGAAAGACTGTCGGGAATCTTGAAAACCTGCTTTTCACGTACAGTAACATACTCGGCGAAGCCCCCCGCATATGTTGTTCCAATGCCTACACGGTTTGGACAAAAATGCCCCTGTGCATTTCTGCAAAAGTAGCACTCTCCGCATAAATCATTTGGGTCTACTGTCACTCTATCCCCTAGCTTGACACTTTTCACATTTTTACCCACACCACTTACAACGCCCGAAAATTCATGCCCAATAATAGTTGGCGGAGTAACAGCCGCAGACCCTCCGTCACCCTCGTAGATATGGATATCTGTACCGCAGACCCCGCAATACTTAACGTTTACCCTGACCTCATTGTCTCCGATGGGGCCTTCTTCCACCTCGGTGACTCTTAAATCATGTCTCCCATAGTATACCGCTGCTTTCATATTACCCTCCTTAAAAATAGACTTTTATTATTCAGGTATAAGTGTTTATATTTCTCAAAAGCTTTATCCTTAAGCTTTTAATATTTCTATCCTGCTATATTTCAATTTACTGAATACCTACTTCACCGTTTTTTATTACAGCCGGTATAAGTAAATGTACTTCAGTTCCAATACCTTGATTGCTGTATACTTCTATCCCATATTTTTCTCCGAAAGAGTTTTTAATTCTATTGTTCACATTGCTGATGCCTATGCTCTTATGATCCAAACTTTTATCATATTTGCCAAGCATTCCCCTAACATGAGCTAACCGTTCTTCAGTCATGCCTATACCATTGTCAATTATTTTAATTAGTAATGACTCATTAACTTTTTCAATACTAAGCAAGATAAAACCTTTTCCCTTCTTGTTTTTAAAACCATGATATATACAATTTTCCACCAGAGGCTGAAAAGTCAACTTCAGAGTTGAATACTCTTTGCATTCCTCATTGACCTCTGAAAAGAACTTGAATTTATTTTCGTATCTAATCTGTTGTATCGCTATATAGTTTCTTACATGGTCTAATTCATCAGCGATTTTTACAAAATCACTTCCTGAACTTATTGAATATCTTAGCAGCTTGGCCAAGGTTGTCACCATTCTGCTCACTTCAAAATCATTGTTCATTTCTGCCATCATGTGAATGGAGTCAAGGGTATTGTATAAAAAGTGCGGGTTAATCTGACTTTGCAGTGCTATAAGCTGTGCTTCCTTCTTTTGGAGCTGCACTTCATAAACCCTATGTACAAGATCTCTCAGCCTTCTCACCATTCTGTTAAAACTGTCACTTAGCTGACCTATCTCATTATTGCTGACTACATCCACACTTGCATTAAGTTCTCCCTTTTCTACCAGCTTCATCTGCTCCCTCAGTTTATACACGGGTGATGTTATCTTGCTTGATATTACAAAAAGTAAAACTGCCGCAAACACCATAAACAAAAGGATTACAGCAAATGTGAGTCTTTTTATAAACTGTAGTGCACTAAGTAAATGTGTTGCAGGCACAAACCGAACCACTTTCCAGGAGGAATAATTGGAAGTTGTGTAAGTTACAAGATGCTCTTTATCAAGAAAATATTCAAGATAACTTCCGAATTCATTATCCCTTATTCTATCAAAAATTTGTCTGGCAAGACTCCCCCTTACATTTTGAACTGTGCTGAACACTATATTACCATGCCCATCAAAAATAATTATTTGTTCCGATTCGCTGTATATGACATTCCTGCAAATTCTTTCTATATTTGTCAGATTGACATCTATCAATATTGTCCCAATTTCGTTTCCATAATTGATATCTTTAATAATTTTTGCTACCGAGAATACCTCATTAACTTCTCCTAAAATTTGTTCCTGTTTATGAGTCTCAATAATTATGCTTTTTCCATCAGCCTGCTTGGCCCTTTTATACCAGTCGCTTTTTTTATAATCATATTCACTGTTGTAGCCGCTAGCTCCGATTATGCCCCTTCCCTTAATATTATGGTATACGTGCCCATCATTGCCGTAAATAAACACTGCATCAATTTCAGTCCGGAGATTGTTCAGCATGAATAAAAAGTTCTTAAGTTTATCCTCCCTATATAGATTAGCATATTTCTCATCTATATAGTATGTCTCATCATCCTTCTTCAGAATGTTTTGCAACTCCTTATCATACATAGTGAGTATGGATATGCTTACCATATCTTCAAGATACATATCAATATTACTACTTAGCTGATTAATAATCTTCAAGCTGTATTCCGACACTTCTTGAAGCATTGATTTCTTGTAAACCCTGTAAGAAACCAAACTGGTAATTATCAACGGTATAATTATAAGGAGAAGGTTATATGATATCAGCTCCATTTTCAGACTGCTTTTTCTTCTGACAAATTTCTTATCTATGAAAGACAATATCATTTCTCCCCTTCAGCCTTCATCAATTCTTAACAGCCCCAAAAGTAAGACCGCTGACCAAGTATTTCTGTATAAGCAGTGTAAAAACAGTAACAGGTACAATTGCCATCATGCCTGAAGCCGAAAGTGAACCCCATGCAATTTCCTGATAAGAAACAAAATTATAAATTGCTACAGGCAGTGTTCTTGTATCTATACTTGTAAGCACTAAGGAAAACATCAGTTCATTCCACGAAAAAATCAAAGATAGTATGGAGCTTGCAACCAACCCTGGTGCCACAAGGGGCAATACAATCTTAAAAAAAACTCTGAATGGAGACGCCCCATCCACTGTTGCCGCCTCTTCCAGTTCAACCGGTATATCTTTGAAAAAACCATACATCAGCCATATTATCAGCGGTAAAGTAATTATCAGGTAAATGAGTATAAGGCCTAGATGTGTGCCGGACAGCCCTATCTTTTTATATATCATGAAAAATGGTATTAAAACCACTACCGGCGGTGCAAATCTTGTTGACAAAATCCAAAATGCAAGATCGGACCTTCTTTTAAAACGAAATCTGCTTATTCCAAAAGCTGCAGGCACGCCAAGAAGCAGCCCTAAAACCACAGCACTTATGCTTACTATAATGCTGTTTGAATACGCCTTCATAAAATCTGCAGAAGAAAAAACTTCTCTAAAATTTTCTAAAGTCGGCACAAACACCCATTTAGGAGGAATAGATAAAAAATCAATCCTATTTTTAAACGCTGTCATAAGCATCCATATTAAGGGAAAGCTAAAAGCCAGTGCTAAAATTATCAATACAATTTTTATAATAAAGTCTCTTCCCGCATGTTTCAATTTGCTCTGCAACATCATAAAGCAATCCTTCTCCTATTATTTATTTTACCATATTTACATAATTAAGAACAAAGTAAAATTGTTCTATTCAAAATTAAGTTGTCCTCTTTTTACTACAAAATTACAAACAAATATTATTATGATTATCATTATAATACTCAATGCGCATGCATGACCCATCTTTAGGTACTTAAACGCATTTAAGTAAACCTGGATATTTAGCGTCTCGGTAGCCGTACCAGGACCTCCACCTGTTAAAACATAAATAGTATCAAATGATTTAAAGGAGTCTACCAGCCTAAACACCAACCCAATTGTTATTATGGGCTTTAAGAGAGGAAGCATAACGTGCTTTAATATTTGTATAGAACTTGCTCCATCAACTATTGCCGCTTCAAATGGATCTTTGGGTAATGCTGATATACCGGATGACAGTATCAGGAACATAAATGGCGTCCACTGCCAAATGTCCACAAGAATTACTGATATCAGCGCTGTATTCTGACTAGATACCCACTCTATTCCCGTGATGTTCACCAGGCTTAGCAAATAGTTTATAATTCCTATATTGGGATTATACATTATTCTCCACATAAATGCTATTGCTATAGGTGTTGCCACCATAGGTAAAAGAATGGCTGACCGGACAATCTTTTTCCCCCTAAATTCAATCTGAAACAGCAAAGCCATAATAAAACCAAGGACTAGCTCAATAGATACAGCTAGGAAAATATATATTGCAGTAACCAAAACAGCATTCCAAAAGCCCTTATCCTTTAAAATATTTACATAATTCATCAGGCCAACAAACTGTACAGGGTCGCTACTTGCGAGATAACGGTCAGTCAGGCTCAGGTACACATCATATATGAATGGCCCAAGTGTAATAATAGCCAAAAGCAATATTCCGGGGAGGATATATATGTATCCATACCTATTTGGATATAAATTATTAGTACGCGTTCTGGCTTTTTTTGCCATAATGTTTAGATCAATCCTTTCTTTTTAAGTAAGCGTCCATCTTAGCTTCCTCATTAAATCAGTATTCTTCTAGCACATTCTACCCATTCAGTTATTTTGTTTACATCTGTTTTTACATCATTTATAATTTGTATACCGTCCGCCCTTACAGTTGATCTATGATTCTTTGTTACTTCTTTGATATATCTTAATTTTTTCTCAATAAATCCTTCTTCAGGAGGATTTATCACATCTTCATAAGCGTATAGAGCAATTTCAATTGCTACAGAATCCGGATCGTAAGCTGCTGCGGCATTACTTATACTTGACCACGGGCTGATGTGTACCATGCGAAGATTCGGAATCTCATTTATTAGTTTTTGGAAGGGAGTAGTTTTACCGCAGCTGTGCCAGTAATTAACTCCGCCGAAGAAGTTGCTAAGTTCTATCTCTGTAGGCCTTACAAGCTCTTCGTACAACTTAGGTGAGAGTATGGGTGAAGTTACTTCATCGTTATAAATATTGCAGATGCTTAATTCCGTATTTAAAAACTTTGCACGTTCCTTTGTCCAATGTTTCCTTGCTTCTGTAGTATAGTCAAGAAATTTTACTACCCAATCATAATCTTCCACTATATCAATCAGAAGGTTATCAATCCCCCTAAGATGCCATGCCACTCCCCATGGACTCCTGCTCCACTGTGGAAATACAAGTGTGAAATCATCATCAATAATTTCTTTCATCTGTGAATAAAAATTATGTGTATGAGGCATACTTCCAGAATTGTAAAAGTCGGGATATTCCAGGGAGTCAATATCTACTCTCTCATTTATTAAATTTTCCCTGGCAAGCCATGCGTCCTGGTCGGTATATATCTGTTCTCCTCCAAATATACTTTTCTCATATCCGGCTCCACAGTAATATGTAATACTTTTATCTATAGGTGTGCAGTCAAGGAATTTTTTAAATTTGAAAACCATAATCTTTAACGAGTTCAAAATATAGCAGTATGGATCTGAATAAAAATCAGTTAGTGAATATCCTATTACTCTTGAATATGCTTCCCTTTCCATTTCAACAGTAAACGGTACATGCTCTTTATCCTTTGGAAGGCCGTGCCAGTAGTCGTTGCTTATTGCCGTTTCATCCCAATAAGCTTTCCTTCTTTTATTCTCTTCAGTTTCACATAACTCTCTTATTTCTTCCTGTAACCTCTTGATTTCGTCAAGCATTTTTTCTTTCTTCAATTCTTTCATTGAAAAAGCCTCCTTACTTATTGATCTTTAGCAGCTTTAAAAAGTGAGATTATGTTTTCCGCAGGGGTAAACGCTTGAATATTATGAACGTTTCCACAAATAAAACCTCCTCCTTTGGAAAAAATCTCAATATTCCGCTTTGCTTCTTCATATACTTCCTCAGCAGTTCCAAAAGGCATCGTTTTCTGTGGATTAACAGCTCCGCCCCAGAAAACCAATTTATCTCCATACTTTTCTTTCAATGTGGCAGGCTTCATCCTGTCGGCAGAAATTTGGACAGGATTTATTATATCAAAACCTGCCTCAACGATATCGTCCAAAATATTAATTATGGATCCACAAGAATGCATAAAAGTCTTCCATCCAGTATGGGTATGTACCCAATCATTCATTTTTTTGTGGTATGGCTTATAGAATTCCCTATAACATTCCGGCGAGATCATAAGTCCATGCTGAATCCCAAAATCAGTACCTGTCATCCCAATGATATCTATTCTATCACCAACAGCTTGACGGTACATTTCAAGATTTTTTAAACCAATTTCTGTCTGCATTTCAAAACACTCTTTAATGTAATCTGGGTGAAGGAAATGAGCCATCATCCATTCTTCAATATCTCTTATACCCTTTGGTTTATCAAGGGATGGGCCCGGAACATGATAAAAGTCGCCAAATCCCGCTGGAAACAAATTTCCAAACACGGCATAATCTGTTCCTTCATATAGCTCTTTTGATACTCTTTCATAATAGCGACAATCTTCATAAGACAGTAAATTAAAATCTTCTGCGTAATCAACTTTTGCAATAAAATCATGATTGTCAATATTCTGCTGTCTGACAATATTATCAAAATATAATCCATTGCTAGGCATCTTCATGCTTGGAGATAATGATGTATCTCCTTTTGGATAAGCATACATAGCTCCATGCTCATCATAAGTGACATTAAACCCGTCTGCTACCTGCACCTTCATTCCATCCGGGAGTTCCCAGATTTTCCATCCGCTATTCCTGTATCCTAAAATTCCATAAGGTGAATATAAGCCGACAACATCAATGCCCAGTTCCTTTCTCAGATCCTCCCCAACTTCTCCCAACATAAGCGTAGGTTCTCTTAGTTTCACTAAGCGGTCTTCCAGTCCTAAGCTTAGTCTGAGATTATATAATGCTTTACAGTGAATACCGGAAACTAAGGAAGCATCTAAGTCACAAGGTATCTTATCAGGTTCATTATGGTTGAGGGCTGACCGTACCCTTTCACGTGACGTCAAGAGTATTTCACCTCGTTTCATATTTTGTTTAGTATTAGTTTTTCTCGGGAGGTAATTAAAAGCCAGCTGTTAGACTGGCTTTTGTGATTACTGCTATTTGCCAAGCGCTTTTTTGGTTTTATCTTCTGCTTCTTTTAACGCTTCAGCTACAGTCTTATTTCCACCGTATATTTCATTGAGTGCAATTTCCAAATATTCTCCTATCTCACCTGTCTCTTTAATCTGCGGAATAGCTAGTTTATCAGATATAGGTGAACTGTCGATACTTACTTTTACCCAGTCCTCAGGATATTTACCCACAAATTCCGGATCGGTCCACAAGGAATTTCTGGCTGCTGTGCCGTTGTTTATTGCAATCACCTTGCCTACTTTCTTTGAAGTTGCCCATTGCAGGAACAGGTAAGCAGCTTCTTTATTCTTTGATTGTTTACCCATACCAAGCATCCAGTGGTTCACATTCGGCACTGCATTTTTCCCACTCTCAGCACTCGGCATCAGAGCATATCCTACTTTACCAGCAACTGCTGATTTTTCTGGATTCTCAAGCAATTCCATAAATCCGCTGGAATCTATGAAATGTGCTGCCTTTCCCTGCTGGAAGTCTGTTAATGCCTCATACCATGTATAATTCACAACACCTGTAGGCCCGCAATCCTTTAACAACTTAACATACATATCTGTAGCTTTAACCACAGGATCGGAAGTAAGCTGTACCTCCCCGTCAGGGCTAACCCAATATCCGCCATATGTCCTTACGAATCCGCCCCACGGCCAGAATGCAGCAGATGCTCTAGCACATCTGTTAACAATACCTGATATTCCATCGCCATTAAGTGCTTTGGCATTATTGTACAGTTCTTCCATGGTTTCCGGCACTTTCAAGCCTTTCTCCTCATAAAGGTCTTTTCTGTAGAATAATACCTGCCACTCCCCTGTTACAGGAAATCCATAGAAAGTGTCAGCATATGTTCCGAAATCAATAGCAGTAGTCATAAAATCATCGAAATCATACCACTCCGGGTCAGTTAAATTTGGATCGTCTATATACTTCTGTAATGGTTCAACCCAACCACCCTCGTGGTATTGAGAAACAACATTATAGTTTAACATAAAAGCATCCGGAGGATTTGAACCAGCATTAAACTCTATGAGCATTTTATTCCAAAATTCTGACTCAGGAAATACTTCAAATTGAGCCTTTATACCTGTTAGCTCCTCAAATTCCGGTAATAGAGTTTGTATACCATCGGTAAAATAATGTTTTGAAAACATAAGTCTAATGGTTGATCCTTCTTTTTGCCTCCAGTCAATTTTCGCTGTTGAATAGTCAAAAGGATCAGTTGGTTTAGGCACAGATTGGTCTGCTGCTTCCGAAGCTGTACCAGATGTTTGGCTACCTTCCGATTTTTGGTTTTCACCAGACGAAGGTGCAGCAGGCTTTGAACCGCAGCCTACTAATGCTGAGAAAAGGAATATTACTGCAATAAACAACACCAATGCTTTACTAGCTTTTCTTGTGACCATTTATTCTTCCTCCTTCACATTTTCTTATCCTACCTCCCGAGATTTACACCTAAGAACATTATATCTACAGTTTATCAGCTTATAAACCACACATCTTTTAGATTCATTGCTCTTTCTTTGGATCTTTTGTATTTTTTAATTATTTGTATTATAAGCTTACATCCCGGTTCCAGTGAATGAGTATCCTATCATTCTATTGTGATTTGTTCATTTTTTATTTAAATTTGTCATAAAGTTTTAATATTCACTATTAGAAAATTGTGGTATAATATAATTGCCACAGCCAATAATACTAATTTTTTTCATTTTTGTTCCTCCTTTTAACATAGAACGATTATTGGTTTTAGATGGGTTTATTTTAAATGGAAAGCACCGATATTTAATTTAGGAATTATTAATATTTTATACCAGGTGCTTTTTTTTTATATTTTTTTGATTCCTACTGGCCTATCCAGATTTTTCTCTTGATAAGCTCTTTCTTTTTAAGTATAATAAGTAGGTAACTCTAGAAGAATTACAAAAATCAATATTTGGCCGTGCTAGATGGGGAGGTAGCGGTGCCCTGGTCCTGCAATCCGCTGTAGCAGGGTTGAATTCCTGCCATAGGCTTTACTGTTGTAAGGTCTGCCCTTCGCAAGTGGCAATGAAAACTGGGTCCTGCGCAACGGAAACTTGTGAACCCCGCCAGGTCCGGAAGGAAGCAACGGTAAGCAAGCCATTCCGTGTGCCGCAGGGTTGCCTGGTTAGAGTTAACTACGTTGGTAACGCTTGTAGCAGTAAGTCGAAGGTAGGTGCACGGCCATTCAATACATAAATAAAGACCTTGACGGTCTTTTTTTGTATGTACTATTTTGATATACTGTTGTTAATATTATTAGTTCAAAACAAGGAGTTTATATGTCATACAAAGCACTTTACAGGAAATGGAGGCCTCTTGTATTTGAGGATATAGTTGAACAGGAGCATGTTGTTAAAACTCTGAAATATAGTATAACTACAGGGCATATTGTGCATGCCTATTTATTTTGTGGCACCAGAGGTACAGGTAAAACCACTATGGCTCAAATACTCTCCAGGGCAATAAATTGTTTGAATCCACAGGATGGTAATCCCTGTAATGAATGTGAAGTTTGCAGGGGTATTTTATCAGGCACCATTCTGGATGTGATAGAAATTGACGCCGCTTCAAACAACAGTGTGGACAATATAAGGGAAATCCGTGAAGAAGTAATTTACTCACCTTCCCGGGCAAAATACAAAGTGTATATAATTGATGAGGTTCATATGCTTTCCCAGGGAGCTTTTAATGCTTTGCTTAAAACCCTTGAAGAGCCTCCTGGTCACGTGGTGTTTATACTTGCAACAACTGAGCCCCATAAGCTTCCTGTAACAATTTTATCACGATGCCAGAAGTATGAATTCAGGAGAATCACTCAAGAAAGCATTGTCGGCAGACTCAATAAAATCTCCGAAGCTCAGGGCATTGTACTTCATAAGGAAGCTGCAGGGTTAATAGCGAGGCTGGCAGATGGGGCGCTCAGAGACGCCATCAGCCTTCTGGATCAGTGTATGTCCCTTAGCGGCAGGGAAATTTCCTATGATGATGTATTATCCATAGCTGGCATAGTCAATGACTCATTTATAGTCGATTTTATTAATGCTATAAACACAAAGGACATTGATATGCTGTTCTCTTTGGTTGATAAGCTGATTATGTCCGGTAAGGATATTATCCAGTTTTTAGCCGACCTGATCTTCTATTATAGGAACCTCCTGGTATGCAAGCTCAGTAAAAACCCCTGTGATATTGTTCAAGTCTCTGGCGAACTTCTTGGAGTGATGCAGGAACAATCTGCAAATATAAGCCAGGAAGAAATAATATATATTATTAAAGAGCTTTCATCTCTTGAGTCAGAGGCGAAATGGTCCTCCCATCCACGAATACTTTTAGAAGTATCACTGGTGAGGATATGTGAGAACTATGTAAGTGAGGATAACAATAGCATACTGGAAAGGCTTGCAGCCCTTGAGAGAAAAATAAACAGCAGCAGTTTTGCAGAAGCGCCATCTCCCTCAGAACCTATACCTGGACAGAACCGGGGCACAAAAACATCCCAAAAAAGCGAATGCAAGACTGAACCAAATAAGGGAAAATCCATAATTGGGCAAAGCAGCCCGTACTATTGGGATGACTTGATTGGGGAACTTAAAAATATGGGCAAAATGGCTTTATGCACATTCCTTAAGGATGCGAAGGCTGTCGAATTGGATAACGGGGCTTTGGGTATAGTATTTAGCCCAGACAAAAGTTTTATCAGGATGAATGTTTCAAAAGCTGAAAACATTGAAGTACTTCAAAGCATCCTAAGTAAGAAATGCGGCAGGGATATAGAAGTAAGGTGTTTTGATGAAGACAGTTTTTCACTCGGTGAAAAAAAACAGCCTGTTAAAGAAAAAGACGATTTGCTTGTCAAGGCACAAAAACTTGCAAAGACTCTTGATACACCATTAAACATCATTGATGGATAGCTTTCAGCAACCGGAATAAATCAGCATAAAAGGTTAATTTAGCAAAATACTTGTATATACCGGGTGAATTACTATATAATAATCGTAGAAAACCGTAGTCTGGATTAGGAGGTAAAACTATGGCAAAAGGCGGATTCCGTGGAGGTTTTGGCGGTGCAAACATGGGTAACCTGATGAAGCAAGCCCAGAAGATGCAGAGAGACATGGCAAAACTCCAGGAAGAACTTGAAGAAATGACGGTTGAAGCTACCGCAGGCGGAGAAGCTGTAAAAGTTGTAGCATCAGGTAAGAAAGAAATAAAGGAAATCATTATCAAACCTGAAGTGGTTGACCCTGACGATGTAGAAATGCTTCAGGATCTGATTATGGCTGCAGTTAATGAGGCTTTGAGAAAAGCAGATGAAATGGCCAGTCAGGAAATGTCAAAGATAACCGGCGGCCTTGGCGGAATGCCGGGCATGTTCTAGCACTTGCAGTATAGAAGTTTTTACAGACAAACAATAATATTTTCTGTAAGCATATAAAAATCTTAAGGGGGCGGAAGAATTGCCGCCCCTGAAGTATACACAAGAAAAAGGTGAAATAGATGGGTTTCTTTGCAGCCCCTATTGCAAAACTAATAGAAGAATTCGAAAAACTTCCGGGCGTAGGACATAAGACAGCGCAGCGACTAGCTTTCCATGTTTTAACCCTTCCTGAAGAAAAGGCTAGAAGCCTTGCAAATGCAATCATTGGAGCAAAACAGAAAATAAAATACTGCTCATTTTGCAACAACCTTACAGATACTGATACCTGCAGCATTTGCAGTAATCCTGCACGTGACCCTTCACTGATATGTGTCGTTGAGGATCCCAGGGATGTGGTTGCAATGGAAAGGACCCGGGAATTTAAGGGTTTATACCATGTTCTTCATGGCGCTATCTCGCCTATGGAAGGCATAGGCCCCGACGATATAAAGATAAAGGACTTACTGGCAAGAATCAGACAGGGCGGTGTCAAAGAAGTCATATTAGCCACAAACCCAAATATTGAGGGCGAAGCTACCGCAATGTACATTTCAAAGCTTTTAAAGCCCTTTGGCATAAAAACCTCAAGAATAGCGCACGGCATCCCGATAGGCGGAGACCTTGAGTACGCAGACGAGATAACTCTTGCCAAAGCATTGGAGGGACGGCGTGAACTTTAAGATGCATATTCTTTTTATGCCCCAGATTATGGAATGGATATTGTGAAGAGACTATAGAGGCTGTTTGTTGAGTTTGATTTGACACAAAGGTTGAATTTACAGCCTCTTAGACCCAGAATATCAGTCCATGGAACAATATGGGCCATACATGGAAAATAAGCCCAGATCTTTAGAGTTTATAGATTATAAAAATATTTTGTGCTATAATATACAAACGTGAATTTAAGAGTGCTCAGAGGTGTAAAATGTTTGATAAACTGGAATCTACAGAGAATAGATATGAGGAGCTTAATCTTAAACTGAGTGATCCGGATATTATATCCAACCAGGAAGAATACACTAAGCTTATGAAGGAACACTCCAATCTTGAAGAAATTGTGCTTAAGTACAGGGAATATAAAAAAATAAAAAACGATATTTCCGAAGCCAAAGAGCTTTTAAATGACAAACTGGATAAAGAATTCCGTGAAATGGTTGAAATGGAGCTTGCGGAAGCAGAGGATAAAATCCAGAAGGTGCAGGATCAACTTCAGATTTTGCTTATACCGAAGGACCCCAATGACGAAAAAAGTGTTATTATGGAAATCCGTGCCGGAGCAGGAGGAGAAGAAGCTGCCCTTTTTGCAGGCGTTCTTTTCAGGATGTATTCATTATACGGCGAGGCTAAAGGATGGAAGCTGGAGATGCTTGATTCCAATCCAACCGAAATAGGTGGATTTAAGGAAGTTGTGTTTTCTATCGATGGATACGGTGCCTACAGCAGGCTGAAGTATGAAAGCGGCGTACACAGGGTACAGAGAGTTCCTGCAACAGAATCAAGCGGAAGAATACACACCTCTACCGTTACTGTTGCTGTTCTTCCCCAGGTTGAGGATGTTGATGTTGATATTAACCCCTCTGATCTGCAAATAGACACTTATAGGGCATCCGGAGCCGGAGGACAGCATGTTAACAAGACCGAATCAGCAATAAGGATAACCCATATGCCCACAGGGATTGTAGTAACCTGCCAGGATCAAAGGTCACAGCACAAGAACAGGGAAAAGGCTATGAGAGTTCTCAGATCCAAGCTTTATGAAATTATGCAGGAGCAGCAGCATTCCGAGCTGGCACAGGAAAGAAGGAGCCAGGTGGGGACAGGGGACAGAAGTGAAAGGATTAGGACTTATAATTATCCCCAGCGCAGGATTACAGACCACAGAATAGGCCTTAACCTGTATAGGATTGATGAAATACTGAACGGTGATTTGGATGAAATAATTGATTCTCTTATTACAGATGAGCAAAGCAGGAAGCTTAGCGGCAACCAATAGTTATAATGGCACCTCCCGGTGAATAAAAATATGATAAGTCACTTATGGGAGGATGTAATGGAAAATTTATTAAGAGTAGCTCTTTTCGGTTTGGTATCGGGCATAACCGGAACCGGCCTGGGCGGCCTGATAGCCATTCTGACAGGCAATATTGGCAACCGCTTCCTGAGCTTTATCCTGGAGTTTTCTGCAGGGCTGATGACTGCGGTAGTATGCTTCAAGCTCCTGCCAGAAGCATTTGAGCTGGGAGGAATAGCATATTCTTTAACAGGCCTTCTTCTTGGAGTATTGGCTATTATTATAATTGAAGAAATAATTAATAAATCTGTCCACATGCTAAAAAGGTATGGCAGTTCGAGCCTGCTTAGAACCGGAATCCTTATGGCAGTAGGAATTGCCCTTCACAATTTCCCGGAGGGATTAGCGGTTGGTTCCGGGTTTGAGGCATCTTTCAGCCTTGGATTTACTATTACAGCTGTAATAATAATACATGATATACCTGAAGGCATTGCCATGGCTATGCCTATGAGAAGAGGGGGATTTTCGAGAGTAAAGGCTCTGTCTTATACTATTCTTTCGGGTGTCCCTATGGGTTTAGGTGCTGCCATTGGTGCAGCCCTGGGCAGAATATCAAGCCATATTATCTCACTGTGCCTTGGGTTCGCAGCAGGAGCAATGCTGTATATTGTCTATGCCGAGCTGGTTCCCGAATCAAAAAAAATTTACCTGGGCAGGCTTTCATCAGTGGGTAATGTTTTAGGCCTCCTTTGTGGTATAATAGTATCAATATGTAATTAGAAGGTGCATTTAAATTGAAAACAGAAATTCTTCAAATAGATCCACAGAATATCGATATGGAAAGAATGGGACATGCCGCCTGTGTTATAAAATCAGGCGGACTTGTGGCTTTTCCTACCGAGACTGTATACGGCCTTGGAGCAAATGCCCTGGACCAACAAGCAGTTAAAAATATTTTCGAGGCTAAAGGAAGGCCGGCGGACAACCCTTTGATAGTACATATAGCAGGGAAAGACACTGTGAAGGATTTGGTAAGCCTTCTGCCTCCGGAATTTGACAGGCTGGCGGACAAGTTCTGGCCCGGCCCCCTTACACTGATAATGCCAAAATCAAATAAAGTGCCACAGCTAATTACTGCAGGCCTGGACACTGTTGCTGTGAGAATGCCATCCCACCCGGTTGCATTAGCGCTAATAAGGCTGTCGGGACTTCCCATAGCTGCTCCCAGTGCCAATACCTCCGGAAGGCCCAGTCCAACAGTTGCCGGTCATGTAATTGAAGACCTCATGGGAAAGGTGGACATTATTATTGATGCAGGCAGTACTTCTGTAGGCCTGGAATCCACAGTACTTGATTTGACCAGCCACCCTCCTGTCATCCTGAGGCCGGGCGGGACAACATATGAGCAGCTGAAAGGAGAACTAAAGGAAGTGAGCATTGAAACTGCATTAAACTTGGATACCACTCAAATGAATGCTCCAAAGTCTCCTGGAATGAAGTATACCCACTATTCGCCAAAAGCGCAGGTTATTATTGTGGAAGGCAACATTACAGCAGTTGTAAACAAAGTCAATATGATGATCAGGCAGTATTCACTGGAAGGCATTAACGCTGGGGTACTTGCAACCGAACAGACGAAAGGCTTATATAATTTTGATAATGTTATTTCCCTGGGAGACAGAAACCATCCGGAATCAATAGCTTCCAGCCTGTTCCGGAGCCTGAGGGAACTGGACAGAAAAAATGTTGATGTAATATTGGCGGAGTCAATTGATAATAACGGAATCGGCCTTGCAATAATGAACAGGTTGAACAAAGCCGCAGGGTACAATATAATAAAAGCGTGATCAGGCAGTTAATTGCTAATGTCTAACAGTTGACAGGAAGGACGGGCGGATAAGAGTGAAAAAGATTTTATTTATATGTACGGGTAACACCTGCAGAAGTTCTATGGCCGAAGCTTTCTTTAACTCAGTCATAAAAGAAGATTGTAAACTAGCAGGCAGGTTCTCAGCTTCATCGGCAGGTATAGCTGCTATAAACGGGATGCCCGCAAGTGAGAATTCAATATATGTCATGAAGGAGCATTGGGGTATCCACCTTGATCTTCACCGTTCTAGAAGCGTTACAGTAGAAGATATAGATAATGCTTTTCTTATCCTTACCATGACCAGGCACCACAAGGACGCCCTGATTAGGGCTTTCCCCCACTACCGTTCAAAAATACACACTCTTAAGGAGTACGTTACGGAGGGAAAAGGTACTGACATAACCGATCCCTTCGGTATGTCTGAGGATGTCTACAGGAAATGCGCAGCAGAAATTAAGGCTGCGGTGGATATGCTTGCTGAAAAGTTCAGAGAATAAAGAGTATGGACACTACTTTTCCTTTCTATTATATATATATATAAAATCCTATGTGTTATAATATTAAGCTGTATGTTATAATAATAAGCAACTGGAGGATGATAAAATGATAGCAATTGGAAGCGACCACGGTGGCTATGAATTAAAGGAGCAGATTATTAAATACTTGAAGGACAAGCAGTATGAAGTAAAAGATTTTGGCACATGCGACTGCACTACTTCGGTTGATTATCCTGACTACGGACTTGCTGTCGCAGAAGCTGTAAAAGATGGTGAATGTGAGAAAGGAATAATAATTTGCGGTACCGGCCTGGGCATATCCATGGCTGCAAATAAGGTTCCGGGAATACGGGCTGCCCTGTGCACCGATTGTTTCACGGCTAGAATGAGCAGGGAGCACAATAATGCAAATATCTTGGCTCTTGGAGGAAGGGTATTAGGTCCGGGCCTGGCACTTGAAATTGTTGAAACATGGCTCAATTCGGAATTCACCGGGGGAAGGCATGCGATAAGAGTTAATAAAATTTCTGATATTGAAAAAAAATATTTAAAGTAATCGGGGGTATGCCATTTGAAAAATACTTTTGTTTTTGATCATCCGTTAATCCAACATAAGATTTCCCTTCTTAGGGATAAAAACACAAACACCAAGGAATTCAGGGAATTGGTGTCTGAAATAGCTATGTTAATGGGTTATGAGGTAACCAGAGACATGCCTTTAAAGGAGGTTGAGATTGAAACTCCTATAGGTATTGCTCGGACTAAAGTTATATCAGGCAAAAAACTTGGAATAGTACCCATTTTACGTGCTGGCCTTGGAATGGTTGATGGAATGCTTAACCTTCTTCCAATGGCAAAGGTAGGACATATAGGGCTATACAGGGATCCTGAAACCCTTGAACCGGTAGAGTACTACTGCAAGCTGCCTGTTGATGCCGAGGAAAGGGATATGGTAGTCCTGGACCCCATGCTTGCTACTGGAGGGTCAGCGTCAGCAGCCATTAGGTTTATCAAGGACAGAGGGGTTAAAAACATTAAGCTTATGTGTTTGATAGCTGCAAAAGCTGGTATTGAAAGAATTAACAAGGATCATCCTGATGTGGGAATATACTGTGCTGCAGTAGATGAAAAGCTAAATGACCATGCTTATATCGTACCCGGCCTGGGCGATGCTGGAGACCGGCTATTTGGAACAAAATAAATATCCGGAACAAAACAACCGGTTTTACGTATATAATTATGTAATGTGCCGCCCTGGTTAAATCAGCTCGCACAATTACTATGTTAACTCTTTGGGGTGAATTATATGAGGCCGTCATGGGATGAATATTTTATGCAAATAGTGGAACTTGTCAAAACCCGTTCCACATGTAAAAGACGTCAGGTTGGCGCATTAATTGTCAAGGATAAGCGCATACTGTCCACCGGTTATAACGGCGCTCCTTCCGGCTGCAAACACTGCCTTGATATAGGGTGTATGCGGGAGGAAATGGGCATACCATCCGGTCAAAGGCACGAATTATGCAGGGCAATACATGCTGAGCAGAATGCAATTGTGCAGGCTGCTTACTCCGGCACCAGTATTAATGGCGGCACTCTTTATGTAACTCACCAGCCCTGTGTTTTATGTGCAAAAATGGCAATAAATGCAGGAATCAAAAGGATTGTCTTCAAGGGTTCGTACCCGGACGAATTGTCTATGAACCTGCTTGAAGAAAGCGGTATTGAAGTAGTGGAAATAAAATAATGGAAATAGTATTTATATTATGACAATATGAATTTTAATGTATTTATTTGACAAGAATAATTCTAAAAGCAATTTTAAGAGGGTGTTCTTGTGTTATTGGATCCGGAGAATTTTATGGAATATTTTATGACATTTATCATAACAGGGATTTTATCTTTTATTGTTGCGTTTTCAGCCACACCGATAGCAAAAAAGCTGGCTGTGGTTGTTGGTGCGGTTGACGTTCCAAAAGATGGCAGGAGAATGCATAAAAAACCTGTCGCAAGGCTCGGCGGCCTTGCTATTGTATGCGGTTTTTTGGTTTCCATCCTGTTCAATGTAGTGAGTACGGATGGGTTTGGATTTGATGCCCAGCTGATAGGACTTCTTGCGGGGGTATCCATAATATTGGCAGTAGGAATAGCTGATGACATAAAGCCGATTAATGCAAAAATAAAGCTGCTGTTCCAAATTGCTGCCGCGCTGGTGGTAATGCTGCTTTCAGACACCAGAATTGAAAGCATTACCAACCCCTTTGTACCTGGTGGCTACTCATATCTGGAACCTTACATATCCTACCCGCTTACTATAATATGGATAGTCGGGATAACAAATGCGGTCAACCTGATAGATGGCCTTGACGGCCTTGCTGCAGGCGTTTCATCCATATGTTCCCTCTCACTGTTTTTTATATCTATCATGAGGACAGACATAAGTGAGCCTGTTGCTCTTTTTGCCGCAATCATAACAATATCTCTTGCAGGTTCATCATTGGGGTTTCTCCCCTTTAACTTCCATCCTGCAAGAATATTTATGGGAGATACGGGAGCAACCTTCCTCGGGTTTACTCTGGCTGCTGTAACTATACACGGCACACTTAAATCCTACGCTGCCATGTCTATAGCCATACCTTTGCTGATCCTTGGGCTGCCGCTCTTTGACACAGCCTTTGCAGTGCTCAGAAGGCTGTTGAACGGTAAATCACCAATAAAAGCTGATAGGGGGCATTTGCACCACAGGCTGATAGATATGGGATTAAGCCATAAACAGTCAGTTTTAGTGCTGTATACTGCCAGCGGTGCACTGGGACTTTGTGCTATTGTTCTGGCAAACAGAGGGGCTTTAAGCGCAATTATACTTCTTTTGTCAGTATCCATATTCATTATTGGCGGAGCAAAATACATGAACGAGATAAACAGGGAAGAAGATAACAATTATGATAAATCAGAGAATAACAGTGAAGACACCCATCTTAACATTGTTATAAATAAAATAAAAAGTCCGAAAAATTCTTAAGGAGAAATAAAATTGGCAAAGCTTAAGGTAATGACTATATTTGGAACAAGGCCGGAAGCAATTAAAATGGCGCCCCTTGTAAAGGAACTGGAAAAATGGGGGCATATAGATTCCATTGTATGTGTAACCGCACAACACCGTCAAATGCTGGATCAGGTTTTAGAAATATTTAACATACAACCCGACTTTGACCTCAATATAATGAAAAGCAGGCAAACTCTGGCCGACATCACTGTAAACGTGCTTGAAGGCATGAGCAGCGTACTTGATGAGGTCAATCCGGATATTGTTCTTGTCCATGGCGACACCACAACAACTTTTGCAGGAAGCCTTGCTGCTTTTTATAAAAAAATAAGTATAGGACATGTGGAAGCAGGTCTTAGAACTTATGACAAATACTTCCCCTACCCTGAAGAAATGAACAGAAAACTCACAGGTGCCCTGTGTGATCTGCACTTTGCTCCAACGTCAGCAAACAAAAAAAACCTTCTTCGTGAAGGGGTCAGAGAATCATCTATATATGTAACTGGAAATACGGTTATTGATGCGTTAAAAACAACGGTCAGAGAGGACTATGTATTTAAAGACAGAATGCTTCAGGGGCTGGACTACACCAATTGCAGAGTTATCACCGTAACAGCACACCGCAGGGAAAACCTGGGCCGCCCCCTTGAAAATATCTGCGAAGCCTTGCTTCATATTGTAAACAATTATGATGACATAAAAGTCGTTTACCCAGTCCATCTCAACCCTGTAGTGCAGGAAACGGCAAGAAGGATACTTGGAGGGCACAATAGAATCCATCTGATTGATCCTGTTGATGTACAGGATATGCATAATATTATGGCACGCTCATACCTTATAATGACCGATTCGGGCGGATTACAGGAGGAAGCCCCTTCCCTGGGAAAACCTGTTCTTGTGCTCAGAAATGAAACAGAAAGGCCGGAAGCTGTAAAAGCAGGAACTGTAAAAATTGCCGGAACCAACAAAAGCTCAATTATTCAATTGGCTCAAGAATTGATTGAAGACAGTAAAGAGTACAACCGTATGGCTAAAGCAGTAAATCCCTATGGTGACGGTCAGGCCTCAAAAAGAATAGTTGATTCCCTGCTGTACAGTTACAAAATTAGTTCGAATAAACCTTCAGAGTTTTATCCGGTTTGGGATGTATAGTTTTCTCATTATTTCTGTAAAACTGTAAAAGAATTATACTTGAATATTACTGAACATTGTGATATATTTAACTTTATAGTTTTTTTTTGCAGAGGAGGCTTTAGATAATGATTTAAAGCCTCTTGTGTGTGTTCATACGGGGCTTATTGAGGCCTTAATGAATATGTAATGTATTGGGGATATTAAGTATTGGCAAGGAGCAAACTGAGGTATTTTATTGTTAAACGGATAATAATACTGTATACTTTGTTGGTTGTGCTGGACTTGCTGCTTGTGAGGGAAAGGTGGTATGCTCTGACAGGTCTTACTGCCGGGACATTATACTCTGGATTAAGGTTTGGTTTAATTGAGTATTCTTTTTCCTCTCTATTGTCAAAAAACAGTAAACCGATAGCGGTACATATTCTGCTTTTAATTACAATAGGCAGTATGACCGGGCTGATAGTGCTGCTTGCTATTTCAATAAAGTTAAATATTTGGTTGTTTGCCGGGACTGTGTCAGGTATTCTGACTGCCCCAGCAGTTATAGCAATAAATGGAATAACCGAGGCACTTGGTATTTCAAACAATAACTTCCGGTAATAAGGTGGTAGGTATGGAGCTTGGAAAGGAATTGGTAAGTGAATTATATGCCAAAGAAATATTCAGTTTTACACTGTTCGGTTACAGGGTATCAGTCACTGATTCAGTTGTGGTGATGTGGATAATTATGGCGGTATTAATAGTGTTCTCTGTTTTCTTTACCGGAAAAATGAAAACCATTCCTGAAGGAAAGCAGAATTTCATTGAAATTATTGTTGACACCATAAATTCCTTTGTCAAAAGTACAATAGGACAACATTGGGCTGTCTTTGCACCATACCTTGGTACTGTGTTTATTTTCCTGATAGTATCAAACTCAATTTCAATTTTCAGTATTATACCGGAATGGGAGCAGTTATATGAACTTACACACTGGGAAGTTTTTAAGCACCTTCCTCCAGTTACTATAAAACCGCCTACAAAGGATTTAAATGTTACTGTGGCGCTGGCTTTCATGTCTGTTGTCATGGTAGCCTATGGCGGCATCAAGATTAAAAAGGTTTCGGGTTGGTTAAGGAGTTATATTGAACCCGTAGCATTGATGCTCCCCATGAAAATAATAGAAAACTTTATAAGGATATTGTCCCTGTCTTTTCGTCTTTTTGGCAACGTGCTGGGGGCATTTATCATAATGGAGCTTTTATACCTGACAATACCGTTAATTATACCAGCGGGACTGAGTATATACTTTGACCTGTTTGACGGTATTTTGCAGGCATTTGTATTTGTTTTCCTGACAACACTATATATGGCTGAGGCTGTAGAGTAAGGAGGTGAAAGCATGGGTTCGGAAATAATAATTGTCTTGATAGCTGGTTTAGTAGTATTAGGTGCAGGACTTGGAGCAGCAATTGCTATTGGCAGGTCAACAATAAAGGCTATAGAATCAACAGCAAGACAGCCTGAAGCGGCTGACAAGATTTTAAGGATTTTAATCCTGGGGGCTTCCCTGGTTGAGGCAACCGCCATATATGCTCTGGTCGTGTCATTACTTTTGATTTTTACAAAATAGCGCTACAATATTTCGGTATCGAAATATATTGCTCTCAAACATGCGGAAGGCATGTAATCGTTTTACCTTCCGCTAATGGGATTATACAATGTCGAGAGCTGCCTGCGACTTGGCAGTTTGCTCCAGACATATAACATATATGCGGGAAACATGGAAGGATGATGGTTGTGCTGGAATTGAACATTCCTACATTCATATTTGTAATAATAAACCTGACTGTTTTGTACCTGATTATGAAAAAGTTTTTATTTAAGCCTGTAACTGAGTTCATGGAAAAAAGGGCAAAATCTATCAGGGACGACATAGATAATGCTAAAAGAAGCAAGGCTGAAGCCGAAGAGTTAAAAAAGGCCTATGAAGCCCATCTCAAGGAAGCAAAAAGGCAGTGTGAGAAGATTATAAATGAAGCCCGGGACAGAGCCGACAAGCAATATGATGCAATAATTAAACAGGCAAAACAGGAAGCCCAGGAAATAATAGGCAAAGCAAAAGATGTGGTTGAAAAAGAGAGAGTAGAAATGATTAAAGGCATTAAAAACCAGGTTGCCAGCATGGCGCTGGCTGCAGCTACAAAACTAGTGGAAACAAACATGGACACAGAAAGCAACCGGAAACTGGTGGAAAAATTCATTGATGAAACGGGTGTAGCATAATGTCACTTGTTGAAATACGATATGCGGAAGCGCTTGTCAATCTTGCGTTTGAAAGAAACCGGGTAGAGCAGTACAAAACGGAACTTTATAAGGTGTCGGACATATATCAGAAACACACCGAACTGAAGGCTTTTTTGTTGAATATGAAAATCCACGCAAATATAAAAAAGGAAACAATAGAAAAACTATTCAACCAGAATGTGTCTTCTGATGTTAAAAACTTCCTGAAGCTTCTATTGGATAAAAAAAGGATAAAGCACTTACCAGGTATTGTAAAAGAGTTCAGCAGTATTGCAGATAAAAAACGTAATATTTTGAATATTACAATATACTCTGCTTTCCCGTTAGGGGATTCGCAGGTTGAAAGAATAAAGGATAAATACAGGAAAATATATAATGCTGCATCGGTTAAGGCTGATATTAGGATTGACAAAAACCTTATTGGGGGGATTAAAATTAAAATTGGAGATAAGATTATCGATGCAACAATTGTCAGCAAAATAGAAATGTTAAAGGAAATGTTAAAAGAAGTAGATTTATGAGGTGAAAGGTAGATGGATCTTAGGCCGGATGAAATAAGCTCAATAATTAAACAGCAAATTGAAAGGTATGAATTCAGCTCAAAAACAGCCGATGTAGGCCGTGTGATGCAGGTTGGAGACGGTATTGCCCGGATATATGGGCTTGACGAATGTATGTACAGTGAATTGCTGGAATTTGAAAATGGTGTCTACGGTATGGCACTTAACTTGGAAGAAGATAATGTAGGATGTGTACTCCTTGGTAACGAAGAAGGCATAACCGAGGGTTCCCAGGTTAAACGTACAGGAAGGACTGTTGAAGTCCCAGTTGGCAAAAACCTGCTTGGAAGGGTGGTAAATCCTTTGGGGGAACCTCTGGACGGAAAAGGCGAAATTGTCACAAATAAATACAGGCCAATAGAATTTATTGCTCCAGGGATAATAGAAAGAAAACCTGTCAGCAGACCCCTTCAGACGGGTATAATGGCTATCGACTCCATGATACCCATAGGCAGAGGGCAAAGGGAACTCATAATTGGAGACAGGCAGACAGGGAAAACTACCATTGCTGTTGATACAATAATAAACCAGAAGGGCAAGAATGTCCTTTGCGTTTACGTGGCAATCGGTCAAAAATCCTCTACAGTTGCAGAAATTGTAAATAAGCTGGAAGAATTTGGTGCAATGGATTATACTATTGTCGTTTCCTCTACTGCCAGTGAAATGTCTACTGTCCAGTATATTGCCCCTTATGCTGGATGTGCCATGGCAGAAGAGTTTATGTATAACGACCACAGGGATGTGCTAATTGTATATGACGACCTGTCCAAACATGCTGTTGCATACAGAACTATGTCCCTGCTGTTGAGAAGGCCGCCCGGAAGGGAAGCTTACCCGGGTGACGTTTTTTATCTTCATTCCAGGCTGCTTGAAAGGTCAGCCCAGTTAAGTGATGACATGGGGGGAGGCTCTCTTACCGCCCTGCCCATAGTTGAGACTCTTGTAGGCGATGTTTCAGCCTATATACCAACAAATGTCATATCCATTACCGATGGTCAGATCTACCTGGAGACAGAACTGTTCTTTGCCGGCCAAAGGCCTGCAATTAATGTTGGACTGTCGGTTTCCAGGGTTGGAGGTGCGGCTCAGGTTAAGGCTATGAAAAAGGTATCAGGGCCTATTAGGGTAAACCTTGCACAGTATAGGGAGCTGGCAGTATTTGCCCAGTTCGGTTCAGATCTGGACAAGGCCACAAGGGATAAGCTGATTCAGGGTGAAAGGCTTACCGAAACCTTCAAACAGCCCCAGCACGCTACCCTGGATGTTGAAGACCAGGTAGTAATATTATTTTCAGCTACAAATAAATTTTTAATGGATATACCTGTAAAAGAAGTAAAAAGATTTAACAGCGAACTTATTAAATATATGCGAGACCATTACCCTCAGGTAAGAAAAAGCATTGCGGAAACCGGCGAGCTTACCTCCGCTGCTGAAGAGCTTCTTAGAGAAGGAATACAGAATTTCAAGGAGTATTATTTTGAAACATTTGGGCTGAACGCTAATAATAAAGAAGAGAAATAACAGCGGTGATATTATGGCTAACATAAATGAAATAAAAACAAGAATGAAAAGTATAAAGGAAACCAGACAGATTACCCAGGCTATGAAGCTAATATCAGCCGCAAAGCTGAAGAAGGCAAGAAGGCTTCTTGACCAGACCCTTCCCTACTATGACAAGGTTAAATTAACTATTGTAGATATTCTCACACACAGTGATAGTATCAAAAGTACTTTCTTTGAAGAAAGACATAGCAAGGAAGACAGTAAAAAGGGGTTAATCGTGCTTTCCGGAGACAAAGGCCTTTCCGGCGGATACAATCACAATATAATAAAACTGACCGAAGAAAAATTGAAGGATAGCCCTAAGGCAACCCTTTTCGTTGCCGGCTACATCGGGAGATACTATTTTACCAAAAAGAGCTATAATGTCGACCCTAGCTTTGACTATCCTGTTCAAGATCCGACATTGTACAGAGCAAGGGATATAGCTGAAACATTTATAGATAAATTTAAAAATGGTGAACTGGATGAAATATATTTGGTTTACACATTAATGCATTCTACGGTCAGGCTTCAACCGGTATTTACTAAGCTGCTTCCCATTAACCTTAAAGAATTAAGAAAAGAATTAAATATGCCCCAGGAGGGCACCTGCAAAATAGAAGACAAAATTATTTATGAACCTTCGCCCGAGGCAGTCCTGGATGTGCTGATTTCTAAGTATGTAAAAGGAATAATATATGGTGCATTCGTTGAAGCCTTTACCAGCGAACAAAGTTCCAGAATGACAGCAATGGATAATGCCACAGCCAATGCAGATGAAATGCTGCATACTTTAGCCCTTCAATATAACAGAGCCAGGCAGGCTGCCATTACCCGTGAGATTTCAGAGATTATCGGAGGTACCGAAGCGCTAAACGGATAAAATGCAACTATCAGAACGAGGTGGAAAATAATATGGATGAAAATATTGGTAAAATTATACAAATAATTGGGCCAGTTGTTGATGTCAGGTTTGAGAGTGGTCAGATTCCAAAACTATATAACGCTTTAAAGGTTGTAAGTGGTGATAGTAAACTTGTACTTGAAGTTATGCAGCATCTTGGCAATGATATGGTAAGATGTGTTGCAATGTCATTTACGGAAGGCCTTGTAAGAGGTATGGATGTAATAGATACTGGTTCACCTATAAAAGTTCCCGTTGGAAAAGAAGTACTCGGGAGAGTTTTCAATGTGCTTGGAGAGCCTATTGACAATGCCGGTGAGCTAAATGCAGAAAAATACCTTTCTATTCACAGGTCTGCTCCAGGTTTTGAAGAACAAAAACCCGTAACTGAAGTTTTTGAAA
This sequence comes from Acetivibrionales bacterium, assembly GCA_050953835.1. Taxonomy (GTDB): domain Bacteria; phylum Bacillota; class Clostridia; order Acetivibrionales; family JBMNNH01; genus JBMNNH01. The sequence goes on along the minus strand of JBMNNH010000004.1, from coordinate 12,652 downwards.
CAGGTATAAAGGTGGTGGATCTTCTTGCTCCTTACGCTAAGGGTGGTAAGATTGGACTTTTCGGAGGTGCAGGAGTAGGTAAAACCATCCTGATAGAGGAACTTATCAGAAATATTGCTACAGAACATGGTGGTTACTCAGTATTTACAGGTGTTGGTGAACGTTCCAGGGAAGGCAATGACCTGTGGAGTGAAATGATGGAATCCGGCGTAATTGAAAAAACCGCCATGGTTTTCGGACAAATGAATGAACCTCCAGGGTCAAGGATGAGGGTGGCTTTAACAGGATTAACCATGGCAGAGTATTTCAGGGATGAAATGGGGCAGGACGTTCTCCTGTTTATTGATAACATATTCAGGTTTATACAGGCAGGTTCCGAAGTTTCCGCACTTCTTGGAAGAGTTCCTTCTGCCGTCGGTTACCAGCCTACTCTGGCAACTGAAGTAGGTAAACTCCAGGAAAGAATAACCTCTACTAAAAGAGGCTCCATTACATCAGTCCAGGCAATATATGTACCTGCTGATGACCTGACAGACCCTGCGCCGGCGACCACATTCGCCCATCTTGACGCTACAACTGTCCTTTCAAGGCAAATGGTGGAACAGGGTATATACCCGGCTGTTGACCCTCTTGAGTCAACTTCACGCATTCTGGATCCAAGAATAGTAGGCGAAGAGCATTATACCGTTGCAAGAAAAGTAGAAGAAATACTGCAAAGGTATAAAGAACTGCAGGATATAATAGCTATCCTTGGGATGGATGAACTTGCCGAGGAAGATAAAATGCTGGTATACAGAGCAAGGAAAATTCAAAGATACCTTTCCCAGCCCTTTTTTGTTGCTGAAGCTTTCACCGGTTATCCGGGGAAATATGTCCCTATCAAGGAAACAATAAGGGGCTTTAAGGAAATTGTAAACGGAAAAATGGACAACATCCCCGAATCCTGCTTCTATATGAAGGGAACAATCGATGAGGTTTATGAAGAAGCAAGCAAATTACAGGAGGTTTAACTCATGGCTTCAAATTTTCACATTGAAATAGTTACCCCTGAAAGGTTATTCTACTCGGGGGATGTTGAAATGATAGTGCTTACAACACCGGACGGGCAGATGGGTGTTCTCCATGGCCATATACCAATGGTCGTTGCTGTTGCAGTGGGCCCAATGAAAATGCTCCAAAACGGCGCATGGAAGACTGCTTTTTTATCCGAAGGCTTTATGCAGGTAAGGCAGGAAAGGACCATTATACTGGTGGACACAGCCGAATGGCCCCATGAAATTGATGAAAACAGGGCAATAGCTGCGAAAGAAAGAGCTGAGGAGAGGCTGAGAAATAAAACCAGCCATAAAGAATATATCCAGTCCCAAGCTGCCCTTACAAGGGCAATTGAACGGTTGAAAGTGAAAAAGAAAATAGAACTATAAGTTCGCTTTATTGCCTTGTACAGGCAATAAACATATAGTCCCTGTTTGCAATCGTAATTGTGTCGCCGTTTTTGACCGGAAATTCCTTGTTGCATTCAATCCTGGTGTTGTTTATATAAGTACCGTTTCTTGAATTCAGGTCTTTAATATAGTATTCCCCATCTTTTTCTGTAATAACCGCATGTACCTTTCCAACAGCCTTGTTGTCCATAACATGGTCAACCTGATCCTTTAACCTGCCTATCACAAATCCGGATTTAGTTATTTTAATTTCTTCGTTTATACCATCACTCAGACATTTTAAGCAAGGATATTTACAATTGGAATCCTGAAGGAGTATGGTATCATTCCTTTGTACGATGTTTTCCGCCTTCCTGCTGTGTCTTTCTGCTGTCCTTAAAGGCTTTTCCTCACGTTTCTTTAGGGTTGAATCCCTTCTGCCTTTAAGAAGCCATCTTACAGCAAGCATGTCAATTGCAGCCGCAATCATGCCTATACCTGCATATGTTGATAACAGAGTTTTTATGTATCGGCTTACTTATATACACAACCAGGGAAACTGCTGTAAGTATTAACACCTGCAGCAGTACACATAACAATACCCTGCCTTGTTTGGGACTTTTACCTTCTTTCCTTTTCTCACTTTTTTCCCTTTTGTCGGCTTGTATGCTATCACTGACTTTTTCAAGCCTTTCATTCTTTTTATTTAGAAGATTATTTGGATCATTCCGGCACTCTGTGTTCTCCATGTCATTGTTACCGGAAGCAAGCCCTTTTAAAAACCTGCTGAATTCTGCTGTATTAAAAGCATCTCCTCTGCAAAAATTCACTATATGGTACAAGGACGCTATGACAGTCTTCACTCTCCATACTATTCGAATTCACAGCTATATAGGAAATAAGCCTTCTTAGTTTTTCTACTGCGATCTCTTCTGTTTTAATAGGGATATATACCATAAATACTTCGAGGGTAGAAGGATTGATAAATATATAATCCCCATCAAATAGAAAATTCTTATCCGAAAGCAAATAACCTCTGCAGTTGGTCAATATATCGCAAACAGAAGCGAGTATTCTAATTATATGGGCCTTTTTTGTTTTTCTTCTGATATATTGTGATAAAGCAAGTTTTGAAGTAATATCGTAGTAAAAAAAAGTGTCCCCGTTACTGTATCTTAGGTCAAAATTAAGTATGCCAGCAATATTGTTGCCGGTCAGCATTTCAACCTGGAAATCCAGTATCCTGTCTTTATCCAGTACCTTAGCAACAACATAGCTTTTGGATAAGTCGCTTTCATAGCTGAAATCAAGTGCTCCATCCAAAGTAACCACTTTTTTATATAGCCTCCCCTAATTGATCCGGTTTTGATCCCTGATTAAACCACTGTCTATATCCTGTGGTATTGTGCCGTCACCAAAAACATTCTCCATTATACCGGTAACAAAATCAATAATGGCATCCCGGAAAATCAATGCTATTCCGACAAGTACAGCAATTATAATAACAATCTCCACTGTCCCCATTCCTTCCTCTTTTTTTAAATGGCTCCTGATAAAGCTTATCACTACTATCACCCCCTCTCAGCCGGCTACATATCCCTCATTGATAAAACTGCAGGCGCCGCCACTATAATCAGTATGGCCAGGAACATAAGAGTAAGCGGCAAAAGCATTTTTGTAGAAGCTTCTTCCCCATATTTCCTAGCTGCATTTTTCCTCATTTCCCAGCATTCATTTGTGTGCAGCCTCAACAATGACACTATTTGAAAGCCTCCCTTTCTTAAATTCTGAATAATTATTGATACAGACCTGGTAATTTCAGGCGTTTTACACCTCTTGGCGAAATCCTCAAGCGCTCTTCTTTCCGGTTTCCCGATTTTTATATCTGCCAGTGTGTTATTAAGTTCTTCCCTCAAGGGCCCCTGTGGTGTACTTACCGCAGCCTTCTCCCACGCCTTTGACACTATCATTCCTGCGTTAATAAGAAGGGTCAGCTTATTGAGAAAATCAGGGAAACCCATGCGTATCAAAAACCGTCTTTTTTTTATCCTTTTATCCAGCTCCCTGTCGCTTAGTAAGAACACTGCACATATCAAACAAAAGCCGAATAATGCAAAAGTAATATCGGGCTTGATAAAAATACCGAAAAAACATATAAGAGTTAATGTAAGAAGTATTAAAACTATTTTGCTTGCGTAGTGAACCTTAAGATATATGCGCGCATTTCTTGGCCCATATAGCTCACTGACTTTGCTAAGCAGCTTCCTGTCATATCTGCCTGAATACTTGTAGCCAAGAAAATCAAGTATCAGTAAACCCGCTGGTAAAAAAACTTTATATGGGTATTGCTTTTCGTCTATAACTTGAAATAAATCCTTATACCTGTTCTTCGAAAGCATCAACAGCACAATTGAAACTCCCACCATAAGCAGAAGTGCTGCAAACATCCGCACAACCCCTCCTATTCCCCTATCATACTTTTATATCTGTTATTTTTTTAGAAATAAAATAAGCTAATATAATCAATACAGCAGATATGCTCATAGCAGCCCTGCCGCCAGCTGTAGTAAAAACCGGCTGTATATAGTCTCCTGCAGTTATTGAAAGAAGTACTATCATAGCCAGAGGCATTACATTAAGCACTTTCTGCTCCAGCCTTTTTTCTGCAAGAATGTTTTCTATTTCCTGTTTAATCTCTATTTTATCGCTGATTATGTTTGAAGTATTCCTTATTATCTCCACTATGTTTCCTCCCGACCTCTTGCATGTGCGAAAAACGTCTACAAAGCTTTCAATGTCATCAATATGCGACCTTTCAGAAAAATCCATAAGAACTGATTCTATTGTTTCATTCATTTCAACCCTTCTTACAATTTGCTCAACCTCCCGAATAATGCATGTATTTGGGTCAGGATATAATATTGTGAGGTCCTGCAAAACATCCCTGAATGCTGTTTCAACAGGTTTACCTGCTGAAAGTGACGATGATAAGCAATAAAGCATATCCTTAAACTGAATGTTAAGTTCAGTTTTCCGCTGTGCTATTAATTCCCTGACCTTAAATCGCGGATACAACAGGGCAAGCGGGCATAACATTAAAGAAAAAACCGAACTTCTATAGAATATGTAAGAAACAATATAAATTACCGCTGCAGCAACAGCAGTATAAAAAACTCTTTCCTTCATGCTCATCCTGTAAACGTTATAATCAGTCATATCCCACCTCGTATACAATACAGCCGTTTGCCGCCTGCCCATCCTCCCATGGCATCAAAACCCGGCAATGCCTGCCCTTTTAAATTTATATGTATTTACAACCCGGTTTCCTGTCCTTTTTAATACTCCTTCGACAGCATTCCTTTCCGATTTATCAATACAACTGCTTTCAAGCTCTTCAAATTCAAAGAGCTTGTTCAAATTAATCCTGCCTTCACTGTAACCCGTGACTTCAGTAATCTCCAGTACCTTTCTGGATTTGTCTCTCATTCTGGACAGATGTATAATTATATCAATAGCCGAGGCAATTTGCTGTCTTATTGCTTCCAGAGGGAGAGGTGCTGCAGTCAACACCATGGTTTCCAGCCTGCTTAACATATCCGCAGGTGAATTTGCATGGCCGGTTGAAAGCGAACCATCATGGCCTGTATTCATAGCCTGTAGCATGTCCAATGCCTCAGGCCCCCTTACCTCCCCAACTATAATCCTTTCAGGGCGCATTCTCAGGGATGTTTTAATCAAATCCCTTATGGTGATTTCTCCTTTCCCTTCGGTATTTGTATTTCTGGTTTCCATGCGAACAATATTTTCTATACCTGTAATCTGAAGTTCTGCCGAGTCTTCTATTGTTATAATTCTTTCATCGGATGGTATAAAATTGGAAAGGGCGTTAAGAAAGGTTGTCTTACCTGAGCCTGTCCCTCCACAAATAAAAATATTATATCTGGCTCTCACCAATGAACAAAGAGCTTCCCCCGCTTCTTCGGTAAGCGAACCGAATTTGATAAGCTGCTCAATGGTCAAGGGCTTTCCGGGGAATTTCCTTATCGTAACTATTGGTCCGTTAAGCGCTATTGGATACAGCACGACATTTATCCTGGAACCATCTGCAAGGCGGGCATCCACAATGGGGTTGTATTCATTCACTGTCCTGTTTGCTCTGGAAATAATGGACTGTATAACATCTTCCAGCTTTTCCTTGCTTTCAAAAGCTATATCCAGTTTCTCAACTTTTCCCATCCTTTCAATAAAAATATTGTTGTGTCCGTTAAGCATAATCTCAGTAACGGTTTCATCATCCAATACGGGTTGAAGAATTCCCAACCCTCTTATTGAATTAAAAACAACTTCTACAATATGATGCTTGCGGCCCATATCAATATAACACTGTCTGGATTTCTCAAACACTGCCTTTATTATATGCTCCTTCATTTCATCATCAGGCAATTCCTTACTTAAGTCCATGTTTCCGGTTATTGCAGTTTTAATCTCATTAATAAGCGTCTTAGTATCCAGGCCGTTCATTAACATCTCCTCTTTTTTGTGAAATTGTATGATAAAGCTTCTAAATGATTCCGCTTGCTTTTAACACCCTACCCAGTTGGATTGCAAACTCATTGTCCGGGTTAACAGCCATATCTATGCTGTCTAAAACATCCAGTTCCTCAATATAAGGAATATTATAAAAAGGCCTGTTAGAAAATAAGTCTATGCCCTCAAAGTCATAGTTGTCCCCATATCTGTATTTGTTCAGCACAGGTATCAGCTTGTCCGGTATTGCTGTATCCTCTTCCTGCATCATAATGGATATTTCCCTCGAAAATGCTCTTGCCTTGCATGCCGGTACTTTGCCGGCTATATGAACAAAAAATACGTAGTCGCAAACTTCCAGTAATGTCCTGTTCCTCTTGCTGAAGCTGCTGCACATATCAATAAATACAACATCGTATTGCCCGATAGCCTGTAAGCGGTCTACAAGGAACAGTGCATCTTCATCCTTTAATTCATCCAGTTCGCTTACACTGTCCGGGGGAGCAAAGTAATGAATGCCATAATCCTGATGTGTACTTCTACAGCCTTCTATCCTTAAATCGAAATTTTTTGTTCTGTATTTAATATGAAAAACTACGTTTGAAAGGTTTGCATTACTATCATTACTGGGGAAGAAACCAATTGGAGGCATATCTTCAAGGTTGAGATAAAACACTGAAAGGTTCTCTCTGGAGCATAGAATACTGCACCCTAAGGCAATGCTGGTTTTCCCTGTGCCACCGGCCGGAGAATAAACTGCGGCTAATATAGTTTTTTTATTCCCTTTTATATTGAAGTTTCTATTTTCGCTATCCTCAGAAAGTATTTTAATAATTGAATTAATAATTGCATCGCCATGCTGGTATTTATAAATGCTTTTACACCCATGCAGTTCACCGGTTGACATATTATCTGTAAGAATTATTTTTGATTTTATACTATTTAGGTTAACAGCTTCATTATATACTTTAACAGCTTCATTATATATTGATGAATTTACCAAAAGAATGTCTGCCCTTTGCTCATTATTTAAGACATAATCAGCCAATTGTCTGGCATTTGTAAACGAGCTTACCCTAAACCTGGCAGAGTGCTTGCTTAATATGAATGCAACAAGGCTTTCAACATACTCACTGTCATGGTCTGCAATAACAAGGTTGATCCTGCTCATAATTCCCCCTTGATAATAAATACATATTTTGTATAATTTAATAGTATTTATATTATTATGGATATTTATTACATTATGTAATATTCTATTATGATTTTACTATTTTGTCAATTTATTTCAAATTTTATAAATAATAAGAATATTTTGTAAATAATGCAATTAGTATAAAGGGAAATGTAGCAGGGCAATATTGACAGTAAATTCCATATGTGCTATATTGGTTACACACATTAAGTAAACCAGAGGTGCATTATTATGGAACAGGATTTTCTAGTAAATTGCACTATCAAATTTCTTCAATTATTAATTGATCAATATAAATCAGATAAAATTACTTATGAATTTTTTGATACTAATTCAGAATTAAAAATAAAATTCCTTAAAGACAGTTTATGTAAGATTCAGTCTTCAAAACAAAAACAGCAAGCAATTAGTATACTTGAAGCGTGTGAACTAATAGCCGTCAGGAATCAGCTCCCCTTATAAAGATTGTAGTAGCTCACTATAAGTGTATCTAACTGTCTACTAATCCTGAGTAACTTATCGCAGTTTACTTTATGTTGTTCTATTGCATTATCTAACACCCTTCTTAGATTCCTAATCTTTGCCCGAAGTAATGCTGCTTTAATTGGCCTGTCCATATGATAACCTCACTCGTCATTTGTAATTTATGCAATAGCAAATACCCATGCGCGATTTTCTTAATTCTACAACAAATATTTTCCTATTTCAATAAAAATAAACAATAATTTACATGCTAAATAGTAATTTGTATATACCGATTCATTATTATATACCGTATCACTCATTATTCCAATATATTTCCCAAAATTCGCAGAAAAACGTAGGTGATATAAGATACAGGGTTGGTATCACCTTTTTACTATTTCGGACATGATAATTAACTAGAAAAAACTGAATTGCTTATATTATCCTTATTATTAATTTTTTGCTTCTTTTCCGCAACAAATAGCCTGAAATTTAACTTGCTTATTTCAAACTTCAATTCGTCAATCTCACTCAACATTCTTCTGTACCGTCTGTAACTATAAATCCCGAATATAATGCAAAGCAGTAGAACTAGTAAATTTAATGTAAGATATACTATATTCATCTTAAACATATTATCACCTTATCATTAGTAAAATCCGCCTCTAATTACATTTTAATCATTGACAACCGTCAAGTAAACACATATAGTAATAAAATACTATAAAAATCGGGACCAAAAGTCTATGATATTTAACAATTCTGGTATAAATGCTCTTGTAAGAACCCTTTACACTTTGGGAATATTCCTCCCGTAAAAAATCTCATACATTTCCTTTTTAAGCCTTTGCTTAATTTTCTTTCGTACACTAGGATGCAGATGCTTCTTATCTGTTCCAAAAAGGTAATTATCCAGTTCAAATTCTTTTAACAGCATTTTGGTATGGAAAATATTCTCCTGGTACACATTTACATCTATCATATGGTACTTGTTTCGTATTTCTCCAGGTATATAGTTCTGAATTGAATTAATCTTATGGTCAATAAAATATTTCATACCGCCTACATCCCGGGTGAATCCCCTTACCCTATAGTCCATTGTTGCAATATCCGGATCAAAAGTGTGTATAAGATAGTTTAAAGCTTTCAATGGTGATATTTTCCCACATGTTGAGACATCAATATCAGCCCTGAATGTGCTTATACCCTCATCAGGATGGCTTTCTGGATATGTGTGGACAGTAATATGGCTTTTATCCAGGTGGCCTACTACTGCCTCTGGTAGAGGCCCTGGAGATTCCTTATCCGGAGAAAGGTCATCATCATGGCTATGCACTTTTTCCTCGGATATCAATATTGTAACACTTGCCCCCTGAGGGTCATAATCCTGCTTTGCGATGTTTAAAATATTTGCGCCAATAATGCCGGATACGTCAGTTAATATGCCTGTCAGCCTATCGGCATTATACTGTTCATCTATATATTCTATATAACCTTTACGATGTTCAGGTGTATTTGCATAACAAATATCATAAAAGTTAAAACTCAAAGTCTTTGTTAAGTTATTAAAACCATACAGTTTAAGTTTCTTTATTGATTTAATCTCCACCATTTTCTCCTTACCTCTTTCTGTGATCACTTCATATTATTTTATCACTCACTTATTAAACACTGCAACTACGTATATAAATTATTTTTTTCCAGATATCATATATATATTGGAAAATAAGGAATTGGCTTATCGTTGACAATCCAGTATTTCTAATGTAAAATATTAAAGCAGTATTTGAAAATTGAATATAAACTTGTGGAGAGATGGCTGAGCTGGTCTAAGGCGCACGACTGGAAATCGTGTGAACGTTAATAGCGTTCCGAGGGTTCGAATCCCTCTCTCTCCGCCAAAATGAAGGGTTTCAGGGATTTTTGCCTTGAACCCCTTTATTTTTACTATGATTTTTATCAATTGTATCAAAGAAGTTTTTTATATCACCATGTAAAATATGCTTGCTATTTAAATGTAATTCTGCATTTCTTTTTATAGAACAACCCTTTCCGTATGCTTTAGCATGTTCTGATATTGGTAAAAAACAAAATAAATCCATCACTAGCTTCTGCAAGAAAACACTCAAAAGATAATAAATCCATATCAAGTTTTTTCTTAACATCCCATAAATATTCGGCATATATTGATAATACTTCATTTTTTCTATGTCTATTAAAGAATTGCTCTACAGTTTTTCTATACAAGTTAGCAAATCATTGTCTTGGTATGCTTTGTCAATCAACTGTTTTTGCTTATTATATTTTTTTCTGCCCTTCCAATTCCTTCACTATCAGCAAAAACCTCAACTTACTCTTGAAGCATACGTATATCAATAGTTGGCATGCAGAGCTGCTTTAAAAAGGATAAAATGCTCTCTGGTACAGAGCCTGAATGTTTGAGACACTTTGCATGAAGTGCATGTCCCAATTCATGAAAAAACTGCTTCAGGTGAAGGTGTCTCTTTATTATTAGCCTTCATATGATAATATGAGAGAAAATGTTAATTAATCATCGCCATATTTTTTATCAGAAAACCGTAAGAATTGACTTTAATGAATCTTGAACTGCATCAATAGAGTACAAAACCAACCAATTCCCAGATAACTCTATCGACACGTTTTCTGAAAAGATCTAATGACAGCCCTTCTATAGTTTTAAAATTTGCTTCTAATAAACTGCGCACCTCCCTATTTAAACGTCCTCGTTCGGGGCCATGTACATTCTCAAACTTCAATTTTTCAATAAGTTCTCCGATCTCCCTGAATTGCAAAACTTTCGTATCATCCTGAAAAATATACTCTACAAGAAGCTCAAGCTGATATCCTACAATTGCCCACTGTGCTTTATCCCTGTTTACGATATTTCTAAGATATAGAGCTTGAAAGTCATTCGCCCGCTGCAACAGGGTACTGTCACTTTCAATATTTTTGACCCGGTTTATAAGTAACATCATATCTTTATAAAGGTTCTCCAGATCAAATGGGATACCATGCATTTCACATTCAAGCTTTGCAGCCTTTTCATAACTCGCCTTAACCTTATCTTTGTTTTTAATAATTCGGTCCATATTTGAAATAAACAATGTTATAACATCATATATCTGTTTAAATTGCTCATCCGCTCTTGCGTCGGAAACACCAATTGTTGTTGGTCCAAGTGTAGTAAGCTTATCAGCAAATAGACTCTCCAATGCCAGTATATTGAACTCCTTTTCAGTTTCTAAAGCAAATAGTTCCGGCTGCTTAATTTTGTTAATATCATATCTATGATTAGAGAACATAAATTCAATTTTAACTTCCTGTTTTCCTCTTGAAGAAAACAATTCCTTTTCTTCACAAATACTTGGTACAGTTACAAAGTATGTTTCCAAAGCTTCCAAGCCCAATTTCGGATTCTTGGGTTTGTAAAATCTGAATTTGCAATATCCATGCTCTCCATTAAATTCTGATTCTATTTCGGAAATTACTTTATGTACTTCCTCTCGTGATGCTAAACAGATCATATCAATGTCTATACTTGTCCGTTGAGCAGTTATTGGTACATAAAACTGTGTGGCTGCTCCGCCCTTAAGAAGGATTCTATCATTAAGTTTTTTCTGCAGCTGCAGAAACATTTCCAAGTCCCATATAAATAGCTCAAATTTAGCTATTGAATTGAAGCCTCCATCTACCATACGTCTTTCTATTTCTGTTCTCTTAAAAACATCACGTTCTAATACTAAGTTTTCTTGACGTATTCCGTTCATTTTGCCTCCTCAATCTGGTAGCTCATAAATTCCAGTACTTTTCTAGAAGCTTTATTTATCTCTATAAGCCAGTTAATCTCTGTACTTATTCCCCTATCTCGAGCAGCACTTTTTACCTTCGCCATGGCCAGGGAGTTATTCCTTTGCAAACTCTGGTAAATTCTCGATAACTCCGGTATTGAAACTCCATAATCCATTCTGGTAACTGCATAGTACAAATCAATAAATCCTTTTTCTTTCTGGGCAATATGTTCAAAAGATAATGAAAAATCTTTTCCTTTTAAAATAATGACATCAATTTTGCTCTTTATTGTACTATTTTCAATGATCTTGCGATCTTTTTCTGTCATTACAATAAAATCTTTTTGACTTAGAATTTCCTGCATTTCCGAAATTCCTGCATCCTCTGTTACCAGCAATACCGGATATTTTTCAGGTATGTGGAGCAGTAAGACTACTAAGGAATCCAAACCGGTAATATAAAAATCATACCCATAATCTATAACAACATCGTATACCAATTGAGATTTCTTCTGTAAATAAACATAGCCGGCAGGGTTGTTTTCACTTATTTCAGTTAAAGCATAATACCCGTGACCAGTCCTATGGATTTTTCCTTGCTGTACTAATTCATGTAATCGCCATGATACTGTTTTCGAATTTGTATCAGGGAATAGGGAATAAATCTTTTTTACACTTAATTCTTCACCATTTTGCATATATCCTTTAAGTTCTTTATAAAAAATTTCTTTAGCTGTCCTTTCATCTGTACTCATAAAATCACTCCATCAAAACTTTTATATCAAAATTTAATTTTGGCATATTTCTTTTGCTTATTATATCAAAACTTTCTTATCAAACAATATTTTGCAAAAAAAGTTTTGATTATATCTATTATATCTCGTTTCTCTCAACAACAAACTCATCCATGAAATTATGAATACAATCTCCCATGTCTATCAAAAAAGAAAACAAAAAATACTGCCGGGCCTCCGGGTGATCTGCTAGTAGTTCAACATCCTCCGGGAACTGCAAGCCCAAAACATCGTATAGAATACGCAGTACGGACATCATTTCGATTTGCTGATTTTTCTTGTATAAGTGGGTTAAGGTGGTCGAAATCCTTTCTATGGTCTTAGCATCATAGCCAGAGGATATCCAGTCCATTTCAATCAATGGAGCAGTTATGGCTCCTGTTATGAGGCTGATTTTATCCTTACTAATTTCTCCGGATTGTAATATAATACCCTTAT
>JBMNNH010000003.1:0-198597 GCA_050953835.1 Acetivibrionales bacterium | reverse complement strand
TTTTTTGATGTTAAGAGTAATAACGCTTGCAATCGCTACTGATATCTGTTATAATTAAAAAAATAAATAGAATTTAAATTAAATATATTAAAAAAGCATAATTATCGTGAGTGTTTTGATTGCAGGAAGAGCGCGGAATATTTGACGGTAAGCCTGTGCATGCGATATGGTGTATATCTTAATATCGGAAAATTCCCGGCTTCGCCATATGCATGCCTTCGCGGCAAGGGCTGTGGATTTGCGGCGATTCTTTGGTGAAAGTCTGCGGATAAAAGTCAAGTGAAAAACACGGAGGTGTGAATGAAATGTAAATGCTAAAAAACAGCGGTAAAAACACTTGTAAGTTGTATAGTGGTTTTTGGAAATGAGCAGCTTCATGTCGGAATCGCATGGCAGAGTGGGGACTTAGTCATGAGCGATGGCGTAGATTCCATCTGCGCCTCGTGAAGAAAAGTGATCGGCGCACCGAACTGCATGGTTTAATGTGCACAAAACGAACGCCAGTATTATGAAGGCGACCGACAGACGCTGTTAGCCCTGGAAGAACGACGTCGGCCGTTACTTTTTCATTATCCAACTTTAGGCAGCAAAATGAAATAGAGATACGGCTGGCTGTTGCGCCCCACTCGTAAATTGATTTCAATAGGAGAGGAGAGTGACTGAATGTTTCAATCTTCGGTAAAGGTTTTGACAGCCGAAAATATGCAAAGAGTTCACGATATCAGCGTCCATATTCTTGAAAAGAAAGGCATGGTGTTCGACAGTGCGGAGGCACTTGCGTATTTTAAGGAAGCCGGCCTCAAGGTCGAGGGAAAGACTGTTTATTTTACCAGGAAGGTTCTGGAGGACTCCATAAAGCAATGCCCCGAAACCTTTTACCTTAATGCGCTTGATCCGCAAAAGAGCGTGACAGTGGGAGAAGGGATGCTGGTGGGGCCGGCAGGCGGCGCGTTGTTTGTAAGTGACATGGGGAACGGCCGCAGAGTTCCGCTGTTAAGTGATTGCGCTGACCTTCAAAAGCTTTATCAGGCGTGCAAAAATGTGGATCTGGCCGGGCATCAGCCGTTGACTCCCAGCGATGTCCCCGAGCGCTATCAGGGATTGTATTTGACGCTAGTGTCATTCAGGCACTGCAATAAACCAATTTTATCTCCCACAACTGCTCTTCCGGATATGGCGATGAAAAACGCGCATTTTGCACTTTACGAGATAGCCTATGGAAAAAAAGGATATCTTAATGATCATTATGTGACTTATAGTGCGGTGTGCCCGAATAGCCCGTTATTTTACGGGGAATTTGCCTGCGACGGCATAATCGCTTTCGCCAAGTGGAATCAACCCGTTTTATGTGTCTCCGCACCCATGTCCGGCATAACATCACCTTTCTATTTATATTCGACCGTAGCTCTCCATAACGCGGAGAATCTGGCGGGTATCGCATTGGCGCAACTAGTCCGTCCCGGCGTCCCGTGCATAGGGTCCGCCTCCCTGACCTACGGCAATATGAAGTACGCCACATGGGAGTGCGCCTGCCCCGATTCCGTTACAATGATGCTCGCCGCCATACAGATGTACAACGAGTTTTATCACCTTCCCTCCAGAGCGCAAACAGGTGCTACCAGTTCGAAGACACTGGATATGCAGGCGGGCTTGGAAGGAATGCAGAGTTTTCTGACGACCGCTCTGGCGGGGGTCAATATCACTACCCAGTCGGTGGGGACCCTTGAAAACTTGACCCGTGTCTCTTTTGAAAAGACTGTCATTGATGACGAACTGATCGATCGTGTTCGACGGATTATGCAAGGACTTGACACCGGTGAAAAATGTCTGGCTCTTGATGAGATAATGAATGCGGACCCCCACAGTGACTTCATAATGAGCAACAGCACTCTTGAGAATTTCCGCGAGGGTTGGCAGCCGACAGTGTCGAACTGGATGAATCATGATTTGTGGAGGGAATGCGGACAGACGGATTTGATCGAAACAGCGCGCGGAATTGTCACTGATATCTTGGAGAATGCCCCCGAATCGCTTCTTGATAGCGAACAGGAAAAAGAGATGCAAGACTACATTCGCCACGTGGAAAAAAGTGATTTGTAAACACATTTTGCGCAGTGGCCCGGTTGACTATTGCCCGCAGACAACAAACAATACACCCAATAGATGAAACCGAGGAGGGAAAGTATGTCTGGAAAGTACATTGAAATGGATGTTCGGAAGATGAAAGAGTTCCCAAACTTCACACCGCAAGAAATGCTCTCAACGCATTATTACGCAAGAGATCTTGTGAAAAAAACAGAAGATTTGGCAGCTCGCACTAAGGACGCTTACATGAGCATACTCATTAAGGAAATTGTTGAAAAATATTACGACATTGGCGCAGTCTCACAGGTATATCAAATATTTGGAGGATACATAAACGAAACTTTTGGCATATATACCGAAAAAGACGGTGAGAAATATACTTGGATTTTCCGTGTGTATAAAAGAGGGAAAAAGCTGAAGGTGCTGCTATTTGAGCATGCCATGTGTCTGCATTTGAAAGCCAACGGCTTTGATTTGGGGTCCGTTCCGGTTAGCACCAAAAATGGGAGCACATATCAAATCGAAAGTCTTCCTGTGCCGGAGGGCGGTGAAGAAGACTTCTATTTTGCCGTATTTACCTACCTTCCGGGCAAAAATACATATGTCTGGGGGGATTGCTGGGATAAACCGTGCCATAAAACCGCTTATAGGGATGCGGCGGTCACGCTTGCCAAGATGCATAATGCCGGCCGGAATTTCAATCCACAGGGCTTGCACGGGGAAAACCAAATGCTCTCGGACGGCTCCACGATCAGCGATACAATGCATAAATTGAAGGATCTTTTCAGAGGATACCGCGACCGCTGTGCAGAAGGGGGGTATGTCAACGCTTACTCCCGGTATTTGGATACCAACTATGAATACTTAATGAGCATCATTGACAAGTCGATTATCCCCGAACACATGCTTGATGATTCACAATTCCCAGTCACCACTATAGAATGCGATTATCATCCGGGCAATCTCAAATATGACGACAATGACAACGTGACCGGAAGCTTCGACTACGACTACGCTAACATGGATATCCGTATTTTTGACGTTGGGTGCGCGGTTCATTATTGCTTTCCCACATGGGCTCCCGAACGCGACGGCGCCATGAATCTTGAGATCGTAGCGGATTTTTTGAAAACGTACAACGACACGCTGAAAGATTTGGGAGGGCTATCGCCATTTACTGAAAGTGAGAAGAAGTACTTCTATGAGGCCGTTTTGCAGGGGAACTTATACATTGTGGGCTGGTGCCTGCGTGCGTGTGCGGAAGACATGACGCTTGATCCTTTTGAATACCTATACTATCTGCAGCATCTCATCAGCTGTCTGAAATGGCTAGAGGATAATGAACAGGACATTCGAAAATTAATAAAAGGAATATAGACATGAATAACGATAAACGCTCTTTTTTTCAGGAAGAACAAGAGAATATGATCATGACATTGCTAAAGAACAACGGGTGCGTCTCGGTGGAAGAAATCACTCAGATGGTAAATGTTTCTCCATCTACCGCCCGCATCCGCCTCAATTCCATGAGTGAGCGCGGGCTTCTGACCCGTACGCATGGTGGGGCCGTCATGAAAGAACTGTCGATAAACAATTTTATAGCTACAAAAGAAATACCAAATTTGCGTGAAAAAGAGGCGGTGGCCAGAGCGGCGCGAAAAACTGTGCAAGACGGCGATATCATCGCCGTTGGAGGCGGAATGACGACCCTGGTTTTTGCCCAGGCCCTGCACGGGATCAAAAATCTGACAGTGGTGACCAGTTCGATTTTTGTAGCCAACGAGCTGATATCGGATCCGGACATCCAGGTAAGGATCAGTGGGGGCGTGCTGAATCGGAGAACCGGAGGCTGCTTCGGCCCTACAGCCGAAAATTTTTTCAATAGTATTTTTGTGTCCAAGTCATATAACAGTGTGGATTCGATCACTGCTGAACACGGATTCACCCTGCATGACGCTGACGCCCGTACAGATAAAGCGCTGATTTCCTGCGCCAGGGAAAGATATACCCTTGCTGATCATACGAAATTGTTCATGGGCCCGTTTCTCGATCCGATCAGTTCTTTCAGCGAGGTACGCGCTCTGATTATCGACTCGGGAGCCGATACACATATTCTTACAAAGTTGCGGGAGGCAGGACTAAACATCATCGTCGCTGAAATGGCCGACAAATAGCTCGTCGGCAACTGTGTCAGTTTTATTGAGGCAAGGAGGCTTAGTATGAAACATTTTATCGGTGTAGATCTGGGCACGCAGAGTATGAAAGGCTTGCTGCTCTCGCCTGAAGGAAAAATCGTGGCCGAAGCCATCAGCGAATATATGCCGGATTTCCCTCGACCTGGCTGGGCGGAGAACGACACCGAACAATGGATGACCGCCCTTCGTGATGTCATCGCGGAGTTGAAAGAAAAGGCAGGAATCACAGGCGATGAGATAGGCGCGATGGCTTTTGCGACACAAAACGCGGCCATTGTTCCGATTGACCGCGACGGGAACGCGCTGGATAAATGCATAAACTGGCTTGATCGCCGGTCGGAGTTGCAATATGCGCAGCTTTCTGAGAAAATCAGCGACCAGGATGCTTTGCCGATCATCGGTTCGGCATTGTCTTCCAGTTATGGCGTCACCAAAACGATGTGGTTCAAGCAAAACAAGCCGGATATATACGAAAAAGCGTATAAATTCGTCGAACCCAGCGCTTTTATCACAGCACATCTCACAGGAGAGCCGATCGTGGATTATGGCAACGCGGCCATGACGATGATGTACGATGTTGTGAATCGGGAATGGTCGAAAAAAATACTGGACGCCGCGGGCTTGGATATCGAAAAAATGTGCGAGGTCAAAAAGGCGTGGGAGATCGCGGGAACGATAAGGCCGAAGATCGCGGGACTCTTGGGGCTTTCTTCCGCAACGATTCTTGCCGTCGGCGGCGGTGATCACCATGTCGGCTTAGTCGGCAGCGGTCTGGATGTTCCCGGCAAGGTGCTCGATATCGCCGGTACGGCCGAAATCGTAGCAACATACCTCAGCGAACCCGCTTTTGACGAGACGGGCGTTCTGGGAACGCGTATATCGACTCTGGGTACATATTGGACACTGGAGCAGGGCTGTATCGTATCGGGCGGAAGCATCCGCTGGCATAGAGACACCATAGCGCGTTGCAGTTTTGATGAAATGGATGCCGCCGCGATAAATATTGCGCCGGGTTCAGAGGGTGTATTGTTTCTGCCATATTTGCAGGGCGCCGTTACGCCGAAGGACATCGGGTATGCAAGAGGTGTTTTTTTTGGCCTTACGATGAACCACGGCCTGCCGCAAATGACGCATGCGGTCTATGAAGGTTGCACCTTCGCCCTCCGCGACTGTGTGGAGCGGATGGATGACATGGGCTTCGGAAGTGAAATGATCATAGGAAGCGGCGGAGGAACAAAATCTCGTTTGTGGACTCAGATGAAAGCCGATATGACGGGGAAACCCATCCAAATTGTTAAGACGGCGAACTCCACGCCGCTTGGCGCAGCAATGCTTGCCGGAGTGGCCCAGGGCAATTTCAAAAATATCGAAGAAGCGGTTGCGCGCTTAGTAGAAAAGGGCGATGTTTTTGAACCTGATATCTCAAAAAAAAGCATGTATGACGAAGCATATGCTTTTTACAGAGAATGCGTGTCCTCACTCGATGAGTCTTTTAAACTGTATAACCGAAAAAAATAAAGGAGTGTAATGACAGATGGTAAAAATAAAGTGTTCTAATCCAAACGATCTGGATATGATGAAAGCGGAGCTCGCCTCGATTGACGTCAAGCGGGAACTCTATCCAATCGGAATGAAAACCTGCCGTGTGGGCAGCAACACTCTGTTTGAGCTGCCGGATTTGACAAGAAAGATATCAAAGGGCAATAGGGTCTTGATGGTGACCGACGCGACTTACATGGTCAGAGAAGGCAAAGACTTGAAAAAACTGGTGGAAAGCATGCTGGTAGCAGTCGGCTTTTCGGTAAGAAGACTCATTTTGACCGGCGAACCGGACGTCCATGCCGACGAGGCGACCGTTCAGACTGTGAAAGACGCCCTGCATGATCTCGACTGCGTATTGATTGTCGGGTCAGGAACGGTAACTGATATTTGCAAGGATGCCTCTTTTCAGGTCGATCCTTCCATTCCAATGTTATGCGTTCAGACAGCCGATAGTGTGAACGCAATGAGCGACAATATGGCGGTGGTTCTGCGAAACGGCACGAAGCGCACAGTACCGTCCCGCTGGGTGGATGTTTTGATCATCGACACGCAGATCATTCGCGATTCACCGAAGGAGATGAGTGTTGCCGGTTTTTGTGACTTGTGCGCCCAGTTTACTGCGCCCGCCGATTACAAACTGATGCATCTGCTCGGCATGAGTGATCTATATAGCGAAATTCCCCTTGCCTTGACATACGAAGCCTCCAAACGTATTCTGGAAATGTCAGGAGGAATTATAGAAGGCGATTTAAAAGCTCTGGATTCCCTGAGTACGGCGCTGACGCTATGGGGATTTGGAATGGCTATTGTCAATTCCACAGCCTGCCTTTCCGGCACCGAACATGTTATAGGGCATCTTCTTGATATGGAGGCTGGGGCAAAAAAGCAGGCAAATGCACTGCACGGCGCGCAGGTAGCTGTTTCGGCAATTGTAACGGCGGCGATTTGGCAAAAAATATTGGAAGAACTCGATCCAAAGAAGGTAGATATCGATCAATGTTATCCGAAACCCGGAAAGATGAAAGAGATGGTTGAAAAAGCTTTTCTCCGCATTGATCCGTCTGGTCAAGTCGGCGAGGAATGCTGGAGGGACTATGAACAAAAGCTGGATCGTTGGAATAGGAACCGAGGAAAGTTTCAGAGTTTCCTCGACAATTGGGAGACTCACAAAGCCGATTTATATCACTATGTCCGAACTCCGGAGGAAATTGCCAATGCCATGCGCAACGCAAAAGCCCCCATGCGCTTTCAGGATCTGACCCCCTCCAAGGACAGCGAAACAGTGCAGTGGGCAATACTGAACTGTCACCTGATGCGCAACCGATTTAACATTATCGATCTCGCTTTCTATCTTGGCTTGTGGAATGAGAAAATGATGGCGGAAGTACTTGAAAAAGCAAAACTTGTTGGCGGCGGTCTGTGATTTGCGGAGCAGATCTATTTTATAAGAATATGGGAGGTACTCGTATGAAAAAAGCCGATCTGGTTGTAATGCTGACACACAAAGACATCACAGTGCCAAATGCAATTGAACTCTTTAACATCTGCAGCGATTTACCGGTGAAGTTTTGGGGATTCAAGGATGTGGGATTGTCCGATGATGATGTGGTGAAGCTGGGAAAAATAATGAAAGCGGCGGGGAAAACCACAACCTACGAGATTGTGACGAATTCCGACGCAGTACACGAAAAAGCCGCGGAGTTGGCCATAAAAGGCGAATTTGATTATGTTGCTTGCGGGTATTTTTATCAGCCGTTGGCAGATAAACTCAAAGCGCATGGGATCGGCTATCTGCCTTCAAATGGCAGGCTGGTTCACGTACCCCATCCGGACGGTCCTGTGGTTATGGTCAGCACAAAAGACGAGTTGCTGGAAAATTCGAAATATGCGCTTTCACACGGCGCCACGGGTTTTGATGTTGTCGGATACCGCTCCAATCAATATGACTGCGACGAACTCATGGCTTGGGTGCGCAAGGAATTGCCGGGCGTCTATCTTTGCGCCGCGGGCGGCGTGACGTCGAAAGAGCGCATAAAGTATATCTGTGAGTTGGAATACGACGCATTTACGACCGGAAGCGCTCTTTTTGACGGCGTCTATGCCGAAAACGGAAGTTTTCGGGAAAACCTGATTGCGGTAAACGAATATCTTGAATCTCTATTTCTGTAAGATCGTCTACAGAGATACTGTTTGAGATGGAAAGCCGTTTCCAGGCTGTGCGGCAATGGTACTGCGCAGCTTGATGTGATCGTTTTTTACATGAATGAAAAGATAGTGTAAAGTAACTTATGAAAAACGTGATTTGATGCTATAAGGAAGTAAATTGATCCTTGAAAAGTGAAAAACATACCAAAAGATTAAGACCTTGGGACTCTGTCCCAAACCCTGTCAGGGGAAATGAGCATTCCCCCTGAACCCCCGCTTCCTCGCCGGATGGCAGAGGGCCTGTCATGAGACAGACCCTGGACAAAAGGATTTGGATGTAGTGCAGGATATCAAGGGTCTACGGCTTCGCCTCCGATAAACGAGCAAAAACCGCTCGCCCTTGACATCCCGGACTTCTGTGACAAAAGGTCAACATGCTGCCTGTTTTGACAAAATTAGCTGCTGCGACAGTTCAATTAGCTTCTGCCACTTGCCAGGCATGTTAGGAATGGATTCGAGTTCTGGAATGGAGTTCAGAGGCTGCCAGTATGTATAGGGGTGGGGCCGAAGGAAATTGTAGTGGGCAACAAAGAGAGCAACATGAGTGTTGGAGCCTTCCCCACTGCCGTAACCATTCGTTACTTGATAAGAGAACTTGAAAGTTCGGTTAAGGCGTTCGATGATCTCTTTCAGCCAGCGGTATTCAGCAGATACGGGATCATCATTGGTGAGTTCGATGACTTAGATCAGGTTGAAATCCATGTTCTGAAGCATGAATTGTTGTTGCGCAAGCTTGTAGGCAGTATAGCCGTCGGCAGCGAACTTGAGGGCCATTCCTGGGAACTCCTTGAACTTGGCAAAGGCCATTCGCATGGCAAGGATGCAGGGGTCGACATCACGGGAGTTGGATATCTGATACCCGAGGATGGATTTTTTCAGGGCATCCATGATGAACCAGACATAGTGCCGGACACCTTTGACTTTGGTGTAGGTTTCGTCGGCAGCAAGGTAGTTGGTGGGTTTGTAGTCATAGGAATCGACGAAGGGCTTCTCAAGAGCAGCGGCTGTTTTAGCGTAATTGGCAACTGTGACATGAGAAATCTTGACACCATGTACTTCTTGGATAGCTCTGACAGTGACTCGGGTAGAAAGGCCCAGGTTGACATTGTATGTAAGGCAAAGCCCCATGATGTGAGGTGAGAAATTCCTGAAAGTCAGATTGGTAGCACCTTTGGGCAGAGAAGATAAATCCATCTTAAAGAAATCGATGGTGAATTCCCGGTAGATGTAATGGAGTTTGAATTTTGCTTGTCTTTTTGGTATTCGGCAAGATCTTCCGAAGACAGCTTTCTCAGGGAATCCAGGTAGAAGGAGCAGTTCTTGTTAACACACTTGTGAATATTGAAATGCTTGCGATCCTTCTTTGGAGCAAGGGTATGCCCGCAGTAAGGGCATAGCAGAGCAATAGGCTTAAAATCTGTTTTACCTTTGCTAAACCTGTGATTACAGACTTTGCACAGAAGCTGGCCGCGGCCTCCGGTATTGCCGTAGATGTATGTATGCGGTGCACCACAGCGTGGGCATATACAATCCGAAGGTACAGGATTTTTCCCTCGGGGATTGACAGGCTTAAGATTCTTGCCGTGCTTCGCTTTGTATTCTTCAAGCAAAAGAATGTAGTTTAACGGCTCAAGCTTTTTGATGATAGGAAGTTTAACAACGGTAAGCTTATTGTACTTGGGGCTTGTAACATCGCACTTAGGAGACCTTAACGGTATGTTTTTCGCAATAAAGACCAGCAAATGCTGGATTTGAGAAATTAAAAATTGATTATATGCTACTAAAACTGATATAATTGAGTTCAAAACAATGACCACCTTTCTGGATTATTGGTGTTGTCGCAGACTCAATTATACCAGAAAAGAGGGGGTCATTGTTTTTTTATATCAAAAAAACTTGAAACCCTTGAAAATAGCATATTTCAATATAAACCAAGTGTAATTAACTTTACACTAACTAAGAATATGGGAGGTAATCGTATGAAAAAAGCCGATCTGGTTGTAATGCTGACACACAAAGACATCACAGTGCCAAATGCAATTGAACTCTTTAACATCTGCAGCGATTTACCGGTGAAGTGTTGGGGATTCAAGGATGTGGGATTATCCGATGATGATGTGGTGAAGCTGGGAAAAATAATGAAAGCGGCGGGGAAAACCACAACCTACGAGATTGTGACGAATTCCGACGCAGCACACGAAAAAGCCGCGGAGTTGGCCATAAAAGGCGAATTTGATTATGTTGCTTGCGGGTATTTTTATCAGCCGTTGGCAGATAAACTCAAAGCGCATGGGATCGGCTATCTGCCTTCAAATGGCAGGCTGGTTCACGTACCCCATCCGGACGGTCCTGTGGTTATGGTCAGCACAAAAGACGAGTTGCTGGAAAATTCGAAATATGCGCTTTCACACGGCGCCACGGGTTTTGATGTTGTCGGATACCGCTCCAATCAATATGACTGCGACGAACTCATGGCTTGGGTGCGCAAGGAATTGCCGGGCGTCTATCTTTGCGCCGCGGGCGGCGTGACGTCGAAAGAGCGCATAAAGTATATCTGTGAGTTGGAATACGACGCATTTACGACCGGAAGCGCTCTTTTTGACGGCGTCTATGCCGAAAACGGAAGTTTTCGGGAAAACCTGATTGCGGTAAACGAATATCTTGAATCTCTATTTCTGTAAGATCGTCTACAGAAAGACCATTTGAGATGGAAAGCCGTTTCCAGGCTGTGCGGCAAAGGCACTGCACAGCTTGATATGAAGGTTATTTACATGAATAAATAATGGGAGGGATAAAAATGGAAACCAAATCTCAGAAGAAGCGCTCTATTGACCTTAAGTCCATTGATCTTCAGTCTATCGTTACGCCCATCGCGCTTTTCGTTGTTATCAGCGCGCTTACTGCCCTGTTTCCGCAAGGGAGCGAAAGTGTCATTATGAATCTCCGAAATTTCTTTACTTCCCGGCTCGGTGTTTTATATCTGGTTGCAGGCCTGTTTTTTCTCCTGCTTGCTGTCTTTATTGGGGGATCCAAGTTTGGGAATATCAAGCTTGGAAACCTGGATAAACCCCGGCACGGTGAATGGGCTTGGGGTACCATGATTTTTACCGCGACCTTGGGCGCTGATTTACTGTACTATTCCATGATAGAGTGGGCATACTATTACAACGCACATCCCATGAACATGGAGTTGGAGTCTCTGGCTTCAAAGCAGGATTGGGCCTCCACATATTCATTGTTCCATTGGGGACCGATCGCATGGGCATTCTACATACTACCTGCCACGGCGTTTGCTTATATGCTGTACGTTAAGGGCACACAACGCCAGAAGATTTCAGAGGCGTGCCGACCTATACTAAAGGGCAGGACGGATGGGATTTTGGGCATAATAATAGACAATATTGCACTGATTGCCCAGCTTGCAGGCGTGGCAACCACATTCTCTATATCTGCGCCGCTCTTAACTTTCGCCATTTGCGAACTGACAGGGTGGCAGGTCACACCGCTTATGAATATATTAGTTCTGTTGGTACTGGTTATATTATACGGCGGTGCTGTGCTGTTTGGCATCAAAGGCATATCGCTTGTGGCTAAAGCATGCACTATCTCCTTTGGCGCGCTGCTGATTTGCTTTATGCTCATGGGCGATCCGATTTATATCATAAATACCGGTGTCTCCGCCATTGGTAATTTATCTCAGAACCTGCTCAAGATGGCCACATACACTGATCCACTTATGCTCAGCGGCGGTTTTTCACAGGACTGGACCATGTTTTTCTGGGCTTTCTGGATTGTGTGGGCGGTAGCCACACCTTTCTTCATAGGAAAGATCTCCGAAGGCCGCACCATTCGCAATATGATATTTGGCGGATTTGGTTACGGTTTGGCAGGCACATACCTTTCGTTTATTGTTTTTGGAAACTTCGGTTTAAACTTGCAAACGACAGGAAAAGCCGATATCGTGGGTATGATGGAAGCCGGAGCTTCCGAATCCGAGGCCATTATAAGTATTATCAATACGACGCCAATAGCGCCTATAATATTAATTATTCTGATTATCAGTATGACCGGTTTTTATGTCACAACTTTTGACGCGGTAACGATGGTGGTTTCCGGATACTCGCTTAAAAAGCTGAAAACAGACGAAGAACCGCCCAAAAAAGTACGCATATTCTGGGCTGTTCTATTCGTGCTGCTGCCAATCGCTTTGCTGTTCATGGAGGGGCCTCGGCTTATGCTGCAGAGCGTTGCGATAATCGCGGCGTTCCCCATGGGAGCGGTACTGCTGATTATCGTGCTTGGATTTTTCAAGGAAGTACGCAAGCAAATGGCTGAGAAAAAGACATACCCAGTGGAAAAGGCAGAGTAAAGAACAAGTCTGGCATCAGGAATCCATATTGCTCAAGCGGACACTAAACACCTGCGTGACATATTCATAATAAGAGGTTCTAAGGGGCAACAATTAAGCATACAATCGTAGGGCGTCTTGAAAACCAAGGATCATAAAACCCGGATGTACCTTAGCAGTTGTAAATTGACGGAGCCCGCATGTGCGGGAGAAGTTATCGTTTTGGGAGGAGATATCTATGCACGACATTCACGAAAGGCTGCGGCGAATCCGAGCTTTTGCACTCGATATGGATGGGACGATCTACATGGGCGAACGATTGTTTCCTTTTACGCGAACGTTTTTAGAGCGTGCGCAGGCGAGCGGACGCAAATGCTTTTTCCTCACGAACAACTCCTCGAAAAGCTCAAGCGCGTACTTACAAAAGCTCAACCGCTTGGGCATTGAGGCTACAACAGAGCAGATAATTACTTCGGGCCATGCGACGGTTACATTGCTCAAACGTCATCATCCCGGCAAGCGTGTGTTTTTGCTGGGTACCGATGCGTTGCGTGAAGAGTTTGGTCAGAGCGGAATCATCGTTGACAATGAGGCCCCCGAAGTCGCCGTAGTTGCGTTCGATACTGGACTTACATATGAACGGCTTTGCGGTTTTTGTGACTGCGTACGTACGGGGCTACCCTATATCGCGACGCATCCGGATCTGAACTGCCCCACGGAGCATGGATTTATTCCGGATACGGGCGCGTTTATGGCGCTTATTCACGCATCCACGGGCCGAAATCCGGACGCCATAGCAGGCAAGCCGCACCGGCCCATCGTGGATGAGGTACTCGTGCGCACGGGTTTTGTGGAAGGTGAAATCGCCATGATTGGGGATCGCCTCTATACGGATATTAAGACGGGGCTCTTGCACGGTTTACTATCCATCCTCGTGCTTTCGGGGGAGACGAACGCAGACATGCTCGCGCATAGCGACGTAAAGCCGGATTTGGTGTTCGAATCGTTGGCTGGCTTAATGGAGTACCTTTAAGAATTCATAAAGAGGAAGTTTTGCCAATAGAATATTAAGGCTAGAGATAATAGAGCCGTATTGATAATTAAGCTGCATTAATACAGCTTTGTTAACGATATGGCTTTTTACTTGTTTAAAATAAAATAGAAAGGGGTTTAAATTATGGGCGAGAAGATATCATGGGTCGGCTTTGATGTGGTACAGAACTTTATTATTGACAGCTTTAAAGGACTTGGAGTACCGGAGGAGGATGCAAAAGTTTGTGCTGAGGTCTTGATAACAGCTGATAAGAGAGGCATTGATTCACATGGTGCCGGAAGATTTAAGACTATTTATTATGATAGGATAAAGGAAGGAATACAAAATCCTGTTACCAAATTTGAAATTATTAAAGACAGCCCTGCCACAGCTGTCGTTGATGGGCATCATGGAATGGGACACGTAATCGGAACACGGGCGATGCAGATGGCGATTGACAAAGCCAAGCAGTACGGCATGGGTATGGTAGCAGTAAGAAACTCAACTCATTACGGTATAGCCGGATATTATGGACTTATGGCAATTGAACAGGGCATGATAGGAATAACTGGAAGCAATGCTAGGCCGTCAATTGCTCCGACATTCGGAGTTGAGAATATGTTGGGCACAAATCCTCTGACTTTTGGAATGCCAACTGATGAAGAATTCCCGTTTGTTTTGGATTGTGCCACTTCTGTATCCCAAAGGGGGAAAATTGAAGTTTATGACAGAGCCAACAAGGAATTACCAAAAGGCTGGGTAATTGATGAAAATGGTAATACAAGGACAGATACGCATCAGATACTGGAGGACCTGGTAACAGGAAAGGCCGCGCTTACTCCGTTAGGCGGAATAGGCGAGGATACTGCAGGGTATAAAGGGTATGGATATGCTACAGTTGTTGAGATACTGTGCGCAGCACTTCAAAATGGTGCATTTCTTAAGGGACTATCCGGACGCGATGAGGATGGCAATCATATTCCATACAAGCTAGGGCACTTTTTCATTGCAATTAATGTAAGCTCATTTATAGATTTAAATGTATTCAAGAAGATAGCAGGTACAATATTAAGACAGCTGCGTAATTCAAAAAAGATGCCGGGTGAAAGCAGGATATATACTGCAGGTGAAAAGGAATATCTGGCATGGCTTGACAGGAAGGATAAAGGAGTTCCTCTTAATGAGAGCCTTCAAAAGCAGTTCCTGACAGTAAAAAAGGAGCAGGGCCTTAATCAGTACAAATTCCCATTTGAATAATAATGAATGAAAAATAAAAATAAGTTGGAGCAAGGGTATGCCCGCAGTAAGGGCATAGCAGAGCAATAGGCTTAAAATCTGTTTTACCTTTGCTAAACCTGTGATTACAGACTTTGCACAGAAGCTGGCCGCGGCCTCCGGTATTGCCGTAGATGTATGTATGCGGTGCACCACAGCGTGGGCATATACAATCCGAAGGTACAGGATTTTTCCCTCGGGGATTGACAGGCTTAAGATTCTTGCCGTGCTTCGCTTTGTATTCTTCAAGCAAAAGAATGTAGTTTAACGGCTCAAGCTTTTTGATGATAGGAAGTTTAACAACGGTAAGCTTATTGTACTTGGGGCTTGTAACATCGCACTTAGGAGACCTTAACGGTATGTTTTTCGCAATAAAGACCAGCAAATGCTGGATTTGAGAAATTAAAAATTGATTATATGCTACTAAAACTGATATAATTGAGTTCAAAACAATGACCACCTTTCTGGATTATTGGTGTTGTCGCAGACTCAATTATACCAGAAAAGAGGGGGTCATTGTTTTTTTATATCAAAAAAACTTGAAACCCTTGAAAATAGCATATTTCAATATAAACCAAGTGTAATTAACTTTACACTAACTAAGAATATGGGAGGTACTCGTATGAAAAAAGCCGATCTGGTTGTAATGCTGACACACAAAGACATCACAGTGCCAAATGCAATTGAACTCTTTAACATCTGCAGCGATTTACCGGTGAAGTGTTGGGGATTCAAGGATGTGGGATTATCCGATGATGATGTGGTGAAGCTGGGAAAAATAATGAAAGCGGCGGGGAAAACCACAACCTACGAGATTGTGACGAATTCCGACGCAGTACACGAAAAAGCCGCGGAGTTGGCCATAAAAGGCGAATTTGATTATGTTGCTTGCGGGTATTTTTATCAGCCGTTGGCAGATAAACTCAAAGCGCATGGGATCGGCTATCTGCCTTCAAATGGCAGGCTGGTTCACGTACCCCATCCGGACGGTCCTGTGGTTATGGTCAGCACAAAAGACGAGTTGCTGGAAAATTCGAAATATGCGCTTTCACACGGCGCCACGGGTTTTGATGTTGTCGGATACCGCTCCAATCAATATGACTGCGACGAACTCATGGCTTGGGTGCGCAAGGAATTGCCGGGCGTCTATCTTTGCGCCGCGGGCGGCGTGACGTCGAAAGAGCGCATAAAGTATATCTGTGAGTTGGAATACGACGCATTTACGACCGGAAGCGCTCTTTTTGACGGCGTCTATGCCGAAAACGGAAGTTTTCGGGAAAACCTGATTGCGGTAAACGAATATCTTGAATCTCTATTTCTGTAAGATCGTCTACAGAAAGACCATTTGAGATGGAAAGCCGTTTCCAGGCTGTGCGGCAATGGTACTGCGCAGCTTGATGTGATCGTTTTTTACATGAATGAAAAGATAGTGTAAAGTAACTTATGAAAAACGTGATTTGATGCTATAAGGAAGTAAATTGATCCTTGAAAAGTGAAAAACATACCAAAAGATTAAGACCTTGGGACTCTGTCCCAAACCCTGTCAGGGGAAATGAGCATTCCCCCTGAACCCCCGCTTCCTCGCCGGATGGCAGAGGGCCTGTCATGAGACAGACCCTGGACAAAAGGATTTGGATGTAGTGCAGGATATCAAGGGTCTACGGCTTCGCCTCCGATAAACGAGCAAAAACCGCTCGCCCTTGACATCCCGGACTTCTGTGACAAAAGGTCAACATGCTGCCTGTTTTGACAAAATTAGCTGCTGCGACAGTTCAATTAGCTTCTGCCACTTGCCAGGCATGTTAGGAATGGATTCGAGTTCTGGAATGGAGTTCAGAGGCTGCCAGTATGTATAGGGGTGGGGCCGAAGGAAATTGTAGTGGGCAACAAAGAGAGCAACATGAGTGTTGGAGCCTTCCCCACTGCCGTAACCATTCGTTACTTGATAAGAGAACTTGAAAGTTCGGTTAAGGCGTTCGATGATCTCTTTCAGCCAGCGGTATTCAGCAGATACGGGATCATCATTGGTGAGTTCGATGACTTAGATCAGGTTGAAATCCATGTTCTGAAGCATGAATTGTTGTTGCGCAAGCTTGTAGGCAGTATAGCCGTCGGCAGCGAACTTGAGGGCCATTCCTGGGAACTCCTTGAACTTGGCAAAGGCCATTCGCATGGCAAGGATGCAGGGGTCGACATCACGGGAGTTGGATATCTGATACCCGAGGATGGATTTTTTCAGGGCATCCATGATGAACCAGACATAGTGCCGGACACCTTTGACTTTGGTGTAGGTTTCGTCGGCAGCAAGGTAGTTGGTGGGTTTGTAGTCATAGGAATCGACGAAGGGCTTCTCAAGAGCAGCGGCTGTTTTAGCGTAATTGGCAACTGTGACATGAGAAATCTTGACACCATGTACTTCTTGGATAGCTCTGACAGTGACTCGGGTAGAAAGGCCCAGGTTGACATTGTATGTAAGGCAAAGCCCCATGATGTGAGGTGAGAAATTCCTGAAAGTCAGATTGGTAGCACCTTTGGGCAGAGAAGATAAATCCATCTTAAAGAAATCGATGGTGAATTCCCGGTAGATGTAATGGAGTTTGAATTTTGCTTGTCTTTTTGGTATTCGGCAAGATCTTCCGAAGACAGCTTTCTCAGGGAATCCAGGTAGAAGGAGCAGTTCTTGTTAACACACTTGTGAATATTGAAATGCTTGCGATCCTTCTTTGGAGCAAGGGTATGCCCGCAGTAAGGGCATAGCAGAGCAATAGGCTTAAAATCTGTTTTACCTTTGCTAAACCTGTGATTACAGACTTTGCACAGAAGCTGGCCGCGGCCTCCGGTATTGCCGTAGATGTATGTATGCGGTGCACCACAGCGTGGGCATATACAATCCGAAGGTACAGGATTTTTCCCTCGGGGATTGACAGGCTTAAGATTCTTGCCGTGCTTCGCTTTGTATTCTTCAAGCAAAAGAATGTAGTTTAACGGCTCAAGCTTTTTGATGATAGGAAGTTTAACAACGGTAAGCTTATTGTACTTGGGGCTTGTAACATCGCACTTAGGAGACCTTAACGGTATGTTTTTCGCAATAAAGACCAGCAAATGCTGGATTTGAGAAATTAAAAATTGATTATATGCTACTAAAACTGATATAATTGAGTTCAAAACAATGACCACCTTTCTGGATTATTGGTGTTGTCGCAGACTCAATTATACCAGAAAAGAGGGGGTCATTGTTTTTTTATATCAAAAAAACTTGAAACCCTTGAAAATAGCATATTTCAATATAAACCAAGTGTAATTAACTTTACACTAACTAAGAATATGGGAGGTACTCGTATGAAAAAAGCCGATCTGGTTGTAATGCTGACACACAAAGACATCACAGTGCCAAATGCAATTGAACTCTTTAACATCTGCAGCGATTTACCGGTGAAGTGTTGGGGATTCAAGGATGTGGGATTATCCGATGATGATGTGGTGAAGCTGGGAAAAATAATGAAAGCGGCGGGGAAAACCACAACCTACGAGATTGTGACGAATTCCGACGCAGTACACGAAAAAGCCGCGGAGTTGGCCATAAAAGGCGAATTTGATTATGTTGCTTGCGGGTATTTTTATCAGCCGTTGGCAGATAAACTCAAAGCGCATGGGATCGGCTATCTGCCTTCAAATGGCAGGCTGGTTCACGTACCCCATCCGGACGGTCCTGTGGTTATGGTCAGCACAAAAGACGAGTTGCTGGAAAATTCGAAATATGCGCTTTCACACGGCGCCACGGGTTTTGATGTTGTCGGATACCGCTCCAATCAATATGACTGCGACGAACTCATGGCTTGGGTGCGCAAGGAATTGCCGGGCGTCTATCTTTGCGCCGCGGGCGGCGTGACGTCGAAAGAGCGCATAAAGTATATCTGTGAGTTGGAATACGACGCATTTACGACCGGAAGCGCTCTTTTTGACGGCGTCTATGCCGAAAACGGAAGTTTTCGGGAAAACCTGATTGCGGTAAACGAATATCTTGAATCTCTATTTCTGTAAGATCGTCTACAGAAAGACCATTTGAGATGGAAAGCCGTTTCCAGGCTGTGCGGCAATGGTACTGCGCAGCTTGATGTGATCGTTTTTTACATGAATGGGAATTGGGAGAGATAAAAATGGAAATAAAAATGGAAACCAAATCTCAGAAGAAGCGCTCTATTGACCTTCAGTCCATTGATTTTCAGACCATCGTTACGCCCATCGCGCTTATCGTTGTTATCAGCGCGCTTACCGCACTGTTCCCGGAAGGGAGCGAGCGTGTTATTATGAATATCCGAAATTTTCTTACTTCCCGGCTCGGTGTTTTATATCTGGTCGCCGGCCTATTTATTTTCCTGCTTGCTGTCTTTATAGGGGCTTCCAAGTTTGGAAATATCAAGCTTGGAAACCTGGATAAGCCCCGGCACAGTGAATGGGCTTGGGGTACCATGATTTTTACCGCGACCATGGGCGCTGATTTGCTGTACTATTCCATGATAGAGTGGTCATACTATTACAACGCACATCCCATGAACATGGAGATGGGGTCTCTGGCTTCAAAGCAGGATTGGGCCTCCACATATTCGCTGTTCCATTGGGGGCCGATCGCATGGGCATTCTACATACTACCGGCCACGGCGTTTGCTTATATGCTGTACGTTAAGGGCACAAAACGCCAGAAGATTTCAGAGGCGTGCCGGCCTATACTAAAGGACAAGACGGATGGGGTTTTGGGCATATTAATAGACAATATTGCGCTGATTGCCCAGCTTGCAGGCGTGGCAACCACATTCTCTATCTCCGCGCCGCTCTTAACGTTCGCCATTTGCGAACTGACAGGGTGGCAGGTCACACCGTTTATGAACATATCAATTCTGTTGGTACTGGTTATATTATACGGCGGTGCTGTGCTGTTTGGCATCAAAGGCATATCGCTTGTGGCCAAAGCATGCACCACCTCCTTTGGCGCGCTGCTGATTTGCTTTATGCTCATGGGCGATCCGATTTATATCATAAATACCGGTGTCTCCGCCATTGGTAATTTATTTCAGAACATGCTCAAGATGGCCACATACACCGATCCACTTATGCTCAGCGGCGGTTTTTCACAGGATTTTACCATGTTTTTCTGGGCTTTCTGGATTGTGTGGGCGGTAGCCACGCCTTTCTTCATAGGAAAGATCTCCGAAGGCCGCACCGTTCGCAATATGATATTTGGCGGATTTGGTTACGGTCTGGCAGGCACCTTCCTTTCGTTTATCGTGTTTGGAAACTTCGGTTTGAACTTGCAAACGACAGGAAAAGCGGATATCGTCGGCATGATGGACGCCGGAGCTTCCGAATCCGAGGCCATCATAAGCATTATCAATACGACGCCAATAGCGCCTCTAATATTAATTATTCTGATTATCAGCATGACCGGTTTTTATGTCACAACTTTTGACGCGGTAACAATGGTGGTTTCCGGATACTCGCTTAAAAAGCTAAAAAAAGACGAAGAACCGCCCAAAAAAGTGCGCATATTCTGGGCCGTATTGTTCGTGCTACTGCCAGTCGCTTTGTTGTTCATGGAGGGGCCTCGGCTTATGCTGCAGAGCGTTGCAATAATCGCAGCGTTCCCCATGGGGGCGGTGCTGCTGATTATCGTGCTTGGATTTTTCAAGGAAGTACGCAAGCAAATGGCTGAGAAAAAGACATACCCAGTGGAAAAGGCAGAGTAAAGAACAAGTCTGGCATCAGGAATCCATATTGCTCAAGCGGACACTAAACACCTGCGTGACATATTCATAATAAGAGGTTCTAAGGGGCAACAATTAAGCATACAATCGTAGGGCGTCTTGAAAACCAAGGATCATAAAACCCGGATGTACCTTAGCAGTTGTAAATTGACGGAGCCCGCATGTGCGGGAGAAGTTATCGTTTTGGGAGGGAGATCTATGCACGACATTCACGAAAGGCTGCGGCGAATCCGAGCTTTTGCACTCGATATGGATGGGACGATCTACATGGGCGAACGATTGTTTCCTTTTACGCGAACGTTTTTAGAGCGTGCGCAGGCGAGCGGACGCAAATGCTTTTTCCTCACGAACAACTCCTCGAAAAGCTCAAGCGCGTACTTACAAAAGCTCAACCGCTTGGGCATTGAGGCTACAACAGAGCAGATAATTACTTCGGGCCATGCGACGGTTACATTGCTCAAACGTCATCATCCCGGCAAGCGTGTGTTTTTGCTGGGTACCGATGCGTTGCGTGAAGAGTTTGGTCAGAGCGGAATCATCGTTGACAATGAGGCCCCCGAAGTCGCCGTAGTTGCGTTCGATACTGGACTTACATATGAACGGCTTTGCGGTTTTTGTGACTGCGTACGTACGGGGCTACCCTATATCGCGACGCATCCGGATCTGAACTGCCCCACGGAGCATGGATTTATTCCGGATACGGGCGCGTTTATGGCGCTTATTCACGCATCCACGGGCCGAAATCCGGACGCCATAGCAGGCAAGCCGCACCGGCCCATCGTGGATGAGGTACTCGTGCGCACGGGTTTTGTGGAAGGTGAAATCGCCATGATTGGGGATCGCCTCTATACGGATATTAAGACGGGGCTCTTGCACGGTTTACTATCCATCCTCGTGCTTTCGGGGGAGACGAACGCAGACATGCTCGCGCATAGCGACGTAAAGCCGGATTTGGTGTTCGAATCGTTGGCTGGCTTAATGGAGTACCTTTAAGAATTCATAAAGAGGAAGTTTTGCCAATAGAATATTAAGGCTAGAGATAATAGAGACGTATTGATAATTAAGCTGCATTAATACAGCTTTGTTAACGATATGGCTTTTTACTTGTTTAAAATAAAATAGAAAGGGGTTTAAATTATGGGCGAGAAGATATCATGGGTCGGCTTTGATGTGGTACAGAACTTTATTATTGACAGCTTTAAAGGACTTGGAGTACCGGAGGAGGATGCAAAAGTTTGTGCTGAGGTCTTGATAACAGCTGATAAGAGAGGCATTGATTCACATGGTGCCGGAAGATTTAAGACTATTTATTATGATAGGATAAAGGAAGGAATACAAAATCCTGTTACCAAATTTGAAATTATTAAAGACAGCCCTGCCACAGCTGTCGTTGATGGGCATCATGGAATGGGACACGTAATCGGAACACGGGCGATGCAGATGGCGATTGACAAAGCCAAGCAGTACGGCATGGGTATGGTAGCAGTAAGAAACTCAACTCATTACGGTATAGCCGGATATTATGGACTTATGGCAATTGAACAGGGCATGATGGGAATAACTGGAAGCAATGCTAGGCCGTCAATTGCTCCGACATTCGGAGTTGAGAATATGTTGGGCACAAATCCTCTGACTTTTGGAATGCCAACTGATGAAGAATTCCCGTTTGTTTTGGATTGTGCCACTTCTGTATCCCAAAGGGGGAAAATTGAAGTTTATGACAGAGCCAACAAGGAATTACCAAAAGGCTGGGTAATTGATGAAAATGGTAATACAAGGACAGATACGCATCAGATACTGGAGGACCTGGTAACAGGAAAGGCCGCGCTTACTCCGTTAGGCGGAATAGGCGAGGATACTGCAGGGTATAAAGGGTATGGATATGCTACAGTTGTTGAGATACTGTGCGCAGCACTTCAAAATGGTGCATTTCTTAAGGGACTATCCGGACGCGATGAGGATGGCAATCATATTCCATACAAGCTAGGGCACTTTTTCATTGCAATTAATGTAAGCTCATTTATAGATTTAAATGTATTCAAGAAGATAGCAGGTACAATATTAAGACAGCTGCGTAATTCAAAAAAGATGCCGGGTGAAAGCAGGATATATACTGCAGGTGAAAAGGAATATCTGGCATGGCTTGACAGGAAGGATAAAGGAGTTCCTCTTAATGAGAGCCTTCAAAAGCAGTTCCTGACAGTAAAAAAGGAGCAGGGCCTTAATCAGTACAAATTCCCATTTGAATAATAATGAATGAAAAATAAAAATAAGGAGGTTGAAAATGAATATTAAAGAAGAAGCTATGAGGCTTCATAAAGAATGGAAAGGAAAGATTGAAGTAGTAAGTAAAGTACCTGTAGAGAACAAAAGGGACCTTTCGCTTGCATATACTCCCGGAGTTGCAGAGCCCTGTCTTGAAATTCAGAAGGATGTAAATCTGTCTTACGAGTATACCAGAAGATGGAACCTGGTTGCTGTAGTTACAGATGGCACTGCAGTTCTCGGCCTTGGAGATATTGGCCCGGAAGCAGGCATGCCTGTAATGGAAGGGAAATGCGTATTATTCAAAAGTTTTGCAGATGTTGATGCATTTCCTCTTTGCGTAAGATCAAAGGATGTGGATGAAATAGTAAAAACAGTAAGCCTTTTAGCAGGGAGTTTCGGGGGTATAAATCTTGAGGATATATCCGCGCCAAGGTGTTTTGAAATAGAAAGAAGGCTTAAAGCTGTATGCGACATACCTATATTCCACGATGATCAGCATGGTACGGCTGTAGTCACCCTGGCAGCTATGCTGAACGCGCTGAAGCTGGCTAAGAAGGACATAAACGATATTGAAGTGGTTGTAAACGGCTCAGGTGCAGCAGGTATAGCCGTAACAAAGCTTTTAATGAGCATGGGATTAAAGAAAGTAGTACTCTGTGATAGGAAAGGTGCAATCTATGAAGGTAGGGATGGCTTAAATTCCGAAAAAGAAGAAATGGCCAAAATATCAAATCTTGAGAAGAAGAAGGGTACGCTTAAAGAGGTAATCGCTGGTGCTGATGTATTCATAGGCCTCTCAGCACCAGGTATGGTTACACAGGAAATGGTAAGAAGCATGGCGGACGACCCAATAATATTTGCTATGGCCAATCCCATACCTGAAATAATGCCTGACGAGGCAAAAGCAGCAGGGGCTAAAGTAATAGGAACAGGCCGTTCGGATTTTCCAAACCAGATAAATAATGTTCTGGCATTTCCCGGAATATTCAGGGGTGCCCTTGATGTCAGAGCAAGCGATATAAACGATCATATGAAGATAGCAGCAGCTAAAGCTATAGCTTCACTTGTAAGCGAAGATGAATTGAGTCCTGATTTTATAATACCTGCGCCGTTTGATACAAGGGTGGGCAAAACAGTAGCTCAGGAAGTTATGAAGGCTGCGAGAGAATCGGGAGTAGCACGAATATAACATACCGCAGGCCATAAAATAAAATTTACAGACTAAAAAGAGCTAGGGATTTGCTCTCTTAGCGTAAAATTACTGTAGGGATAGAGGAATATAATTCCGGTGAATTTGAAAAGAAGATGACATCCTGTTAAGATATAGTTGGAAAAAAATATTTAACAGAAAGGATGACATCTTCTATGTATAACAGTATACACCATTTTAATGAGTTTGGGGTAAGAAAAATCGAAGAAACAATAAAAGAGTTCATAAGGGAGGGAAAAGATATTGCAGATTTGGTTTTGGGATTAAGAGATAATCTCTTTGAACTGGGACGAAATATGCTGGAAGAAATTTTAGAGGACATGGATGAATATCTTCGGGGGTGTGAGCTAAGAAAGAAAGATTGGGAAATTGTGAGGAAAGACGAAACAGGGCTTTTAACAAGCTTTGGAACGATTAGATATTCAAGGACATATTTCAAGCCCAAGAAGGGCGGAAAGAGGCAGCACCTCGTTGATGAGATAGTAGGGATAGGACCTCATGATAGAGTGAGCGCTGATGTTGTTATTAATGCAATAGATGAAGCTGCAGACAGCAGTTATAGGAAAGCAGGGCAAACAGCAGCGTACATGGATGAAATTACAAAGCAGGCAGTAATGAACAAGGTTCATAGCCTTGAGATAATTGAACCTGAGGTTAAAATAGGCAAGAAAAAAGACATAAGGATATTGTATGTGGAAGCAGATGAAGATCATGTAGCACTTCAGGAAAAAGGCAGTAAAAATGAGGAAAACAAATATAAACGAAATAATATAATGCCAAAACTTATCTATGTACATGAAGGAATTGACTATGAAAAGAGTACAAAAAAGCGGAAGGTTTTAAAGAACGTACGGTACTTTGGTGGTATTTATAACAATAATGAAGATTTATGGCTTGAAGTATCAGAATACATAGACAGGATATACAATACAGATTCTATTGAAACCATATATCTTTCAGGAGATGGTGCATCATGGATTAGGCAAGGGCTTAATTGGATTCCAAAGAGCAGGTTTGTGCTTGATAACTATCATTTACAAAAATACATAAAAGTAGCAACAGCTCATCTGGATGATAAATCAATTCGTCAGGAACTAAAGGATGCTTTAGATTGGCCGTGCAAAAAAATGCTCAGGAAAGTGTTTAAAAAGATATTGGAACTTACTGAAACCGAAACAAAAGCAACGGCAATAAAAGATGCTAGGCGCTATATGATAAATAATTGGGATGGGATTGAGATAAAAGCTGAAAAAGGATTTGAGATAATTGGGTGTAGTGCAGAAGGCCATGTGAGCCATGTATTTTCTGATCGTTTAAGCAGCAGGCCTAGAGGGTGGTCAAGAATAGGTGTTGCTAAGATGTCTAAGCTAAGAATATTTAAGAAGAATGGTGGAAATGTATATGACCTTGTAATGGCTCAAAAGCTAAAAGAGGCAAAAACCAAGAAACAGCATATACAAGATGAATTAATAAAAAAGCTAAGAAATTCATCAAGCAGATATGAAGGTGTATGGAATAGTAATTTAACAGCTATTGATATGGGCCGGAAAACTGGTTTATATAAAGAATTAAGAGGAATCATTGGTAGATGTGGATAGAAAGTAGGAACGGCGTAGCGAACCCTTTACAATAAGAGGGACCCATATGGTACAATATATAAAGTGGCAGCCACAGAAGCTATAAAGGAATACAATATATATGGATGCCGCCCTGGCTGACAAACCATATGGGAGATGCTTGTTGTCAAGGGCGTGACCGGGAATGGCTGCACTAACTTAAATATCAGGGTGTTATCTATACTTCTTTTCCCTACAGTAAACTAACGCTATCTTATGTGATTTATTCTATTTAAAAAATTTTGATTATTTGTTAATATATATATAAATACTTACTTGAAGATTTCAAATTTCAGAAGTAAGAGAAAGGTGATGGTTTTATGAGTTTTTTAGAATTAGCTAAAAAAAGGTATTCAGTTAGGGTTTATAAAGACCGTATGGTTGAAGAAGAAAAACTCTTAAAGATACTTGAGGCCGGAAGGGTTGCCCCTACAGCTGCAAACCGGCAGCCTCAAAGACTGATAGTTGTCAGAAGCAAAGAAGGAATTGAGAAATTAAAAAAGGCAGCAAATATCCACGGTGCACCTATGGCTATAGTTGTATGTGCAGACCTTAACAGGGTATGGACAAGATCCTATGACAATGCAAACACTGCTGACATTGATGCTTCAATAGTAACAGACCACATGATGCATGAAGCTACGGCTCTTGGTTTGGGAACCCTTTGGATTTGTCACTTCGAACCAGATGTACTTAGAAGTGAATTCAATTTGCCTGAAAACCTGAAACCTGTTAATATTCTTGCAATAGGATATGCCGATAGGGAACCGGAATCTCCGGATAGGCATGACAAAACCAGAAAGCCGCTATGTGTAACAGTTTACTATGAAGAACTGCGGTAGTATAAAAAATAATCGGGCGGAAATACGGTAGATAAATTAATAAAAGTTTCCTCTTGACTTTTTATAAAGCTTTCTGCTACAATGATATAGCGCGTTGAATACAGTGGCTTAAACGTGAAAATATGGCGGCGTAGCTCAGTTGGCTAGAGCATGCGGTTCATACCCGCAGTGTCGTTGGTTCGACTCCAATCGCCGCTACCAAGTTCGAAGTGGGAGGAGAGAAGTGAGAGACGGGAATTAACAAAGGCTTCAAAAGCCTAAATAATTCTCATTTATCACGTTTCTCTTCCCACTTCTGATATGGTCCATTGGTCAAGTGGTTAAGACACCGCCCTTTCACGGCGGTAACAGGGGTTAGAGTCCCCTATGGGTCACCAGAACTATTGGCTGTATTATGGGCGCTTAGCTCAGCTGGGAGAGCACCTGCCTTACAAGCAGGGGGTCATAGGTTCAAGCCCTATAGTGCCCACCAAAAAGCTGTAGGAGTAATCATTCCTGCAGCTTTTGCTTTTCAGAGATTGGTTTCAGTACCAGTATAGACAGAGGAGGCAGCCGCAGCTCAAGTGAATATGGTTTGCCGTGACAGGGGATTTCTTGAGCGTATACTCCGCCCATGTTTCCCATATTGCTTCCTCCATATATTTCTGCATCGCTGTTCAGTATTTCTTTATGGTATGTGAAAAATGGAGTGCCTATCCTGTAGCTGTCATATTGAACGGGTGTAAAATTGCACACAATTATAAGTAAACTGCTTTTGTCACGGCTTTTACGCATAAATGAGACAACACTGTGGTCTGAATCATTGCAGTCTATCCACTCAAAACCTTCATACTCAAAATCAACCTCATACAGGGCTTTTTCTTCTTTATACATCTTATTTAAGTCCCTGACAAAATATTGAAGCTTTTTGTGCATGTCATAGCCAAGAAGGTGCCAATCAAGGCTGCGCCTGTAGTCCCATTCAATGAACTGACCGAATTCTCCTCCCATGAACATAAGTTTTTTGCCCGGGTGGCCGTACATATAGCCGTAGCTGACTCTCAAACCTGCAAATTTCTGCCAGTAGTCGCCGGGCATTTTGTTTATCATGGAGCATTTGCCGTGCACAACCTCATCATGTGACAGAACAAGGATAAAGTTCTCTGAAAAGGCATACATTATTGAAAAAGTTAGCATATTGTGGTGGTACTTACGGTAAATAGGATCCATGCTTATGTATCTGAGATAATCATTCATCCATCCCATGTTCCACTTGAATGAGAATCCAAGTCCGCCTATATAAGGGGGTTTTGACACCAGTGGCCAGGAGGTGGATTCTTCAGCAATCATCATAATCCCTGGATAATATTTGTATACGGTAGTATTAAGCTGGCGCATAAACTCTATCGCATCAACATTTTCTTTTCCTCCCCATTGGTTTGGAATCCATTCCCCTTCTTCTTTCCCATAATCCAGGTATATCATGGATGCCACGGCATCAACCCTCAGACCGTCTATATGATACTTTTCGAACCAGAATAAAGCATTTGATATAAGGAAGTTTTTAACCTCATACCTGCTGTAATTGAATATATGCGTTCCCCAGTCAGGATGTTCCCCCTGCCTTTTATCTTCGTGTTCGTATAAGGCTGTACCATCAAATCTTGCCAGTCCGTGCCCATCCTTTGGGAAGTGGGCAGGAACCCAGTCCATAATTACCCCAATACCGTTTTGATGGCATTTATCAACAAAGTACATGAAGTCTTCGGGAGTTCCATATCTACTTGTTATTGAGTAATATCCCGTGACCTGATAGCCCCATGAACCATCATAGGGGTGTTCCGCCACAGGCATAAGCTCAATGTGTGTATATCCCATATCCTTCACATAATCAACCAGCTTTTCTGACATTTCCCGGTATGTAAGAAACCTGTTGCTTTCTTCCGGTATACGGGCCCATGAACCAAGGTGGACTTCATATATTGATACAGGTTTTTGAAGAATATTGCTGCTGTCTCTTTCATTTATCCATTCCTTGTCATTCCACTGATAGCTATTTATATCATATACGATTGAAGCCGTATTGGGACGCAGTTCGGAATAGAATGCGTATGGGTCGGATTTTATATACAGCTCACCTGTTGGGGTTTTTATTTCGTATTTATATAAAACTCCCGGCTGTAACCCCGGAATAAAGATTTCCCAGACCCCTGAGTTTCCAATGCACCTCATCTGATGTATCCTACCGTCCCATTGATTGAAGCTGCCGACTACGCTTACACGTTTTGCACATGGAGCCCATACGGCAAACAGGACTCCACTTATTCCCCCGATTTGGCAGATGTGGGAACCAAGTTTTTCATATATTTTATGATGGCTGCCCTCATTAAAAAGGTAGAGGTCATAATCGCTTATGCACGGTAGAAAGCAATATGGATCATAGATAGAGTATGTATCTTGTCCATAGACTGTTATTTCAAGACGGTACTGAAAAAATTTTTTTCTATCTTTTAATATTACTTCAAACATTCCATCATCATGGATTTTCTCCATTTTGTATTTTTTTTCGCTTTTGTCATCAATTAGGTTTACCTTTTCTCCATATGGCTGAAATGTCCTCACCACAATGCACTTTGTGTTATTAATTTCAATGTGGTGCATGCCCAGGATATTGAATGGGTTCTTGTGCTCACCGTGTATTACTGCAAGCAGTTCTTCCATGTTGGCAGAAGTATTCATATAAATCCCCTTTTCACAGATTTTGTCCTTTTCAATTAAATATTATATTACTATCTATTTTTTTACAACAAAATAATTTTATAGGGAGATTTGATAATTTACGAGGCCCATATTATGGAAACAACACTGTGGAAAGGCTTCATACAGCCTGTTAATCTGAGCGAGGAAAAGAGCCATGCAAATCCACATGTCCTGTTTGAACATCTCAAGCTTACCGGGGTTAGGCCCGTTTGGATTTGCCCGAGGCTACCCCAGCCATATCGCATCACTTACCAACTGAATTTGCAGGCTCTTAAGCTTGAAGCATAGGTTCCTGGAATCTTTTTCTTCACATAATATACAGCTTATTAATTAGCCTCTTAGACTCGGAACACCTGCCTATGATAAAATATGGGGAATACATAGAAAATTCGCGCTCGATTACAAAAAACACCTTGTATATTTTGTAATAGTATGATAAAATTATTGTTCATAAATCCTTGCTCTGTACTCGTGATGCAGGGCCGTATAGTCCGGGAGGAGGTGAAGTCGAATGTTGAACAAATATGAAGTGGTTTTCATTATTGATGCACAGCTTGAAGAAGAAGCCATAAAAGAACTCGTTGAAAAATTTAAGAATCTGATAGAGACATCAGCACAGCTTGAAAACATCGACGAATGGGGTAAAAGGAAGTTGGCTTATCCTATTAACTATAAAAATGAAGGCTATTATGTTCTTGCCAACTTCAGTGCAGAATCTGATTTTCCACGTGAGCTGGAAAGAGTTTTTAAGATAACCGATGGAATTATTAAAAGCATGATTATTAAAAAGGACAAGTAGGGTGGTTTTATGAATAAAGTCATTTTGATGGGAAGATTAACAAAGGATCCTGAAATAAGGTATACCAGCAATACAAATACGGCGGTTTGCAATTTTACCCTTGCTGTTGATCGGAGGTTTTCCAGGCAGGGTGAAGAGAAACAGGCCGATTTTATACCAATTGTTGTCTGGAGCAAGCTGGCTGAGTTTTGTGGAAAATATTTCCAAAAGGGCCGCCAGGTAGCTGTAGTAGGAAGAATACAGACAAGAACCTGGGATGACAATGAAGGAAAGCGGCATTACGTAACGGAAGTGATTGCTGAGGAAGCATATTTTGCCGACAGCAAGAGAGCAGAAGGTAATACTTCACAGAAGCCTTTCGACGATAATAACACCGAGCAGAATGATGGATTCTACCCACTGGAAGATGATGACGAGCTACCCTTCTAAGGAACAGTATAGACAATACGAAAGGAGGTTGTATTTATGCCGGCACCGAAAAAGGATAGAGGAGATAACAAAGGAGATAATAGAGGCGGCAGAATGAGAAGAGGAAGAAAAAAGGTTTGTTCATTTTGCATTGATAAAATAACTGATATAGATTACAAGGATATTGCTAAGTTAAGAAAGTATATATCCGAAAGGGGAAAAATATTGCCCAGGAGGATATCCGGGAACTGTGCAAAGCATCAGAGACAGTTAACGTCAGCAATTAAAAGAGCGAGACATATTGCTTTGTTGCCTTATACTTCCGATTAAATAAAAAATGTTTTCTGGTAAATAAAAAATGTGATAAAATTCATTATAGGTCAGGATTCCTGGCCTATATTGAGTTTAACGGAGAAAATGGTGCATTTATGGTTAAAATTGGATTTTTAGGACCCAGGGGTACATTTTCCCAGGAAGCCCTTGAGAAGTATGCGGAGAACGTAGAATATACTGCGCTTGATTACAATACCATACCGGATCTTCTGTCAGCTGTGGAAATAGGGGAACTGGATGAGGCTGTCGTACCTATTGAAAATTCACTTGAGGGTGCAGTAAGTGCAACTCTTGATATGCTGGCTATGGAGGTTAATCTGAAAATTAAATCAGAGGTGGTTATTACCATAAAACAAAACCTTCTAGTGAAAAGAGGAACAGAAAAGACTGATATTAAATATATTTTGTCACATCCTCAGCCTATAGGACAGTGCAGGAAGTATATCAATTCAAATTTTCCTGATGCTGATATTAAGCTGGTATATAGTACGGCAGGTGCGGCAGAGGAGGTTGCAAACAGTGAAAACGGTTTTGCTGCAATAGGTTCAATCATTGCTGCAAAAGTGTATGGTCTGGATGTGCTGGAATATGGCAT
This sequence comes from Acetivibrionales bacterium, assembly GCA_050953835.1. Lineage (GTDB taxonomy): Bacteria > Bacillota > Clostridia > Acetivibrionales > JBMNNH01 > JBMNNH01. Next base: position 167,345 of record JBMNNH010000003.1, on the reverse strand, counting down.
ACAGGACAGTGATAATAATTTAACCAGATTTGTGGTTGTTTCGAGGCAGTATGCAGGTAAAACGGGATATGACAAGTCCTCTATTGTGTTTTCCACAGAAGATAAGCCGGGAAGCCTTTACAGGATACTGGACATATTCAATCTCTGGGATATTAATATGACAAGGATAGAGTCCAGACCGTCAAAAAGCCAGCTTGGAAGGTATATTTTCTTCGTGGATATATGCGGGCATATAGATGATGATGATGTGAGGGATGCTTTTACCATGATAAAAAGGAAAGCATCATTCTTTAAGTTTCTGGGTTCGTATCCCCGGTTCGGGTAGAAGCTAGGCTCTGAAGCTTGAAGTATCCGTTCCTGGAAGCATTTTCTTCACATAATATACACCTTATTAATTAGCCTCTTAGCCCCGGAACACCAGTACATGAAATAATAAGCCATACAGAAAATATACCCCTATTACCCGGCATATTGCAGCTTTGATGCAATATGGTATAATTACAACTAAAGCAGGTTTCTGGAGTGATTATATGTGGTTATTAGACAAAGATATTGATATAACTAGGAACATAAAAATAATAGAATGGTTAAAAAGCGAACTGTTGACTGATATCGCAAACCTTTTTAAGATACTTGTAAACGGAATGAAAGAAGAAGTCCATGATTCGATTTCGGAAACCCTTTCAAATATAATTTTAATTAGTTACCTGTTGGGCAGGCGTCTTGGTATTAGTTACAACGCAATAGAAATTAAAGTTGAGAAAAAGATTAAACTGGGCTTGATAGAAAACCATGATGTTGAGAAATTTTACGGTGATTTATCCGAACTTTCTAAACATTTGGACAGTTCCAGGGAAAAGAAAGCAAAAAATTGCCGGTAGCTGAAACGGAGTTGGGGAGTTGATATGGATAACAAGAAGTTTTTGGGCGTTTTTATTCCAAGAGCGAGTTTTTATTTGTGGATAATTTTATTTTTAGTAGGAATAATTGCAGTGCTGGACTGGCGTGTTTCTATACCGGGTGTTTTGCTGCTTGCTTTTTTGATATTCCATAACTTCAGATCAAATTTTAAAAGACAAAAAGAGATTACTAAATACATTGAAAACCTTACATTAAATATTGATTCTGCAACAAAGGAAACTCTCCTTAACTTCCCTATGCCTTTGGTAGTACTTGAGCTTGATGGTACTATTATTTGGTATAATTCATTATTCAGAAATATGTTTAGCGAGTCAGACCTTCTGGAAAAGAAAATAGGCTCATTTATTGAAGATATACATACTGGAGACCTTGTCAATGAAACTTCAAATATTTCTAAGCAGGTTTCAATCAACAACCACCACTATTCAGTGCTTGGCAACTTTGTAGAGATTGATGCCAAAGGGGATGCCGAAAGCTTCATTCTTTTACTTTATTTCATAGATAACACAGAACTGGTGGAGTTAAGTAAGAAGTACTATGATGAAAAGATTTCTATCGGTCTTATTGTAATAGATAATTATGAAGACCTAATGCAGAATACAGATGATGATAACCGTCCTCAGATACTTGCGGAAATAGATAGGAAAATTTCCCAGTGGCTTGCTTTTACTGGGGGAATAATTAAGAAGTTTGAAAGGGACAGGTATTTATTCGTATTTGAATTTCAATACCTAAAGCAGTTGGAAGAAAGGAAGTTCGAAATACTGGACCAGGTAAAGGAAATAAATCTTGGAAACAAGATACCTGTTACTCTTAGTATGGGTTTTGGTTTTAATGGCGGAACCCTTATTGAGAATTTTTCATTTGCGGCTGCATCCATAGATATAGCACTTGGAAGGGGCGGCGACCAGGTTGTAGTAAAAAATGGCGACAGTTTTAGTTTTTACGGAGGAAAAACCAGAGAACTGGAGAAAAGGACCAGAGTGAAAGCAAGAGTAATAGCATATGCGCTGCGTGAGCTGATCGACCAGGCTCCCAACGTATTGATAATGGGGCATGAAAATGCAGATATAGATTCAATCGGTTCGGCTCTGGGTATATACAGGATTGTTAAAAGCAGAGGCAAAAATGCCAATATTATACTTAAACACTCAAATGCTACTATTGAAAGCCTGGTGGAAAGGATTGAGAAAAACAGTGAATATGATGGGATTTTTATTGGCAGGAGTGAAGCTTTTGACAGGATAAGCAGAAAAACCCTGCTTGTAATAGTGGATACCCATAGGCCGGGATTTACAGAGGTTCCTGAGCTGCTGGAAAATACCAATCAGGTGGTAGTAATAGATCACCACAGAAAGGGTGCGGATTTTATACAGGATGCTGTACTTATGTACCAGGAGACTTATGCCTCTTCAACCTGTGAACTTGTGACTGAGATTCTCCAATATGTAGATGAGAAAATCAAGCTTGAAATTACCGAAGCCGAAGCGTTGTATGCGGGAATAGTAGTGGATACAAAGAATTTTACATTTAAAACCGGTGTAAGGACTTTTGAGGCGGCTTCCTTCCTCAGAAGAAAAGGTGTGGACACACTATCTGTAAAGCAGTTGTTCCAAAACGACCTGGAAACATATTCAAATGTGTCTACAGTAGTGAAGTCTGCTGAAATGATATATGCTAATATAGCCTTATCCATATGCCCGCAGAATATTAAGAATTCACAATTAATAGCAGCAAAAGCTGCAGATGAGCTATTGAACCTTTCAGGAATATCTGCTGCCTTTGTATTAAGCTATGTAAACAATGAAATATTCATCAGCGGAAGGTCACTTGGGGATTTGAACGTCCAGGTTATCCTTGAAAAACTGGGTGGAGGAGGGCATATGACAGTGGCCGGTGCACAGCTGAAAGAAAATTCTATTGAAGAAGCGAAAGAAAAGTTAAAATATGCTATAATTGAATATATAGAAAGCTTGAATAATCAGTAGGGAGTAAGGAGTAGATAGGATGAAAGTTATATTGAAAGAGGATATTAAAGGGCTTGGGAAAAAAGAAGACATGGTTGAAGTTAGTGCCGGTTATGCGAGAAATTACCTGCTTCCTAGAGGGTTGGCAGTTGAGGCAAATTCCGACAATATAAACATTATGAATACCAAAAAAGCCGCTGAGGTTAAAAAGAAGGAAAGGGAATTTGAGCGGGCAAAAGCACTTGCTGAAAAACTGGAAGGCAAGACAGTGGTAATAAAGGCAAAAGCAGGAGATAATGGAAGGCTTTTCGGGTCAATAACCAATAAGGATATATCGGAAACACTGAAAAGCAATCTGAAAGTTGATATAGACAAAAAGAAGATAAACCTTACTGATACTATAAAATCCCTGGGAAGTACTGAGGTGGAAGTTAAGATATATCCAAATGTAAGTGCGAAAATTATTGTAAAAATAGAAAGTGAATAGGAGAAGGAGAAGTGGACATTAATGCACTAAACAGAATTCCACCACATAGTATTGAAGCGGAACAGTCTGTTATAGGCTGTGTAATCCTGGACAAGGAGGTAATACCATCAGTTACTGGGATATTGAAGGCGGATGATTTCTACAGGGAAGACCACAGGGAAATATATGACTCTGTCCTGGTACTATACCAGAATGCGGAGCCTGTTGATTTGATAACTGTTTCGGAACAGCTTAAGTCAAGAGGGACATTGGACAAGGTGGGTGGATTGGATTACCTGACAGGCCTGGTAAACTCCGTACCAACTACCGCTAATGCATTATATTATGCAAAGATTGTTGAAGAAAAATCAATACTTAGAAAACTTATAAGAACTTCTTCCGAAATTGTAAATATGGGATATGAGGCATCGGAAGAAGTTTCAATCATTCTTGACAGGGCTGAAAAAAGCATTTTTGATATTCTGCAGAAAAGGAATACCCGTGAGTTTGTACATATAAAAGATGTTTTAGTAGATACTTTCAACAGACTTGAGGAACTCTACAACAACAAAGCTTATGTTACGGGTGTGCCCACAGGTTTTATCGACTTGGACTACAAGACTGCCGGACTCCAGAATTCCGATTTGGTATTAATTGCTGCCAGACCTGCAATGGGCAAGACCTCTCTTGCACTTAATATTGCTCAATACGCTGCAGTGCATGAGAATATACCTGTGGCGATATTCAGTCTGGAGATGTCACGGGAACAGCTTGTAAACAGGATGCTGGCCAGTGAAGTTATGATTGACGGCCAAAAAATGAGAAGTGGAAAGCTTGAAGACGATGATTGGCAGAAAATTGCCCTTGCTTTGGGTCCATTATCGGAAGCACCTATTTTCATTGATGATACACCCGGCGCTTCTGTAATGGAAATAAGGGCAAAATGTAGGAGATTGAAGCTTGAACACAATTTAGGGCTTGTAGTAATAGACTATTTGCAGCTTATGCAGGGAAGCGGAAGGAATGAGAACAGACAGCAGGAGATTTCAGAGATTTCCAGATCGTTAAAAATTCTTGCGAAGGAGATAGATGTTCCTATTATTGCACTTTCCCAGCTGAGCCGAGCACCTGAGGCAAGGTCCGACCACAGGCCCATGCTGAGTGACCTGAGAGAGTCCGGGGCTATTGAACAGGATGCGGATTTGGTAATGTTCCTTTACAGGGATGATTATTATAATGAAGATACTGATAAGCGAAATATAGCCGAAGTTATAATAGCAAAGCACAGGAATGGCTCAACCGGAACAGTAGAGCTTGTATGGATGGGCCAGTACACCAAATTTGGAAACTTGAAAAAGGATGGCGTTTAGACGGGTTTGAGGGATGAAAGTAAAGATTATTTGGTAAACAGGGTTTTTAATACAATAAAACATCATGACTTAATTCAAAATGGTGATTCGCTGGTCGTAGGTATTTCCGGAGGGCCTGATTCAGTCTGCCTTATCCATGTTTTGTATACTATTGCGGATAAACTTAACATAAAACTCTTCGCTGTACATATTAACCATATGCTGAGAGGGCGAGAGTCGGATGAGGATGAACAGTATGTAAGAAGCCTGTGTGAAGCTATAAATATCAAGCTTTTTGTAGAATCTATTGATATAGGTAGAGAAGCATCTAAAAGGGGCGTTTCCCTTGAGGAAGCGGGCAGAGAGGCAAGATACACCGTTTTCAACCGCATTGCCCGTGAGGTTGGCGCCACAAGAATTGCAGTTGCCCACAATAAGAATGACCAAGCGGAGACAGTACTTTTGAATATGATGCGCGGGGCAGGACTGGATGGACTAACAGGAATGAAATATATAAGGAATAATATTATCAGGCCTTTACTTGATGTGGAAAGGGAACATATTGAGAGGTATTGCGCCAGGCATTCTTTAAACCCCAGAGTTGACAGAACTAATCTGGAAGACATTTACACAAGGAATAAAATTCGTCTGAACCTGATCCCTTATATAAATAGGCTTATGGATTTGGATATTGTTGGAAATATTTGCAGGATGTCCAGTTTATTGAGGGATGATGCCTGTTATATTGATGGAATATCCAGGGAGTTTTTTAATAAAAGTATAGTGAGAAGAGAAGATGGAAAGATATGGCTTGATATTCAAAAGCTTAAAGCCTGCCATCCTGCAATGCAAAGAAGAGTACTAAGGAATGCTTTGAGCGAGGTAAAAGGAGATTTGAAGGGTATTGAAAGTGTACATATAAGCAGTGTTATAGATATGTTTTCAAACGGTAGGACAGGTTCACAGCTGCATCTTCCTTCCGGCCTGAGGGCAGAAGTGTCATATGGACAGCTTAGTATTTATCTGAAGGGCAGCAACCGGAAAGAAGAAAAATTAAATATAAGCATAAATATTCCCGGTATAACTAATGTCAGGCAATCATATGCATTTTTAGAAGCATTTGTTGAAAAAAGGGAGAAAAATATTGAGGAATACGGTAATATAAGGTATAATTCTTTGGTACAGTATTTTGATTATGACAAACTGAAGCTGGGAATAAATATTAGAAACCGCGGACCCGGAGATGTTTTTAAACCTTTTAAGTCAAACGGAACAAAAAAACTGAAGGAATACTTCATTGATAATAAAGTGCCAAGGGATTTGAGGGACAAAATCCTATTGATTGCAAAAGGAAAAGAAATTGTGTGGGTTATAGGTTATAAAATAAGTGATAAATTTAAGGTAACTGAAAATACTAAAACTGTGTTAAAGTTGAATTACATACTCCGCACTGAAGTAAACGGACAAGGGAGCGGAATATAAAATGTACTAAATCGGACACATGAAACCATAATGGGATTAAGTGGCCAAATACACTATAAAAATGAAACAGGTGAGGAGCTTATGAAAGGGGAAATTGGTGAAGTAATTGTTGACAGAAAAATTATTGGTGAGAAAGTCAAGATGCTTGGAAGGAAAATCTCTGATGATTATAGAGGTAAGGAACTTATCCTGATAGGAGTGCTAAAAGGCGGATTTGTTTTCCTGGCTGACCTGATGAGGGAGATCAGCATACCTGTAGATATGGATTTGATTTCGGTATCCAGCTACGGTATTTCAACCACTTCTTCGGGTTTTGTACGAATAATTATGGATATTGATATTGATATTAAAGGTAAACATGTTCTTATTGTAGAGGATTTAATTGACTCAGGTTATACGCTTAAATATTTAAAAGAGCTTTTACAGATGAGAGGCCCCGAAAGTGTAAAAATATGCACAGCATTTGATAAACCTACAAGAAGGAAGGTAGACCTTGAAATTGATTATCCGGGAATAACAATACCCGATAAGTTTATAGTGGGCTATGGCCTGGACTATGCAGGCAGGTTCCGAAACCTGCCGGACATTTGCGAATTGGTAGGCATTGAATAGTAGCAGAAGGAGTCAAATGCCTCTGTTGCAAAGACTGTGTTAATTGTGTTTTAAAAATGTTTATGTTAATATTAAAGCATGATTATACAATATTATACAGTTAATATTATACAGTTAATATATAAGTAATTACAGCAGGAATAAAGGAATGCACCATGCCACAGTGAAATGAGGAGGGAGATATTTGAAGTATTTTAAAGGATTAAGCTTTTATATAGTACTTTTTGTTATAATACTTGTTATATTAAGCTTTTACCAAGGTACAGACAATCCGGTTGATATGACCTACTCTGACCTTTTAAAAGGAATACAGGAGAAGAATGTTGATACAATAATACTTGAGGGGAATGAGGCGACGGTAACCTTTATAAAGAACCCTTACCCGGAAAAGACAAAGTCAGGTAGGTTTGCAGTGTATGTTCCTGACCTTACTTCATTTGTGGATATTGTAACTGAAGCTTCGTTAAATAACGAGTTGGATTTTAGAACACAGCCACCACCGTCAGCTCCATGGTGGGTGGCAATTCTGCCGACGGTAGGCCTGATAGTAGTTTTCATTTTATTCTGGGTGTTTTTCCTGCAGCAATCCCAGGGGGGAGGCGGCAGTAGGGTAATGTCCTTTGGAAAAAGCAGGGCAAAGATGACTACAGAAAACAAAAAGAAGGTTACATTCCAGGATGTTGCAGGTGCGGATGAAGAGAAGGAAGAATTGGAAGAAATTGTTGAGTTCTTGAAAAACCCAAAAAAATTTATTGAACTTGGAGCAAGAATCCCTAAAGGAGTTCTTCTTGTGGGACCTCCGGGAACAGGTAAGACACTTCTCGCCAAAGCGGTTTCAGGTGAAGCAGGGGTGCCTTTCTTTAGTATAAGCGGTTCTGACTTTGTTGAAATGTTTGTTGGTGTTGGTGCTTCCAGAGTTAGGGATTTGTTTGACCAGGCCAAAAAGAATTCGCCGTGCATTGTGTTTATAGATGAAATAGATGCAGTTGGGCGCCATAGGGGTGCCGGACTTGGGGGAGGGCATGATGAACGTGAACAGACCCTGAACCAACTGTTAGTGGAGATGGACGGGTTTGGTGTGAATGAGGGGGTAATAATACTTGCTGCCACCAATAGGCCTGATATACTCGACCCTGCCCTTTTAAGGCCTGGGAGATTTGACAGGCGGATTTATGTGGGACTGCCTGATATACGTGGAAGAGAATCAATATTGAAGGTACATGCAAGGGGAAAGCCTATGGGAGAAGATATTAAGCTTTCAGAACTGGCTAAGATAACTCCCGGGTTCACCGGAGCTGATCTGGAAAACCTTCTGAATGAAGCTGCGCTTTTAGCTGCCAGAAAGAATAAAAAGGAAATCCAGATGGAAGATGTTAAGGAGGCTACATTTAAGGTTATTGTTGGACCTGAGAAGAAGAGCAGAGTAATGAATGATAAAGAAAAAAGGCTTACCGCATATCATGAAGCGGGTCATGCAATAGCTGTAAAAGTGGCTTCAAGTACTGACAGGGTAGACAGGATATCAATTATTCCATCCGGCAGGGCAGGAGGTTTTACTTCGTTTAAACCCGATGAGGACAGGACATATCACACCAAGGCACAGTTGATTGAATCCATAATTGTAGCGCTTGGAGGAAGGGCTGCGGAAGAATTGGTACTGGGAGAAATAAGCACTGGAGCATATAATGATTTAAAGCAGTCTAACCAGGTGGCGCGAAACATGGTAACAAAGTATGGTATGAGTGATACCCTGGGTAATCTTATCCTGGGAGACGAGAGTGACGAGATATTCCTGGGAAGGGATTTTGCACATTCAAGGAATTACAGCGAGCAAGTGGCCGCTGATGTAGACAGGGAAATCAAAAAGATAATTGATGGAGCTTATGAAAGAGTTAAGGAGATATTAAAGGAGAATATTGACAGGCTTCATAAAGTGGCTGAAGTACTTATGGAAAAGGAAAAAATTGAGGGAGCAGAGTTTGAAGAAATATTTGCCAATGCATAAAGAAAAAGAGAGGAGAGAATATATGGCAAAAAAATTTTTTACATCAGAATCAGTAACTGAAGGACATCCGGATAAAATATGTGATCAGATATCAGATGCGGTACTGGATGAAATTTTCAATAAAGACCCGATGGCGCGTGTAGCCTGTGAAACTGCTGTAACTACAGGCCTGGTGCTTGTAATGGGGGAGATTACCACAGAATGCTATGTGGATATACCTAAAGTTGTAAGGGATACTATCAGGGAGATAGGCTATGACAGGGCAAAATACGGTTTTGACTGTGACACATGTGCAGTTTTGACGTCCATAGATGAGCAGTCTGGTGATATTGCCATGGGAGTTGATAGGGCTCTCGAAGCTAAAAAGGGTGAGATGACAGACACCCAGATCGAAGCTATAGGCGCAGGAGATCAGGGCATGATGTTTGGGTTTGCGTGTGATGAAACACCGGAGCTTATGCCTATGCCTATTTCACTGGCTCATAAACTGACAAAGAGGCTGAGTGTTATTAGAAAAGATAATACCTTACCATATTTAAGGCCTGACGGAAAATCACAGGTCACTGTTGAATATGAGGATGAAAAACCAGTGAGAGTTGATACCGTGGTAATTTCAACGCAGCACAGCCCTGAAGTGGATTGCCATACTCTTGACAGGGATATGATTGAACATGTTATAAAGCCTGTAATACCTGCAGAGCTTTTAGATGATAGAACAAGATACCTGATAAACCCTACAGGCAGGTTTGTGACAGGGGGTCCTCAAGGAGATTCTGGCTTGACTGGAAGAAAAATAATTGTTGATACATACGGTGGATATGCAAGGCACGGAGGTGGAGCTTTTTCAGGGAAAGACCCTACAAAGGTTGACCGCTCAGCGGCTTATGCTGCGAGATATGTGGCAAAAAATATCGTAGCTGCAGGATTGGCTAAAAAATGTGAGGTCCAGCTTGCCTATGCAATAGGTGTGGCAAAACCTGTTTCTATTTTAATAGATACATTTGGGACAGGAAAGGTTAATGAGAACAAACTGGTTGAATTGGTCAACAAGCATTTCGACTTGAGGCCTGCAGCAATTATTAGGGATTTGAACCTGAGAAGGCCTATTTATAAGCAAGTTGCAGCATATGGGCATTTTGGAAGGACTGATATTGACCTCACCTGGGAAAGAACGGATAAAGCTGAAATTTTGAGGCAGGAAGCATTATAAAAACAGCAAGCATGTAAAAGAAGATACTTACGAGCAAGGGGATAGATTTCTATTGTCTGAAAAGGTATAATTTTTTGACAAATCTTGTTCTCTTGCTTTGTTTTATAATAGTACATCTACGATGAAAACATCCTGTTCTTGTGTAAGATCCAAAATGTACGGCTCATACACAGGCGGACCGTCTTTATGGGCAATAACCTGTATTTTGGGTTTTATAGACATGTTTTTATTTATACCTACTATATTACCTATTTCACCCGTATTCAACAATACTATAGAACCTTTTGGGTAAACAGCAATGTTTTTGATAAACAGCTTTGCTATATCCGGATCAACATAGATGCCGGACTTGTTTATTATGTATGATGCACCTTCATAAGGCATGTTCCTGGTTTTATAAATCCTTTCGGATGTAATGGCGTCATAGATATCAGCTACGCTGACTATTCTAGCAAACAGATCGATTTCAAGGCCCTTTAAGGAGCAGGGGTAGCCAGTGCCATCCCATTTTTCATGATGCTGGTATGCAGTACATGCAATACGCTCGTTAATTCCATCAGTTTTTGTCAGGATTTCATATCCATATAAGGTATGAAGTTTTACAATTTCAAATTCTTCTTCAGTAAGCTGTTTAGGCTTAAAAAGGATTTCAGGTGGAATTTTGCATTTACCTATATCATGGAGTAAAGATGCCGTAGCCAGATCAAGCAGCTCCTGCTTTTGCAGTTGCATGTTCTTGCCAATGATGACAGAAAAAATACATACATCCACGGAGTGCATGAAGGTATAATTATCCATATCCCTTATTCCGTTCAACTGCATAAAAACCTCTTCATTATCCATCACCTGTGACACTATCTCATTAACAGTTTCCCTGACAGCAGGAACATCAAGCTCATTTCCTCCAATGACAGAAGTAAGGACAGACTTTACGGTATTATAAGCGTCGGAATACACTTTGGTTTCACGTAAATCAATAGCAGGAGCTAATATATCATCATATACGAATACATAGTCAATATCAAAGAGTTGGAGCTTTTTAATATGATGCTTTCTAATAATAGCATCTGACAATAAAAGAAGCTTGCCGTCACTTGAGTATATATCACCGGCAAGTTTCATACCTGGTTTCAGTTCTGAAACTGTCACTTTTTTCATATCTGTTTATCTCCATTCAGCATACTAATTTATTATTCTATTAAAAATTGTAAAATCCTTCTAAAATTTGATACAAATTGATAAATTATTTCCTGTGTAACAGGGGACAAGTGTACATCATAGTATAAAACAGGGAGTGTATTATCAGGCAGTTTACATCGGGGCTTTATTCCAGGCCGGGGTTTAAGTGTTTATTACTTTAAGGAGGGATTCAGATGCTGGAATCCGTAGTGCAATTTGTCGTTTTTTTTCTGGCCATATATGGAGTGTTCACCCTTATAATGGGGTTGAAAGGGCTGATAACCCAGAAGATTGATATTGAAGATTATAAAACAAAGCTGGTTATTATGGTTAAGGACCAGGAAGAAACAATAGAAGGTATTATACGCACTATTTTCATGGAGAGCTTTCTAAGGAAAGTGCTTTCAAATGATAAACTTATTGTCATAGATATGGGATCTAAAGACAAGACAAGAGAAATACTTGAAAAATTGAAGAGGGAATATGAGTATATAGAAGTCCTTAATGAGAATCAGAAGGACAGAGTTTTTGCAATATGTTCAGATGAATAGACTGTTCTTTAAAATGGGGGCGCATTTTCTGCATGCCCCATTAATATTTACCATCTTTTCAGCCGTATCAAATTAGGGTATACTTAAAACCAAGGTTTACAGATTATTCATACGGGGAGTTTGCCTTGGTTACTATTGAAGGAACTTTGGAAGAACTGGTTTATACAAATGAAATAACCGGATACACCGTTTGCGATATCAGGTTAGGAAAAGAAACTGTTACCGCAGTTGGTTACATGCCTTTTGTAAATGCAGGCGAAACGCTTAAGGTTACAGGGAAGTGGGTAATGCACCCGGATTATGGGAAGCAGCTTAAGGTTGAAATGTATGAAAAAGTACTCCCCCAAACAACAGACGCTATTGAAAAGTACCTCGCTTCCGGTGTAATAAAGGGTGTAGGGCCGGTTACTTCGGCCAGAATAGTAGAGAGGTTCGGGGAAGACACCCTTGATATTATCCAATTAAGACCTGAAATGCTGTCCGAGATAAAAGGTATTAGCATGAGAAAAGCGATAGCTATTGGAACAGCCTTTAATGAACAGAATGAGCTCAGATCAGTGGTAATGTTCTTCCAGCAGTATGGTATAAGCCCTACTTATTCAGCAAAGATATACAGAGTCTTTGGAAATAACACAATCGAAGAGATAAAGTCAAATCCCTATAAGCTTGCCGACCAAATATTCGGAATAGGTTTTAAAACTGCCGACAGGATTGCTATGAGCCTGGGAATAGATGCTGCATCCAAATACCGCATTTGCAGCGGAATTAAATATGTGTTGTCCCAGGCCGCTTCCAACGGCCACACTTTTGTTCCGGAGGATAAATTAAGGGAGTATACATCACAGCTGCTGCAGGTAGAATTGGAGGATATAAACCATGCCCTTATATCCCTGGCTCTTGACAAATCTGTATACACAGAGAAGGCTGATAAGGAAAACAGGGTTTATTTAGGCTCATTCTATAACGCGGAAATAAACGTTTGCAAGAAGCTTATTGAACTTTCGGATATAAGGTTTGAGTGTGATATAGACGGTTTAGACGGAATAATAGATGAAGTCCAGAGGGAAGATGGCATTATACTGGCTGATAATCAGAGAACTGCCGTGCGTGAGTCATTGCTTAATGGCGTGATAGTTATAACAGGAGGACCGGGAACCGGGAAAACCACTATTATTAAAAGTATAGTAAAAGTGCTGGATAAGAAGGGCTATAGGGTTGCGCTGGCTGCACCCACTGGCCGTGCCGCAAAAAGGATGACTGAAGCCTCAGGATATGAAGCAAAAACAATACACAGGCTTTTGGAAATCGGCTATTCAAGTGATGAAGACGAACTGGTGTTTAACCATACCGAATATAATCCAATTGACGCAGATGTAATAATAATTGATGAAGCATCCATGGTGGACATTCTTTTGATGAACCATCTGCTCAAAGCAATAAAGCCCGGAACAAGACTTATACTTGTAGGGGATATAAATCAGCTTCCTTCCGTAGGAGCGGGTAATGTACTCAGAGACATAATTTCGAGCCGGATGGTCAAGACAGTAAGGCTTAAAGAGATATTCAGACAGGCTGAAGAAAGCATGATAATTGTTAACGCACACAGGATTAACAGGGGTGATTACCCCCATTTGAATGTTAAAGGCAAAGATTTTTTCTTTTTATCAAGGGGTAGTGGAAGCAGTATTGTAGATACCATTATTGAACTTGTTACAGTACGTATACCGCAAACTTACGGATATGACCCCCTAAAACACATACAGGTGCTAACACCTTCAAGGAAGGGCCCCGTAGGAGTTGCCAAATTGAATATTGAACTCCAAAAGGCGCTCAATCCAAAGCGTAGAAACAAATGTGAAAGGAGCTTCAGGGAATATACATTCCGGGTAGGGGATCGGGTAATGCAGGTAAAGAATAACTACAGCCTTAGATGGGAAAAACCCGGCAGGCCCTATACAGAAGGAGTAGGGGTTTTTAATGGGGATACAGGAGTAATCAATAGAATTGATGATGAGGAGCAGGTGCTGGAGGTTTTATTTGAAGATGAAAGAATAGTAGAATATGATTTCAGTATTCTTGATGAAATTGAGCCTGCCTTCGCCACTACAATACATAAAAGCCAGGGCAGTGAGTTCCCGGTTGTAATAATGCCCGTACATCCAGGGCCGCCAGTATTAATGACACGAAATCTTTTATATACTGCTGTGACCCGGGCAAGGGATCTGGTAGTGCTTGTAGGCTCTCAAAGTGTATTAGGCAGTATGATTAACAACCAAAAGGAGATACTCAGGTATTCGGGGCTTGGAGAGAAGCTGCAAAGTTATATTACAAAAATGGACTGGCTGGAAAAGGAAGGGGTTTGATGCTGGTTGCCCTTTTTATTCAGGACATTTCTGAGGCTTATATTTCCACCAAAATGTATTTTTTGCAATAAAATACTGGACATAAAATCCGATATGGAGATATGTGAAGAATGCTATGGAAAAATCCCTTTTACAAGAGACACGGAAATCCCTTTTGCCTTAGGATGCTATTATGATGAACTAATATGTGTATGCAGGTACTTGGGAATTATTAAAGACGCGGTAATTAAATTCAAATTTTTCAATAAACCATACTATTACAGAGCTTTTGGAGCGCTTATGTCGCAAAAGATAAAAAAAGTGACAAGCATGCCGGATTTTGATATAATTATTTGTGTGCCCCTTCATAGTAAAAAATGTAAAGAGAGGGGATACAATCAAGCAGAGCTTATTTCAAGGGCATTAAGCAGGGAACTCAGTGTTCCGGCAAATTTTTCCCTGCTTACAAGGATTAGGAATACAAAGCCCCAGAGCCTTTTGCCGGGGGATAAAAGGTATCAGAATGTAAAAGATGCATTTTGTGTTATAGAAAAGGATAGGATAAAAGGCAAAAAAGTTATGATCGTAGATGATGTCTTAACCACAGGAAACACATTAAATGAATGTGCTCGTGTTTTGAAAGAGGCTGGAGCTAAATGGGTGACAGCTGTGGTTATTGCTTCGGGGAGAAATTACTAATGGTCAATGGCCTGCAGCAACAGGCAAGGCAAATTTTTCAGGAGGGGATCGTATGCCTGATGTACGGAATTGCAGAAAGTGCGGCAAAATCTTCAATTATCTTGGGGGGGTGCCTATTTGCCCTGTATGCAAACAAGAGGACGAAGAGGACTTTAAAAGGGTAAAGCAGTACCTCTATGATAACCCCGGTGCCTCAATGTCTCAGATTTCCACTGAGTTGGATATTAGTGTGGAAAAAATCAAAAGATATTTAAAAGAGGGAAGGCTGGAGATTATCGGTGAAGAGTCCAACCTAGTTTTGGAGTGTGAATCATGTGGCAAATCAATAAGGACCGGCCGGTTTTGTGCCGAATGTGAGAGAGAGCTTGCAAGAGGGTTCCAGGAAACGGCAAACAGGATGAGTACAAGTAGATCTGCTGCAGAGAGAAGATCTGAGTTCAAATACTTACATAAGGAAACAAAAAAATAATACCAGCATTTCAACTATAAAACAGATAGGCAAAACTTGTATTATACGAAAGCGCTTTGGCGCTTTTTTGCTTTTGCGTAATAAATAGCTGTTAATTATTTTGAGATAAAACCGATAATTATAGTGAAGAAATGAACAGGGATTTAAAGGCGTTATTATGAGAAGCAATGGGAATAAAGTAACAAATGACGAGGGGCTTTTATAAAAAAAAGAGGCTTATGGATAGAAATATACGGGAAATATTTTAAGTAGTAATTCAGTGAAAGTGAGTGGTAATTATGAAAATCTGGGACGGTGTTCCCAAAATATCAGAAGTTTACGGTAAACAGAAAAGTGTGGGAAAAGCTGATAAAATACAAGGTGTGTATACAAAAAAGGATGTTTTGTCTATATCTCATGAGGCAAAGGATTTTCAAACGGTTATGAAAGCATTGAAAGAAATACCTGATATACGCAGTGAAAAGGTGAAAGAGCTTGCAGAGAGGTATCAATCAGGAAACTATAATGTAAACGGTAGAGATATTGCAGACAAAATAGTAAGGTCAATTATTGATAAAAAAGTATGAGGAAGGTGTTTTATTTGGATACTACAATAGTTGACAGGCTGCTTGAGGTTCTGGAAAATGAAGAGGAATTATACAGGCACCTTAAGGATATATCCGACAAGAAAACAAAGGTGATAGTGGAAGGGAAAGTATCCGAACTTGAGAGTATTATTAAACTTGAACAATCTCTTGTTGTGAAGATAGGTAAACTTGAAAACAAGCGCGAAGAGCTGGTAAACCTTCTATCAGAGGAATTGGACATAAAGCCTGGTAACCTGACAATTTCAGAACTTGTAAAACGCCTGGGTCAGAAACAGGCTTCAAAGCTTAAGTCCTGCCAGGATATTATGATTAATACTCTAAATGATTTAAAGAATACAAACGGACTTAATTCAAGATTGATAAAAAATTCTCTTGAATACATTGACTTCTCAATAAATCTCATCGCAGCTGCAGGTTCATTGGACAATAATTATGAGAATTCAGGGAATGTAAGCAATTCAAAGAAAAGAAACATCATTGATGCAAGGCTTTAGTTCTATGGAGGTAACAAAATGGCAGTGAACTTTGCCGGTTATTATATTGGAATGTCTGGTATGTATGTAAACCAGCAGGGTCTTAATGTAACCGGGCACAACATTACTAATATCAATACACCGGGTTATGTTAGACAGCAGGCTATGATCAAAGCCAGTAGCTATCAGACTCAGCCCGCAAAATATGGTGTATGGCAGTTTGGGCTTGGATCAGATATTCAAAGCATCAGGCAGATAAGGCATATGTTCCTTGATGATATTTACAGGAAGGAAAATACAACTCTCGGGTATTGGGAAGCAAGGAACAAAACCTTTCAGGACATACAGGCAATATTGGGAGAACCTATGGAGGATGGTCTTCAGAGTATGATGAACCAGTTCTGGGACTCTTGGCAGGAACTCTCCAAGACTCCTGACAGTCTTGCTGTCAGAGCGCTGGTAAGGCAGCGGGGTGAGAATCTTGCCAATTACATAAACCACATTGGAAACCAATTGGACAAGCTTCAGGATGATTTAAACTCGGAAATCAAGGTAAGGATAAATGAAGTAAACACTATTCTTAAAGATATTGCAAAACTAAATGTAATTATTGCAAAGAATGAAGTTACAGGAGACAGTGCTAATGACTACCGTGACCAGAGAAACAATTTGGTAGACAGGCTCACCAATCTTGTTAATTGTGATGTTACAGAAATGCAGGATGGCCAGTTGGATATACTTGTTGGCGGGTATATGCTGGTAAGCAAAGGTATATTCTCAGAAATAGTTGCAGAAGAAAAACAGAAGGGATATGGCTTCTATGTACCAAAGATAAAGGGGACAAATATTGAGATTCCTTTGAGCAACGGTGCAATTAAAGGACTTATGGAATCCAGAGGGGAAGTGCCCGGCGCAGAGGGAGCACTGGAAAATGGTACACCTGATATCAAAGCAGATATTGTATTTGCAGTGGACATATCCGGGGATGCGGCATACCTTGCAGATGTAAAGGCTAATATAGAAAGTTATGTGGATGAGCTTAGAAAAAGAGGTATTGATTACAACCTCAGGTTGATTACATTCGGGGACGGTGTAGCAGTCAATCAAAATTACGGCACTGATTATGCTTCACTTATTTCAGATATACCTTTATACGGTAACGGAGATGCAGGTAATAATTTTAGCGGTACAGGGGGAGTAATTGAAGCGCTTGAAGGTATAAGCGACTGGACGGGGTCAAACAGGTATGCCATGGTGTTTACTGGAGAAAGCATAGAAGGAGACGGGGGAGCGTCGGTTGCTGATGAGGCTCCTTATGTAGATGCACTCAAAGCAATAGGAGTAAAAACCTCTGTAATTACCAACACAGGATTCTATGAAGAAGGCGATCCTGCCGGTGGAGGAGAAATAGGCTGGAGAAGCATTGCAGAAGGAACTGGCGGACACCTTTATAACCTGAATACTTCTTCAGAAGATTATGCCGGGATGATGGCTGGCATAGCATCAGATGTCAATACAGATGTGAGCAATAAAATAAGCTGCATTGAGACTACAAGCAATATATTGTCTGATTTGAGAAAAAGGTTGAATGCACTTGTAAATATTATGATGAGGGAGGTAAATTACCTTCACAGGAGTGGAATGACAATGGACAACCCACCCCTTAATGGAGAAGATTTCTTTACGGTAATCAACTCCGGCTTGCCTCTGGAAATGGGCAATATAAAAATAAATGATAACCTAATGGATTTAAATAAAATTGTAACTTCTGTCGGAAGCGATAATGGAGATAATATCATAGCCAAGCAGATAGCCAACCTCAGATATAAGTCAGTAATGATGGATGTGACAGGGGTAGTTGATTTGGATGATTATTATCAATCCATTATACTGAGTGTGGGTAACGGAGGGGCAGAAGCGGAAAGAATTGCTAACAACCAGCGCAAGCTTGTAGAATCAGCGGATAATTACAGACAGTCCATTATGGGTGTATCCATGGACGAGGAAATGACCAATATGATAAAATTTAAGTATGCTTATAATGCTTCGTCAAGGACGGTTAGTATTATAGATGAAATGATAGATACTGTAATAAATAGAATGGGAACAGCAGGCAGGTGATAGATTGTGAATGAATCCTTTTTCGGGCTTAATATAGCGGTCAGAGGACTGTTTACCGCTCAGAGGAACCTATCGGTGGTTGGCCACAACCTTAACAATGTAAATACACCGGGCTTTTCAAGGCAACAGGCCGTACAAGTTGCAGCAAGGCCTATGGCGCTTTTCGATGGTACGGGAATGCTGGGAACAGGTTCGGATATTATATCTATTCAAAGAGTAAGGGATGAGTATCTGGATTTTAAGTACTGGAGTGAGAGCGTAACATCAGGGGAATGGGAAGCAAAAAAGGAGCTTCTGAATGAATTGGAAGTTACATTTAATGAGCCATCCGACAGTGGATTTGTTACTATACAGAATGAGTTTTTCAATTCACTGCAGGAACTGGCTAAGGATCCCAGCAGCGCAGCTGTAAGGGAACTGGTATGCCAGAAGGGGGCGCAACTGGCGAATTATTTTAACAGCACGGCGGTGCACCTGGAAAAGCTGCAATCTGATGCAAATTATAATATTAGGGTGAAAGTGGAAGAGGTTAATTCCCTGGCAGAGCAAATACGCCAGCTTAACCAGCAGATATACATTGCCGAGCTGGACGGCAGCAATGCAAATGACCTGAGAGACAGAAGAACTTTGCTTGTGGACAATCTGTCAAAGATTGTCAATATGGAGGCAAGTGAAGTGGTTACAGGCAAACTGCCGGACGGAAGGGATGATAAGCGTTTTATTATAACGATAAGCGGTAAGGCACTGGTTGACCATTTCCATGTAACCAAGCTCAAAGTTGAACAGAGGAAAACCAAATTAAATGAGGATGTGGACATATCCGGACTTTATGAGGTTGGCTGGGAGGATGGAAACAAGCTGACCATTAAAGGTGGAGAGCTAAAGGGATATCTTGATATAAGGGACGGCAACGAAGGACTGAACGGCAGTCCCAGCAATAAAGGAATACCGTATTATATGAGGAAGATGAACGAGTTTGTAAGAACTTTTGCAATGGCATTTAATGAAGGCCTTATTGATCTGGACGGTGACGGAACAATTGATGACGGCAGCGGTCATGCTGACGGGTATACACTTAATTCGACAACTGGCATCAGGTTCTTTACAATGCTTGGAGACAATGGCCAGCCGCTGACCAGTGCGGAATTTGAAGAGCTGCCCGGAGATATATCCGAAAAATATAATAAAGTAACTGCAAAGAACTTTTGTGTGGGATATGAAGTATCAAACGATCCCAATAATATTTCGACATCGGATGCGCCTGGAGAGGTAGGCAATATAGAAACCCTCAATGCAATAATTAAAATGAGGCACAACACCCATATGTTCATAGAGGGAAAGCCTGAGGATTTTATGAAGTCAATTGTTGCAACCCTGGGGATAGATTCCCAGCAGGCGAAAATGCGGGCCGACAGCCAGAGAGTTATGGTAAACCAGATAGAAAACCGCAGGCTTTCAAATTCGGGAGTTTCGATAGATGAAGAAATGACAAACCTTGTGAGATTCCAGCATTCATACAATGCTGCAGCTAAGATGATACAAACCATGTCGGAAATATATGAAATTCTGATAAATGGTCTGTGGAGGTAAATCATTATGCGTATAACCAACAATATGCTGATAAACAATATGAAAAGCTATATTGGAAATAACCTTTCCAGGATGGAAAGATACCAATACCAGATGGCAACAGGAAAGAAAATATCAGTGCCTTCGGATGACCCCGTTGTTGCTTCCAGGTCTTTAAGACTAAGGACGGATGTGGCGGAAATTGAGCAGTTCAAAAGAAACGCCAATGACGCCATGTCTTGGATGGAACTTACAGAGTCAGTGACAAATGAATTGACAACTATAATGCAAAGAGTAAGAGAGCTTGCTGTGCAAGGGTCAAGTGGTACATACAATCAGGACGATACACAGAAAATCTTAGCTGAAATAGAACAGCTTAAGAATCAGATTATTAACCTGGCTAATTCAACATATGCAGGAAGGTATATTTTCTCGGGCTTTAAAACAGATACCAAGCTGCTTAATGATGACGGGACTTTTGCCATTGATGTAAATAACAGTGAAAGTATTGAATATGAAATTGGTATTGGTGATAGTATAAATATTAATGTTCCTGGCGGTGACCTTTTTAATGGCGGAATAGATGCAGGTTCAGGGAATCCTGCCGGGATGGTGCAAAGGCTGGATGAGTTTATTGCATACCTTGATGCAGGAGACAATGAGGCAATTGGCTCATTGATAGGTGAAATTGATAATGAAATAAGCAACCTGCTGCGGGTAAGAGCAGATATTGGAGCCAGGATGAACAGGGTAGAATTATCATCCAACAGGCTTGATACTAATTCACTTAATTTCACCAAGTTAATGAGTGAGAATGAAGATGTAGATATGGCAGAAACCATAATGAATTTAATAAGTGAAGAGAATGTATACAGAGCTTCGCTGTCAGCAGGGGCAAAAATAATTATGCCTACACTGGTGGACTTTTTGAAATAGGCTGAAGCAGTCATTTCCTGCTTTTGTCTATCATTAGAGTGGTGGTTGTATGGGACTTGAGATACGGCAGACCTATGCTAAAATCGGAATAGAAACAATACCCGGCAAACTGGATATTGAAACCAGGCAGGCAAAGCTGAATTTCAAGCAGAAGCATGCAAAAATAAACCTGCATACTGAACTGCCCAAGGTAAAGATTGACCAATACGAGTGCTTTGCAAGTGCAGGCCGTAAAGGTCCGATAGATTTGACCCGTGAGATTGCCCGGCTTGCCCGGCAGCAGGTTATGGAATACATAGGCAAGACTGCTGAAGACGGCAGCACGCTTGCAGCAATAGAACGAGGGGGTACACCTATTGCGGATATTGCAGTAAGGGATGCATACCCGGTACACCAATTCGGCCTTGATTTTATTCCTAAAGCAAAGCCGAAAATAACTGTTACAGGTGGAGTAGAGATTGATCCCGAAAGTAATTCCGAAGGGGTTTTTAACGGAGTAGAAGGAGAGTATATACCTCCTGAGTTGAAGACTGATTTTACCCCTACTGTAGTAAACATATACTTAAGGCAAAAAGCTTCGATTAGTTTTCAATATACAGGAAACAAAGTAGATACAAGTATCTGAGGAGGAAATGCAATGCAATTGAATACCAAACACTTTGGAGTAATGGATGTAGATGAAAGTCGGATTATAGAGTTTCCAAAAGGCATACCGGGATTTGAACAGGTAAGGAAATACATACTTCTTGGAAACGGGGAGGAGGATTCACTGTTTAAATGGCTTCAAAGTGTGGATAGGCCTGAACTGGCTTTTGTTGTAACCAATCCCTTTTCAATTAAAAAGGATTATGACATAGATATTGATGATGAGGTTGTTGAGTTTCTTGAAATAAAAGCTCTTGAGGATGTAATGGTTTTTTCTATAGTAGTAGTTCCAGAAGATACTTCAAAAATGACCATGAACCTCAAAGCTCCGATAATAATCAATACAAAAAAGAAAAAAGGCGGGCAGGTAGTCCTTGACACCGACAAGTACAGTGTGAGACACTATGTTCTTGAGGAACTCCGCAGACAGGAGGTAACGACGGATGTTGGTCCTGACAAGGAAAAAGAATCAGTCTATAATCATAAATGATAACATAGAAATTACTGTGCTGGATATCCAGGATGAACAGGTAAGGCTGGGGATAAATGCGCCAAGGGCTATAAGTGTCCACAGGAAAGAGGTCTTTCTGGAAATAGAAGCGGAGAACAGGAGGGCTGCAGAGGTTGGACAGGTTGATTTTAAAGGTATAATCAATAATAAATAGCGTCAGTATTAGCAGGTGTATATTACATAAATCTGAATTATTTTCAGATTTCTTAAATTTTCTGTAAAGTATTTATCTTTTTATCCGATATAATCATTAAGAAAGCGATGAAGCACTTTTTTCAGACCGGCCGGATGAAGGAGACGCTTCATTTCATGCTCAAATACGGGCAAGGATGCCCAAGAAAAAAACATGGAGGTGTTTTTATGAGAATTAACAATAACATAATGGCAATGAATACCCATCGTCAGTTGGGAATCACCAACTTGAATAGTGGAAAATCAATGGAGAAGTTATCATCTGGCTACAGAATCAACAGAGCCGGTGATGATGCAGCTGGTCTTGCTATCTCCGAAAAGATGAGAGGGCAAATAAGAGGTCTTAATATGGCTTCTAGAAATGCTCAAGATGGTATTTCATTAATTCAAACTGCTGAGGGTGCTTTAAGTGAAACCCATGCTATCCTTCAAAGAATGAGAGAACTTGCTGTTCAAGCATCTAATGACACTTATGAAGATAAAGACCGTACTGAAATCCAAAAGGAAATCGATCAATTAAAAGAAGAGATTGATAGAATTGCAAACACTACTGAATTCAATACAATGAAGTTATTGAATGGTGATAGAGCAAATACAAAACAGGTTGCAGGAGTAAATTTTGAAGGAAGTGGAGATACAACTGTCAATGCAGCTTCTACAGGGTTAAATGTTAAATTATTAGCTGGTGAGGATGCATTATCTGTAGGAGATCATACATTAGAAATTACAACAACAAGAAATACTAGAGATGAACAAAAAGTAACACCCTTAGCGAATGATTTAGCTGGAACTGGAAATGGAAAAGGTGTTAAATTTGCAGGAGATGCTATAACAGCTGGTGATACTGCTCTCGTAGATAATTGGACATTAGAGTATGATTCTTCTAATAATAACTTTGTTCTAACAAATGCAAGTAATACAGTAAGCGACACTATAGAAATAGGACAGGCGTATAACAATCACGGCTTATCATTTACAATTGATGACAGAGGTACAATTGCTGACGGCGATACATTGACATTTTCTACTGCAGGTGGAGCAGAGGCAATAGGAACAAATGTTGTAGGTTGGACAGCAGGTACAAATAAAGATGCAGTATTTAATGGACAAATTGTAGTAAAAGATGCACAAGAACTAAGTAACTATGGTGGAGGAACTATAGAAATTACTTTAAATTCTGCCGGTAGCGGAACTGCAACTGTAGTGGTTAAGGATAAAGGTGGCAGTACAGTTATAACTGATGTATTGGAAGGAGTCGGGGCTTACAACGCGCACGGAATAGAATTTGAAATAACAAGCTTTGGAACAACTGATGGAACCGATAAAATTACTATAAATATAGCTGATGATACTTACAAGGTTCAGGCTTCCTTAGATGGAGGAGAATCAAAAACAGTAATTGATAAATGGAATGGTATAAATACAGATGCAGTTTCAGGTTTTACAGGTTTTGCTGGCATAGAGTTGAACCAAAGCGCAGTATTTGCAGATGGAGTATTTGACTTTGTAGTAGAGCAAACAGTTACTGGAGAAGATAACTCATTAACATTCCAAATTGGATCTAATAGCAATCAGTCAATGAATTTGGGTATTTCTGATATGAGTGCTTCTGCATTAAAAGTTGACAATTTAAGCGTGGTTGATTATAACAGTGCACAAGCTGCAATTGATAGCATTGAGGCTGCTATTGGAACAGTATCTGCAGAACGTTCTAAGCTTGGAGCGGTTCAAAACAGGTTAGAGCATACTATCAAGAACTTGGATACATCTTCAGAAAACCTACAAGCTTCGGAATCAAGAATCAGAGACGTAGACATGGCAAAAGAAATGATGGAGTTCACAAAGAACAACATCCTTCAACAAGCAGCTCAGGCTATGTTGGCTCAAGCGAACCAAGCACCTCAAGGAGTACTTCAGTTATTAAGATAATTGAATCTCTAGCAGTAAATATAGCAACAATAACAGAGGGCCAGGGAATAACTTCTCTGGCTCCTTTTTTATGGTTCTACGTCAATTGTTGGGGTGGGGCTCAAGTAAAATAAAGTATTGATGATTTCCAGAGGATGACCATAAAAAGTTATTCTCTGGATTTTTTATACTTATCAGGCATGGAGGTACAGATGTCCGCAGCCGGTTCGTCTCAAACAGGCTGTATTTGACTTGGCTCGCTGCAATGCGTGCGCCAGCGAATCGGCATCCTGCCTTAGCGCTGGCGGCTTTGCCGTCCGTGGCAAACCTTTATGTTCCTGATACCGCATTTCAGCTTCGCCTGATAACAGCCTGTATTTGCTCCTCACAAGGCTGACGGTGATCTGTATCCCATGCCTGTTCCTATGACATAACGTGTAGTATCCTGTTTCTAAACCTTTTGAAATCCCTTATACCAAAAGCATTTCTCTTGATTACCTTAATCTTGTTATTGACACCCTCCGTATAACCATTTGAAAAGCGATACTCAAAGGAGTTAAGTATTTCTTCGCTCCAATTGACAAAGGTTCTTATGCATGCCTGGAACTCAGGTAGATCGTAACCAGTAGCAATCATGTTCCAGATTCCAAGTTGTTTTCTGGCATCATCTCTGTTTTTACAGTCCATAAGCTTGTGAAATTCGTTCTTTAATAAATAAGCTTGTCTTAGCCTCTCTGATATTTTTAGCATTGCTTCTATCTGGTCTGTTTCCTCTTCAGTTAGATTCTCTGGTTTTTTCAGCAGAACTCGTCTGTTTCTCTTGAAGTATTTCCTTCGGGAATCGTAAAACTTTACTTGTTCAGCTTTTCTTACATTTTCAAACGCCCACATCACTTGTCTTACAACATGGTATCTATCTGCTATTATTTTCGCACGAGGAAATAGACTTTTGGCAAGAGTGCGAAATGGCCCACTCATATCAATTACTACATGCTGAACTACCTTGCGATCTTTGTAACCAAGAAAATATTTAGCCATATCTTCTGTTTTCCTGTTGGGTAATATATCTATTACCTTAAACATTCTATCAGAAAGGTGTAGTTTCTTATCATTTTTTCCTACAATAACTTTACACTAACGCATATATGAGTTTTCGGACAGCCTGGCCACTTTTTACGGAAAATAAAACCTCCCTGAAACTTGAATCAGAGGAGGCTTTATTAAACCAACTTGTACAGCATTTATAAACATAACACTAACAATAGTTACATAACAGTATTTCTACGAATTCATATCCCGCTATATTTTTTATAGTATTATACAATCGCAATAGCTTCAATTTCTACTAGAGCGTCCTTTGGAAGCTTCGCCACCTGTAGGGCGCTGCGGGCAGGATAAGCGCCCTTACCGAAAAATTCACCGTAAACCTTATTCATCTTTGTAAAATCATCCATATCCTTGAGAAAAACCGTAGTTTTCAATACCTTATCAATACCGGAACCTGCCTCTTCCAGAATTCCTCTCAGATTTTCAAGGGACTGCCGTGTTTGCCCCACAATATCCTTTGATGCGAATTCCCCTGTTTTGGGGTTTATTGGGAGCTGTCCCGAAACAAATAGAAGTCCATTGCCCATTACTCCCTGAGAATACGGCCCGATAGCTTCAGGAGCCTTTTTTGTACATATGATTTTTTTCATAGCATCACCTGCCCTTATATATTTTCCCTGCACCTGTTTAATATTTATTGCGGCACTCCGCCTGCATACGTTTGTTTATTGACTGCGCCACCTTTTAAAAGTAGAACTCTCTAGACCAAAAGCATCCAGTATTTTCCCAACAAACTGGTCTATCAAATCATCTATTGTCTCAGGTTTTGTATAAAAGCTCGGAACCGGAGGCATAATTACAGCGCCGATGCGTGAAAGCTTAAGCATGTTATCCAGATGGATAGGGTTCAACGGCGTTTCCCTTACCGCTAAAACCAGCTTGCGCCGTTCCTTAATAGTGACGTCGGAAGCTCTCCCGATAAGTTCTTCCGCATAGCCATTGGCAATAGCTGCCAGAGTCTTCATGCTGCATGGCACAACTATCATGCCGTCATGATGAAATGTTCCGCTGGAGATTGATGCCGACATATCGTCGCATGAATATATATTGTCTGCCAGAGAATATACCTGCTCTATAGTATAATCGGTTTCCAGTTCAATAGTCTTTTGCGCCCATTTGCTAACCACCAAATGGGTCTCAACTCTCTCGAAAGACTTAAGTGCCTGTAAAAGGCGTATCCCGTATATTACTCCGCTGGCGCCTGTTATTGCCACAATAATTCTCATAAAGCATACCCCTGTTTATTTTATACTCCTCTAAAAATGGCTGACCGCTCAGCGACTACAATCTTTCGAATCGGGCAGTGAAGTGAGCCATTACAGGAGCCTCATAAACGCGTTTCATTCCTCTTAAATTTTCCTTGTTGTCGTTAATATGCTTAAAAACGTTGATTATATAATCCATGTGCCTGTCTGTGTATACTCTTCTGGGAACAGCAAGGCGGACGAATTCAAACTCAGGCCAGATATACTCACCGGTCCGCACATCTCTGTAGCCCAGGGCGCTGCCGCCTA
This sequence comes from Acetivibrionales bacterium, assembly GCA_050953835.1. GTDB lineage: Bacteria > Bacillota > Clostridia > Acetivibrionales > JBMNNH01 > JBMNNH01. The sequence goes on along the minus strand of JBMNNH010000003.1, from coordinate 140,530 downwards.
TTTCACTTGCACGTATCCCGCCTTCTATATATAATTCTACCGCCAAAGACTGCGCTACAAATTCTTCCCTCTTGATGTGCGGAAGCATTCTCTTCGCATCAATAAAAATACCATGGCCTCCCGTTGGGTACTGAATCGGAATACCGGCTGCCCGCAAGCCTTCACCCAGATAATTTATCTGACCGATCCTGTCTTCAAGATAGTCAGCGTCAATTCCTTCATAAAGTCCTCTTGCAAGTGCCTCCAGATCCCTGCCGGCCAAGCCGCCATAGGTTCTAAAGCCTTCAAAGCAAATCTGCAATTGAGTAGCTTTATTATAATACTCCTCATCATTAAATGCAATAAAACCCCCAATGTTGACAAGCGCATCCTTCTTTGAACTCATGGTTGCGCCATCGCCATAGGAGAACATCTCATTGGCAATCTCTTTGATGGGCTTTTTCTCATATCCCCGCTCACGGCACTTAATAAAATAACAGTTTTCTGCAAAACGGGCGGAATCAAAAATAAGTGGAATTCCGTTTTCTTTCAATATTTTGCTGACCTCTCTTATATTCGCCATCGAAACAGGCTGACCACCGTTACTATTGCATGTAACAGTCATAATCATCATTGGAATATGATCCCTGCCATATTCTTTAATAGCATCCTTAAGTGCTTCTATATCAACATTGCCTTTAAACGGATAATTAGTTGTTGTATCCTTACCCTCTTTGCAGACAAGGTTGACAGGTTTGCCGCCATGCATTGTTATATGGCCTATGGTTGTATCAAAATGCATGTTGCCGAGGACGTAGTCCCCTTCCTTTACAAAAATATTCATGAGAATATTTTCAGCGGCACGGCCCTGATGAGTCGGGGAAACATATTTATATCCAAAAATGTCCCTTACTGCCGACTGCAAATTGAAGAAGTTTTTACAACCTGCATATGACTCGTCGCCCATCATGATACCGGCCCACTGGTTGTTACTCATTGCAGCAGTACCGCTGTCGGTCAAAAGGTCAATATAAACATCTTCCGACCTAATATTAAACAAATTATATCCTGCGTCTTCCATTATTCTAATTCTTTCTTCCCGCGGTTTTAGCTTAATCGGTTCTACCATTTTTATTCTAAATGGTTCGGCATAATCACATCTGTTTCTCATAGTTATATTAGTCTCCTTGTTTAAATTTATTTGTCTGTATCCATATGCTTCACTTGTTTATTGTCGGTATCCTGACTCTTTCAAATTCATCCCAGCAATTCAGCGGTGCAGTTGCATCAATAGCCATTTTTGCTGTATGGATGCCGTGAGTATCCCTCCCAAATCCAACTGCATTGGGTATAATAGTTACACCCTGCTCGGCACGCAGTCTGGTAGACATCGCCCAAAAGACATCCTTCGGGTCGAATACATTGACATCATGATCAACAATTATGAGATTTTTCAGAAACCTAAAACTGCCAAATGCGGCCATAAGGACATTTCTTGGTTCATACTCCAGCTGCTTGCGTATTGCAACCACCCCGGTCAGATAATTATTGCAAAGATTAATATTAATTGCTGTAACATCTGTATTTATGTCCTTAAGTACTTTATACAGCTGAGCCTCTCTGGGAGTCCCCAGCAAAGTGGCATCGTCCTTTGAACCCGCGCTTATTACCTGGATCATCGGATCAGGGCGCATTGTAACTGCCGTGACATGGAAAACATGGTTATCCATTACAGGAATGTAGAACCCCATAAAATCTCCAAACGGTCCTTCAGGCTCAAGCTCATTACATTTAATATATCCTTCAAGAACAAGTTCCGCACGAGCAGGCACTTCCAGATCAACTGTCTTGCATTTGACTAATTCTACTGGTTCCTGCCTGAGGCTACCAGCTATGCCTAATTCATCCACATCTCTTGCCGGGCCGCATGCTGCCGCCAGCAGATCAAGAGGATGATTGCCTATTGCTACAGCTATTTCAAGGTCTTGGCCCCTTTGAACAGCTTTTTTGTAATAACTCTCCAAATCCTGGGTAGGAGACATCCTGAATCCGGTTTTATTGGGGCCTTTCAGCTGCATCCTATTAAAAGAACAATTGCGTATTCCATTTTCAGGGTCCTTGGCAATTACCATACCACCGGTTATATATCTGCCGGCATCTTTTTCCCCATGAACAATGAAAGGAAATTCCCGAATATCGAAATCGTTACCTTTAAGGACAATTTCCTGCACAGGGCCTTTTTCTACCATAACAGGCTCAATTAGTTTTGTGTAGCGCTCACTGAAAATGCGTACAACCTCCTCCTTTTTACATTCAAATACCTTCGCCAAGAAATCCCGGCTTCCAAATAGATTATTGATTATGGAATGTTTGTAGCCATTAATATTTTCAATCAGTACCGCGCGCTCTTTTTTTTCCTGCTCCACCATTATGGAAGGAACTTGCAGCAATTCAACCGGCTCTTTAATCCGGTCAAGCCAGTTTTCATTCTCAAGCAGTTGCAAATAATCACGTAAATCCTTTATCACAATACCTCATCTCCCGAATTGTATTCCAATAAGTTTTAGTTTATTACTTCCCATTCCAGACCAACGACAGCCACCACTTTTCCGCTATTTGACACGGGATTTTCAATAACGCCTATAACTATTACATCCTTTTCCGCGTTCATCTCTTCAAGTACATTGCCAAAGGCATCCACAACCTTGACTATTGGGTCGCCCGCTTTTAAAACATCCCCAGCCTTACACTGTGCTATAGCATATCCGCCTATATGGTTACAGGGGAAATTGCGTTTAGTAATGATTTTCTGCCCTTTATAGCGTACGACTTCACCTTCAATAATTCCCAGCCACCGAAGTGCATTTTTCAAGCTTTCGGTTACATTTGCAACATTCTCCCAGATTATCCTATTTCCAGCCCCCATTTCTACCATAAGAGCAGGGATGCCGTTAAGAATACATTGAATATCTAAAGCCCCTAGCAGTGGACCCGGCAATTCGCCCTTGGCGGAAGAAAGGTCAACAAAGCAGTTGTTTGTTATTCCCATCAATAGAGCCAGTTCTTTTGTCTTTTCATTTACATCCTGTGGTACGTCTTTGATTGATTTAAAAACTGTATAGGGAGCCGCTGAAACTCCGCCAAGAGCATGCAGATCCAAAAGATAGTTGGCATTTGCTTTCACTTCATTAAAGAAATGGTATGCCATCTGCTCGGACAACCATCCGTCTCTTCTGCCGGGAAACTGTTGATCCAGGTCGAGCTGATCCTCCGGAGTGAACTTATTGCAGCCTTTGATGGCAAGAGGATTGCATCCGGGCGTACCCACCACAGCGCCCTTCATTTTCTGTGGATCAAGGTACTCAAAAAGTCTTTGGATGGAGAAAATCCCAGATATCTCCTCTCCGTGTACACCGGCGTTTATCCAAAGCACCGGACCGTCCTCAACACCCCGGGCAATCATAACGGGAACCTTTACTTCAGATCCGTTTGCCAGAGATGCTGTATGAATATAGCCATATGCTTTTTTACCATTTTCACATATCGCTGTTCCTATTTTCATTTTTATTTCCCTCCAAATATATTATTAATTATGATAGTAGCTTATTGCAATACTTCAAAATACAAAATTTTTATCTATTTCAATCTCAAAAAAGGCGCATCACATATTAAAGACACCATATAACCCACAATTCAGGCTTGTTTGATAAGGTTGTATGTGTTAAATCCATAGGGGTATAACAGTGAACCTAACATTGATTCCATTATGCTTTAACAGTAACACTCTCTTTTTTTAGTTCATCATACTTTTCCCACAGCTCATCTACCTCAGGAATCTTATCCGGCTTGTTAAGAAAAGTAACAGTTATAAATATAACCGGTGCAATAATTATCCCCAGTGCCATACCGGAAATAAGAGGCTGTCCGATAATAACCCATAACGGCATCAGAATGGTTGTGGCTATCATCTGTACAATTGCAGCTTTTTTCGTAGCACGCTTCCAGTATACCACCCCTATCATAGGCATAACAAATGTAAATACCGTTAGCGACATGGCAAAGGAAATAATCCAGAATACGAACGTTGGCGGTTTGATTGCAAGGAGCAGAGGTATAAGCACCACAATCACTGTTGCGATACGATTCCATTTAACGGGTGACGCATTGTACTTTTCAGGCATAAGCCTCTGCATTAAATCACGTGTCAGTATGGAGGACGCAACTAAAAGTACGCCATCAACAGTAGACATAATTGCTGCCAGGATAGCTGAAATAAAAATACCTGCAACAACCTTGGGCAAAAAAGTCAAAGCAAGGGTTGGCATTATCATGTCGGGATTATCTACGGTTATCAGAGTTTTGGCCGCCATGGCTGAAAGATACAGGCACCAAATCAGCACTGTTGAAAACAGGGTACATATAATGAGAGAGGTATTGCCCACCCTCCGGTCTTTCATACTGAATATGGCAACTGATTGCTGCGGAAGCGCAATCCCCATAAACAGAGGTATTACAAGAAAAGTAAATAACGTAAGCAAAGTCATGGTAGTGCCACCGGTTATATGCAGCATTGAAGGCCAGGATTCCATCAGAGCAGCGTTCAGGCTGGGAACAGAAAAATTCTTCACCTGACTGGTCGTAAATATGAATATCAGTACCGAGCCTCCCACCATACAAATACCCTGCACCACATCGGTCCATACCGACGCCCTGTAGCCTCCCGCAATTGTATATATGCCTACGATAACTACGCTTATTATTAATGCCGGAATATAGTCCATGCCCAGCACAACACCTACAACCTCACCTATGGATTTATATTGTCCCATAAGGGTCCCCATCATGCCGATAAAAAGGGCTATAGCAGCTATGGTATGAACTGCGCTGCTTTTATAACGCCTTCCCAGCATCTCCGGAGTTGTGATTGTTTTAAAAAAATCACACGCTGTCTTCAAGCGGGGGCCGAAAACCTTGAAAGACATTAAATAAGCAAGCGGAGAGGTCAATCCTTGCAGAAAGGCCGTCATACCCGCCGAATACGCCTGTCCCGGAGAACCTACAAGCTTTGCTCCGCTTTCCCATGTTGACGCAAACTTAAAAGCAGTTGTCCAGGGACCAAACTCTTTACCGCCCAAATAGAAATCATTTGAATCCTTGACTCTCCGGGATGCTATTATTCCAATAATAAAGACCATAGCCATATAAAGAACAATAACTACATAAATCATTGCTTTACCTCCCCCTGTTATCCTTAATCCTCTTGGAAAATCAAAAGGTTAATGTAAAAACTCAATAACACTCGCACATAGGGCTCCATACACCTTCAATTTCAACACGCTTTACGGGCCGCTGGATTTTTTGTTTTTTGCACCGCCCTTGTCCTTAAAATGCCAGTAAAACCCCAATGCCACTACAATGGCAGCCTGCACAAAGTAACCGACATAGTAAAGAAAGAATGAATCTGTCGGCATGTTCATAATCATTGTTACTCCCTCCCTCATAAAAATCAAACTGAAACATCAAAAGCTTTCATGTACATGCAAGAGTACTAGTTTTGGCTCGCCCCCCAGCTTCAGGCTGTTATTTGTTATGTAAATACCCCTATGATACATGACGCTTAAATACCAGGTTATGCCAAAAAAACATTTCATAGCTTTAACTGTAATGATTATTGCAATATTGCAAAAATCTCCTGTAAAGCCCTTAAATCTTTAATTAAGTATCTCTTTTTCCTTTTTTCAATTATACCTGCGTTAACCATCCTTTTTATCACTTTGCCGATAGTTTCCCTAGCTGCTTTTACCTTATTGGCCAAATCCTGCTGTGTCAGCGGCAGGTCAATAAGAATTCCGTCTTCACATGTTATTCCGTATAGATCTCTGAGATACAAGAGTTCGCCGGCCACACGCTGATAAGTATCACCGAAAGAAAGATCGGTGATTTGTGCCCCTAGTATTTTTATTTTGCGCGCTAAAAGTCTCATAACCATCATATTTAGCTGCATATCAGCTCTTATTTTATCGAGGAATACAGATGCAGGAATTCCATATAGCTCACTATCCGTAATAGCTATAACACCATATGGCTGCGGTTGTTTATCAAAGGCACACAACTCGCCAAAAATTGCGCCCTTACCTGCAAACATAAGAATTTTCTCTGCACCTCCACAGCTGAAAATGGATTGCATCAACCGTCCGCTTTTTACTATGTAAATATGGTTAATGGTTTCCTTCTGATGGAACAAATATGTGTCTTTTTTCAAGCTTATAAGATATTTGGGATCCAATAAACTACTCCAAACAGATAAGTCCATTTTAATCCAAGGCGAGTCATCTCTGCTTATCATCATTAACCCCCTGGCCAACAAAAACATATTTGTTTGAAATCATCTTTACTTTATACTAGCATAGATGTCTAAAAAAAAATGTGATTCAGTTAACATTTTTAATAAAAAATTTTTATTCAAATCATAATGTGTGCAGAATATTTTACCGGTACATGTCAATTATTTTCCTAATTGCGTGATAAAAATTATCTGTTATTTTCTCAATATCGTTACAATCTGCATTTTCTATATGCAGCCCCACTGTCACTGAAACAACACAGTCTAAGGCAGAAGCAATTTTTAGAGCAGCCTCTCTTGCCAGTTGGTCGTCCTTATGCCCAGTGACACACAAAACTGATACGGAAGCAGATACTTTACCTGGATCTGAGAGGCTTCTTCGCGGTATCGCCAAAGCAGTGGCGCCAATATGAGGTTTTTCACCTCCGGTAAATGATACGTGCATATCTTTCCCGCAAGGCAATGGTACGGCATGAACCATCCACTTGCCCTCGCCTGTTTCAGCATAGTAGCATCTGCAATCATGCATTTTCATTGTTCGAGCCTCTTTTCCCAGTTTTCAGTTTACATAATTATACAAATTTATTATAACTTATTAATGGGAATAATGCAAGAAAATACACCCATCGTTTGTGTCAAGTAATCGTGGGCAACTATGCTTTCCCTGTAATTCAAACAATGAATAAAAAATATCTTTGAATCTGAACAGGTGTGTCCCCATTCAATTCCCGTCCTGGAAGATGAAACCTAGGGTTTCTCTCCCATCCCCTCTTTTCCTCTTGCCTCTTGAAGCTTCCCGACATCTGTATGAATCAACCCTTGCTTTCATGCCGGCACGATTACGATATGCTTCATCCGCCGCACCGTATCTTAATGGACCTCCGTGCCCATTACCGGCATTCAAGCTTCACGTCTTTCAACATCTGTCAGATCAGCTTCAAACAAGGCTTTCGGGTATTCTTTATCCGCGCTCACATATAAGCCATTTCAGTAAATGCTTTAATGTCAAACATGCTCCGTATTGCTTTTCTTCCGTTGGTAGTTTTGCAGTTTGAAAAGGGTATCTGACCCCTGTGCAAAGGATATACCGCTTTTCTTACTGTTTTATTTAATCCTGCCTTGCTGCTTGATAGCGTTTCTTCAAATCGTTCTGTAAGCGTTTCTGATACCTTGTCGGACATTAGGGCAGCTATCTTGTCTTTAAAGCTTTTTCCCATCTTTAAAGCTATGATTTTAGATAGGTTATCTGCTCCTTTTTCACTCCAGCTTTTTGCTCCCTTCATACGCTTTACAAATATGTTTGTATTTCTTTCCATGGTTCCTAAGTTCCTGTACTCTACTCCCTCCGGAGCTTCAGGCAGGCTCACGCTATCTCTATACTTGTATACTATTACTCCATCTATATTGTTCTTTATATAATTTTCAAGGGCTGTTAGTTTTTCTACTTCTTTTTCTTCTCCTCCACACTCGTATTTTAGTTTCTCTATCTTTTCAAATACCTTTTCAAACCGTCCTTCCTTAAGCCATTTCATTATGTGCCTTACAGACTGCCTATCAGATATATTTTTAACTACAGCCTTTGAGAGGTGGTAAGAGTCCAGTTGGAATATATCTGTTTCCAGATCATGCCCTTGTCTGATCCAGGATGCTCCGTCATCGTTTAATACTCTGTAAACTATTTCATCCGTATTATATTTTTTTGCTATAACTGCATCTTTCAGCCCTTTAAATTCTTCTGCATTCATGTATCCTGCAAAGGCAGTCCTATTTACCGTTTTGTATTCTTTTGAGCCAGGGTATCTTTTCTCCCAGCCTTCATATACTACACCTACTTTGAGTTCCTTTTTCCCCTTAGTTGAACCTTTCCTGCTTTTACCCTGCATGGAAAGCCACATACCGTCCGCTTCTTCAAACAGAACCGGCGCTTCCTTATTTCCTGATAACCCATTATTCTTAAATGAGTTTATTAATTGCTCCTCTGCTTCCTTTTGCTTTTCTCCAGCAGCCTGTACTACATTCCACACTCCCTGAGGCTTATCTTTTGGTTTGTGAAACCTGATACTGCCTTTGCCACTTCTCTGTATGACATCTCGCAGCTGTGATCCAATATCTTTTCTGCTAAATTAGGGGATATGAGTCCTATAGTGTCAAGCCCCAATGCCTCATTCAGAAGGTGAATATATTCTACACTGCCGTCTTCTTTAATTCTTTTATACAATGCCCTTCTGACAGGCACTTCTCCCATTAATGTTTTTATTGATGTATTTCTTTTGCCCTTGTGCCTTAACTGACTCTTATCCCGGGCTTCCCCAAGCTCTTTATCTACTTTCGATAGAAAAGCTGCCATAAGTTCTCTTGCTATTTCACAGCCTATTTCAAAAAATTCTCTTTCTATCTCCTTGAATGTCTTCTCTTTACAGGTTAAACTATTCATATCACGACTCCTTTTTGTTTGTCTAGTCAACTAACAAATTACAGGAATACCGTGATTATGGGAAGACCTTTTTGGGTTCTTCCCTTATTTTTTATTTTTTTGCCTACGAAAATTTTACTCTAAGATGACCCACTCATATCAATTACTACATGCTGAACTACCTTGCGATCTTTGTAACCAAGAAAATATTTAGCCATATCTTCTGTTTTCCTGTTGGGTAATATATCTATTACCTTCCTGTGCTCGGGGTCTGTTACTATACATTGAAACTTCTCCCCATCTGCATTCCCTCTGAATTCATCAATAGATATAACCCTTGGCAAAGAGGTATTAGAATATCCAACATGGTCAAATATCCTGGCTACTGTAGGTGGAGAGAGATTAACCAAGTTTGATACGCTTTTCATTGACCCCACATCTTTCAAGGATTTAATAACATAAGCTGCTAGACGGTTTGTTATGCGGTAATACCGTGGTAGGAAAGGGACGGTTTCATAAAACCTTTTACTGCACATAGGGCATACACGTCTTCGTTTCCGTAAATAAATGACTGTCATTTCACCAAAGGCGGAAATGTCTTTTATTGGCTGCTTCCTGTAATCATGTACCTTGCTTGTCCACTCTCCACAACGGGGACATTTATGTATCCTCTTATGCATTTCTATATGAATAAAGAGCTTGTTATCACACCTTTCCACATGTTTAAGAGAAATATCTTTTAAACCAAGCAATTCTTCTGTATAATTAGGGTAGAGCATAGATTGAATCTCCTTTCAAAATGATTTGGTGATAACTTCATTTTACTTGAGATTTCAACTCTATGCTCATTTATTATATAAAAAATGTTGGAGAGTTAAAGAATTATCTCTTTAGCCACCCCAACATTTATTATAGAACCTTTTTTATATGGGACTGTAGAATTATGAAAATGACAAGATACTAAACCTTTAGTTGATAAATATCAAAAATTGTATAGCAGCTTAATAAGAGATTCAGAATTTCCTCTAGAAGATGGCATTGTTAAAAGCAGGAAGTGGATTGAACCCGTTTCTTATAATTAGTGCTAAATCCGAATAAATGTTTTTCCGATAAATAATATGAGTAGTATATTTTACGGAGGGATTATTATGAGGATTGAAGGCACGGATGCCGCAAATATTTTAACGGTAAAGACGCCAGAATTTACTGAGAAAGCCTGGGAACCAAAATTCGATACTAATAGAAAAAGCAATATAAATATTTCTCAAATGTCGGATTTTGAAAGAAATATGCTTCCTGTTTCCGAAAAAGTGGTGATAGATGCAATAGAAAAAGCCAACAAGGCAATTATAGGTGCTAACAGGAAGTTTGAGTTCTCAATTCATGAGGTTACCAAGGAAATCATGGTGAAGGTAATCAATTCAGAAACTAATGAAGTTATTAGAGAAATACCTCCAGAAAAAATCCTGGATATGATTGCTAAGATATGGGAGATGGCAGGAATTCTTGTGGATGAAAGGAGGTAGCGGGTTTGGGTATATATGATATTTCAAGTATGCTAAACAGCAGAATGAGGTTCACCGGAATGGCTTCCGGTCTTGATACTGAGAGCATCGTTCAGCAGTTGATGAAAGCAGAGAACATGAAGCTGGACAGGGCAATTCAACAGAAACAGCTCCTGGAGTGGAAAAGGGATGATTACAGGTCTGTTACCAATATGCTAAGGGCATTTAAGGATGAATATTTCGATGTATTAAAACCGTCTGCCAATTTCAGGTCTACTACTTTATTCAGCGCATTCAAAGCCACAGCTTCGGATACAGGAGTGCTTTCGGTAACCGCAGGAAGCGGAGCGAGCATAGGAAGCTTTGACGTTGTTGTCAATGCCCTTGCCAAGAAAGCAGAAAAGGAAGGACTTAGCGGTGTGAGCCGTGGCTACACCGGATTAACAGGAAAAAATCCTGTTGACATGAATGAGATGAAGCAGGGAAAAAGGTTTACTGTTACACTTGATGGTATAACCAAAACCATAACCCTGGACAAGGATTATACAGGCTATACGGTGTCAGAATTTGCGGGTGATGCTTCAGACGGGTTACAGAGACTTCTGGATAGGGCTTTTGGCACAGGAAGGATCGGTGTAACAGAAAACGGTGGTAGTTTGGTGTTTACTCCTTCATTATCAAGCAGCATACTCAGCATCGGCGACAGTAATAATACATATCTTGGCACACTGGGTTTTTCAAGCGGGCAAAGCAACACTCTTGCCAGCAATGAAATAACGGATTTCTCCGGTGGTAATTTTATGTTATCCATTGGTTCCGGACATACAGTAGAAATAAAGGTAGAAAGCGCTTCAGACATAACCACGCTGCTGTCAAATATTAATAGTGCCTTAGAAGAGGCAGGTGTTAACGATACAGTAAAAGCTATTGAAGATGTTGATAGTGCCGGTAAAATTAAGTTTGTTACCCTCGACACTGCGAAAGAGGTTAAGTTCAGCTCAAGCAGTACGGATAACATGCTGAGTAAACTGGGAATAAAAAGCGGCAGTACAATAAAAGCTATGAATGGTACAATTAACTATAAAACCAATGATATAGGAATGGATTTTTATATTGCTGTGAATGGAGTACGGCATCGCATAGACCTTGAAAATGATTATTCTGATGATGAGGCTTTTGCGCAGGCCATTCAACAGCAGCTGGACAGTGAGGGAATTACAGGGGTTACAGTTAATATATCTGAAGGAAAAATAAGTTTTTCCAATCCATTCGGACATCAAATCGAGCTTGAAAACGGAGATGACGGGCTTAGGGATGAGCTTGGATTTTCTGCTACCGTTAATAGCAGCAGGATAAGTTTGAACAGCAAACTTGAAGATCTTGATTTGGCAAATGCATTTATTTTTAATGATGACGGCAATATGCAGTTCAGCATTAACGGTGTATCTTTTACTGCCAACAAAGGAGATACTTTAAATGATATTATTAGAAGGGTAAATGCAAGCGATGTCGGGGTAAAGATGCGCTATGATTCACTGAATGATAGATTCTTCATGGAGTCGGCCAGTACAGGTAGTTCTGAGTTTATTGACAATTCCGACGATACTGGTAATTTTTTCGCCGCTTTGAATATTGATACATCTGTTGAAGTAAGGGGAACTAATGCCAGCATAAGAATAGGCGACACGGTAGTTGAACGTTCTGAAAACAAGTTCACTATAGAGGGTGTCACTTATGATCTGAAGGCAACAGGAACCAGCACTATTAGTATTTCCAGCGATCCGGACAAGCTTATTGATACCATCAAAGCATTTGTTGAGAAATATAACGAAGTAATCGGACTGATTAATACTGAATTAAATGAAGAGAGATTCAGGAATTTTATGCCGTTAACCGACGAACAGAAAAAAGAAATGAATGAGAACGATATAAAACTCTGGGAGGAAAAGGCAAGAAGCGGTTTGTTGAGAAGCGATTCCATCCTTCAGAAAATTACATATGACATGCGCAGGGCTTTGTACGATTCTGTAGAAGGAGTAGATCTGAGCCTGCATGAAATCGGTATTACCACATCCAGCAACCACAAGGATGCAGGTAAGCTTGTAATAAATGAGGAAAAATTGAGGCAGGCTATTGAGAATGATCCGGAAAAAATTGCCCAATTGTTTACAAAGGAATCAAAAGTAGAATACGAAGACATCTCCAGCAGAAGTGTCAGGTATGCAGAAGAAGGGCTTGCCCAACGGCTGTACGATATAATACAGGACAACATAAGGACTACAAGGGACAAGAACGGTAAAAAAGGCATTCTTCTTGAAAAGGCTGGAATTACTGGAGATGTTACTGAGTTTAATAATTCATTATCGGATGAAATTAAGTACAGGGACCAAGCTATATATGAACTCATGATAAAACTTTATGAAAAAGAGGAACAGTACTATGCAAGGTTTACTGCCATGGAAACGGCGCTGGCCCGGATGAACAGCCAGTCTGCATGGATTGCAATGCAATTCGGACAAAGATCACAATAGAAGAAAGGCTAAAAATTATTAACTACTTAATTACTAATGGGGGAATAACTAATGGCACTGAACAAATCATACAATCAGTATGTAAAAAATTCAATCTATACTTCAACACCGGAAGAATTGACACTGATGCTATACAATGGGCTTATTAAGTTTATAATGCAGGCTTGTGTAGCTATAGACGAGAAGGGCTATGATAAGGCAAGTAGCAGTATAATACGTGCACAGGACATCATTAATGAGTTTCAATCCACCCTTGATAAGCACTATCAGGTTTCCGAGAGGCTGGCATTAATCTATGATTACATGTACAGACGTTTAGTGGATGCAAATATAAAAAAGGATAAGGTAATTCTTGAAGAAGTTTTGGGCTATGCAAAAGAACTCCGAAATACATGGGCGGAAGCTATGAAGATTGCAAAGCAGCAGAACAGGCAGCATAACATAGCAAGCCTATAGCCGGCATCGTATAACGGTAACCGGCACACGAATACCGGAGGGGAGTATTAAAATGACGGCAGAAGAGTATATAAACAGGCTTCTAAACATATCAACCACGAAACATGGCTTATTAAGCGACATACTGGATTTAACCCGTACCCAGACAAATACCATTACTGAGGATGGTATAGAAGAGCTGGGGAAAATTATTGCAAGAAAACAAGAGAAGATAGACGAGATAAATAAACTGGATGAGGAGTTTGATGTATACTTCAAGCGTCTTAAGCAATTATTAAATGTAAAAAACCTTGATGAACTGAGTGGACTTGAGATTAAGGGTGTTGATAAACTGCAGCATATTGTGAAGGGTATTATTGATACTGTAAAAGAAATAAGTTTAATAGAAAAACAGAACCGTGATAAGGCAAACGCACTTCTGAATAAACTTGGGGAGCATCTGGATACAATATCAAAGGGTAAAAGGATGAGTTCGGCTTACATGCAAGAATCAGTTCAAACATACTCTTATTTTATAGACAAGAAGAAGTAGAACATTGACATAACTATCGTTTGGGAATATAATTAATAATGTATAGATAAATTAACAATTGAATATCTTTGTTAGGCGAGGCTCCTATACAGAAAGACGCTGCTGCCCGGAAACGTCGAGAGACGCCAATGGGTATAACAGGCATTGCCGGGTTAAGGTTTTGCTTAATGCAGCTGGTCTTCAACCTAAGCTGTATAGTGCTAAAGCTCAACGAGTGGAAGATGGTATACGAAAGGTGTATTGGGTTTCCACTGAAAATGGGAACTTTTTTATTGTGTAGGTTTATTGTGTAGGAAAGTGAAATAATTCTGAAAGGAGAAGGAGGTGGAAAAATTGATAGAAATTTTTAAAACAGATGAAACGCAGAATAAGCTGGTAAAAATTGATAAAATAGAAAAAGGATGCTGGGTAAATATTGTGTCTCCGACGGAGGAAGAATTAAACAGTATTCAAAACAGACTGAATATACTTCCGAATTTTTTAAGAGACCCGATTGATGAAGAAGAAAAACCCAGGATAGACGTAGAAGATAATCAGACACTTATTATTGTAGACACCCCTTATGTTTATGAGGATGGCAAAAACCTTAAATTTGAGACTATACCTTTCGGTATACTTATTACTGATGAAGTATTTTTAACTATTTGCTTAAGGGAGAATTTAATACTTGAATCCTTTAAAGCAAACAGGATTAAGCAGTTTTACACCTATAAAAAAACCCGGTTTACATTCCAGATACTATTTGGCATAGCAAATGATTTCTTAAAGTACTTAAGGCATATTGACAAGAAAACGGACGATCTGGAGAAAACACTCCACAGGTCAATGCGTAACAGGGAACTTTTAAAACTGCTTGAGCTGCAGAAGAGTCTTGTTTTCTTCACTACATCCCTCAGGTCAAATGATATAGTTATGGAAAAAATCCTAAGAGGAAGAGTTATTAAAATGTATGAAGAGGATCAGGATTTGCTTGAAGATGTAATCATTGAAAACAAACAGGCGATGGAAATGGCCAATATTTACAGTTCTATTCTTAATGGGACAATGAATGCATTTGCATCGGTTATTTCTAACAACCTGAATATTGTTATGAAGTTTTTAACATCTGTAACGATAGTTATGGCTATACCTACAATGATATACAGTTTTTACGGAATGAATGTAAGCCTGCCACTTGAAACCAATCCCCTTGGGTTTCTATATATATTAATTGGCTCCCTTGTGGTTTCAATAATAGCAATATACATTCTATCCAAAAGGAATATGTTTTAGAGGATGGTGTAAAATATCCAAATGTTTGGAGAATATCACAGTTGAAGGCTCAGAACGGTAATACAAATGCCTGTTCTGAGCCTTTAATTATTCATCAGCGCCTTTATCCAGAACCTTATCCAAAAATGTAAATACCCTTTGCATGTATTCTACCGGGCTTTGCGTGTAACTCGCGGCGTGGTCTGTACCTTCTGTTATCCAAAGTTCTGCTTTGTCAACGGCTTCTTTTGAATATATATTGTATAGTCTGCTGCTGCTGTCTGAAGATATTCCGTTGTCATCCTTTGAATGAATAAAAAGGATGGGTATACCTGTAATACTTTCAAGGTTTTTTTGAGGACTTGTTTTATCTGCATCTATACCAGCTAAAAGCCGGATTGAGAGCATTATTGTTTTACTAAAAGGTATTCTGGGAAGGTTCTGATTTCTGGAAATAATGTAGCTTATGTACTCTTCCAGATTTAAGAAGGGGCTATCTGCAATAATGGCATCAATTTCATTGCTATCGCTTGCTGCCAGTATGCATGTGGATGCTCCGGTTGAAAAACCCATTAATACAATCTGCTGAGCTCCTAATGATTTAACATAATCGATAGCTCCAAGCAGATCATCCTTCTCGTAAAAACCCATAGATGAAACCTTCCCGTCAGATTTCCCGGAATTTCTGAAATCAAAAGTAAGTACATTATAGCCCTGCTTCTCAAAGCTTTTTATTATGTCAAGGGTCTGCTCTCCAAAAGGCAGACGGTTCTGGCCATAACCATGGGCGAGGATTACAGTTTTGCTGCTATCTCCTGAATTAAACAGCCATCCGCTCAAAACTATACTCTCATCTCTGCTTTTAAAGCTGACATTTATGTATTCAGGTGCAATATTTGATGAAAAAGGCTTGATATCCGGACTTTTTGGATGTACTAGTTTCCATCCTGCATATGCAGATATTAATGCAATTGTTAAAACAGCAATAAAGGCTAGTAATAAAAGTACTACAAGCAGTTTCCTTACCCAATAGGTTTTGTGGGACACATATGTAACACCGCTGATTCTCATAATATATCCTCCCTGTATTAATTATATTTTGAATTCGATATAAAGTAAAGATTTAATTGGTCTAACAAAAATAAACATAAATATACAAATAAATACAAAAACAGAAAAATTTTAAAAAAGTATAGCATTTATTGGATTAATGTGGTAAAATAAATAACAATTAACAATAATTATAACAAATATTATATAATAAGAAATAAAATACAATAATTAGTATATTATAGAATTACTTCTGTTTGCCTTTTTAAAAAGTCAAAGGGTAAATGTGGGGTGTTCATAATGAAAGAGAATGAGTTATTCCAAAACAAATATAAAATAATTAGAACCCTTGGGGAAGGCGGAATGAGCAAAGTATATCTTGCTGAAAATATTAAGCTGGGATCCAGATGGGCTATCAAAACTGTTAATAAAAATAATAATTCCCAATTCGAATTTCTTGTTGAGCCAAATATACTAAAAAGACTAAACCACCCTTCCCTTCCCCGGGTTTTCGACATTTTCGAAGATGAAGAAAGCTTTTATATAATTGAAGATTATATAGAAGGTGTCCCTCTCGACAAAAAGCTTAAAGAATGTGGGAGGTTTACGGAAGAAAAAGTAATCAAGTGGGCCAGACAGATATGTGATGTACTTATATACCTGCATAGTTTTAAGCCAAACCCGATTATATACAGGGATATGAAACCTTCTAACATAATTCTATCAGAGGATGAAAATATCAAACTCATAGACTTTGGAATAGCTAGGGAATATAAAAAAGGTGCGGAAAGTGACACAGTCTATATAGGTACCAGGGGATATGCAGCGCCTGAACAGTATGGAATAGGTCAGTCAAACCAGGCAACAGATATTTACAGTTTGGGAGTGACGCTGTACGAATTGCTGACAGGAAAAGGGCCGAACAGGCCGCACTGCAGCAATATAAGGGTGACAGAGACTCCTGCTGATGGTATATCAATAGGAATGATGTCCATACTTACTAAATGCACGATGGAAAACCCTGAAGACAGATACCATACTGTTGATGAAGTTTTAAATGATATAAACCGTATAAACGGGAATGGCATACAAGATAAAAATATAAATATTGAAAGCGTAGATGGGTTAAATAATAATAAAAGCGGCAATAGGGTTACAAGCTTTAAAAAGCTCATATTAACTGTATGGGATAATGCAGAGTTCGGCTGTGAAATGGCTTATGCAGCAGCCAGACTTACCAATTTCGATATCATCCTTGCAGACTTAAACCTGCTTTCCCCAAAAGCAGACCTGTGGCTGAACGTCAGGAAAATGCCGGACAGGATTGTTAATGAAGGTGTATTTAAAGAAACAGGAATTAATATAGTCATGGACTCAATAGAAAAAGGTTGCCTGACTTCCGGTATACTGGCTGAAGCATCTGTAAAGCGGAGGGAATTAAGGAACCTTTATATATTAACAGGCAATTATAAAATTGAAAACTATGAGTACTATAAGAATGAAAGCTTAATAGAATTAATTGAGAAATGCTACAGCAATTTTGATATTACCATACTGCTTGTAAACAGATTCATATATGATTCATACACAGTAATTTCCCTTATCAAATCCGATTATAACCTGGTACCGTTACAAGCCAATATAGGCGAGTTAAGGGAATTTAACAGTTATATAAGGTTTTTGGAGGAAAGTCAACAAATACCCATGGAGAAAACAAAGTTTGTGGCTTTTGAATATGATAATACAGTCAATCTTGCAGAGAATGCAATTAAAGAAATAACAGAAGGCAATTATATTGGGAATATACCACTGAGCAAAAGGAGGATAAAATACAGAAGCTTAAACATACCATATTCAAGGAGAATGGAAAAGGATGTTTTGTCAGCCTATATAAAGATACTGTCAAAATTTAATATAGTACCCAGGCCGCTGCTGGTTGAAAGGATAAAAATGTTTTTAGGGCTTAAAGCTGCATCTTATATTAATCAAGGGGGAATACCAGGATTTGGAATGAAAAGGAGTGACTGATTGCATGCCTGTAGTAAAAACTCATCATAGGTTTCTTCTTAAGGATGTAACAGAAAAGCATTTTGACAGGAACAACAGTAATATAAATATTCTGGTTTCGAACATTACATTCGATATTTTGAGGGATTCACCAGGCCTGGTTGCAGATGTAGCCGCTGGCACGGCAGATAGGGCAGTGTTGGAAACTGCAATTGTGAAGGATATTGACAAAAATAAGTATCACTGCGGATTATACAGGGAGGAGCTAATCAGGAAGGTATTTGATTTTATGTTTGGATACGGGGAACTGCAGCAATATATAGAGGACGAGGATATAACAGATATTGACGGTACCAGGTATAATGAGTTTATTATCAAAAGGAACGGAATAAGAGAGAAAGTAAATGTAAGTTTTGGAAATGAAAAGATATTTGATACATACTGTAAACTAATTGCAATCAGAAATGGAGGAATATTAAATGAAAATGACAGTCACTGCAGGGTTACCGATGAGAAAAACCGCCTGAGGATTAATGTATCCATAAGGCCAAGGAATATTTCCGGCCCTGCCATCAGTATAAGAAAGCACAGGAAAAAAAGTTACAGTCTTTATGATTTAGAACAAAAGGGTATGATAAACGAAGAAATACTTATATTTCTTAGGAAACTGGCAAAAACAGATGCTACAATACTTTTTTGCGGTAAAGGTGCAGCAGGAAAAACCACACTTATGAGAGCCTTTGTAAATGAACTCCCGTTAATGGAAAGGGTTTTAATAGCGGAGTCTGATGCAGAGATTTATCCGGACAAGCCTTATTGTATTGAGCAAAAAATCAAAAAGCAAAATGAAGGCGGCAGGCCGGTTACTCTTGGGGACCTTGTGAGAGACGGCCTAACTATGTCCCTGGATACTTATTGCATTGGTGAAATTATTGGCAGCGAAGCCTGGGAATACGTAAGGGCATCGTTTACAGGGCACAGAGGTATTGCAACAATACATTCCGAGAGCGCTGATGATACCTTCGGGCGCCTTCTTACTTTAAGCAAGAGCGCAAATACAGGAGAGAGTGAAACCACAATTAAGGAAATGATGGCGAAAAGTATTGATGTGATATTCTATCTTAAGAGCTTTAAAGTTATAGATGTCTTGGAAGTAGAATGTTATGACCGGAAAAGGGATGAATTTTCGTATAACCGCTTGTTTTCATATAGAATCCAATCTGAAGATGAAAACGGTATCCTGAAAGGTAAATTTATTAAGCAGGCCCAAATTGGGAAAAGACTTGGTAAAAAATTTGCCGGCAGAATCAGAGAACCGGTTTAGATAGGAGGACGGGCTTTGAAATACTATTTAATAATAAACACAATACTGACCGTGGTTTTTACAATTGTTCTGGCCTCTCTTATATCTTACCGGATTGTTTCCGGAAATTTAATATATGACTGTATAGGAAAGCTGGGGGAGGAGTTCGACAGGAATAGATTAGAAAGGGAGGCAAAAAAATATGCAAGGCCTGTGTCAATAAAAATGAGTATGGCAGAAAGAGTAGAGCTATCATTGATAGACAGGTCAAATATCAGAAGATATATACCCTTTATGAATTTCCATATGCTTATGATTGTATGTGCATGCATCTTTTTTGCAACATTAGGCCCAGTATACAGGCTTCTTTATTTTATCCCTTCCACTGTTGTAATCTGTTTTCTGTTTTCCCTTATTCCCATATTTGCACTTGATTTAATGGGAAGGTACAACTCGGAAAAAATCCGAAGAAAGCTTGCAGAATTTATCTCAATACTCAGGCGTTGGTGTACGGTAAAGGAAGATATTTTCTTTGCATTTGAAAAATCAATTGACTCAGGAATGGGAGAACCTTTGCGAACCTTTATCAGGGATATGGTAATACAGGTCAGAAGGGGTATTGATCCGTTAGAGGCGTTGGATATACTTTATTTTAAAGTAAACAACATGCAGTTTAAGGATTTTATTATAAATATTAAAGAAAATATTGCTCACAGGGGGGATATTGTCAAGATGCTATCCAATCTGGAGAACCAGTTTTATAAACTTGAGGAAGAGTATACAAGGCGGAAGATATCCACTTACCGGGACCGTCTTGTAATCTATGCTGTTATGGTCAGTGTACTTTTTCTTGCATATTACTTCCTTAAACTAAATCCTGAGGCAGAGATTTTTTATTTTTCAACACTTCAAGGGAAATTACTGCTGACGTTTTTCAGTATTCTATATGCTGCAGGAATGTACCTGACATTTGGGATTACAAGATTTAAACACTAGAAGGTGATTATTTGGGTGCAATAGATTTTATTTATCAACACAGTTATTTTACTCTATTACTTGTGACTTTGAATATTTGCCTTGTACGGGCTGTTGCTTGCAAGCTTGGAATTAGAATAAACAAGCTTTACAGAGAAGCCGGAGCAGCCAGGAATAAAAGGATTTCACTGTACAGAAGGTGTGTACTGCTAGTTAAGCAGTCTGTTGATAAATATGAGAAAAAAGAGATAAAAGCAGGGATGTATACAAAAGCTAAGGAGAAGATGAAGAAATCCGGTTATATGGGCAATTATGCCGCAGCATCCTACTTGTTTATTAGATATGTTATAACCGGAATTTTGCTGGTTATATCAATAGTGGCTGAATTTCCGCAAATTAAGAGATCCCTGGCACTTTTGACCGGAATGTATATAATTATTGAAATAGTTGTAAATACAAAAAAGAAAAACCACAATTTAAAGTTCCAAAAAAATATATACAAGATATATAAATACCTTCACAACCAGGTTTCTTCAGGGGTCAAGGTTACAGATGCGATCAGGACGGTTTACAAAATTATTGAGGATAATGGATTAAGAAAAATACTGATTCAGTTGGCTGCAAGGTATGAATTGACTTTAGATATTGATACGGCACTTGAAGAGTTTAAATCAAACTTTGATGCACAGGAGGCAGAAACGCTTTGTGTGGCTCTAAGGCAGGGGATCATGACAGGAGATAACAGTGAGCTTCTGGCCAGGCAGGAAGAAATTATGTTCAAAAAATATTTTAATTATATTCAGGCTGAAACCGATAGCTGCAGACTTAGGGGCACTATTGCCTGTGCATTGTTTACCGTTGTTATAGTTATATTGATAATGGTTCCTGTATTGAACGATGTTGCCGCAGCGGTGGGCAAAATTTTTGTTAATTGAGAGGTAGTGTTAAATAACTTATGAAAAAAGCAATATGGGAATAGTTGGATTTATTGAACCTTGAAAAGTGAAGAATATACCAAATTTCCGCATTTATTCCACGGTCCTCTTGACAATGAGCCTCCTACGGCATGTCTTGAGGCATCAGGGCCATCACCCATACTGAACAAGGAGGATAGGCTCTGAAGGTGGTTGATGCCTGGCAGAATAGCCTAACATGCCGTATACTCATTGTCAAGAGGCTTTCGCGGCATAAACGCTGCTATAAGGCTTGTTTGGATAGAATGAGTTGTTGAGAAAGCTCAATCAGCTTTTGCCATTTAGCAGGCATGTTAGGTATAGATTCAAGCTCGGGTATAGAGTTCAACGGTTGCCAATAGGTATAGGAATGTGGGCGAAGGAAATTGTAATAGGCAACAAACAGGGCAACATGAGTATTTGAGCCTTCTCCGCTGCCATAGCCGTTAGTGACCTGATAAGAGAATTTAAAGGTTCTGTTGAGTCGTTCAATAATCTGTTTTAGCCAGCGATATTCGGTAGAAACGGGATCTTCATTAGTCAACCCAATTACCTGAGTGAGGTCAAACTCCATGTTATTTAGCAAGAACTGTTGCTGTGCAAGATTATACGCGCTGTAGCCATCGGAAACGAATTTAAGAGCTTTGCCAGGGAATTCTTTGAACTTTGAAAAAGCCATACGCATGGCTAAAATGCAAGGCCCGACATCTCTTGTACCAGATGTCTGGTATCCTAAGATAGACTTTTTGAGGGCATCCATGATGAACCAAACATAATGCTTTACTCCTTTAACTTTGACATAGGTTTCATCAGCAGCAAGGTAGTTGGAGGGCTTGTAATCGAAGCTATCAACAAAAGGCTTAACAATAGCTGCGGCGGTTTTAGCGTAGATGCTTACCATGACATGGGAAATCTTGACCTGGTGTATCTCCCAAAGAGCCCTTGCAGTAGCACGGGTGGATAAGCCGAGATTGACATGATAAGTGAGACAAAGGCCCATAATGTGAGGAGAGAAAGTTCTGAAATTAAAATTAACAGAACCTTTAGGCATGGAGTCCAGATCCATTTTAAAGAAATCTACGGTGAATTCACGGTAATAG
Organism: Acetivibrionales bacterium; assembly: GCA_050953835.1. Lineage (GTDB taxonomy): Bacteria > Bacillota > Clostridia > Acetivibrionales > JBMNNH01 > JBMNNH01. The sequence goes on along the minus strand of JBMNNH010000003.1, from coordinate 118,132 downwards.
TAGCGGAGCTTGAATCTTTCGGGATGAAGCTTGTATTCTTCAGTATCTTCCGGAGAAAGAGATTTAAGGGAATTCTTATAGAACTCGCAGTTATCATTACGGCAGAAATATACCTTGAATTGCTTGCGTTCTCTCTTGAACAGCAGGGCATGACCGCAATAAGGGCAGGCTAAGTAAGTATCAAAGGATTTACCTTTATTGAAACGTAAAGAACATACTTTACAAAGATACTGACCACGGCCACCAGTATTATCATAGATGTATTGATGAGGAGCGCCACAACGGGGGCATATAGTTTCTTCAGGGACAGTATTCTTTCCCCGGTGTTTGATAGGCTTTAGCTCCTTACCATGCTGTGAGATATACTCATTGAGTAAATGCTTGTAATCGAGTTTTTCAAGGGTTTTGACAACAGGCAATTTATCGACTGTAAACTTATTATACTTATGGCTTGATAAATCAGGCTTTGAGAACTTAAGAGGTATATTCTTCGCAATAAAAATTAACAATTGATGGATTTGTAAAAGTAAAAATTGATTATATGCTACTAAAACTGATATAATTGAGTTCAAACAATGACACTTCCTTTCTGGGTTGTTGATGTTATGGCAGACTCAATTATACCAGAAAAAAAAGGGGTGTCATTGTTTTTTACTAAAAAAACTTGAAACCCTCGATAAATAGCATATTTCAAAATATAAAGGGTGTAGTTTAGTTTACACTACGAATTGAGAAGGGAGATGGCTAATATGAAGACAATATTCAGGCTTATAAGCAGCCCCTTTGTCGCTTTCTCAGGCAGACTGGGGAAAAATGAAGGATTCGGATTAAATGAACTGCTTGGAATATGCGCTGCTGTTATTCTGGCTGCGTTTATTGTAATTCCCGGCCTTATGAAGTTTGCTGGTGATGTGATGGAAGATTTAGGTCAATGGTGGGACAACACGGTGCAAACAGAGCTTTTCCGAGAACCTTGAGGAATAGGATCATGGCTGCTAAGGTTGTAATTTTTGGAATACTTTTTGTTGTTATGATGGGGATGCTTGTTTTCAGTGTTGAGTTTTTCATACCACTATCAGCAAAGTCGGACATGAATGTATGCTGTAGAAGAGCACTATTGGCTATGGAGCTGGAAAGCGGTTTAACATACCGGACTGAACAAAAACTCAAATCTGATCTGGAGAAGATAGGGTTTATTAATGTAGTAGTTGACGGAGCATCATATGCCAAGCAAGGGGAAGAAATCAGGCTGGTTGTTGAAGCTGACTACAAGTACAGCAAGCTGGAGGGAATGTTCATCAGAAAGGACTGCCTTCAGCATATGGTTTATAGCAAAACTGCTATTGCAAGAAAGGTAGTGAATTAATTATTCTTAAAAAAGCAAGAGATGGGATAAGAGCCAAGATTTTTAAGATGAAAAAGGTGAGTACTGATAAAGGAAGTACCACTATTAGTATACTAGTTTGTGCTATGGCTATAATTTTTGTTATCATGCCTGTTTTTTCAAGTGTTATTGAAAAGTACCTGATTTTTAACAAGGCACAGATAATAAAAGACGCTCTGGACATTACTAATATTGCAGCTTATAATGCAATTAATGCCGAGAGCCTGAGCATGAATTCCGTTATGTTTGATAGAGATAAACTGGAAGGCATATATGCACGGCTTCTTGCAGAAAACCTAAACCTGGATTCCAATTTTTTTCCGAATGAGGGTTCAGTTGCAGATGAAAGGGTAATTATTGATTCAGTTATTGTTTACACAGATGGCTTTCCTGTAACATGCCCAGAAGGGAATCTGATTAAAAGGCCAACAGTACACAGCAGTGTAATTGTGCCGGTAAAACCCTTGTTGTATGGAAGTGTGATTATGGATATGCTTAAAAAGGAATATGTGGAATTAATAGTGCATGTTGATTCTGAAATACCTGTAGATAATTAGTGATGCAGGTTGGGGGGATACTATGAGGAAGTTCAATCTTATTATTATAACATCGGTTTTGGTGGTAATCCTATTACTTATAGAAATACTCATAATAAGGACTGCCTCTGACTATCAACCAAAAGTAAATATTGTATATGCAGGGGTGAAAATACCTCAAGGAACGGTGATAGAGCAGGGTATGCTTGTGAGTAAAGAAGTTTATGCAAATATGGCTCATCCTTTGTCACTCAGAAGCATCGAGGGGGTTCTGGGGAAGAAAGCCAAAATGGATATTGAGGAAGGGGAAATGGTACTTGAACCAAAACTAACAGACAGAAGCGGGATGCAGGAAGTAAAGCTTAAGGATAAAAACAGCAGGTTGTTTTCAGTTGAGTTTAAAGCGGACCAGGCTAATGGCTGGTGGCTGGAAACCGGCCAGTATGTTGACATTATATATGTACCTGGCAGAAACACAGACTTAGCAGAACCAGGCATATTTGTACAAAGATTAAATAATATTAGGGTTGTAGCTTTGATAGATGAGAAAGGCAATATATCAAAAAATTCTGATCAGAATGTACTTCCCAGGTATGTTTGTTTTGAAGTAAGTGATGAACAGGACGAGTTCCTGGCTTATGCGAAAAATAATGGAACTCTGGAGTTGTCGGTAATACCAAAATAATATTTATACAATACATAAACAATGTATAAACAAATATAAACAGGAGGGTATAAACATGCCAGACTTGAAATTCGAAATAATCAACAAGCTTGGAGTAATAGGAGAAGGCACCAAGGGCTGGAAAAAGGAAGTGAACGTCGTTGCATGGAATAGCAGGAGCCCTAAACTGGATATCAGGGATTGGGACGAAAACCACCAAAAAATGGGTAAGGGAATTACCCTGAGGAAAGAGGAAGCAGAGGCTCTAAAGAGGCTGCTTAATGAAATGGACCTTGAAAGCATCGGCATTAGCTGATAAGCACTTTACAGGAGAATACAGATGCGGAAACCGGATAAGCGTTGAAGCAGTAAAATGACTGAAAAACAGGGGAATATTGTTATATTTCCCTGTTTTTCAGTTAATTCTGTTTAGCTTTTCCCTACAGTAAAAAACTCTATTATAATAAAAATATCTGTTGCATAGTAGGAAACCATGTCATATAATATAAAATAAAGCTTGCAATGATTTACATTAGCTAATTACAAGGAGGTTAATTATGATAAAAGCGGTGGATAAAGCTTTGACAATACTTGATGTCTTGGAAAAAGAAAAGCTTGCCGGAGTTACAGAGATAGCCAATATAATAGGGGTTAATAAGAGTTCCGCCCATAGGATACTTGCTACTCTTGAAACAAAGGAATTAGTGGAAAAGGATGAAGCAACCAAAAAATATAAGCTTGGTTTAGGGTTTTTGAGGTATAGTACAAGTGTTCTGGAAAACATAGAAATTTCAAAAGTAGCAAAACCATTTTTAGAAGATTTGGTTGGATTTACACAGGAAAGTGCTCATTTGTGCGTCTTATCAAAATCAAAGAATAAAGCGGTTTTTGTTGAACAGAAAAAAAGCTCTGAAATAATCAGCATCTCTGGAAAAATAGGAGATGAAGAACCTGTATACTGCTCTGCTGTGGGCAAAAACCTTATCGCTTTCCTTCCTGAAGAGGAATTGAAAAGAATTATAGATACTATTGAGTTTAAACCTTTCACTCTGCGTACTATAACCTCAAAGCAAGCCCTTATAGCTCATTTGGAGAAAATAAGGGAGCAGGGGTACGCAGTTGATGATGAAGAAATATACAATGGCGTGAGGTGTGTGGCTGCCCCGGTAAGGAATCATAAAGGAAAAGTTATTGCATCTGTAGGTGTATCAGGTCCAGCCAATAGAATTCAGCTTAATGATATTGAAAAATACGCCAGCGCTGTTAAGGATATTGCAGCAAAGATTTCAAGGCGATTAGGATATAAGTCATAATGAATTCTTGCTACAAATGTAAAAGTTAGATAATAAAAAAAATTAAATAAATAATAAATTTTAAAATTCTTATAATTTAGAAGGAATATTCAAAAAAATATAGAATATATATAAATAAAAATAAAAACAGCGTTGCATAGTAAGAAACATACAAAGAGGGTTTAATATGGTTGGTGCCTTTAAAATTGGTTTTATGCCAACAAGCTTTTATAAAGAAACTTCTGTAGAACACATATGTGAAACTCTTAGAAGCATTGGGTATGATTGTATAGAGTGGACCCTTCTTCATATGTGCCCACGCAAAAAAAGTGAAAAGGAATTGAAGAATATTATCAGGGCGTCCAAAGAGAATGAACTTGAGATATCTGAAGTAGTTGTGCAACAAGATTTTGTTGTTCTGGATGATAAGGAACTGGAAAACAACATACAGTATGTGGAGCTATGCATAAGAATATTTGCGTCTCTTGGAATTAAAACAATTAATGTTTTTACCGGCCCAATACCATGGAATAAAAATCCAGTAAAAATTGGAAGAGATATATCTGAGGGCAATGCTTGGGATAAAGTTATTTACGCATTTGACAGGATTGTTAAACTCGCTGAACAATATAATATGAACCTTGCAGTAGAAAATGTATGGGGGATGCTTTGCCATGATTTCTATACTGCAAGGTACCTTATTGATTATTATGACTCGAAATGGCTGGGTGTAAACTATGACCCATCTCACGATGTACTGGCAGGGAGATTTGATGTTGGATGGGTTGTGAGGAAGTGGGGCAAGAAGAATATCAAGCATATTCATTTAAAAGATGCAGCAGGTATCCAGGACAATGGAAAGTTCATTTTTCCATTATTAGGAGAAGGTTATGTAGACTGGTCAGCCTTTTCTAATTCACTGCATGATATTGAGTATGAAGGTTGTATGTCTGTGGAGTTTGAATCTTTTGAGTATTTAAGGAATATTCTTGACAATGACTTTGAAAGTGCTGCGAGGCTTTCAATGGAAAATATTAAAAGAATAATAAAATAAACAGGGGGAACAGGCATATGAAAAGATTTCGAATAGCCATTGCGGGATGCGGGCTTATAGCCAACGAGTGGGTAAAGTATGCACTTACCCGGGAGGATGTGGAGATCGTCGCCTTGGTTGATGTTAATAATAAAAACGCTAAAGCAATGGCACAGAAATATCAACTCAATTGCGAATGTTATGAAGACATTGAGGATGCTATTAGAAGTACAGGAGCAAATCTTGTATTTGATACAACTATAGTTATGGCTCATAAAGATATTGTTGTTAAATCTATTAAAGCTGGCTGTGATGTTTTCGGGGAAAAACCGATGGCTTTTACAATGGAGGAAGCTGTTGAGATGGTATCAACTGCAGCAAAATATGGCAAAGTATATTCCGTAATGCAGAACAGGCGCTTTACAAAGGGCCTGAGGGCCATAAGACAGCTCATTGATTCAGGAGCTTTAGGGAAAGCATCATTTGTCTGTGCAGATATATTTGTTCCAGCTGACCTTAAGAGTATAAGAAACTTCTTAGAAAACCCTATGCTGCAGGATAACGCTATTCATACATTTGACCAGGCCAGGTTTATTACAGGGATGGATGCTATATCTGTTTATTGTCATAATTTCAGTCCAGAAGGAAATAAATATAAAGGACATGCTGCAGCGGAGTGTATTTTTGAACTTTCTGATGGTTCAGTATTTTCTTTTAGAGGATGGATGGGAGCAGAAGGATGCCACACATCATGGGAATCTGCATGGAGAATTGCATGCAGCAAGGGTACATTGATTTGGGATGGCTTTAGTGATCCTTATTATGAAATACCATTGTCTGAAAATGAAAAGAATTCCTTAACTGATGATTATAAAGGCTTGAAGGCAAAATCCAATTGGAATGGAAAACTTCAGCATGAAGGCTGTCTGGAAGAAATGTTTACAGCCCTAATAGAAGGGCGTAAAGCAGAAACAGATTGTATTGACAATATAAGAAGCATGGCAATGGTATTTGCTGCAATAAAGAGTTTCAAAGAAGAGAGAAAGGTAAAAATTATCATTAAAAATGGATGCCCCCATTTTGAATAATGTATGAAACTGCAATTAATGCAGTTGATTCAATCCTATATATAGGAAATATACAATTTCAGCTTCAAAGCATTCAGCTTTGTCTACCACAATGAGAAAACTACTAAAATATAAACATTTTATCTTGCTAATTGTATCTGCTATCCATACTAGACAATAAATAAAAAAAATTAAAAAAAAAGAAGGAGTTTTTAATTTTTTGTAGAAAGTATATAATAGCAAAATATAAAACGCAGTTGCACAGTATGCAACAATCAAATAATAGAAATACTTGCTCCAAAAAAAAGGGGGTATACAGGTTGAAAATTGCTGTTATCAATGAAACAAGTGCGGGGGATAAAAATAAGGATATTATGAATGCGCTTGAAGGCTTCGGGCATGAGGTCATTAATGCGGGGATGAAAAAATCAGGGGGGGATCCTGAGCTTACTTATTTAGAAACCGCACTTCTTGGAGCAATCCTTCTTAACATTGGAAGGGTAGATCTGGTAATAGGCGGGTGTGGTACGGGACAGGGATTTCTTAACGCTGTAATGCAGTACCCGAATGTTTTTTGTGGTCTTATTCTGGAACCTTTAGACGCATGGCTCTTCAGGCAGATAAACGGTGGTAACTGCATTTCCCTTGCCTTAAATAAAGGTTACGGCTGGGCGGGGGATGTGAATCTTAAGTTTATTTTTGAAAAGATGTTCAGTGTCGAGTATGGAGTTGGGTACCCTGAGCATAGAAAGGTATCTCAAAGAAAAAGCCGGGAAAAATTATGCGAAATGTCAAAGATTTTTCGACTGCCCTTTGAAGAAATATTAGAAAAAACTGATGATGAGATACTTGAAAAAGTTTTAAGATTCCCTGGAGTGACAGAAATAATTGACATTTCTAATATTGATAATAAGCCTGTAAAAAGTGTACTGGAGAAAAAGTGCGAATTATTGAAAGTTCTATATTAAGTCCTGAAAGGGGTTCTAATTGATGAGTATATATTCAACAGAAGAATTAACAAGCAAAGCCAGACAGCTGCGCATTGAACTTATTGATATGTTATATGAAGCGCAATCAGGGCATCCTGGAGGTTCATTATCTGAAATTGAAATACTGATAGCATTATACTATGAGATTATGAATGTCCAAGCAGAAGAGCCGTTTAAGAAAGAAAGGGACAGGTTTATACTTTCAAAAGGACATGCTGCTCCCGGGCTTTATGTTGTCTTAGCGGATAAAGGCTATTTTCCCAAGGGTGAACTGAAACATTTACGCCAGCTTGGTAGTATACTGCAAGGACATCCATGCATGGACAAAACCCCTGGTATTGATTTTTCAAGTGGATCCCTGGGGCAAGGGTTATCTGCCGGTATAGGAATGGCTTTAGCATCAAGAATTGACGGTATTGACAACCGGGTGTATGTTCTGCTTGGCGACGGAGAGCTGAACGAAGGGCAGGTCTGGGAAGCTGTGATGTTTGCAGCCAAAATGAAGTTGGACAATATTATTGCCATTGTGGATTACAATAGAGTTCAACTTGACGGAACAGCAGATGAAATTATGCCGATGGACCCTCTCTCTGCGAAATGGGAATCGTTCAACTGGAATGTTATAGAAGTGGACGGGCATGATGTAGAGGAAGTTATAAACGCGTTAAGAAAGGCAAAAGAGTATAAAGGGAAGCCCAGTGTAATAATAGCAAATACTGTTAAAGGCAAAGGTGTATCCTTTATGGAAAACAAGCATCAGTGGCACGGCAAACCAATATCAAAAGAGGAATACATAATGGCCCGTCAGGAATTGATGAAATGAAAGGGGAAACAGTATGTGTAAATTAATGGCAATAAGGAATGCATACGGGAAAGCACTTGTTGAGCTTGGAAAAAAGAATAAAGACATTGTTGTATTAGATGCGGATGTTAGCAACTCCACGAAATCAGTTGAGTTTAAGAATGTTTTTCCGGACAGGTTTTTTAATTTCGGTATAGCAGAAGCAAATATGGTAAGTGCTGCAGCAGGTATGGCATCTATGGGGAAAATACCTTTTGTAAATACATTCAGTTTTTTATTGTGTGAGCGTGCTCTTGACCAGATAAGAAGCGGAGCTGCATACAATAAGCTTAACGTAAAATTTGCTGCTAATTACGGAGGACTGTCGGACTCTTACGACGGAGCTTCTCACCATACTATATCAGACCTTTCAATAATAAGGAGCATCCCGAACATGACCCTTGTTGTTATTTCTGATGCCGTATGTATGAATAAGGCTATACAACCTATTGCTGACTATGAAGGACCGGTATATTTCAGGCTTTGCAGGGCAGAAACACAGATAATACATGATGATGACTATGTTTTTGAGATTGGGAAAGGTGTACTGATAAAGGATGGAATTGATTTAACTATAGTTGCTACAGGGATAATGCTTTACAAGGCACTTAAAGCTGCTGAGATTTTGCAGGAAAATGGCATCAGTGCCAGGGTGATAGAAATACACACGATAAAACCAATTGATGAAGAAATAATAGTAAAGGCTGCGGCAGAAACAGGAGCTATACTTACATGTGAAGAGGCCAATATAATAGGTGGATTGGGCTCTGCAACATCAGAAGTGGTATCCAGGAAGTGCCCGGTATTAATGGATTTTGTCGGAGTAAACGACTGCTATGCAGAGTCTGGGGATTATGAGGCTCTCCTAGAAAAATATGGAATGTCAGTACAATCAATTGTAGAAAAAGCAAAAGCGCTTGTTACGAGAAAAAATTGCTAAATGCTTCAAAATGCAATTGATATTAATTTTATTAGAATGGAGTGGTATTAATGGTAAGTACCGGTGGAGAAATCATTGTAGATTATTTAGTAAAAGCTGGAGTAGAATATGTTATTGGTATACCAGGTCATGGTTGCCTTGCTTTTTTTGATGCTCTAAGGGACAGGGTTGAAAAGGGACAGATAAAATACATCCAAGTCAAGCAGGAAATGAGCGGTGTTCATATGGCTGATGGTTATTTCAGAGCTACAGGAAAACCGTTGGCAGTTTTTACGTCTATAGGTGCTGGCGCTCTCAATACGGCTATTGGCCTTGGAACAGCATATGTCGATTCTACATCAGTACTTGTACTTACAGGTGACGTTCATACACACATGAGAGGCGTAGGCGTTTTACAGGAAATAGAAAGGAAGCATGATTCTGATATTTTGAGTTGTTTCAGGCCTATCACAAAGAGATGCTGGAGAGTCGAGAATATTTATCAGCTTCCTAAGATAATGCAAAGGGCATTTAATTATATGCTGACAGGAAGAAAAGGCCCCGTACTTATAAGTATTCCTATGGATGTTCAAGCGCAATCTCTGGACGTAGAGCTGCCTGAGCCCGAAACAAGAAAAGCCGGCAGCTGTGTATACGGAGATGAGGAGTATATCACGAAGGCTTTTGAATTGATGAAAACTGCAAAGCGCCCTGTTATAGTTGCGGGAGGCGGACTATTTTACTCAGGTGCTTATGAAGAACTTCAAAAACTTGCTGAAAGGTGGGGAGCCGCAGTTATTACAACGATGGCGGGAAAGAGCGTATTTCCGGAAGACCACCCACTGTATGGCTGGCATGGAGGTTCAAAAGGAACAGATGTAGGCAACTACCTTTGCAGAACTGCGGATGTAATACTGTCATTGGGCTGCAGGTTTGCGGATGAAACCGCTTCTTCCTACAGAAAAGGCATTACTTATAATTTCCCGGATACAAAGCTCATCCAGGTAGATATAGATAGTGGGGAAATCGGGAAAAACTACCCCTGTGATATTGGAATACTTGGTGATGTAAAAGCTGTTATGAATCAACTGCTTGAGCAATTTGAAATAAACAAATACAGTGTTGATTTTGAAAAAACCGAGTACTTTAAAGATATTCAGAGGGTGAAAAATGAATGGTTTAAAAAGCTTGATCAAATAAGAACATCTGCAGTTGGAGGACTAACAATTTCTCAGTTTATAAAAGTTTTAAATGGAATATTCCCCAAGGAAGGAGTAATAGTAACATCTTCAGGAAATTCACAAGCGCAAATGCTTCAGGAATACTGCTTTAAAGTTCCAGGAACACATATTACAACAGGAGGTTTCTCAACGATGGGGTTTGGAATGCCTGCAGCATTAGGGGTAAAGCTTGCAAGACCTGATGTTCCGGTTTTGGCTTTGATAGGAGACGGGGACTTTATGATGACAATGCAGGAAATGAGTACTGCTGTACAGTACAACATTCCTGTAATTACAGTGGTTCTAAACAACTCCGGATGGCTGGCAATAAAAGACCTACAAATGGACGTATATGGTCAGCGCCATGCATTTGGAAATGATTTTACTACGACTGATGGCAAGCCATATTCCCCAGACTTTGCTGCGGTAGCAGAAAACTTCGGATTATTCTCGCAGAAGATCACACAATTGGAGCAACTGGAAGATGCATTGAGAAAGGCTATACAAAGTAAAGTACCGTCTTTTATTGAAGTGATGGTTAACAACAGGTATCCCTATTCAGGCGGATGTGCGACAGGGTGGTGGGATGTGCCTGTACCACATTATATTGAACAACAGTACAAAAGGTATGATTTGGACAGGAAAGGCGAATATATTGGATAGACACTGATAATTTTTGTACGAGTGCTTCGTACATGAATATAATTAATAATAGGAGGTAAAAACAATGACAAAAATGGTAAGAATGGTTTCCCTGCTGCTCATAGTATTCTTTACACTGGCAGTGTTTGGAGGCTGCGGTTCCCAGGCTCCAGCTAAGACTGAAACACCTGCTTCCGAGACTTCCTCTAAGGCTGACACAGCTGCTTCAAAGAGTCCTGATAAGGCTGCTGAACCAGCAGATGACAAACTGGTAATCGGATGTGCCATGCAAGGCAATCAGAGTACATTTATACAGTATATTGCTGCCGGAATGTGGAAGTACCAGAAGGAAAATGCTCCTAATGTGACTCTTGACGTAGTTTTCGCGGATGATGATGCTGCAAAACAGGTAAGCCAGATTGAAACTTTTATCGCAAAGAAGGTTGGTGCAATCGTTATAAACCCTGTTGACAAGGTTCAGTCTGCTGCGGCCGTTGACGCTGCTGCAGAAGTGGGTATTCCGGTTATAACAGTGAATACCATTTCGGACAGCAAAAATGTAACGGCTCATGTAGGTTCTGATGATGTTGAAGCCGGCAAATTACAGATGCAGCGCCTGATAGATGTATGTGGCAAGGATGCTAACGTTGCATATGTGAACGCTGTACTTGGCCACTCTGCACAGGTATTCCGCGAGATAGGCTACAAGGAAATCCTTGATGCAAATCCCACCGTCAAGCTGGCTGCCGTTGACACAGCTAACTGGTCTGCTGAAGAAGCTCTGAAGCTGGTTGAGAACTGGCTGCAAAGCGGAAAGCAAATCGATGCCATTGCTTGCCAGGCTGACTGTCAGCTACTGGGTGTTATAACTGCAGTAGAGAATGCTGGTATGATAGGGAAGATTAAATTATCAGGTATGGACTGCGTTAATGAGGTAATGGATGCAATTGAAGATGGCAGGGTTGACAGCTCTATATGGCAGGATGGTGTAGGTCAGGGTGAGCACTCCATAAGGTTGGCTATTGATGCTGCAAACGGCAAAGCAATTGAAGACTATATGATACCCTATGAGGTGTGCACAAAGGATAATATTGAGAAGTACAGGAAACTGGCTGCTGAGAGAGACGCTCTTGCCAAGGAGTATTTCTAATTCTCATAGAGTTGTTGTGAAGCGGCTAGAAATACCCGCTTCACAACAATCTAAAATGTTTGTGTTGGCGCATAAAATTCTCTAAGGGGGAGAGTGCGTAATGGACAGCAAAATAATTCTTGAAATGAAAAATATACATAAAAGGTTTCAAGGCGTATATGCTCTAAACGATGTATCCTTCACACTTCGCAGAGGGGAGGTTCATGCGCTTGTTGGTGAAAACGGCGCTGGAAAATCTACATTGATGAAGATTCTGGCAGGCCTTTATCAGCCGGATCAGGGTGAGATAGTTTTGAACGGGCAAAAAGTGATGTTCAAATCGGTAAAGGATGCGCAACGAGCAGGTATTAGTATGATTTTCCAGGAATTCAACCAGGTGAAGTACATGAGGGTTATGGAGAACGTTTATCTTGGCAGGGAGCCTATAACAAGCTTAAAACAGGTTGACTACAAAAAGATGTATACTGATACCAAGGCAATACTTGACAAAATAGGTGTTGATATAGACCCGAAAAAAAGGGTTTGCGACCTGACAGTGGCAAAAATTCAATTAGTAGAGATTGTAAAAGCTATTTCCTTCAATTCAGATATTATTATTATGGATGAACCTACTTCAGCTTTAAGCGATACTGAGATTGAAAATCTTATGAGGGTTGTACGCAGCCTCAGGGATGAAGGTAAAGCAATTGTGTTCATTTCACACAAGCTGGAAGAAATATACGGCGTATGCGACCATGTTACGGTGCTGAGGGATGGATATTATATTGGATCGGACAAGGTAGCCAATATTGAAATAAATGAACTTATTAAGATGATGGTAGACAGGGAAATAACGGAGATGTTCCCAAAATTCAAAGCTGAGATCGGCGAAGTTGTGCTTGAGGTAAAAAACCTTTGCCGCCATGGTGAATTTGAAAATGTGAGCTTTAAGCTTCATAAGGGTGAAATACTGGGACTATCCGGACTTATGGGTGCTGGCAGAACAGAAATTGCCGAAAGTATTGTTGGAGCGAGAAAACTTGACAGTGGTGAAATATATCTAAATGGCAGAAAGATAATAAACAGACAGCCCAAAGATTCCGTAAGAAGAGGCATTGTTATGGTACCTGAGGACAGGAAAAAGAATGGGCTTGTTCTAAAATTGCCGATTAGGCAGAATGTATTGATGTCTTCGATTGAAAGATGTGTAAAAACTGGTTATATACGAAAGAATCTTGAAAGAAAATATGTAAATAAGTATATAGAGTTGCTGGATATAAAAACGAGTGGAGATAATCAGATTTGTGCGAACCTCAGTGGGGGAAACCAACAAAAAGTTGTTGTATCAAGGGCGTTAAAACGCTGATCCTCAAATTATTATACTTGATGAACCAACTCGGGGAATAGATGTCAAGACCAAATCTGATGTTCACAGGCTTATGTCGCAGCTTGCCCAGCAGGGTAAGGCCATACTTATGATATCCTCCGAACTACCGGAGATACTGGGTATGAGCGATAGGATAATAGTTTTGCACGAAGGACGGGTGACAGGCGAATTAAGCCGAGAGGAAGCCGACCAAAAGACTATAATGCGGTATGCTGTAGGACATCAATAATATAGGGGTGAAGAGAATGAACATTAATATTAAAACAAACAAGACAGACGGTAATATCAATTTGAGGAACATAATGCAGAATTATGGCATAATTATTGGATTCATACTAATATTTGTCATATTGTCTGTTACAGCTGAAAACTTTTTTAAAGTTCAGAACTTCCTGATTATTCTGAGACAGGTTTCATGCATTGGTATAGCTTCACTTGGTGTCGGTATGCTGATAATAATGAATGCCATTGATCTTTCGGTGGGTTCAATGTTTGCGCTGACAGGCGTTTGTGCAGGCCTGATGGTTTCCACGACAGCAACCGGCCAGGGAATGCCGCAATACTAGCATATGCGGTAGGTATAGCTACTGGTGTGATTTTTGGGGCATTCAATGGAATAATAATTGCGAAGGGAAAGATTCCACCCTTTATCGTAACCATGGGTACAATGTCAATAGCAAGAGGCCTGGCGCTGATACTTGCCCATGGTATGCCGGTAGGGAACTTTACCGATGAATTTAACTACCTGGGGACTAGTTTCATCGACCCGTGGAAGATAGTTCCATGGACGGTGGTTATATATGTACTGGTTATACTGCTTATCGACTTTATATTAAGAAAGCGTCCGTTCGGCAGACACATTTATGCTGTCGGAGGTAATGAAGAAGCTGCAAGGGCAGCAGGTATAAATGTGGATGCGGTAAAAATAAAAGCTTATCTTCTTAACGGTGCGCTGTTGGGATTCGCGGGTACATTAATGGCTTCCAGGTTGAAATCGGCAGCACCGGCGTTAGGAGCTGGCTATGAGCTTGATGCCATAGCAGGATGTATCATCGGCGGCATCAGCTTTACAGGCGGGCTGGGAAATGCGTGGAGTGCAGTACTTGGTGCAACAATTATCGGTACAATAAACAATGGAATGGATCTTTTAGGAGTAGATGCTTTTTATAAACAGATTGTGAAGGGAGCAATTATCATTATCGCTGTATTGATAGACAGAAAGAGAACCGGCAGGGCTTAGGGATTAAGCGGATTTTATACTATTGTAAAGGGGATGTTGGAATGAACAGGATTAAGGTCTGTATAGTTGGCTGTGGCAGGATTTCAACACTACAGTCTCTTGCATATAAGGATCATCCGGATGCGGAGATTTATGCGGTTTGCGACTTGAATGAAGCCAGAGCAAAGGAAAAGAAGCAGCAGAGTGGGGAGCTAAAAAGGTTTATACAGATTATGAGGAGGTCCTTAAGAATCCTGAAATTGATGCTGTCGAGTTGCTTGTACCTCACCATTTGCACTGCAAGATGACTGTTCAGGCATGTGAGGCAGGAAAGCATGTTTCTTTACAGAAGCCTATGGCTATGAGCCTTGAAGAAGCTGACAGGATGATAGAGGCTGCTAGAAAAGGCAGGAGTTAAGTTTAAAGTGTATGAGAATTTTGTATTCTATCCTCCATACGTTAAAGCCAAGGAACTGATAGATAATGGGGAAATTGGGGAGCCCATATCAATTAGAATAAAACTAAAATGCAGGAAGGCAGGACCTGGGATGGAACGTAGAGGAAGCTACATGGTCATGGAGAATGAAGGAAGAAACCTGTGGAGGAGGCCCACTAGTATTTGATGATGGTTACCATAAATTTTCAATAGCAAAATATCTTATGGGTGATGTTGAAAAAGTTTTTGCATGGATTGATAAGACAGATGTAATACCCGGTGTGTTTTATGAAGATGCGCCTGCCATGATTACATGGAAATATAAAGACAGTAAGAGATATGGCTTTATGGATGTTACTTTCTCTAAAGACCTGTATATTAATACTGATTATTATGTTTGCGATGAAAGGGTTGAAGATAACCGGTACCAAAGGTGTCCTTTGGGTGACAAGATTGTACTGCGAAAATGCTTCAAATACCAACCCTGATTGTTTATAAGGACGGGCGTACAATATCTTATGAAGGGCTCAGGGATGACTGGGCGGATTCATTTATTGATTCAACAAAAGACTTTATCAGTTCTATTAAAAACAATAGAGAGCCTAAGCTGACAGGCGAAGAAGGCAGAGAGGTGTTAAGATTTGCCCTTGCTGCGCTGCAATCGGCTAAACTGAATAGACAAGTCTCATTTGGATGAACTTGAAGTTGATAAAGAAAGGATGACTAATTTTGAGTGAGAAAACAACCTGGCTTCCCTTTGACCTGGTAGAAAGTTTTATGGTCGATGCATTCAAAGCTGCAGGAGTTCCCGAGCAAGATTGCGAAAATATGTGCGGATATTCTTATTGCGGCTGATAAAAGAGGTATAGATTCCCATGGCGCAGGGCGTTTCAAAACAATATATTACGATAGGATAAAAGATGGTATCCAGAACCCTGTAACAAATTTTGAAATAGTGAAAGAAAGTCCTACTACTGCGGTAGTTGACGGGCATAATGGAATGGGGCAGGTAATAGGCAGAAAGTCAATGCAAATGGCCATTGACAAAGCGAAGGAATATGGAATGGGAATGGTTGCTGTAAGAAATTCTACTCATTACGGCATAGCAGGCTACTATGTTCTCATGGCAGTGGAACAGGGAATGATAGGTATAACCGGAACAAATGCACGGCCATCAATAGCGCCGACATTTGGAGTGGAGAACATGTTAGGAACAAACCCATTGACATTTGGGATACCTACAGATGAAGACTTTCCGTTTATGCTGGACTGTGCTACTTCAGTGTCTCAAAGAGGGAAAATAGAAGTGTATGACAGGGCAGATAAAGATATACCTGCAGGTTGGGTAATAGACGAAAACGGTAATACCAGGACAGACACAAAGCAAGTGCTTATAGACCTTGTCAAAGGAAAAGCGGCACTGACGCCTTTGGGAGGGATAG
Source organism: Acetivibrionales bacterium (assembly GCA_050953835.1). GTDB lineage: Bacteria > Bacillota > Clostridia > Acetivibrionales > JBMNNH01 > JBMNNH01. Next base: position 101,932 of record JBMNNH010000003.1, on the reverse strand, counting down.
GAGAAGAAGGCGGCGGATACAAAGGATATGGATATGCGACTATTGTAGAAATTCTTTCTTCAGCGTTGCAGGAAGGGGCGTTCCTCAAAATGCTGAACGGTTTTGATGAGAAAGGAAACAAGGTTCCATACAGGCTTGGGCATTTCTTTATCGCAATAGACATAAGCACTTTTACAGAGCTTAGCAAATTTAAGAAGATAGCAGGAGACATTCTGAGGATGCTGAGAGCATCAAAGAAAATGCCTGGATATGATAGGATATACACTCCGGGAGAGAAGGAGTATATTGCAATGCAAGAAAGAAAAGATAAGGGAGTGCCTTTTTAATGAAGCTCTTCAGAAGCAGTTTATACAGGTCAGAGATGAGCTGGGATTGACGCAGTATAAGTTTCCGTTTGATAACCCGTAAACAATAATAGATTAATTTAAATATTATTTATTCTGAAGGTGAATGAAATGGGCGACAAGTATATAATCACCCTTGATCAGGGTACAACCAGTTCAAAGAGCCATTATTTTTGATTATGAGGGTAGAGTTATTGGTTCTGTAAGTAAGGAACACTCACAGATTTTTCCTAATCCAGGCTGGGTGGAACACGACCCGGAGGAGATTTGGCAAAATCAAAAGGAAGTAATGATAGAGCTGGTCAGGAAATACAGTGTTAATGTGGAAGATATCCTGGCTATTGGGATAACCAACCAAAGAGAAACAGTCCTGTTGTGGGATAAAAACACAGGCAAACCTGTATACAATGCTATTGTCTGGCAGTGCAGAAGGACCGCAGGTATTTGCGAACAGCTTAAAAGGGAAGGCCTGACCGAAGAGGTACGTAAAAATACTGGCCTATTGATAGATGCATACTTTTCAGGAACAAAAATGAAATGGATTCTTGAAAACATCCCGGGTGTGAAAGAAGAAGCGAAGAAAGGAAATATTCTCGCAGGTACTATCGATACATGGCTTATATGGAAGCTAACAGGGGGAAAGGTGCATGCTACGGACTTTTCAAATGCTTCGAGAACAATGCTGTTTAATATACATACACTTAAATGGGATGATGAGCTGCTGAAGGCATTAAACCTTTCTGATGTCATCCTGCCTGAAGCTAAACCTTCGAGCACTATATTTGGTTATACGGATAGCAGTATTTTAGGAAAAGAGATACCTATTGCATCTGCTATTGGAGATCAGCAAGCTGCTTTGTTCGGCCAGATATGTTTTGAAGAAGGTATGGCTAAAAATACATATGGCACAGGTTGCTTTCTATTGATGAATACAGGAAAGAAGGCGGTTTTGTCAAAGAATAACTTGCTGACTACCATAGCATGGGGAATCAAAAATGAAGTGGATTATGCCTTAGAGGGCAGTGTATTTATTGGAGGGGCAGCTATACAATGGTTAAGGGATGGACTAAAGATTATAGAGACAGCAAAACAGTGCGATGAATTAGCCGAATGGGTTAGTGATACAAATGGGGTATATTTTGTGCCGGCTTTTGTGGGGATGGGCACGCCATACTGGGATATGTATGCCAGAGGAGCAATATTTGGCTTAACAAGAGGAGTCACACGTGAGCATATTGCAAGAGCAACTCTTGAGTCTATTGCATATCAGGTTAAGGAATTACTTGATTGTATGAGGGAAGATGCGGATTGTGATATCAAATCTCTCAGAGTTGACGGTGGGGCTAGTGTAAGCAATGTTATGATGCAGTTCCAGTCTGATATACTGCGTGTAAATGTATACAGGCCTATAGTGGTTGAAACCACAGCACTTGGAGCTGCCTTTATGGCAGGATTGCATACAGGCATGTGGTCAAGCAAGGAAGAAATATCTAAGATATGGACTGCTGATAGGGTGTTTACACCCCAGATGGACGAAGAGTACAGTAAAGAATTGTACAAAGGGTGGAAAAAAGCTGTACAGCGTTCTCTTAAGTGGGTTGAAGAATAAAAGCATGAAAACGTGATAAAGGGGTCTGTTGAAATGAATTGTGAAGGTATAAATGCAAAGGAATATGTTGAAAAACTTATAGAAAGGGCAAGGGCTGCGCAGAGGGTTGCGGAAACCTATACGCAGGAAAAAGTTGATGAACTTGTTAAGGCTATAGCCTGGGCGGTTGTTAAAGAAGAAAATGCCAAAGAAATAGCAAAACTTGCATACGAAGAGTCTCAACTTGGAAATTATGAGTCAAAGTATGGAAAGCTTATGAAAAAGGTTAGGGGAGCTTTGAGAGATATTAAATTTGAAAAATCAGTTGGAATTGTAGAAAGAGATGAAAAGAAGGGCATTATCAAGATTGCAAAGCCTGTAGGAGTAATAGGAGCAATAGTTCCTTGTACAAACCCTGAAGCAACTCCTGTTATTAAGGCGATGTTTGCAATAAAGGGAAGAAATGCTGTTGTATTCTCACCTCACCCCCGCACAAAAAGGACAAATACGAAAATAGTTAATATTATGAGGGATGTATTAAAAAAACATGGTGCTCCTGAAGACCTTCTTGTTACTGTTGAGAATCCTACAATAGAAATAAGCAATGAAGTTATGAAGCAGTGCGACCTTATAATTGCAACAGGCGGCAACCCCATGGTTAAAGCAGCATATAGCTCCGGGAAACCTGCCTATGGTGTAGGTGTAGGTAATGCAGTTGTAGTAGTGGATGAAACAGCGGACATAAAGGATGCTGCCCGTAAGGTAATGCTAAGTAAAACCTTTGATTATGCAACCAGCTGCTCTTCGGAGAATTCATTGGTTATACAGGAAAAAGTTTATGAAAGTTTTGTGAAAGCTCTGGAGGAAGAAGGCGGTTACCTTGTAAACGTTCAGGAAAAAGAGAAGCTGTGCAAGGCAGTGTGGGTAGATGGACACCTTAATCCGGGAATAATTGCCCAACCAGCCCAAAGGATTGCTTCTGTAGCAGGAATTAGTATTCCAGAGGGTAAAAAGTTTATAATGGTTGAAGAGGAAGGTATAGGCAAGGATTATCCTTTCTCAGGTGAGAAGCTCTCTGTAATTGTTGCTCTATACAAGTATAAGGAATTTAGCGAGGCAATTGGCATAGTAAACAGTATTACGGATTATCAGGGCAAGGGACATTCATGCGGAATACATTCTTATAATGAACAGCATATCTTGGACTTAAGCTTAAATACTAAAACCAGCAGAGTAATGGTACGCCAACCCCAGTGTTATGCAAATAGCGGTGACTGGGTAAATGGTATGCCTTTTACACTTACATTAGGATGCGGTACCTGGGGAGGTAATATTGCGTCTGAGAATATTACATTAAAACATTTTTTGAATACCACATGGGTAGCTTTTCCTATTGAACCTGTTATTCCTGACGATAGAGAACTTTTTGAAGGCGTAATGATGGTGGATTGAAGGCGCTGAAGTAAAATTGGCAGCTTAATACAGGGATGATGACAGTACAAATCATTAACAAAAAAGGACGGCTGAGTAGGCCGTTTTCTTGTTTTTCTGCATTTTAAGCAATACTCATTATGGGCTTATTCTCTATGCATAACCCATATTATTCCATTCATTATTGTACCACTTGACCATAACAATAAACTTGTTATAGTATCATATAAAGGGGTAATAAAACATAAGAGGGTACATAAAAGGGATCTAATTGGTGTATATACATAAATATATAGTAAAGGGCTAGAGGGAATAGTCTTATGGATTTTATTAGTGCAGTAGATTTGGAAGTATACAAGTGGGTCATTTTGCCAATACTTATTTTTGTTTCGAGGATTTTTGATGTTTCAATTGGTACAATGCGGATTATTTTTGTTTCTCGTGGTAAAAAATACATTGCACCAATTTTGGGTTTTTTTGAAATCCTCATATGGATATCGGCAATGGGGCAAATAATGCAGAATATCAATAATATTGGCTATTATCTGGTTTATGCGGGCGGGTTTGCAACAGGAAGCTTTGTTGGCATGATTATTGAGGAAAAACTTGCATTGGGTATGCTGGTGGTAAGAGCTATCCTTCCGAAAGGTTCAGACCTGAGAGAACAGCTTTCAGGCGAAGGCTACGGTGTCACAACTGTAGATGCATACGGGGCAAATGGGGAAGTCGAGATCGTGTATACTGTAATAAAAAGGAAGGACCTGAAGGATGTAATGCAAATCATTAACAGTTGCAGTTCAAAGGCATTTATATCTGTTGAGGATGCAAGGGCGGTAAGCCAGGGGATTTTCCCTTCCGGGAAGCTGAGATTCGGCTTTGGAGGGCAGAGCTGGTTTAAGAGAAATGTAAAGATGAACCATTTTAGGAAAGGAAAATAGTACAAAAAGGTATGAGGTGAACAATGGATACACCTGTTCTTCCTAAAACCTGGGAGAGTGTTATAAATTCAGCCGGTTTTTTACCCGTGATAGTAAAAAGCATTGAAATGTTTCACGGCCCAAGCTGGTCAATGGAACCAAACAGGCATGAGTCTTCCTATGAAATGGTTTATATGCAAAAGGGGCATGCAGTCTTTGAGATAGAAGGGCAGCCGGTTCCTATCGGGCCAAATGACATTATTATTATAAAGCCCAATCAAAAGCACAAACTGTCTGTGAAATCAAAATCCGGTTGCGGATTTATCGTTTTAAGCTTTAAATTTAAGAATAAGATAAGCGGGCAGCATGCCGAAGTCTCCCTGGAGGACTTTCTTAATTTTGTAAGTGGAAAGGAATCAGGAGCCTTTATAACTTTAAAGGTTAGCCAAAAAAATGAAATTAGTTCATTATTGAGCAGGATAATCAATGAAAAGAAATTTAATGAGCTTGGAAGCGAGTTCTTAATCTACCTGCTGGTTCTTGAGCTTTTTGTGTTGATTTCGAGAGCCCTGAAGATGGAATGGGAAAACAGTATAAAGAACAAAAGCCCTAAATTAAAAGAGCTGATAGATGCTTCTGTCCAATTTATTAACAATAATTTTGAGAGGGATATCGCACTAAAGGATATTTCTAATTTTGTTTTTCTTAGCTCCAGTTACTTTGCCAGGGCTTTTAAGGAAGAGATGGGCACTACTCCGATAAACTACCTGTTAAAAGTCCGCATTGAAAGAGCAAAGGAATTACTTGCAGGTACAAACAGCAAGGTGAGTGACATTGCACTTAGTGTTGGCTTTTCAAATCATCAGAGGTTTAATGATATATTCAAGAAATTTGTTGAAATGACTCCGCTTCAATATAGGAAACAGGTCAAAAAACATTAAGAATAATTGTCAATAGGGCAATAATCGGGAAGAATAAATGTTCTGATATATTTATAATTTATGTTATTGGTATTATTAACGGGGACATTTTTCTGTTCTCCGGAATGGAGGTAAATATTATGGGAATGACAATGACTCAAAAAATTCTGACAGATCATGCAGGGCTGGAGAGTGTTCAAGCTGGGCAATTGATAAAGGCGAAGCTGGATATGGTGCTTGGCAATGATATTACTACGCCTGTTGCTGTAAAGGAGTTCAGAAAAATTGGTGTTAACAGGGTATTCGATATTAACAAGATTGCTATAGTACCTGACCACTTTACCCCAAATAAAGATATCAAGTCGGCAGAGCAGGTAAAGTATATAAGGGAGTTTGCCAGGGAGATGGGCATAATAAATTTCTTTGAGGTTGGACAAATGGGAGTGGAGCATGCGCTTCTCCCGGAGAAAGGACTTGTTGTGGCAGGAGATGTGGTAATCGGAGCAGATTCGCATACTTGTACTTATGGGGCTCTTGGAGCATTTTCAACGGGCGTGGGAAGTACAGATATGGCAGCAGGTATGGCAACTGGCGAAGCGTGGTTCAAGGTACCTGAAGCTATTAAATTTATTTTAAAGGGCAAACCGGGTAGATGGGTAAGCGGCAAGGATATAATACTCCATATAATAGGAATGATTGGTGTGGACGGAGCCCTTTACAAATCTATGGAGTTTGTGGGTGAAGGGTTAAGCGGCTTATCTATGGATGACAGATTTACAATGGCAAATATGGCTATAGAAGCGGGGGGCAAAAACGGAATATTTGAAGTTGATGATAAAACCCTGGATTATATTAAAGAACATTCAGACAAACCGTATAAAATATTCAGGGCGGATGAAGACGCTGAATATACTGATGTATATGAGATCGATCTGAGTTCCATAAGGCCTACTGTTGCTTTCCCTCATCTTCCTGAGAACACCAGGACTATTGACAACGTAGGGGAAATCAGGATTGAGCAGGTAGTTATCGGATCTTGCACCAACGGCAGAATGGAAGACTTAAGGGTTGCAGCGGAAATACTTAAAGGAAGAAAGGTTCATAATGATGTAAGATGCATAATAATTCCTGCAACACAGAAAATTTGGAAGCAGGCTATGAATGAAGGACTGTTTGATATATTTGTTGATGCGGGTGCGGCAGTAAGTACTCCTACCTGCGGGCCATGCCTGGGTGGACATATGGGAATACTGGCAAAAGGTGAAAGAGCAGTAGCTACAACAAACAGGAATTTTGTTGGTAGAATGGGTGACCCCGGAAGCGAAGTGTACCTGGCTAGTCCAGCGATAGCAGCGGCTTCAGCCGTGGCAGGGAGAATTGCATCACCTGAACAATTGTAATTAGAATAAGGAGGGTTAAAACATATGAAGGCTAAAGGCAAAGCTATAAAGTATGGAAACAATATCGATACGGATGTCATTATTCCAGCCAGGTATTTAAACACCTCAGACCCTGCGGAGCTTGCAAAACATTGCATGCAGGATCTGGACAAAGATTTTCAGAACAAGGTTGAAAAGGGTGATATAATAGTCGCTGAAAAGAACTTTGGCTGTGGTTCTTCCAGAGAACATGCCCCTATAGCAATAAAAGCGTCCGGTATTTCCTGTGTAATTGCAGAAACTTTTGCCAGAATATTCTACCGCAATGCTATTAACATAGGGCTTCCTATTATTGAATGTCCTGAAGCGGCAAAGGATATTTGTGATGGAGATATAGTATCAATTGATTTTGATTCTGGGACTATAGTCAATGAAACAAAGGGGAAACAATACAGGGGAGTTCCTTTTCCAGAATTCATGCAGGAAATAATTGCATCGGAAGGACTTATCGGTTACATTAAAAAGCAGTTTGAATGATAGCAGCGAAAAAGGGGGAGTATACATGATATTTAATATTGCCGTGCTGCCTGGTGACGGTATTGGCCCTGAAATAACTGAACAAGCGGTTAATATAGTAAAAGCAATAGGAGACAAATACAATCATCAATTTATATTACATGAGGGATTGATGGGAGGGTGTGCCATAGATAGCTGTGGAGAGCCTTTGCCGACTGAAACACTGGAACTATGTAAAAGCTGTGATGCTGTTTTGCTCGGAGCTGTAGGAGGACCAAGATGGGACAGGCTCCCTGGCAATGAAAGGCCTGAGGCAGGGCTTTTAGGCATAAGGGCAGAGCTGGGCCTTTTTGCAAACCTGAGGCCTGCAATAATATACCCTTCATTGAAAAATGCGTCCCCATTGAAGCAGGATATCGTAAAAGATGGCATAGATATTATGGTTGTAAGGGAATTGACCGGTGGTATATATTTTGGGAAAAGAGGAAGGAAGCAGCGTGGAGGCAAGGATTATTCAGCGTTTGATACTGAAGAGTACTCAATACCGGAAATAGAACGTATTGCAAGGGTAGCTTTCGATATTGCCATGAAGAGGAACAAGTCAGTTATATCGGTGGATAAGGCCAATGTGCTTGAAAGCTCCAGATTATGGCGTGAGGTGGTTATTAGAGTATCCAAAGACTACCCTGAAGTTGAGCTAAAGCATATGTATGTGGATAATGCAGCAATGCAGCTTATCAGGAAGCCTGACCAGTTTGATGTAATAGTTACCTCAAATATGTTCGGCGATATACTATCGGACGAGGCTTCCATGATTACGGGTTCCATAGGGATGCTTCCATCTGCAAGCCTTGGAAAGGATAAACCAGGTTTATATGAACCTATTCACGGTTCTGCTCCTGATATTGCAGGGCAGGACATAGCAAACCCAATAGCGGCCATTATTTCAACTGCCATGATGATGAGGTATTCCCTGGGGCTTTTCAAAGAAGCGGCCGACATTGAGAGTGCCGTTAAAAGGGTTCTTGATAAAGGGTACAGGACAGTTGATATAGCTTCCAGGGCTACGGAAACTGTGGGAACAAAAAAGATGGGACACCTAATTGAAGAGGAAATACGATTTCACTAACAAAATCCATAAGCCACTACATATTATTGCAATGGTCACTTTCCCTGAGGATGGAATATTAAAGGAAACCTGTTGCCTTACTTCAGGGAAAGCTGGATTTTGCTTTGAAATCTAATACTTTTTAATACTTAATAGAAGCTTTCCTGCTATTCTAACTTCATCTTTTCTGAAGGTTTTTTTATCTATGTAATAATTATCTGCTTCCAAAATAAGCAGGCCATGTTGGGGGTCTTGTAAGAATTTTCTTATTAGTAAATGGTTATCATATAAAGCCAGTATAATGTCTCCGTCGCAAATATCAGAAGTGGCTTTAAACAGCAGCTTGTCTGATTGGTTTATGCCTATACTGGTAAGGCTGTTGTCGGGACAGCTGAAAATAAAGCAATTGTTATTACAGCTTAGTATTTCGGGAGATATTGGCTGGTAATGCTTTATATTATAAATATTCAATAAATCATCAATGTTACGCATATTGATTTTTTTAATCTCAGGAATATATACTGGTTCCAGGTACAATGACATTTCAGGGGTTACAATCTTTATGGAACGTGCCATACCTACCTGTCTTTTAATCACGCCTTTTTGCTCTAGTCGGTTTAGTATACCCTGGACAGCCCCAGGGGTTTTCTCGCCCAGCATTTCACCTATCTCTCTCACTGTAGGGGGGATTCCGTTAGTTTTAATATAAGATTCAATTGCAGAGAATACCTTTTTTTGTTTGGATGTCAAAGCAGCGAAATGTATCGGCATTTTTACCCTTCTTTCACAAAATATAATCAAGCACTTTACATAATGCATTGTGTTATAGTGTATCAAACATAGAAAATAAATACAAATAATAAAATTACAGTTTTGTAAAGTAAATACCATAACAATATACATTTGTTTTTTATTGATAATTATAATTAAAGAATACGGATTTCTAAATATGGCAATACTAACGGTGGGTGATGATATGGATGAAGTAAATAATATGCAAAATATTGAAAAGGAATCTGCAAGGAGCAAGGTCCCGTTCCTTGTAATAGGATGGATAGCAGCTATTCTATCGTTATTTGTTTATCCGTTTATATTTGGAATTGTAGGAGTCATTATGGGAATTATATCAACCAAGGGGGGCAGCAGGGCAGGACTTTCCGTAATTATCGCAAGTATAGTCCTGATGGGTATCGGCCTTATATATAGCGATGTAATACTAAATTATGCAAGGCATTATTTGGGGATATGAAAAAAGTGGCACAGCCACTTTTCCCAAATTTACTTGTCTTACTCAACCTTTGTACCGCAGCTGGTACAGAATAAAGCGCCTTCAGCAAGTTTACCGCCGCAGGAGGGGCATATTTTTTCGTTAGATCTTTCCTGGGCAGGAGGCTGTTCTGCTTCAATTTTTGTTCCGCATTTGGGACAAAATGATGAAGAAGAGCCTATTTCAGCTCCGCATCCTGTACAGACCCTGATATTTTTAATCTGACGGATTTTTTCCTTAATACTGCTAATGTTTTCCATATGGTTGCTTATTGACTTGCAATCTTCTTTAAAATAATCAAGCACTTCATCATTGGAACAGAACCTTTGATAAACTTCCCTGCCGATTTTTTGGTAAAGCTTTTGTATTTTGTCTTCTTCAGTGCTAATACTCATATTCAACTTAGTAATTTCCATCAGGTCACTTGACTTTTTTGCGGCTGTTTGAGCAACTTCTCCGACTCTTTTACCCAGATTCTCAAAAAAAGCCATATTATTACCTCCACTTTAGAATACTGATAAAATAACAATATATATAATTATATGAAAAAATTTCTAATTGCGCAATACTAATTATGTTCTATGTGTCATACATAGAAAGTAGGTCCATATTCTATAAAACATAGGTAAAGCCTTTAAAGGAATGATTGCTTTTGATATAATAATTATTATATGTTTGACAGTTTATTAACTAAATAATACGGGTGATGCTTTATGAATTTTAAATACTCACTAAAAACAAAGGTTATATTTGAAGAGGGTTGTGTAAAAAAATACAAAGAGGAGTTTGGGAAATACGGTAAAAAGTGTATCATTGTTACCGGCAGGAATTCTGCGAGAAAAAGCGGGGCATTGGAAGATGTGGAGAAAGTATTAAATGGATTGGGCATAGAATATCTAATTTTCGATAAAGTAGAAAACAACCCGTCGCTAGAAACGGTAAAGCAAGGGGGAGAGGAAGCTTTTAAGTTCCATGCTGACTTTGTAATAGGCATAGGAGGAGGTTCCCCCCTTGATACGGCAAAAGCTGTTGCAGTTTTAGCTGTAAACCGTATAGCTCCGTTGGATCTCTACAAAGGGGAATATGATTACATGCCCTTACCTATATTGGCTATACCAACTACCGCAGGTACAGGCAGTGAAGTAACCCAGTATTCAATATTAACCAGGCCGGATATGGAAACCAAAAAAAGCTTTGCTAGTGAGTGGATTTTTCCCAAAGTGGCTTTTTTGGATGCAAGGTATACTGAAAGCATGCCTCACAATGTAACAGTAAATACTGCCATTGATGCATTCTCTCATGCAGTGGAAGGGTATACCAGTAAGAGGAGCACAGTGTTTAGTGATATTTTGGCAGTACAGTCCATAAGGCTCTTCGGGCAATGTATAGATGCACTGATAGATGGCAGTGTGGATTTTGAATCCAGGGAAAAGCTGCTCTATATGTCCATGTTGTCGGGAATGGTGATAGCTCATACAGGAACAACAATAGTCCACTCTCTTGGTTACATGCTTACATACTTTAAGGATATTCCCCATGGAAAAGCAAATGGGTATTTTCTTGCAGAATATTTGAAATTCAATTATGAAGTGGCAAAGGATAAGATAGATAATATAATTAGCTTATTAAACCTGAAGGATATCGACAGGCTTGGTACAATTATGGGAAAACTTATAGGTAAAGAACTGAAGGTAACTAAAGAGGAAATTGCCAGGTATGCTTTAATAGTTTCAAAACAGAAGAGTATAACAAACAATTTGAGAACTGTTGATAAAAATGATTTGATACATATACTCAATAAGGTGTTCTTATGATTTGATATCCAAATTTGTTTTGGAGGGGGTATTATGGTCGAGGTATACTATTATATACCACTTGAGAAAGTGAGTACATCCATAGACTGCGGAATTAAACTGTCTGAATCCTATGACAAGGAAGTATTGATTGAGGGGGATAGGAGAAAATGTTTATCTGCACTGCTAAACCCCAGGGATGATATTGAGAAGTACAGGTCAAAAGAGTTAAAGTGTGTTAAGCTCGAGGTACAGCCCAGATATTGTTTCATTGCTGAGAAATGCTTCTATCAGGTAGGATTGAATTTCCCAAATGTAATGGATATGTATATAGCATCAATAATTCCCATAGAAAAATATAAATTTGGGTTTTATAGAATGCCGGAATGCCTGGTAACCAGTACTGTGATAGGAGGGCATATAACCTTGCTTAATAAAGGTCTTGATTCTCCTATATTGTTTGAAAGTTCAGAGCTGTTGTACACAAACAATATTATTGAGATATACAGGGAGAACTACCCTGATATAAATGATGCAATGCTTTACTGTTTTTTCAGCAAACTTGCAGAAATCAAAAAGTTTGATAAAATTGAAGATAACAGTAACGGGTTATCCATATTTATCGATAAAGAAAGCGGAAATGATTTTACAATAAAAATCCCTGATATTCATGCTTATTAGGCATTTATATTAATAATCCGCAAAGCAGTGACGAGGAGAGAATGAAGGGTAGGATACTGCAAAAACTAAAAGAGAATGCACCAGGTTTTGTTTCAGGGGCAAGGTTAAGTAAAATGCTTGGCGTTTCACGCACAAGCGTATGGAAATATGTATTGGAACTTAAAAAAGAAGGATATGTTATCGAGTCTTTTACTAAAAAAGGTTATAGGCTTATTTCTGTCCCAGATCTTTTAAACCTGAACGAATTAGTGTACAATTTAAGAACAAAGAAAATAGGTAGTTCCATACAATACATTGACCTGATTGATTCCACAAATACCTATGCAAAGAAATTAGCTCTGGATGGCTGCCCGGAAGGCACAGTTATTGTTGCAGGACGTCAAACAAATGGAAAGGGCAGGATGGGCAGAAACTGGGATTCAGCGAATAAATCAGGTATCTGGATGTCTATTGTATTAAGACCAGATATTTTGCCTGAGCAGGCTCAAATCATCACTCTTGCTGTGTCAGTTGCTGTGGTAAAAGCTATTGAGAGCCTTTTTGGACTTAAATGCGGGATTAAATGGCCAAATGACGTTATACTCAATGGTAAAAAAGTTTGCGGTATTTTAACTGAAATGGGTTGTGAAACAGACAGGATTAATTATATTGTAGTAGGTATAGGGGTAAATGTTAATCAGGATGAAGACGATTTTGCCGTGGAATTAAAGGACAAAGCAACATCAATTAAAATGAGCATGATAAAGGAAAATATGATAAATGGCGACATGGACATAAATAGAAGTGAGTTAATAAAACAAGTCCTTTTTGAAATGGAAAAATTGTATGAAAATATTTGTCGATTAAAAGTAAGGGAAATTCTGGATGAGTGGAAGAAGTATTCAGTTACTATTGGGAATGAGGTAAAGGTAGTTTGCAGAGGGATTGAATATAAAGGCTTCGCTAAGGATATTACAGAGGACGGCGGATTATTGGTGAATTGTGATGACGGCGCAAGCAGGAAAGTCCTGTCCGGTGAAATATCTTTGAGAGGTACCATGGGCTATATTTAATCTCTTAATTAAGGGTATGGGAGCAAGTAAAAATGATTATTGATTTCCATGTTCACTGCTTTCCTGATGAACTTGCTTTAAGAGCTGTTTCGTCTTTAGCTGAGAGATCTGGCATAAATCCCAGACTTGACGGGACTGTGGAGGATATCAGAAAGTCTATGGAAATATCCGGTGTAGGCAAATCAGTTGTGCTTCCGATAGCAACAAAACCTACACAGACTGAAAAAATAAATGAATGGGCTTTTAATATTCAGGGCGGAGGCGTAATAGCTTTTGGAAGTGTACATCCTTATTACACAGGATGGGAAAAAGAGCTTAAAAGAATAAAGGAGATGGGGTTGAAAGGTGTTAAATTCCATCCTGACTATCAACAGTTTTTTGTTGATGAAAAGAAGATGTTCCCAATATATGAACTGGCATTTGAGCTGGGATTAATTGTGGTTTTTCATGCGGGAGTGGATTTGGGCTTTCGCCCGCCTTTCCACTGTACTCCGGAAAAGCTTTCGAAGGTAGTAAAAGCCTTTCCAGGAGGCAAAATTGTAGCTGCACACATGGGAGGATATAAATATTGGAATGATGTTGAAAAATATCTGGTTGGAATGGAAATATTTTTTGATACTTCGTACAGCTTGGGATGTATTGGTTGGCACCAGGCAGAAAGGATAATCAGGACACATGGGTATAATAAGATACTATTTGCGACTGATTCCCCTTGGAAAAGCCAGGCGGAGGAAATCGAAAAGGTTAGAAGGTTGAACTTAGGTGAAGGAGAAATTGATGCTATATTAGGAGGAAATGCTGAAGCATTATTGACGGCTTAGAATCATGTTTAAACAAGTAAAATAAGTATTATGTAAAGGAGGCATATAATGATTAAGAAAAGCGGGGAATACCAACCAAAAAATCGCAGCAGCCAGGGAGAACATTTTAAGCAGCAGGAACATTCCAGACAGCAACAGCAAAACCCTGCAGAGCGGCGTACCCATGGTGAGAAAACCCGAAACAAGTTTTACGGCAGGAATAATTCCGGCAGACGGGGCAGCCAGAACAGATTCAACTCAAATAAAAATACTGTTCTTAGCATGGATCCAATGAGGGTTGGCAGGAAAGAGAAAACGGAAGAGACGGTTGATGATATAAAAATGGACATTAACAGGATAGAGAAAGAGATTCAACTTGAATTAAAAGAAATCAGAAGTATAAAACTATAGTTAACAAGCAGGAAGAGGGCAGGGAAAGTGAATGATTCTGGTAATAGATGTGGGAAATACCAATGTTGTTATGGGAGTATATGAAGGCAAAAAACTTTTATTTAACTGGCGCCTGAAAACCGATAGAGAAAAAACCGCAGATGAGTTTGGCTTGCTTTTTATTAACCTGTTCAACAGTGAAAAGCTAGATATCAATAAAATTGAGGCAGTCATTATTTCATCTGTGGTTCCGCCTATCATGTATTCCCTGGAGAATTCCATAAGAAAGTATTTCAAAAGTAAATCCTGTCATTATTATGGGCCCCGATATAAAAACAGGAATAAACATAAAATATGAAAATCCCAGCGAAGTGGGGGCAGACAGAATTGTAAATGCTGTCGCAGCCTATGAAAAATATAAATGCCCACTTATAATAGTTGATTTTGGTACGGCGACTACATTTTGTGCAATAAACTCAAAGGGTGATTACCTTGAGGGGTTATCTGTCCGGGAATAAAGATTTCTTCAGAGGCTCTTTTTCAGCATGCTGCCAAACTTCCAAGAATTGAGCTTTTAAAGCCTGCAAATGTTATTGGAAGAAATACAGTATCAAGTATGCAGTCAGGTATATTTTATGGATATGTGGGACAGGTGGATTACATAGTAAAAAAAATGAAAGCGGAAATGAAAGAGGATAACATTAAGGTAATTGCGACCGGAGGGCTTGCAGAGCTCATTGCCATAGAGTCAGAAACTGTTGATGAGGTTGATACGCTTCTTTCACTGGAAGGTCTGAGAATAATATATGAAAAGAATTGTTAAGTAAAAACTTCCAGAAAGGCTTCAATGTTTTCAAGACTCTCAAAGACGTAATCTGCTCCGTGTTGTTTCAGGCGCTCTGATGTATAGGAGCCGGTAGCTACTCCTATTGTTTTAACCTGCAATTTTATACCGCATTCTATATCCCTCGGTGTATCTCCTATAATAAATATATTTTCATTATTAAAGTCAATTCCGAAATACAGGCGTGCATTTGATATGGCTCTTTCAATAAGCTGCCATCTTTCTTCTTCACCATCGGAGAATCCGCCTATAGGGAAAAACCTGTCGAGGTTAGCTGCAGAAAGCTTTATTCTTGCGCTTTTCTCCATATTCCCGGTGCCGATTATATTATACATATTTTTCTTCCTTGATATGGTTTCAAGTAGTTTAACAATTCCCGGGCAGGCTAATGGAACCTCTGACTTTTTTAATTCCAGAGCAAGAATTTCCGTATATTTTTCACATAATTCATTAATGTTGTCCCGGCAGAGCCTATGATGTGAAAAAGCATTTTTAAGGATAATAGCATCAAGGTAGCCTGCCATATCCACGCCACTGAATGCATTCTCAACATTGTACAGTTCACAGAAAGCTCTTTCCATAGCCTTTATACCTACGCCTGTAATTTTGATTAGTGTACCATCTATGTCCCATACAAGAAGATAGTTCATTTTTTCACTCCTTAATATTTTTAAGAACAATAATCATAATTGGAGAAAAACGCTGTTATATATATTATATCGAAACAGTTATGAAAAATGGAAGCAAATTCTTTCGAGCGTATTTTCTATGTATGCCTATATTATGGAATGGACATCATATATTATGTGAAGAAATGCTTACAGGAACGGATGCTTCAAGCTTAAGAGCCTGTAGTGTTCAGCCTTGATGTCAAATCAAACTCGCAAAATAATATCGAATCGTATAAAAAGCAATTATTTTGCTCAAACAGTGATTTGACTGTATACCTGCTTCACAACAGTCTCTAAAGCTCTTGCATATGTTCCTTTCATCATTTTCTTCACATCATATATATATGGAACTATTTATGGTAGAATAATGTATGATTAACAAAGCGGTAAAGCGCATTTATAAAAAGGGGGTATGGCTATCAGCACCTTGGACGCACCATTATACAACTGGCTAATTAAGTATGCACAAAGCAATCCCGTTCCTTTCCATATGCCTGGACATAAAATGGGGAAAGGTATGCCAGAGAGTCTTTTTAAGGATATAGCCCGGATTGATATTACTGAAATACCTGGTGCTGACAACCTTCATTATCCGGAGGGAATAATAGATGAGGCACAAAAACTGGCAGCCGGGGCTTTTGGCGCCGACAGCACTTTTTTTCTCGTCAACGGCTCTACCTGCGGCATACACGCTATGATAATGACTATATGCAAACCGGGAGAAAAACTAATAGTTGCAAGAGATTGCCATAAATCAGTTATTGGAGCGATGATTTTAGGCAGAATTACTCCTGTCTATATTAAGCCCGGTTATATTGAGGAGTTCGGGGCCCCAGGTACAATAAACGCCACTGAGCTGGAGAAAATTCTTAAGCAGAACCCGGATGCCCGTGGTGTATTGATAACAAGGCCAAATTATTATGGAGTATGTTCAGATATTCAGCAAATAGCGCAAATAGTACATTCACATGGGAAGGCGCTGGCAGTTGATGAAGCCCATGGTGCACACCTGGGCTTTAATGTAGATTTACCTGTATCTGCCCTGGAAGCCGGGGCGGATATATGTGTACAGAGCGCACATAAAACAATACCTGCCTTTACACAGGGGTCATACCTTCATATCAAAAAAGGAAGGATAGATATTGACCGGCTTAAGTTTTATCTTGGCATGCTCCAAACATCAAGCCCATCATATATAATAATGTCATCCCTTGATCTTGCCCGCGAAATCATGCAGAAGTCAGGCAAGCTGTACCTTGGCAATATACTTGAATACAGGCAGTGGTTTGAAGACATGACAGGTTTAGTAGGAGGACTGGAAATATTGAAGGAGGAGCATGTTAAAAAAGGGACACTGGACAGGACAAGAATAGTAGTAAACTGCAGGGGCATTGGGAAAACCGGTTTTGAAGTGGAAAGAGCATTAAGGGCAAAATATGGTATACAGGTGGAAATGGCTGATATAAACAATATAATCTGTATTGCAACGGTTGCGGACAGAAAGGAAGACTTTCAAAAGCTATATAAAGCGCTGGAAGAGCTTGCAACGATTAACACTAATAACAATAATCTTTCAAACGACATAATTGTCAAGGATTTGGAAATCCCCGGGACAGCAATAGAGTTAAAGGACATGCACAGGTTTGGCAGCTGCAGAAGGAAGATCAGTGAAGCAGTGGGGTTGATAAGCAAGGGTATGATTACCCCTTACCCTCCTGGTATTCCTCTTATTTGCCCGGGCGAGGTGATAACACACCAGGCTGTTGACTATATAAATGGTTTGATTGCATTGGGTGCGGTTGTCAATGGTGTAGGAAAAGAACAGGAAGTAGAGGTTATCTGCTAGCTGGTATGATATAATTAGATGGGCTGCACATTAATGTATGCCTGTTGTGAAGCTAAATACTATTAATCAGGGGTATAAACATGACGGGAAAGCTTGTTATTATTGAGGGGAGCGACGGAAGTGGCAAAGCCACTCAAACCGAGAGATTATACAGCAGGCTGAAAGATGGAAAGCTGAATGTTATGAAGGTGGAGTTCCCAAACTATAAAAGTGAATCGTCCTCATTGATTAAGATGTACTTGAATGGTGAGTTTGGAGAAAACCCTGGTGATGTCAACCCTTATATTGCGTCAACTTTCTATGCGGTTGACAGGTTTGCATCCTTTCGTAAGGAATGGATGGACTTTTACCGCGATGGTGGGATAATACTGGCCGACAGGTATACAACATCGAACATGATACACCAGGCCGGGAAAATCCTGGATCAATCAGAAAAAAACATTTACCTTGACTGGCTATGGCACTTTGAATTTACATTGTTTGAGCTGCCTGTTCCTGACTGCGTAATTTTTCTGGACATGCCTCCAGAGTACAGCAGAAGGCTGATGGCCAGCAGGAACAATAAATTTACAGGACAAGAACAAAAGGACATCCATGAAAAGGACAGGGATTTTATTGCCCGGTCTTATGAAAACGCATGCTATGTAGCCGAGAGATATAATTGGGATCGTGTTCAATGCATAAAGGGTGGAAATATCAGATCGGTTGATGAGATACATGAGGAAGTGTATAGTATACTTATTTGTAAAGGTATTATATGATTAGGGGTGCACATATATTATATGAAGAATGATTACGGGTGCATATATATAATGTGAAGAAAATGCTTCCAGGAACTGATGCTTCAAGCTTAAGAGCCTGTAGCGTTCAGTCCTAATGTCAAATCAAACTCGCAAAATAATATCAAATCTTAAAAAAGGAAATTATTTTGCTCAAACAGTGATTTGACTGTATATCTGCTTCACAACAGTCTCTAAAGCTTTTGCATATGTTCCTTCCATCGTTTTCTTCACATAATGAATACACCCTATTAATTAGCCTCTATAACCTCTCCATAATGTCCATTTCATAGCATGGGATGTACATAGTGAATAAACTCTATAATTGCGAATGGTATTGAGTTATACCAACCCATAAAATATAATTATTATTGTAAGGTCTATGCTTATAGCATGTAATTAGCTTATAACATATATAATTGTAGTCGATATATTACGTATATAATATGTTTTTATAGGAATGTTTTTACAGAATTTATTTATTGGACATATAAGCATTCATGAACAAATAATGAGGTGGAGGCATGAAAGTAAGGGAAACCATGAATAGGGCTCCAGGCATGACGGAAGTTGGAGGGACAGAAGGCAGAAAGGCTGTGGATACGTCCAGCACCGGCTTTAAAGGCCATATTCAGAGGATTGAATATGAAAATTACGAGGAAAGAATCAATATGCTGGTTTCCCGAATTGTGGAGCAGGGGGAAAAGCTGAGGAAAAATGTTGACATACGGGAACTGAAGATTTACAAGAAACTGATTTCGGAGTTCCTGGATGAAGCTGTTGGCAATTCCCTTAAGTTCTCAAAACAGAATTTTCTGGACAGGAGGGGACGGCACAGGGTTTTTGCAGTAATAAAGAGAATTAATAAGCAACTGGATGCCCTGACTGAGGATGTCCTGAATAACGAGAAGGATAACATCAGGATACTTCAAAGGTTGGATGAAATAAAGGGATTGGTACTTGATTTAGTCCTCTGATAAGTTCAAAATACAATAATTAGTATTGCTTAGTTAACTTGGTATTGGGAAAGTAATGTTTTTCAATATAACATAGTGGTATTAGGTTTGGAGGTAAGTGTGGAGTTTAGCAACGTAATTGGCCAGGATAATATAAAGGACAGCCTGATAAACAGTATTTATAAAGACACAGTAAGTCATGCCTACATTTTCTCCGGCCCGGTCGGAATAGGGAAAAAAACAATGGCCAGGGTATTTGCAGGCAGCCTTTTGTGCAGCAGCTTCAGCAATGGTAATAAGTGTAATAAATGCTTACCCTGCCGTATGATTGCTGAGGGCTCAAACCCTGACTACAGGGAAATAAAAACAGATGCAGCAAGTATCGGTGTTGACGACATAAGGAGTATACAGAGTGATATTATAATTAAGCCCATGTATTCAACAAGAAAAGTATATCTTATAATTGATGCAGACAAGATGACTTCCCAGGCTCAGAACTGTCTTTTGAAAACGCTTGAAGAACCACCTTACTATGCGGTTATAGTCCTCACTACATCCAACTATGACTCACTGATTGGTACGGTACGTTCCCGGGCTGTAAAATACAATTTTCAAAAAAATACTTACCAACAGGTTCGACAGTTATTAGATACAATACCAGGGCCACAAGCAGAAGAAAAGGATTTTATCGCCTCATATGCTGATGGTGTTATTGGAACTGCAATTATGCTGGCACAATCGGAAGAATTTGTACGGCTCCGTGATGAAGTGTCAAAGGTAGTATTTAATATCCAGAACTGCAAGATGAAGGAAATTCTCAGCATGTATGATTTTTTTGAGAACAATAAGGAAAGCATTAGCACCATACTTGATGTAATGACTCTGTTTTACAGGGATTTACTGGTGGTGAAAAAAACCACAGGTGAAAATGTATTGATTAATCGCGATAAAAAGGATATCATATTTAATAATGCGGTCAGTTTTTCAACCGGTAAGCTTATTAAAAATATTGAAACCATTGAGTCAACACGTAGAAATATTAGGAAAAACGCTAATTACAGGCTTTCTATAGAGATAATGCTTATGAAGCTTCAGGAGGAATTTGTTTAATGGTAAAGGTTGTTGGAGTCAGGTTTAGAAAAGCGGGCAAAATTTACTATTTTGACCCGGGGGATTTAGATATTGGACTAAATGAAAAAGTTATTGTTGAGACAGCGAGAGGTATAGAATTCGGAGAAGTGGTGATCCCAAACAGGGATGTGGAGGAAGAGGAAATAGTAGCACCTCTCAAGAAAGTAATAAGAATTGCCAGCGAGGAAGATGTAAAACACAATGAGGAAAACCATCAAAAGGAAGAAGAGGCTTTTAATATATGCCTGCAGAAGATAAAAAACCATAACCTGGACATGAAGTTAATTGATGTAGAGTACACATTTGATAACAACAAGATTCTATTCTATTTTACTGCCGATGGAAGAGTGGACTTCAGAGAACTGGTAAAAGATCTTGCGGCTGTATTCAAAACCAGGATAGAGCTCAGACAGATAGGCGTGAGGGATGAGTCTAAAATGATGGGCGGCATAGGGATATGTGGACGTGTTCTTTGCTGTAATTCCTTCCTGGGAGAATTCGAGCCGGTATCAATAAAAATGGCAAAAGAGCAGGGGCTGTCCTTGAATCCAACCAAAATATCCGGTATATGTGGGAGATTGATGTGCTGTTTGAAGTATGAACAGGACGCTTATGAGGAAATACTGGACAGGTCACCAAATTCAGGTGCTATCGTAAACACCCCTGACGGCCAGGGAGTTGTAATAGGAATAAGCCTCCTTAAGGAGGAGGTTAAAGTGAAGATGAACAAGGATGATGATGCCGATGTTATGGTTTATAAAATGAAAGACGTTGAAGTTATTCAAGATGCTGCATACACAGAGGAACTGGATATAGACCTTGAAGAATTAAAGCAGCTTGAGGATTAAGAATATGGATTTAAAAAACTGTTTGATTTATTTTGGAATGATGGTAAAATATTAAAGGACATTTGTAAGTAAACAAAATACAATGTCCTTTTGAAAATTACTCAGGAGGTGTAGTAAATATGGCATATTATATTAATGATGAATGTATTAGTTGCGGTGCGTGTGAAGCGGAGTGCCCAGTATCATGCATTTCTGCAGGTGATGACAAATATGTGATTGATGAAGATGCTTGCATAGATTGTGGGTCTTGTGCAGATGTTTGTCCTGTTGACGCTCCTCAACAGAGGTAAATTTATTCTGGAAAGTAAGAGGTCACGTAAGTGTACTTTATAAAACAGTGCGCTTGTGTGGCCTTTTATTTAAAGGTAAATCAAATTATTGCACTAGCTAATGGTTCCAGTAAGCCATTGTAATCCAGTGTAATATAGTTTATCTAATTTTTATTGAGGTATGGTGTAAGATTTGCATATACAAGATAATGAAAGAATAGATGACTTGCAGTTCAAAGGCCTGAAGCTTATCCAGAAAAAAGATGCATTCTGTTTTGGAATTGATGCCGTACTGCTTGCTAATTTTGCAGATGTGAGAAAAGATAGCCGTGTTATTGACTTGGGAACCGGAACAGGGATAATAGCAATACTTTTGGCAGCTAAGACCGGCGCGAAGGAAGTCGTAGGACTGGAGATCCAGGACGAAATGTGTGAAATGGCTTTAAGAAGCGTCAAATTGAACAATCTGGAGGACAGGGTAAAGATAGTAAATGGGAATATAAAAGAGTGTGTAGAGTATTTTGGTTCATCCCAGTTTGATGTTGTTGTGTCAAATCCACCTTATATGGCTCATGGGCGAGGACTGGTCAATCCTTCGGACACAAAGGCCGTATCAAGGCATGAAATATTATGTACATTGGAGGATGTAGTACAGGTTGCAAGCAGGCTGCTCATTACTTCGGGACAGTTTGCTATGGTGCACAGGCCGGAAAGAATTGCAGACGTTTTATGCCTTATGAGAAAGTATAGTATTGAACCGAAATATTTAAGGTTCGTTCACCCCTCACCTTATAAAAAGGCAAATCTAATACTTGTTAAAGGAATAAAAAATGCAAGGCCGTATTTAAAAATAATGGAACCTTTATATGTATATGATATGAATGGAGAATATTCCGATGAGATAAACAGGATTTATAACAGGACAATAGGGGGAGGCAAGATAATTTGAGTGAAAAGGGCAAGCTGTATCTTGTAGCTACACCTATAGGAAATCTGGAGGACATAACTCTAAGGGCTTTAAGGGTACTGCAGGAGGCGGATGTTATCGCTGCTGAAGACACCAGGCAGACCTTGAAGCTTTTAAACTATTTTGAAATCAGAAAACCGTTGACCAGCTATTACGAGCATAATAAGGTGGCAAAAGGAGGCTACCTTATTGGATTGCTTAATGATGGCAAAAACGTTGCATTGGTATCAGACGCGGGTACACCAGGTATATCGGATCCGGGAGAAGATATTGTAAAGCTTGCAATAGAACATGGGATTGAAATAACCATGATACCCGGACCAGTTGCTGCAATTACCGGGCTGGTACTATCCGGCTTGCCTTCCGGTAGATTTGTATTTGAAGGCTTCTTGCCTGTAAATAAAAAGGGAAGGAAAGAAAGGCTGGCAGCCCTGAAGGATGAAATACGGACAATAGTCATTTATGAAGCACCACACAAGCTTGCTGCTACATTAAAGGACTTGTACAAAATTCTTGGAGATAGGAAAGTGTCAGTGGCCAGAGAGCTTACAAAAAGATTTGAGGAGATAACAAGATGCACTCTTAAATACGCAGTTGAAAAATATACAACTGAAATACCACGTGGTGAGTTTGTATTAATTGTTGAGGGAGCTGAGGAGCAGAGCATAATTAAGGAAAAAAGAAAGAAGTGGGACAACTGCACCCTGGAGGAGCATATGAATATTTATATTAATCAGGGTTTAAGCAAAATGGATGCAATAAAAAAGGTGGCTGAGGACAGGGGAATACCGAAAAGGAATGTGTACAACAGCCTTTTGGACAATGGTATGCAATAAAGGAATAAAAAAGGGGCTGATTGCTCAACCCCTTTAAGGTAACAGTTTACTTCTTCAATTCAGCTAAACATCCCGGACATATATTTTTGCCTTTGTAAATAGTTACGTCCTTTGCATCTCCACAGAAAATACATGCGGGCTCATATTTCTTAAGAATAATGGTATTGCCGTCGACATAGATTTCCAGTGCATCCTTTTCTGCGATGTCTAGTGTCCTTCTTAATTCAATTGGCAGAACTACTCTTCCGAGTTCGTCAACTTTTCTTACTATTCCAGTAGATTTCATATTAATATCCTCCCTAAATGCTACAGTATTCGACAATCTTTTCCTCTCTTATAGTACCATAAATTCCAGTAATCGTCAACAATAATATTGAAGAAAATACAAAAAAATTCAAATATTTAAAGAAGTTTTTGAACAAATCAGATTTTTATCTATATAAAAATGTCTATAAATATAATTCCTGGAGTTTTACCCGGTATTTTTAATATTTCAGAAAACCCCAATGTTTATTATTTTATCAGCGTTAATTGAAAAATATCCATAAATTTACTGGAAATTGATATGACTAAATTCGACAATTTTTAATGTGTTTCAAAAAAATTGGTTAAATTATAAAGGCTTCATAAATGAAGGCTGCCAGGAATAATTATATTACAAAGTAGTAAATTAATGGTTTTATTGTATGCACAAGGGGGAGTTGCCGATATGCTCAATTATATTTGGTTAGCTATGCTTGTTGTTGGAATTGTGGTGGCAATTATTAATGGCAGAATAGGAATGGTTACTGAAGCTGCGATAGGCTCTGCGGGTAAAGCAGTAGAATTGTGCATAGGGCTGCTGGGCATTATGTGCCTGTGGACCGGACTTATGGGCATTGCAGAGAAAAGCGGGCTTGTACAAAGGTTATCAAAGCTCCTCAGACCGGCATTAAAGTTATTGTTTCCCGGGATTCCCAAAGACCACCCGGCAATGGGTGCAATTGTGATGAATCTGGTTGCAAATTTCCTTGGACTTGGAAACGCAGCAACGCCATTAGGACTTAAAGCCATGGGTGAGCTTCAGAGAATTAATCCCAGGAAGAATACAGCTACCAATTCTATGTGTATGTTTCTGGTGCTCAATACTTCCGGGATTCAGCTTATCCCGGCTACAATCATAGCAGTCCGCTCAGCTTTGGGTTCACACAATCCAGCTGAAATAATAGGAACAATCTGGTTTGCATCTGCTTGCTCGGCGCTTGCAGGAATAATAGCTGCTAAATCATTGTCCATACTGGGCAGCAGAAAAATGAGGTAGCTTGAGTTATGGAAATAATTAAGACAGTATCGGCTTATGCTATTCCTGCAATATTCCTTCTAATTCTATTTTCTGGTTTATACAAAGAAGTTAAGGTTTATGAAGTGTTTGTGGATGGCGCAAAAGAAGGTATTCAGACAGTTATCAGGATTATACCATCTCTGGTGGGCCTGATGGTGGCGATTGGGGTATTTAGGGCATCAGGAGCACTGGATTTGCTTGTGTACGCTGCCAGGCCTCTTGCTTCTCTTTTTTCAATACCGCAGGAAGTAATGCCTCTGGCTTTTTTAAGGCCTATTTCCGGAAGCGCATCTCTGGCATTAGTATCTGATATCATTAAAACTTACGGGGCAGATTCTTTTATCGGAAGAGTCACATCTACCATGATGGGTTCAACAGAGACAATATTTTATACCCTTGCCGTATACTATGGTTCAGTAGGTATTAAGAACATCAGGCATACGTTGGCAGCAGCCCTATTTGCTGATGCTGTAAGCGTCATTACATCGGCATGGATATGTACACTGGTTTTTGGAAGATAAAGAAATTGCTTATATAAACTGCTTATATAATAATAGTTTACGGGGATACTATTTATTGACAAAATAAAGGCATTGGGAGAAGGAATTGGAAGCTTTTAAATACAACCCAGGGAGAGGCGTAAGGATACCTGAAATTGATTTAAAAAATGCACGGTATATGGATGAAGTTGAATCAGAATTACTACAAGTTATTTCCGGCAGCAGTGGAGCGATTTATGAAATGTGTATGCATATCCTGAAGGCCGGAGGTAAAAGGTTGAGGCCACTGCTTGTAATACAAAGCGGGCTTGTGTTTGGCAGCATAAGCAAGCAGTTGGTGAAAGCCGCTGCTGCAGCTGAGTTAATTCATATGGCATCTCTGGTCCATGATGATATTATTGATAAATCAGATATGCGCCGGGGCAAAATTTCAGTAAATAAGAAATGGGGCAACCATTTCAGTGTCTTATGCGGAGACTATCTCTTTGCCCAGGCATTCAGCACACTATCAGCCAATAACCTGGTACCTGGCCTGAAATTAATGCTGGAAGCGATACAAGACATGTGCCATGGAGAGATCCTGCAGGCTGATGGGAGGTTTAAAACCGATACCAGCATAAAGGAGTACTATGAAAAGATTGCCAAAAAGACGGCAATCTTTATTGGGCGCTGCTGTGAGTCCGGAGCAGCGGTGTGTGGGGCGGATGCCTTGTACTTAAAAGCACTTGGCGATTATGGGCTGAATTTGGGGTATGCATTTCAAATTGTAGATGATGTATTAGACCTTTGCGGAAATACTGATGTAATGGGTAAGCCTAAAATGGAAGATTTAAGGCTGGGCAATCTGACTTTGCCGCTTATACTGCTTTTAAGAAGCGGTAAATACGGCAGGTGGCTTAAAGAAATTATAGACAGCCGGAATTTTACTAATGAAGAATTAAACAGAATACCCTATGCATTAAAAGACTCAGGAGTTCTGGAAGAATCCCTGGGTATTGCTTCCATGCATGCTGAGAAAGCCAAGGCTTGCCTGAAGCTGTTTCCTGAGTCGGAAAGCATAAATTTTTTATGTAATTTGTCCGAAATGTTGAAATTCAGAGTAAATTAGTATTCAAATTATACCGGAGAACCTGAGTATTTTGCACAGGTTATGATAAAAGGCGGTTTTAGAGCTGCTACCCCGGAGTATGTTCCGGGTAGCAAGCTTGTTCAGGCCAAGGAAAGCTTTAGGGTCTGACAGGTACATGGCAAGCAGGCCTTTCACAACTGTAGTGTGGAATTCAGGATATTCAAGTGTATGACATGCTTGCAGGCTGTTTTCAATAAAAGATAACAGTCTGCTTTCACAGTGCTTCAAATTGTCGTAATAATATGTAAAATTAAGGTCACCCATCTGCATATCTTCCACAGCATCTATGTAATAATCCAGCAGGATATGCAGCCCGCATATCCACGGAAAGTAGGCTGCATCCAGCTTTCTTAACCATATCCGGATTCAGGGAAGGGTTGAAGGCTGAAGCAAAAAGCACAAAAACTCCGAGAGTGGAACCTGAGGCAGCCGAAAATTCCCAGCATGAGATTGCTGGAAAGCTGCGTATGTAATAATTTGCCCAGGTTTCCAGATAATCTTCCCTTGTTTTCTCATCCAGATGTTTGTATGTCTGAAGGTCTGAATATAACTGTATGTATTTTTTAATATGATCCAGCACAAGATTATATGACGGCAACCCCTGGATTTGTTTCCTGCATTCTTCCACAAGTTTTACCAAATAGCCGTTATCGGATTTGTACGGATAAAATCTATAATAATCGCTCAAGGGCCTTTTTGGATCAACAGCATCCAGCATTGAAAGATGAAGCTGTCTGAAAGCGGATTCCTTTTTAATCCCTGCCCTGTCGCAAAGGTTATCAAGATAATCACTAATAGTTTGAAGTGCAACTATAAATTTTACTGTTTTCTTTAGATCCACTTTTGGATATAGTGCATATACACACCCACCCTGTGCATGGAATTTTTTGTACCTGATACTGGACAAAGCAAGTTCCCGGATGGTTCCATTATCCATGCTTTTACATATATTTGCCCAAGAATCAAGTTCTTTGCCCACTTCCGGAAAAACTCTTAAAACATATTTAAATATCAGTTTAGAACCATAATTTTTTTTCATCTTGCTTCCAGCCTCCGATTAAGGTTATTTTACCCATGGGATCTTAACAAATCTTTCCCTCCAAATGGACATGTTATTAATAAATATGATAAAATTTAATGTAATATGAGGTGTTTGTAAAAAAGATGTAAGCAAAACAATTTTCTTGAAATAGTGGTCTTTAAAATGTATAGTATAGTTATGTACCAGAGAACGGAGAGAACAGGGCACAGAAGACAGGTAGTGGAGAACAGAAGGAAGAAATAAAGAACATGTAACAGGCAATAACGAATAGAAAACAGAAAAAAGTAAAGGAATATAATTGAATAGAATAGGGGAGGCTTATATTGAATGAATGATAAAACTTTTTACATAACAACTCCTATATATTATCCAAGCGGAAAATTGCATATAGGGCATTCTTATACTACTGTTGCTGCTGATGCGATGGCAAGATATAAAAGGCTGAAAGGCTATGATGTCATGTTCCTTACAGGAACGGATGAGCACGGGCAGAAAATACAACGTAAAGCTGAAGAAATGGGAGTTACGCCTAAGCAGTATGTTGATAACATAGTTGCTGGAATAAAAGAACTGTGGAAGCTTATGGAAATAAGCAATGACAGGTTTATCAGGACTACGGATAAATATCATGAGGAAGCGGTCCAAAAGATATTCAAGAAGCTGTATGACCAGGGAGATATATACAAGAGTGAATATGAGGGCTGGTATTGTACGCCTTGTGAATCATTCTGGACAGAGACGCAGCTTCAGGAGGGGAACAAGTGCCCCGACTGCGGCAGGGAAGCTGAACTCACAAAGGAAGAAAGCTATTTCTTCAGGCTTTCAAAATATCAGGACAGGCTTATTAAGCATATTGAGCAAAACCCTGACTTTATCCAACCTGTATCCAGACGCAATGAAATGCTGAATAATTTCCTGAGGCCCGGGCTGGATGATTTGTGTGTTTCCAGGACAACCTTTAACTGGGGCATACCGGTTACTTTTGATAACAAACATGTAGTCTATGTATGGATAGACGCACTTTCCAATTATATCACCGCCCTTGGTTTTTTGAGCAGGGATGATTCGGACTACAGGAAATACTGGCCGGCAGATGTGCATCTGGTGGGAAAAGAAATAGTACGGTTCCATACCATTATATGGCCGGCAATGCTCATGGCTCTTGGTGAACCACTGCCTAAACAGGTATTTGGACATGGATGGCTGGTTCTGGAAGGCGGTAAGATGTCAAAATCCAAGGGAAATGTGGTAGATCCGGTAGTTTTGATAGAAAAATACGGATTGGATGCTATAAGGTATTTTCTTTTAAGAGAAGTGCCCTTTGGCGCTGACGGGGTTTTCTCAAACGAAGCCTTAATAAACAGGATAAATTCGGATCTTGCGAATGATTTGGGCAATCTGGTGAGCAGGACGGTTGCGATGATAGAGAAGTATTTTGAGGGTGTAATACCTTCTGAAAGGGAGAGCGGGAGCTTCGACGACGATTTAAAGAGGGTTGTTATGGAAACGCCGGGCAAGGTAGAGAAACTACTGGATCAGCTTCAGTTCAGTTCAGCCCTTACTGAAATATGGAAAGCCATATCAAGGACTAATAAGTATATTGATGAGACGATGCCCTGGATACTTGCGAAGGATGAGTCTAAAAGGACAAGGCTTGCATCTGTAATGTATAATCTGGCAGAAAGCATACGCATAATCTCTGTGATGCTGCAGCCTTTTATGCCAGGGACGCCGCTGATTATATGGGAGCAGATGGGAATCGAAAAAGGGGAAAACGTTTCTTGGGACAGCCTGAAAACATGGGGCAGGTACCCTGAAGGGGCATTGGTAAAAAAAGGAGACGCAATTTTCCCAAGGATAGATATTGGAAAAGAGCTTGAAGAACTTGAAAAGCTGACAAAAAACAATACAGACAAGGAAGGCCTGGCCGGGAAGGGAAGAAAGGACAATAAGGCTGACCGGCAAAAGGATGTAGAAGCAGGAAAGGAACTCATATCAATAGAAGAATTCGCAAAAATGGACTTAAGGGTAGCCAAAGTACTTGAGGCAGAGAAGGTAGAAAATACGGACAAGCTTTTGAAACTTAAGCTTGAAATGGGTAGTGATGTAAGGCAGGTTGTTTCAGGGATCGCCCAAAATTACCCGCCAGAAGAACTGGTGGGGAAAAGTGTAATCCTGATAGCAAACCTTAAGCCAGTTAAATTGAGGGGAATTGAGTCACAGGGAATGATACTCGCAGCGTCAGATGGTAAGGAAGTGTCACTTTTAGTTCCGGACAAGAGTATGGAAAGTGGAGTACCGGTAAGGTAGCAGGTGGATAAAATGTTGTTTGATACCCACGCACATTATGATGACAGCAGGTTTGATGAAGACAGGCATGAAGCAATAAAGAGAGCCAGTGAATCCGGGGTTCGATATATACTGAATGTGGCTTCAGATACCGCTTCTGCTGTTGAAAGTACTAATATGGCCCAGGAATATGAATTCTTTTATGCTGCTGTAGGAGTGCATCCCCATTATGTGGAAGGAATGGATAATAATACATTAGAAACACTGGAAAGGCTTGCTTCCCATAAGAAAGTTGTAGCCATTGGAGAAATAGGTCTGGACTATTATTATAATAATTCTCCCAGGGAAGATCAAAAGTTGTGGTTCGCAAGGCAGATATCCCTGGCCCGGAATCTGAACCTTCCAATAATAGTCCATAACCGCGACTCCCATGAAGATGCCATGAGTATAATAAAGAAAGAAAATGCAAGACAAGTGGGAGGGGTTTTCCACTGCTATTCAGGGAGTGCAGAGATGGCAAAAATACTGCTTGATAATAATTTCTATATCTCATTTGGAGGACCTGTAACATTTAAAAACGCCAGAAGAGTTATTGAGGTAGTAAAAAGCATACCAAATGACAGGCTGTTAATTGAAACAGATTGTCCCTATCTCACTCCGGAACCCCATAGGGGTAAAAGGAATGAGTCTTGTTATGTAGGGTTAGTGGCGGAAAAAATAGCCGAAATAAAGGGTATGTCTTTTGAAGATATTGCAAGGATAACAACAGAGAATGCCAAAGGGCTTTTTAAAATATAGAAAAGGGGAAAACCCGGCAACTGGCAGCAACAGACTCCAGAGAATAGAAAAAAGAGGTGGGGTAATGAAAAAATTTGCTCTTATAATTATTTGCTCTCTTATTATGGTATTACTCATTGGATTCAACTATCTGCTCTGGGACAGGGAAAACAAGCAAAAGGACATAGAAACCCTTGAGCATTCCAAGGCAAGTAACAATGCAAGCATTACAGCTTTAGGTGAAAAAATAAATACACTTGAAAAAAATAATGAGGACTTGAAAAAAGAGATAAAAAATTTGGAAGCAGTTATTAGTTCTATGGAACAAGATAAGAAACGGGAGGAAGAGGAAAAAGCTAAGATAAATGAGGCTCTTGCACAAAAAAGGGAGAATATTAAGGTGCTTGTGCAAAATGCAGATACAGAGTTCCTGAAGGAAGCTGTCAGGAAGTGGGTAGAAGCATTAAACCAGGGAGATTATGAAAGTGCATACCGGCTTCAGCAAAAAAGCATGGGTAATGGAACTGATAAACTTACCCTATCGGAGTATTCGAATGCCTATAAGAATTCAATACAGAGTATAAACATAAATTCAATAGAACTGGTTACGGATGGGATACCTGATGAAAAACAGGGAGAAATAATTCTTTCTGTGGAGCTTGAAGTAGTAATGAAAACTCATGGGAAGCCCAAGAATATTCATTTAGATGAAGGATCCAATAAAAGATATATAACCGTAGACTATGACAACCAACTAAATGAGTGGGTTATAGCAG
Source organism: Acetivibrionales bacterium (assembly GCA_050953835.1). GTDB lineage: Bacteria > Bacillota > Clostridia > Acetivibrionales > JBMNNH01 > JBMNNH01. The sequence continues at coordinate 70,765 of JBMNNH010000003.1, read as the reverse complement.
GCATATTTGCCTCGCTTCAATAAGCATTTACATAATTATCACAATTTTATATCCGGTACATATAATGTAGTAAAATAATTTGATACCGGAGGGAGCCACATATGAAGGATGAAAAAAAATATAAAGAAGAAATGGATAAACATATGAGCCATGCACCGCAAATGGCTGGAGCATCTGATATGCCTCAGGCGCAGCATGAATCTGCATTGCCGCAGATGTACCAGATGCCGCAGGTGCAGCAGATGCCTTATGCTGCCGGAATGCCGCAGATGCCTATAATGTGCTGTCCATATCTTATGAATATGCAGTGTCCTATGATGCAGAATCCATATTCAGCTAATCCCTATATGGGTAATTATCCTATGGGTAGTTATCATGGGAGCTACTATCCAATGGGGGGAATGCAGTATTAAGGGATTAGGAGGCAGGTGTAAGCGCTTGCCTTCTTTTTTCAACTGAATATATTGTCAGCTTGTCAGCATGTCCTTGAACTCCTGATGTTTAAATTTCGAAGTATTTGGTTATATTTTCATATATACTTTAATAAAAATTTGACAAAAAGTATTTTTTGGAATAAAATATCGTGGTTCTTTATATACTTTGAAAAGGGATTAATAAAAGTTCCTTGAACAGGGAGGTTAATAATTTGTTAACGCTGGCAAAAAGTATCAAAAAACACATTTCTTTAAAAGAAATTGTTATTGTTGCTTTGGCGGTAATAGTATCTGTCTCGGCAGGGGTTGGTGCATTCCATTTATTAAAAAAGGATGTAGTAATAGATGACAACGGCAGCCGGCTTGTTGTTCAAACTATGAAGTATACAGTCGGAGAAGTATTAGAGCAAAATGGTATAACGGTAGCTTCATATGATTACATAAGTATGCCTTTGGATGCAAAGCTGAAAAGCACTTCGGAGAATATAATAAATATAAAAAGGGCCGTACCGGTTAATATTCTGGCAGACGGAAAAGAAGTAATGATTATGACTTACCATGATACTGTCAGAGAAGCACTCAAGAACAGCCAGGTATACCTGGGCATAAATGACCGGCTGGAAGGCGCGGAAATGGACGATCCTGTAACAAGCGGAATGGATATAAGAGTTATCAGAGTCAGAGAAGAAATTCAATCAGAGAACCAATTTATACCTTTTACAGTAGAATACAGAGAAAACCGTCATATGGACAAGGGTGAAGAAAGAGTAGTAAGGGAAGGCAAGGAGGGTATACGGGAATTATTCTACAGGGTAGTATTTGAAGATGGAAAGGAAATTGCACGGGAGCTTATAAGCAACACCCTGCTTTCAAATCCTGTAAACAGGCTTGTAGAGGTGGGAACTGTGCTTACCCATACAACTGCCAGGGGAGAGGTAGTGAGGTATAAAAAGGTGCTTGATATGAAAGTCACAGCATATACAGCATCTTTTAAGGATACGGGAAAGAATCCCGATCATCCGGAGTTTGGCATTACATATACCGGTATTAGAGCAAAAAGGGGTATTATTGCAGTTGATCCAAAGGTAATACCACTTGGTACAAAGGTTTATGTAGAGATAGCAGGGAACACACCTGATTATGGATATGCACTTGCAGCAGACACAGGTGGTGCAATTAAGGGAAATATAATTGATGTATACCTTGATAGCCAGGAAGAAGTGGACAGATGGGGAGTCAAGCGCTGCAAGGTTTACATATTGGCCGAACAGTAGAGGCCGAAAAGTCCAAATTGATTAGTATTAAACGGAGAAAAAAATGGGTATCAATGCCGTAGATACAATAAAAAAATATAACCTGAAACTGACAAAGACGCTGGGTCAGAATTTCCTCAGGGATAATAATATAGTAAAAAAAATAGCAGAGGCTGCTGAGATAACAAAAGATGATGCTGTTATTGAAGTCGGGCCGGGTATTGGCACATTGACATGTGAATTGGCTCAAAGAGCCGGACAAGTTGTTGCGGTGGAAATTGACAAGCGGCTTATTACTCCTTTGTCTGAGAATCTGAAGGGTTTTTCGAACGTACATATAATAAACAAAGACATTTTGAAAATGGATATTGAACAGGAAATTAATCTTATACTGAAAGCGGAACTTTTTGTTACCAAAACCCGGCCTGTTAAAGTGGTTGCTAATTTACCTTACTATATAACAACACCTGTAATTATGAAATTTCTTGAGGAAGGCCCCTTGGCAGACATAATGGTGTTTATGGTCCAGAAGGAGGTAGCCGACAGAATAGTGGCAAAGCCCGGAGGAAAGGACTATGGAGCACTGTCGGTAGCCGTGCAGTATTATTCCAAGCCGGAAAGAATGTTCAATGTTTTATCCGGGTGTTTTATTCCACGGCCAGATGTGGATTCAACAGTAATAAGGCTTCGGGTAAATAAAAACCCTCCTGTTGAGTTAATGGATAAAAAAATGTTTTTTCAGACGGTAAGGGCGTGTTTTGGGCAGAGAAGAAAAACCCTGTTAAACGCTTTGCACAATTCAGGCTATTATAAACTGGACAAAGAAGAAATCAGAGAAGTGCTTGTAAATACTGGTATAAATCCGGAGAGCAGGGGCGAAACCCTTTCAATATTGCAATTTGCACAATTATCAAATGCATTTTTCCAAAAAGATTGTTAAAAAATTAATGAATTTTTCTCAAAAACACTTTTCAAAATAATTGTTTTGGAGTATAATTGGTAGTAATTACGATTTTTAGGATTGTGTTTTTTTTTGTGCATTATAAAAGTACTGTGAATTATTAGAAAAACAAAATTGCATGTTGGAATATTTTTCATGGGTAGTGATTTTGTGACGCAATATTGTACAAAAATAATTTATGTGCAGGAGGGAAATATTTAATGACTTCTAATAAGAAATTACAAGAATGGGTTAAAGAAATGGCAGACATGTGCCAGCCTGACAGCATTCACTGGTGTGACGGTTCAGAGGAGGAAAATGAACGTTTTCTCCAGGAATTAGTTAAGGCTGGAATGGCTACACCATTAAATCCAGAAAAACGGCCCGGGTGTTATCTGTTCCGCAGCCATCCGTCGGATGTGGCACGTGTTGAAGACCGTACATTCATATCATCTAAAAAGCAGGAAGATGCAGGACCAACAAACAACTGGATTGATCCTGCAGAACTTAAGAAAACAATGACTGAACTTTACACAGGATGTATGAAGGGAAGAACCATGTATGTTATACCTTTTTCCATGGGTCCTATCGGTTCGCCCATTTCCAAGATAGGTGTAGAGTTGACGGATAGCCTTTATGTTGTAGTTAATATGCGTATTATGACCCGTATGGGAAAGCAGGTTCTTGATGTGCTTGGCGAAGATGGAGAATTTGTACCTTGCCTGCACTCAGTAGGCGCCCCATTGAAGGAGGGTCAGGAGGATTCTTCATGGCCCTGTGCGCCGATGGAGCAAAAATATATCAGCCATTTTCCTGAGGAAAGAGCTATTTGGTCTTATGGTTCCGGATACGGCGGGAATGCTCTTCTGGGCAAAAAATGCTTTGCTCTGCGTATTGCTTCGGTACAGGCCAGAGATGAAGGCTGGATGGCCGAGCATATGCTTATTCTTCGCATCACAAATCCTGAAGGAGAGGTCAAATACATTACCGGAGCTTTCCCAAGCGCTTGTGGAAAGACTAACCTGGCTATGCTGATTCCAACCATTCCAGGATGGAAGGTTGAGACCATTGGTGACGATATTGCCTGGATGAAATTTGGTAAAGATGGCCGGTTGTACGCTATAAACCCTGAAGCAGGGTTCTTTGGTGTTGCGCCTGGTACATCAATTGAATCAAACCCGAATGCGATGAAAAGCATAGAAAAGAACTGCATATTCACTAATGTAGCGCTGACTGATGATGGAGATGTATGGTGGGAAGGAATGAGCCATGACACACCTGAACACCTGATTGACTGGCAAGGTGATGATTGGACTCCTGGCTCTAAGAAACCCGCATCTCATCCAAATGCGCGTTTTACAGCGCCAGCAAGTCAATGCCCGGTGATAGCTCCGGAATGGGAAGATCCCAATGGAGTGCCAATTTCAGCCATTCTTATTGGTGGACGCCGTCCAAGTACAATACCTTTGGTTCATGAGAGTTTTGACTGGAAACATGGAGTATTTATGGGTTCAATCATGGGCTCAGAGATAACTGCAGCAGCAATATCTGACAAAATCGGTAAAGTACGCCGTGATCCATTTGCAATGCTGCCTTTCTGCGGATATCATATATGTGATTACCTGCAGCACTGGCTGGATATTGGAGAAAAAACTGATGTTGAAAAATTACCTAAAATATTCTACGTAAACTGGTTCCGCAAAGATAAAGATGGCAAATGGCTCTGGCCTGGATTTGGAGAGAACAGCCGAGTGCTTAAATGGATTTTTGAAAGAACCTCCGGAGAAGGTAAAGCAGTAAAAACAGCTATAGGTTATATGCCTACGGCCGATGCTATTGATAGAGACGGGCTTGATATAAGTGAGGCTGATATGAAAGAACTGCTTAAGGTAGATAAAGAAGAATGGAAGAAAGAAATTGCTTCCATACGTGAACACTATGCAAAATTCGGCAGCCGCCTGCCAAAAGAACTGGCTAAACAGCTTGAGGACTTGGAAAAACGTATACAGGAGTAGCTTCCAACAGGAGTAGCTTTCATAGGCTATAAACGTAAATAACCGAAATAAGCAGAATTTTGAATAAGCCATCATATTGATTATGATGGCTTATTTTTATATAATACCTTTTCTTCCTTGAACATATAATGATTATATCAGTAATAATTGGAAGTGAGGGAATAATGGTGAGTGACAGTTCGGAATTCTTTAGAAGGTTTTTAATTTTTAAACAGGAAGATAAAGGCTACGGTATGGGAAGTGATCCGTCCGGATACATAAAAATCGAGGTTCGCAATGGTAAAGGGAGGCTAACGGCATCAGTCCGGAACCTTAAGGAAGACAGCAAGAAATACAATTATAGGCTTTATTTGCTAAGGAGTGAAGAGAACAGGGTTGTCCCTGTAAATGTAGATTTATTTCCCTTATATCAAGGAAAAGGCGAGATAGAATGGAGATTCGACCCTGCGGATGTTAACGGAACAGGGAACAGTATAGACCAGTTTAATACTGCTGTAGTGATAATGGAGTATATTGGCAAAACAACTGAATCAGTTATATGCCCACTGGCTGCATATAAAAACAAAAAAGAGAACTGGAGGCAACAATTTAGAAACGGATTATATATTAAAAAGGAAGCGGAAAAGAAGGGTATTGAAGAATCAAATGAAAAACAGGATGTCTTCAGCAAATATAAAGGAGGGATTGAAAGCAGGTACGTTCCCTCAGAAACGAAAAGCCCTGGACAGAAAGATGAAGAAGAAGATAAATATGAAGTGAATGATAATCATGAAGAAACAGACAGCGACAGTTGGTTTAAAGATGGGGAAACAGCAGAAACTGAGGAAGAGGGCAGGATTATACCAGAAGAAGAGGGGGAAATTTCACCAGAGGAGGAGAGGGTAAAGCCGGAAAGTGAATGTGTGTTCAAGAATAAAGAAGCGTACTGTGCGGCCAATCCTGCAAATACCAGCCTTAATCCGTGCGAAAACTGTTACATGATAAATCAGAAAGAATATGCGTCGGGACAGGAAAAAACAGAAGGAGATATTGAGAAGCTGAAATTAAATCTTGATAGAAGCTTTCAGAAGTATGATCCATTCCGCACAAGAAGGAGAGACTATAAATGGTGGAAACTTAACAGTCCGGTTCAATTAAATAATATCCTGTACCAGTGCAATATAAGAACCCCGTTGTTGTTTAACCCGTCAGTAATGATGTCACATTTCAAGTACAGGCACCTGATAATTGGGATATACACCGACAGAGTAAGCGGAAAAGAACTAATAGTGTGCGGAATACCCGGTGTATACAGGGTTGATGAAAGGCCTTTCGGCGATGCCTGCAGATGGGTTCAGCTTGAGGGAAGTCATCCCAGATACGGTGCTTTTGGATACTGGTTAGTGTATATAGACCCAAAAAGTGGCAAAATTTTGAATTATAATTAAATATTCTACATTTGCCCCCAGGCAATAGAAAACGAATGTTACCATAGTAAGAAAAATGGTATATAATTAATATAATTAAACTAATGTGGTTGCAGGGGGGGAATGAAATGGCTATAGAGTGGAAAGACAGTTATTCAATAGGAATTGAGGAGATTGACAAGCAACATAAGGCTTTGTTTGACGCAATCAACAGGCTTCTTAATGCATGCAGCCAGGGCAGGGGCAAAGAAGAGGTTGGGAGTGTAATAAAGTTTTTAGGCGATTATGTAGTAACCCATTTTTCTTCAGAGGAAAAGTTACAGCAAGAATACAACTACCCTGACTTTGCTGCCCACAAAGGTATGCATGACAAGTTCATCGAGGATTTTACCCAGTTGAAGGAACAGATTGAAACTGAAGGCGTAAATGCCAGATCAGTGATTCTAGTTAACAGGACGGTAGTAGACTGGTTGACAAGGCACATAAAGAACGTCGACAAAAAGCTTGGTGAATTCTTAAAGGGTGTAATGTAGATAAAACAGTGCGACAGGCTGCGGCAAAACCGTATCCTGTCGCCATAACTATACTGGATTTCGCAACCCAAGCTGCTAATTATTTATTTATCTGCTGTTCTGCAATATCTCCGACTATAGGAAGTTTAAACCACACTTTTTTATATGCTTTATACATTAGCAAAATCCAAAGAACAAATTCCAATACGCCAATAAAGAATGAAAGTATGCCTCCTATAAGGGGCAGTATTCCCACTATATAGTTAATAACAACTAAAGGTAGAAATGTAGCTATAGACTGGATTGCATGGAATCTGACAAACTTACTGTCTTTTTCAATTATTAAAAAGATTATTCCGGTAATAAAACCAAGCACATAGCAAAAAAGAGCTTCAAGGTTTTCTGTTAAACCTGTAGAGGTTTTATTTGTATCACTGCCTTCCATAAAACTATCCCCTTTCAAATAGAAATTTATTAGCTTAAAGAATTAACTAATATTATAATTAATTCAACACATGCCATAATATTCCTTTTATTTTCATGAACAAACTAATATTTTTATATACTTCTGTATGCCCAAATCATAACTCACTTTTTACAATGTTACTGCGTTATGTTAGAATAAAAGAAAAATATGAGGTGCTTTTATGGGTAGTGACACAAGCAATTGGGTTGTGTTGACAAATGTCGCCAATGACATTGAATATGAAATTGTAGCAGGCATACTTCAGATGGGAAATATACCATGTGTGAGGGAACTAAAGGGTATGGACAGCTACTTTACCATAATCACAGGTACGCCTATAGCTGAAGGAATAGATGTTCTTGTACCAGGTGACCGTTATGAGGAAGCCGTGCAGCTTTTGAACGCAAGAATTGAAGATGTGGAATAATTATTGTACAGAACCTTGTAGCTCAAAATAAATGCTTTTTTTGCCGAAATATAGTATAATAATAGCGAGAATACATGCGTATAATTTTAAGTGTGTGTTAGGTTGCTAAAGGAGCGGGTTTATTTGGCAGAGAAGAATAAGGTGCACGTAAAGATAGCTGGCAAGGATTATGCCCTTGTAGGTACTGAACCGGATGAGTATATTCAGAAGGTAGGACTTTATATCGATAAGAAGATGAATGAAATTATTAAGTTGAACAGTAGATTAAGCACTTCTCTGGCGGCTGTTTTGACTGCTGTAAATGTGGCGGATGATTACTTTAAAACACATGACAGTGAAAAAAACTTAAAAAATGAACTCGAAGAAAAAAACAATCAACTAAAAACAATGAAAAATGAAAAAAAACAGCTCGAAGAAGAAAACTCCCAGCTAAAACAAAAGAACACCAGCTTGCAGCTTGAACTAGCAAAGAGGGAGGCCGAGCTCAGGGAAGTCAGGAATTCCCTTGAGAAACTCTCAAGGCAGAACAGGTAGAGTGCCTTACTTTTAATCATTTCGAATTAATATTAATACTTCAATGTCAAGTTGCGTTTCGCTCTGTGGCATTATTTGGTTAAATTGCGCTCAGGCGCTTTTTTGATGGGTTGGGGGGGTTATTATGAAGATGCTGTTTATATTTATTGATGGGTTTGGACTAGGTGAAAAGGATAAGGATAAAAACCCCATATATGCTGCAAGAACTCCAAATCTGGATTTCATTTTTAACAATTATGAAGTGATTCCTGTCGATGCTTCATTAGGTGTTGACGGTCTGCCCCAGAGTGCAACTGGACAGACTGCGCTTTTTACGGGAGTAAACGCGCCAAAAGTTCTGGGAAGGCATTTAAGTGGGCAGCCAACACATACTTTGAAAGAAATCATTAACAAAAACAATCTTTTCAAGGAATTAATAAACCGCGGCTTTAAGGTTGCAAATTCCAATGTTTACCGGCAGGAATACCTTGAGAAGATGATGGACCCCAAAGACCGGAAAAATAAACCCTCTGTAACCTCTGTTATGAGCATGTCAGCAGGAATAAGGCTAAAAACAACGGAGGATTACAAAAGGGGCTGTGGTATATATCATGATATAACGGGGCAGATACTTTATGAAAGCGGATACGATGTGGATGTAATTACCCCAGAGGAAGCTGCCCGCAGAATTAAAGAGTTAACTATGTTAAATGATTTTACATTGTTTGAGCATTTTATGACTGATATTATAGGCCATTCCATGGATATGGACAAAGCAGTACAGGAGGTCCAGCTTTTGGATGAATTTTTAGGGGCATTAATTGATACTATAGACTTAAAAGAGGATATAATATTTATTACAAGCGACCATGGAAATATTGAAGATATTAGTGTAGCAACACACACATTTAACAAAGTACCTGCAATAATAATAGGGAATATATCTGGAATGCCTGCTGCCAGGCTTGAATCACTGGTAGATATAACACCTTTTATTATTAGGATGTTTGAGACTGGAGCAAAAAAACATGATAAATAATGTGGAACTGCTGGCTCCGGCCGGAGATTTGAATGCATTTCTGGCTGCGGTAGGGAACGGCGCGGATGCGGTTTACCTTGGAGGGAAATTATTTAATGCCAGGGAATTTGCAGGAAATTTCGACATTCAGGACCTTAAAGGGTTACTCCGTTATGCACATATAAGGGATGTTAGAGTATACCTTACAATGAATACATTAATATCTGATAGTGAACTGCCGCAAGCGGTTGATTTTGCAAAGCAGGCATATTTAGCCGGCATTGATGGTGTTATAGTACAGGATATCGGTTTCGCCGGCATATTAAAGCAGATGTTCCCGGATCTTCACCTGCACGGCAGTACACAAATGACCATCTATGACCTTAAAGGGGTAAAAGCTCTTGAAAAAATAGGGTTCAAAAGGGTTGTACTTGCAAGGGAGCTCTCACTGGATGAGATTTGCTTTATTTCGAAAAACACTTCACTTGAAATTGAAGTTTTCATACATGGAGCATTATGTATATCCTACTCCGGCCAATGTCTTATGAGCAGCATTATTGGAGCAAGAAGCGGTAACCGTGGGAAATGCGCGCAGCCATGCAGGCTTCCTTACGAGTTAGCAGCTGATGGCGTATATGGTAATAGTATAAGCCGCCGGGCAAAAGATATAGGGAAATATATCCTAAGCCCAAAGGACCTCTGGGCAATTAATTTACTTGACAGTATAATTAACTCCGGTGTGAAGTCGCTGAAGATAGAAGGAAGGATGAAGAGTGCGGAGTATGTGGCCACTGTAGTCCGTATATACAGGAAATATATTGATATTACAGCTGGCAAACAAAAAGACTGCTCAGAAAAGACCGTCATAGATAAAAAAGACATAATAGACCTGAGTCAGATATTTAACAGGGGAGGCTTTACAGACGCATATCTCAGAGGAAGAAAGGGAAATATTGTGATGTGCTGCGAAAAGCCTAAAAATTGGGGCATATATATTGGAAATGTGGAGTACTACAATCCTAAGTTAAAAACCATAAAAATGAAATTAAGGGAAAGTTTGTCAATAGGTGATGGCGTGGAGGTATGGAACGGGAAGAATGACAGCCCGGGCACGCTGGTGAGTAGGATTGTGGCAGACGGTAAAGATGCCAGAAGCGCCAAATCGGGCGACAGTGTTGAAGTAGGATACTTAAAAGGGAAGATTTCAAAAGGTGACAGGGTGTACAAGACTTCAGACAAGCAGCTTAACCTTGAAGCTGCCAACTCATACAAAAAAAGTAACAAAAAGGTATCACTAAATTGCAGGATAACTGTTAAATACAATATGCCTGTTGTGTTAAAAGTATGGGACAGCAGGGGAAATAGTATTGAAATAGTCGGTGATATACCTGAAAAGGCTGTAAATATTGCAATAACAGAAGCTAAGATAATTGAGCAGTTAAGGAAAACCGGGTCAACTCCCTTTAGATTCAATAATATTGGAATTGAGTTGGATGAAGGCCTTTCTCTGCCTGTCAGCAAAATAAATTTAATGAGAAGGGAAGCCCTTGATGCAATGGAAATAAAAAGGGCAAATCCTTATGCGCGAAAAATATCCGGTAATGCTGTCGAAAAAAAAGAACACCCATTATATTTCCCAGGAAATAGTCGAAAAATGCAAAAGCTTTCAGCGTTTTTCTATAAGTGGGACAAAAAGATAAGCTTAAAAGAATTGAATGTCGACAGGATATATATTCCGATTACATCCTTATTAGACAATAATAAACTTGAAGAAATATGTACATACCGCAGCAATGGTTCCGAAGCTTTTGTATGGATACCTTCTATCACCAGGGGAAACTATGAAAGAGTTATTGAAAACGCTCTTGATAGGCTTAACCCGGGCATGATAGACGGAATTTCATTAGGAAATATTGGTTCGCTCGCTTTTGTTAAGGATGATCATAAATTAATTATTTCGGGAGACTACTCATTAAACGTTTTTAACAGTTATGCTATTAGAGAGTATTTTAGGCTTGGGTTCCATGAAATAGTACTATCTCCGGAAGTCAATATTAACCAGATAAAAACACTTACGCCAATTAATGGAACGGTTATTGAGCTGATTGTTTATGGAAGAATACCTCTTATGACGGTTGAAAACTGTATTCCAGGAAATGTAAGAGCTTGTTCAGCATCAAGATTAAGAGATAGGGATGAATGCAGAGATGCGGCCTTCAGGCTGAAAGACAGAAAGGGTATGGAGTTTCCTGTATTGTCTGACAGTGTAGACTGCAGATGCAGGATATTAAATTCAAATGTTATGTTTATACCCGATGAATTGGAGAAGTTGAAAAACTCGTATATTGACATGTTCAGATTGTGTTTTTATGATGAAACCAATGAGGAAATACTCAGTATTTCACACATGCACAGGGATATTATTGAAAACGGATATGCAGCATTGGAAAAATATAATAATCTCATTGACTTGGTTAAATCAAGGGGATATAATAAAGGACATCTTTTCAGAGGAGTATAGGGGAGGTAATTGAAATGTGTGTTAAAGTATATGTTGAAATTTGCAGGGAAAGTGCAATACTTCCATCTTATGCAAATCCGGGAGATGCCGGTATGGATGTATATGCGGCTGAAGATATAAATATCATGCCTGGTGAAACTGTGATTGTGCCAACAGGATTGAAGCTGGCGATACCTCAGGGATATGAAATCCAGGTAAGACCGCGCAGCGGTATTTCGCTTAAAACCCCTTTGCGTATTCCCAATACCCCGGGAACCATTGACAGCGGATATAGGGATGAACTGGGTATAATCATTTCAAACACTTCGCCTGTGTCTGGCAGCAACAGCCAAGAAGTGTTTTCAATCAACTCCACGGGAAATAAATTTGGAACATACAAGATAAAGAAAGGTGACCGTATTGCCCAAATTGTTCTCCAGGCTGTGCCGAGAATTGAATTTTCAATAGTTAATTCAGTAGAGGAGATAGGAGATAACAGGGGTGGAGGGTTCGGCTCCACCGGAGTATAAGCAACAGGTTGCGTTATTTTTTGCATATGCTGATAGAACGTATTATTCATCTATTTGTCATATTTCAATGAATAATTCTATACACTTGCCATAAAACCAGTTAATTCACAATTATTCGTAAATAATAAAAAAATATTTGTTATTTAATGGAAATAGCATAATGTGGCAAAATATGCCATAGAATATATGGTATATTTTGTTATATGGTTATTCAATGGGAGACATAAGTGTATGGATTACAAATGGGCACCTAAGCCATACACTGTCAGTGGTGCAACCGACCCAATAAGATATTATTGGGTTTTTTTATTGTCTGGGAAAATAGTAATTTTTTATAAATTGATATTTGCCAGAGACAAAAATACCAGGTCATACAAGGCAAAATATAGCGTTCCTGGACAATAAAGCAATGATGTGAATCCGGTACTCTTTCCGGATGTTCCGGCTCTGGAAAGAAGGTAAGGAAGACATAGGTAGTCTTACCGCTTAGTACTTTTTTGGGTACTTGATGGCGGAGCATTGCCTTTTATCGGATTAAACATAAGTATAGATATATAGGAGAGGTGTAAATAAATGGTTGATATACACAGCCATCTCATTTTTGGAGTGGATGACGGAGCCTGTTCATATGACGAATCGCTCAAAATGCTTGAACAAGCGAGAAAGCAGGGAATTAGAACAATATTTGCAACGCCTCATTTCCATAAAAATGTATTTGAATCGGAAAAGGCGGGGGAATACTTTCAGGAGCTTTTGTGGAGGGCATCAGATATTAATATTGATATTAGATTGGGCTATGAGGTATTCTTAAACTCTGCAGAAGATAATGTGTTATTGAACAAGAGTAGGTTAACTTTGGGCAAAAGCGGCTATATGCTTGTAGAGCTGCCGTTATATGCTGGGAAGGAAGCTGCATGTAATATTATACATAATCTGAAATTAGAAGGCATTACTCCGATTATTGCCCATCCTGAAAGGGAGATAAGGTTATTAAACAACTTTTACTCTTTTTTGTCTCTTGTGAAAGCTGGCTGCCTTATTCAGGTAGATACTGCAAGTATTTTAGGAGTATATGGATGGCGCATAAAGGAATTTGCCAGATGGATTATCCAAAAGGATATGGCAGACATTATAGCTTCAAATGCACATTGCCCGCAGGATTACTCCGAACGGTATATTAAGGCTTATAATAAGGTTGTTAAATGGACTAATCCAGAGTGTGCGGAAAAGCTTTTCAAAATAAATCCCGGGAAGGTAGTAAATAAAAAGATTAATAATATCTATAATGCAATATAAATACAGATAGGGGGAGATGGGCGTTTTGGGGAAAAATGTTGATGGTGTCCAGTCAGTTGTTGATCAGAGGGCATTGTTTTATAGTACTTCCTTCACGTATAGATTAGGGAAAAGGCTTTTTGATATTGCACTATCGCTAATAGCGATTATTTTTCTTGTGCCGGTATTTCTGGTAATTGCTTTGCTTATCAAACTGACGTCTCCAGGCCCGGTTATTTTCAGCCAGGAAAGGAGCGGCTTTAAAGGAAGGGTATTTAGAATGTATAAATTCCGGTCCATGGTTGTAGATGCAGAAAAACAGATAAAGAGACTTGAAGGAATGAATGAGGTATCCGGCCCCATGTTCAAAATCAGGAATGATCCAAGGATAACTGCTGTAGGGAAAGTTATCAGAAAGACAAGCCTGGATGAGCTCCCACAGCTTTTCAATATATTAAAAGGCGATATGAGTATTGTTGGCCCAAGGCCTCCAATAGTCGGAGAGGTTGTAAAGTATGATACATGGCATAAATTAAGGCTTTCGGTGAGGCCAGGGCTTACCGGCCTCTGGCAGATAAGCGGAAGAAACAGTTTGGGATTCGAAGAAATGATAAGGTTGGATCTGAAATATATAAAGGAACGGAGCTTTTGGTATGATCTAAGGATTATACTTAGGACTATACCCACACTGCTGGGAGATAGCAATGCTTATTAACAGCAAAATAGTTTTTGAAGGGGGAAAACAGTTTATGAAAGCATATGTCATGGTAATACTGTCAATATTAACAAGTGCACTGGGACAAGTTACACTTAAATGGGGGACATTATCTGTGGATAAATCTCCTTCAGATTCCATTTTTAGAACAATGCTTAAGTATTTTACCAACATACATATTATTTGTGGGATTGCCCTATACGGTTTGTCAATGACAATATGGATCCTTGCAATATCAAAGATTCAGCTGTCAGTTGCATATCCAATGGTTGCTTTTGGCTATATTATAGTTACCGCATTATCATATTTTATGTTTCATGAGCCTTTATCAAAAATGAAAGTAGCTGGTTTGGCTACCATCGTATTAGGGGTGATAATGATAGCAAGATCATAAAGATAGAATAAGGGATAGGGTGGTACTATGGAACTAAAGACATTCATAAATGTTATTGTAAAAAAGGTTTGGATTATTGTTATTGTATCTGTCTTAGCGGGGGCAGTTTCTGCTTATACCTGTTTTTATATCTTGGATCCTGTTTATGAATCAAGCACAACTTTATATGTTTCAAATATAAACAGTAATAGTAGTCCTGTAATGGCATATGAGCAAATTCTTGTGGGACAGCAGCTGACTAAGGACTATACTGAGCTTATTAAAAGCAGGTTTGTTCTGGAAATTGTTATGCAGGAATTAGGATTAACAAATATGTTACCGGAGCAGCTGGCAAAAAATGTAAGTGTTGTAGCGTTGAATGAAACAAGAATTCTCAAGATAACAGTCAAAGCAAAAGATAAAGAGCTTGCTAAGGATATAGCAAACAGTATTGCAGCTACATTTTCCGATAAAGCTGTTGAATTGATGAAAGTTTCTACCGTCAGCATAATTGACAGGGCTGTAGAGGCAAGCAAGCCTTCTGAACCTAAGAGGCTGCAAATAATATGCTTTTCTGTTCTGGCAGCTATTGCTTTAACATGCAGTATTATATTCCTTATTGAGTATTTGGATAATACAATAAAATCTTCAGATGATGTGGAAAAATACCTTGAATTGAATGTAATAGGAATAATACCTAAATTTGCTTTCAAGGGTAAATAAAATGGAGAGGGTCAAAATGAGTGAGAATTACTTACATATTGACAATGTGTTAAATAGTGAAGTGGAAGAAGCCTACCGTGTTTTGAGGACAAATATTCATTTTTGTGCCTTAAACGGTAAATTAAAAACAATTTCTGTAACCAGTTGTAATGCTGGTGAAGGAAAATCGACAACAGCAATAAATACTGCTATTGCCTTTTCAAAATCCTCCTTAAAAGCCCTTTTTGTGGATGCAGATTTGAGAAAACCGGCAAACTCAAAAAACATTAATTATAGGGATAATACCGGGTTAACAAGCTATTTGTCAGGGATATGTTCTTTAGATGAAGTGGTTAAAGAAACAAATATTGCGAACCTGCAAGTAATTCCAAGCGGGCCGAAGCCCCCAAATCCTACAGAGCTTCTAAGCACCGACAGGTTTAAAAGGTTTGCTGAGGAGGTTAGAAGCAGGTATGACATAGTTCTGTTTGATACACCGCCGCTGGGAAGTGTAATTGACTGCGCTATCATTTCAACCCACCTGGATGGTGTAATCATTGTCATAGAAACCGATAGAGTTGATTATAAAAGAGTGCAGAAGATTAAAGACCAACTGGAAAAGACAAACTCGAGAATAATTGGAGTTGTTTTAAACAAATTGAAGAGGGGAGAGATAAAGAACTATTACAGCAGCACTGAATATACAAAATATTGAACCAGTGAAAAATGAATCCACATCAAAATAATGGGGCGGTATTTATGAGAATATTGATAACGGGCAGTAACGGGCAATTAGGGCTTGAGCTGGCCAATCAGTTTGATAATAGCAATAAGGGGTACGAAATTATTAAGACAGATATCCACAACCTTGATATTACTGACCGGGAAGAGGTGCTCAGGATGATGAAGCTTTCAAATCCGCAAATTGTAATCAACTGTGCTGCATATACCAATGTTGACAATTGCGAATCTGATGAACTAAACGCTTTCAGGGTTAATTCTATAGGGGCACAGAACCTTTCAATAGCTGCATTTTGTACTGGAGCTAAAGTTGTACAAATTTCCACCGATTATGTTTTTGAAGGGACGGGCAATACACCCAAGAGAGAGTATGATGCCGTTAACCCTCAAACTATATATGGTAAAAGTAAAGCCCTGGGGGAGAAGCTTGTCAGGGAAAGCAATCCAAGGCACCTTATCATAAGGACAAGCTGGCTTTATGGAAAAGGCAGAAATTTTGTCAGGACAATGTTAAAGCTGTCTAAGGAGAAAAAGGTTATTAACGTTGTTGATGATCAGGTAGGAAGCCCCACAAGCACTGTAGACCTGGCAAAGTGTATAATAAATCTAATCCAGTCTGATCAATACGGTACATTTCATGCGTCGTGTGAGGGGCAGTGCAGTTGGTTCGATTTAGCATCCAAAATTTTTGAAATCAAAGGAATAAAAGTACAGCTCAACAGAATATCCAGCGAACAATTGGACAGGCCTGCTATGAGGCCTAAGTATTCCGTACTGGAAAACTATATGCTGAAGTTATTAGGCGCAAATACATTCAGAAACTGGGACGAAGCTTTGTATGAATACCTGAAAGGAGATTATGAATTATGAAAGGTATAATTCTTGCCGGAGGGACAGGGTCACGACTATTCCCTTTATCTAAGGTTACAAATAAGCACCTGCTTCCTGTCGGCAGATACCCTATGATTTATTATCCCATTTGGAAGCTGAAAGAAGCGGGTATCTACGACGTTTTTATTGTTACTGGCAAAGAGCATGCAGGCTCGATTGTAAACCTCCTTGGCAGCGGGTATGATATGGGAATGAGTTTTACGTACCGTATACAGGATCATCCGGGCGGAATTGCACATGCATTGGGCTTGGCAGAGGGCTTTGTAGGTAAGAACAAGTGTGTCGTAATACTTGGAGACAATATCTTTGAAGATAATGTAAAGAAGTATGTACGGGATTTTGAAAAACAAAAATCAGGAGCCAGAATTTTCATTAAGCAGGTAAAAGATCCGGAAAGGTATGGAGTTGCTGAGATTTCAGGAGATAAAATAATATCAATTGAAGAGAAACCTGTCCATCCAAAATCAAATTATTGTGTAACAGGTATTTATATGTATGACAGTAGTGTTTTCGAGATTATCAAATCCTTAAAACCGTCTAAAAGGAATGAACTGGAAATTACTGATGTTAATAATGAGTATATAAGGAGAGGGGTTTTGATGTGCAATAAACTTACCGGCTGGTGGACAGATGCGGGTACTTTTGACAGCCTTTTATATGCAAACAAACTTGTGAGAGGAATAAACATTGAGCTGTCTGAAGAGCTGTCTGAAAAAATTGATTGCAGTGCTGGTGGTGTTGTATGAAAACTCTGCTTGTAACCGGAGGAGCGGGATTTATCGGAAGCAATTTCATAATGTATATGCTTGACAAGCACAGTGATTACAGGATCATCAATATTGATGTACTTACATACGCAGGGAATCCGGATAATCTGCGCAGCGTTGAGGGTAATCCCAATTATGAATTCATCCGGGCGGACATAGCTGATAAAAATGCGGTAGAATCAGTTTTCAGAAGTTCAGACATTGATTATGTTGTTAATTTTGCGGCTGAAAGCCATGTTGACAGAAGCATACTGTCACCGGAGGTTTTTATAAAAACAAATATATTCGGGACTTTAAACCTCTTAAATATTTCAAAAAACCATTGGTTCAGGAACGGTAAGTTTCCTGAATGCAAGAAGTTTATTCAGATATCAACTGATGAGGTGTATGGTTCTCTTAGCGATACCGGTTACTTCAGTGAAGAAACGCCGTTGGACCCACACAGCCCTTATTCTGCAAGCAAAGCCGGTGCAGACTTAATTGTCAAATCATTTTTTGACACATATAAAATGCCTATAAACATAACCAGGTGCAGCAATAATTATGGACCTTATCAGTTTCCCGAGAAGCTTATCCCTTTGGTCATCGCCAATGCCCTTAGAAAGAAAGATATTCCGGTGTATGGCGATGGCTTAAATGTAAGGGACTGGCTTTATGTATCTGATCATTGCAGGGCAATTGAAATGGTCATGCAATCAGGCAGGGTAGGGGAAGTCTATAATATTGGCGGACACAATGAAAAAACAAATCTTTCAATAATCAAATACATAATTTCCTATCTTCATGATAACGTTGACAGCACAATAACACCAGAACTTATAAAATTTGTTGAGGATAGAAAAGGGCATGACAGGAGGTATGCGGTTGATTATACAAAAATATCAAATGAATTGGGCTGGCATCCTGCCACTTCGTTTGAGGAAGGCCTGAGACTTACAATAGAATGGTACCTTGATAATAGCCAGTGGATAGAAAATATATATTCGGGAGAGTATCATAGATGCTATAAAACGGTTTAAAGTGATATCAATTACAAAAATGGGGGTTGAGATTTTTGGCAAAATTTAAATTTAGTGAAACAAACCTTAAAGGCGTATTCATGATTGAACCTGAGATTTTCAAGGATAACCGTGGATATTTTATGGAAGTCTATAATTATAATGAATTTAAATCTGCCGGGTTAACTGCGGATTTTGTGCAGGATAATCAATCTTATTCAAAAAAAGGTGTTCTTAGGGGCCTTCATTATCAGAAACAATATCCTCAATGCAAGCTGGTCAGGGTAATCCAGGGCAGGATTTTTGATGTTGCAGTTGACATCAGGGTTGAGTCCCCAACATATAAAAAATGGTTTGGGACTGTACTATCCAGTGACAATAGAAAGCAGATTTATATCCCTCAGGGGTTTGCCCATGGTTTTCTGGTTTTGTCTGAAGAAGCAATTATAGAGTATAAATGCAGCGGCTATTACCATCCCGAGGATGAAGGAGGCATAATCTGGAATGACAAAGCTATTGGCATTGAATGGCCCTTAGATGGAATACAGGAAGTAGTGCTTTCTAAGAAAGATATGGAGTTAAACAGTTTATGAAAAGGGAAAAATTATTGGTAAAGAATGTTGCCCTGTACTTTACTGCAAGTTTTATTTCAAAATTTCTGGGGTTTATTCTGCTGCCATTATATACACACTTTTTATCAACGGCCCAATACGGATATTTTGATTTAATCAATACAACGGCCATATTTCTGCTCCCATTTGTAACCCTGGAGATTAATGAGGGAATGTTCAGGTATTTACTTGAGGCGAAAAGTGATGACGAGGTTTCGAGGGTTTTTACGTCAACTTTTTTAAGTACTGCCCGTAATATTCTTGTTTTTACTACAGTTTTTATTTTGGTAAACACTGTTATTTCAATAAAATATGCTATATTAATAGTTACCCAGTTAATTATAATGGTAATTTACGATACCTGGCAGCAATTTGCCAGAGGTATGAAGAAAAACAGCCTCTTCTCTTTATCGGGAATTATATATACAATAGTTTTATTTGTTTGCAATATTCTATTTATTGTAATTCTGAATATGAAAGTTGAGGCTTTGCTTTACTCTAATATTATAGCCGGCCTGGCTGCAATAGTACTGATTGAGTTAAGGATAGGAGTGCTCAGGCACCTGAAAATCAAAAGAAAATACGGTATTATGCAGAAGGAGCTTTTAAGGTACTCAATTCCATTAATGCCGAACGCAATGAACTGGTGGATTATAAGTATTTCAAGCAAATATTTGATTAACCATTATTTAGGTACAGCTGCAAATGGAATATATGCTGTTGCTTGCAAATTTCCTTCAATTGTAATTCTCTTTGATACAATATTCAACCTTGCATGGCAGGAGAGCGCCATAACCGAGTATAATTCTGCAGATAAAAATGTTTTTTATACTAAAATGTTCAGGCAGTTCATGAAACTGCAGCTGACTGCAATACTTATACTAATTCCACTGACAAGGCTGCTTATGAGATTCATGGTGGAGCCTTCGTATTTTATTGCATGGAAGTATACCCCTATGCTATATTTAGGGACAATTTTTACTTCATTTTCAACATTTTATGCAACCGGCTACCTGGTTTCGAAAGAAACTAAGGGGGCATTAGTTACGTCACTGCTTTGTATAAGCATAAATCTAATAACATGTATAACCTTAATCCGTACTGCCGGAATACACGCTGCAGCTATTGCCGGTTGTATGGCCTTTTTTGGCATGTGGGTTTTGAGGTATTACCAGATTAAAAAGTACTGTTCAATAGAAATTGATAAAAAGCTGTTTGGTATGCTGTCTGCATTAATCATTATGTTTATTGTTATTTACTATTATACTGACTCTGATATTATCTGTGCCATTCTTACGGTATTCGGTATAATGGTATTCGCTTTATGTAATTTCGATATAATTATGCATATTTGCAGTTTTATTAACGGCAGGTTGAAAAAAAACTATGGAGTATATGATGGATAATAAAGGAATTAACTATAAAAAAACCTTTTTTCTGTTACTGCTGTTTGTTCAAATGGTTGAATACCCGTTATTCAGCATATCTGAACATTTTAAAGTCATTGATGAAGCCATAGCTTTGGTATCATTATTATACTTGTTTTTTGCAAAAACAATCTCAAAAGCGAAGTTCCTTCACCTGGAAGTAATATTTTTATATTGTTTTGGCATTGTCAATATTATAGGTGTAATATCAAACATAGTATTCAGATACCAGGTATTGCCTGCTGTACTGGGCGATATGGCAATCTTTTCAAAGTGTCTGCTCGGATATTTTCTCAGCAGGTTTATGCTGAGGGGCATGGATATATCACTGCTGGTAAAACCAATACTGAGGTTCTGCAAATTTTTTTCCGTACTGTTATTTACAGTGCTTGTAACAAATTTATTCCTGGAGGTATTTCCCTGTTATACCGACATAAGATTCTGGTATTCCGGCAATAATTCGCTTTTTAGCTCCCAGCAGTTGTTTTTCGGACATCCCACTTATCTGGGGTCGACTTGTGTTATGCTTATCAGCCTGATGATAGGAATTAAGAGTAAAGATAAGAAAAATAATATTCCATATATTATCCTCTGTGGTGTTGTTGCAATTTCAACTTTCAGATTCAAAGTGCTTGCATTTTTAATAATATGCCCTGTTCTTATATATTACTCTGTAAAAAACAAGAGATTCAGCAAAATAGTATTAATTATTGCAGTTGCTGCAGGATTGCTCTTTTCCTACCATCAAATAGACTACTATTATATTGATAATTCAGGCTTTTCAAGAAGCATCCTGACCAGGACTTCGGTGAGTGTTGCCAATGACCATTTCCCGCTGGGGGCCGGGTTTGGGACATACGGTTCGCATCAATCCGGGGTATACTATTCCCCTGTATATAAAAAATATGGTTTGAATAAGATATGGGGGTTATCTTTAGAGTATCCGGAAGAAATTGTGGATACATACTGGCCTATGATAATCGGGCAATTTGGCTATTTCGGCTTGATATTTTTTTCTGTGTTTGTTATCGTACTGGCAGTTCAGATAAGCAAACTGGCTAAACTTGGATACAATTATTTTTATTCTTCTCTGGCTTTGTTCGGTTATATACTTATTTCCAGCACGTCAGAGTCAAGCTTTTCCCAACCCTTTTCAGTACTGTTTATGTATATAATAGGCATGTATACTTCTCAACTATCCCTTACAGGTGAATACGAATTTGAGGAAGATGCGCAAATTAAACATATTGGTATCAAATCCGGTATCTTCTACCGGTAAGGAGGAGACTAGAAGTGAGGGTACTTCTGATTAACAAGTATTTTTTTGTTAAAGGTGGCAGTGAAACATATTTTTTTGGTTTGCGTGAATTACTGCATAAAAACGGGCATGAGTTAATTGAAATCAGCATGAAGGATAAAAGAAATATATACAGCAGCTATTCGGATTATTTTGTTGAGAACATTGATTATTCTGATAAAAGTTGCTTTAAAAAACTTGTTAATGGTTTGAAGGCTATATATTCAAGGGAAGCATATAAAAAATTGTTAAAGCTCATTAAAGTTTCACAACCAGATATTGCCCATGTTAATCTGTTTTGCCATCAACTGACGCCTTCAATATTCCATGCATTGAAGAAATCAAATATCCCGGTTGTCTATACTTCACACGACTATAAAATAATATGCCCGAATTATAAATTATTTACCAAAGGCTCTGTTTGCCAAAAATGCTTGCCAGGGAAGTATTACAACTGTGTACTAAATAAATGCCATAAGAATTCTTTGATGGGCAGTATAATTGTTACCATTGAAACATATCTACACCAGTTATTGAATTCCTATAACCTGCCAGACTACATAATTTGTCCAAGCAGATTTATGTATAAATTATTTGTGAAATCGGGCATAAAAGAGGAAAAGATTATAAGATTGCACAACTTCTTAAGCGAAAGCATTTATAAAGAGAAGGATAGATATGCGGGATTGGAAAGAGAAAACACAATCCTTTACATTGGAAGATTAAGTGAGGAAAAGGGACTGTATTGCCTGCTTGACGCAAAAAAAAATCTGTCTGCGGATGTAAAACTCAAAATAATCGGGACTGGCCCCGAACAACAGAGGCTCAGGGAAAAAGTAAGAAATGACTGCATACAGAATGTGGAGTTCCTGGGGTTTATGTCAGGGGATAATCTTTATAAGGAAATGGCCTGCAGTAAGTGTACTGTTATTCCCTCGGTTTGTTATGAAATTTTTGGATTGGCAGTAATAGAATCCTTTGCATTCGGAACTCCGGTTATTGGTTCCAGAATCGGTGGAATACCTGAATTGATACAGGAGGGTATAAACGGGTATTTGTTTGAAGCGAATAATTCAGACGAATTATGTGGGAAGATAAGACTCTTACTCAGCTTAAGCTCCCGGGACTATTCCGATATGGCAAACAATTGCAGAAGAAGTGCTGAAAGTTACAGTCCTGAAAGGTTTTATAACGCTTTGCTTGATATTTATAAAGATGCTTTAAAAATAAAGAATAATCAAGGTGGATAGGGGGAGGTCATATTACTTATGGGAAAACCAGCTGTGTCAATTATTATTCCTGTATACAATATGGAGAAATACATATTAAACTGCCTGGAGTCTGTACTGAACCAAACATTTGAAGATATCGAGATTATTGTAATAAATGATGGCTCAGTAGATAACAGTTTGGGTATAATAAATGAATATGCCGGCAGAGATGAAAGGATAATAGTAATAAATCAGGAAAACAGGGGTCTCAGCCATTCAAGGAATCAGGGGATATTAGCGGCAAAAGGCCGGTATTTAAGCTTTATTGACAGCGACGATACTGTTAAAAAGGACTTTATTGAGAAAATGTTTTACCGCTGTCAGGAGGATGGCAGCGATATTGTTGTTTGTAATTATATTGAGGTATATGAAGGAACCAAAAAATTGAAATACAATTCATTCTTTGAAAGCAAAAGCCTTGACAGGCTGGATGCAATGCGAGAGTTAATCAGGGATTATTCAATAAAGAGCTTTGTATGGAACAAACTATTTTCTAAAACCATTTTTGACAGTAACAACATTCTTTTTAAGGAAGGGGTTTTATACGAAGACCTTTATACAACATATAAACTGTTTTTTTATGCAAACCGGGTGAGTTTCCTGGATGATTATTTATATTACTATTTACAGAGAGAGGGAAGCATTACAAACAGCATATCAGCCAGGCATATCGAGTACAGAATGAATGCGCTGGAAGAAATCAAATGGTTTTTAATTGAAAACAGGCTTTTTGATTGTTTAAAGAGGGAGTTTGTAAGCATGTGCCTATTAGCTTACCTTGATATAAGCAACAGGATGATAAAATTTGACCCTGAAAATACCCTTGAAAACAAAGTAAGAGAAAAGATAAATGCTCTTCTCGGGGGAAATATATCCTTACATATGATATATTCAATGTCTGAACTGCCTGTTAAGAAGAATATACAGTTAACTGCGCTGATACACATGAAAAGCTTGTATCAAATGTTATATAAATTAATACTACAAGGGTGTTAGTTCTTATGATAGATATTCATACCCACTTATTGTTTGGTATTGATGATGGTGCAAAGGATTATATCGAAACTTTGAAGATGCTTGAAGCCGCCCAAAAAGCCGGATTGACAGGAATTATTGTTACCCCTCATTTTATGGCTCAATGTATCAATTGCCCTCTGTTTCAGGAAAGGTTTGATATGGTTTATTGTGCCGCCAGTCAGATGGGTATTGAACTAAAAAAAGGGTTTGAATTGAAAATTGACCCCTTCATTCCAGGCTTAGCTGCCCAGCAGTCGGATATTGCACTAAACTCGAGCAAGTATATACTGATTGAGCTCCCAGCTGACAGCTTTCCGTTTTACACATTTGAAATACTGTTCAAGCTTCAAATTATGAATTTCGTACCTATAATAGCACACCCTGAAAGAAATGCCGGTTTTATAAAAGATTACAGTTTATTTATGAAACTGGTGGAAACCGGATGCATGATACAGGTCGATTCATCAAGTATTGTTGGTTTTAACGGAAGGAAAGTAAAACGAATGGCAAAAAGGATAATTGTTTCAGGACATGCTCATTTTGTCGCCTCAGATGCTCATGACATCAGAGGATATTCAGACTGGTACTGCAAAGCTTTTAAAAAAGTAAAAAATTGGGTGGGTGAAAAAGCCTGCTTTGATCTTTTTCACAATAATGCAGCCAGCATTATTGAATAAGACCATTAGCTTAGGGCATATTTTCTATGTATGGCCCATAATATGGAATGGACATTGTGGAGAGGCTATAGAGGCTAATTAACAGGGTGTATATACTATGTGAAGAAAATGCTTCCAGTAACTGATGTTTCAAGCTTAAGAGCCTGTAGCGTTCAGCCTTGATATCAAATCAAACTCGCAAAATAATATCAAATTTAAAAAAAAGTAATTATTTTGCTCAAACAGTGATTTGACTATATATCTGCTTCACAACAGTCTCTAAAGCTCTTGCATATGTTCCTTCCATCATTTTCTTCACATTTGTTACATGATTAATTAATATGGGCCATACAGACAATATAGCCCTATTAGCCTAATAACATCCTGTTTAAATGGCTCCACAATGAAATAACTGGGCTGTGGTATATGATAATAAGCGTTATTAATGCGTATAATGCAATAAGAAGCATTAACACCTTATCACCCAGGATTACATCAACCGGATCACCGTATGAGGACCCTTCCATGTTTAAGCTGTATTTCATAATAATGAGCAGCACCAACGGAACAGTCCATATGATATTAGTGCTGGATAGCCTTGCAATAGTATTTGGATCAACACACCACAATGAATAGAAAACAACGGTGAGTGTAAGGCACATATGCATATTTTTATCAAGGAAGCTGTGGCTGTAATACTTCAGGACTGCTCTTGTGCCGCCGTTTTGTTTCTGAATCTCATTCCTGCGTTTTCCTAACCCTAAATAGAATGAACCAGACATAACAGTAAGATAAAGCCAGTTTGAAACAGCAATATTTGTTATAGCGGAACCATATAAAACACGCAATAAAAATCCTGATACAAGAATTGTTATATCAATGAGGGGTATGTTTTTTAGCCCGTAACTATACAAGAGGTTTAATACAATGTAAATACATATAAAAACCCATGATGCTGATGAAAAACCAACGGTAAGCAAATTTAGAAGTATTACCGACGCTGAAAGCACTGCAACAGTAATCCATGCAGATCTTAAAGAAACCTCTCCTGACGCAATCGGCCTTTTCTTCTTAACATCATGCAAACGATCCTTTTCATAATCCTGTATATCATTAATTATATAAATAATAGAGCATGCAAATGAAAACACCACAAATCCTGACAGGCACTTGGCCAATTCAGGCAAAACAAAGAGTTTTCCGCTGAATACCAGCGGCAGGAACAGCAAACCATTTTTAATATAATGATGAACGCGCATTAACTTCAGGTATTTTATCACTATTATGCCCCCCTATCTGATCTTGTTAATTAAGGCTGCACTTCCAGTAGATATAAAAACATTTCTGCTGCCGTCCAGCCGTGAGGAACCACCAGTTTATTATCACAGTAGCATTCGCCTATAGCTTTAAGGTTATCAAAATTGGCCTTCTTAGGGTTTTCTTCACATGATATGGGATAATCTTCAGGTATATATTCTATTTTTTCCGAAGAATTATGAAGACGTGCATAATATAAGTACGGCCAGCTCTCAAAGTTATCAAACAACTCCGGCTTATAAGGAGTTCTTTCCATGTCGTCAAACCACATCAGGGAAGCGTAAGAGTCATTAATGTCCGGAATTGTGTAACCGGAGCAGTCCAATCCCAGCTTTTTCATACCAAAAATCAGCCATCTGGTCTGATACACAGGATGATAATCATTATCTGTTTTCCCTGATATGTATCCCTTATTCCCTTTGAGTTTTTCTGCTTCGCGGATGATTTTATCAATCATTTTGCTGTTATCTTTTTCTGTGAGTGAAAAAAGGTACAGCAGCTGGCCAAGATTATCCGGTTCGTTATACCCGTTCTGGCGGTCATAAATATCCTGAATGCTGTCTATCCAGTTTTCTATTTGTGGAAGATTCCCTGTGCGTTCCAAAACCATAGCCATCATTGCCCCATCCCTGTACCATGGTTGAGGATAAGCCATAAAATTGGGGGTGGGGCCATTCTTTGTAATATTGACTAAAACCTCATTAAATAATATCTTTAATTGCCTGGAATGCTTATACTCTTTAAAATCCGGAATATTTATTTTAACGCTGTCATCGAGGACTTTAGTAATATTCCCGATATCCATGAATATTCCATCACTGTTTTCATAAATTTTGAATACCGTTCCATCCTTCAGGATACCATTGACAGCATAGTTTTCATAATCAATACTACTGCATTTCGCTTCTTCGAATATAACACGGTTATCCGGATATTTAACCAAACTATATCCCTTATCTTTTTCGGAAAATATAAATTTATCACGCAATCCCATACCGAATATAAAAAAGCGGCTGCTAATATTTTCATCCATAATGTCAGAACTCTGGAGCGGGGATATTTCTCCATTAATATTAATATAAGTATTGTTATTATTATTATAAAGAATAAACCATTTGTTATTTTCCAATAATCCAGAAATACGAGTCTTTTCCGGATTCAGATAATAACAGTTAATATCTTCAAAAATCGTCTTTTGATCATTATATCTTATTATTTTCTTGTTGGAAAATACGAATCTTTCTAATTTACCCTTGTTGAATAAGTAAAAATTCTTTGGTAAATCTTCTATTTTGGATGAAAAGTTCATTGCTGACAGGTCTTTGCCAAATGCATATATCCAGTGCATATTATATGTACTGATAAAAACTATAACAAATATCCATAGGAATAATGCTTTTAACTTTAATTTTCGGCACACAAAATCCATACCGCAGGTTAGCGCCATAATGGCAGTCCAGGCATACAAACCTGTATAAATAACTGCTATGTACCTTCCTAACCCTACAATGCCGTGTAAAGTAAAAGCAGCCAAGAGCGTTAAAATTATTGAGTGGAATATTGTTTCCCTTCTCTTGCATATGATTCCTACTGAACAAATCACCAACATAAAGAGAAGTAATACAGTCGTATAGGATTTCATATTGGGTGCATGAACCAGATATGGATTGATATTTAATATATCAGGTCCGATAAACCATGGAACTATTAAATATTTAAATAATTCATCCAGCACCATGAAGAAATCAAGAGAATCGCTCGAGTAAAATTGAATCCAGGGTACGAACACATTATTTGACATCTTATAAATGAATATGGCAGCAAAAGAGATTAATAATGTAATAGAAACAATAGCAGGAATAAGGTGTTTTCTGATAAACACCCTGAGGTAATTATGTAATGCTCTGTTGGAGAGTACACTTCTTATACCCAGGGGAAATAATGGGACAATAGCCATTGGGTTTAATGTGACGGATATTACCGCTGGTACCATATAAAGGCTTTTATTGCAAAGGAACAGATAGAAGGCTGACAGCAGAAACATTAAAGTAACCGAATACGTCTCAGGAAATATTGACAGCCATATGAAGGAAAACGATAATGCGAATGCTATGGTGCCTAACACTATACTAACAGGCTTTAAGTTGATTCTTTTCAATATCCTGTAAAACAAAACCAATGATATTGAATTAAAAACCACCTGGCAAAAGCATATATAATAACCTAACACATATCTATAATATAAATCAAATGAAGGAAATAGATTTGCCATCAGGCGTAGTATTAATGCCACCGGACCAACAAGCGGAAGAAGTATAAATCTGTAACACGGATGGATTTGATTTGGGAGCTCGGCACTTGATGCAGAAAACACACCGCGGCTTATATCTGTATTTATATAAAAATCGCCAATGATTCCAAAGTCATATGACGGGAAAAGGTATCTGATGTTATTTAATGCAATAAATATGATATACAGCAATCCAAGCGAAATATTTCCCCAAAACAGGTACTTTTCGATCCGGTTCTTAAATATATGTTCCTTTAGAAGCCATTTGATTCTAATTGTTTTAATAAAACCCCCGAAAATGAGGTATGCAGCAGTAAAAATTGATAACCAGCTTACACCTTCAAGCATTAATTGTATAAAGCGCTGGTTTTCATTACCCCGTAACCTAATGGAAATTATTGCAGTGAAAGCGCTAAATAATAAATAAAGCGTGCAGAATGCGGCATAAAAGCATTTCTTATTATGCTTATGCGCAGTGCTATACTTAAATAAAAATGACAAAATCAGTATTGTGCATATGGACACACAGCCAATTCTTAAAACAATTAAACTCATAGGATACTCCTTGGACATTCCAGTTAAAAAAAATTATATACAAAATTTACCAATTAGTCAAGCATTATACAAATTATGTAATATAATAACATAATATTTATTGTATATAAAGGAAAAATGTGGTAATATAGTAAATAAATTATGGGAAAAATAACCAGTTAATCTGTTCGGGGGCTGTTTATATGGTAAATGTTTTTATAGTCGGGTCAAAGGGTATCCCAGCCAGGTACGGTGGTTTTGAAAGCTTTGTTGAGAACCTTGTAAGGGAAAAAGTACATAGTGGTATTAAGTATCATGTTGCATGCCTTAAAGATAGCAAAGAGGATTACGATTATTGTGGAGCCAGATGTTTCTGTTGCTATGTTAAACATTTCGGGAGGTCAAAAGCGGTAATATATGATTTATTAAGTCTGGCTGAATCAATCAGGTATATTAAAAAGAACAAGCTGCATAATTCAATAATATACATATTAGCATGCAGAATAGGGCCTTTTATGTGGCTCTTCAAAGGCGAATTAAAAAAAATGGGTATACGGATATATATTAATCCTGATGGCCATGAATGGCTCAGGAGTAAATGGAACAGGCTTATACGGAGGTATTGGAAGCTATCAGAGAGCTTGATGGTCAGACATGCTGACTTAGTTATATGTGACTCAAAACAAATCGAGAAATATATAAAAGGATACTACAGGAAGATTTCGCCCCATACAATTTTTATACCATACGGAGCGGATACCAAAACAAACTATACTCAAGAGGTCAACGATAGATTTATCGCCTGGTGCAAGGAGAATGGAATATCCCGTAAGGAGTATTATCTGATGGTGGGACGGTTTGTTCCCGAGAATAACTATGAAACAGTAATAAAAGAGTTTATGCAATCCCGGACTGAGAAAAAACTTGTTATTATTACAAATAAGGAACCGAAATTCTATAATAAATTAAAGTCGAAAATACCTTTTGATACGGATAAAAGGATCTGTTTTGCTGGAACGGTGTATGATAGTGAGTTACTGAAACAGATCCGGATGAATGCATATGCTTATATACATGGACATGAGGTGGGGGGGACAAACCCGTCGCTTCTCGAATCCATGGCGGCAACAGACTTGAATATTCTGCTTAATGTTCCTTTTAATCAGGAGGTTGGTAAGAATGCTGCCTTATATTTTAACAAAAACAGTGGTTCATTAAAACGCGTACTGGAGCAAGCTGATACGCTTTCATACGGCCAAATACAACGTTATGGCAAGAAATGTAAAGAAAGGATTAAGTCAGTTTACCTGTGGGATGCAATAATTAAAAAGTACGAAATGGTGTTTTTATTATGAAGAAATTTTTAATAAGAGTATCTTTTTTGATTATTGTGGTATTCATAATGTTTACAGAATCTATATATGGACAGGATTACTATGTAAGCAATTCCGGGGATGACAGCAATCCGGGTACTTCCCCCGAAGCACCATGGGAGTCAATCTCAAAGGTTAATAGTTTCAACTTTCAGCCCGGGGACACTATACATTTTAAGTGCGGTGATACATGGAGGGAACAACTGATACCAAAAGGCGGCAACAGCAGTGGAAAAATTGTTTATACTTCTTATGGAAACGGAGAGAAGCCTTGTTTTTTAGGTTCAATAGACAAAAGCTCAGAATCGGACTGGTATTATGAAGGAAACAATATCTGGTCAATCTATCCGGCAAACAACAGGATAGTTTCAACAATCATTCCTGATATATCCAAAATAACTGTTTGGTCTAAAAATAACAATGCAGTAAAAACAAAAATTCTAAGTGACACCAGTGGAATAAAATATATGGAGCTTACCTGCCTGGATTCACCTGGCGAAGCAAAGGATATCCAGATGATGATAGATAAACTGAACATAAGGAATGGCAAAAGTTACGTATTTTCATTTACTGCCAGAAGCTCAGAACATTTTAAAATCCCTTCAATACTTTTGATGAAAAAAACCAGTCCCTGGGATAATTATTCTGCACGAAGCAGCGATACTTCTCCGGAGATAACACAGGATTGGAAAACCTATAAGGTGTTTTACCAGGCGAATAGAAATGATCCTGATGCTGAGATAAGTATCTTGTTAGGCTCAGAGTTTCCAAAAGGGGCAGTATTATACATAAGCTCCATTAGCTTTTCTGAAGTGGAAAACTCCGATATTTATTATGACGTAGGGAATGTTATATTAAACAATGGCAAGCTTTGCGGGAAAAAGGTGTTTACTCCGGGAGAACTTAAGAGTCAGAATGACTTTTATTATGACAGCGAAAAGAAAACCCTGATGATTTATTCTTCAGAGAATCCTGCCAGGCTTTATGATTCAATAGAACTTGCCCTGGATAAACATATCATAGATATAAACTACAAAAGTGATATAGTAATCAATAACATTGATATAAAATTCGGTAGTTCATGCGGTATATTTGGTGTTGAAACAAGCGGTATAGAAATACGCAACTGCCGAATATCCTTTATAGGCGGCTCAGTATTATACTGGAAGGATGGAGTCCCTGTAAGATATGGAAATGGAATAAACTTCATGAATAATGCCTCCGACAACCTTGTCGAGAATTGTTTTATAACTGAAATATATGACGCTGCATTGACTAACCAGGCGAATATAGCCAGTTCAGAACAAAAAAATATTATTTATAAAAACAATATGGTTTCAAATTGTGAGTGGTCGTTCGAGTTTTGGAATTCAGGCCCGGGTGCATTAGCGGATGGTATTTACTTTATAAATAACACCTGTGAGGATGCAGGATACGGCTGGGGAAATGACCAAAGGCCTGATCCAAGCGGTATACACGTCTTTTTGCCGCACAATACAGCCTTTTCTTCAAATATAGTGATAAAAGACAATATTTTTCGTAATTCAAAATGCAGCATTTTATATATATCAGGAGTAAATAATACATTAAAAAATATGATACTCAAGGAGAATACATGTATTCAGCCCAAGCATATGATTACTGCACTTACTTTCTAATGCTGATTTTACCATCTCAATATTACTATCATATTAACTCTGCATTTTCTCCTCCGGGTTTTCTTCGGAAAAGAACTCATTGATAATTTTATCGGTTTCAGCTTCATCAGGGTTCCAGTAGGATATATTGTCTATGGTCAGAGGTTCGCCAGGTATCAAGCAATAGCTGATATCATCCTCGGAAATGTCAGAGAAAAGCCCGGCAAATGCTATCAACTGCCTGTTGCTAAAGTTTGTTTCAATATTTTTTCTATATTTAAGCACTATTTTAATAAAATCCACAAAGCTTTCATTAGCTTTAAGTTTATTAAACATTGCTTTAGCCAATTTTTGCTGTCTTTTTATTCTTCCAATATCGCCGTCCTCCGCATACCTCCAGTGTATATAGTCAAAGGCTTGCCAACCGTCCAGAACCTGAAGCCCCTTTGAAAGATTTGCTCCATGAGTTTTCATATCAATCTCTACATCAACCTCCACTCCGCCTATTTCGTCGACAATGTTCGGTATGGGTTCCATATCGATAGAAAAGTAGTAATCAATACAACTGCGCTTTAGAAATAGTTCTACAGCGCCAATAACTGATTCTACCGCTTTTCCCTCCAAACTTCCATACGCATATGCGTGGTTGATTTTATCCATTCTCCCTTCCACAGGGACAAATGTGTATGTGTCCCTCGGGATGCTTAAAACTTTTACTTTCTTTGTATTCATATCTATACGGGCAATACATATTGTGTCTGAACGGTAAATACCAATTGTTTGATCTCTCTCCTCTGTTCTGTCTATGCCTAAAAATAATACATTTATTATATATGACTTGCCGGAAAGCAATTCATATTCCACATTTGACTGGAAATTTTCCCCGCTTGTGCCTGCTTCAGTATTCCGCACAGCAATTTTTTCGTTTTTCGCCGGAACTTCCTCATTTAATGAAGGATTTGTTCCGGCTTTTTTTTCTACCGCCAGGACTTCCTTATAATCCAGGACATCCTTCAGAAAGGCACTAGCGATGCCCAGGGTATTAGCTTTGCCAATATAGGAAACATATGGCAATAAAATTATACTTAATATCATAACAACTAAGGGTATTATTGCCAGCAGAACAATCTTTTTCTTCATTAAAGCACTCCATTTAACAATCCTTGGAAATAATAATATGTTATTAAAACCAGTCGAACCTAATTATACAATAAAGCAAATAAAGCTTCAATACAATATTTACAAAATATGTAAATATTGTTACCGCTTACAATAAATACGGTTGATTATGTTTATAGTATGGTTTAAACTTGTTTATATCATTACTGCTTTGCTAGGTTGCGAAGGAAAACGGGGTGAGTATTATTAAAGCCGGCGGTAACCTGGAGTCGCTAAAAGACTCCGTAATAAATGAACTTGAAGATATTTACTATATAGATATAAGCAGCGAAGACTTTCTGCCTGAAGAATTAACTGTAAAGCTTGCAAAATTGACCGGAATAATTAACAGGGAGATTGCTGTATACCTGGATAGAAAAGGCCATGTGATAGATGTAAGTGTCGGAGACAGCAATACTGTTTCACTGGCTGAGGTTGATGGAAGAAGGGATGAATCAAGACTTGCAGGGATTAGGTGCATCCATACCCATCCCAATAATGATGGAAGGCTGTCCGCTGTTGATATTAATTCTCTTTTGACTTTAAGGCTGGATGCTATGGTGGCTATTGGAGTTAACGGTGGCAAGGCGGGTAATATATATGCAGCTATACCAAACATGGATTCAAGTACCGAAAAGTTTGAGGTATTTGGACCATACAAAGCTGGTAGCGGCAGGATTAATGCTTTGATGGAGCTGATCAGGGAAAGGGATAAGAGGAATAAAAGTCCCGTAGCCTATGCTAATACTATAGAGAAGGAAAGGTGCATTCTTGTTGGGCTTGAAACATCAACAGGAGATGTTATGGGTGAAAAAAGCGAGGGTGAAAGGTCAATAGACGAGCTGGAGGAATTGGCACATACTGCCGGAGCAGTGGTGGTGAAAAAGATTTTACAAAAAAGGCCCTCCAGGGATTCTGCATACTTTGTTGGGAAAGGGAAAGTGGAAGAAATAAACCTTATTCGCCAGGCTTTGAATGCAAACACAATAATCTTTGACCATGAGTTGTCCGGAGCCCAATTCAGGAATATAGAGGAAGTAACCGGAGTCAAGGTGATAGATAGAACCACGCTTATATTGGATATTTTCGCACAGCGGGCCAGGTCAAAAGAAGGGAAGTTACAGGTTGAGCTTGCACAGCTAAAGTACAGGCTTCCCAGGCTGGCTGGAATAGGAAACCAGCTTTCAAGGCTGGGCGGAGGTATAGGAACCCGTGGCCCTGGCGAAAAAAAGCTTGAGGTTGACAGGAGGCATATAAGAAGAAGGATAAAATATCTGGAAGATGAAATAGAGGGTATAAGCAAAAGAAGGGGGCTTATGCGAAGCGGCAGGATAAAAAACAATGTGCCGGCAATTGCGCTTGTAGGGTATACAAATGCCGGAAAATCTACTATTATGAACAAATTATGCAGTGCCGATTTGCTTGCAGAGGATAAACTTTTTGCCACCCTTGACCCAACTACCAGGAAACTTCTGCTTCCGGATGGAAGAGAAGCTTTGATAATTGATACAGTAGG
Source organism: Acetivibrionales bacterium (assembly GCA_050953835.1). Lineage (GTDB taxonomy): Bacteria > Bacillota > Clostridia > Acetivibrionales > JBMNNH01 > JBMNNH01. Next base: position 36,185 of record JBMNNH010000003.1, on the reverse strand, counting down.
TTTTATAAGGAGACTGCCCCATGACTTAATTGATGCATTTAAGTCAACGCTGGAGGAGGCAGTATTTGCTGATATACTTATTCATGTGGTAGATGCTTCAAGTGAGGAAATGGATGGACAGATAAAGGTTGTAAACAGTATCCTTTCAGATTTAGGAGTTAACAATAAGCCGGTTATAATAGCAATGAATAAGATAGACCTGATAAAGAGCGGCGCAAGGGTGCCTGCGGTGTATTCCAACAGTGAAGTGTATGGTGTATCGGCGGTTACCGGTGAGGGGATGGAACAGCTGGTTAAAGGAATAAGCAAACTGATTTCTTTGGAAAAAACCCGTGCGGAACTGTTTGTGCCTTACGACCAGGGATGGGCAATTTCCCATATCCATAACAATGGAAAAGTCCTGGAGGAGCGGTTTACCGAATCAGGGGCTTATCTTAGGGCAGATATTCAAATAAAGGCTCTTGAGAAGGTTAAGGATTTTATTAAAAGCAGTTAATAATTTTAATATAAACTTAATATTCTGGATTTATCCTATTTTGTTGAATAAAAAACTTGTTTAAGGTATTATAATAATAACAGGATATATAGTACATTTACTTTTTTATAGTATTATATTAACATCCATGAAGTTTTATTACAATTCTTTGCTGGTGATGCTCCGTGTCACCAAATCTGAAAACGAAAGGGGTTTTTATTATGCTCGTACGAAACTGTGCGGGAGGGGTAGTTTTCTGCAATGATAAAGTATTCCTCCTGAGAAACGAAAAGGGTGAATGGGTTTTCCCCAAGGGAGTTATAAGGAATGGCGAGCTGCCTACCGAAGTAGCTCTTAGAAGAGTAAAAGAAGAAGCGGGAATCACATCAGAAATTATCTCTACTGCCGGACAGACCAATTATGAATTCTTTTCAGTGACACGTCAGAAACCGGTTTGCAATAAAATTGTGTGGTACATAATGAAATCCCAAAATGAAGATTTTAATATAAATAAAAATGAAGATTTTACTGATGGCGGATATTTCGAATTTGAAGAGGCAATGAAGCTTGTCACCCATAGCCAGGACAGAGCGCTTCTCAACTTGTCGTATAAGTCATTCAAGCAGTTGGCGGTAGTTTAGGCAGGAATACGGGAAGCGCATACTATTTGTATACTATCTTGATAACAGAGTAATTATTTAATATTATAAATATAAATGATAGCAGTATTTTATTGCTATCATTTATATTTATAAACAGGATTGGAGATAATGTTGAAAAAAGAATATAGAACTGTTTCAAAACTTGCAGAAGCTGAAATCGAGGAAAAGAAATCAAGGTTTATTGCAACTGTAAAGCCTGTATCAACTGAAGAAGAAGCCCAGGAGTTTATCAATGAGATGAAAAAAAGGTACTGGGATGCCACCCATAATGTATATGCATATTATATTGAAGGGGAGGCTGCTATTCAGAAGTTTAGCGATGATGGAGAACCATCCGGAACAGCAGGGCTTCCGGTACTTGAGGTATTGAAGAAGGCTCAGGTTCAGGACCTTGTTGTGGTGGTAACCAGGTATTTCGGAGGTACTTTGCTGGGAGCCGGAGGCTTGGTAAGAGCCTACAGCAGGAGCGCCTCTGCAGGTATTGAGGCAGCTGGGATTGTTAAGAAGCAGTTGTGTATACAGGCTGTTGTAATAGTTGAGTATGCACTACTGGGAAAAATTCAGAATTTACTCTCTGCTAACAACTATATGGTAAAGGACATAGTATATGGTCAGGACGCTGAAATGATAGTATATGTTCCAGTAGACTGTATTGAAAGATTCCGGCAGTTGGTTGATGATGCTACAAACGCATCTGCCGTAATTGAAATAGGAGAAGAGCTGTATGTCGGTATTCCATCGGAAGACGCATCAGGTTGAAGAAGATGAAGATATATCTGAGAACTCAATATTGAGGATGTCATTTATCTTGCTAGGTTTGCTGGAGCAACCGGAAATATCGGCTTCATTTTCAGAATATGTTTTAATAGGGATTTGTATTATGAATTCGCTGCCCCTATTTTCTTCACTTACAACCTCAATGCTTCCTCCGTGCATATCTACCAGCGTCTTTACCAAGGAAAGACCTATTCCACTTCCTGATTCGCCTTTTCCTCTATTGCTACCTAATTGGTAGTATTTTTTAAAAATATCCTTTTCTTTTGCTTTTGGTATACCTGCTCCAGTGTCTTTTACCGAAATAAAGACGTTTCCACACTTCCTGCCGAGTTTTACAGAAATCTTGCCTCCTTCAGGGGTAAACTTGATGGCATTTGAAAGCAGGTTCAAAATAATTCTTTCAATTTTATCTGCATACACCAAAGTGATTATTTCTTCCTCCTCTGTATCGAACTCCAGGTCAAGTTGCTTTTGCTCGGCATAAGGCGATGCAGAAAGAACAATTTCCTCAACAAGGCTTACAATGTTGCAGTTTTCAGGCCTATCCATAATGCAGCCGGAATCAATCCTGGATATATCAAGAATGTTATTGACCAGCTTTAAAAGCCTGTAGCAATTTAGTTTAATAATTTCAAACTGTTTTGGGTTCTTCATTTCCACATTTGTGATGGAATTTTTATGTTCAATCAGTTGAATTGCCCCCAATATTACACTTATTGGAGTTTTTAATTCATGGGCAATATTTACAAAAAACTCATTTTTCTTAGTTCCGGTTGTTCTCAGCTTGTTGTTCTGTTCTGACAGAATTGCAAGCTCTGACTCCAGTCGTTTAATCTTTTCTTGATACAGTTTAATATCATCTTCACCGTATTTATCCATGCTTGTTATACACCCTTCATAAGCGCGCTTATATATGGTATGATATAATTATATTAACTCATTGTGCTGCTTGATACCGGTTGCCGATGTTAAAAGGCATGGAGTTTGTAAGCCTGCTGCACACTGTGGCATGCTTACTTTTTCAAACAGTTGATGCAACTAGTCTTCTGTTTCATTAACAAACTCTATAAACTTTTACGCAATACAATCTACATCAAGCCTGTACAAGGAGTAAAAAAACGATGCAATATTATGGAATTAATTATCACAAATACCATAATATGTTATTTATAATTTTATATAAAACCCAGAGAAATGTAAACACAATTTCCAGTATTTTGCTGAATAATTTTGTATTTATTAGTTACCAAATTAATATTATAATTGAAGTGATATTACACAGGGAGGTTATTTTGAATGGCTGGACATTCCAAATGGGCTAACATTAAACACAAAAAGGAAAGGTCAGATGCGAAAAAAGGCAAGCTGTTTACAAAAATAGGACGGGAAATAGCAGTTATTGTTAAGCAAGGGGGGCCTGATCCCGAAGCTAATTCTAAGCTCAAGGATGTTATCGCTAAAGCAAAAGCAGCAAATATGCCTAATGACAGTATCACCCGAAGTATTAAGAAAGCTGCCGGAGATATAGATTCTGAGAATTATGAGGAAATAGTATATGAGGGATATGGCCCTGGTGGTGTAGCAGTAATTGTAGAGGCCATGACCGATAACAGAAACAGGACAGCCGGCGATTTAAGGCACTATTTTGATAAATTTGGCGGGAACCTGGGACAAACAGGCTGTGTATCCTTTATGTTTGACAGAAAGGGTGTAATAGTAATAGAAAAGTCCGATAAAATATCCGAAGACGAATTGATGCTGGATGTTTTGGAGGCAGGGGCAGAAGATATCAGCGTTGAAGAAGAGTACTATGAAGTGCTGACAGATCCGGCTGATTTTTCTAATGTAAGGGAAGCGCTGGAAGCCAAGGGTTATAAATTTGAATCTGCTGAAATAGAAATGGTTCCCCAGACTATGACTAAGCTTACAGATGAAGAACAGATTAAGCAGATGGAAAAGCTTATTGACAATGTTGAAGACCTTGATGATGTTCAAAATATATTCCATAACTGGGAGCAGGAGTGATTGAAAGGTTTAAGGCAAGGGGTGACAGGAGAACGGTGTTTATGTCACCCCATTTAAATCATTCAGGTTGCATTTGATATAGTAACCACCATGTTTATTTCACCACCGCTGTTTTCCCCTTCGGTGAACATTTTTTCCAGACTTTTGAATATCTCTTCTTTTGTGCCGGTTATTCTTGTGTTCATTGAGTTTACATTATAGTTCACATTAGTTGCATGAAGCGCATTAATGGAATTTGTAATAACATTTGAAGCATTATTTGTTTTAAGTGGGTATACGGCTACTTCTGCAGTAATCAATTAAGCTCACTCCCTTAAAAATCGTATTTGTTAGTAGTATGCTGATAAAATGGGAAAATATTCGTTTTAAATATGTGGCGGTTTAAGAAAAAACAACCCGGATTAAAAGGAACAACCTTTTATCCGGGGTTTAATACGTAAGTTGGGTTTATCCGGGCCCTAACCTCTGATCAGGTAATCAAGAAGCATATTAATATCTTCGGGTTCAGATGCAATGAGCTCAATCTCATCAATTTTAGCTTCTGAAAAAACCTTTGTAATAGCTATATACTGGCAAAGTTTTGATTTCAGGTTCAATCTATCTCCTTCAGAGGTAACAAGTTCTACCTTGCCTTTACATTTATCCAGGGTCTGAAAAAACTTGTTAACGTCAGTGATATTTTTTATTTTCATAGCATATAACCTCCTATATTTTTGTTATTATTAATTATATAATACCAATATATATATTTCCATATTTTTATTATTTAAACAAGAAATTATAAATACATATCCTGCTAGTATTTGATTCGCTTTTTCCCTGCAACTGTGGTATACTAACTGAGGCATACTAGTTATTGTGGTATGTTTATTATATTAAAATGATAAAAACCATCTGGAATTATACAGAAGGGCTTTTGATACAGATGCCGTGCGGTGCTGATATGGAAAGTCTTTCTTTTATTATTAATGATGTGCTTATCTTATGCACAATTTTGGCTAGAGGCCTGGATGGGATGGTATATGGAACAAGTATCCAGAGTATAAAAGCTATGAAATAAACTGTTATAATATAAAATAGAAAATAGTCTGAGAAAATTATAAGAAGGGGGAATCAATATAATGAAACTTTTTGTTTTGATACTAAACCGTACGGAAAAGCTCAATGACTTGATGCTAACTTTTGCCAAAGAAAAAATCTGCGGCGCGACGATACTCGATAGTACTGGTATGGCACGTGAGCTTTATAATTCAAAACATCAGGAGGAGGAAATCTCTTTTTTAGGGTCGATCCGTAAATATTTGATTGAGGGCGAGCATAATAAAAGCAAGACCATTCTGACAGTAATTCGCGAAGATCAACTGGAAACAATTATACGCATCACTGAAGAAGTAGTCGGTGATTTTTCAAAACCGGATACAGGGGTTATGTTCACAATACCCTTGGATTTTGCACGAGGGAAGGGACTTCAAAAATGAGCATTCTCTTCTATGTTGGGCTTATGTTGCTTTGCGGGCTATTATTTGGACGTCTAGCAAAACTTGTTGGATTCCCGAACGTAACCGGATATCTTATTGCCGGATTAATAATCGGGCCGTATATTCTTGGAATAGTTTCCTCCGAAGCTGTTGACGGTATCAATATAGTGTCTGAGATGGCACTCGGATTTATTGCATTTTCAATTGGATCAGAGTTTAAACTATCATATTTTAAAGAGGTTGGTATAGCCCCCGTTGTGATCGCAATTTTTGAAGGAGTGTTTGCAATTGTATTTGTTGCTGTAGCATTACTTATCTTTGGATTTGAGCCTTCTATTGCACTAATGCTCGGAGCTATTGCATCGGCCACAGCCCCTGCTGCGACAATTATGGTTATCAGACAGTATCGTGCAAACGGGCCTGTTACCAAAACACTTCTAAGCGTAGTTGCACTGGATGATGCTGTAGCATTAATTGCATTCGGTTTTGCAGTAGCTTCTATAAAATCAATGGCTGCGGGCAGCGATAATCTTTTAACATTAATACTTACCCCATTTATTGAACTGGGTATATCAGTGCTTCTCGGGGCGGCTTTTGCTCTGCTGTTGCTAATACCGCTTCACTTTTTCAAGAAGGAATCTAACCGTATGTGTGCAATAGTGGGCATTGTATTGGCAACTTCATCACTTGCTGATTATTTTGGTGCATCATCGCTGCTTACCTGTATGATGCTTGGCGCAATTCTTGTGAACATATCCAAAGATGCAATGTCTGTTTTTAAAATTTCCGATATGATGACGCCGCCGATATTCATGCTTTTCTTTGTAGTATCAGGCGCAAAGCTGGATGTTACGATTATACCAAGCATTGGAGCTATCGGGGTCATTTATGTCATTACCCGTGTCATTGGCAAATTCTCTGGTTCATGGCTTGGCTCTGTAATTACAAAAGTACCTGCCACTGTAAAAAAATATTTGGGATGGACACTGATTCCACAAGCAGGAGTTGCGATAGGGCTTACACTTGTAGCTGACAAGGTTATACCGGAATATTCAGGACAGATTCGTGCAGTTATTCTCTGTGCTACTTTGATTTATGAATTGGTTGGGCCTGTTATATCAAAGATAGCGCTCACAAAAGCCGGTGAAATTGAGTGCTGAAGGTGTCCATATACTAAAATGCTTAATTAATTTGAATATATAATTAATATATTAGTAATAATGATTAGATGGTAAATAATAAATAGCAAAGGATAAAAATATTGATGAAAGGAAGGTGATGCCAACATGTCAACTAATAAACAAGCCAATAGACTAATCCATGAGAAATCCCCCTACCTGCTTCAGCATGCTTATAATCCTGTAAACTGGTTTCCATGGAGTGATGAAGCCTTTGAAAAGGCTAAATCAGAAGATAAACCTATCTTCCTGTCTATTGGCTATAGCTGACCTGTATTCAAAGAACTTGCCATTGGTGTCATGTAATGGAAAGGGAGACCTTTGAAGATGAAGAAGTTGCAGGCATTCTTAATAACAGCTTTGTATGCATAAAAGTTGACAGGGAGGAAAGGCCGGATATAGACCATATTTACATGACGGTCTGTCAGATGCTTACCGGGCATGGTGGATGGCCTCTCAGCATTTTTATGACCCCTGGCAAAAAACCATTTTTTGTCGGAACATATTTCCCAAAACATGATAGGATGGGCATGCCGGGGATGATATCCCTGCTTGGGAGGATAACTGAAGCATGGAAGAATAACCGTAGCGATCTTGTGGCCTCTGGTGACCGAATAATTAGTGCATTGATGCAGGATGAATACGATGCCGGGGAAATATCAAAGGAAACTGTCCATGAGGCATATTCGCAATTCAAATATAGCTTTGACAGTGTGTATGGGGGATTTGGCAGTGCCCCCAAGTTCCCTGCCCCTCATAACCTGTTTTTCCTTTTGCGGTACTGGCATGCAGTAGATGAAATATTTGCCCTTGAGATGGTGGAAACCACCCTTGATTCTATGCATAGAGGAGGGATATATGACCATATCGGGTTTGGATTCAGCAGGTACTCTACCGACAAAAAATGGCTGGTTCCACATTTTGAAAAAATGCTTTATAATAATGCACTTTTAGCAATTGCATACCTGGAAGCATACCAGGCGACAGGCAAAAACAAGTACGCGGAAGTTGCAAAAGAGATATTTACTTATGTTCTCAGGGATATGACATCAAAAGAAGGTGGTTTCTTCTCTGCGGAAGATGCAGATTCCGAAGGTGAGGAAGGCAAGTTTTATGTATGGACCCCAGACGAAATAAAGCAGGTTCTGGGCAGTACTGATGGAGATAAGTACTGCAAATACTATGATATTACTCCACAAGGCAACTTTGAAGGTAAAAATATTCCAAACCTGATTAAAAATGATATCCCTGAGGGAGAAAAAGATTTTTTCGAAAAGTGCAGGGTAAAATTGTTTCAGTGTAGGGAAAAGAGAATACACCCCTATAAGGATGATAAAATACTTACCTCCTGGAACAGCCTTATGATTGCTGCGCTGTCAATAGGAGGCAGGGTGCTGGGTAATCAGAGCTACATTGTTTCTGCAGAAAAAGCAATAGAGTTCATCTTTAAGAAATTGGTAAGGGAGGATGGACGGCTGCTTGCAAGATATCGGGAGGGAGAATCTGCTTATCCTGCTTATGCTGATGATTACGCTTTCCTTGTATGGGCACTTATTGAACTGTATGAAGCAAGCTATAAACCAGTATACTTAAAAAAAGCGCTGGAGTACAATGATACTTTGATAAAACTATTCTGGGATGAAAAGGACGGAGGCCTTTTCCTGTATGGAAGGGATGCCGAACAGCTCATAATCCGTCCTAAAGAGGTCTATGACGGTGCAACCCCTTCGGGAAATTCTGTTGCGACTCTAAACTTCCTAAGGCTTTCCCGCCTCACTGGAAGGCATGAACTTGAGGAAAAGGCGGTTCAACAATTTAAAGCATTTGGTGCCAGCATAAAGCAAGTGGCAAGTGGACATGCATTCATGCTTGCAGCATTTTTGTTTTTCCAATCCTCCTCGAAGGAGGTAGTGTTTGCAGGAAGGAACAGGTATGCTGAAAATGACCCTTTGATAGAGGCAATGAGAAAGGAATTCAGGCCTTTTGCCCTTTCCCTATATTACTCGGAAGCATATAAAGACTTAAAGGATATAGTGCCGTTTATTGATGGCTATAAACCACTTGAGGGGAAAACCACTGCTTATGTGTGTGAAAACTTCTCCTGCCAGGCCCCGGTAACAGAAATAAACGAGTTTATGAATATTATTTCCCGGAAAAGAAGTTGATTAGAATTGCTTTTTCATATTTAAGTCCAGTTCTATTTTCATTTTTAGCCTCTTTATGTATTCATAGTCATTAAATGAATGAATATTGAATTTACTGCAGCATTTTTTACACACTGATTTACTTGCATGGTAGCCCGGAAGTATACTGCCGGACTTGTGCAGCCTGAAAAAAGGCCTGAATTTTATTTTCCTGCACATTGAGCACTTAGGAAACAAATCGGAAAAAAACACAAGTAAAAATAATAAGAATATGGTTATAAGGAGTATTATGGATATGTCCATCTTAAATTACCCTCTAATGGAGTGCCTATTCTCTGTATGACCCATATTATTCCATGGACTAGTGTACCGAGTCTAAGAGGCTGTAAATTCAGCTTTTGTGCCAAATCAAACTCATTAAACTGGTGCATGTAACAAATGTGAAGAAAATGATGTAAGGAACATATGCAAGAGCTTTAGAGACTGTTGTGAAGCAGGTATACAGTCAAATCACTGTTTGAGCAAAATAATTACCTTTAATAGGATTTGAAATTATTTTGCGAGTTTGATTTGGCATTAAGGCTGAACAATACAGGCTCTTAAGCTTGAAGCATCAGTTCCTGGAAGCATTTCCTTCACATGATATTTACACCCTATTAAATAGCCTCATAGATTCTCCACAATGCCCATTCCATGATATGGGTCATACATAGAAAATACACCCCCTTTATTCATGCAATTTGAATTATACTCTGTTATATATGTATTTTATACCTCATGGTTTTATTCGATTCTGATAAAACAAAGGACTCAAGCATTAATTTTACTTGTCCAGTCTAAAAAAAGGGTTGCCTTGGAGCTGGCAACCCTTTTTATAATTAATTACAGCTACTTATTAATGTCATAGTTATTACCGGTATAAGACTCAAATACCTTTTTAACTATGTTTCCACCAATTTTACCGGCATCCCTTGCTGCCAAATCCCCATTATACCCCTGCTTTAAGTTAACTCCTACCTGATTCGCAATCTCAAACTTCATGTTTTCAAACTGAGTTTTGCTTCGGTTATTTCTTGCCATCAGCAGAAACCTCCTTACATTTTGTATTCGCCATCAAATTGCGATTAATAGCGTATTTTTATGATTTGTAAATTGAGTAATTTTTATTACACCAATTATTGTTATTATATTATGTGAAATAAGTCCTGTTCCTATTCCTTTGCGGGTACAGTTTCCCTGAATAACAAACTGATGGAGTATAATCCTGCGATTCCTACTATGGTGTAAATTGCTTTACTGGCGAAGGATGTTTGACCTCCGAATATTTCTGCGACCAAGTCATATTCGAAAAGCCCAATAAGCAGCCAGTTAAGCGCTCCGATAATAACAATTACAAGTGCCAATCTATCCAAAGGCGTTCTATGCATTGTGGCATCTCCCTTCCTTATTTTTTAAGTGTAGTATTTCCATTTAAAATTGTATTAATTCATAGGATAAAAAATATGTATTTGAAATAATAAATAATTGATATGCAAATTAAGAAAAACATCCGCGCCCTTTATGAAGGCGCGGGTTATCTAAATAACCGGCAGCTTCCATTGAAGCTGGCGATTAGTCTTATATACATTTATGAAATACCGCATGGTTTATGTTTTTTTGCCAGATTCTTAATATTCTTTCCATAGTTATATTATGAAGTGTATAATAAAAATGTGATTATTTTAACTCATCCGGAGTGTAAAGGTGACAGTATATGGGATTTATAGATGTACCGAATATACCGGCAGGAATGGTTGAAGTGGCAGTAGTGGATGGAAGAATAAGCCGGGAAATCGAAAACACCCTCACAGGACTTGGCATTAAACTTATTAAAACAAAAAAGCATCCTGGAGTCTATGATGCAATTTCTTTTCATCCTGATATTATGCTGCACCATATCGGGGGAAGGACAATTGTAACGGCACCTGGAACCGATCCCTGCCTGATATGGGAATTGACTGAACTGGGCTTTTATATATCCTGTGGCACAAGTATCCTGGCAAAGGGTTACCCCTTCAATATTGCGTACAATGTTGCAAGAGTTGGGAAGTTTGCTTTCCATAATACAAAGTACACTGATCCGGTTGTAAAAAAAGAATTGAATAAAGCAGGTATGGAAATGGTTCATGTAAATCAAGGATATACAAAATGTGCCGTCTCTGTTGTTAATGAAAATTCTATAATCACTTCCGACCGTGGAATAGCGAAAGCCGCGGAATCAAAAGGTGTTGAAGCACTTCTGCTTGAGCCTGAGGTTAATATATCGCTGCCAGGCCTGGATTATGGTTTTATCGGGGGAAGCAGCGGAATGATCAGCAGTAACAGATGGGCTATTACGGGGAATATTGATAATCTCAGGCAAGCCGATAAAATCCGCAGTTTTTTGCATGGTAAAAATATTCAGATTGTAATGCTGTCAAAAGGGAAAATTATTGATATTGGATCCATTATTCCCATTTTCCAAAATATTAAAATTTGACATGTCACTTACTTATAGCTTCTACATATAATATATGAGAAATAGAATGCACAGAACATATTGTAGAGGCATAAAGCTTATAGTATTTTAATTCAAAATAATGAAAATAAAGTCATAAATGGATATTTTGTGGTAGAAATTGCATGTAAGCTTTACTGCATACAACAAAATACTAAAACATATACTACACGTGAAGGGATGTGAAGTTGATGCAGTGTCTTTGCATTGGAGTTGACGGTTGTGCCGGCTCGGTAAAAGACCATATTGAGAATGAATTAAAACGGTTAAAATGTAATAGAATAAATTTTTCAGTAGATGAAGTAAATTATGAAGGGGTAAATTCTATAATATGCATGATTAATGATAACAAGTTATTTAAAGAGAAGTCTGCACAATCCTATAACACACTTAAGATGCTTGTATCAAATGCATTGGGGAACTATATAGTAAATCAGTACGAAGAAAAACTCTTATCCAGAATAATAAACAGTAATTACTGTTATTTTAATAGTGCGGAAAGGAAAGAAATACTCTGTAAGGCACAGAACATTATAAGGAATGAGGACAAAAACTTTTTCAATAGCCTGTTTCAAATAAGGAGGCGTAATATAATTGTAAGGAAACTAATTGAGTACTTTGATAATTCCAATAATCTCATTCTTGAGGGTTTTATTAACTTCAGGCTTAAAGAGTATATGAAGGATCTTGAAGAGATAGTAGATAAAGCTGTGGATGATTTTCTTATGGAAAGGGAATATAGGGAGTTTATAAGGTTGTTAAGGTACTTTGTAGATATTCAGAATCCAAAATTTGATAAAATTCATGTTATTGCTGGATATGACGGCAAATATATTCTGCTTGATGAAAATGGAAGAGAAATAACAAATGAATGTATTCAGGAATTTGTAAATGAAATTTCTGAAGGTGAAATCAACTTTGATGATTTATTGGTAAGTTCGCTGATAACATTTGCTCCCAAGAAGGTTGTAATTCACTGCACTGGACAGATGAGGAACAAAGAACTCCTTGAAACAATTAAAAATGTTTTCTATGGAAGGGTGTTCATGTGTAATGGTTGCGAAAAGTGCATAGTCAGTATGGTAAAGAGTGAGAATAAGAAGTAGGAAGCTTCTGCTTCTTATGGCTGTGATGGAATTAAAATATAGCCGTGTAAAAGTGGTATTTGCAAATAGATGACAGTATATGCCAGCAAATACCACTAATTTTCTACATTTTTTTGAAATAGTATTGACAACAGTAATTAAAATGATAAAATATATCGTGTATACTACATAATGTATAAATCGTAAATATATACTACATAATATTGATAGTATTTTTTTGTATATTAGTTTTGTTTAATATTTCCACATAAGATAAAACGTTTAAATCTACAAAAGAAAAGGTGAAGCGGAATAGACAAAAGAAGAATTGTCCGGGGAAAGAAAAGAGGGTCAAAAAAGGCTCTCTTTTCCCCATTTTACTTAAAAATCCGGGTGTTCCAGTTCCACTTACATAAGAAACTTGGTAATCTAACTGTTTCTTGTTCAGGAGGAAACTGAAATTTCTTTGTATCATTATATATCTTAGTATTGATTTTATGTTAAAATATTAATACTCAATAAGGTATTTGAGGACATAATCATGCTGCCAATTTGACGAGGATATACTTTAGCTGGAGGTGCTTTTTTGAAAGTTGTTGGTTTTATTGGCCCTAGCGGTACGGGAAAAAGCTACAGGGCTTTGTGGGTTGCCAAAGAAAGAGGAATTGAGTTTATTATAGACGACGGGTTGCTTATAAAAGGCAATAGAGTTGTTGCAGGAGCATCAGCCAAAAAGGAAAAAACCAGGATAGGATCAATAAAAAGAGCAGTGTTCATTGATTCAAGCCATGCGGAAGAAATAAAACAGGCAATAGAAGTTTATAAACCCGAAGGGATTATGATACTGGGCACTTCTGATGGCATGGTTGAAAAAATTGCTAAAAACCTGGAATTACCTGAGGTTAATGAGAAGGTATATATTAACGAAGTAGCTGATGAATTTGAAATAAAGCAGGCTCTTTCCTCAAGAAGAGAACAGGGGAAGCATGTTATCCCTGTCCCTACATTCGAAATACGGAAAGATTTCTCAGGATATTTCCTGGATCCTCTGCAAATTTTCAGAAGAAAGGGGAAGGGCAACTACCAGCTCGTGGGGGAGAAGTCAGTGGTAAGGCCTACTTTCAGCTATTTAGGAAGCTATACCATTTCTGATTATACCGTGTTTCAGATTGTTGAGCACGTTGTTTTACAAATTGAAGGCATAAGCAGGATTTCCAGATTCAGAGCGGAGAATACTCCTGAGGGCATTTATATTGAATTGGATCTTGTCCTTATATATGGATACGTAATAAAACCACTGCTGCAAGAAGTACAGAATAGAGTAAGAGACGAAGTAGAGAGACTGACCGCCCTAAACATCAAGGCTTTGAATGTAGTTGCCAAAAGCCTGGTAATAGATAATTGAAATCTGGTATAATAAATAAGATGATTGTGAAAGAAAGGTGGAATTTATTGTGAAAAAGGGAGCTATTGCTCTAATTGTTATTGTGGTAGTATTATTAATTTTGGTTTTTTCCGTAATTGGGAGCTATAATGGCCTGGTTGCAAAAAATGAGGATGTTAATGCAGCACTAAGCCAGATAGACAACCAGCTTCAGAGGAGAAACGACCTGATACCCAACCTTGTGGAAACGGTTAAAGGCTTTGCCGCACAGGAAAAAGAAATATTTGAAAGCGTTGCTGAGGCTAGGGCAAAGCTTGCGGGAGCAGGAACAATACCGGAAATGGCGGAGGCAGACGCACAGGTTACCAGTGCACTGTCCAGGCTTTTGGCTATAGCGGAAAGCTATCCTGAGTTGAAGTCAGATGCAAATTTCAGACAGCTTTCTGATGAACTTGCTGGTACTGAAAACAGAATTGCAACTGCAAGGAGGGATTATAACAACTCGGCAAGAGAATATAACACTCAAATACGAAGGTTCCCCATATCCATTATTGCGTCAATATTTAACTTTGAGAGGTTCGAGTACTTTGAGGCTGCTGAGGGAGCAGATAAAGTGCCGGAGGTTGACTTTGGAACATAATACCCTGAACCCGGTACAGGCGGGGGTGAAAACATGAAACGTTTATTAACAATTTTATTTATTGTTCTATGTATAACATTTGTTATTCCCGGAGTAGTACTTGGACAGGCGTACCCGGAGCCAACAAGTGGCTTTTTTGTCAATGATTTTGCAAATGTACTGGATGCTGATACGGAAAAGTATATCCAGGAAACAGGTATAGCATTGCTGCAAAAGACCACCTCTCAGGTTGTGGTAGTTACTCTGGACAGCCTTGGAGACGAGCCTCTTGAGGATTATGCACTGAACCTTTTCAGAAGCTGGGAAATTGGTGATAAGGAAAAAGATAACGGCGTACTTATCCTTTTATCAGTAGGAGACAGGGCTTCAAGGATTGAGGTGGGTTATGGCCTTGAAGGGGCTTTGCCTGATGGCAAGACAGGCAGGATACAGGATGATTATATGATTCCCTGGTTTAGAGAGGGAGACTACTCCCAGGGCATAAAGAACGGCTATACGGTTATTGTTAGCGAAATATATAAGGAGTATGGAATTGAGAGTGAAACGGAGCATGTTGTGCCTTCTGTACCTTCCACAGAGCCCGGATCTGCTGAGGAGGATAGCTCTTTAAGAACTATTATTCTTGTAGTAATAGGTATAATAGTGCTTATTGTGGACTGGATATTCTTTGGTGGAGCTATAACAAGATTTGTTTTGCTTGTCCTGCTTTCCGGTAGGAGAGGTGGTAGAGGTGGCGGCGGCTTTGGCGGTGGCGGCTTCAGAGGCGGAGGCGGAAGCACCGGAGGAGGCGGAAGTTCCCGTAGGTGGTAGAAATAATACTTCTTTATTTTTGGTACCATAACATTTCATCATAGAACTAGTTTGTTTTTAAGGGTGTATATGTAGGATAATATGGATTACAGCCAGCCTGCATGTATGCTTTTCTTTTTATTCTTTTTTAGTCACACATTCCGGATAATTGAAGTAATATATATTGATATGTTAAATGATTATGTGAAAGGTATAGTATAAAAACCCGGAATTGGTGAACCGCATGGGATTGAGAGATTTCTTTATTATTCTACACAAAAAAATATGGTTGATTCTGCTTTTACCTATCATGGCCGGTGGCATATCGGCTTATATAAGCTTTAAGGTTATTGAGCCGGTATATGAATCCAGCATGACCCTTTATATTCTGAATAAAGAGGATGGTAAGGCATCCGTCTTTGAATCAGGGGACTATCTGGCAAGCCAGCAGCTTATAAAGGATTTCAGTGAGATTATAAGGAGCAAGTCGGTAATAAGGGAATTGATTGAGGAATGCCGGTTGACAGGGGAGGATCCAGTAGAAATCGCTGAAAGGATAAATATCAGGTTTAAGAATGACACAAGATTGATAGAAATAAGCATACGATACTCATCTCCGGAGGATGCTAAGGGACTTACAGAGGCTGTGAGCCGGATTTTTATAGAAAAGCTGGGGAATCTCATCAATATTGAGAACATTGAGATAATTGACAGTGCAGAGCTGCCTGAACATCCGGTAAAACCCAATATAACTATTAATCTTACAATAGCTGTAATTGGAGGGTTTGTCACAGCGCTTGGACTGGTTTTTCTTCTTCACCATATGGATGATACTGTAAAGACTGTTGAGGACATAGAGATACAGTTGGGTCTGATAGTACTTGCGATAATTCCGTCACATGATATTAAATAGGAGGTTGTTGAAATGAAAGAATATGCTGAAAATATCAGGTTTAAACTCAACAATCCTGCAGAGGAAGCATATAAGGTGCTCAGAACTAATATACAGTTTTATGAGCTTGATAAGAAGTTCAAAACGCTGGCTATAACCAGCTACAGCCCTGGTGAGGGTAAAACTACGACTGCCGTATATCTTGCAGTATCTATGGCAAAATCAGGTGAAAAAGTTCTCCTTGTGGATGCAGATATGCGCAAACCGGTATTGATGAAGCAGCTGGCAGGCAGCAGTTATAAGGGATTATCCAATATTCTTGCCGGTAACGCTGCACTGGATGAGACGGTTAATGCCACCAGTGTAAATGGTTTCAATTTCATAACATGTGGAGTCAAGCCTCCTAATCCTGTCGAAATGCTTGAATCGCAAGAATTCGAAAAGTTTTTAAAGTCTGTGTCTGAAAAGTTTGATGTAGTTATAATTGATACGCCTCCTTTGGGAAGTGTGATAGACTCCGCAATTATTGCATCAAAGACGGATGGGGTATTGATTGTCATAAAGCCTAACATTGTCAGAAGGGAAAATGTAGAAATGGTGAAAGAGCAGCTTGAGAAGGTAAATGCCAGAATACTGGGAGTTGTGTTAAACAATATGAGTAAACAGGAATATAAGAGCTATTACAGTGGTTTCGACTATTACGGAAATGGAAGGAAGTACAGGAAAGAATGGATTAAGCAGCTTAAGAGCAGCAAGTAGCAGTAAGAAGGTGCATAAATGGTAGATATACACAGCCATATAATTTTTGGGGTGGATGATGGACCGCCCTCGCTTAAGGAATCCATAAGGATGGTGCTGGAGGCCGAAAGGCTGGGAATTAAAAAGATAATTGCCACTCCTCATTTCCACTGGGATGTTTTTAATGCGGAGAGAGCCCGGGAAAATTTCAAAGAGCTTAAGGAAAGAACAAGTGATTGTGGTATCGAAATATTTATGGGCTACGAGGTTTTTATAAATCCGGCTTTATCCAGCTTTGCTAATAAAAAAAATCCGGTGACACTGGCAGATTCCAGATACATGCTGTTTGAGTTACCCCTGGATGCTGTTCCGGTATACAGCTATGAGGCCATTTATAAGCTGCATCTTGAAAGTATTGTTCCGGTTTTAGCACATCCTGAAAGGAATAGAAGCTTTGTCAAGAGCTTTAATAGCTTTTTAGGGTTTTTAGAGAAAGGCTGTCTGGTACAGTTGGATGCGGCAAGCATAGTGGGGGTTTACGGGATGGATGTAAAAAGGTTGGCAAAGAAAATGATAAAAATGAATATGGTGCACTTCATAGCA
Organism: Acetivibrionales bacterium; assembly: GCA_050953835.1. GTDB lineage: Bacteria > Bacillota > Clostridia > Acetivibrionales > JBMNNH01 > JBMNNH01. Next base: position 18,779 of record JBMNNH010000003.1, on the reverse strand, counting down.
TCAGATGCGCATTGCTGGGAGGATTTCACAAGCTGGTACCTCCAGGCATACCGAAAGGTATACAAATGGGCCGGGGAGGAGTATGCGGACAGGGTTTTCAATATAAATCCCGGACGGATACTGTCAGGAGACGGGGTGGAGGCTCTGTGAAATATTTAAGGATAAAAGCGGAAGACATTATAGAAAACAGATCTCTGGCTTATAACAAATCCATATTATACAGGATTACAAAAAGGATGTTTGACATAGCAGTATCAGTCCTGGGAATCTTGGTGTTATTCCCTATCATTCTGCTGGCGTATCCGCTTATTAGGTTGGAATTGAAGGAGCCATGCCTGGAAGCGCAGCATGTGTACGGTTATAAGGGAAAAGTGTTTCGTATATTCAAAATAAAGCACAAACCGTCTGGCAGGCTGGGAAGGGTTTTAAAAGCAACAGGGCTGTATAAGCTTCCACAGCTTTTAAATGTACTAAAAGGGGATATGAGTATTATCGGACCGCTGCCGCAGGGAGGAGAGGAATTTAAACAAAGCAGTAAATGGTATGTGCTGAGGCTGTCTGCAAAGCCGGGAATTACCGGCCTGTGGCAGATAAAAAAAAGGCAAAATGACGGATTTAAAGAGATGGTCAGGTTTGACCTGAAATATATACGGGAACGAAGTCTTATGCTTGAGACAAGGATTATTTTAGAGAGAGTTGCACTGGTATTCAAAGGTGGACGGAAAAGATGAGAGGGATGGGGAGTGTATGGCAACAGTGACAGGTGGTATGCCCTTTTTGTCAAGACGGGAGAAGAAGACAATGTAAGGGATAGGCTGGAATATAAGCTGAGAGGTAAAGGTTTAAGGATAGTGGTACCAAAAAGGAGGATAAAGGAAAAAAAGAAGGGCGTGTGGGAACATCGGCTGAAAAGCCTTTTTCCCGGATACATCCTGCTGAACGGGCAAATAGGCCTTGAGGAATACTACCTGCTAAAGGGTGTGCCTGGATTACTGAGAATACTTAAAGATGATTATGGTCCCCTGGAAATTGAAGAAAAAGAAATCAGCATTATAGCAAGGCTTATCAGATATGACGAAATAATCGGCAGCTCAAAGGTTTTTATAGACAATGGGAAGGTTGTTGTAGTAGATGGGCCTCTTTTAGGAATGGAAGGACACATACAATCAATAGACAAAAGAAAAGGAAGAGCAAAAGTGAGGATAAATTTCATCGGCCAACCGAGGCTTGTTGACTTAAGTGTTTCAATGATACAACCTTTTTAAACAATCCGTAGCCTGCATCCGGAGTTTCGGCCCGGTTGCGGAGGCAAAGGAGGACACATATGCAAACAAAAGTGGGAGGACCATTTTTGTTTTTCTAAAACGCAGGACAGAGCTTTGGACACGTCTGCCACAGCGAAGCATTTAATTGAAGAAGGACAAGGAGGTATTCTATGCACCATGGGGGAGTAAAAAAGAGAATATGTGTGATAGGAGGAGGCAGGTGGGGAGAAAACCATATAAGGACACTTTATGAAATGGGGAACCTGGGAGCTGTTGTAGAGAGGGATGCGAAACGCCTGGAAGAGCTTGTGCGCAAATATGACCTCCTGAAATGGCACCAATCTGTAGAGGAGGCTATAAATGAGGATTATGACGGATATGTGGTTGCAACACCCGCAGAAACTCATTTCCTTATTGGGAGCTTTTTACTTAAGCATAACCGGAATGTGCTTATTGAAAAGCCTCTGGCTCTAAATTCCATGGATTCATGGAACCTTATGCAGATGGGAAGGAAGGCAGGGTCAGTACTTATGGTAGGGCATTTAATGCTCTTTCATCCAGCGGTAAAAAAAATAAAGGAACTGGTTGATGCGGGCAGGCTGGGGAAGCTGGAATATATCTATTCCAACCGTTTGAATTTTGGAACGGTACGTTCTAAAGAGAATGTGTTCTGGTCTTTTGCACCCAATGACGTGTCAATGCTTAATTATATAATTGGTAGCCCCCCTGAATACTTAACGGCATCGGTGGGGTGTTTTTTACAGGAAGGGGTTCATGACTGCGTTATAGCGCATTTTCGTTATCCCGGTAATATCCTGGGACATGTATTTGTTTCATGGCTTCATCCTTTTAAGGAGCAGAGGTTGGTAGTGTGCGGCAGCAAAGGGATGCTGGTGTTTGAAGATACATCTTTGGACAGGAGCATTCTTTTTTTTGATAGATGTATGGTTATGGAGGACGGCAAACCGATTAAAAAGGAAGGATATGTTGAAAGCATAATATATGAGCCGTCCCATCCTCTTGAAAATGAGCTTAGGTATTTTATTGAGCACCTTGATACCGGGATTACTGTTGCTGACGGAAAAAACGGACATGAGACGGTCAAAATTCTGGAAAAGGTGGCAGAATGCCTGAAAACAGATTTAGTGGGAGGAAGATAGATTGGAAAGAAATGATTATTTTGTGCATGAGAGCTCCTTTGTGGATGATGGCGCTTACATCGGTAAAGGCACCAGCGTATGGCATTTCAGCCATATACAGGAGGGAGCTGTAATCGGAGAGGGCTGCTCCATTGGACAGAATGTATATATAGCTTCTAATGTTCGCATAGGGAACCATGTTAAAATACAAAACAATGTGTCTGTGTATGAAGGTGTAGTACTCGAAGATTACGTCTTCTGCGGCCCTTCAATGGTATTTACCAATATAAGGAATCCCAGAAGCAAATATCCACAGCGTGGCAGCAGGTTTTATGCTGCTACCCTGGTCAGGGAGGGAGCATCTATAGGGGCAAATGCTACTATTGTTTGCGGACATGTCATAGGTAAGCATGCCTTTATTGCTGCCGGTGCAGTAGTTGTTTCCGATGTTCCTGACTATGCTCTTATGGTAGGAGTCCCGGCGAGAAGAAAAGGGTGGGTGTGTGAATGCGGCAGTCGTCTTAAAGCTAATTTGACCTGTGGTAAATGTGGAAGGACTTACAAGAGAAAAAGAGGGATTCTGAGTGAGGGGAGTCAAAAAGATGGAATTTATTGACCTGACAGAGCAGTACAGCCTGTTGAAAAACCGGATTGATAAAAACATACAAAAGGTATTGGAACATGGTAAATATATTTTGGGTCCTGAAGTGACCGAACTTGAAGAAAAATTGGGTGAATATACAGGAGTGAAGCATGTAATAAGTTGTTCCAGTGGTACCGATGCATTATTGATGCCGCTTATGGCATGGGGTATTGGAAGAGGGGATGCGGTATTCACGACTGTGTTTTCTTTTATTGCTGCAGCCGAGGTCATATGCCTTCTTGGCGCTACACCGGTGTTCGTAGATATTGATCCCTATACCTACAATATAAGCCCTGGTTTACTTGAGGAGGCCATTAATAAGACCATCAGTGAAGGCAAGCTTAAAGTTAAGGCAGTTATACCTGTTGACCTGTTCGGGGTTCCTGCAGACTATGACAGAATACAGGCCATAGCGCACACATATGGCTTGAAGGTACTGGAAGATGCGGCACAAGGATTCGGAAGCGTGTATAAGGGAAGGAAGGCATGCAGCTTTGGAGATGCAGCCGGTACTTCTTTTTTCCCGGCCAAGCCTCTTGGGTGCTATGGGGATGGAGGTGCTATTTTTACCAATGATGACAGGCTGGCGGAAGAGTTGAGATCCATAAGGGTACACGGCAAGGGCACAGATAAATATGACAATATCAGGACAGGAATAAACGGGAGGCTGGATACCCTGCAGGCTGCCATACTGCTTGCGAAGCTGGATGTTTTCGATGACGAGCTGGAAGCCAGGAACTGTGTGGCAGCTAAGTATACCTCAGGATTAAGTAACATAGTAACGACTCCTGTTATACCTGACGGGTTAAAGCCCTGTTGGGCTCAATACTCTGTTCTGGCATCCGATTCAAAAGAAAGGCGTGTTTTTACAGAGAGGCTTGCTTGGTCAGGTATTCCTACAGCAATATACTACCCAAAACCTCTCCATTTACAGACAGTATACAGCCATCTGGGATATAGGCATTCAGATTTTCCTGTAGCGGAAAACATTAGCAATAGAGTATTCAGCCTGCCAATGCATCCGTATTTATCTGACATGGATATAGAAGAAATTGTAAGGGTTATGATGGATTATGAGCGTTAAAGAGTGCCTTCTTAAAAAAATAAATAGCAAGACTGCAGTTGTAGGTGTTATTGGCTTGGGATATGTCGGCCTTCCCCTTGCAGTGGAAAAAGCAAAGGCAGGATATAGAACCATAGGTTTTGATATTCAGGATAAAAAAGTGAATATGGTAAACCAGGGAAAGAACTATATAGGAGATATTCTGGATGATGATCTGATGGATGTAGTGGAAAAAGGACTGCTTCATGCCACCCGGGAATTCAGTTTTATTAAAAGCATAGACTGTGCAGCCATATGCGTACCAACTCCCCTGGACATGTACCGTCAGCCTGATACCTCCTATGTGGTTGATTGCGTGTCAAAAATAGCGCAATACATGCACAGGGGGATGCTTGTGGTACTGGAGAGCACCACTTACCCTGGTATGACAGAAGAGGTTGTAAAGCCTATTCTTGAAAATACGGGATTAAAATGTGGAAATGATTTTTTTCTTGCATTTTCGCCCGAAAGGGTGGATCCCGGGAACAGGGAATATAAGACTAAAAACACTCCCAAAGTTGTGGGTGGGGTTACTGCTGATTGCACTGAAGTAGCAGCTGCTCTCTATAGTAATATACTGGAAAGCGGTATTATTAAGGTATCATCTCCTGCTGTGGCAGAGATGGAGAAGATACTGGAGAACACATACAGGAACATTAATATTGCTCTGGCAAATGAAATGGCTATTCTCTGCAGCAGGATGGGTATAAACATCTGGGAGGTTATTGAGGCAGCGAAATCAAAGCCATATGGTTTTACGGCTTTCTACCCTGGCCCCGGCCCTGGAGGGCATTGCATACCCATTGATCCCTTTTACCTTACATGGAAAGCCCGGGAGTATGACTACCACACCAGACTTATAGAGATAGCAGGGGAAATAAATATTTTTATGCCTGAATTTGTGATTGAGAGGTCTGTGAGAATACTGAACAGCAAAGGTATTGCGCTGAAGGGAGCAAAAATTCTTATACTTGGAGTTGCTTATAAGCAGGATATTGACGATTACCGTGAAAGCCCCGCTCTTAAGATTATAGAAAACTTTGAAAGGTTTGGCGCTGAGGTGATGTACAATGACCCATATATTCCAGCATTTAAGTATAAAGAGAAGGAATACACCAGTATTGCCCTGACGGGGGAGGTGTTGGGAGAGTCGGACCTGGTGGTAATAACCACAATGCACAGCTGCTATGACTATGATTTTATTCAGGCAAACTCGAAGATGGTTTTTGATACAAAAAACGCTATGAAAAATGTTAAAAATCGTGGAAACATAGAGCTTCTATGAGTAAAGAAATAAGGTCGGGCATAGCGGCAGACATATTCTGGTACTCCTTCGGAGTGCTTGTTCCTATGACACTGGGATTCATTAAAACTCCTATTTTTACGAGATATTTTACGCCTGAGGAATACGGCTATTTAAGTATAGTCAGCAGCACTTTCAATTATTTAATAATTTTTACTTTTTCATGGCTGGCAAGCTGCCTGTGGAGGTATTATAACCATTATAAGAATAAAGAAAGCCTTGGCTTGCTATATTCCAATATATTATTCCTGTACCTGCTTTCATCAACTGTGCTTATACTGGTAAGCTCAGCATGGGTATACCTCTCAGGGAACGGAACCACTGTTACACTGGTAGTATTGTTATGCATACAGACAATACTTTCCCAGATGATAGAACTTCATATGGTGGTTATCAGGCTGGAAGGGCAGTCTTTTAAATACAATATTATCACTGCCTGTATATCTGTTTCCAGCTTTATACTTTTACTGTTCCTGACCTTTGTATTAAGGATGAGGATTGGGGCTGTTATTGGAAGTACAGTTGTTATTAATGCACTGGTGCTGGCGTATATCATTTTTTCCCCGGCCTATAAGGGAAATATATTTATTAGCGGGATTTCCTATAGCCGGATTAAAGAATTTGTTCATTATGGGATTCCGGCGATAGCGTCCGAACTCAGCCTGATTGTTTTGACATCCAGCGACAGGTATGTAATAGCCCTGTTTAAGGATATGGAAGCGGTGGGCATATACAATCAGGTTTATAGTATAAGTGAAATGAGCATTGCAGCAATGATCGGAGTGTATACCAACTCAATTACGCCGGTTTTATTCAGGGAACTGGAATCTAATCTTAAAGGATACAGCAGTACCTTATACAGGTATACAAATATTTATATACTATACCTTTTACCTGTTGTAGTTTATTCTTCGCTCTTTTCAAAACAAATTGCGTTGATTCTTTTGGGTGAATCATTCAGGGAGGGTTCCGGAATTATGCCATATATCATGTTTACAGCTTTTATATATGGTATTACGGATTTTATCCAGGATATATTGCGGTTCAGCAATAAACTAAAAATTCTGGTAAAAGGTTTTGTTATTGCAACAATTGTTAATATTGCCCTGAACTTTATGCTAGTTCCTTTTTTCAGCTATCAGGTTGCTTCGGTAACAACCCTTGCAGCATATATTATACTGTATATTTATTACTACTATAAGGACTCCACAAGATACTTCCATAATAACCGTAACTTGAAAACGGTATTTCCGTATATTCTTATTTTGATGGCACAGGTATTTTTAGATCAGGTATTAAGAAAGCTTGCAAGGATTGAAATAGGTGTTTTACTCACAATTGCCGAAGGGTTCCTGTTCTCGGCCATATACTATGGCGTACTGATGAGGAAGCAGGTGCTTGCTGTTCTTAAGAGGTTTAAGTGTTGAATCAACTGGCACAACAAGTAAGATTAAGCAGTATTAATGCAGGATGGTATTATGATATATATGTACGCCGAAGACAGGCATTTTTGCAGACAGATAGAATATGTTTTGGACACAGTGTTCCATATACTAGGCATTGAATATAAGCTTATTACCAACATAAAAAGTGTTAAAGGAACTGAACGCGATATCTTGATCCTATATGGGGGGAATATTGGCTGTATAGACAATGTTCAGGCTGCGGGTGTTATTTTTATAAAACAAAGCAGCATGTTATTCGGACCGGCTTACCTGACTGAAACCTCACTTCCCCGGTATGCACAAAAGTGTAATTATTCGTACAGGAAATATGGGATAAAGGATTTTATCTCCCTTTATGGTGATAACCGGGAACCGTATATAAGGGAGCAGGGTACGGACAAAAGAATAATATGTACGAATATGGATATTATCTCAGACATTTTCTTTATGCTGACCAGGTATGAAGAGGTGGTAAGAAGCAAAAACGTTAATAAAGATGAGTATGGCAGGTTTCCTGCAAGGGAATCGGTTGCGTCCAGGTATGGCTTTTTGCACAGGCCTGTGGTAAATGAGGCGATAGAACTCTTGTGGGCGTGGATAGACAGCTTCGGTACAGGGTGCGAAAGAATGAATCCTTGGGGTAGGAAGGATTTCGTAGCCTGTTTAAGCCACGATGTTGACTGGATTTCCACTTATGATAACAAATCTGCTGCCAGAGTGCTTATGACAACTGCAAGCCTTCTTCTGAGGCGGAGAAAACCGGAGGAGGCGTGGAAGTATCTGACAGGGTATGTCAGAAATTTGATTGATTACAAAAGGGATCCGTACTGGACCTTTGATTATATGACCAAACTGGAAAAGGAATATGGATGCTCATCTTCATTTTACTTTATGTCCGGCGGAACAACCTGCTTTGATGGCCGTTACAGGATTGAGGGCAGAAAGGCCAGAAAGCTGGTAGAGGCTTTAGAAGAAAGAGGTTTTGAAGTAGGGTACCATGGAAGCTTTGACAGCTGCAAATCATTTCCGCATATATGGAGTGAAAAGTTAAAGCTGGACGGTATTATTAATACCGGAACATATGGTTGCAGGCAGCACTACCTCAGGTTTGAAGCTCCCCTCACGTGGAGGATTCAGGAGAAGTGCGGGCTTTTATATGATACGACTGTTGGGTATGCGGAGCGGGAAGGCTTCAGAGCTGGAATATGCGTTCCCTATAAACCCTATGACATCTTTAACAACAGGACTATGGATATATGGGAGATACCTCTGATTGCCATGGATGACACTTACCACTCTTACCTGGCTTTAGACAGTGGGGAGGTACTGGAAAGGCTTGAGTTTTATATGGATATTGTGAGGAAATATAAAGGGGTATTCACTTTACTCGTCCATAATACGTCTTTCCATAACCACAGACTTCTGGACTGGAATACTAACTATTGCAGAATACTGGAGAAAATCAATGAAAAGAATGGAATTGGGCTTAGCGGAAGGGATGTTATTATGACATGGAAAGTAAAATAGAAAAAATCCTCAAAACTGGAAAGAGAATGGATAAAGGGCTTTACTTTTTATTGGAACAGGTTTTGATAGGCGGAAGGCTGGACTACTATGAACTCTATATAAAATTGGCACTTGAAAAAGGCTATATAATAACATCTTATATAGATTATCTGGAAAACTATAGGGGAACCGGCAGAAAAGTTATGATACTGAGGCATGATATTGACAGCTTTTCGAAATGCTCCAGACAAATGTTCGATATAGAAAGGTCGTACGGTGTGAAATCAACCTGGTATTTCAGATGGTGCACATTGGACAAACAGCTTATTGCGGATATGGTCAAAGATGGCTTTGAAGTAGGGCTTCACTATGAAACCCTGGCCGAATACTGTACTGCAACCGGTGTCAATAGGGTTACATGGGAAGATATAAAAAAATGCAGGGAAATTTTAAAAAAGGAAATAAGGCTGTTTAAGGAAATAACAGGGATAGATATAAAAACTGCTGCCAGCCATGGGCATAGAAGGAACTCGGAGCTGCAGGTATCAAATAATGTGCTTCTGGAGTCACAGGATTACAGGGATTATGGAATTGTCAGCGAAGCCTATGATAGGGAATTCTATGAAAAGTATGTCGATGTTCATATAATGGATACCAACGTTCTAAATAATTATGGGTTTGCATACCGTACGAACCCAATAGAATGTATAATGGATGGCCAAAAACTTATTGTTTTCCTTGCCCATCCAGACAATTGGGAGAGTTCATTCTTTTTATCTGTTAAAATGCTTATCAAGCTCATAATAGGACGGTATTCAACAAACAAGTGCAGAGAGTTCAAGCGAATTGATATAAGGGGGCTGGGTCATGAAGGTATGCATGATTTTAAAGAGTGATTTCCAATCCTTCAAACATGACAGCAGGGTACTGAGGGAAGCCACTGCGCTGACCGGAGCAGGACATAATGTATGTGTGCTTCTTTATGGAAAAAAAGGAATGTGCCTGGATTACAAGGGAATCAGTGTATATGTGACAGAGCTTGAAACTGAAAGACTAATTAATAAATATAGAAGGTTTATGCAAAAGGCAGGAGCGATCGGCAAACTTTTTTCAGGGTTAATAATACACTTGGCGGCACGGTTTTTCAATACGGAATACTACCTTAAAACGCTTCAGATGGCTGAAAAACTCAATCCCGATATATATCACTGCCATGACATCGCGACATTGGCGATAGGTATCAGACTGAAAAATCTTACAAATAAAAAAGTTGTTTACGACTCGCACGAGTTATGGAGTGGAAGCAGCGAATTTACGGGGCTTCGCGGAGCGTTAAGAGGATGGATTGTTGTTTTAAAGGAAAGGAGGCTGATGAGGAAGACTGATGTAAATATAACAGTAAACGCTTCCATAGCCCGTTACCTTGAGCAAAAGTACAGCCTGGACAAGGTTTATGTAATCAGGAACGTACCTGAAAAACCGGCAGCCTTGAACAATAAAAGCCTGCTAAGGCAGGAACTGGGTATAAACAAGGATTGCAAAATTGTATTGTACCTGGGGGCTTTAATGGAGGGAAGAGGCCTGGAGAACTTATTGAAGGCCTGGGATTATGTTGACTCAGGTATTGTACTGGTTATTATGGGTTTCGGACCGCTGTACAGGGTACTGGAAGATGCCGTATCCGCATCAGGGCTTTCTGGAAAACTATTTATTAAGAAAGGGGTTGACCCTGATAAGGTATTGGGGTATACAATAAGCTCAGACCTGGGAGTAGTAACATCACAGAATACATGCCTGAGCTATTACTACTCGTCACCAAACAAAGTGTGGGAGTATATTCTGGCAGGAGTACCTTTCCTTGCCAGTGATTTTCCTGAGCTGGGCAAGCTTGCAAGGGATGAGGGCATGGGCATGGTTATCGATCCGGATTCACCTCTGGATATTGCAGAAAAGGTAAATTTCATCCTTAGTGAAAAAAACCGGCATGTATATGACAGGATGAAGGAGAACTGTGTGTATAACGGGATGTGGAAATATAACTGGAATATTGAGAAAACCAAACTAATTGATATTTACGGGATGCTGAATGAATAAGAGTATTGTGGATTTAGCAGGGAAAGCTTCAAAAGCTCTGCTGATACTGACTATATTTTTTTTGTGGGTTGAGATGGTTACACCTCCTTTGGTGTTAGGCATGAAGATAAATTTTATGCTTCTGAAAATCAGCCTGGTTTTTTTCGTATTCCACATCCTGATAAGCAAACAAAAAATGAAGGTGGCCATAAAGCCGCTTAACAAGTGGCTTGTGATCATGCTATCCTTGTATTTTCTGCTGGATCTTCTGGGTATAATCTACTCGGAGATACCGGTTTTTTCTATTGAGAGATATAAAGGCCACATTGCAGCGGCTGTGTTATCGGCCTTAATAATAATGCAGTTTGACAGCAAAAGAGAGATATATGGAGTTTTTATTGTATTGGGATGTGCCTCTACAACCATTTCCATACTTTCTGCATGGGCGTTCTTTTCCGGCAGCATGGAAAACTTTGTTTACAGCAGCAGGGTATCCCTGTTTACAGATTACAACACATTTGGAACCCAGATAATTATTGGAACAGGCATTCTATTGTCCGTACTTATAAACAGCAGTTTAAGCAGGGTGCTTTCAGTTCCACTGGCAGTCATGGCGGCAGTATTTAATGCAACAATTGTCCTGCTCTCAGGTTCAAGACGGTCTGTATTGCTTCTGGTGGTAGTGTCTTTTATAATAACTTTTCATTATATAACCGCCCTGTTTAGAAAAAAGAGGCTTGTACAGGCAGTTGCCGGCCTTGTCGTTTTTTGTGCTCTGGCTTTCTTTGTTTTCACAATGGTGATGCAGGAGTTTAAAACCCTTGATTTATATAACGGGTTATCCCTGACAAAACGATATGATACGCTTTATAGTATAGAAGGTTACAACAGCAGGCTCGCCAGATGGGCTTTGGCCTTTGAAGAATTCAACCGCTACAATCTGCCTGGCATCCTATTCGGCAAAGGAACCGGATATGATAGTTATTATTACAGCCGGGTGTTTACCGCGGAGCTTAATTCCGAGTATCCTCACAACATGTTTCTCAGTGACTTGCTTAATGGTGGCCTGGTTAAGATGGTGGCCTGGTTAAGCTCTGTACGATGGCAGGGATATGTTGGGTGATATTTAAACAAATACTGGAAATCCGTAGTAAAGACAGGGAAACAGCACTAATTCTGGTAATAGCCTGGGTCACAATATTTTTAAATAATTTTATTTCAGGAGATGGTATTATCTTCTATAAGCCTTTCTGGTTGTTTGCTTCACTTAATTTCCTAGCGCTGGAGAAATTGACGGAGGTCTAAAGATAATGAAAATATGTATATTAACAGCAAGCCATGATGTGTCGGATGAACGGGTTTTCGGCAGGGAAGCCCTTTCATTAAAGAATGGCGGATATGATGACATCATTCTTATTGCCCCCCATGACAAGGAGTATGAGGAAATAGGGGGAATAAAGGTCCTTGGATTTAAAAAAAGGGGAATATTCCCAACCTTAAGGAAGTTCGTATTACTAAAGGATTTATACAAAAAGGCGCTGCAGTGCAAAGCCGATGCCTACCACTGCCATGAACCGCATACATTAGCCATTGGCACGTGGATTAAGAAAAAAACCGGCGCAAAAGTAATCTATGATTCACACGAGTACCACCCTGAACAGTTTGCAGAGAGATTTCCACCATTGATAAGGCAGTTGGTGTATATCCTGGTATATGCCATGGAAAGGTATTATGCCCGAAGGGCTGACTGCGTGCTCACGGTTTGCAGCGAACTGGTTGAAAGGTTTAGGGCCTGGGGGTGTAAAGCATATCTATTACCAAACTATGCAAGAAATTATGAGAGTCTGTATTATGCTGATGATCCGATAGTGAGCCGATTAAAAAGAGAAGGTTTTACAGTGGGTATTTTTGCAGGAGGTATGTATAAGGAAAGGGGAATATTTGAACTTATTGAAGCGGCAAGGATACTTAAAGAAAGGGGACTGAAGGTCTCAATGGTTTTTGCGGGCTGGGGCAGCAGCAGTTTTCTGAGGAAGGTTGAAAAGTGTATAAAACACAATTGCTTGGATGACAGGATAAAAATAGTAGAGAAAAAAGACCACCGGTCTATTATAAATATGATGTCGCAGTGTGACTTTGGGTTTATCAATGATTACCCGGAAAAACGTAATCTGAATTCAATTGCGGTAAAGGTTTTTGAATATATGATGTGCTCCTTGCCCATATATGCCAGTAACCTGCCATTAAACTCCAGGGTAGTGGATGAATTATGCTGCGGCGTTACCGCCGATCCATTGGTGCCTGAAAGGATTGCAGACAGTTTGGAAAGGCTGTGTTCAAGCAGGGAATATATGAAAGGGTTGGGTGAAAACTCAAGGAAGGCTTTTGAAACCCGTTACAACTGGCAGATTGTGGAGGGAATGCTTATTGGCTGCTACAGGAACCTGGAAGGTGGAAAGGATGTATAGCAGGGTAATACTGCTATCCCCCCATACCGACGATGGGGAGCTGGGAGCCGGCGGTTTTATTTCCAAGCTGGCCGACCGAGAATGCGAAATCTATCACATAGCCTTCTCAGCAGCAGAGAAATCTGTACCGGAGTGCTTACCAGAAGATATCCTTAGGTCGGAATGCAAGAGAGCCTCAGCAGCTCTTGGAATCAAAGACGGCAACCTTTTTGTGCTGAATTATAAGGTCAGAACTTTTTCATATTGCAGGCAGGATATCCTAGAGGATCTGATTAAGTTCAGAAATGAAATAAAGCCTGATCTGGTCATAGCCCCTTCCAGTCATGATGTCCACCAGGACCATGCTGTTATTGCAGGCGAAAGCCTAAGGGCATTCAAGAATACTACCGTACTGGCGTACGAGCTGCCCTGGAATAATATAACCATGAATGCTACCTGCTTTGTAAAGCTTAATGAAGGGCATATGGAAGCAAAAGTAAAGGCTCTTGAATGCTATGAATCCCAAAAGCACAAGCACTATTTCAGCAAGGATTTTATATACGGACTGGCAAGGGTCAGGGGAATCCAGGCCGGTTGCTACCTGGCGGAAGCTTTTGAGGTATCAAGGTATTTTATTAATTAAGGAAAGAAGTGAGTTAATGAGAGTTGCAGTGCATCAGCCCAATTATATTCCTTGGATGGGTTACTTCTACAAAATTTATAAAAGTGATGTTTTTGTGATTCTGGATGATGTTCAATATGTTAAACGCAGCTTTATCAACAGGAACAAAATAAAAACCCATAGGGGAGAACTCTGGCTGACAGTACCTGTGAGTTTTACAGAGGGCTCAAGATGCAAAATCAACCGCGTCAATATAAACAATGAACAGGATTGGAAACATAAACATCTTCAGAATATTGAAATCAACTATAAAAAATCAGCACATTTCAATGAATATTTTGCTGAGTTTAAATCAGTTCTTATGCAGGATTGGACAAAACTGTCCGATTTGAATATTGTGTTGATAAAGAATATCTGCAAGGTTTTCGGCATCGGAACAGACATTCTGTGTTCTTCACAATTGGAAGTAGAAGGGGACAGTACTGAAAGGATTATAAACATCTGTAAAACTTTAGGGGCGGATGAATACCTGTCCGGCAGCGGAGGGGCGAAATACCAGGATGAAGGGATGTATCACCGACACAATATAAAGCTGGTATACTCGAATTTTGTGCAAGAACCATACCAGCAGTTATGGGGCGATTATATCCGTAACCTTTCAATAATTGATTATATGTTCAACTGTGGTTTGAATATCAGGGATTTTTGGGAAAGAACACAGGCTGTAAGCAGTTAAGGACGTGTTACCATGCACATTTTATATTTGCATCAGTATTTTACCACTCCTTGGATTTCTGGAGGAACCAGGAGCTATGATTTTGCAAGAAGGTGGGTAGACAAGGGACATAAGGTTACTGTGCTTACGTCTTCAGCTTTTATTGGGGGCTCCTGTTCCCGAAATAGCAATAAAGGAATAAATTTTATAAAAATAGACGGCTTAGACGTAGTAGTTATAAATGTAACATATTCGCAGCATATGCCATACCTGCGCAGAGTTATGGCTTTTCTCCTTTTTATGATATGCGCGTCGGTCTATCTCTTGAAGAAGAATGATTTTGATCTGGTGTTTGCAACTTCAACACCGTTGACGATAGCAATACCTGCCCTTGTTGCCCGGTTGAGAAACAAAGTGCCTTTTATATTTGAAGTGAGGGATTTATGGCCGGAATACCCGGCGGATTTTGGCATAATAAAAAACAGGCCCGCCATTAAGGCGGGAAGTCACAAAGACATGTTGTGAACCCACCCAATAGGGCAAACCGAATACGGCATAATAAGATAGGCGGGATTCCCCATGAATCCCGCCTATCTTATTGATTTTATGGCAGTGCAACGTACTCAAACGTGTTTTCCGATCTTTTTGCATAGTGTACTGCGCGCTACACGCCACACCCGTCCATCGGCCTGCCTTTCTTTAACGCCTCATCGATGTCCCGTGCATCTATTCGTGACAGGCTCGACAGGCTGGCAATTTTTTTGTGGAACACAACGAAAGGGCAATAGGCATTCCACATAGGAGAATAGGGCGTCGTTTGCTCGGGCATTTCATATGCCAGGCCGTCTTCGCGCACCAGGAGGTAAACATGGTTATTCTTCACCAAATCGGGGAAATCCTCGGCGGCTCTGTCACCCCTTTGTAAATACGCGTCCAAGTTGTCCCTATAGGTACACGTTCCAGGAACCGAACCTTGTATATCGCTGCGGAATACCTCCAGCGGCACTTCAACCCAATAGGCTCTTTGTCCATCGAACATATGGCAGTTTTCCCAGAGGAACAATGTCCGCATATTGGCCTCCTATTCCTGGCGGCATTCCATTGGGTAATGAATACTATTTCAACTGGTTCCATTTCACCCACCTGGTGCATCCGGTATCCCCGCCTCTGACCGGCTTACCTCTTTTCACAGAGCTTCTGTTGCCGCAGACGCCAGCGTCACCATCGGTGATCCTGATCTTGTATTTGACCTCCCGGCCTGTCGGACTCGCGGCTCTCGTTCCGCCCCAATACTCACAGGTGACACATTTTTTTACCGTTGAAGTTGCAATGATCGCCATGCTTATCCCCCCAACTCCTCAAAATAATGTGCTTCCACGATTTTATTGTCTTCGTTCAGTACAAACAGATCCACGCCCAGCGCCTTCATCAGCTTTTTCACATTTATGCCATGAAAGTGGGTGCGGATGCGACTGTGCCGGTAGACAAGTGCAGCCTTGCGCACAACTGTTCCAGAGGGGAGCTTGAAGTCGATCAACAATTTTTCGGAGTCCACAATGCGGCTGTATGTATCGATCTCCAATACGCAGCGCAACAAGGTTTCCAGGCTGTCTTGCGCCTTAAATTCAAGGATATAAGCACATTCTTCCGCCTCGTTCCAGGACAACAGATCAATTTTTCCGGCATCATCACTCTGCACATTTTTAAGCGGCGTTTGGTAGTCAATGATTTTGCCTATGTAATCGCATGTATGCCCCAGCATGCTGCGTGCAATCTGTTCTTCTGTACGCGGGGAGGAAGGGTCGATTTCCTTTGGCTCATGACCGGTATTGTAACTGCTTCTCCGTGTGATCTTTTCGATTTTTTCAAAGGCTGACAGCCTATCCAGCAGGTGCTCTGCGATGACCTCCGTGTACTTTTCTTTCGTGTCAGCCGTAATTCCTGTGTAATTTACAAAATCCTGCGCATACAGCATTAAGATCTTTTGGGGCGTCAGCCACTCATTAACCTTGGTCAGAATTTCAGCTTTGGTATAAGTCGTTCCCATGAAAAATTTCCTCCTCATTTTAACATTTTCTTATCAGGCTCAGCATTCAACAATTTCCCCATCCTGCACAACCCGTACCCTGTCCGAGAATTCCCGGAAGTGTTCCGGAGAAAGCGTGTGAATCGGAATAATCTGTTTGGGTTTTAGCCTTTCAAGCAATAAGCGTAGCGTATGTGTATCTGCATGCCCGCTGGTGTGTGCTTCCACGAGTTCAACGCCTCGCCCGACCAGAAACTTTTCCAGTTCCATCTGCCCCGGCTGGCTGCGGTAGCCGTTCCAAAGGGAATAGAAAAACACGCCGCTTCGTATTGTATCATCCGCCGAAAGTTCCGCCAGCATGGACGGACGCACCAACATGAGCGTTTTTTGCGCATCCATCGGATGGCGAATACTCAAATTCGGATGCCTCCCAGCCGTAGGCAGCTTGTTTCCAAGCTTGTGCAACTCTGCGAGCGTTGCCGCCGTATATCGGTCTATGACCATGATGCGACCCGCTCTTTGCGCCGCCCGGCAGAAGGTGACAAGGCGGTCAATGTTCTGTGACGCACACTGAAATAATGCGATTCCATTCGTACGCTTCAGGCGCTCTGCGATTTCCTGTTCCAATTCCGTCTCTGTTTGCGCCGGCGCGTCTGTGCGCCCGAGTGTCGTGCCTTCACAGAGAAGGACGTCCGGCGCGGGCGTGACGCGTCTCATAAATCTCTCAAAGCTTGCGGCCTTTCGACCGTGGCGACGGAAATCGCCCGTGTATACAATGCGTCGTCCGTCCGTAAATATTTCAAACGCAGCGGCGTCAAAGGCGGAATGGTCTATCAGGTATGGCGTGATTTCCATGTCCGCAATGGAGAATGTGCGGTACATCTCAAAGATGACCTGCCTGTTCGGTAAGACCGGATACTTAAGAAAGCGCGTACCCAGCTCCATCAGCACCCTGCTCCCGCTCGACAAAGCCAGCGGAATGTCCGGGTGGGCAAAGGGCAGGAGTCCCGAGTGGTCGAGATGCGCGTGCGAAAGCAGAATCGCGTCAAAAGACGGCGTATCGTCGGCGTACAGGCCCTGTATCCTCTGTAGAACGCCTCTCTGCCGCAAAGCGTCAATATCCGCAGCAGCGCGGGTGTCAAAGTCCAGCGGCGCGCCCAGATCAAGCAGGATCCGGCCCCCTGTGGAGCGGATTTCGACCGCACTGCCTCCAATTTCATGCCCGCCGCGATGGATGATAATCCGAACCATAAATGAATCCCCCAAACCCGCCCTCAAAGGCTGAAATCGGCACCGGTGCTCACAATACGCAGTAACTTGTCAGATTTTACAGTTTCGACGATCAGTTGTATGAAAGCTCTCGTCCAAAGCTGAAAATCTTTTTGATAAGATTGGCCCCTTATCGGGCTGTGCCACGCCTTTCCGCCTTCTACCCATTTCATTTACTCCAGAAGCTCTACCGTCCAGTTCAGACCCTGCATTTTTGTATCCAGCTCACGGTAGGCTTTGGACAGGCTGTCAATTTTTTCTTGTAGCCTGCCAACATCCACACAACGAACGAATTTGATCTCCTTGTTGCTGTACCTGTCCTGCGCGATGGTGGCTGCCTCCCGCAGTTCGCGATAGGCGCGTATTTTGCTTTTCTGGCAGTCTCGTTTTGTGATGGCTTCTGCCAGCGTTACATCCTCGAAGGGCGTTTCGCTATTTGTTTTGTTGATCCTGACGATAAGTCGTTCCAGCTCATCCATAAGACTCTCGTACTCGGGCATTAATTTTTCCACCGCTTCGGCGGGCTCGTCGCCTTCCTGCACTCTGGCGTTTTGCTGCATTCTGTTTTCCAACTGAGCAATTTTCCTTTGCAGATCGGCGCGTTCGATCAACGCTTCGGCAAGCTTCATTTTTCAGCGCTCCTTTCTTCGTCGGCAATAATTTCGATGTCCTCCGGGGCATCAAAAAAGTACGACGCGGTTCTGACCGTGTTGACCCGTGCGGTCACGCTCTTTTGATTTCGGTAGCCAAACACAAACTTAAATACAAATCCCCAGAACGCCCCTACCGAACGTTTTTCCGTTTCCGACAAATCCTGCCGTATTTTTTGGTTGGCCCGTAGGAATGTGTGTACCGGCGGGATTTGGTGGATATCGTTGCAGAATATGATGTGCCCCATCAGCGTCGTGTCCCCCACGACGGCGAGGCAGGCATCCCACAGTTCGCCAGAGTCCACAAATTCGCCGAAGGCTTTATAGGTTTTTGCGAAGCGGTTATGAATTTCCCGCTGGATTTCAAACGGACAAATCTGCATATGCATACCTCAGTTTCTATAATACGAATATTAATTATATTATAAATATCATAATTATAATCACGTGTCAATAGGCTTCATTAAAAAATGTGGCAACAAATCCTTACACACCTGTTTTCTCTCTGGTTTTAATCCATCCTCACCTTCGCCAGCATCTCATCGCCGGAGATGTTGCCCTCCACATAATCCCG
>JBMNNH010000002.1:0-21235 GCA_050953835.1 Acetivibrionales bacterium | reverse complement strand
ACTTCTATTGGTAAGATTGCCAACTTACTGGCACAAAAGGGGAAGAAAATAATACTTGCTGCAGGAGACACTTTCAGGGCTGCTGCAATAGACCAGCTCGAAATATGGGCTCAGCGAGTGGACGCGGATATAATTAAACAATCAGAGGGGTCCGACCCGGCTGCAGTAATATACGATGCTATTCAAGCCGCTAAAGCCAGAAAAGCAGACTACTTAATATGCGATACGGCGGGCCGGCTTCATACTAAAAAGAATTTAATGGAAGAATTGAAAAAAGTCATCAGGATTGTCGAAAGAGAACTTCCTGATTCAATGCTTGAGGTATTATTAGTTCTTGACGCAACTACAGGACAAAATGCAATATCGCAGGTTAGAACCTTTGGAGAATCAATCAATATAACAGGATTAGTATTGACAAAGCTGGACGGGACTGCAAAAGGAGGTATTGTCCTTGCAATAGAATCCGAGCTTAATATACCTGTAAGATATATCGGTGTTGGTGAAAAAGCTGACGACTTGCAGCCATTTAATCCTGTTGATTTTGTTGAAGCACTTTTTTAAGTAAGTAAGTAAT
Source organism: Acetivibrionales bacterium (assembly GCA_050953835.1). Lineage (GTDB taxonomy): Bacteria > Bacillota > Clostridia > Acetivibrionales > JBMNNH01 > JBMNNH01. The sequence continues at coordinate 20,661 of JBMNNH010000002.1, read as the reverse complement.
CTCCTTCTCTTGGACTAAGAACACATGTACATGGAATTATATGGGCTATACATAGAAAATACGCCCATATAATTTTTTTCTTGACAGATGTAATATAATCAATTAAAATATGGTGTAAAGCAAAATTGCTTTACAGGTTAGGGTGCTTTTATGGACAGTATATTTGAAATAACCTTATTAATGGATTTTTACGGGCAGTTGATTACAAAGCGGCAGTACATGATACTGGATCTGCACTATAATAATGACTATTCGTTTGGTGAAATAGCTGAACTATTAAGTATCAGCAGGCAGGGAGTATATGACAACATAAAGAAAGGGAAAGTACTTCTTAATAATTTTGAAAACAAACTTGGATTGGTAAAGAAATTTTTAGAGCAGAGAACAAAAATTGAGAACACTCTTAAGGAATTAAGCAGTATTAATATTGAAAATGTACAGCCTGCCGACAGGCAGAAGTTAAAAAACATTGAAAAAGCGCTTAAAGAAATCATGGAGGTTAATTAATGTCATTATTTGAAGGCTTATCAGGAAAGCTTCAAGAAACAATAAGAAAAATGCGCGGCAAAGGGAGAGTAACTGAAAAAGATGTAAAAGAAATGATGAGGGAGATAAAGCTCGCTCTGCTTGAAGCCGATGTAAACTTTAAAGTTGTTAAGGGATTTATTAATAACGTATCGGAAAGGGCTGTAGGACAGGATGTCCTTGAAAGCCTTACGCCCGGACAGCAGGTTATCAAAATTGTACATGAAGAATTGATAGATTTGATGGGCAAGGTGCCTGAAAAGGTTACATTTTCATCCAAGCCTCCAACGGTGTTCCTGATGGTTGGACTTCAGGGTTCAGGTAAAACCACTACATCAGGGAAACTTGCCAGTCTTTTAAGAAAGCAGGGTAAAAATCCGCTTCTTGTAGCATGCGATGTATATAGGCCGGCTGCAATAAAGCAGCTTCAGGTGGTTGGCAGCCAGTTGAATGTACCTGTATTTTCCTTAGAAAATAATAATAATCCTGTCAGCATTGCAAAGGCAGCCCTTGAACACGCAAGGCAGAAGCAATATGACCTTGTAATTATTGATACCGCAGGAAGGCTTCATATTGATGAAGCCTTGATGGATGAGCTTAAAAACATTAAAGAAAGCGTCCACCCCCATGAGATACTCCTGGTTGTTGATGCAATGACGGGTCAGGATGCTGTAAACGTTGCCGGAAGCTTTAATGAGAAACTTGGTATAGATGGGATTATTCTCACGAAACTGGACGGAGATACAAGAGGTGGAGCTGCACTATCTGTTAAAGCAGTAACAGGTAAACCTGTTAAGTTTGCAGGAATGGGGGAAAAGCTCAGTGATCTGGAAACTTTTTACCCTGACAGAATGGCTTCGAGGATACTCGGGATGGGGGACGTCCTTAGCTTGATTGAAAAAGCGCAGGATGCTTTTGATGAAAAGAAAGCTCTTGAGTTGGAAAAGAAAATGAGGACTCAGCAGTTTACTCTTGATGATTTTCTGGATCAGATGCAGCAGTTGAAAACTATGGGGCCATTAAATGAAATACTTGGAATGCTTCCCGGCATGAACAATAAGATGCTTAAAGGATTCAGTGTAGATGAAAAGAAGATGTCCCACATTGAGGCAATTATTAAATCAATGACAAAAAAGGAGAGGCTTGACCCCTCTATTATCAACGCAAGCAGAAGGAAAAGGATTGCTTCGGGAAGTGGGACTACAATACAGGAAATAAACAAGCTTCTTAAAGACTTTGAACAAATGAAGAAGATGTTTAAAATGATGTCCGATGCTGGAAAACGTGGTGGAAAAGGGTTGGGTAGGTTCAAGCTTCCCTTTTAATAGATGTTATATAGCATCTGTCTGTTATATAACGGCAATAGATAATGAGGAGGTGACATAATGGCAGTAAAACTGAGACTCAAAAGAATTGGTAAAAAGAAAAACCCGTATTACAGGGTGGTTGTAGCTGACTCAAGATATCCTCGCGATGGGAGGTTTATAGAGGAGGTAGGTACTTACAATCCTTTAGTTAAACCGTCAGAGATAAATATTGATAGTGAAAAAGTCCAGAAATGGCTCAAAAATGGTGCGCAACCTACTGATACAGTAAAATCCCTACTAAAAAAGTCTGGGATAATTGAGTAGATAACAAGCGAGTATATGTATTTTGTTGGAAAAACAATTAACACTAAGATGCGGGAGGTAATATGATGAAAGAGCTTCTCGAAACTATTGCTAGAGCACTGGTAGATAATCCGGACGAGGTTTCAGTTAATGAAATCGAAGGTGAGAAGTCGTTAATTCTAGAACTGAGAGTTGCAGCAGATGATATGGGCAAAGTTATTGGCAAACAGGGTAGGATAGCTAAAGCAATAAGAACTGTAGTAAAAGCAGCTGCAGTTAAGGAAAACAAAAGGGTAGTGGTTGAAATACTCTAAAAAGGAAAAGCTTAAGAATAAGTTTTATAAGGCCAGGGGACACTCCTTTCGGATTTATGGAATATTACTAAGTTTAGGAATGTCCCCGCTGCTTTTAGGCTTTCCTTGTCTTTAGGTGGTGCGGCAGTGTTATGTATGAATATCTTGAAATAGGTAAAATTATTAATACCAGGGGTATAAAGGGTGAATTGAAGGTTATTCCATTAACTGATAACCCTGAAAGATTTAATGAGCTTGAATGGGTATATGTTAGAAACAATGATAGTATAAGGAAGTATTTTGTTGACAGGGTAAACTATTTTAAAGGATTTGTGTATTTAAAATTTAAGGGTTTAAATGACATTGAAACCGCTAAGCAACTGAAAGATCTGTATATTCTGATTGACAGGAAAAACGCAGTAAGACTTCCTGAAGATACTTATTTCATATGCGATTTAATTGACCTTGAGGTTTTTGAAAATAACAAGCTGCTTGGAAGACTTAAGGACGTGTTAAGAACCGGAAGTAACGATGTATACGTTGTTAAGGGCGAAAGGGGCGCAGAGATTTTGGTGCCTGCATTAAAAAGCGTTGTTAAGAAAGTAGACATTGAGAACAGGAGAATTGATGTTTACCTGCCGGAAGGGCTGGTGTAGGATGAAATTTGATGTACTTACACTGTTTCCTGAAATGTTTCACATGGTCCTGGGCGAAAGTATAATTGGAAGAGCGCAGGAAAAAGATATTATTTGCATTAATACAATAAATATACGGGATTTTTCCTCTGACAAGCACAAAAAGGTTGATGACTATCCCTACGGTGGAGGTTCTGGTATGGTAATGATGGCGCAGCCCATTTATGATGCGTATTTATCTGTAGCCGGAAACCTGTCATACAAACCAAAGGTCATCTATATGAGCCCACAGGGTAAGCCTTTAAGCCAGCAAATCCTAAAGGAGCTGTTAAAATATGAGCATTTGGTCATCCTCTGTGGTCATTATGAAGGGGTTGACCAGAGGGTGATTGATTGTATTGTTGATGAGGAAATATCCATAGGTGACTATGTATTAACCGGCGGGGAACTGCCTGCAATGGTTTTGATTGATGCTCTAAGCCGTATGCTTCCGGGAGTGCTGTCCAGTAAAGAAGCATATTCTGATGAGTCCCATTACAACGGCTTATTGGAGTATCCACAGTACACAAGGCCATATGAATTTATTGACAAAAAAGTACCTGAAGTTCTCTTATCAGGGCATCATGCAAGGATATTGAGGTGGAGAAGGCAACAATCATTAAAAATTACTTACCTGAAGCGCCCTGATTTGTTTGAAAAACTCAATTTGAGTGAGGATGACAGGAAGCTTTTGGCTGATTCACTGGAGGATTCGAAATTCTGACAAAATGTTTACAAGTATTGTTTGATATGGTATAATACCATTCGTGCGAATTACGGGCGGTCCACTGTATACTTGGTGTGATGCATGAACGTCCTGGGAAGGGAGGAGGAATAGAATGGATCTTATTAAAGCAATTGAGCAGGAACAGTTGAGAAAGGATTTACCATTAGTTAGTGTAGGTGATTATTTAAGGGTATTTCTCAAGGTAAAAGAAGGAACCCGTGAAAGACTCCAGGCTTTTGAAGGAACAGTAATAGCAAAAAAAGGTGAAGGCATTAATGAAACTTTTACTGTCAGAAGAGTATCATATGGTGTTGGAGTTGAAAGAATACTGCCCCTTCATTCTCCGAAAATTAATCATATTGAAATTATTAGAAAAGGTAAAATTAGAAGGGCAAAACTTTATTACTTACGTAAGAGAATTGGTAAAGCTGCAAGGGTAAAGGAGAAGATTGGAGTAAAGATTAAAGCCAGTGAGGGAGATTTAAATAATATAGCAGAAGAAACAGAAGAAGTAGTAAATACTATACCCGCTGCAGATACACAGACGGATGCAGCAGTACCCGAAAAAACCGAAGCAGCAGTTGAAAACAAAGAAGTAGGAGAAAATGAATAAGAATTAAATAATATAAAAGGGGCATATAAAGTCCCTTTTATATTATTGGAGCAAATTATGGCACGAAATGAAAGCAAGAATTCTATTTTCCACAACGAAGCCTTTGGTTGGATAAAATCAATTTTATTTGCTGTACTGATAGCAATTCTTATTAGGGGGTTTATATTCGAGCCTGTAGAAGTTGATGGTGTTTCAATGGAAAATACTCTTCATGACAGGCAGAGGCTAATTGTTTATAAGCTGGGGTATTTTTTTGGGGAACCAAAAACGGGTGACATTATAGTTCTTAAGGTGCACAGCGGCTTAAGCGGTTTTTTTCAGTTTCTTGGAAAAACGCCTATTATAAACAAAGCAATCCCTGACCTGCAAGAGATAGATTATATAAAGAGAGTAATAGGCGTCCCCGGAGATTCTATAGACATAAAAAACGGAAAAGTATATGTTAATGGAAATGAACTAAATGAGCCGTATGCCAAGGGAATAACCAACAGTTACAGTACCGGTTTCCCATTGAAGGTTGAAGAGAATAAAGTATTTGTTTTAGGTGATAATAGGCAGAATAGCCATGACAGCAGGCACATAGGTTTAATAGATTATGCCGATATTAAAGGTAAGGCTGTTTTTAGAATATGGCCTTTTAAAGATATTGGCCTTATTGAATAGAATGTTTAAAAGGATGCTGATAATTTGAATATGGATAGACAATTGAATATTCAATGGTTTCCAGGTCATATGAATAAAACCAGGAGACTCCTTTCAGAAAATCTTAAATTAGTTGATGTTGTAATTGAATTAATTGATTCCAGGATTCCCATAAGCAGCAAAAATCCTGAGATAGACAATATTATTAAGGATAAAAAAAGAGTTATTGCAATGAATAAAAGTGACCTTGCAGATGATGTGATTTCAAAGATGTGGGAAAAATGGTATGCCGCGCAAGGCATAACATGTGTTTTAATTGATTCATTATCCGGAAAAGGTATAAAACAGCTTCAGAATAAAATGAAGGAAGCAATTAAGGAAAAACTTGAAAAAGACAGGAAAAGGGGCAGGATATTCAGGCCAATCAGAACAATGGTAGTTGGTATACCCAATGTAGGCAAATCATCCTTTATAAATAAAATTGCAGGAAAAAGAAGCGCCGCTACTGGAGACAGGCCTGGTGTAACAAGAGGTCCACAATGGGTTAGGTTGAATAGGGAGATTCAACTCCTGGATACCCCCGGAATACTATGGCCAAAATTTGAAGACAGCCGTGTAGGCTTAAATCTCGCTTTTACAGGAGCAATAAAGGATGATATTATTGATATAGTAAGTATTGCATCATCCCTGATGGAAACCCTTGCATTGCTTTACCCTCAAAACATTATCCGGCACTATAAGCTTACCTCAGTTGAAGGTATACGTGGTGAAGAACTGCTTCATATTGCTGGTAAGAACAGGGGATGCATAGCAGCAGGGGGAGAAGTTGATTATAACAGGATAGCTGCAATTGTTCTTGATGAGTTCAGGGGTGGTAAAATCGGCAGGATAACACTTGAAAAACCTATGAAAACAGAAAACTAAATTATTATATAGGAAAAAGGAAGGTTTGCCTTGGAAAAAAAGCTTACACTGAAAAGTATTGAAGAAAGCATAAAAGGCCTGGAGTATAAACAAGCTCTTGATCATTTGTATTTAATCGAGAAAAAGTTTGGTCTTTCACTTGGAAGGCTTATTGAAAAGTATAATAAAAAACTGGCAGCAGAACAAAAGGAACATACCAGATATTACAAAATGTGTGAATATGAAAGAAACTGTTATAAAAAGGGTATAAGGATGATAGCGGGGGTAGATGAAGCTGGCCGTGGCCCCCTTGCCGGCCCGGTTGTCGCAGCCTCTGTAATATTGCCGGAGGATGTTTTTATTGAAGGCCTGAACGATTCCAAAAAGCTTTCCGTCCAAAAAAGGGAGAAGCTATTTGATATTATCACAAAAACTGCTGTTTCATATGGAATTGGTATAATTGACGAGAAACAAATTGACAGGATTAATATTCTTAATGCAACAAAGCTGGCAATGAAGGAAGCTGTCAAATCAATGGATAAAGAACCTGAAATCCTTTTGGTTGACGCTGTTGACATAGAAGATGTGAATATAAAGTGTATTTCAATAACAAAGGGTGACAGTTTAAGCGTCTCAATTGCTGCCGCTTCTATTCTTGCAAAAGTTACCAGGGACAGAATAATTGACGAAATGGATATTCTATACCCCCAGTATGGTTTTTCAAAGAATAAAGGTTACGGAACACAGGAGCATATACAGGCTATAAAAAAATTTGGAATCTGTCCGATACATAGAATAAGCTTCACTAAAAAATTTACCGGATGATTCTGGGGTGTCTCGTATGAATGTAAATAGCTTTCAACAAATTAACAGTTTTAAGAATGGTAGTATTTCAAATGAAAGCCTTTCTAACATACTGAGTAAATTTAATACAGGTGATGTATTCCGTGCATTTGTGATTGAAGCTAATACTAATGAGCTTTTACTTAAACTTTTTGATGGCACTGTTTTTAGTGCTTCATCGTTAATAAACATTGATGCAAAACCAGGGGATACGCTTGATTTCCTGGTAGCCGGCAAAAGTGAAAAACAGCTTATTTTGGAAACTGTTAAAAGCAAAGAAGATGATGTGCGTTCATTAGAACATCAAATAAGGCGGGAATTAATACAGAATAATATTAAACCAAGCAGACAAAACCTTGAAATTGGTGTTCAATTAAAAGAGCACGACTTACCACTTTCAGAGGATTTATTCAAAGCAGTTGAAAGTTCATTGGTTGGACAAAAGGGCTTAAGTATTGAAGAAGCAGTGTTTCTTGTTGAAAATATGCTCGAACCAAATGAGAAAAACATTGGACTTCTGAATGATTTGATCTATGGAAGGCTAAAAATAAGTTCAATGCTTGATGACCTAATAAGTATGCTGGAAAAATTGAATAACAAGGACTTTAATGAGCAGATGATAAAGGTTATTCTAAGTTCAAATGCTGCCGATAATACAATTATTGAAAATAATGGTAGCTATTTTGACTTGACTAGTGCAATAAAGCACTGCATAGATATAATTGCAGGCAGTATTCAAAGCAATGAAAACAAAGAATTTGTTGCAAATCCAATCTTTCATGAAAAACTGGCTTCTTTTGTTAAGAATAATATTGACAATATTAGTAATGATAGCATCTTGTTGAAGCAAATAAATGACTTTCTGAACACAGAGTGTAAAAACGACATGCTTCTGCCCGGTACTGACAGGGAAGAACTCATCGGGATAATTGCAAGGACAGTATTAACTGTGAAAGATGAAATAGTACAAAAATCAAGCATATCTGATAAAGATATTGAAAGCTGGAACCCAAAGGTAATGAAAGAAGAAAACTTACTTATAAAGCTCGTTGAAAACCTACAAATAAGAATTGACTCAGAAAAAACAAAACCTGAACTTAGTGTGAAAGGCCTTTATAAGGAATTATATACAAGGCTGGAGATTATTAAAAATGTTCTAAGCTCTTTAAATGCGTCTGAATCAAATGAAATATTAGATACTATTGATTATATTCAAAACGGTATTAAGTTTTTAAATGATATCAATAATTATAATGCATATATACAAATACCTCTAAAAGCATGGGAAAAGAGCTTTACAGGCGAGCTGTATATTCTGAAAAGAGGAAACAAAAAGAAAAAGATAAACCCGTCTGATGTAACAATGCTTTTATCTCTTGATACAGCAAATATGGGAAAAGTAGATTCATTAATAGTCATCAATAAAAAAAATATCAGTGTAAACCTACGCCTGACTGACCAGAGAATAATTGATTTTTTTAAGGCAAACTATAAAAGACTCTATGAGGGTCTGGCAAGTAAAGGATATAAACTATTTGACATCAAGTATAGAATTATTAGTGAAGATACAAACATATTAAATGCTGAAAGGTATATTAAAAAAGAACTTGATTTCAATAAAGGTTCGGTTGACTTAAAAGTGTAGAGGTACTGGTATGGAAAAAGAAAAGATTAAAAAAGTAAAAGAGGTTGCAGCGCTGCAGTATTCACCTGATGAAAACTCTGCTCCCAGTATTGTTGCACTGGGAAAAGGAGAGATAGCTGAGAAGATACTTGAATCAGCAAGTAAACACAATATACCGGTTTACCAAGATGCTGGCCTTGCCCATGCCCTCAACAAGTTAAAGGTTGGTGATGAAATTCCGCCCGAGTTGTATGAGGTTGTGGCGGAAATACTGGTGTTCGTCAGCAGCCTGGATAAAGAATACGGAGAAAAGTATAAGGTGTTAAAAAATGAATAGGAAAACAATTGGTAATATTGGGGAAGAGCATGCTGCCAAATATTTGATATCAAAGGGCTATAAAATTCTTGCTTCCAACTTCAGAGCGGGTAAAATGGGAGAGATAGATATAATTGCCAGGGATACAGAATATATTTCCTTTATTGAAGTAAAAACAAGAACCGGAAAAGGCTTTGGATTGCCCTGTGAGGCTGTAGACAGAAAAAAGCAGGGAAATATAATTAGACTTGCACATATATATTTAAAGCAAAACAAAATATGCAATACCAATATAAGATTTGACATAGTTGAAATTTTTTTATGCAAGCAGGGCACGGAACTGGAGCTTGAAAGTATAAATCATATAAAGAATGCATTCTATTAAGTGGAACGCAGGGGGACGAAGGTGTGTTAATAATTGATGCTCATTGTGATACAATAACCAGGATAATGGAAACAGGCTCGAACTTGTATAAAAACAATTGCCATATTGATCTGGAGAGAATGAAAAAAGCTGGCAGTTTCATACAGTTCTTTGCAGCTTTTATTGATCCTGTATATTCACAGGCATATGCAATGAAAAGGGCCATACAGATAATAGATATGTTTTATGAACAGGTAACAACCTATAAAGAGCATATAATGCCATGTTTTAATTCTATGGATATACAAGAATCAATTAAATCAGGCAAAATCGGTGCTTTATTGACAATAGAAGGTGGTGAAGCTCTACAAGGTGACCTTTCTGCATTGAGAATGTTTTACAGGCTTGGAGTGAGGAGTATATGCCTGACCTGGAATAATAGGAATGAAATTGCTGACGGGGTTAGTGACAGTATAACAGGAGGGGGGCTTACTCTTTTTGGCAGAGAAGTCATTAAGGAAATGAACCGGTTAGGAATGTTGATAGATTTATCCCATATTTCTGAAAAAGGGTTCTGGGATGTAATGGATGTTACAAATTCGCCTGTAATTGTAACGCATTCAAACGCAAAAGGCATTTGCAATCATCAACGCAATTTGTCTGACAACCAAATTAAAGCTTTAAAAGACAATGGAGGGGTAATAGGCATCAATTTCTACCCATACTTTTTGACCGGAACTAACAAAGCTTTAATAAAAGATATTGTAAATCACATAGAATATATTGCCGGTATTGCTGGAATTAATCATATTGGAATTGGAGCTGATTTTGATGGTATTGAATGCCTACCAGAAGACATGAGAGGTGTGGAAGATTTATACAAATTGTTTAATGAACTGCTTAAATTAAACTATTCCCATAAAGAGGTTGAAGGAATTGCCGGGTATAATTTACTACGTCTTATTAAACAAATAATACAGAGCCCGTGATGATCTACGCTACAGCCGATACAAATCATTACATACCTATAAACAATCTTTCGACTGTCCACAAGCATTACACAACCTATACCAACCTTTGCTCGACTATCAAGAATACCTTAGAAGCCTGCTGCAATCTTTCGACTGCAACAAACCTCCAGCATACAAACAACATACACAGGGATTGCTGCACCAGTCAGCAAGCTTATGCAAACCATCCAATGCCTGCGGAACTCTTGATAATCTTAGCTCGAATACTATACATCCTTTTTGACCATACTGCAATATTTGAGTACTGCAGTACAGCCTTACAAGACATATAGTATTCTGCCCGCCGGCTAATACCAAGCTTCTTAATCCCATCACCGGACAAACCTGGTATTAACCTTTGGCCGACTATTATAGAGCCTGGTTTTGACCCTATAATAATCTTGGCTCGACCATCACGAACCCTTGTGCTTATATTATGTGAGCATTTTAAAAATAATATTCAATAGAAATTTTGTAATTAATACCTGTTCTTAACTTAAAATATCAATTCTCCTTCACAATGAATACTATACATGATAAACTTGCAATTTTCCCATAGAATAGACTTGAAACAAAATTTATATTTGTATAAAAATGAAGTTATTTAAACTAAAGCTTGCAAATCGAATAATTATATATTAGAATTATTTTTATATAAAATTAGTGGAGGTTAAAAAGATGGAACTATCAAGTAAGGCTATGTCAATAAGTCCGTCTTCAACTCTTGCTATAAGCGCAAGAGCGAATAAAATGAGATCAGAAGGTATTGATGTTATCGGGTTTGGGGCAGGAGAACCGGACTTCGATACACCTTTAAATATTAAAGAAGCAGCCATAAAAGCCATAAATGATGGGTTTACCAAATATACACCTGCATCAGGAGCTTTGGAACTAAAAGAGGCAATTTGCAGGAAGCTAAAAAAAGAAAACAGGCTAGAGTATTCACCTAAAAACATTGTTGTCAGCAATGGAGCAAAGCATTCACTTGTAAATATATTTCAAGCAATATGCAATCCTGGCGATGAAGTGGTAATACCAGCGCCTTATTGGGTTAGCTATCCGGAAATGGTCAAACTGGCAGATGCGGTGCCTGTTATCCTCAATACTACAGAAAAAAGTGGATTTCAATTCTCAATAGAGGAACTCCAAAGTGTAATAACTGATAAAACCAAGGCAATTGTAATAAATAGTCCCAACAATCCGACGGGCATGATATACAGCGAAATGTTATTAAGAGCTGTAGCGGATTTAGCTATAAAAAAAGGAATATACATAGTTTCCGATGAAATCTATGAAAAGTTGATTTATGATGATTTCCATCATATAAGTATTGCTTCATTCAATGAAAGAATAAAAGATTTGACCATAATTGTTAACGGATTATCAAAAACATATTCAATGACAGGGTGGAGGATAGGTTACACAGCTTCAAATGAAAGAATTGCAAAAATTATGTCTAATGTTCAAAGCCATGCAACCTCAAACCCTAATTCTATTGCCCAAAAAGCTGCTGTTGCAGCATTAGATGGCCCGCAAGAAAGTATAAATGTAATGGTTGAGCAATTTATAAAAAGAAGGGACTATATGGTTGAAAGAATTAACAGCATAAAAGGCCTATCATGTTTGAAACCAAACGGGGCTTTCTATGTTATGATGAATATATCGCAGCTTATTGGAAAAAAACTTGATGGAATATTAATAAATGGTTCTGATGACTTTGCAAATATACTTCTAGATAAGGCAAAAGTAGCATTAGTACCTGGTTCAGGTTTTGGAGCTGATACTCATGTGCGCTTATCCTATGCTACCTCAATGGAAAATATAATTATAGGTTTAGATAGAATTGAAAAATTCTTAAATAAGTAATATAATTAAGTCTGGGTTTTCCAATTTATTTGGAACTCCCTGGTATCAATCTCATATTTATAAATATCTGGCGGGGAAAACCCGCTACTTTTTTTGTGGTATTTGTTCTTTTTAATTATTAGTTATATAAATATTAAAAATATGATAAAGTATATTCTGTAGTATTTTTATATTTTTGGAGGTATAGAAATGAAAAGTATTTATGAAAGTCCGCTTAATTCCAGGTATGCAAGCAAAGAAATGCAGCAATTGTTTTCTCCCGATATGAAATTCAGGACATGGAGAAGGTTGTGGATTGCCTTAGCAGAGGCTGAAAGGGAATTAGGCCTTGCAATTTCTGAAGAGCAAATAGAAGAGCTTAAAGCCCACAAGGATGATATAAATTATGATGTTGCAGAAGAAATGGAGAAGGAAGTACGTCATGACGTCATGTCGCATGTATATGCTTATGGGAGGCAGTGCCCAAAGGCAAAAGGAATAATACACCTTGGCGCAACATCCTGTTATGTTGGTGACAACACTGATATTATAATAATTAATGAAGCTTTAAAGCTTATAAAAAGCAAATTACTCATTGTTATTAAAAGGTTGTCTGATTTTGCTTTGGAATTTAAAAGTATGCCCACACTTGGTTTTACTCATTACCAACCGGCACAACTTGTAACTGTTGGTAAAAGAGCATGTCTATGGATTCAAGACATTTTGATTGATCTTGAGGATGTTGATTATCTTCTTTCAAATATAAAGCTTTTGGGCAGTAAAGGCACAACTGGTACTCAGGCCAGTTTTCTGAAACTGTTTGATGGTGACCATGAAAAGGTCAAGAAACTTGATGAAATGATAGCTATAAAAATGGGTTTTAAGAGTGTTTTTCCAGTATCAGGTCAAACATATACAAGAAAATTCGACAGCAGGGTATTGAATGTGTTAAGTGGTATTGCCCAAAGCGCATACAAGTTCAGTAATGATATAAGACTTTTACAGAACCTGAAAGAAATTGAAGAGCCATTCGAAAAAAATCAAATTGGTTCTTCAGCAATGGCGTATAAGAGAAACCCGATGAGAAGTGAAAGGATAAGCTCACTTGCCAGATATGTAATAGTAGATGCGTTAAATCCAGCAATTACAGCTTCCACACAGTGGTTTGAAAGGACTCTTGACGATTCTGCAAACAAGCGTATTAGTATACCGGAAGCATTTCTGGCAGTTGATGCAATATTAAACTTATACATTAATATTTCTGATGGGCTGGTTGTATATCCAAAAGTAATTCAAAAGCATGTTTTGGAGGAGCTTCCATTTATGGCAACGGAAAATATCCTGATGGAAGCTGTAAAAAGAGGCGGAGACAGACAGGAACTGCATGAGAGAATAAGGGTGCATTCCATGGAAGCAGCAAAAAAAGTGAAAGTAGAAGGTAAAAATAATGATTTGATAGAAAGAATTGCTCAAGATGACGCCTTTGGCATGAATCTTGAAGAACTGAAAAGTGTTCTAGAACCAAAGAATTATATTGGAAGAGCACCGGAACAGGTTGAGGAATTTATTTCTGAATATATTAAACCAGTTTTAAATAAGAATAAAGTTAAGGAAATTGATGTAAATATTAGGGTCTAATTTGATATGTAACAGAGGGAGGATAATACGCCTGTTCAGTGACTATTAAAGTAATAATATCGTAATGCTGGAATTAGGATAATTAATAAAAGAAGAAAAAAGTAGTAATTTTATGTTGAATAAATGTTAATTATGTTATAAAATTAGCTAAGACGTAATAATGTGTTGTTAAGATTACTGCTTGTTTTTATTAGTCATATGGTTTTGTCCATTAATTAATAAGTTCATGTTTAAGTCAAAGGCAAATTGTTATTGCCAGTTTGGGGGGTAAATCTTGATTAACAAATACAGTAATGTGCCTTTATATTCACAATTGAAAAATTTAATAATTGAGAAAATTGCTAAAGGAGAATTTGCTGAAGAATCAAAGATCCCATCAGAGCAGGAGCTATGTGAAATGTATGATATTAGCAGGCCTACTGTGAGGCAGGCTATTAGTGAGCTCACAAACAGTGGAGTTCTTTATAAACAAAAAGGCAAGGGAACTTTTGTTTCGAAATCAAAAACTGCAATAGATGTAAAAAATTATTCTGGGTTTACAGACTCAATACTTGACAGTATGAATCCTGGTCAGCATAATATAATTTCTATAAATAAAGTGGATAATACCCGATGTGTCAGGCTTGATAATGTATTTAAGCTAAAGACTGATTTTGCTGAAGTAAAATACCTTTCAATGAAGGACAATTCCATTCTTGCCTTAAATGTTTCATTCATACCATTAAACCTGTTTCCTGACATAATACAGGCGATCAAGGAAAAGAAGCCTTCATATGATATCATGAAGGGAAGGTATCCTCTGCTTCCAGTCAGGACAAAATGCTCACTTGATGTAGTGTATACAGACCAAAGCGATGCCCAGTACATTCAGGTAAAGACAGGGCAACCGTTAATCAGGATAGAAAACATTCTCTACTCAAAAAGTGGGCAGGTTGTTGAATACGTTATTTCCAAATACAGGGCAGATAACTGCATATTGAAGTTTGAGAATTCAAAATAAATGTTTATTTGATTCTGATTCCATATATCTCCTGCCCTCTGGTGCCAATAACCACCATATTCCCATATACAACTGGAGATGCTTCAATAATGCCGCCAAGGAAAATACTATTAATAATTTTCCCGGTTTTTCCCTCAATCAGGTGCATATTGCATCCGGAATCTGCTTGAATTAAATAAGACTTTCCATCCTTTGTATAAACATCGACCGGAGAACTCCAAGTATAGTTTTTCATGTCGAGAACCCATACCTCTTCACCTGTTTTTTTGTCTAGCGCAATTAATTTGCCTCCGTCATTTGTAAATGTCAATAAAAATTTAGGCCACTTACCGGCCTAAAATTAGGCCACCAATTCATAAAAAATTAGTCTGCTTTTGCCTGCTTTGAAAGAGCTTGCTTAAATCTATAGCTTTCGCCATTAATGTTCAGTATGTGTGCATTATGGGTCAAGCGGTCAAGCAAGGCAGCTGTCATTTGTTCATCGCCTAACACCTCCGTCCATTTCGGAAATTCTAAGTTTGTAGTTATGATCAGGCTGCCTCTTTCATACCGGGAGGAACAAAACTGGAAGAGTAGTTCTGCTCCAACTTTGCTGAATGGCACATAGCCTAATTCGTCAAGAATTACTAAATGCGGTGCCAGCCACTGCTTTTCAAGCTTATTTAGCCTGTATTCCTGCTGTGCTGCAAGCAGTTCATTTATTAAACCGGCCGCCGTGTAGAATTTTACCTTCATTCCCTGCCGACAAGCCTCGTAACCGAGCGCAGTAGCAATGTGGGTTTTTCCTACTCCAGAGTTACCTATCAAAATGACATTTTCTCTTCTTCGGATATATTCTCCCTGCATGAGTTTCAACACCCGCGGCTTGCTTAGAGATGGTATTGCAAGAAAGTCAAAGCTTTCAATCGTTTTGATCACAGGAAAGCCCGCTTGCCGGATTCCTCTCTGGATCCGGTTGCTCTCCCTCTGATGTACTTCCTGTTCAAGTACACACAGCAGGTATTCTTCATAATCCAGATTGTTGTCCGCAGCTTCTCTTGCCAGGGATTCATAGGTTTTTGCCACCTGAGGCATTTTTAGTTTTTTCAAGTAGGTTTCAATAAGCATTTTGTTGACCGGCATTATTGTCCACCTCCTGACATAAGAACACTATATTTGTTAAGGTCAGGAGGTATTACAAAAACCTCGGGGATGCCCTGGAGCTTGTCCTTGCTGACAGGAGCCATCTTAGGACTGTCTGAGACCAGTAGCTGTCCCAATATGTTCAATACACCGTCATAGCTGTATACATTATATGTCATAGCTATTTCAACAGCTTCCGTTACCAGCATGCGGGGGATAATCCCGGTGCAACAGAAGTATTCTTACAAATTCCCGATTACCTCTCGGACTTCTGGCATTTAAGCTCCGGCGATATTGTTCATAAACAGGTGCCAGAGTCTGAGGTTTATATACTTTTGTGTTGTCCAAAGCCCGTGATTTTTGCAGCAGTAGTTCCAGATAGTGATCAAGCGTTATCTGCTCCTGGTACCGCCCGTATATTCTCGGATGGCTTGCTATCATTGCTCCTTTGTATAGTATTTTTACTTCATCTGCTGTAGCTTTAACAGTGACTTTCTCTCCCACATATATCGTGGGAACTGAATATCGGTTCGTTTCAAACTGTACCATAGAATAGCGGTTTACCTTTGCCTCTTTATACCTTGCACCATCAAACCTGGTACTGCCGGTAATGGCCTCAATGCAGCCCTTTCCGCCTCCCATTTCGGATTGCTTTCCAAAAGCTTTATACATTCGTTATGCAGATATTCATTCAACTCCTCAAAGGAATCAACCTCAGGGTAGGGAACGAAGAACTTTCGCACAGCCTCTTTGCCTGCATTCTCTACACCGCCTTTATCGCTCCCCTTTGCTGGCCGGCAAAATGAAGATTCATAAAGGTAATGGGTACGTAAGGCGATAAATTGCTCCTGCTCTTCTCTGTTGCTGCCTTCGAGTATCTTCTTCACTGCCGTTTTCAGATTGTCATATGCAATCTTGTATGGTACACCGTTCATAAACTCAAAGCATTTGATATGCCCATCAAAGAACGCTTCCTGTTTCTCAAAAGGATATGCTCTTACGTAGAATCCGCCTGATCCTCTCAACTTCATTACAAACAAATGCGCCTTGGTTTCCTTGCCTTTTAGATAAAAATATGCTTCTGTCCAGTCAACTTCTGCATAGGCTCCCAATTCGAACTCCAGTGGCAGGAAAGCTTCCCTTTGCTTTCTGTATTCCTTTCTCAGGTAATCCATTACAGTATTGTATCCCCCTGCGAAGCCTTCTTCTTTAAGTGTCTCAAATATTTTTGTCCCTGTGTGACGCTGTTTGCGAGGCCTTGTTTTATCGTCTTCTATTATCTGTTTGATCATTGGTATGTATGGGCCTAATACCGGATGATTGCGTTCTTTTGTTAGCTTGTATTTCGGTGGTTTTGGTTCTTCCATGGAAACATATTTTGAGATTGTATCCCTGTGTATACCTGTTCTGCGGCTTATTTCCCTGATACTTAGGCCTTCCATGAAGTACATTTTTCTGATATCCTCTAATTGTGCCATCTTAATCATATCCTTTCCTCCTGTACGATGATGTCTGGTCAACATAATCATACAGGAAATTTGATTAAGGTGGCCTAATTTTTTCCCGGTATGTGGTACGATTTTAGAGTAGCATTAACAGTCATTGTTTTCACTGGTTCTGGCAACGTTAAAAATTACAAGATTATTAATATCATTTTTACCTATGACCGGTGTTGCAAGTGCACCTCCATTGTTATACCAATCATAGGAAGCTTTTACCTTCTTTTCCCACAGAAGCTCGCCGTTTAATGCATTCAGTTTTCTCAGGTATGAATAACCGTTGTTTTTTTGTAAATCTACTTCACAAGCAGTATAGAGATAAACCTGGGAATCGCTTTCCTTTTCAATAACAGGCGTACTATCTGTATCATCATTCACATACCTTATCCATACAGGTTCCAGGGTGTTTATGTTTACACATTGCAAAATTCCACTGTTATCCGCAAAGTAAGCATAGTTTTTATATATTGCAGGGGAGTTTTCAGCCCCAACCTTACCATACATTGGCGAATGATACCTGTACATTACTATATCGGGAGAAATTGATATACTACCCAGCTCCTTATTGAAATTGGTATTGAGCCTGACTTTATATAAAATTCCGTTCTCACCACATTCAATAAGAGTGTCACTTTTGCCATCTATAAGTGCAACCGAGTCAAATGCACCCCATTTCCTTATTGCAAATGGTTCAATACCATTAATAAACATAAGCTCCTTTTGATCAATAAGACTATATATCCTATATCCTATAGGCCCTTTGTTATGATTGTTTTCATCCAGCCCCTGGCCAACATAGAGAAGTGGATAGCCCCTTGGATCCAATGTCACACTTCCTTTTATGGGAAATCCTATATCAATAGGGTTACGTGTATACTGGCCGTCTTCAAGATCTAAAAAATATATCTTTCCATCAAGCGCTGCACAAATTACCTCAACAAGGTTGTCTTTTTGCTTTTTTTCAGGGAATATATTCATTATATTCCTTACTTCTTCATCCCATTTTACAGTTGCAGGCTGGCCATTCCACCCGACACCTGTCCATTTAATAATACCCGGTTGGCCATCCTGGTTCACTGTTGTATATGTATCGATGTATCCAGTCTTTATACTCCATACCTTTTCGAAGCTTTCTTCATTTACTTCAACATTTGAATAAGATGCACAGTCCCTAAAGGGATTCCCCCTGAATGTGGTTATACCTTGAACATCTGAATAGAACTCAGGTTCAGCAAATATTACCTCATATTCAGGAATATAATCATCAACAATTTTTCCATCTTTCATAACTTCCCACTTGAAATTATGTTCTGAAGGGCTGCAACCGTGAGCAGGTTCCTCAATAGGAGCCAAGGTTCTGATATCCTTACTCTTCTCAATATCAGGCACTTCTGATTGTTCCAGTTTCTGAATATTATCTATATCCTCAGCACTCTCAACGTTTTCAGTGCTATTATGAGATTCTTTATTATTATGGTCAATTTTTTCATTATCCTCAACGGATTCATAAATCTCATCAGGAACACTCTTGCCGGATGAAGCACATCCGGTTAAAGTGATGGAAAACAAACTTAGGATTACTAACATACAAATAGTATTGTGAAATTTTTTTCCAGCCATAACACACACTCACATTCCATTATAATAGGTACCAAGTATTATTATATGTTTTTAGATGAATGTTTTCAAATAAAAGTTTGAATTTAATAGTAATCTTTCTATTAATACCATAGCACAATAACTGGCATTAGTTAAGAATAATAAATTTTGATTTTTATTTCATACTATTTGTGAAGCAATAAACGCTGTTATATAAATAATTGTATTTAATAAAGCAAGTAACTTTTTTTCGGAGGATAATTAATTAATGGAAGAAAAAAAAACCAGAGACCTATTATCTCTTGCATCAATACCGCTGGTTATGACATTGGGTAATTCAATGCTTATACCTGTAATACCTACCATTGAGAATGAATTGAATATATCTAACATCCAATCAAGCATGATAATTACGGTATATTCTATTGTCTCAATTGTCTTAATTCCTTTTGCAGGATATCTTTCAGATAAGCTGGAAGAAAAAAGGTAATCATACCCAGCCTTGCAATTGCCGGTGTAGGAGGAATTATCTCCGGGTTTGCTGCATGGAAGATGCAAAACCCTTATTGGTTAATACTTGCAGGCAGATTGGTACAGGGTGCCGGTTCATCAGGCGCATTCCCTGTAGTCATGCCAACAGTAGGGGATATGTTTAATAACGAATCAGATGTAAGCAGGGGCCTTGGAATTATTGAAACTGCCAATACATTTGGAAAGGTTCTAAGTCCGGTTTTAGGTTCTCTTTTGCTGCGTGGATATGGTTTATTCCTTTCTGGGCAATACCTGTTTTTACGGCCATATCCATTGTACTTGTAGCAATATTTGTCAAAGTCCCTGAAAAAGAACAGGCAGGAAATAATCAAAGACTTAAAGAGTTTGTTTCACAGGTTAGAGATATAATAAAGAAAAATAGCAGATGGCTTTATACAATTTTTTTTCTTGGACTGGTTTCAATGTTTGTCTATTTTGGCTCTCTGTTCTACTTTTCATCATCGCTGGAAGATAAATTCGGCATACAGGGAATTATCAGAGGCTTATATATTGCTGTCCCTTTACTTGCACTTTGCGTTACTTCCTTTATAACAGGCAAAACAATAGGCCAGCATAAAACGCTTATGAAATGGATTATATTTGCAGGCTTTTTGATATCTGCAGCATCATTGGCAGGAATCATTTTTATTGAACACCTTACAATGATGATTGCTGTTTTGTCTGTTGTAAACATTGGTATAGGTGCAGCGCTCCCCAGTATTGATGCATTGATTACTGAAGGGGTAGAGAAGGAGCATCGTGGTACCATTACTTGTATCTACAGCAGTATGCGTTTGCTTGGTGTAGCTTTAGGCCCTCCGGCTATTGCACTTCTTTTAAAAAGTACAAAAACAATTACTTTTCTGTCGTTGGCAATAATAGCTGTCGCTGCAGCGCTTACAAACCTCTTTTTTATTAAACCCGCTAAAAAAAAATAAACATTTATTATTTAATTAACATATTTACCATCTAAACAATATTATGGAGTATAATAATTTGTTTATTTAAGGTGGTTATATATGTTCAAATCACTTAATACATGTATTTCAATTATGCAAAGCATCGGTGGGGAAAAGAATGCCGTTTGGATTCTGGTTCTTTTTGTTTGCATAATTGGAGCAGCATGCATATTTACCTTTAAAATATACCGATGGATCCCTCAATTGCTCTTTCAAATAATTTTATTTTTAAAACGTGTGTTTCCGAGGCCGAAAGCAGGAAACTGGACAGGTATTGAGGCACTAGACAATGCAATAGTAGCCGCTGGTTACTCTTATGACCCG
>JBMNNH010000001.1:0-100914 GCA_050953835.1 Acetivibrionales bacterium | reverse complement strand
TTCTGTTGAATAAACTGTTCCTGAAAGCAGACCAGACTTAAAGGAGTTGAATGGAGTATGAATACAAAACAGTCTAAACTTAATATCGGGGGCTTGGTTTATCGTCTGATAGCATGGATTTTCGCACTAATTTTTTTTTATCCTATATATTTTACTATAATCTCTGCTTTTAAAGATAATAATGAGATATGGAATACAATGTTTGCTCTTCCTTCGGTATGGAATTTAAGTAATTTTACGGATGCATTCAGGAATATACAAATCCATAAAGCCATAGCAAATTCAATTATTTTTTCTACTGGCGCAACAGTGGTAATTATTATAGTTGTTACAATGGCATCCTATGTAATTGCCCGCAATATTTTAAAAATCAGCAGTGCATTACGTATATACTATTTGCTGGGTTTGATGATTCCGGCATATTGCATGCTTATTCCGATAGTCCAGATGTTTACAGACCTTAATATGCGTGATAGCTATATCAGTATGATACTTCTTTATGCGGGAATTAATTTTCCTATGAGTTCTTTCCTGATAACAGGATATATTAAGGGAATCAACCGGGAAATAGATGAGTCTGCATATATTGACGGATGCAGCATGTTTACTACGATATTTAAAATTATTATGCCTATTGCAATACCTGGAATATCAACTGCAGCCATTATTTCCTTCCTGACAGTATACAATGAGTTGATTTTTTCCACTACTCTGTTGAGTAAAAAATCAATGCATACTATTTCGGTAGCCCTTCTGCATATGAAGGGTGAACGATTTACCAGCCTTGGGCCGATGTTTGCTGCTATTGTGCTGTCCATACTTCCAATGATGGTTATCTACATTTTATTCCAGGAAAGAGTAGAAAAGGGATTGGCAGCAGGTGCTGTGAAGGGCTGAAGCTGAGTTTATGGTTAGTTCAAGACAAATTACTAAAGGGGGATGTAAATGAATAAGTATTTTGATGTAAGAGACAGGTTTGGGGAAGACTTGGTGCCCGGTATAACTTTAGGAAGAATTGCTGATTTCAGGATTCCTGAAGAGGATATTAAAATCCTTCGTGAACTGGGCAGGAAGAAAGCTGAGATTGCTAATCACCCTTCCATGCAAGAAAACATAAAATTATGGAAATCCACTAACGACCTGAAAATGGTTTAACCGCCAATATTTATTGATGAAATCTGCTGGAATGAAATGAATGTAGACGATGAACTCACATTAAGGACAAAGCACCCTTTTGCTCAGGAACTTGAGGATTATCTCAGGAAAGAGATATACAAGTGGAAGCACCTTCCTGCAACCATGGTAGTATCACCATTCATTGAATGCCCAATGGTGGTATATGACAGCGGATTTGGTATAGATGAAAAGGTTGAAACAGTACAAACGGATGAAACAAGTACAATTGTTTCACGGCATTTCAATATATTGATAAGCAATGAGGATGATATAGAAAAAATAAAGGACCCTGAAATTATATATGACCAGGAACGAACTGAACAGTACTACGAAGTTTTGAAAGAAATATTTGATGGAATTATTGATGTAAAGATTACAGGCAGCAGGGGCTTATGGTTTACACCATGGGATTACCTGATCCGAGTGACTGGTATTCAGGAAACCATGATGAATTTGGTTTTGGAGCCACAGTTTATTGACAAGGTTGTAGAAAGATATGTAGACGCTTCAATGGTCAGGATGTCAAAGTACAGGGAACTTGGCATTTGGAGTTCCAATAACACAAACGTGCGTGTGGGCTCCGGAGGTTATGGTTATTGCAGCTCTCTGGAAGAAGCTGACAAGTATCCGGTAAATGCTCCCACAAAAGAACTGTGGGGATGCGGAAATGCTCAGATTTTTTCCGAGGTATCACCTGAAATGCACTGGGAATTTTCGATAAAGCATGAATTACGCTGGATATCTGAGTTCGGATTATCCTATTATGGCTGCTGTGAGCCACTGCACAATAAAATGCATGTTCTTGAGCGCATACCGAATCTAAGAAAGGTGTCCATGAGTCCCTGGGCAAAATTGGACGTTGCAAGGGAGATTTGCAAAGACAAATATGTAATGTCCTGTAAACCATCACCTGCAGTGTTTGCTGTTGACAACTGGGATCCGAAAGAAGCAAAACGGCAGATCTGGAATATTCTGGAGCAAACGAAGGGATGCAGTATAGAACTAGTCATGAAAGATATAAGTACAGTAAAATACCAGCCTCAAAAGCTGTGGGAATGGTCTAGGATAGCGCAGGAAACTATTGATGAGTACTATGGCTGATAAATGATATAAATCTGGAAGGGAGGAGAGATAAAATGAGCGAAATCTGGACAATGGGTGAAATCCTGGTAGAGATAATGAGGCCTAAAGCCGGAATGCAGTTATATGAAGCAGGAGAGTTCCTGGGCCCATACCCAAGCGGTGCGCCTGCGATATTTATTGACACAGTGGCAAGACTTGGGCATAGTGCCGGAATTATTGGCGGAGTAGGGGATGATGATTTCGGAAAATGTGTCCTGAACCGCATTGCTTCAGATGGAGTGGACTGCACGCATGTCTTGAAATCCAAAGACGCTTCCACTGCAGTTGCGTTTGTAACTTATTTCGAAGATGGCTCAAGGAAATTTATATTCCACATAGCAGACACGCCGGCTGTAAAGGCTAAATGCCCTGATACACTCAGTATTAATGATCTGAAGTACTTCCATATAATGGGATGCTCACTAATGGCCGACCGTCAATTTTATGAAGAGATTGTAAAGACACTAAAAATGTTTACTGCCAAAGGCGCAAAAATTAGTTTTGATCCTAATATCAGGCAGGAGCTTCTGGGTGAAAGGGATATAAATGATATAATCAAACCGATTATGGATGAGTGCTCGGTATTGTTTCCGGGAGTTGAGGAACTACAGCTGATTACAGGGGAGGAAAACATCGAAGCGGCCGTTGAGAAGCTTTTTAATAACGAAAAAATGGAGATAATTGCTCTTAAAAGAGGCAAAAAGGGGTGTACTGTTTTCAGCAGGGATGTGAGGTTTAATCTGGGGGTGTATAATGTTGTCCCTGTGGACCCGACAGGTGCGGGTGACAGTTTTGATGCCGGATTCCTGTGCGGGTTGCTTGAAGGCAAAGCGCTGATGGAGTGCGCAAAAATTGCAACTGCGGCAGCTTCGCTTAATACCGCAGCCTTTGGACCTATGGAAGGAAACATTAGTATTGATTCTGTGAAAGAATTAATGGAAACCGGAGAAATGGATTTCTAATGGAGCAGCAGACAGCGGGAAGAAGTCCGATGTTACCCTCACCTATATGGCAAGTCAGGACTGGATCTATGATCCCGAGTATGCGCTTGCCGAAAAATTTGAAGAAGAGACCGGCATAAAAATTGATTTTCAAATTGTACCTGCAGACCAATATTCCAACCTGCTTCTCACAAAGCTCAATACCGGTGAATGCACAGACCTGTTTGGAAACCACAGTGGAAAATTTGATCTTGTTTCCCAGCTCAATATCGAGAAGAACGCTGTAGATCTCTCCGATGAACCCTGGGTTGAAAGGTTTGACGAATTCAGTGCGGCTGAACTCACTGTTAACGGAAAACTGTACGGTGTGACTATTTATGATAACACCACTGATTTCTATGTTGTTTACAACAAAAAAATATTTGAAAAATTGGGGCTTGAAGAACCTACTACCTATGAACAGTTTAAAAAGGTTTGCGAAAAGATTAAGAATGCCGGAATAATTCCCGTTTACGAGTGTGTTGCCGAAGGCTGGCATCATGTAATGTGGTTCTGTGAGATAGGTGAACGCTATAATGAAATTAATCCGGGAGTTATTGAACAGCTCAATAATAACGAGACTACATTTGCAGAAGCACCCAGCTTTGCGGAGAATTTAAACCAAATTGCTCGAGATGGCGGAACTCGGCTACTGGGGAGACAATTATATGTCGAATACATATGTCGACCTGCCCAAAGGCATGAATGAAGGAAAGTATGCTATGGCGCTCGGCAAACCGGGAACCATAAACGAAATTGTGGAATATAACCCTGAAAACTGCAGTGCTGACGACTTCGGGTTGTTTGTAATCCCCTTGCTTGACAATCAGATATTCAATGTTCATCCATGTGGTCCTTCAAAGTTTATCTATTCCGGTTCAGAACATATTGAAGAGGCTAAGCAGTATATTGATTTTCTCTGCCGTCCTGAAAACCTTCAGTATATTATTGATAATGAACCAAGGTATGAAAACCTTCCATTTTCCGGTTTGAATGCAAGATACTCAGATTATACCAATGAGTTTATGAACAGGTATGAAAAACGTGGTGTTGTTTTACAGGATCAAATTATGTATCTTAACCCTCAGTGGTATGAGATAGGGATTGACATCTCGGCCATTCTTACAGGTACTCTTACAACTGAAGAGGCAGTCAAGAATATTGACAAGCGCAGGGCTGAACAGGCAGATGCAAATAATGATCCTAACTGGACTAATTAAAAATAAAGAAGTCTTTATGAGGCTTTATATGAAGTAAAAGCAAAAATAATAACAAATGAACAGGAGAAAAGCACTTTCTTCTCCTGTTCATTTATATAATGTGAGGAGACCATGAATAAGAAGAAAGTTTATCCTACGATTTTTGTACTGGGAGCGCTTATACTATACGGAATACTGTATCTTGTACCTGGTCTTGTTGGTATCGGGTATTCCTTTACCGACTGGTCAAGTTATTCAAAAGAACTCAACTATGTCGGTTTCGAAAACTTTATAAAAATTTTTTCAAGTGAAAACAATTATATCTCATGTACATTCTCAATACCCTGAAATTTACATTATTTACAACTGTTTTAAAAAACTGTATTTGGCCTTATATTTGCAATTATACTGGTAAAAAACATATTTGCGCGCAACTTTCACAGAGCGGTCTTATTTATGCCTTCTGTTTTATCCCTGGTGGTAACAGGATTGGTGTTCAAATCCATTTTCAATCCTGAAACCGGTCTGCTTAACTCATTTATGGACAGTATAGGACTGGATTTTATAATGCGTAAGTGGCTGGTGGATCCGGCGACAGCTTTTGGTTCAATTATCGGTGTGGATGTATGGAGAGGTACAGGGTATATAATGTGTATTATGATTGCGGGGCTGCAGTCAATTCCGTCTGTATACTACGAAGCCTCAAAAATTGACGGAGCAAATTCCCTGCAGAACTTCTGGTATGTGACGCTGCCATTGATGATGCCCACGCTGACAATCACTACCGTGTTAAATATGCTGTACGGCCTGAAGGTATTTGACATAGTGTTTGTACTGACAACAAACGGAGGGCCAGGCAGGGTTACGGAAGTTTTATATACTTGTGTGTTCCGTGAATTCTCACAGGGCAAATATGCACTGAGTACCGCCATGTCATCCTTGATGTTTGTGGTTATGGTATTTATAGGATATTTCGTGTTGTGCATGATGAACAGAGAGGATGTGACTGAATGAGCAAGAAAAGAAAGCTGTTTTTTGTAATCATTAAAAACATTGTCATGATAATTGTATCCTTTGTTGTATTGATACCCATTTTAATGGTTCTTATTAATTCATTCAAAGATAAAAGACAGGCGTCTTCCATGGGGATAGAACTTCCGAATGCGTGGCATTTTGAAAACTATGCGGTGGTTATTGAAAAAGGCAAGTTGCTGCAGTCCTTTATGAACAGTGTCCAGTATTCCCTGCTTGCGGTTGTCATCAGTATACTGCTCGCCAGTGTGGCAGCTTTTGTACTTTCGCGTAATCGTACAAAACTAAACCGAGTGCTGTATTATATTATTATAATGGGAATTATTGCTATGCCCATCAATTTTGTGGCACTTATGAAGGTAATGCAGTTACTTAATATAAATTAACACAAGAATAGGCCTTATACTTGTTTATGCAGCTATTCAAATACCATTCAGTGTATTTCTGATATACGGATTTGTTGGAGGCATCCCGGTGGAACTAGATGAGGCATCCATACTTGATGGTTGCAACTCTGTGCAGTTATTCAGTCTGGTGATCCTTCCATTGCTTAAACCAGTGATTATTACAGTTTTTATCCTAAACTTTTTAAACACATGGAATGAATTTGTTTTACCTTTGTACTATATGAACGATTCACGGTCGTGGCCTATGACTCTTTCCATATACAGCTTCTTCGGGCGTTTTTCGTCTGACTGGCATCTGGTTTGCGCAGACATTGTACTGATGTGTATTCCTGTTGTTGCGGTATATATCATTGGACAGAAATATATCATCTCAGGCATGACGGCAGGGGCTGTAAAGGGTTGAGCTACAAGGAATTATATTGAAAATACATAATACTTAATTGAATGGAGAGATAATTATGGATCAAAGCTTTGCATACAGCCAGGAGTTTGAACACAGTGAGGGAAAACTGCGTGTTTTTGCAGTTATGCCTGGTATTGCGAGAATTACCTACACCAAAAATAATTCCTTTTCCACAGTCGGGAGTCCAATGCTGATTCAGCACAACACTCCTCCTGTACCTTTTGAAAGAGAGGAAGATGAAAGCTCCATTACACTGAGAACGTCGCAGTTAACCATCAAGATAAACCGCCAGTCACTTGCTTGTGAATATTATGACAGAAGCGGCTTTCTGCTGCTTTCTGAAAATCAGTGGCGGCCGAGAGAAATGCAGAAGACAGAAGTTTACAGGTATGAATATGGAGATCAGTCAGTTATTAGTCAGCGTACCACTTCAGACGGGGTACGCGTGGATGCAAGACATCTGAAGCGTGTATTTGACAGGACTGCTTACCACACCAAGCTTAATTTTACATTCTCTGAGGACGAGGCAATTATGGACTGGGCTGCTCACATGAAGAGGGTTACCTGAATCTCCGCGGAAAGAGCCGTTTTCTGTATCAGCAGAATATGAAAGCATGTGTTCCATTTTTTTGGTCTTCGCGAGGTTATGGCATGCTTTTTGACAGCTATACTGATATGACATTCCATGATGATGGATACGGATCATACCTGTGGACGGATGTGGATGAGGAGATGGATTATTATTTTGTTGCGGGAAAAACATTTGATGAGGTCATATCCGGTTACCGTTATCTTACCGGAAAGGTTCCTATGATGCCCAGATGGAGTTTTGGATTTTGTCAGTCCAAGGAGCGCTATGAAAGCGCCAAAGAAATTATTCATGTGGCTCTTGAATATAGACGGCGCAGGATCCCATTGGATTTAATGGTGCTGGACTGGAAGAGCTGGGAGGGTGAACTGTGGGGTGAAAAGATATTTGACAGTTCACGTTTCCCCGACCCCTCAGGGAATGATGGAAACGTTGCATAATAACAATATAAAGCTTATGATTTCAATATGGCCGGCCGCACATGGCTCCCGGGGGAAAAAACCATCAGGAGTTTAGCGAAAACGGGCTAATGCTTCTTAACAATTCTACTTATAATCCGTTTAAAAAGGAAGGAAGGGAAATGTACTGGAAGCAAGCATATAACGGACTTTTCCGTCATGGCATTGATGCATGGTGGTGTGACTGCACAGAACCGTTTGAAGCTGATTGGACGGATGATCCTGTAAAACCTGAGCCTGAGCAGCGCCAGCGTATAAATGTCAAGGAAGCATCCACTTATATTGATCCTGAATATGTATGTGCTTACTCTCTGCTCCACTCCAAAGGTATTTATGAAGGCCAGCGCTCCGTATCAGACAAACGCGTGTTAAACCTTACCCGTTCTTCTTATGCAGGGCAACAGAGGTATAGTACCTTCACATGGTCAGGTGATATATCGGCTAACTGGACTACATTAAGAAAGCAAATAGCTGAAGGATTATCATTTACCTCTTCAGGATGTCCCTACTGGACACTTGATATTGGCGGTTGGTTTTTTTGTAAAGAACTGGAGACAGTGGTATGGCGATGGACACTATGACAGGGGGCCCGCGGACGATGAATACCGTGAACTGTTCCTGCGGTGGTTCCAATATGGGGCATTCCTGCCAATGTTCCGTGTACATGGCACTGATTTTCCTCGTGAAGTATGGCAGTTCGGAGTTCAGGGAGATGTTGTATATGACACGCTTGTCAATTTTATCCGTCTGCGCTACAGGCTTCTGCCCTACTTGTACTCGCTTGCGCACATGGTTACAAAGGAAGACTATACTTTTATGCGTCCTGTCGCTGCTGATTTCCCAGATGATAAAAAAGCCTTGAGTATTAATGACCAGTTCATGCTTGGCCCGTGGCTCATGGTCTGTCCGGTATATGAATATGGTGCACGAAGCCGTAATGTTTACCTTCCAAAGGGAGAGAAGTGGTACAGTTTTTGGACAGGAAAACGTATAGAGTCGGGAAGCATCACAGCAGAAGCTCCGCTTGAGCAGATACCTGTTTTTGTATAAGGGAAGGAGCTATTCTTCCTATGGGTCCGGTTGTGCAGCATACCGGCGAAAAAGTGGACACTCCTTTGGAACTTCACATTTTCCCAGGCAAATCATCAACCTTTACACTTTATGACGATGACGGAGAAACCTATGCCTATGAGCGCGGTGAATACTCGGAAAGGAAACTCAGATGGGATGACACTGCCCAGAAACTGTCTGTTGAGGGCAGTGTGTTTGCCGGTGGTATATACAGAAGCACAGAGTTCAAAATTATTGTCAAAGGATAGTGATAAATACATGAAATGGAAAAAAGATTGGGAAATAGCTCGCCAAAGATTGGCTGCCTTTTGGGAGAGAGAGGTTATTGACCGGTGCTGTGTATCTGTAATTGTTACGGAAAAACAGTATAAGGAACAGCCGATAGGCAAAACGCAAGAAGAGCGTAGAAGGTGGTACATGGATCCAGCTTTGATATATGAACGCCATTATAATAGATTTGAACACACATATTTTGGCGGAGAGGGTTTTCCCATGTATCTGGCCAAACCTTGGAACCGTCGGACATGCTAAATACTTAGGGATAAACCGTTTTGTATATACACCTGAAACTATTTGGTTTGAACCAGTGATAAAGAATTGGGAAAAGGACAAGATTGTATTTGATCCCAATAATCCTGCCCTGACTGAAGATCTTACAGTAGTTTCTGAATTATGCCGTCTTGCCGGTGATGACA
Source organism: Acetivibrionales bacterium (assembly GCA_050953835.1). GTDB lineage: Bacteria > Bacillota > Clostridia > Acetivibrionales > JBMNNH01 > JBMNNH01. The sequence continues at coordinate 91,782 of JBMNNH010000001.1, read as the reverse complement.
TGATGATATCCATGCCGGATAACTGTGGAAATTTGGATGCACTTTTACTGCTTCGGGGCAACGAACTTCTTACAGATTTCTATGAATACCCGGAAGAGATCAGGAAAGCTCTAAAAGAAATATCTGAAACCTACCGTTTCGCCCAGACAAAGCTGTTTAGCATCATACGCGAGAACAACAAAGGCGGATGCACACACGGCTGGATGAATACCTGGGCGCCTGGAACAAGTGCGCAGCTTCAAGCGGATATATCGGTAATGCTTTCACCGGAGATTTTTGAGGAATTTGTTTTGCCCGAACTTGAGGAGCTTACCGGATTTCTAGATTATTCCGCATACCATCTCGACGGTATGGAGCAAATCAGGCATCTTGATATGATATTGTCATTAAAAAAACTTAATGCGATTCAGTGGACTACAGTGGACGGCCAGCCCAAGGCAAGTGAATTTATTGATGTATTTAAGAAAATACAGAATGCCGGAAAATGCCTTATACTATATCCTGAGATAGATGAAATAGAAACGTTAATGAGAGAACTGTCTTCTGCTGGTCTGTACCTAATAGTCAGAACAGCGGAAACGCGTGAGCAGGCTGACGAAATTATAAAAATGGTGGAACAGTTGACACATTAGGAGAGCCGATTTAGTAAAAACAGGAATGAGAATTGGGGGGGTTTATGAGAAAACTCGAATTAATATAAAATATGAAATATATATTGTGAATCCGTGTCAGATGGGTAATACAGAGAGAATTCACACATCACAAATACCTAAAATTTGAATACAGGCCAGGTACCGGAAACAAACTATAAAAATCGGGGAATTTAAAATTTACCCCGATTTTTTATGTTTACCTGCGAAGTATTATAATATGAAGTATACATAAAATTGGGCAGGTTATTTTCGGAAAATGATTGCTTGTGTTGTAAAAGACGGAAGCTGAAGTTGTGTTATAATTTAACTTGATAGAATAGTAATAACTTATAGACATAGTAATATTATTATTTTTTGTGATGCTAAATCGGAGGCATTGAATGCATTCTGTTTTAATAAATAAAAAAGTAGAGAAAATACAAAACAATGAAGACGAAATCAATAAGCTTGTGGAAGAGTACAAACCTTTTATCGCTTCATGCACTGAAAAAGTTACAGGGCGCTATGTGAGATACGGTGAGGATGACGAGTTGAGTATTGCCCTTATGGCATTTGTCGAAGCCGTTAAGGCTTACAACAGCAAGAAGGGCGGTTTTCTGCCATTTGCTCGTAATGTAATAAAAAGACGCTTGATTGATTATTTCAGAAAAGAATGCAGGCATAATAGTGTAATACCTTTAAGTACATACTATTCTGAAAATGAAGAGGAAAAGGATTTAAGTGCGGAGCTGTCAATCGAGAAGCATGAAATTGATAGGCTTAGCGAATACAGGCGGATGGAGCTTGAAGAGCTAAAGAAAGAGCTGGATAAATGGGAGATATCGTTTTTTGAGCTTGCCGATGCCTCTCCGAAGCATAGAAAAACAAAAAAAATGTGTGCAGAAATAATAAATTTTCTTATTTCCGACCGGAAACTTTTATCTGTCATAAAAAACAAAAAATACTTACCAATAGCTGAAATCGAAAGAAGCACCGGAATACCCCGGAAAAAAATCGAGAGGTCACGAAAATATATATTGGCAGTAATAATAATAATGACCGGAGATTATCAGTACATACAGGATTATCTTGATACAGATATTGTAAAACCCAGGGAGGTGAAGCGGTGAAGGGGATAGTAGTTGATATTGAAGGCAAAGATGCTGTTATTATGAACAAAAAGGGAGAGTTTATCAAAATAAATAATAACAGATCTTTAAAAATCGGCTATGAAACAGATATTAGTACGGATTCTAGTTTAAAGAGAAGTACACTGATGAGATTTGCCCCCATAGCTGCTGGATTAGTGATTATAATTGGCCTGGGACTGGGTGTGTACGGTTATAATAAGCCATACAGCTACATTGACATTGATATTAACCCCAGCATTGAAATCACAACAAACGTTTTTGACAGAATTATTGAAACAGAGGGATTAAATGAGGATGGAGAGGAACTTCTGAAGGAAGGTGAATACAAATACAGAAGAGTGGAGGAAGGGATAAAGACTATACTTGAAAGAGCGGTTGAGCAAGGATATATTCAAAACGAGACAGATAACGCTGTTTTATTTACTGTAATAGCCGGGAACACGAAAAAAGCCGAAAACCTTGGGGAAAACATAAGGAAGACAACAGCAAAGCAGTTTGAGCAATTTAATATTGAAAGCGAAATAATAGTTGAACAAGCCTCTGACGATAACCATGACAAAGCAAAGGAACTTGGAGTATCTCCGGGCAAACTTTCACTGATTGAGGAATTCATTGAACAGAACCCTGATGAAGCAGTACGGATTGAAGACCTTAGGGATATGTCGGTAAGGGACATAAGGAAAAATATAAAGGAAATCAGAAAAGGACCCAAAAGAGAAACAGAAAAACAAACTGAAAAGCAGACAGAAAAACAAGATAAAGAAGATAACAAAGGCGAGGACAAGAAGAATATTAAAGCTAATTCCGGCAAAGGCGGCAGGATGGAAGATGACAAATCGCCTGGCAATAACAATGATAAGGGTAAGAACAAGGACAAAAACAAAGAAAAAAATAAAGGGAAAAACAAGGAAAAGCCTGATAAAAGTTTTAACGGTAATAATGATAACAGCAATAGAGAAGAAAGGAACGGCAAGGAGAGGGAACCCGGGAGGAAGGACAATGGAAACAAGGCCGGAAGCAAATGGTCAAAGAATACTAATACCGGAAACCGCATTAAAAATGAAAGAGGCGGAAAGGGTAAAGTGGGTAGATATAAGATTGCTCCCTGGTTTAAGTAAACACAATGTGTTAATTTAGGTTTGAGCAAAGCATATTGTAGGATGTGCTTTACATGTATGGGACATATTATTCCATGGACTGGTGTTCCGTGTCTAAGTGGCTGTAAGTTTAACCTTTGTGTCAAATCAAACTCACTAAACGGGTGAATGTAACAAATGTGGAGAAAATGCTGGAAGGAACATATGCAAGAGCTTTAGAGACTGTTGTGAAGCAGATACACAGTCAAATCACTGTTTGAGCAAAATAATTACCCTTTTATTAGATTTAATATTATTTTGCGAGTTTGATTTGACATTAAGGCTGAACGCTACAGGCTCTTAAGCTTGAAGCATTCGTTCCTGGAAGCACTTTCTTCACATAATATACACCCTGTTAATTAGTCTCTATAGCCTCTCCACAGTGTCCATTCCATAATATGGCCCATACAGAAAATATGCACCCGCTATTGTAGTTTTTTTAAAAATAGAATGTAGGCATCTGCAAAGCAGGTGTTTTTTGTTTATAAAAAAAAACTTTAATCATAAAAGCGACAAATTAATATGAAAATTTTTACTCCTATACTTTTATCACTCCTTTAAGCAAATTCTATTGAAAAATTTTATTGTAATGTGTAACAAGGTTTTGAAGATAAGTGTCAAAACAATCTTTTACTGTAGCTACCTAATATGACAAATATTTTTTCCTTCCAGGTATATAATCACCACTACGTGAATAGGTCAGGCATCCTGTTTTATGACTGATGTCAAATAACTTAAAACCGAACGGGGGTTACTAAAGATGAAGACAGAGACTCTACCTTATCGCAAGATGGGCAGTGAAGGGAAAAACTACGGAGAAACAGGCTGGAGAAAGCATCTAAATGTCATTCTTTCCAGAGAAAATATTATTCTGGCGCCGGCAGCATTTTTGCTGGGAAGGGCGGTTTTTGCAGGAGGGCTGATGCCTTTTGGAACAGCTTTATATGCTTCGGTATACGGTACACGCATAAGCCGGCTGTTGATTTCTGCACTTGTACTTATAGGCATGTTTACAGCAGGAGGGCGTGAACAGTTATATATTTCAGCGATTTCAATGATTCTGTTCAATGTCCTGAACATTCCCTTTAAAAACTCAAGGCCGGATGCGTCTATCAGGTGTGCCTTATTATCATTTTTGAGTGTTATTATACCAGAGCTTATCATAGTGTCCCTTCAGGGATTCCTTTTGTATGATTTTGCAAAAAGCGTTTTGAACGCCTTTGCAGTATTTTCTCTAGTATTCGTGTTCAGAAAGGTCATACCGATACTTTGTGAACCCAGGAAAAGGATTATACTTGGATCTGAAGAAAAGATCAGCATTGCAATAACAGCTGCGTTAGTATTGTTGGGATTGGACGGAGTTGAGCCTTTTGGGCTTTCATTAAAAAATGTACTGTCGGTTCTGATAATCCTTATGTTCAGTTTTCGGTGCGGCCCGGGTGTGGGATCAGCATCAGGCGTAACCATCGGGCTTATATTAAGCCTATCTACACCTGCCCCACCAGTTGTTGTTGGAAGCTATGCATTATGCGGGTTACTGGCCGGAGCATTAAAAAAACTGGGGAAATTGGGCTCCTGTGTGGGGTTTGTAATGGGCAATGCCATACTGACAATATATTTGAACGGCTCTTCGGAGGCAATAATATACCTTAAAGAAATTGTCATTGCTGTAGGCATTTTTATATTATGCCCTCAAAAGCTTATTAACGCGATAGCTGGTTTTTTTAATAGCAGTGTTGTCATTAAGGAAGACAAAAAGAGTTATTCCGAAAGGATAAAGGAAATAACTGTAGACAGGCTCAATAAGTTTTCCAGGGCATTTATGGAACTGTCCAAAAGCTTTAGTGAAGTATCCCGTGCCAGTGTGATATCAGACAAACAGGACATATCATCAATGTTTGACAGGGTAGCGGACAGGGTGTGCAAAGACTGCAGTCTATGTATGCACTGTTGGGACAGGAATTTCTACAGTACATACCAGGTTATGTTCAAAATTATCGAAAGACTGGATACAAAAGGCAGGATAGAAGAATCAGATATTCCTCAATATTTCCTGGACAGGTGTGAAAGGATAAACTACTTTGTTGATACTGTAAATAACATTTATGAAATTTTCAAGGTGGATATTGTATGGAAAAGTAAAATTGGTGAAAGCAGGGGGCTTGTCTCGCAGCAAATGGAAGGCTTGTCAAAGATTATATCGAATCTTGCATGGGAGATTGACGCTGATATACATTTTAAAAGCAACCTGGAAGACCTTGTGGCGGCTGAACTGAATAAGCTGGGAATAAGGGTCACAGACATAGTAGTATTTGAAAACAAAGCAAAGAAATACGAGGTTAATGTGCTTTACAGGGAGCCGGATATCAAAAAAAGTTATGTAGGCACTATAGAAAAGATTGCATCTGAAATAATAGGAAGAAAGATGGTAAAGCAGGAAAGCGGACAACGCAGTAAAAGAGGAAACAAAAGCAGTGTTCTTAAACTGGTGGAGGAAGAACAATACAGAGTAACTACCGGTATAGCAAAAGCATCCAAATATGATGGCATTGTATCAGGGGACAGCTATACTTTTATGGACTGCGGGGAAGGCAAGTATATAATTGCATTAAGTGATGGAATGGGTTCGGGTGGAAGGGCTGCTGCACAGAGCAGGGCTACAATAAGCCTTCTAGAGCAGTTTTTGGATTCCGGGTTTGACAAAGATACTGCGATAAGGCTGATTAACTCAATATTGGTTCTGAAGTCTAATGACGATTCATTTGCCACTATAGATTTATCCGTAATAGATCTTTACGACGGGGAGGTTGAATTTATCAAGATTGGGGCAGTATCAACATATATAAAAAGGGATGCAGGGGTGGAAGTGGTTAAATCCGTGTCGCTGCCGGCAGGAATTCTTAACAATATTGAATTGGAGCTTATGAGCAGAAAAGTTGGCAGTGGAGACATAATAGTAATGGTTACAGATGGAATAGTGGATTCTTTTGAGGATGCAGGGTCAGGACAACCGGTTGACAGAGTGTTATCAAAATATATTGAAGGCATAAAAAGCATCAATCCTCAGGAAATAGCCGACAGTATACTGGAGAAAGCATTTGAAAACTGCAGCCACAAACCGGCAGATGACATGATGGTACTGGCAGCGAAAGTGTGGAGGCGTGCCAAGGTATAATTTCCACAAAGTGTGAACAAACTACTTCTAGGGTATTCAATGAATTACGGAGGAACAATATGGTAAGAAAAGATACGAGGGAAGTAGTTGTAATAAAAAATATTAATTCCAATATAATTGAGGAGGCAATTCTGATACTTAAAAGCAGCCCGGGAAAAAACAAAGATACTGCTTCGGCTGATAAACAGGAAACTATCGGAAAGAAGGACAAGGATTACATATTAAATGAAGCACAGTTAATAATCGACAACTATATTAAAGAGAATAAATTAATGATAAAACCATTAAGGGGCTCAGGCAAAGGGGTCGTTTTTATGAATAGGAGGTTTTCAATAAACTCAATAATCAATATTTCTCTTGGACTTAGTATAATAGGACTTATTTTCATATTGCTGAAACTTGTATGAAGCAGGGATTATTTTATTGCTGCCGCCTTTTTCCGCATATTGCAGCCCGGCTGTGCTGTGATATAATATTGTTGTATAAATAATAGTTTTGTATTAAGGTGGCACAATGCATAACCAATATATTATAGAGGTAAGTAAGCTTACAAAAGTGTTTGGCAGATTTATTGCCTTAGATGGCATAGACCTTGCCATATATAAAGGGGAAATTTTCGGATTGGTGGGACCGAACGGTGCGGGCAAATCAACCTTCATCTCAATATTATCAACTGTATGCAAGCCAACCGGCGGAGAAGTATACATAAAGTCTATTAATTTAAAAAAGCATCCGGGCAGGATTAAAAAGTTAATTGGTTATGTTCCCCAGGATATTGCATTGTACCCAATGCTTACAGGATTGGACAATCTTGATTTTTGGGCTGGAATCTATGGCCTTAAAGGGGAACTTAAGAAGGAAAGGATTAAGGAAGCGCTTTCTGTTGTGAAGATGGAGGACAGGGCTCAAGATAGGGTTGAAACCTATTCCGGAGGTATGAAAAGAAGGCTTAATATTGCTGTGTCATTAATGCATCATCCCGAAATCCTTATTATGGATGAACCTACAGTGGGTGTTGATATCCAGTCAAGGAAATATATTCTGGAAGGGATTAAGGATTTGAAAAGTAGGGGCAGGACAGTTGTTTTTACCAGCCACTATTTGGATGATATGAAGGATTTGTGTGACAGGATTGCAATAATTGATAAAGGCAGTATAAAGGACGCAGGCCCTGTCGATGAACTTCTGTCAAAGTATGGTGGATAGGAGTGATATTATATGGATAATAAGCGAGAAAAGACCAATCAGGATAAAAAAAATAAAAAAACCATTATAGTACTGGTTTCTGTTATATTAATTGCATTTTTAGCTGGGGGTTTGTACTTTACTGTGCTTAAAAAATCAGCCCGACAGTTTTATATCTCTTCGGAAGCAAAGAATATAAAGAACACCTGCGAAGAGGTAATTGAATTGTATAACAGGATAATGCTGGATCAAGAGCCCTATTTAAACAGCAGGCACACCACAAGGACTGAGTTGTCAGCTCGTATTGAAGCGGATGAAGGGCTTGTAGGCAGCTTCTTACCTTTCCCCGGAGTTGTGGATATAATAGAAAACAGCAAACTGGTTATAAATACAGCCAGCGACCCTGAAAAGGATGTAAGCACTTCCTCTCTGGATTTGCTGGTACAGAAAATACCCTTTCTAAATATCAGTTCATATACTGACGGCAACAGCTTAGGTTTTTCCATACCCGGCCTGATTCCGGAAAAACATTTTATTGCCAGAAAGAATAGCGTTTATGATGCATTCAAAAAGATGAACCTTGTACCTGTCCCAGTTAACACTTTGAAAGGGCAGGATTTATTAAATACCCTTTTTTTTAACAGCAGGGATTTTAGTAATACATTAAACGACTATTGGTCCTTAATTGCAAGCTTTATTGAGGAGGAAGATGTCCGGTACGGTGAAAATGTGACTATAAGCATTGATGGCCGGGAGATCAGGGGAAAAGAAGTTATTGTGGCTTTTAACAGCACGAAAACAGAGGAATTACTGAATGCTGTTGTTGATAAGATGGCAAGCGACCAAACATTGCGGCAGTTAACCTTGGATAATTATATAAATATGATTGGGCTATTTAAACAGATCGGTATACTTCAATTGATTGATTATTCGCAGGATACAGGGAAAATGAATTTAAACAATGATATAAATGCGTTCCTGGATGGGATAGAAAATGAAAAAAGTGCGGATCAATTGATTGACAGATTAAAGTCATTTGTGAAGGATAATGAGTTTCCCGAAGGGTTTGGGATGGAGCTTGTAATTGAGAAGGATGGGGACATACTTGACAGGAAAGCGAGTTTATCCTGCAGGGATAAAAACGGGATTAACCGGCAGGTTAATATTCATACAGGCTGTAATGTTACAGAAGGCATTAATCTCAAAAACAGGTATATTAACTTACAGCATGTGCAGCTTGATCCTGCCGGGGGCGAAATGTGGAAATCCTTTACTATTGACCCGGATATTAGAAAGATATCAGAAAACAGCGGTGAAAAAGGAACAGTAGAGATTGCTTATAAGAGGGGCAGGGATAAAACTACGGAATTTGCTTTTATATGCGGGCTTGATATTGAAAAAAGCAAAGACAAAGCTGCTTTTAAAGATTACAGTTCCATCAAATACAATATAGAGTTCCAGGGATTGGATCCTTCTGTCAAGGACAGGTTTACCGGTGAGTTGAAGACTGAAAGCTGGAGCAACGACAAGCAAAAGACAAGAAACAGCATTACAGGACTTACTATAGATTTCGATTTGCCTTCTATGGGAGTTGCGGATATCGGACTTGTATTGGATATAAGGACAGAGGACAGATTTGAGACAGAGGAGGTTACGCTTCCAGAGGTACGGCAGGAGGACATTATAGATTTGGACAATGCATCCGGCAGTGAGTTGGAGCAGATAAAAAATGAAGCTTTATTTGCCTTCTCTGGTTTTCTTACAAGGCTTATAGGATTTTAGCAGGGGGTATTAATATTATTGGGTTTGCCGCTTTACTTAAAAACGATATAAAACTGCTTTTAAAAGACTGGAAGGCAGTAGCTCTTCTGCTTATTATGCCTTTTGCTTTCATCTTATTTTTTTCATATGCGCTGGCGCCATATTTGAATAAAACAAGCTTTTTAGAGCCTTTTGATATTGCTGTTATTGATTATGAGCAAAATCAACAGACAGACATCCTGCTAAGCCAGCTTAAAGATATATCAGTTTTTAACAATATACTGGAAGTCGGGGAAGATGAGGCAGAATACCTGATTTCACAGAATATAATTGCTGCAGCAATAATAATCCCTGAGGGATTTGCTGAGAGTGTGATGGTTGGAGAAAATAAACCGGTTATGGTTATAGGAAACAGATCCATGCCTCTCCAGTCCAGGACAGTAAAAAATCTGGTACAAAGTGCAGCCAGCCTTGTTACAGCAGGACAGAGCGCAATTAACACCGTTTATCACTACAGTAGACAAGCAGGACTTAGCGGCGTGGAATTAGACGAAGTGTACAGGCAATCCACAATGAAGTTCTTGCTTGAAGCCCTGTCAAGGAATGAAATTTTCTCTGAATTAGAAACACAAACAGCTTATGACTTAACACCCATGGAGCATTTTACAGCAGCCCTGATTGTAGTTTTTCTTATGTTTGCCGGAATGCCTGGAATGAAGATGATGGTGACCGAAAGAAGCCTGGGGTTGACAAGGAGATTGGCCGCTTCTTCCATAAAAATGTGGCAGCTTGTCTTGTCCAAACTTATTGTATCGCTTTTAATATCAGGTTTCCAGTTCTCCATCGTTGCTGTTCTTACATCAGTTATTTTAAAGAACTACTGGGGTATTTCTGCAGGGAATATACTGTTAATGCTTGGGGCAGTGGTATTTGCAGTGTCATCTTGGTCTGTTTTTGTATCTGCTGTTTCAAAAACACCCGCTGCGGCTGATGCAATAGGCAATCTGGGAATACTATTAATGGCTGTTATTGGTGGAAGCATATATCCGTTGCATTATATGCCGGATATAGTAAAAGCCTTAAGCGGATTAACCATAAATAAATGGGGAATGGAAGGGTTTATGAAATTGTTTTCCGGCAACCAGGCATTAAGCATAGCCGAAAACGTAACAGCACTTTTGATAATAGGCGCTGTATTCTTTACTTTGTCAATCGGGGTTTTAAAGCTGCGCAGGAGATAGAACAATGAAAATTATTAGGATCACATTTTATAAGTTAAAAATGATGCTTGCAGACAGGCTGTTTTTTATTGCCATGATAGTGCTGCCTTTGATACTGGCTGCGGTGGTGGGATATGCGTTAAGGATTGAGAAGCTTAACACTATACCGGTAGCTGTAGTTGATGAGGACAACTCAAGCTATTCGCAGCTTTTATTAAAAAGGCTGTCAGAAAAGGACAGGCTTGAGGTTATTGCCACTAACCGCCCGGATGCACTTAAAATGCTGGAGAAAAACCGGTTGGAGCAGGTATTTATCATAAAAGAAGGATTTGAAGAAAGGATTATAGAGGGGAACAGCAGCAGGATAATTGACTTTTTGAAGGCTCCGTCTTCCTATACATCCGAATATGTAGGTGAGGTTTTTGCAGGAGAGGTGATAAGGCTGGTTACAAACAATTCTGCTGCAAACTGGGTTATGGATAAGTACATGGAGCTTGATATACCGGTAGATGGTAAACTAAGGGAAGAGGTGGCTGGCTTTGCTGACTCCCAATGGGAGCCGGAACCATTGATGACAGTTGATTATATTGAAACAGGCAGTATGGAAGAGATGGACGGGAATGTGGGTTTTATGTCTGTATCGGCTTCCACTACAGGAATTATGGTATTTTTTATTATGCTTTACATACTGTTTAGCAGCGGCTGGTTGGTCGAGGAACGGATAAACGGTACTTTAAGGAGGCTGGCCGCTGGTTCAGATGCGTTATTTTATTCCTTCTGTGGGAGTGTGGCTGCAATGGTGGTTTCAGCATTGCTTCAGGTTGCATTGTTTTGTCTAATTACAAGGCTGGTTTTCGGGGTACCGCTTTTTGCGCATGGGCTGTCCTATCTGTTAATAATTGTATATATACTTTCTGTTGTATCCATTTGTATGTTCCTTTCGTCAATTCTAAGGACACCTGCACAATTACAAGCCTGTGCACCTGCTTTCACGTTGCTGACAGGGTTCCTGGGCGGATGCTTCTGGAACATAGGACAGCTGCCTGGAAAGTTAAAGCTACTGTCCAGGCTGACTCCGCAGGGATGGACGCTTGAAGGGATAAACAATCTGGCCGTATATGTAGGAGATGCCGGTGTAATACTATTACCTCTGCTGGTATTATTTACAATTTCGTTGATTTTGTTACCATTAAGTTATATCATAATGTATAATGGAGTCTATAAATGATAATGTAAATGTGAGGTAACGCCGAATATGGAGAACAACAAAGTATTGGACATGCTTTTACTGCCAAAAAGAATATATGGGAGAATAACCGGCAAGAAGTCTACTCTGTTTGCGGGAATAATCTTTGTTGGTGCTGTTGATATCCTGTTTCCTCAAATGAGAACTATTTTCCGGCAGATTTTTGTGGAAAAACAGTCAAATACATTACTGTATAACGCAGCTCTTCTGCTTGTGCTTATATTAGTGCTGGGGGTTCTTGATGTAGTATTCTTTTCAGTTCCTTTGTTTGATCTTTTTAAGGTTTTCAAAAAAAAGAAGGACAGCCCTCCGGTGGAGAGTGAACACAGAATAAAAATTATGAAGATTTATGTTATTGCACACCTTGTAACATTACCGGTTAATATTCTGCTTCATTTTCTGTTCTCGGAAGTAGAGCTGATGAATAACCCTTCATTAGCATATACTGCATTTCTTATGGAATTGGTTGTTATTATATGGTTTAATGCCGTAATTACAAGGGGTATAAATACTATATACCAGTTTGAAACACTCTTTAAGAGATTTGTGTTTGGAGCGGTTTTCCTGTGGAGTTACATGCTTGGATGGGCTTTATCGTTTATTATTTATAATTGTGCTATTCCGCTTTTCAAATAAAGTAATTAAATCCAATGGATTTTTTGGCTAGATATGTGTATAATATGAATAGGTGTGTCCCGGTGGTCCAATGGATAAGACAATGGATTCCGGTTCCATTAATACGGGTTCGATTCCTGTCCGGGACGCCATTTACAAAAAGCTTTCAGAGATAAACGCCTGAAGGCTTTTTGCATGTGCGCGTATTTTCAGTATTCAGCCGGAATAATCAAGTTAATTATGCAAATAATAGTATCAATTTAAATGACAGTATTAACTATATTTATCATACGGGGAGTTTGCATATGGCCAGACTATTAAATAGCATCAAGAAGCTGCTTTTATATAAGGAGCCATTGGATATAGAAGGATTTGAACTGCTTGAGGATGATAGTGAGCAGGCGGTGCTTCACCATAGGAAGGATGATGAAAAACAGCCGAATTTTAAAGTAAAAAGCTCAGGTAAGTCCTTTAGCGAAATAAAAAAGAAAACCATAATGAGAATTGAGAAGGTCGCACCTAATCTGGAAAAGGACAAGCAAAAAATAAAGGAAGAGTTCAATATACCTAAAAATGCTGATGTGATTATCAGAGAATTTAAAATCGCAAATAAAATTAATGCTTTTATTGTATATGTGGATGGAATGATTGACAAAAAAAACGTTAGCAATACCGTATTGCGCCAGCTTATGAAATCGGACAACCTGGATGAATATTTTAAGAACAGTACTGTATCAGATCTTGTTGACTATATTTGCAACAGTGTATTATTAGCACATGAAACAGAGAAGCATACAGAATATAACAATATACTCCAGCGGGTTCTTTCAGGTTATACGGCCTTGTTTATAGAAAAATGCACCAGATGTATAGTTATAGACACCATCGGCTATGAAAAAAGGGCAGTAGAAAAACCGTCCGTAGAAACAGTTGTAAACGGCCCCATGGAAGCATTTACAGAAACCCTCCGCACAAATCTAGTTCTTGTAAGGAAGATAATAAAGAATAAAGACCTTATCACAGAAATGATACCGCTGGGTAAAAAGAGCAATACATACTGTGCAGTAATGTATATCAATGGACTGGTAAATCCCAGGCTGTTAGAAGAGGTAAAAAGAAGGATTAAGGCTGCAGATATAGATATTGCATTTGGGAACGGGATGATGGCTCAAATAATTGAAGACAGGCAGTTTATGATCCTGCCCCAGGTTTTAAGCACCGAACGCCCTGACAGAACAGCGTCCTTTCTCCTTGAGGGGCATGTAGGGGTTTTTACTGATGGTACCCCCTTTTGTAATATTGTACCTGTAACATTTTATCATTTTATGCATACATCGGAGGATTCTTTCATAAACTGGCAGTTTGCAACATTTCTAAGGCTAATAAGAATGCTGGGCCTTTTATTCACTGTTTTACTGCCGGGAATGTATGTCGCACTTCTTGGCTATCACCAGGAAATGATTCCTACACCTCTTCTGGCCTCTATTGCTTCAGCAAGGGAGAAGGTGCCCTTTTCCACAGTTATAGAGGTGCTCTTCATGGAAATCTCTTTTGAGTTGATAAGGGAAGGTGGAATAAGGATTCCCGGTGTTATTGGACAAACCCTGGGTATAATTGGTGCCGTAATACTAGGTCAGGCTGCTGTGGCGGCAAACATTGTCAGCCCCATACTGATTATTGTGGTAGCCTTGACAGGGCTGGGAAGCTTCGCAATACCTAATGTATCCTTTGGGAATGCGTCAAGGCTGGTGCGTTTTATATTCATAATATTTGGCTCGGTTGCAGGGTTTTATGGCATTTCAGCTGCCTTCTTCATAATTGGCAGCCTGGCATGCAATATGAAATCGTTTGGGGTGCCATATTTCGCTCCTATTGCCCCAAGAACCAAGAGAAGCGGCGGACTTCTATACCAGCAACCAATATCCAAGCGTATACTAAGGCCTGACTTTATGAATGTATATAACAAGAGGAGGTCTGAAGTAAACCCTCGCAGGTGGAAGAAAAAATAGAGTTTTTTGCTTCAGAAATAATTGCACGGAGGTAATATGATTGATAAGGGAAGGAAAGTTTGGCCTTTCTGAAGCCATATGCCTGATAACAGTTGTAAATGCGAATAAAGTACTGTTTACAAGTCCTAGTCACATAGTAAGGCTGGTTGGTACCGCAGGCTGGTACATGACCCTTATTTCCGCAGCAGTTGCTGCTGTAGGGTTCACGTTTGTATATCTTCTTGTTAAACGCTTCGCTGGCAGGGATATAGTAGAGGTGTTTAATATTGTATTGGGACCGTTTGTCGGTTTAATTGTCTCTGCCGCTTTTGCAGCTCTGTTTATGTTTAATGCAGGGATAACCATGGGTGAGTTCACAGAAGTATTTAAGGTATATGTGCTTCCCGAAAGCCCCAAATACTTTATTGTATTGATTTTTATTATTCCTGTAGTAATTATTAATTATCTCGGACTGGAAACACTGGCAAGGATTGCAAGGATATCTGCATATTTCCTGCTGGCTGGATTTATTGCTGTACTTGTACTGGGTTTTCAGAATTATAATTTTTACCGTTTGTTTCCCCTGGAAGGAAGAGGTATTGGGAAAACATTATACCATGGACTTGCCAGAAGCTCGGTTTATGCTGATGCCGTTATCCTGGCGGTTATTGCCAGGACCCTGCAAAAGACAAATAATATAAAAAAAGCCGGATACGCAGGAATAGCTATTTCCGGTTTACTTATATCAGCGGCACTCATGGCGTTTTCCCTTGCATTTAATTATCACACGGGCGCAGAGATTACATCACCCATGTATCAGATGACAACCCTAATTGATTATGGGAGGTTTATCCAGCGGATTGATCCGATTTTTTTACTAACTTGGAACGTAAGCAGCTTTATTTCGGTTTCCCTGCTTTTCTATGCTGCGGTCAGCATATACTGCAAGATGTTCGAGATGCATGATACCAGGCCTGTAATTATTGCTCTTTCAACCGTGCTTTTTGCAACCGCAATGCTGCCGGAGAATATATCCAGTGTATCTGCAGGTTTTATACAGAAAATTAGGGAATACGGGTGGATCCTTTACCATATTCCTCCTTTGATAACACTGGCGATTGCAGTATTGAGAAAGAAAGGGAGTAAAAAAGTATGCGTAGGTTAATTCCGGTTGCGGCAGCGTTCTGCTTGGCAGCTTTCTTTTTGACAGCATGTTTTGATCTTACAGAGGTTGATGATATGACCTATGTGATTGTTGTAGGAGTGGACAAAGGAGTTTCAGACAAATGGAGGCTGACTGTCAAGTTTCCCAATATGAGGGGTGAAACTGGAGGAAACATGGGAGGAGGGGAAGGAGGAGACGGTCAGGGGGGAGAAGGCTACGAAGTTGTGACAGTTGATGCCCCATCGTTTTTTACCGGACTGGATATGATAAACACATCAGTATCCCGTGAGCTAAATTTTATGCATACTAAGCTTATCATATTCTCAGAGGAACTGGCGAGGGAAGGCATAGTAGGTGAATTCATAGCTCCCATTATAAGATACAGGCAAATAAGAACCACAATGCATATAGCGGTTTGCGACCGCTCTGCCATGGAGTTTGTTAAAGAAATAAAACCATCACAGGGAAGCGATCTTGCGAAATATTTAGAAGTTCTAATGGAGCAGTCAAATAAAACCGGTTTTTTTCCGCATATAACACTGCATGACTTCTATAACAGCATGAAGTCGACATATCATCAACCTATAACTATAATGGCGTGCCTGAACAGGTATGAACAGTTTGAGCAGGACGGGGATAAGTGGGAAAGAGAGTTTAAGACAGGAGGAGAATACTATTCGGGAAATATACCCAGAAAAGGAGGCCCCCGTATAGAATTCTTCGGCAGTGCTGTATTTGACGGGGACAAAATGGTTGGTAAACTGAACGGGGATGAGACACGGTTTTTATTAATGGCATCTGATAAATTCAAAACAGGAAGGTTTACAATACCTGACCCCGGAAATCCCGAATTAATTGTACCATTTAGGGTGAGGAAGACAGATAGCCCTGAGGTTAAAGTGAAATTTGAAGGGGAGAAGCCTGTTGTGGAACTTAAGCTCAAGCTTGAGGGAGATATTTTGGCAGTGCAGAGCAGAATCAATTATGAGGATGAAGGACTTAAGCCTCAATTGGAAGAAGCCTTCAAACAGCATGTTAAGGAGGGGTTGGATCTGCTTATAAAAAAGTGCCTGAAGTGGGGCACTGATGTGCTTCATTTCGGGGATCATGCTGTTAAAAACGTCGGAAGATTTTCAACTATACAGGAATGGGAGGAGTACAACTGGAACGGTCATTTTAAGGATTCCGAAGTATTCGTTGAAGTAGAGTTTGAAATAAGGAGAGCCGGAAGCATGCTTAAGAGTGAGCCTGTTGTTACAAATAAAGGGAGGGAGTAGGAAGTGGAATATGCGGCTCTTATTGTATTATTGGGAATATTCATTCATACGTTGAGCTTTGCAAGGTTTAACTGGAGGAAAAATAACAAAAAAGCGACAGCGGGTGCTGTGATTCTGGCATTCATATCAGCAGCTTTTCCGGTATATATGTTGTTTTTCAGGAGTTAAAAGTACCGGGTATAAGGCCTGCCTACATTTATTGCCAAGATATTTATCAAAAGATTGGAAGTATTAATGCGAATATAATATTTACATAGGCGAATGCAGATGTTACTATAAAGTAGCTGAATTCTATCTACATTTATGATTCCGGTTGATATGTTTGAGAGTCAGGCAGGGAGGGGTGCAATTAATATGAAAATGGAAACAAATAATATCCTGGAAATGGAAACTGTGCTTTTAAATGATGATAATGACGAGGTTATTATAATAGACCAGACGCTGCTTCCAAATGAAAACAAGTATCTGCGCTTGAAGACTCCTGAGGACATATGGAGTGCAATATATGAGCTTCAGGTACGTGGAGCACCTGCTATTGGTATTGCTGCCGCTTATGGAATATATATCTGTGTTAAAAACTCAAAAGCTGTTAATTATGATAGTTTTTATCAGGAATTTATGCAGATAAAGGAATATCTTGCAAGCTCGCGTCCTACTGCAGTAAATTTGTTCTGGGCTCTTGACAGGATGGAGACATGTGTCAGGAAGAATAAGTACAAGACAGTTAAGGAGATTATTGAGGCCCTTCGTAAAGAGGCCGACGCAATAAAGTCAGAGGATATATGGGTCTGCAAGTCCATAGGTGAATACGGCCTTTCTCTTGTAGAGCCTAATACAGGAATCCTGACCCACTGCAATGCAGGCCAGCTTGCAACTGCAAAATACGGGACTGCCACAGCGCCAATTTATTTGGGCCATGAGAGAGGATACAATTTTAAAGTATTTGTTGATGAAACCCGCCCGTTGCTTCAGGGTGCAAGGTTAACGGCTTATGAGCTTAAGACTGCCGGTGTTGATGTCACATTGATTTGTGATAATATGGCTTCCATGGTTATGAAGAACGGTTGGGTACAAGCTGTTTTTGTTGGCTGCGACCGTGTTGCGGCGAATGGCGATGCTGCTAATAAGATCGGTACATCAGGAGTTGCCATACTTGCAAAAAATTATGGCATACCCTTTTTTGTATGTGCACCTACATCCACTATTGATTTGAATTGTAAGACAGGTGATGATATTCACATAGAGGAGAGGAAGGCAGAAGAGGTTACTGAGAAGTGGTATAAAAAGCCCATGGGACCTAAAGGTGTCAAAGTGTTCAATCCTGCCTTTGATGTTACAGAAGAGAGGTTTATAACTGCGATAATTACAGAGTATGGCATTGTGCGTGCCCCATACAGCGAATCTCTGAAAGAAATATTCAAGAAAAAGGAGGAAGCCAAAAAGAAAAAAGTTTAATACTTATACAATCACTGAAATCACAAATAAAGCCCAAAAAGGCTTAAACAATATATAATCATTTAACAGGCCATTTAACAGGCAGTTTTTTGAATCAATCAAAGACGTTTATAAATTTTGATAAATACAGCAGGATCCAGCTGGATGAATTGGTCAGGTCAAGGGTTACTATAAGCAGCGGTCCTGTACCGGTTTACAACGATAAGGAATATTCTTTGGTAGTAATTCCCGATGTTAGCAGAACCGGCCGTAGAAAGCCCATGTTCAAGTGAAGTTTTGCATGATCGGTTCAAAAATGTAGCATAGGGGGCAGCCTTGTTTAGAAGCCATATTCTAAAATGAGGCTGCCCCCTGTGCTATTTCGGCATATTGTGGTAGAATATGCACAAAAGAAAGAGGACAGGAAGGAAACAGCGATGGAAATAGGAGGCATAAGCCTGGAGAATAATGTATTCCTTGCACCGATGGCAGGAATTACAGATATTCCTTTCAGGCTGCTTTGCAAAGAGCAGGGATGCGGCTTGGTTTGTTCCGAGATGGTAAGTGCTAAGGGTATACACTATAATGATGAAAAAAGCAAGCTTCTTACCAAGACAGAGACCGGGGAAAGGCCGGTAAGCGTCCAGATATTCGGTTCAGAACCCAACATTATGGCTGAGGTGTCCCAGTGGTTAAATAATTCAGAAGCTTCCATAATTGATATAAATATGGGGTGCCCTACTCCCAAAATTACAAAAAACGGAGAAGGAGCCTCACTTATGTTGAAGCCCGGACTTGTTGCCGAAATTGTAAAAGCGGTTGTATCAAAATCCATAAAACCCGTGACAGTGAAAATAAGGAAGGGCTGGGACATGGAACACATAAATGCGGTTGAAATTGCAAGAATTGCTGAGGAAAACGGCGCAGCAGCCATTGCTGTCCACGGGAGAACCAGGGAACAGTTTTACAGCGGCAGGGCTGATTGGGATATAATCAGGAAGGTTAAAGAAGCGGTATCCATACCGGTAATAGGAAACGGTGACATATTTGAGCCGGAAGATGCGAAGCGTATGCTGGAGCAAACAGGGTGCGATGCAGTAATGATTGGCCGGGGGGCACGGGGAAACCCGTGGATTTTCAGGAGAACCATACACTATCTGAATACCGGAGAGATTTTACCCCAACCAACTTTAAGGGAGAAGATAGATATGATTGTACGCCATATGAAAATGATGGTTGATTTCAGGGGGGAACATGCCGGCGTGCGGGATATGAGAAAGCACATTGCATGGTATATAAAGGGTATGAAAAACTCCACCTCGTTAAAAGAAAAGATTTTTAAGATGGTTTCACAGGAGGAAATAATTAGTCTACTGAAGGAATATGCCGATTAAATATGAGGGACTTACCTTTCGTCCCTTCTTTACTTTTGCCCTCACATATAATAGAATATAAAACAGAATATATGTTCGTTTCATGGGGAGATACTGTATGAATCTTGAACAAACGTTGGAACAATTCAGGGCCTCAAGCAGGATTATGGGCAATATAACAAGGTGGGTGGAAATACCTGCCCGGGAAGCTTGCTATGAGGAATTCCCGGAATTTATAGATGAAAGGATAAAGGCAGCCTTAAAAAGGCGTGGAATACATAGGCTTTACTCACATCAGGCCTCAGCAATAAAACTGGTTGGCGAGGGGAAAGACATAGTAGTTGTAACGCCAACCGCTTCAGGGAAAACCATGTGCTACAATATACCCGTTTTAAATTCCATTGTCCGGGACACAGAGTCCAGAGCCATATTCCTCTTTCCAACCAAAGCCCTTTCCCAGGATCAGACTGCCGAACTGCAGGACCTCATCACAGAAGCAGGGGTTGATGTGAAAACCTATACCTATGACGGCGATACCCCTGCGTCGGCAAGAAAGGCCATTAGGCAGGCAGGACATATAGTTGTTACAAATCCTGATATGCTGCACAGCGGCATACTGCCGCACCATACAAAGTGGACCAAGCTTTTTGAAAACCTCAAGTATGTTATTATAGACGAGGTGCATCAATACAGGGGAGTGTTTGGGAGCCATCTTGCAAATGTAATAAGAAGGCTCAGGAGAGTCTGCAGCTTCTATGGGTCAAATCCGATTTTTATCTGCTGCTCGGCAACCATTGCAAACCCTGCTGAACTTGCCGGCAGGATAATCGGAAAGGAAACAGTATTGGTTGACAACAATGGAGCCCCGGCAGGCAAGAAGCATATAATATTCTACAACCCTCCTGTTGTAAACAGAGAACTGGGAATAAGAAGGAGCAGCACAAAAGAAGCAAAGGCACTGGCGGATGTATTTATAAGAAACGGCATACAGACTATTGTATTTACCAGAAGCAGGCTGAATGTGGAAGTACTGGTGACTTATTTGAAAGATATATTCCATGGCAAGTTAAACAGCAGCGGAAAGGTAAGGGGATACCGGGGAGGGTACTTGCCCAATTTAAGGCGCGAAATTGAGCGGGGGCTCCGGGATGGGAGCGTCACCGGTGTAGTAACAACCAATGCCCTTGAACTTGGCATAGATATTGGAAACCTGGAGGCATGTATAATCTGCGGGTACCCGGGTACCATTGCAAGTACTTGGCAGCAGGCAGGAAGAGCGGGACGGAGAAACGGTATGTCTGCTGCTGTCCTGATTGCCAGTAGCAGCCCGCTTGACCAGTATATAGTAAACAACCCCGATTATTTTTTCGGGAACAGCCCCGAAAACGGCCTTATTAATCCGGATAACCTTGTAATACTATACAACCATATGAAATGCGCCGCGTTTGAGCTCCCCTTTGAAGACGGTGAAAAATTTGGTGTGGAAACAACAGGAGAAATGCTGGCATACATGGAAGAAGCAAAATTGATAAGGCATGTGGGCAGCAGGTGGCATTGGATGTCCGATTCGTTTCCCTCTAATGATATCAGCCTGCGCAGTGCTTCAAATGAAAACTTCATAATAATTGATATTTCAGAACCGCAGCACAAGGTTATAGGAGAAACCGACAGGTTCAGCGCTCCCATGCTCCTGCACGAGGAAGCCATATATATTCATGAAGGACAGCAGTATCAGGTAGAAAAACTTGACTTTAATGAAAAGAAAGCATATATACGCAAAGTAGATGTAGATTACTATACTGATGCTAACCTTGCTGTGGAGCTAAAGGTATTGGATGTATTCAGGCAGCAGGAAGTAAACAAAGTATTAAAGGGCTGTGGAGAAGTTATGGTGGCCGCACTTGTTACCATGTTTAAGAAGATTAAACTGTATACCCACGAAAATCTGGGTTGGGGACCTGTAAACCTGCCTGAGATGGAGATGCACACAACATCCTACTGGATAAGTTTTCCTGAGGGCTATGAAGACCGGCTTTCGCAGTCTGATATGCAGAACGGGCTTCTGGGGCTTTCCAATTTACTTGCTAATGCAGCACCCATATACCTGATGTGCGACCCCAGAGATATAAATGTTGTAAGCCAGGTCAGATCCACATTCACAAGAAGGCCTACTATATATATATATGACGCTTATCCTGGCGGCGTCGGATTCAGTGAAAAGCTGTATGATTTGCATCTGGAACTTGTCAAGACAGCGAGAGAAATGGTGAAGGGATGCAGTTGTGAATCGGGATGCCCTTCCTGCGTGGGCCCTTTGAATGAGTTTTCGGGAGAAGGAAACCCAAAGGTTATGACACTCAATCTTATTGATATGGTGCTTGAAGAGGTATAGAGCATATGTATTGGGATCTTAAGAGCAAACTGGATATTTACAGGAAAGGTAGTGTAAAGCAGGCAGATTCTCCTGTCCGTGGGGAATGTGATATACATAATGTTTTAAACGGGTCAGTCTGCAGTAATGAAGATGGGCATTATTATTATATTGAGAACAGGTATCCCTTATACTATTTATATGGCGGATATCCTTTGGGAAAGGCTCTGCAAATAGAATGCCGCTCAATTGGAAGGATCTGCGGCAAACCGGGTATTCAGCTTAATACTGAGGACTTTTTGTTTCTGGATACCGAAACTACCGGTTTATCCGGCGGAGCAGGAACAGTCGCTTTTCTTATTGGAACCGGCTGCTTTGAGGATAATGCTTTTGTACTGCGCCAGTACTTTATGAGGGACTATGATGAAGAAGCAGCTTTACTTAGAGCACTAAACCAGGTTTTATCAAAGCATAAAGGGCTTGTGACCTTCAATGGGAAAGCATTTGACTGGAACATTTTGCAGGGGAGGTATATATTTAATAGAATAAAACCCGGGATATCCGATCCAATACATATGGATCTGCTTTACCCTTCAAGGAGGATATGGAGATTAAAGCTGGAAAGCTGCAGATTGGTGTCCCTCGAAGAAAACATTCTGGGGGAATACAGGGTGGATGACATACCGGGTGCGCTTATCCCTTCTGTATATTTCAAATACCTCGAAGACAGAAACGCTGAAGATATCAAACGAATAATAAGGCACAATGAACTGGATATCTTATCAATGGTTTCTTTGCTGATAAAAATATCGTCAATGTTGGAAAACCCACTGGCAGAAGCAGAATGCAAGCAGGAATTACTGGGATTGGGGAGGATTTTTGAAAAAAATGGAGAATATGATAATGTAATGGAATGCTTTGAAGAGTGTATAAAATCAGACAACTTCTTTGTGAAGGATGCTGCTTGTAGAAAGCTTTCAGACATGTATAAAAGAAGCGGTAATTATGAAAAAGCAGTTGAGCATTGGATTAATATGACGAATAATTCCGAAACCGTTAATATATTTCCCATGGTAGAGTTGGCCAAGTACTATGAACATAAGGAAAAGAATATTGCAAAAGCTATAGATATAGTTGAAAAAGCAATACAATATAGTTCCAGGATAGGTTTTTGCAATAACATACACTATGACGACCTGAAGAAGAGGCTGAGCAGATTACAGAGAAAAGCCGGGAGGAGTAAAAATGCTTGATATTTCCAAACAGGTTATTAGCAAACTGTCAGGAAAGCACCCTGCTGATTCACAGGTTGAGATGACGGAGCTTGTCCTTCCTAATGATACCAACCTGCTGGGAAACCTACTGGGAGGAAGGCTTATGCACTGGATTGATATTGCTGGTGCGCTTGCGGCTTCAAGGCATTCAAACAGGGTTGTTGCAACCGTTGCCATTGACAGCCTTGATTTCAGGCATCCGGTACGGGTAGGAGAGAGAGTGATACTCAAAGCAAAACTGACCTGGGCAGGTAGAACTTCAATGGAAGTTACAGTAAAGGTATATGCTGAAAACATGAAAACTGGGAATACTATTATGACCAACAAAGCGTTTATAACATTTGTTGCACTTGATGATGAAGGAAAGTCAACCGAGGTACCGCCACTGTACCCCGAGACGGAAGAGGAAAAGAAGGACTATATAGAGGCGGAGCTGCGGAGAAACGAAAGGCTTAAGAGAAAGAACAGGAAGCTTGGAAACCTGAAGGAATAAAGGGAATAAATGGAATAAGTTTATACCTTCCAAAATATTTATAAAGCATAAAATGTTTTGGAGGGTCAACATGTCAGGAAAATCCTTTATCAGCGGCGCTATTATTCTTATGGCAGCAGGACTTGTGGTAAGAGTATTCGGGTTTATATACAGAATTTATCTTTCAAATTTAATAGGCGCTGAGGGAATAGGGTTATTCCAGCTTATATCCCCGATATATTCATTGGTTATACTAACTCTGACTTCCGGCATATCAATAGCGGTTTCAAAAATGGTTGCCGAAGAATATGCACGGAACAATCTTATAAACCTGGTGAGAATAACGAAATACGCACTACTGGTTGTTTTAGCCGCAGGCACTTCAATATCTGTTCTGATGTATTTCAAAATGGACTTTATCACTTCAGTGATCATAAAAGATTCAAGAACCTATTATGCGTTTATGTTTTTATTGCCGTGTATCCCTGTAATTGCTGCTGCTTCAGTGTTTAAAGGGTATTATTACGGTATACAGGATGCAGTTCCCCCTGCTTTATCAATGATTACCGAACAGGTTGTAAGAATTGGCCTTGTGATGCTGACGGCACAATATTTTCTCAGGCTGGGCCTGGAATACGCATGTGCGGTGGCAACAGCCGGTATGGCTATTGGTGAGATGTCAAACCTGTGTGTGCTGTTAGTTATATATAGAATAAGAAAAAAGAAAGGACTTAAGGGCACTCCACAAAAAGGTTACATGCGAAAAAGAAAAATCATAGGGGAACTGTTGAAAATATCACTGCCTGTATCCTCAAACCGCTTTATCACATCGGTAATGTCTGCAGCAGAGAACATCATGATACCAAGAATGCTTGTATTAGGAGGGATGAGCTACCAACACAGTATAGAATTATACGGAAAGCTTACGGGTATGGCTATGCCGCTTCTGTTTTTCCCTGGCCTTGTTACATCTTCCCTAGCTACCACCCTTGTCCCTGCCATTTCAGAAGCAATGTCCCTGAGAAATTTCAGATCTGTTAACCACAGGGTTTCCAAGTCAATACAGATTACCTTTATCCTCGGATTTATATTTATGGCAGTATTTATGGTTTACCCTAACAAGATAAGCAACATTATATATAAGAAGGAAAACATTGGTGATATATTGCATTTATTGTCCTTCACATGTATATTCATTTATCTGCAGCAAATACTGACAGGTACGCTTAATGGCCTCGGAAAACAGGGAATTTCATTGAGGAACTCCATACTTGGTTATGCGATACGGATATTATTTGTTTTATTCTGTATTCCGGCATATGGAATAGAAGGGTACGTCTGGGGAATTGTGATAAGCTTCGCCTGTGTAAGCGTACTAAACCTTGTTACCGTTACAAGGCTGACCGGTATGGCAATTGACTTCAGGAACTGGATAATAAAACCAGGGGCTATTGGGGTTGTTATGCTGTTTATCAGCAAGTATATCAACAGCTTCTTTGGAATTTTCAAACTGGATGGCATTTTGGCTGAAATTATACCTATAGGCGGAAATATTATAATTGCAGTCTGTTTTATGTTTGTCATTAGAGTAATTGATAAGGACGAAATACTGAAATTGATAGGATTTAAAAAAATAAGAAAAATATAGAAAATCTAAGGAAACAGAAGCTAGAATGGGAAAATTGCTGAAAAAGCTTTCTGAAGGTCAAAGATAGTCAAAAACAAATTTTGATTATTATGCATAAACTGTGATATATAATATATAAGGTCAAAGATAGTCAAAGTTAATAAACTATTACTTAAACATCATTAACAACCCTAATAATGATAAGCAATTTGGAGGTGTATTTACTATGTTTAGAGGATTAGTACCATTTAACAGAAGGGGAGCCGATATAGCCAGAAGGTGCGACCCCTGGGGATTCAGAAATATGTTTGAAGACTTTTTTAGCGACTCTTTTTTACCGACTTTTTTTTCAGACAGCTATCCAATTAGAGCCGATATACGTGAGACAGACAAGGAATTCATAATTGATGCTGAAATTCCAGGCGTCAAAAAAGAAGACATCAAGCTTGACCTCAGGGACAACGTTCTTACAATAGGAGTGGAACACAACGAGGAGACTACGGAAGAAAGAAAGGATTATATCAGAAAGGAAAGAAGATACGGAGCATTCAGCAGAAGCTTCAATGTAGAAAACATCAATCAGGAAGATATTTCAGCAAAATATGATAATGGAATTCTCACAATAACACTGCCGAAATCAGATGACAGGAAGGAATCTGGAAAGAGAATTGACATCCAGTAAGACATACCACTCCTAAAAGGACAGGCGGGCTTAAGTGCCAGCCTGTTCTTTTATTGAATTATATTTTATTAGAATGATATCCAGCACGTGTGCAAACAAAAGCGGAAACACCGCATTTACTCTTGTATGACCGGCATAAGTACAATCTGTAAGACCTACATATACTTATCAATGATATTCAGCATCAATATAAGGGCTTCACCATTGGTAAGCGCCTGTTTTGGGCGAAATGTGCTGTCAGGATAACCTCTGACAAGTCCCTCATTATATGCAATGGCCAGTTTACTTGTGTCAAAAGCATCATTATAATCCGAAAACGCGGCCACAGCATCCAACCGTTCCTTTTCCGAGGCATCCCTCCCCTCAATTATACCTGTATAGTGAAGAAGTTTCAGCATACCGGCTGCAGCAATATCACGGGGTACTGTTTTGTCACTGACTAAACTGGAGGTATAGCTATGCAGTATCTTTTCGTCCTCTATTTCCAATACATGCTTTAAAACTTCACTCCATTTATCAATTGTAACAGGCGCATATAGCAAATCTTCACCACTTCCAACCCTGCCGTCCAACAAGATGCTTTCAGCAGTTTTAAGCTTTACAAGCTTCATTTGAAGCTTATCACGGTAACTTTGAAGCCTGCTATCTATCCAATTGGCTTGCGGTTTTGTGTCTGTTGTAATATCAGGTGTTTGCGCATTGCCCTTTTCAGTATTGTCATAGCTTATATTGTACTTTGTAATAACTTTGTAAAGCATTGATATGGCTTCTGCAACTGTCAGCTTTTCTTTAGGCCGGAAATATTCAGGTGTTTTCGAATCAAGCAGACCCTCACAATATGCGATACGTACCAGATCGTTCTGGCGGTTGCTTATCTCCTGCAAGTCTTTTAGGGCTTTCGCCGGCTCCATTTCTTCTGCGGTTATGCTTCCGTCAAGATAGGGCTTAACGGTAAGGAGTTTTACCATTCCTCCGACTGCGTCTTCACGGGTTATTTCATCACCTGTTGCAAGATTATACACATACATTTCCAGCAGCTTTTCCTTTTCCTGGCCCGGCAGCTTCAAGACAGCATTTAATAAAGCAGCCCAGTACCCGGTTTTAATCGGCCTGTCTAAATAATCCTCATTCAGGATATAATTGCGTATAATGTTTTTTTCATCCTCACTGATGCCTCCATATTCACTGTGCAGCCCTGCAACAGGATAAACCCTTTTTTTAAAACCAGCAAGTTCATTATAGACCCAGTGCTTTTCATCAATAGGCTTTTCTTCAATCGGCCCATTTAGTTCATCACGGCTACCGTCGCGGTTTTCGGCGTATACTGGACTGCCTTGGATGATAAATGCCGCAAGTAATATTATACAGAAAATCAGTCTAAAAGATTCAGGCAGCTTCATTGTTCTCACCTCGTTATCATTATATAAGCATATCAAATATTGGTAATTTAGACGGGTGGGGTGAAAAAAAGTTCCAGCAGCAGTAAGGAGAAGCAGGCTTAATTCCTGAAAAATGTAGACATATAGTGACAAATTTGCCCTGTTAAAAGGGATTTGGGAATACATGGCGAATATATAGATTAATAGGGAATATTTTGATAAATATGACAGAAATAACAGTAATATTAGTTGCTAACATAATGATGTACAATTTTTAATACAAAACTTGTTATTATGGAGCATACAACAAATAAAAATATTGTTTCAATACTTTTTATAATATATACACTTATTAATTATAGCATCTCAATGTAAACTACACAAAATTTTCCAAATAATTGACATTAATTAGGTACATAATACAATATTTACAAATATAACAAATAAATATATTTAAAGTGAATTGCAGGTGGTATTATGCTAACTGGACTAATTCAAGTGGGGCAGTATCTGCTTGATAAACGAGGAAAAACCTCCGAGCCTTATATTGAAGTCATTGAGAATCCTAATGACAACGGTAGGTACAAACATATTCTGAAAATTGTGTTTTATATCTTCAACATCAAACTCTGCTATAAGGAAATAGCTTATGAGCAATTCTCCGAAAGCAGAATACACCGCTATGCATATAAGAAAGGGAGTGCCCGTGGAGGTGATTGTACCCCTACTTCTAAGTATACCGACCCAGAAAAAACCCTTAATAAACTTGTATTATCTTTAAAAAACCTGCTTGACAGTGTAAGCAATGAACATAATGAGTACCCACTCTTCTCAGAAATTTGCAGGATAATGGAACAGGAGTATAAAACAATCAGGGATGACATTGAAGCAAAACTAAAGGCAATAAGCATACCTAAAAAGGAAGCTGCAGTGATTACGCTGACTATATATACAGACAGTGAAGAAAAGTATATGGGTGATTTTGATATTATAAAAGAGAGATTAAATACTGTTTCTGAAGAACAATACTATAATAAATATGGGAAAATATCAAAAGGTATTGGGGAATGTTTCTACTGCAAGAATAAAAAAGAAGTTTTCGGTTTTGTAAATACCTACAATTTCTACACACTTGATAAGATAGGTTTCGTTAGTGGAGGGCTTGACCAGGAAAAAGCATGGCGAAACTACCCTGTATGCAGTTCATGCGCTCATACTCTTGAATATGGGAGAAGGTATATTTCTAAGAATCTAACATCAAGGTTTTCTGGTTTTGATTATTCTGTAATACCCAAACTCTCAATCAATAATAAATTGGTTATGGATGAAGTTTTTGATATTCTTGAAGACTTTGAGAGAGAAAAGTTTTCAAGTTCGGAGAGAGTGAAGGACAATCTCCTGAACAGTGAGGAGAATTTCCTTGAAATAATGAGTGAAAACAGAAATTTTTTGAATTACAATCTCCTTATTTTCCGGGAAGAACAGTCAGGAAGCGTTTTTCGCATTCTCCTGTATATCGAGGACATTGTACCAAGTAAGCTTAAGAGTATTCTCCGGATAAAAGAAAAAGTTGATGATATGGACATATTTAAGGGGTTTACGGGAAAGGACGGCTCTACTTATGATTTAAAGTTTCACTTCGACAGAATAAGATACTTCTTTCCTAATAATAAGTTTGAAGGAAATCATGACAAGAGTTTCCTTGAAATACTCAACAATATATTTACATATAAAAAAATAAGTTACACATTTTTGCTAGGGAAGATTATAGAAAAAATAAGAGAGCTCTTCTCAAGGGAAGAGTACATTGATAATGCCGTATTATCGGCTTTGATGACAATTATCTTTATTAATAATCTTAATATATTTAATGATAAACCGAAAGGAGTGTTGAAAATAATGGCGGAACAGGACGGGAGCTTTCAGAAATATTTAAATTTTATGGATGAGTACAAGGATGTGTTTGATAGCGACTTCAAACGGGCTGTTTTTCTACTTGGAATACTTGTTGACAGGCTTTTATCAATTCAATATCTTGAGCGTAACAGCAAACCGTTTTATTCAAGGCTTAACGGGCTTAAGTTGAATGAGAAACTTGTCAGACGAATTTTCACCGAAACCCTAAACAAGCTTAATGAATACGAAAAGAACCATTACTACGCAGGGCTAGAAGAACTGATTTCTTTGTATATGCTTTCGGGGTGTGAACTATCAGATAATGATATAAGTTTCTATTTTGCATTGGGGATGACTCTGGGAAAAAGATTCTTTAAAAATTTGAATAAGAATAAGGAGGTAGATTCAAATGATTAAAAACAGGCAGGAAATCTTATTTTTGTACGATGTTACAGACGCAAATGCAAATGGTGACCCTCTGGATGATAATAAACCAAGGATTGATGAAGAAACCAGTATAAATATCGTAACAGATGTGAGATTAAAAAGGACTGTTAGAGATTATCTTTACAATTTTAAGGGGTACAATGGCAAAAACGGCAAGGATATATTTGTCAGGGAAATAGAATCTGATAAAGGAGGAATTAAAGATGGTAAAGCGAGGGCTAAAGACTTTAATGAAAACATCGATAAAATACTTAATACTGCAATTGACATCAGACTGTTCGGTGGAGTAATTCCTCTTGATAAAGCTTCTATTACCTTTACAGGACCTGTACAGTTTAATATGGGAAGGTCTCTTAACAGGGTAGTATTGAAACATATAAAGGGCACAGGAGCCTTTGCATCAACAGAGGGAAGAGCACAGAAAACCTTCAGGGAAGAGTACATTATCCCCTATTCACTTATTGCGTTCCACGGCATAGTAAATGAAAATGCAGGGAAATCAACACATCTTTCAGATGATGATGTAGATTTCCTTTATGATGCTATTTGGAATGGTACCAAAAATCTAATAACCCGCTCAAAAATGGGTCATATGCCAAGACTACTAATTAGAGTAATATATAAAGAAGGTTTAAATTATTTTATTGGGGATTTACAAAAAAAGATAAAAATCACTTCAGAACTACCGGATGAAAAAATAAGAGGCATTGAAGATCTAAAGCTTGATCTGACAGACCTTGCAGGAGAATTGGAAAAAAACTGTGGGATGATTGAAAAGCTCGTATATACTGTTGATAACAATCTAAGGCTTATATCTAATAACAAAGATTTCAGCTTCTCTTGCTTAAATAGTGTGAATGCTACGCAAATCAACTTGTAAAAGAGGGTTTTATATGTATGATAAGTACTTGGTTTTTGACATTTGGTCATGCTACGGCCATTTTAAAAAGCCGTATACAACAACTTCACCGCTTACGTATTCAATACCAACAAGAACTGCTGTAACGGGTATGTTATCAGCGATAGCAGGTCTTGAAAAAAATACGTGCAACAGATACTTTTCAAAGGATAAAGCTAAAATTGCCGTATCCATAAGAAAACCTATCAAAAAGGTAAGGTTAGCTGAAAATCTTATAAATACTAAAAAGTCAGTTATAAGAATACTTGAGCATACTCAGATAAAATTTGAGTTTCTAAAGGATCCACACTACAGGATATATTTTACACATAATGATACACAGCTTTATGAAATTCTTAAAACCAATCTAATAAACCACAGTCCTGTATACACTGTTTGCATGGGATTAAGCGAAAATTTGGCTGACTTTTCTTTCATAGGGGAGTTTGAAGGTAGCACTATCTGCGTACAGAATGATGAACTAGTTGAGATAGATAGCATCATACCTTTAAGTTCGTTAAAACAAGCTAGTGGTTCAATAGATTTTGAATATAACAGTGTTGGTGAATACTTTACAGAAACTATCCCCCTTGAAATGGATGAGCACAGGAATATTACAGAGTTTGGGGAGGTAATTTTTGAGAGGAACTGCCAGAAAATACGCGGGCTACCTCTTGAGTTTATATTTTTAAAGGAGTTGAATGAAAAAATTGTCCTGCTCTGATAGTGAAATTATGCTTTTATCACATGAGCATAAAAAGCTTGAGGACCATTTAAAAAATGTTCGAAAAATTGGGCTGAGCATATTGGATAGAAAATCTATTGATTTTAGATTATTCAGCAAAGAAGATATTGTGCGAACCACTGAGTTGTGTCTTGTTTTACATGATATTGGCAAATCAACAAAATACTTTCAGGAGTATATGCTTGATATCCAGGAAAAGAGGCCAGAGAGAAGGTATGACCGCAGTAATAAGAAATCCCATGCTCTTCTATCCGGCATATTGGCTTTTTCTGCTACAAAAAAAATTCTTGGCAATGACAATCTTGCTTTTATTTCATACCTGGTTGTCTCAACGCATCATGGCAACCTTGATGACTTGTCACGTTACTTTTCAAAGTTCAACAACAATAATAAAGATTTGTTAAAGCTTCAACTTGAAAGTATCCATAGGAAAGAAGCAAATAGATTATTAAGAAATATAGGGGTGGATTTTGATATCCTTAATTATTCAACAGAATGCCTGGAAAAAGACATATACTATATCACCCGTGTAAGAAGAAAATTTAAGGAACACGCCAGAAGTACGGAAGCTTTTTTCCTTGTTGACTTTATATTTTCTATACTGATATTCTCCGATAAGCTTGAAGCGCTTTACCACACTAATAAAGATGATTTTAAACTGTTTCTTGAGAGGAATGTAATAAACAGACCGATTATAAAATCGGAACTAGTTGAAAAGTATAAAAGACGTTTTGAAGGGAAAAGTTCCAAAATAAATCTGCTGAGAGAGAAAATATACAAGGAAGTGCTATTGGCTATACAAAAACATAATCTTAATAGGAAGATACTATCAATTAACCTGCCAACAGGATCAGGTAAAACTCTTATTGCATTGAAATGCGCTATTGAATTAAAAAACAGACTGATAGAGGAATTATGCATGAATCCTAAGATAATTTATGTGCTTCCATTTACATCAATTATTGACCAGAATTACAAAGTCTTTTCAGAAGTATTGGAAACATACGACAGCAATATTCTATTAAGACACCACTATCTTTCCAGGAGAGTATACAGATACGAGAAATATCATGAACAAGTCGGGGAGTGTAGTAATGAGGCAGCAGGATATTTGATTGAATCTTGGGAGTCAGAGATTATTGTAAGTACTTTTGTGCAACTTCTTCATTCTATTTTTACAACAGAAAACAGCCATCTAATAAAATTTCATAATATCGCAAACTCAATAATAATACTTGATGAAGTTCAGAGTATTCCTTTTAAGTATTGGAAGCTTGTAAACAAAACCTTTTCCTTAATGGCGAAGTGCTTAAATTGTTATTTCATTTTGATGACTGCCACTATGCCACTTATTTTTTCACAGCAATCAGGTGAAATTGATGAGCTTGCAGTTAACAAGAGACATTATTTTGAAGCATTCAACCGTATTAGAATAAACGCTTCTCTTTTAAAAACCCCAATGAATATAGAAGAATTTAAAAAATATATTGAAGAAGAAATAAGGACATACTATGACAGGGACTTTTTGATAGTATTAAATACAATCAAGAGTTCTATAGAAATCTATGAATATATTCGTGGACAATTTTCTAATGAGGCCGAGATTTTCTATCTATCTACAAACATAATACCCTTAGAAAGAATGAGAAGAATAAGGAAAATCAAAAACTGTGCTAAAAGGAAAATTATTGTGTCAACACAGTTAGTTGAGGCAGGAGTGGACATTGATATCCACAGGGTATATAGGGATTTAGGGCCAATGGACTGTATAAATCAAACAGCCGGCAGATGTAACCGTGAAGGCTGTGGAAAACAGATAGGGGAAGTAGTACTGTTCAGACTTGTAGATGCAGACAACAGAGATAAGGAATACTCTTCATATGTATACGATAGTATACTTGTAGAATGTACAAGAAAAACACTTGAAGGCCATGAGCTAATAGAAGAGCGTGAAACTGCTGACCTTTCTACAAAGTATTTTAAAGAGCTTGAAAAATATGCATGTGATGATGACAGTAAATATCTATTAGATCTAATAAAAGAACTAAAATATAATCAAGCTTTTGGATTTAATGATGATAAAGAAAAAGACAGAAAGACATTCAGATTAATTAAAAAGGATATGGACACGGCTGATGTATTTATTGAAGCAGATTATAAAGCGGAACTTATATGGCGCATATATCAAAAGTATAAAACAATTGAAAACCCCTTTGAAAGAAAAAGAAGCTTGCGAAAGCTAAGGGGAGTTTTTTCGCAATATGTAATAAGTGTGCCTGAAAAAGCTTTGAAAAAGCATATGGATGTTAATGAGACTGACATTACAAGAGTTACAAATAATATGCTTGATAATATATATAACCATGAAACTGGTTTTATAAGAAAAATTGATGCTGATTATGTATTTTAATGGAGGTAAATGTGGAACTTGAAATTTTTATGGTTAAACTGACGGGAAATTATCTTCAAAGACGTGATATACCAAAAATAAGAGGATTTCTTGCAAATGAGTTCTCTGGCTATACCGAACTGCATAACCACACTACTAATGGGAGCTTTATATATGGGTATCCAAAAATTCAGTATAAGGTTATTAGTGGTATACCTCATATTATATCAATTGGTGATTCTGCACAGGTACTAATTGATGTATTCTTAAGGATTAAGGAAATAGATTTAAAAAACAGGGCTCTTAAACTGCTTGAAAAAGGTTATTACGTAAAGAAAGAATATTTTGGAATAATAAAAGAAATGAAAAAGTATAGGTTTATTACCCCCTGGATGGCATTAAACCAGGAAAACTATCGAAAATATATTGAACACGACAGCATTCGAAAGGCAGAAATGCTTAAATCTATATTGACCGGGAATATTCTTTCAATGTCAAAATATTTGAATTACGATGTCCAGGAGAAAATTGTTGTACTTTTAAATGTTAGACCTGTAAATGTTAATTTCAAAAACAACAGGATGTTTGCGTTCAAAGGGGAGTTTTTGGTGAATTTCAAAATACCTGACCTTTTAGGAATAGGGAAATCTGTATCAAGAGGATTTGGAACTGTTAAAGCAATGCCTGATGAGGAATTTGTATAATAAGGATTTAGAAATCTTAGCGTGAAGGTATGGTGATATGGTTTGAAACTTATAATAAATACTCCGGGAACATACCTATCAAAGTCGGGAGAATGCTTTCTTTTGAAGAACAAGCAAGTAAAACAGGAGATATCCG
Source organism: Acetivibrionales bacterium (assembly GCA_050953835.1). GTDB lineage: Bacteria > Bacillota > Clostridia > Acetivibrionales > JBMNNH01 > JBMNNH01. Next base: position 57,404 of record JBMNNH010000001.1, on the reverse strand, counting down.
CAAGAAAAGTGGATCAGATTCTTATTACAACACATGCCGCTCTATCAACGGATGTAATTGAGCTTGCACTTCAGAATAATATTGATATTATATTTTTGAAGAATACAGGGCAACCCCTTGGAAGAATATGGCACTCAAAGCTTGGAAGCATTACAACAATCCGCCGAAAGCAGCTGTTTTTACAAGAACACAGATTCGGATTAGAACTTGTTAAAGATTGGCTAACGATGAAACTTAACCACCAGGTTGACTTCCTTAATAAACTTGCAATGAACAGACGTGATAGTAGAAGGGATATGATAAAGGAGAGTATCGAAAAGATAAAAAATGCATCCTGTAGAATTATAGAAATTGACTCTAGAAAGAATGTTGATGATGTAAGGAGTACACTTCTGGGACTTGAAGGTTCATCTAGCAGAGTTTATTTTAATACAATCGGTCAATTGTTACCAGTAAAATATAGATTTGAAAAAAGAAGCAGGGATCCTGCATTAGATCAGTTTAACTGTATGCTCAATTATTCATACGGTATACTCTACTCAAGTGTGGAAAAGTCCTGTATAATTGCGGGTCTTGATCCTTACATAGGTATTTTGCATACGGACAATTATAATAAAAAGGCACTTGTATTCGATATTATTGAAATGTATAGAGGATATATGGATGAAATAGTATTTCGTCTCTTCAGTACTAAGAAGATTGATGAAAGCATGTTTGATAGCATAGAAAATGGTTATTACCTCAATAAGGAAGGGAAAAAGGCTTTAATAACAGAATATAACAAACAACTTGAAAAGAAAATCAGGTATAGAGGAAGGAATATTGAATTTGCAAGTATAATTCAGTATGACTGCCACCGTATCGCAAATAGCATATTGGAGGAAGATATATAATGCTTGTGTGGGTAATATACGATATCCAGTCAAACAAGGTGAGGAACAGGCTAATAAAGATTTGTAAAAATGCAGGGCTTTACAGGGTTCAAAAGAGTGTTTTCCTTGGAGATATTGAAGAAAACCGTATGGATGAACTAAAGCTACAGGCTGGTGAATTGATTGATAAAGACAAAGACTCAGTATATGTGTTCACAATGAGTAAATCTGACCTTAATAAAGCTGGTTTGCTCGGGCAGGCATTCGATAAGGAGTTGGTTTCAGATGAAATCCTCTCAAAGTTTTTTTAATGAATATCAGTACTTTATTACACCTTCTGATATAATTGAGTATTCCTATTGTCCAAGATTCATTTATTATATGAGATGCCTTTCAATACCACAAAATGAGGAAAGCAGATTTAAGGTAATGATGGGAAGAGATATTCACGAAAGAAAAGCTGTTCGTAACAGGGAATATCTGAGAGAAAAGATTAAAACATGTAAAAAGGAGATTAATGTAAATTTGTCTTCTCAGAGACTTGGAATAAGAGGGAAGGTGGATGAAGTACACCATCTAGAAGATGGAACAATGGCTCCTCTAGATTATAAATACGCAGTTTACGAAGATAAGCTTTACAATACTTACAAAAACCAGTTGGTATTGTATTCAATTCTGATAGAGGATGTTTATAACAAACCTGTCAGATGTGGATATATTGTTTACTGCCGGGGAGGCAATAAGCTTATTGAGGTGGAAGTAAAAAAGGATGATAAGGAAAAAGTATTAAGCTATATAGAAGGATACAGGAAAGTTTTAAACGGGTTTTTCCCAAAGGCTACAAAATACAAGAAAAGATGTGAAGATTGCTGCTTCCGTAATGTTTGCATAAAATAAGTTTAAGTGGATTTTTTAGGAATAATTATATATAATAAGTTTGAATAATATATTCAGATTAAGTTTGTTGTTAAAAAAATATTCATTTTTTTGCTTTAATCATGTTATAGGGCTTGTAAATACAGTTATTGAAGGTGGTGTTCATGGGTAGAAAATTAATGAAAATTCACAAAAATAGGGTAATTTTAAAAAGTATAAGCCATTTTTATTACTATGATAAAATAGATATAAGCTTGTTATATAGCATAATAGGGGATTAATTGCTGTATCAATTGAAGATCCATAAGAACAAGGATTGAAACGATAGACTCACTCGCACAAATTTGCATGGCCAGATGTGTATCAATTGAAGATCCATAAGAACAAGGATTGAAACTCGGCGGTTCCCCATCTTTTGGTTGAAGAGTTTTTGTATCAATTGAAGATCCATAAGAACAAGGATTGAAACATGTCGCTACCGGTTATGGTGCTAAAGCGACAATTCCGGTATCAATTGAAGATCCATAAGAACAAGGATTGAAACCGCTTGTTATGGCGTTGGCAGATGGCATAATTACGGGTATCAATTGAAGATCCATAAGAACAAGGATTGAAACAGAAGGGCAGGCGAAATCTCCGCCATCTATTGCCTCAGTATCAATTGAAGATCCATAAGAACAAGGATTGAAACGGTACAGAAATGCAAGTTGTTGCCTCGCAGTTTGACAGTATCAATTGAAGATCCATAAGAACAAGGATTGAAACTTATAATTTTTTCCTTTATATCCAATATGCATGGTTAGTATCAATTGAAGATCCATAAGAACAAGGATTGAAACAAATAGAGCAGAGGGGGATAAACATGAGGATAGCGGGTATCAATTGAAGATCCATAAGAACAAGGATTGAAACAAACATGGTATAATATATGTGTATAAATCATATTATTGTATCAATTGAAGATCCATAAGAACAAGGATTGAAACACGTTACCGTTGCCTATAAACACATACGACAAATCCAGTATCAATTGAAGATCCATAAGAACAAGGATTGAAACTTGGTTTTGACGGCTTCAGGTTTCAATGCCTCAGTGGGTATCAATTGAAGATCCATAAGAACAAGGATTGAAACCCGAAGCAGAAGGACTTACTACATATGGAGGCAACCCTAGTATCAATTGAAGATCCATAAGAACAAGGATTGAAACGATGTTATAGTTGATAATCTGCCCCTGCTCATAGATGGTATCAATTGAAGATCCATAAGAACAAGGATTGAAACCAGGGTCAGAGCATGATGCTCTTGTTACTGCTGCACTGTATCAATTGAAGATCCATAAGAACAAGGATTGAAACCTTATAAAGGTATAGCAAGCACTGAATTTAACATTGTGTATCAATTGAAGATCCATAAGAACAAGGATTGAAACGTATCCATTCTAGCAATAATGAAATACGGGATATGCAGGTATCAATTGAAGATCCATAAGAACAAGGATTGAAACTCCAGCGACGGTATCGAGATTGTAACGCACCCGGCGACGTATCAATTGAAGATCCATAAGAACAAGGATTGAAACACACATCACCAAGCATAAAATCATATTCAGACTTGGGTATCAATTGAAGATCCATAAGAACAAGGATTGAAACACACTTTCCAATAATGCATCCGCTATGGCCTGCGCCTGGTATCAATTGAAGATCCATAAGAACAAGGATTGAAACAGAAACAAGATTAATTCTGCCAACAAAGGCGAAAACGTATCAATTGAAGATCCATAAGAACAAGGATTGAAACTTTTGCTCACTCCAACCCGCGAACGCCTGTTCGAGTGGTATCAATTGAAGATCCATAAGAACAAGGATTGAAACTTCTACCTATTTGTATTGTACTCCGTATTGACGTACAAGTATCAATTGAAGATCCATAAGAACAAGGATTGAAACTCACCTACCTACCTTATATAATCTCTCGTCCCCCGCCCGTATCAATTGAAGATCCATAAGAACAAGGATTGAAACCTCTTTTGCCATGCATATCTAAATCCCAGACCTCTGTATCAATTGAAGATCCATAAGAACAAGGATTGAAACCAAACGAGATTTTGCCGTGAAACAAGCTATCAAACCTAGTATCAATTGAAGATCCATAAGAATAAGGATTGAAACTGCCTATATTCGTATTTGTCAAATATCCTAATCATCTGTATTAATTAACAATCCATACTTATATAATCATACAAATCTCACCGGAATGGAATTAAAAGAGACAAAAGCCAATAAATTTACAAAAATATATATAAACATATAAATTAATAAAATAATGGATAAAAAGGAAGGAAAATGATAATTTATATTGAATATAGTAATATATACAAAAAATATAATACTGAAAAATGAATTATGGATTGTTTCATGTATATAGGAGGAAGCTATGAGAAGAATCAAAGCCACCTATAAGATTATTACGCCCATGTTTATATCTGGTGAAAATCAGAAAATTTGTGAGCTGCGTCCACCGTCTTTTAAGGGAGTACTGAGGTTCTGGTATCGGGCAATAGCATTTCCGTATTATAAAAACAACTGGCAAGAAGTAAAAAAGAGAGAGAAACAGTTATTTGGAAGCACTTCTGGAAAATCCAAGATTTCTATAACTATTAACCACAATATTTGCAGGGAAGAAATAAACTATAAAATAAGAGATGGAATAGGTGTAGGCTTGTCATATTTAGGATATGGCTTTTTTAAAATTCAAAAAGGAAATATTAAACAAATAAGATGCAGTATTAAGCCAAATACCACCTTTACAGTTGTTTTAAGTTTAAACAGTGCAGTTTCTGACGAGGAAAAAGAATTAATAATTAAATCTTTACAAGCAATAAGCCTGTTTGGAGGCATGGGTTCAAGAACCAGAAATGGTTTTGGTTCTGTAAATCTTGTTTCCCTTCAGGATGATAAAGGAGAAATCAAATGGTGTCAGCCAACTGATATAAATGAACTCAAAAAAACAATAAGTAAATTTTGGACAAGCATGGAATTATCATCAGAATTACCGGAATATACTGCTTTTTGCACACACTCAGCAATTAGTATTATTACACCTTCCAGGAATTACAAAAAAGCCTGGGATTTTTTGAATGAAATTGGCGAAGAAATGATTAAGTATAGGAGCTATGGTAGAAATGGAAAGCTTCCGCGGCTTCATGCTAGACCTGAAAGGAATTTTCGGGGAGATCATGATATAATATATGATTTCATTAATAAAATATGTATCAATAACCCTAACCACAATAAAATAGGTATTGATAACCACCCCGAAAGAGTTGTATTTGGCCTTCCGCATAACTACTTTATTCGTAAACGGGGCACGGATTATCAAATCAAAGTAACACCTAAAAATACTGGAAGAAGAGCCTCTCCTTTATTTATACATATTCATGAGATAAACAAAAACTATTATGCGATAATAAGCTTTTTACCTGCAAAATTTTTACCAAAGGGTGAAAAAATTATTATCAGTGGAGAAAAACGAGAAAAAGAGACTAAAAAAAGGACTAAAAAAGAGACTAAATGCAAAAATAAAATTGTTGGAATAGAAGATTTTCAGCCGGTAGTTAATTTTATAGATAGGTTCAAAGCCAATGAGGTGTTTCGTATAGATAATAAGACTATGCAGGGGGGCTGTCCATGAACAAATATCTCTTTCTGTTTACCATTGGTCCTGTACAAAGTTTTATAGCTCAGGCAAGAAAAACATATGATTTATATGCGGGAAGTAAAATTCTTTCCGAGTTGATTGATCATACCATTAAGAATTTACCCCCGGATAGCAGACTTATATTTCCACGTAAAGATATGGATTCTAAGCCGAATCAAATTATCGCTCATATAAATTGTGAAGACCCCCGTAGTATAGGTGAAAATCTTAAGTGTGAAGTACAAGAAAAGTTTAGAGGAATTGCAAAAGCTGCTTTAGGTAACAGTGGTTTTAGCGAAGAACCCAATGGTTTCAGCAAACATATTGAGGACTTTCCAAATGTTTATTGGGCAGCTGTACCATACAATGAGGGGGACAGTTATCCGGAAAAGTATAAGAAACTAACAGGGCTTTTAAGTGCTGTAAAAAATACCAGGACTTTTAATCAACTCTATGAAAAAGGCAGGAAGTGTTCCCTATGCGGGGAAAGAAATGCCCTGTTTTATAAGCCGGGAAAGGAAAAAAACGGAAAAGAGAAGGAACCTGCAAATTTGGCTGGTGGTGCTAAAAAGACGTACAGTTCCCGGCTTACATGGGGAGAGGGGCTTTGCGGCATATGTTTTACTAAAAGATTTTATAATAATGAAGATAAAAATGGGATTGAAGAAAAAGAATTTCCCTCAACGGCAACAATATCACTTTTAAATGTGTTATTAGAGCTGGATAGAGATAGTGAAGGAAGGAAAATCAAGGATGAGTATATCAGACTTTTTGATTCCGAAAGTTATGATGACCAGCTTTTTTTCGAAGAAAACCTTACAGATGAATACTTTGACAAAAATGGTCTGGACAAGAAGAACCTAGAAAAAATTAAAGAAAAAAATGAAGAGTTGAGAGAATATATTAAACAAATAGGAGAGCGTGACAATAAGGAATTAAAACTTTCACGGTATTATGCTGTTATTATGTTTGATGGAGACGACATGGGAAAGCATCTTGCCGGGGATACTCTTAGACAAGCTGTATCCCTGTGGGATTTTCATAGGAACCTCTCAGTAAAACTCGGAGACTTTGCGTGGTTCGCAAGCAATTACCTTAATAGTAGGAAGTACGGCAGAAGTATCTATGCAGGCGGAGATGATTCCCTTGGTTTTGTTAACTTATACTATCTTTTTGATGTTATGGAGCAGTTGAGGGCAAACTTCCACGAATGTGTTAATAAACCTTTAGAAAAGGAATATTTAAATGACAGTAAACTTACTCTTTCGGCAGGAATAGTAATTGCACATTATAAAATACCTTTAGGCGAGGTTTTGAAACAGGTGCGCAAAATGACAAATAAAGCAAAAAACGTGAGCAGTGAAAAGGATGCATTCTGCATAGCGGTTCTTAAACACTCGGGAGGGGTTGAAGATGCTGTCTGTAAATGGGACTTATATGGGACAAAATCTATTGAGATTATTAAGCAGATTATAAAGGCTTTGGAGGATGAAAGCTTTTCGAATACGTTTATAAAGACTCTTACAGCAGAAGTGTACAGTCTTATTGACAAAGACTACAATACTATTGATAAGAACTATGGTCTTATTTATAGGAATTATGGTTTTAATATTGGACATGGTATTGAAAATGAAGTATTAAAAGCCGAAATAAAACGTCTTGTTGAAAGGTCTTGTAAATTGAAGAATAAAGAAGAGCAAAAAAAAGAAAGAAATAGGGCAATTACAAGCATGTTTAAGGCTGTTTACCAACTTTACTACGGAAACAAGGGATTCATAGGGAATGAACACAAAATCAAAAACTTTATTTCTCTTCTGAACATATTGGATTTTATTAAAGCTAAGAGGTGATGGCATGGTAATTGAGATTACCCCGTTGGATACTCTATTCTTCAGAAATGGGAAGCCTTTTATGATGGGTGTGGACACATGGGCTGATGTTATATTTCCTCCTCCGCCCTCAGTTATTTACGGGGCATTAAGGACATTATATTTTGCAAATCACATGGACGAATTCAAGAAGTTTTTTGAATCTAAAAATGAAAAAGATGACCCCACAAAAGATTTAGTAATAAAGGGGGTTTACTTGAAAGAAAACAGTGGCGGTTTAATGTTGCACGCACCCCTTGATACCGTAAAAAGAAAAAAAGGGAAGAATAAACTATATTTCCTCACTCCTTCTGAAGAAAAAGATTGTTATTCATCTCTTGATACTAAGCTGCTGTTAAAATCCGAAGAAAATCAGCTTGAAACAGTGGAAAAACTATATATAGAGCATGATTACTTAGAGTATTATCTTCAGGGTTTAAAGAGAAATATGTATTTTTCATCGTTGGACAGTCAAATTAAAATTGAGCCAAAGGTAGGCATAAGGATAGATCGTAATAGACATACCTCTGAACAAGGTGAGTTTTACAGAGCCGGAATGATTCGTCTGAAGGATTTAAGCATACTGGTTGATTACGAAAACCTTGAAGGAATACCGGATACAGGGATTATAAAGCTGGGCGGTGAAGGTAAAGCCGCTTCATATAGAAAAGTAGATGATTTTTCTCTTCCTTTCACATACAAGCCGTGTATAAGAAACAAAAGGTTCAAGCTTTACCTGGCTACGCCTGCCATATTCCGCAATGGATGGCTCCCGGGTTGGTTGGATGAGGGGCTTAATGGTATTAAGCTTAAACTGATTGCGGCAGCAGTCGGCAAATATATTACGATAGGTGGTTTTGATATTAAGGAAAGAAAGCCGAAAACCATGTACAGGGCAGTACCTGCCGGAAGTGTCTATTATTTTGAAGTACCGGAGGGTGTCGATGAGCAAAAGTTGATTGACAGCTTTCATAACAGGTGTATCTCGGAATATGAAAAAGAAAAAGGCTTTGGATTGGCCTTTATGGGGGTGGTTTAATGTATACGGTAATCACAACGGTAGGGACATCATTGTTGAGAAATTATTGTAAACTTAATGAAGGCAAAGATAACGCTCAAACTGTTTATAACACTTTAGAAGACGGTGAACTAAAGAGTTATAGCTATTGGGATGGTATGAAAGGCGATGTTCAAAAAGTCAGAGATATTGTTTTATGCTGGCTAAAGAACATTAATTATGGTGAAATTGCCTGTGCAGAGTTAAAAAGCTTGTATCAGATAAAAAAAGAAAAAGGCGATATTTGTGTACATCTTATTACCACTGACACTGTATTATCCTATCTGTCAGCAGAATTAATTTGTGAAGCTCTGGAAAATAAAGAGATTCCATGTCATCCTGAGATACATTGCATTAAAGGGCTGCAGGTTCAAAGTGCGGATGTATTTAAAAGTGTAGGTATGCCAAATCTATTGAAAAAAATTAAGGATATAAAAAAGAATAGAGAATGTATACTCAACATTTCCGGTGGATACAAGGCACTTATACCATATTTGACTATCATGGGACAGCTTTATGGAATGAATTTATACTACGTATATGAAAACAGTAATGAATTAATTACAATACCTGTACTTCCGTTTGATTTGGATTGGGTTTTTGCTGAAAAAGTATATGAACCAATGCATAGTGAAAACTTGAACGGGCTGGACAGTGACAGTAAGGTTTTCAAAGAGCTATTTAAGTATTCGCTTGTTGATAAACAGGATAATAGATATAGATTAACGGGCTTAGGAAACATTATCAAGGACTATATCAATAATGAATACAACTTTTCACGGCAAGCCCTGGGGCATTATATGGAATATAAAGTACTTGAGTATTATATTGAGCATCCATATGAAGCAAATAATAAAGTATATTTAGAGGCAATAAGAAGTGTAGATATCAAGTTTTTAGATAAGAAAAGCGAGATAGATGTTGTTTTATCTGTCGGAAATGGTTTTAAAGGCAGCTTCATTGCAATTGAGTCAAAGCTTTATAGCAGACTTACAGATAATAAAGAATTGGAAGAAAAATTATACAAGAAGGTCGATATTCTAAATGGACTGGGAAAAACTCCGGATGAGTTTCATCTGTGCGTTTTTTTGACCAGTGATAATCAGGAAGATACTATAAAGGTTCAACAAAAATATGATGAAAGGTTCAGAAATATAGCGGAACAAATTAGAACAAAATTTCCAGAGTGCTGTTTTAAGGTATTTATTGCAAAAAACATATTAAGTGAAATCAGGGATAAGGTAAATTATCAAAATATTGCGAGAAAAAAATTGGATGAAAAAATATTCAACCTGTATAGAGAATTTTAAATAAAAGCCGGGGGTGGAATTATGTATAAAACATTAAAACCGTTTTTTATTATATGTGAAACGCCATTGCATGTGGGAAGTGGAAATGATTTGGGAATTGTTGACTTGCCTGTTCAGAGGGAGATACATACAAACTACCCTAAAATTGAAGCTTCAAGTCTGAAAGGAAGTATAAGGGAGGAATTCAGGAAGCAGTTAAATGAAGGAAAGCTGAAGCAAATTAATGGGAAAAACATTGACAAAAATGACTTTTTTCTTGCGTTTGGTCCTGATGAAGGCGATTTGCATGCCGGGGCCCTGGGGTTTACAGATGCGAGAATACTGTTGTTTCCTGTCAAGTCTATGAAAGGGGTTTTTGGCTGGATTACATGTAAAAATGTGCTTGAGCGTTTTAAAAGGGATCTTGAAATTGCGGGTATTAAGGATATTCCGGAAATTCCGAAGCAAAGTAGTATGGTTAAAGATAGTAATCTGAAAGCATGCGACAATAAGGTAGTGTTAGAGGAATATACCATTGATGAATTGTCTGAAGACGATACCTGCGAAGTGTTTGCAAAATGGCTGGCAGAGAAAATTTTTCCTGAAGAAGTGCCTGATAATTATAAATACTGGCGTGAAAAGATGAAAAAAGATATCCTTGTTGTTGAAAACAATGACTTTAACGACTTTGTCACACTCTCTACCGAAGTAGTAACCAGGACGAAAATTGACACTATAACCGGAACGGTTAAGTCTGGCGCACTTTTTACGGAAGAATATGTGCCGTCAGACAGTGTGTTTTATTCCCTGGCACTCTCAAGCCCTGTTTTTAATAAGGAAAAGGGTGTGTTTCAGGAAAATGGCAAGCCGGAGGAAGAACTTGTAATGGAGTTCTTTGAAGGTGAGCTGCCTAAAATTGTTCAGATTGGAGGCAATGCTACTTTAGGCAAAGGCATAACAAGAATGAGCATACTAAAGTAGGAGGAGGATAAAAATGCAAGCTGATACAAAAAGAAAGATTCTTGAACAGGGCAGGGCGGAGTTTGCTTATAAATGTGTTAAACAGGTTTTAGACTGGAAGAGTTTTATTTTTGGCACAAAGCCAATAGACAGGGGGAAAATAATAAAGTGCTGGTTTTATAAAAAGTTTGAGGGAAAGTACGGGAATAATCCCATATATAGAGGATTTATCGAAAATCCGGAGAAAAAATTTTATGAATTCTCAAACCATTTAAAAAGAATAGGGAATAAAAATAAATATACACCAGAAGATAAGCTAAAGGAGAGTATAGTTGAAAGTTATAATGCATATAAGAGTGAATACAAATCATTTGCAAAAAAGATTCCTATGCTTATAAGAAACAATGGTATCGCGGCTACATTTGCTTTTGTCAATGCCAGGGCAAAAGATGGCAATGCATATGAATTATTGTATAGCCATACAGATGAATGGCTTAAAAACTGTAGCATTATTGATCTTTCTTGCGAAGATGACCTTGTGAAAGAGTTGGTTTCTATGAAATCTACCGATTATAGAGCCGTAACAATAGAGGTTCTGGCGTTTTTTAACTGGCTGAGACGATTTGCTGAAGGATTAATCAAAGGGGAAGATGAGAATGAAGGGGAAGATGAGGGAGATGGAATAGATGAATAATAGTTATGAGGGGTTAATGCTTCCAAATGATACTAGAAATGAATATGGCGCTAAGAAAAACTGTGACAACTTTCATTTAAAGCTTAATAAGTTTTTAGAGTTTTGCAACGATGGCTTTTGTTTAGAAGAATACAAGAAAGACTACAATGATAACTTTATAAAAAGTGTTATTGAAAGACAGAAAAATACTATAAAAAGAATGGGAATAACCAGCAATATAGAAAACCCTTTAATACTTTCTCCTGATTGGAGGATGATAGTTGGGCTTGGTAATGAATCAGTTTACGAAACATCTATTACTCTGCATCATATTTATGGCATTCCTTACATACCGGGACAAGCTATAAAGGGAGTGGTGAGGAACTGGATGATTACCGAGTTGTTTGGAGGTATAGAAAAGGATGCTTTAAATGATGAGGGCTTTTGCATTATTTTCGGAAGCCCGTCCAAAAGCAAGCTTGGAAAACACAAGGGTTCACTTATATTCTTTGATGCATTTCCTGTATCTGCTCCATCTATAAAAAAGGATATAATGAATCCCCATTATTCGCCATATTACTCAGAAAACCAACCACCTGCCGACTATCATAATCCGATAATTATTCCCTTTTTGACGGTGGAAAACACAAAGTTTAAGTTTGTTGTCGGCGTTAAGGAATGCGATAATAAGAAAGTAGAGAGAAAAAAGTTAGAAGAGTTAGGCGGGGATACACTTTTATCAATAGGGGAGATATGGTTGAAGAAAGCCCTTGCGGAACATGGCATAGGTGCAAAGACATCGGTTGGTTATGGACGTCTAAGGGAATGTTGACAAAGCGTTATTATGCGAAGTATACAATGAAGTATTCCAAAGAACAGACCTGGATTACTATGGAGATTTTAAAGCAACCACTGATACTGTACTCTGCACTTCATCTACTTCGAAAAATACTCCGCAATAGTTTGTGAAATATTCTCAGCAAGCCGGGATTGCTCGTATTCGTCAGTCAGCCATTCGAATTCATCGGGATTGGGCACAAATCCGTTTTCAAGAAGTATTGATATGGTCCAGGTCCCCCGTGTCACATAAAAGTTTCTGGCATGGATACCTTTGTTGCTACGGCCTAATCCATTTGTCACACTGTCAAGCAATGCCTGTGAGAGCGGTTGAGCAAAGGGTTCACGGTAGTATACCGAAAAACCGTCTACCTTGGAAATATCTACATTATCTGCCATACTGTTGGCATGTAGTGATAAGAACAAATCGGGTTTGGCATTACGTGATGCAGCCAGGCGGGCTTGGAGCGACAAATCCGTATCTTCAGTTCTTGTCATGAGGATTTCTGCTCCAAGTTTTTCAAGTTCTGCCTGTAGTGTAACTGCAAAGTCGAGATTTATGTCTTTTTCAGCATAGTCCAAGCCCAATGGCCCGATTGCTCCTGCTTCACTGCCGCCATGCCCGGGATCAAGCATAATAGTTATGCCTGACAGAGGTTTGTTGCCTTTTGAAACCCTAACCGGCCTTTTTATATTCAGTGTCAGACCGGTTGATGTTTTCTCAATGTAGTATCCCTCAATGCTCATGTTTTTCTTAAGTTTAAAAGTATATACAGCCCTGTTGCCATCTTTGGAAACACTAACTGATGAAAAAAGTGAATTTTTGGGCAATGAAGGAGATACTGCTGATGAAACGGCTGAAACATCAAGCTTTAACTCTGCGCCGTCAAATGATGCAATGGCAGCAGTATTGGCCGAGATATTGAAGCTGACGGTGTCCCAATTGTTACTTGACTTGTAAGTAACTTTTTTTATTCTGGCCTTTAACTGGGAATTGGTTGTATAGGTTTCAACATCTATTTTTCTGACCCACTGGCCTGATGACAGGCGGATAAAGCTGTCTGTCATCCCGGTTACATAATCGGTCATTCCTTTGTAAAGTTCGTAAGCAGCACCATCTGAGGAGGAGGGTGTATTATATGTGTCTATTACCTCTTTTATTACTCTCGCATAGAACGGGGACTTTTCCATTATAACACTGATATTTGCCGGAGCAGTTGTTGTTTTCACAACTCCTTTGTATTCCATGGTATAGATAGGCTTGCCGAGGTCAATAACCCGGGGGGTGCCTGTATAGTCAGGTATGGTAAAGGTGTATGTGAATGTGGCGGCATAAGTCTCCGACCCGGTTGGTACCGTATTTGCAGTGCTCATGGTGTAGTCTTTCCCGTTCAGCCTTACTGTTACATTTGAGCCTGCAGGCGCTTGACAGGAGAGGGTAATCTTTTCCCCTTCGGTGCGGTATTCCGGTGACTGGGGAAAAGCAGAAGAAGCAGGTATTTCAACAGCGCTCATTTTCTGCGGAGCTGTTGGTGGGGATGTTCTATGTATAACGCGGGTCACCTGTGAGGCTTCCTGGGAAAATGTGAATACATTATCTCCAAGGGCAAGGGGCACGAGTATCCCGAAGTAGCCATGGCTTGAACGGTTCTGAACCTGTACACCATTCAGGAGCAGAGCTTTGCGGGGATCGGATGAGCCATTGATATAATACTTATCAAGGCTGGTATGCATATTTTCCATTGGCCTGCTGACAGTAACCGGAATGACAGAGCCCGGATTTTTATAAAACGCTTTGATGGCATATCTGAGAACCGGGTTGCCTTTCAGCGAGCGGTAACTGAAGAATATGCTTCCATCTACTTCGGGAGCTTCCAGATTCATCATCATCTGCTTTTCTATCTCGGAAGACCCGTACCATGGGCTTGACACATCAGCATCTACAGTACGGTAAGCTGCCTGCCCGATATATAAATCAACCCCTGTACCTCTGACAGTATCCCTCCACCAGGATAACAATTTTGAGTAATCAGCCGCATTAAAGCCAATATTCCAGTATAATTGCGGAGCGATGTAATCTATCATGCCGTCTTTTACCCATTTCCGGGAATCTGCAAAATGATCATAATATGACTGTGCGCCGTTAGTATCGCTTCCAAGGGGGTTTGAGCTTTTGTTAGCCCATATTCCGAAGGGGCTTATACCAAAACGGACATTTTTACCGGAAGCTTTTATTTCTTTTGAGAGATCACTTATAAGCGTGTTTACATTTGCCCTGCGCCAGTCATCAATGTTGTTATATGCTTTACCGTATTTTTCATATGTAGAATTATCATTGAAATACCTGCCCGGATAAAAATAATCATCAAAATGTATCCCGTCAACATCATAGTTTTCGATAATTTCAAGGACGCTGTCAATTATTAGTTTTCTCACTTCCGGCAGCCCGGGGTTAAAATACAGGTTGCCGTCAGTGTGTTTTACTACCCAGCCGGGATTTTTGCATGCGGGATTTGTTGGATACAGGGAAGCAAAATTGTGATCCGGCTCTGTTGGTGTCTTTTTGGTTACCCTGTAAGGATTTATCCATGCATGCAGCTCAATGCCACGCTTGTGGGCTTCGGTTATCCAGAATTCAAGAGGGTCAAAATTGTCTGTTGGCGTTTGGCCCTGGCTTCCAGTCAAGTACTTAGACCATGGAAAATACTTTGATTTGTAGAGGGCATCTGCAGTAGGGCGAACCTGCAAAAAGACAGCATTAAGCCCTGTATCCCGAACATTATTAAGGATTTCAACAGCTTCGTTTTTCAATACTTCCGCATCGGTAGTTGGTTTAGAGGGATAGTCGATATTAGCAACGGTTGATACCCATACCCCCCGGAAATCATTTTCGTCAGAAGTGTTTGAAACGGCATACACCGGCAAAGTCAAGGAGAACATTGCAAGTATGATTATTAAAGCAGTAATTATTAATAGATTCTTCATATTTACACTCCACAAAATTATTTTTAGCCAATAAGCACAACCAGTTAAATTAACCGTTGACTATTTCTATAATAGAGTATAGATTTCCTTTGAATTAATTGTTTTTTCATCAAAATGTAATATTATAGAAACAATGCTATACATGGGTGTGAAAAATTTGGACGTGTGAATAATGGCAGAAGGGGCTAGGAAGAGATTATAGCGCTGTTTAAGCCTGTTTAAGTCGCTGTATGTTTGCGGCATGGCTGTTTATGGTTATACTGGTAATGAAGGGGTATGGGTGTTATAATGAAATCTGATAATAAGAAAACAAAATAATAAGAAAACAAAAAAAGCCTTTAGGAAGATTTCATTGAAACTCACGGTCGGAAAATGGCAAGGCAAAGGAAGAATAGGATTTTCCTGTTCGTTATAATGAAATCTGATAATAAGAAAAAAGAAAAAAATCTGATGATAAGAAAATAGAAAGAAATCTGATAATACAATAAGAAGAATCAGGAGCTTGTATGAAAAGCACGGTCAGAACTGTTGGATTTGTAATGATAATAACCGTTGTTTCAAGGCTTATGTCCCTTGTAAGCAACATGGTGTACATGACATATTTTGGTGTCAGGCTTGAAATTGATATTTATTCTTATGCAATTCAATTGCCGAATATTATATTTACCAGCTTTGGAACGGCACTTGTTACTGTTGTAATACCTATATTTGCCGGATATATCGGGACGGGAGAAAAGGAAAGGGCATTCAGATTTGCCGACAACATAACTGGCCTATCGGTTGTGTTTACGGCTGCACTTTCCATTATTGGGGTAATTGCGGCACCGTACATTATAATGCTGACCAGGTTTAGTGAACATGGGCGGGACTTTGCGGTTGCTTCACTACAGATAATGTTCCCGGTTATGTTGTTTTACGCTCTTAATTTTGTTTTCCAGGGCATACTTCAGTCAATGGGAAGGTACTACATGCCTGCATTTGTAAGTGTACCCAGCAGTTTGGTGGTGATAGGCTATGTTTTTGTAATGGGTGACAGGTTCGGAGTAAGGGGATTGCTTATTGCAACTTTTATAGGGCTTTCACTTCAGGCACTGATTTTAATTCCCGACATTCTGAAAACCGAGTATAGGCTGCGCCCATCTTTAAATTACAGGGACGAAGATATACGGAAGGCTTTTAAGTTGGTACCACCTGTGTTAATCGGAACCTCGGCGTACCAGTTCAATATGCTGTTTAATGCCACCCTGGCTGCTAATTTTAAGGATACCGTGGCTATTATGACAAATGTCCAAAATCTAATTCTGTCAGCTATTCTTGCATTTGTGTATTCCATTACATCAGTTATCTTCCCGCAGTTGACAAAACTGGCGGCAAGAAATGATATGGAAGGGTTTAAGGAGAGCCTCCTTAAGGTACTGAAAACTGTGGTATACTTTCTTATTCCTGCTGCTGCAGGATTTGTTGCAGTACGGTACCAGCTTATTGATTTTCTTTACGGTTGGGGCAAATTCACAGAGGAAAATGTTTCTCTTGCCAGCACCTTGCTTGCTTTGTATGCTTTGGGAGTTACAGGCATAGGTATCAAAGAAGTTGTAGACAGGGCTTTCTATTCACTCAAGGATACAAAGAAGCCTGCATTGAACGGTGTAATAATAATGCTGGTAAATGTCCTTGGCAGCCTGGTGCTTATTAATTTTATAGGCGCATTGGGGATACCCCTTGCATACTCAGTCTCTGCATTAGCAGGAGCGGCTATACTGCTGCTTATGATAAGGAAGAAGATAGGAGGATTTGGAGTCCGGAAGCTGTCCATATCTATCTTAAAAGTTACTGCTGCAAGTGCTATAATGTTAATAGTAATCATGCCGTTAACTGCTGTATTGATGCGGCTAATCCCTGGACAAGCCATTACCGGCAAGTGTATCCGGCTTTTTGTTCCGGCAGCGGCAGGCGCATTGATATATTATGTTTTAACATATTTAATGAAAGTGGAAGAGGCGTTTGAGGTTTTAGACAGAGTTAAAAGGAAATTGTCTGATATAAGAAGCTGAAATGAGGGGGAAGAAATGCTAAATGTTTTGCATCTCATAAACTATCCTGGGAGAGGGGGATCAGAAAGGTATATAGTATCATTGGCTGAAAAGCTGCATAATAAAAAATGCAGGTTCTATCTTGCATATTCTGAAGAAGGGCCAATGATTGATGTATTAAAGCAGCTTGGAGTAGAGGTATTCAATATTCAAATGAAAAATCCTTACGACTTCAAAGCGGCTAAGAGTGTAAAAAGCATTTGCAAACAGCTTTCCATTGACGTAGTACACACACATTTTTTAAGGGAGAATTTTATCAGCGTCTTTTCAAAGCTGATGGGAAACAGGGTAGTGCTGGTAAATACAATACATTTGTTCGCAAAAAACAACTTATTGATAAATATCTCATCCTTTCTGCTGAACATATTTGTTGACAGGACAATAGTCGTAAGCAATTCCCTCAAAAAGCAGATCTCTGCTTTGGGACTAAGCAGCCGGAGGATTGATGTTATACATAACGGTGTTGATATAGACTTCTGGAAGGGAAGGCGCAGCCTTAGGGCAAGAAAAAAACTGGGTTTGGACAGCAGTGATTTTGTAATAACTTCTGTAGCAAGATTTTCTGAGGAAAAAGGGCATATTTTCCTTCTGGAAGCTATAAAGGTTTTCAAGAAGATAGCCAGGTATAATAAGGACAAGATACCTAATAATGTAAAGTTTTTGCTTGCAGGGGAGGGAGAACTGCTGGAGGAGTGCAAAGGTTTCGCTAAAGCACTTGGAGTAGCAGATTGTGTGATTTTTACCGGTTACCAGGAAAATATCAGAGAAATCCTCCATGCAAGTGACCTATATATTTCACACTCAAAGTTTGAAACACTTGGTATATCCATACTTGAAGCACTTGCCTGCAGGCTGCCTGTGGTAGCGACAAATTCAGGAGGACCTTCTGAAATATTAACGGAGGAAAACGCTTGCGGGTTACTGGTAGATTACGGTGATACAGAAGGCTTTGCAGGTGCAATCGGGAAATTCATTACTGACAAAGGCTTCTACAAGAAGTGCAGGAACAATGCCTTTAGGACGGTAGAGGAAAAATTTAATCTTGATAAGACGGTGGAAGAAACATATAATCTTTATATAAGAAGCTTGACTGCGGGATTCTGACTTTAGACGGGAGAGATACTTATGATAGTTAACAAAAAAGGAAGGTTATTCGGGAAAGTTAATGTTATAGATTTGTTTGTTATGCTGGTAATAATTGCTGTTATTGCAGGAGTGGGATATACGTATATAAATCGGAATAAAGAGGCTTCATTTTCCAGAAACCTGGAAGATATTCAGGTGGAGTTTTACCAGGAAGAGGTTAATGATTTTACTGCAAAATCCATAAAAATAGGAGATCCTGTAAGGGAATCGGTACAGAATGCCAGCTTTGGGAGGGTAACGGATATAAAAATAGAAGAAGCAGTTTCATGGATAAAGACAGGTGACGGAAAGAATATATCTGCGCCAAAGCCCGGGTATTCATCGGTATATATAACAATGGAAGCAAAGGGGATAATCGGAAGCAACGGTGTTACCATTGATAACTCTGTTTACCGCATTGGGCAGACGATGGTATTATATGTCGGAAATTCTGCTTTTTGGGGCAGAATTTCGGATATAACAAAAAAAGGGGATTGATTATATGGTAATTGACAGGGAAGGCAGATTGTTCGGAAGGGTAAGTATAATTGATATTCTGATTATTTGTGTGATATTAGTTGCAGTGGCGGGTATAGGATATAAATTCTCCACCTCCAATATTTCCGGGCCATTTACAAAGGTTGACCATATCCAGGTAGTGTTTTACCAGGAAGAAATACCGGATTATGTGGCAAATGCTGTGAAAAATGGTGATCCGGTGAGGGAGTCCTTGCAGTATTCCGATTTTGGCACAGTAGTGGATGTACAGATAGGGGATGCAGTATCCTGGGTTGAAACGGACAGTGGTGAAAACGTACCTGCGCCAAAGCCTGGGTATTCATCCGTATACATAACCATGGATGCGAAAGGAATTATTGGAGAAAACGGGGTTACAATTGATAATTCCGTTTACTATGTTGGCAAGACGATAGAGCTGTATGTGGGCAATGCAACCTTTGAAGGAAGAATAGCCGATGTACGCAAAAAGGGGTAATGATCCTTGTATTATAACAGTGCAATAATCAATACTATTATTATTATTCTTCGAAACATAAAAGAGACCTATCAGGACTCTGCTGTTGCCCGTATAATTAGAAAACTGGCTGAAACCTTAAAAAGGTTTTTTCACAACAGCAGTATATTCCGTTTTTTTATAAAGAAAGGGTTTTTTGAGCGAGTTTGGGAATACAGCGGTATTTACAGTTTGCTGAATGGGGCATTTAATATACCGTCAAAAGCTTTCAGGAGGTTTTACTTAAGAGTCCAAGGAGTTTTTGACGACAGCCTTTTCATTTCAATGTTGAGGAAGGCCCTGAACAGGTTCGAGTTAATTTTGGGGTTACTGCTGGCAGTTGTGGTAGTTATTCCTGACAGCCGTTGGCACAATGTTTACAGCATAATACTGATTATTGCTGTGGGCATACTGTTTTTTGTTAAAACCATTATCTATGAAGACAATACATTTTGTGTGAAGCGTTTAAGTTTCCCTCTGGTTGTATTTATGCTTTCTGTTTTGATGGCAACCATAACTTCCCTTTTCCCAAGGGTGAGTATGAATTATTTTATTCTTTATGCAGCATCGTTCCTTTTACTCCTCATAGTTGTAAGTTCAATTAACTCGGTTGACGACATAAACCGCCTTCTTGAAGTGCTGCTGGGCGGAGTTGTCATTACCGCATTATATGGATTATGGCAGTGGAAGGTGGTTGGAATCCCTGTAGACCCTTCCCAGGTGGACATGAGGTTTAATCAGGGTATGAGCGGGAGATTATACTCCACAATGGGAAATTCAAATGTTTATGGTGAGCTGCTGGTATTAACCCTGCCATTTTTCCTTGCGCTGATACTTAATGTTAAATCATATATAAAAAAAGCAGTTTACTCGTTAATGCTTTTACCCATTCTGGCCGCTTTACTGCTGACAGGGTCAAGATCCGCATGGGCTGCTTTTTTCGGAAGCCTATTGATTTTCGTATTCTTTAAGAATAAAAAGTTAGTTCCTTTTCTGCTGGTATTGGGTATTGTATCCTTTCCATTCCTTCCGGATACTATCAGGAGAAGAGTTTTGAGTATAGTCCGGTTTAATGACTCATCAACCGGTTACAGAAAACTTATCTTCGGAAGTGCGTGGAATATGTCGAAGGAATATTGGTTAACCGGTGTAGGGCTAGGAACAGACGTTTTTATTAATATATTCAAAAGATATGCGCATCCCGGTTTAAAAACGGTGGCACATACACATAACTTCTATCTGCAGCTCTGGCTTGAGTCCGGGCTTATTGCCCTATTGTCTTTTTTATGGTTTATTGTGAGGCTTGTCAGAGACAGTATACTAAATATCGCAAGAAGGGCAGGCAGGCAAACGGGAAGCATTCTTGCAGCAGGTATATCCTCCATTGCGGGTATAATGGTTATGGGGCTTGTAGAGCATATATGGTTCTACAACAGGATAATGATTGTATTCTGGGTAGTTGTGGGGATAAAGCTTTCAGCTATAAAAATTTTGAATAAAGGAGAGGTTAACTGATACTGGTAATAAGTTTTCGACCCTGATATGCCGATATAGTTACTATAGTAATTAATAAACAGGTGGTTGGCATATGATGGGATTCTCAAAAAAGCGTGGTAAAAAGTACAAATTTGACCGAAGAATTTTAAGGAAAAACGACATATCCCTTTTAATACTTGATGAAAGATGGAACAATCTGTTTACACATATTAAAAAGTCCCCGCAAATAGAAAGATGTGAGGAGAAATTAAAAGAACTGCTTAAAGACCAGTCAAGGCTTACTGAAGAAGGCAAAAATAATGCAGTGCTTAAGAAAAAGTGCATGGGAAGGATAATGGAATTAACTCCGAAGGTATATGAGGAAAATGATGATGAAGCCAGAAAGGAAATGGAGCACTGCGAAAAGGAAATAAAAAGGATAAACATAAGGGCGGCAGAGATAGAGCAGGAGCTTGAACGCATACCTGATTTGATTAAGGAAACGAATCTGGAACTCCTCGAACACACAGTTAATATGGTTTATTTTAAGATAAGGTCTGCCACAAAAAGAGTTGAACAGCTTGAAGCATTAATCAGTGAAACACGCGAAAAGCTTAAAAACTATATAGAAGAGAAAGAATCACTGTCACAGGACGATACAGATATTTATTCATACTTCCACGACCTTTTGGGGGGAGAGGAAATTGAAAGGCTGGACAGAGAATATTTCAGACAATAGGGTTACTGGGAGGTATTGACTATGAAAATTGCCACACCAGCACAGATGGGCGAGATTGACAGTGTATCAATAAACCGGTTTGGAATCCCTGGCATAGTTTTGATGGAGAATGCTGCACTTAAGGTAGTTGAAGAAATAAAACAGACACTTAAAACCGTTGGCGGCAAAACAGTATATATATTTGCAGGAAAGGGAAACAACGGAGGAGATGCATTTGCTGTTGCCAGGCATCTTTACAATAAAGGAGCCAGAGTAAAGGTATTTGTAACTGCAGACAAGTCTGATATAAAGGGAGATGCGGAAATAAACCTGAAAATCCTGGAAAACATGAAAGTGCAGGTAGAAGAACTGACCAGAGAACAGCAGCTTAAAAAAGCAAAGAATGAACTGGCTGATGCCAGCCTTGTTATTGACGGGATATTTGGTACCGGGCTCAAGGGAAATGTAAGGGGAATAGCCGGCAGTGTAATTGATATGGTTAATGCATCCGGAAAAACCGTTATAGCAATAGATATACCCTCGGGTGTAAGCGGGGAAACCGGACAGGTACTGGGAAAGTGTATAAGGGCTGATAAGACAGTGACTTTTGCCCTGCCCAAGATAGGGCTGATTGTCCATCCGGGGTGTGAATTTTCAGGGGAACTTGTTACTGCAGATATTGGTATACCTGCAGAAGCAATAGATGAAATGGATATAAAAACACATCTTATTGATATGGAATATGTTATGAGCGTTTTACCCGCAAGGAAAGTCCAAAGTAATAAAGGTGACTATGGCAAAGTGCTTGTCATAACCGGTTCGCCAGGGATGACAGGGGCGGGAATCCTTGCAGGGAGCGCTGCGTTAAGGACAGGCGCCGGCCTTGTATATATGGGGGTGCCTTCCTCCCTTGCAAATGTTTATGATGCTTGTCTGACCGAAGCAGTAACCATCCCGCTTGAAGACAATGGCTCAGGCTGCCTTTCCGATGACAGCATAAAACAGGCGGTGGGGCAGTTGAAAGGGAAAACTGTAGCAGCCATCGGGCCGGGACTTTCTGTTAACGAGGGTATTGTTAAACTGCTTGGAGAGATTATTTCAAATTCAGTTATTCCTTTGGTGCTTGATGCTGATGCATTGAATGCAATTTCCAGGGATGTGCAGCTACTGGCCGGACTTAAGGCTGAAGCGGTACTGACGCCTCATCCCGGGGAAATGAGCAGACTTACAGGTATGAGCATAGAAGAAATACAGAATGACAGAATAGGGGCAGCACGTGAGTTTTCCTGCAAGTGGAATGTTATAGTTGTGCTTAAAGGATCAAGAACGGTGGTAGCAATGCCTGATGGCACAGTATATATCAATTCAACGGGCAACTCAGGCATGGCAACAGGAGGAAGCGGTGATGTGCTGACGGGAATCATTTCAGGCCTGATAAGCCAGGGCTTAAAGCCTTCAGATGCGGCAATCGCCGGTGTATATATTCATGGGCAGGCAGGTGACAGGGCAGCCGAAGAAAAAGGCGAATACGGTATGATAGCCGGAGACATACTGTCAATGCTGCCTGGTGTGATGAAAAGTATGAGGGGTTAATATGAATTATAAATTAAACAGGGCATGGGCAGAGATAAACCTTGACAATATTGCACATAATGTAAGGGAGATAAGGAGAATAACCAATAAAAAGGCAGAAATAATGGGTGTCGTGAAAGCAGATGCCTACGGACACGGTGTTATGGAAGTGGCAAAAACACTTTTGGATAATGGGGTAACCAGCCTTGCGGTTTCTATGCTGGATGAAGCTATACAACTAAGAAAATCAGGTGTTCAAGTTCCTATATTCATATTAAATTACACTGATCCTATAAGGGCTGAGGAAATAATCCTGAATAATGTTACACAGACAGTATTCAGCCAGGATCTGGCAAAAGCCCTTTCAGATACTGCTGTAAAACTGGGTAAAAAAGTGAAAATCCATATCAAGATAGACACCGGAATGACAAGGGTGGGGTTTATGCCCGGTTACAGCGCCGTAAAGAATGTTGTGGAAATAAGCAAGCTTCCAGGAATAATAATTGAAGGCCTTTTTACCCATTTTGCTTCTGCCGATGAAGAAGACAGAAGCTATACTGATATGCAGTTTGAAAGATTCATGAGCATTTGCACAGAATTGAACAGGATAGGCGTGTATATCCCCATAAGACATGTGGCTAACAGCGCCGCAATTATTCAGTATCCCGAAATGCACCTGAATATGGTGCGCCCGGGAATAATACTGTACGGCATGTATCCATCGGAATATGTTGATAAAAACAGGATTAGCCTTAAACCTGCCATGGAACTAAAAGCAAATATAATACTTGTTAAAGATGTAGAGAAGGAAACAAGCATCAGCTATGGACGGGTTTTTACTACCCGGCGTGATAGCAGGATAGCTACAATACCCATTGGCTATGCTGATGGATACAGCAGGGTTTTGACCAATAGAGGGGAAGTGCTTGTAAATGGGGAGATTGCCCCAATTGTTGGCAGAATATGTATGGATCAGTGTATGGTGGATATAACAGATATAAACAAGGAAGTAAATGTTGGGGATGAGGTTGTCTTAATAGGAACACAGGGAGAGAGGACAATAACTGCTGAGGATGTTGCGGCTCAGATAGGGACAGTGAATTATGAAATTACCTGCCTGATAGGGAAAAGAATACCAAGAGTTTATATTAAAGACGGCAAAATTGTAAAAGTCTTGAATTATTTGATATAGGCCGTAAAGCGCATCCGGGCGTAACAAAATTTTAATTTGACCTGGAGATATACAGGAATATATAATGGTTATATATAATAATATATAATTAGGCAGATTGCTTTTTCTAGAATTTTATAGACAGTGATAAAAACGTATTTTTATCCTTATTTATGAGAAATATAATGTTATATACTCCATATTCAGATATTTCCTTTTGGACTGGAACCTGAATAAAGAAGCGGGGGTTTTATTTTGAATGGACTAAGAAAGATTTTGATTAGTGTACCGGATAATTTATTGAAGGAAGTTGACTCCATTGTATCAGTAGAAAGAACCAACAGAAGTGAATTTGTTCGGCGGGCTATGAAGCTGTATATACGTGAGAAGAAAAAGATTGAAGTCAGGGAATTGATGAAACAGGGCTACCAAGAGATGGCGGAGATCAATTTAAAACTTGCAGAGATGTGTTTTCAAGCTGATTGCGAACAAAACATAAAATATGAAGAAAGGCTTAGGGAGTTGGAATAAAATTGGTAATCAAACGCGGAGACATTTATTACGCAGACCTTAGTCCTGTTGTAGGTTCTGAGCAAGGTGGGGTCAGGCCGGTATTAATTGTACAAAATGACACAGGTAATAAATACAGTCCTACTGTAATAGCGGCAGCAATAACATCGCAGATAAACAAAGCAAAGCTGCCTACACATATAGAGATTAGCGCAAAAGAGTACGGGCTTCCCAAAGACTCAGTTATACTGCTGGAGCAGATAAGAACAATAGATAAAAAAAGGCTTAAGGAAAAGATAGGGCATCTTGACGATGAACTGATGGAAAAGGTTAACGAGGCTTTAGGAATTAGTTTCGGGCTGAGTGAGGTTTAAGGATGGGGGTATACATATGATGAAGTTTGGAAAGCTACATGCTGTAATAATCATAGTTCTAGTGCTTACTTTTATGACAGTTCCAATTGTACAGGCGGTGACTGCAGATCCTGGGAGCGAGGATGACCCGATAGTATCAAAGAGTTATGTTGATGAACAAGTGGAAGAGCTTGAGGATAAAGTGGATGAATTAACCGATATGGTAAGAGAACTCACAAAAAAAATTCAGGTACTTGAGAGTAACGGGCCGCAGGGAAATACAGCAGGCGGTTCCAAGTTTGAAGTTTTGAGGCTTACGCAAGGACAGCAACTAATTGCAGGGGAAAGTGCAGAAATAATTGTCAGGTACGGGAATGCTGTTGCGATTTCCGGAATAAATGGAGATGGTTTGTCTGATATAACCTCTGACCAGGGTGGAGACCTATTTACAGGGGATCCGATTCCTGTGAACCACCTTCTTCTGGTATCAAGGGATGACGGAAGGGGACTGGTGGCAGAAGGGAAGGAAGTATTCCTCCTTATCAGGGGTGAGTATAGTATAAAATAAAAATAAAAAGACTTATTATTCATAATCCAACAAAAATATGGTATTATTAACCTGTATTCAATATATGGAAACTATTTGTATTATATATGTCTTAAGGGAATACGGGTGATGAAAAGTGAGGCTTAGGTTACCAAGAATTAAAAGGATTCAGGTAAGGATAACCATATACTTTTCACTTTTGATTTTTCTTATTGTAATAGCTATAAGCACATCTATCAGCCTGATTTTTTCCGGAGAAATAATAGAGCAGACAAGTACGGTTCTACAGCAAAAAATAGGGATTATTACGCGTGATATTGATGAAAAGCTTGTTTCTATCAAGAACCTGTATTATAACATAAGAAATAATGAAGAGATGCAGAGCTTGATGAATATTCAGCCAACCACACCTGATGAGGGAATACAAAGAATTAAATCAATATCTTCGATATTATCGAATTATTCTAATGGTAATAACTCGATAAGCAAGATTATAGCAATAGATGACAATAATAATGTGCTTGATCCGCTGTATTCATTAGACCCTTATAATGATGCAATAATTAGAAACGGCGATTTTGAAGAGTTTGTTAAAAGCAGCTTTTCCAGCAGGTTTTCAAGCCCGCTGACATTTCCTACAGATGAAAAGGAAAACATGACTATAACTTTTTACAGCCAGTACTTGAGAAAAACAGACTACAAACAAACAGGTTATATTCTTATTAATATAAAAAAGGAAAACCTGTTCAGCGATATAAAATCATACAGCCAGGACATATTTGACACTACTTACATTGTAAACAGAGACGGGAAGCTGATATACAGGATAGGTGATGAAGAGTTCAGCGGGAAAATTGCTTCTTTAATACCGTCAGGCAATACCGGACAAGCTGAAATGGGTGAAATTGGCGGAAAGAACTATCTTATGGTAGCCGAGGTTTTAAAAAACACCCCTGATTGGAGAGTCGTCGGTATTATTTCATATGACAGACTTACGGAAAAAGTTGAGGTTATGAGCCTGGTTATCTATTTGATTGGAGCTATATGTATTTTACTGGTTATTGTTTTCAGCTTTAATATTGCCAAAAGGATAACCGGACCGATACTCGAAGTAAATACTGCAATGAGCAGATTTGAAAAGGGGGAGTGGCCTGAAAAGCTGCAGGCAAGGTCGGAGGATGAACTCAAATACCTTGTTGAAGGATTTAACAGGATGATGTCAAGTTTTAAGAACCTGGTTGATAAAATCTACCTGGAGCAGGAGAAGAAAAAGAAAGCGGAAGTAACCGCCCTCCAGTTTCAGCTTGAGTCCCTCCAATCGCAGATAAACCCGCACTTCATGTACAATACCTTGAATGCTATTTCATACCTGGCTTTGAAAAACGGCGCAAACAATATAAGAGAAATGATCCAGTCTTTTAATATGCTTTTGAGAGCAAGCATGTCTGAAGGGAAAGAATTCATCACCATTAAAGAGGAAGTCCAGTGTATACTCAGCTATCTGAATATTCAGGAATGCAGGTATGATAAAATATTTGATTTTATCTGTAAGGTGTCTCCGGATATGGAGCATTATAAAATTCCCAAACTTATTCTTCAGCCATTGGTCGAAAACGCGCTTTTCCATGGTATTGCACCTAAAAACTCCTATGGTAGCATAAAGGTTGAATTTATCAAGCAAGGTGATAGAATAAAAGTTAAAGTTATTGATGACGGGGTTGGAATTGACCGAAGTGAGATCCCGTATGTAATTAAAAAACAAAAAGCAAGGAATAAGAGCAGCTTTAACAACATAGGCCTGAGCAATGTTGATGAGAGGTTGAAGCTCTATTTCGGAGATGAATATAGGTTGAAAATATACAGTAGCCTGGGGACAGGAACCTGCGTAGAGTTTTACATTCCATTTATGGAATAGATTTTTATCGCTGTTGGGAGGACTATCGGTTGTATAAAGTCTTGATTGTTGATGATGAAAAGCCTGCACGAGAAACCTTGATTCACCTGATTAACTGGGAGAATACCAGGTTCAGGATAGTTGACAGTGCAAAGAACGGCAAGGAAGCTCTGGAAAAGTATGAAATATATAGCCCCGAGTTGATAATAGTTGATATTCAGATGCCTGTAATGGATGGCTTGGAATTTATCCGTGAAGTCCGTGTGAATGATAAAGAACAAAAATTTGTAATTCTAAGCTGCCATGAAAATTTCCACTATGCAAGGGAAGCAATAAAAATGGACGTCACTGATTACCTGTTGAAGGATTTGCTGACGCCCGAGGATTTGTACGCAGTACTTGAAAAGGTGCGGACAGACCTTGATAAAAGGTGCTTCAGGAAAACTGCCAATACTAATGAGAGGAGCTTCCCGGAAGACTTCCATACATATATTAATGAATATAAAAACATGGCTTTGAAGAGCATTGTATTTGAAAACCCCGGAAAAAAGAGAACAGATGAATTTATAAGAAGGTTTGATATGAGGCTGACGAGCAATTACCATGTACTTTTATGCATGTTTATTGATGGATATGATAAGATTGCCGGAGCCCTTAACCACAGCCAGGAAAAACGCAAGATATCAAGAATATTAAATACAATAAATAATTTGCTGGGAGACAGGTTCTATGGCGAGTGCTTTTACAACGGGAAAGGGGAATATGTGGCTCTGGTTGGTCTTGAGGATATCAGAAGCCAGTTGAAGTTTGTTGCAGACTGCCATGAAATTTCTACAACAATCAGAAGTAGTGTGGAAAGGGTTGAGGACATTACTTTAACAATAGGTGTAAGCAGAGGGTTTTGCGGGTTTAGTGAAGTTTCAGAAAGGTATGAGGAGGCACGTAACATAACGGATTATAAAATTTTTGTGGGCAAAGGCAAAACGCTGTTTTATAATACAATACTGCCTAAAGCTACAAATTTAAGCCCTGAAGTGCTGGAAAAAAGGCTGACAGGGTTAAAAGCATGTGTTGAAGAGGGGAATATAGCTGCTGCCGTTGAAGGGATAAGCAGTATATATGGTGGAAATGTCAAAGGTTTTATGCAGTATAACTATCTAAAGCATATTAATTCCTACATGTTCAATATGATAATTGAGTTTTGCAGTAAAGAGAGGCTCAGGTATGAAGAGATCTTCGGATGCGGTTATATTCCAGTTGACCATGTGGAAAAGCTGGAAACAATTCAGGAGATATCCGAATGGTTTAAAACAACCTTTACTAAAATAATTGAGTTAAAATCACAAAAAAGGAACAAGCTTTTCAGCAGGAGGGTAAGGGATGCAGTTGAGTTTATCGAAAACAATTTCAATTCAGAACTGGGACTAAGCCAGATCGCTGATGCATTAGGAATTCACAAAGGGTATTTGTGCAGGCTTTTCAAGCAGGAAACAGGTGAGAACCTCACCGATTATATTTTAAGATTCCGTATAGACAAGGCAAAACAGTTGATTTTAGCTACAAATTTCAAATTGTACGAAGTAGCTGAACGAACAGGGTTCAGCAGCGCACAGCAATTCAGTATTAGTTTTAAGAAAGTAACCGGTCTAACACCTATAGAGTTCAGAGATAAAAACAGTTAATTTCCTTTCAGGTTAATCAAGCATAAAAAAAGTTAATATTTAATATTTTTTTATTCCACTTCTGTCTGTATATTTAGATTGAGAACAGATAGGGCAGTTTTGTTGCACAAGGGGGATCTTATTTGAATTCAAAAGACAGGGTAAAAGCAGCAATAGCACATGAAGAGCCGGATAGAGTTCCTGTGTTTGCATCTTATGTACCTGAAGTTGAGAAAAAACTCATTGAGAGATATGGTGCGAAAGAAGAATTGGGAGTGTTTATGGGCAATGATATGGTAAAGACTGTTGTGGGTGTCGAAACCAGTTACTATGCTTCAAGTGATGCTGAATATACCTGCAAATGGGGTATAAGGTGGAAAAATGTTAAGAACAGTACCGGTGAATATACAGAAATTACCGGGCACCCTCTTGCAGGAGATGATTCCAGGCTTGATGCTTATATTGTACCGGATCCTTTAGAAGAATCCCAGTATGAAAAGGTCAGGGATATGGTTTCTAAGTATGGTGCTGATAAATGGATAATTGGCTCATGCCAGTGCAGTATTTTTGAAACTTCATGGTATCTGCGGGGACTTGACCAGTTTATGCTTGATATGATGGTTAATGAGGATTATGCTAATGAGTTAATGGATAGGGTTATGCAGTTCCCCTTGAAAGCAGGACTGAAAATGATTGAACTGGGAGTAGACATGGTGTGGCTTGGTGATGACGTTGCCATGCAAACAGGTATGATGATTTCTCCACAGCTGTGGAGGAAATATCTTAAACCCAGGTATGCTTACATTTTTAATGAGTTTAGAAAGTTAAAAAAAGATATTGTTATTGCATATCATAGCTGCGGAAACTGTGAAGCTATCCTAAATGAAATGGTTGATATTGGACTGGATGTGCTTAACCCAATCCAGCCTGCAGCTATGGACCCGGTAAAAATTAAAAGAAGATACGGGGACAGGCTTACTCTTTTTGGAGGTCTGGATGTGCAAAACATACTTCCTTTCGGGAGTACCGATGATGTTGCAAATGAGGTTAAAAGGCTTATAAAAGGGTGTGCAAAAGGTGGTGGATATATATTATCCCCTGCCCACCATATTCAATCCGACACAAGTATTGAAAACATAGATGCTTTTTACAGGGCGGCGAGAGAATACGGTAAATACTAAAAGTATGGAGTGGTTTCTTAATGCAGAACATTCTTGAGTTTAGAAATATCTGTATGGAGTTTCCAGGTGTAAAGGCACTGGATGATATGAGCATTACGGCAAAAGGCGGAGAGGTAGTTGCCTTTCTGGGCGAAAACGGTGCAGGCAAATCTACACTCCTGAAAATACTGAATGGGGATTATCAGCATACCGGAGGTCAATATTTTATTGACGGCGAGGAGAAGAACTTCCAGACTCCACATGAGGCAATAGAAGCAGGAATCAGTGTTATCTATCAGGAGAGGCAGATAGTTCCTTACCTTACTGTTGCTGAAAACATATTTATGGGGCAGTTACCCAAAACCAGAGGGGGATTTATTGACTCTCAAAAACTGAATGAAGAAACTCAAAAAATTATCGATGAGTTCAGGCTACCCATAAAACCTACCAGTAAAGTACAAAACTTAAGTGTAGCACACCAGCAGATGGTTGAGATAATGAAAGCATACAGCAGGAACCTGAAAATAATTGCTTTTGATGAACCTACTTCCAGCCTGTCGGATAAAGAGATTACAACCCTTTTCCAGATTATAAGGAAGCTGAAAAAACAGGGAATTATTATACTGTATGTTTCCCACAGACTAAAGGAGATATTCCAGATATCCGATAAGGTTGTAGTATTTAAGGATGGTAAGTTTGTGACAATGAAAAAAACCAATGAGACAAATCAGGAAGAACTGGTAAGGCTTATGGTTGGCAGAGACTTGGGAGACGTTTTCAATGAGCTTGATAGGAATAAGGAATTAGGGGATGTTGTTCTTGAGGTAAAAAATCTGAGCAACAAATATATAAAAAATGTATCATTCAAACTTAGAAAAGGGGAGATACTGGGACTGGCAGGATTGGTGGGCGCAGGACGGACAGAGCTGGTAAGAGCCATATATGGCGCAGATCCTATAAGCTCAGGTGAGATTATCCTGGAGGGCAGGAGGGTGCATATAAAGTCTCCAAAGGATGCTATGAATACAGGTATGGCCCTTTGCCCGGAGGATAGGAAAACGCAGGGTTTGGCCCTGATAAGGACAGTAAGGGAAAACATTAGCATGTCTATACTTGACAAGATTACGAAATTCTCATTTATAGATTTCAAAAAAGAAAGGGAATTATGCGAAAAGGGAATCAGGGATTTTAATATAAAAACGCCGTCAATGAACCAGCAGGTAATCAAGCTGAGTGGAGGAAACCAGCAGAAGATTATTCTTGCAAGGTGGCTGGCTTCCAATCCGAAGGTACTGATTTTGGACGAACCAACAAAAGGGATTGATGTGGGAGCGAAGTCTGAAGTTTACAAGCTTATATGTAATATTGCAAAACAGGGAATCGGAATTATTGTTATATCTTCGGAGCTTCCTGAGGTAATAGGCCTTTGTGACAGGATAATGGTTATGAATCAGGGCAGGGTAGCGGGTGAAGTTGAAAGAAGTGAAGCAACAGAAGAGACAATATTGCGGTATGCAATGCTAGGCATGAGTATCTAGGAGGGGGTAACTGTGGAGAAAATAGCAAACAATAAACAGTATAGAGGAAGATTAAATTTGGCACTGGATATAAGAAATATTATATCTGCCGACAGAATAGGGTTGATAATTGCTTTGATTGTTATGACAGTAGGGTTTTCACTACTGACACCTCACTTCTTTACAGCAAAGAATTTTGAAAACATTTTGATAAGCGCTTCACTCATGGGGCTTGTGGCAGTGGGGGAATCCATGCTGCTGATTGGAGGGCTGATGGATCTGTCACCTGGTTCTGTTGCAGCATTTTCGGGAGTATTATCATCAATGCTTTTAAGCTGGGGGTTTGGCTCTGTTCCAACAATAATAATAGCGGTCTTAAGCGGGGTAGTTATAGGATCTCTTAACGCAGCTATTATAAACGGCTTGAAAATAAATGCCTTTATTGCTACACTTGCAAGCCAGTCAATCCTTAGGGGGTTTGCATATATACTCTGTGCGGGCCGGCCTGTATTTGTCACAGATGAAACGTTTCTGAAGCTGGGGGTTAGAAGGATACTCGGAATTCCTATTCCTGTGGTCATCCTTATATTAACCTTTATTGTATTTGGGATAGTACTGACAAAAACCAGTTTCGGAAGAAATGTATATATTGTAGGAGGGAATGCAACAGCGGCAAGGCTGGCTGGAATAAGTACAAAAAAGATTTCCTATATACTGTTTATGATAATGGGAGGACTGGCAGCACTAGGAGGTGCAATACTTACCTCCCGTATGACTTCCGGCCAGCCATCCGCAGGGATTAATCTGGAATTTGACGGGATAACGGCGGCAATCCTTGGAGGTATAGCCATGAGCGGCGGAGTAGGCTCAATCTTTGGCACTATATTGGGTGTGCTTATACTTCAGGGCTTCAACAATGGCTTAATCCTTCTGAATGTTCAGTCTTTCTGGCAGCTTGTAGCAAAGGGCAGCCTCCTGCTTATTGCATTGTCATTCGACTACTTCAGATCAAGGAAAAGGAATTAGATTTTTTGATGAGCTTTGCATCCACTGATGCATTTGAATAAAATTATCATTAAGGGGGATGAATCATGAAGAAGGCATTTGTTTTGGTATTGGCATTCACTATCTTACTGGCTATTTTTGCAGCTTGTGGAACAAAAGAAGCCCAGGCTCCTGCTGAACAAAAACAACAGGCTGATACAGGGGAAAGGAATGATGATTCTGTTCAGAAGCCTAAGGAAGCGAAGAAGGACATTATTCTTGCAGGTATCTATAAAGCCCTTGACCAGGTTTGGTTTATTGACGAAGGAAATGCAGCAAGAGAGACAGCAATCGCAATGGGCGCAAGTGATGTACTGCTGATTGATGCGAAGATGAATCCGGATACATACCTGTCAGCCCTTGACAATGTAATTACACAGGGTGTAAGTGGATTGCTGGTGTGTGTACCAGACCAGAAACTCAGCAAAGTTACAGTAGAAAAATGCAATGCTGCAGGGATACCTGTAATTGCATGTGATGATGCGCTGCAGGATGAAAATGGCAACTTCATTGCTCCTTTTGTTGGAATTGACGCGAAACAAATCGGCAGGGACATGTCGAAATGGACAGTTGAATATGTTAAGGCGAACAATAAGCTGGCAGACCCATCAACTACGGGATTACTACTGCTTACTATGGATACGGTATCAAGCTGCGTACCCAGAACAGAAGGCCAGCTTGAGGTGTGGAATGAGGAACTGCCGGATTTTCCAAAGGAAAACATATTTAAATCTGACTATAACGGCGAGACTGAAAAAGGCTTTAATGCTGCTGCAGGAACAATAACTGCAAATCCTCAGATAAAGACGTGGATAGTAATGACCCCGAATGATGAAGGTGCTGCTGGAGCTACAAGAGCGCTTGAACAAGCTAACCTTGATAAAGATTCCATTGTTGTTGGACTGGGAGGATACCTGGCTAAAGGAGAGTTTGAGAAGGATTATTCGTGCTTTATAGCATCTGCATTAATAGATGCTGTAGATATTGGTTCAACCTCGGCAAGGGAAATGATGGAATACCTGCTGGAAGGAAAGGAAATCCCTCCTGACTACAGAATCAGTGCAAAGATGGTTACCAAGGACAACTATAAAGAAATCATGGGAATAACAGAATAAAAAAAGACATGCAATTTGATCGGGAGCCGTAGCAGAACATAGGTTGCGGCTCCTTCAGTTTTAAGTTTTAAACAACCTTTTTAATGTAACAAGTATTATAAACCTTGGCAAATCAAGCATCCGTTTAAAACGCCAGGGCTCTTTGTAGAGCCTGTAAAGCCATTCAAGGCCGTTTTTCCTGAAGAACTCAGGAGCAAGGCTGGCTTTGCCTGCTAATACATCAAGGGTTCCTCCTACACCTATACAGATTTTTACGTTAAGCCTGTTTTTATGTTCATGAATCCACTTTTCCTGCTTAGGTGCGCCCAATGCTACAAGCAGAACATCTGCATTAGCTAAGTTGATTTCATCCAATATGCTGTTTTCCTCTTCCTCTGAAAAATAACCGTTATGGCATCCCTTGATTACCACACCGGGATAGGTTTTTTCAGTGTTTTCAGCAGCGGCTTCAGCTATACCAGGCTTGCCGCCAAAAAGAAAGAAGGATGTACAGCGGTCTTTGGCTGCCTGCAGGAGGTTTTTTACCAGGTCAAAACCGGCAACCTTCTCAGGCAGGTCAAGTCCCAGTATTCTGGATGCCAGAACAACACCGGCGCCATCAGGAATAACCATATCTGCACTGCGCAGTATATTTTTAAGCTCCGGATCCCTCTGGGCAGCCATCATTATTTCCGAATTCGGGGTGTATATAGTGCAGGTTTTTTGCTGATCCAAAAAGGAAAAAACCTTTATCAAGGCTTCTTTCATTGTGACTTTGTCAACCGGTACACCAAGTATGTCAACCGTATTCCTCATAGCTATCCTCCAGTATATGTATCCTTAAGCTTTGTA
Organism: Acetivibrionales bacterium; assembly: GCA_050953835.1. Taxonomy (GTDB): domain Bacteria; phylum Bacillota; class Clostridia; order Acetivibrionales; family JBMNNH01; genus JBMNNH01. Next base: position 22,489 of record JBMNNH010000001.1, on the reverse strand, counting down.
GCCAGTTATCAGTTATTTATAAGTCTAACTGCTATTTGTGCACTTTTTAAGGCCTTTTCCTTCAGCAGGCCAACATCGGATATAAGCTGCTTTCTTATGTTGTGCCTGTTATTCCATACATACTCAACAACAGATTTCAATTTTTCGAAATCCAGTTCCCTGACATTTCCTGCAGAAGCCTGGTTGATGTACTGAAGGAATCCCTCGATTTTTGGGTCATACACCAACCCGACTATTGGGATGCCCTGGCTGGCGGCAAATATAAGGGCATGCAGCCTCATACCTACAACCATCTCCATTTTATTAATTATTGCAATTGTCTGGGCTACACTGTATCTGTTCCTTATTACATACCCTGTGGTTTTCATCCTTCCCACAACATTATCAATAATACTTAAGTCATGGTACTGCATGGGAATGAAAACGGGTTTAACGCCATAATTCTGCTGAAGGTAATCCGCAGTGAGGGCTACTGCTTCTTCATATGATTCAGACCTGAATTTTGGCCGCCCGGGGAATTTTCTCACCGAAAAGCCTATATATGGGCCCGGAGCTTCTACTCCTTCATTGAAAAGAAGCTTGTCAATTTCATCAGCAGGCTTTACTTCTATTGACAATGCCGGGTCGGCAGTAAGCTCTATCACTGGTTCCGTGATATTCAGGTGGTTTAACTCATCAAGCGACAGCTTCTCTCTTATGGTAATAACGTCAACCTCATTAATAACCTTTTTTGCTATCTTTATATTTGAAGGGTTATTCAAAGGGCCAATACCATTAGCATAAAACATTACTTTCAGACCCATTTTTTTAGCAAACCAGACAGTACCAAGATAATACAGGAGAGACCTGGAACTGGTGTTGTCCTGTATAAGGTTGCCTCCCCCGTAAATAAACAGGCGGGCCCTTTTCATAGCCTTGATAATCCTGATTATATTAAGACGGCTTATTGAGTCAACTCCATATGTGGATCTTACCTCCGAAGGCTCCTTTGAAAGCACTATCATCCTTATATCAGGCTTGTACCTCCGAAGGTTGTTTATTATAGCCATAAGCATGGCATCGTCACCAATATTCTTAAATCCATAATAACCGGAAATTATTGCGTCATAACCTGCAAATGACTGTTTTTGCCATGTATATCTTTCGAGGATATTCCTGTATATGCCAAGCTGGGTTTGGCACATTTTATCCAGTGAAAACTGTGAAGAGGCTTTTTCAAATATCCTTTCACCCATGAGTTTCCTCTTGTCACTGTCTGCAGCCAGCTCAAGTATGTATTCTGCAAGCTTATGGTAGTCCCCTGGATCAAATAGGTAACCATTGCTGCCGCTCTCAATAAGGTCCGGGATTCCGCCAACCTTACTGCTTACAGTCGCTTTTTTGAACTTTGCGCCTTCCAGAATAGAGTATGGAAAACTCTCGCTTATTGAAGTAAGTACGCTTATATCAACAATACTCATTAGCTCATAGGGGTCATCCAGCCATCCGACAAAAAAGACATTTTGTGACAAACCCATTAAAGCCGCTTTGCGTTCTAATTGTTTTCTGTCTTCCCCGTCACCGCCGATAACAAATTTGACATTGCGGTTGTTGTCTGATACTACTTTCGCTGCGTTTATCAGGGTTCCAATGCCTTTAACAGGATAGAGGCGTGCGGCGATTCCAACTATTACGTCGTTCTCATCCAGCGCCAGATTGTACTTGCGTGAAAATTCCTTTCTTGAATAGCTTTTAGGTGCTTTATTAAAATCCATACCGTTATACACGGTAAATATGTTCTCCGGGTTGAATTCCCTTTCTACAAGCATTTTCCTGAAATTTTCCGAAACGCCTATATAATAGTGTATATGTCTTAAGGCAATTGAATTTATTGAGCCGAAGGTCAGCTGTTTGAGGAAGCTGTGCATGTAGTCAAGCCTGTAGTCACTATGTACGGTGGTAACCGTAGGGAGTTTTAAAATATTTCCTGCTATAATTGAAAACATATTAGCTTTTGCGCCATGGGAGTGAATTATCTGGTAGCCGCCTTTCCTGACTATATCAATAACTTTTTTTATGTCATAAGCAATGTTATGGCTTTTAACCACTTCCACATCTATACCCATGTCCATGGCATCATCAGCGAATTTGCCGGGCCGCAGGCTTATAATCTTTACATCAATATGCTTTCCCAATTCCTTGACGAGGGAGAGAACGTGGACCTTAGCTCCACCCACATCTCCTCCACCGATTAAATGCACAACTTTCATAATAACTCCCAAAACTAATTATTTATGGACGTTTGCCATAGATAAAGTTTATTTTATGGCCAATGTTTTGTCAATAACGCATTGTTTATTTTATACTATAATAGATATAATAAGTAATAAAGGATAAAGTTTCGGAGAATATGCAGCTATATGGGATTAAAGAGCAGGTTTTTTAAAGAGCTTAATGCTTACATATGGATAATAATCGGGTCTTTTATAACCGCAACGGCAATAAATGTTTTCCTGGTTCCGAATAAAATTGCTCCCGGGGGTGTAACAGGGCTTGCAACAGTTATATACCATTTAAGCAGCGAGAGGCTTCCAGTGGGTATAACAATGCTGGTTCTGAATGTTCCCTTGTTTATTAGCGGAATAAAATTTATAGGAGGAAGGTTTGCAATAAGGACCCTAATCAGCACAATAGCCCTTTCACTTTTAATAGATACAACTGAGCCAATTTCAAGGTTTTTTCTTGATAACTATCTTATGAACCTGAACAACGCAGCTGCTTCTCCGGATATGCTGCTGTATTCTATCTTTGGCGGAGCTTTGATGGGGGCAGGTTTAGGACTGGTGTTCCGTTCCGGTGCAACTACTGGAGGTACAGACCTGGCTGCCAAAATAATACACCACTTTTTCCCGTATTTTACAATAGGACAGATACTATTGCTGATAGATGCGGCAGTAGTGGTATTTGCTGCAATATCATTCAACAGCTTTTTATTGGCACTTTATGCCATAGTTGCTTTGTTCGTATCATCAAAGGTTATTGATACAATACTTGAAGGAGTGAATTTTGCAAAAGCCCTGTTTATAATTTCAAACAGGTCTGAAGAAATCGCCATGGAAATACTTAATAACCTGGACAGGGGAGTAACTGCACTAAAGGGTAAAGGTATGTATACAAAAGAGGATAAACAGGTTCTTTTTTGTGTGGTGCACAGGCGGCAGATTCCAGAGGTGAAGTCTATTGTGAAAAAAATTGATAAAAATGCCTTCGTTATCTTAACTGATATCCGAGAGGTGCTGGGGGAAGGCTTTATTAACTATGAGTAATAAGTATTAACATATCAGTGATAGTATATTACATATTATGATGATATATTGCACAGATTAGAGAATTACGGTTGTATTTTCTGTACAGAGAGTATCACAGTATGGACTAATCATTTTGTGTATAGTATACTTAATAAGTAAAAATTAACATGCTGTGCTGGTTGAATGAGATTGCATTTTATAAAGGTTTATGAACTCAAAACCTTGCAATATTAGCAATCGCAATCAACTATCACGACAGACAAAATTAATACAGAGGAGTGTAATTATGGACAAGGACAAACTAAAGGAACTGAAAAAGATCGCTGCCAGAATTAGGAAGCATGTCATCAATGAAGTTTTCAGCGCTGCATCGGGACATCCGGGCGGTTCGCTTTCCTGTACAGATATTTTAACTGTTCTGTACTTTAGCGCAATGCGCATAGATCCTGAAAATCCAAAATGGGAAGACAGGGATAGGTTTGTATTATCTAAGGGGCATTGTTCTCCCGCTTTATATGGAACTTTAGCAGAAAGAGGTTTTTTCCCTGTTGAAGAGCTTGAGGGATTCAGACATATCGACAGCCATCTGCAGGGGCATCCCAGCCTTAAAGATACACCAGGTGTAGACATGACAACCGGTTCACTTGGACAGGGAATATCTGCCGCAGTAGGAATGGCAATAGCAGGCAAGGTAGACGGTAAGGATTACAGGGTCTATTCCATACTTGGAGACGGGGAAGTACAGGAAGGTCAGGTGTGGGAGGCTTGTATGGCTGCTGCACACTACAAGCTGGATAACCTTACAGCATTTTTGGATCATAACGGACTCCAGATTGACGGCAAAATTACTGATGTCATGTCGCCTGAAAAAGTTGAAGACAAATTCAAAGCATTTGGGTGGAATACAATAGTAATAGATGGTCATGACATGGAGCAAATAATGGGTGCTATTGAAAAGGCTAAGGCTGTAAAAGGAATGCCTACAATGATTGTTGCTGAAACCATTAAGGGAAAGGATGTATCCTTTATGGAAAATGAGGCAGGTTGGCACGGGACTGCTCCCAACCAGGAACAAAGGGATAAGGCAATAGCTGAACTGGACAAGATTCTATCTGAATTGGAGGGTGAATAATATGGCACAGAAAATTGCAACAAGAGAAGCATATGGTGAAGCACTTGCAGAATTTGGTGGAGATAAAAGGATTATTGTATTGGATGCTGACCTTTCCAAGTCCACAAAAACACATACATTCTTCAAGAAACATCCTGAAAGGTTCTTCAATATGGGCATTGCAGAAGGAAATATGATGACTACTGCAGCTGGTATTTCCACATGTAACAAGATTGTATTTGCCAGCACTTTTGCAATATTTGCAGCAGAGAGGGCATGTGAACAGATACGGAATTCCATTTGCTACCCACAGCTAAATGTTAAAATAGGGGCGACCCATGCAGGTATTACAGTGGGCGAGGATGGAGCTACTCACCAGTCGGTTGAGGATATGGCTATTATGCGTTCAATGCCGAATATGGTTGTTATAAGCCCTGCAGATGCTGTTGAAACAAAGCATGCAGTAAAGGCTGCAATAGAGCATGACGGCCCTGTTTATTTAAGGCTTGGACGTTCCGGAGTACCCGTGTTGTTTGATGAAGCAGATTATAAGTTCGAATTGGGAAAAGGAGTAACACTTTCCGAAGGTAATGATGTAACAATAGTTGCTACCGGAATAATGGTTCATACTGCATTGGAAGCAAAGGATATCCTTGCAGGTGAAGGAATCAAAGCAAGGATTATTAACATCCATACTGTTAAACCGATAGATAAGGACATAATAATTAAGGCTGCAAAAGAAACCGGTGCGCTTGTAACTGCTGAAGAACACAACATTTATGGCGGGCTGGGCAGTGCAGTTGCGGAAGTCCTGGTTGAAAATTATCCCGTACCACTTAAGATGGTTGGCGTACAGGATAAATTCGGCAAATCGGGAAAACCGGCACTACTGATGAAAGAGTACGGGCTGACTGCGGAAGATATAGTTGAAAAGGCTAAAGAAGCAATAAGAATGAAGAAATAAGAATAGAGAAATCAGAGAATAGAGTCATTGACTGCAAGAGTATTCTTGTGTTACTATATTACCAAATCTGAATATAATCTTCAGGGCAGGGTGAAATTCCCGATCGGCGGTAATGTGGCGTAACCACTAGCCCGCGAGCGAAAGCAGACCCGGTGCGATTCCGGGGCCGACAGTATAGTCTGGATGGAAGAAGATGTTGAGTTTGTATATAACGCATTCCCTGGGATTATATTTCAGGGAATTTTTATTTTGTGAGGTGGATCATATAATATGAAAATGGATGTCAACAAAATCTCTAAAATGGGTGTTCTTTCAGCATTGGCAATTGTGCTTATGTACTTAATCAGGTTTCCGCTTATTCCTTCGGCGCCATTCCTGATTTATGAACCTGCCGATGTGCCCATACTTATTGGCGCTTTCCTGTACGGCCCGGTTTCAGGGCTTATAATTACAGTTGTTGTTTCAGTGATACAGGCGCTTACAGCAAGTGCAGACGGCTGGGTAGGAGCTGTTATGCACATTATCGCTACAGGTGCATTTGTTATAGTGGCGGGCATAATCTATAAGAAAGTCCACACATTAAAAGGAGCTATTATTGCACTTGTGTCAGGTTCTATAACCATGACACTGGTTATGATTCCCCTTAACCTGTTTATTACTTCAAAGTTCTTAAATGTGCCGGTTGAGGTGGTTAAGTCTATGCTTATTCCTGCTATAATACCTTTCAATATTTTAAAGGCAGGTATAAACTCAATAATTACAGCAGCAGTATACAAAGCTGCAGGAAAAATCCTTCGTGCTGAGAATACAGCTTCTCTGAAGAGGGTTTAGGTAAAGAGCTCTATGTTAATAGTTGGGCGGGGCTCAAGTAACATAAATATTGATGTTTTTTTCCGGTAGGTAGTCTTTTGAACGATTATCTACCGGAGCATGTCTTAATCTATCTAATCGGATTTTTTTTGAGAATTTATAGAAACTTTCAGACCTTAAGTATATAATAATGTTTATATTTATTGCTAAAGAGTTCCTTTAGACTAAGAGAGGGTTATTGATTATGGCTTTGTGGGGGATTTTTATTAGTGCTTTTTTAATAGGCTTTTCAGGAGCTGCAATGCCTGGGCCTATGCTAGGGGTTGCGATTGACGGCAGCCTTAGAAAAGGGATGGAAAGCGGGCCCCTTGCTAGTATTGGGACATGGGATTCTGGAACTTATATTGATTATCATCATGACATTCGGGCTTAAAGATTTCTTCTCCAATGCTGCAGTTGCTGGCCTTATCGGATTATTTGGCGGTGCTTTTTTAGCGTGGATGGGATACGGTATGATGAGGTCCGTTATAAATAAGACGGTTTCACTGGAGAATCAAAGGGCAGGGAATAGCACAGGCATAAAAAACCTTATACTGGCAGGAGCGCTTGTAAGCGTTACTAATCCTTACTTCATTCTATGGTGGGCTTCAACGGGGACAGAGTCAATACGCCAGTCTTATGCTTCAGGGTTGATTGGTGTTTTATTCTTTTTCATGGGACATATCTTGGCGGATTTTACATGGTATACAGCAGTTTCCACAACGTTTTCCAGAGGCAGGAAACTGATAAGTGATACTGCATATCGCCGGATTATTTTTTTATTAGGCATATTCACCATAGGGTTTTCAGTTTATTTTATAGGCAGCGGATGTAGGATGCTATATACTTTGACCTACACATGATTCCTCTGACTTGCTTTACCAGTGCTTTTGTAATATATTAAACAAGCAAATTATTGAAAATCTAGGGGGTTGAATCAAAATGAGATGCTTGGCAATAGGAGATACGCTTCTTTCTAATGAGCACTTTGACATGGTTCTTAAAAACTGTGGTCTATTTGAGAAGTACCGGTCAATACTTTGGAAGGAAGGACAAAGCCGGTCACAGTTCCGGGAAGTAATAAGAAGGCTTGAAACGCTAGGCTCAAGAGCGTATATACCTTCCGATGAGATATTTAATGCAATTCAGGATGTTGAAGTACTGTTCATTCATTATCATCCTGTACCAGGTGAATTGATTGAAGCGGCACCAGATCTCAAATATATTTTATCTGCCCGTGGGGGAGTAGAGAATATTGATATAGCTGCGGCAAAGGAGAGGGGAATAACAATAATAAACTGCCCGGCCCACAATGCCGTTGCTGTTGCCGAGTACACTATTGGTCTTATTATAAGTGAAATGAGGAATATATCTCGTGCAGACGCAAGCCTTCGCAAGGGTATATGGCGTGAATCCTATCCTAATGCCGAAAGAATAGGAGAATTAAGCGATGCAGTAGTGGGACTTATAGGATTTGGTACAATTGGAAGGTTGGTAGCGGAAAGACTGAGAGCTTTTGGGACTACAGTTTTAGTATATGACCCGTATGTAAGCGCTTCAGAAATAGAGGCGGAAGGATGCAAGGCTGTAACTATGGAAGTACTATTAAAAACTGCCGATGTAGTTTCTCTTCATGGACGTATTCCAAATGGAGCACCTCCACTTATTTCTGCTAAAGAGCTTTCAATAATGAAGCCCACTTCTTATCTTATTAATACAGCAAGAGCAGTTCTAGTGGATATGGATGCTTTATATGACGCTTTAAAAAATAGAAAAATAATGGGGGCGGCTATTGATGTATTCCCAAAAGAACCACTGCCGGAAAATTATCCTTTTCTTAAACTGGATAACTGTACAATTACCAACCATAGGGGCGGAGACACATACAATAGTTATGCAAAAGCACCTGTGCTGCTCCTAAAGCAATTCAAGGAATTGCTTGATACTGGGAAAACCAGGTTCATGATAAGATAAATGCAAGATTACTTGTAAATTTTCAAAATCTTAGATTATAATAAAAACACTAACAGATACTGTAAGATACAGTGTTACAAGAACAATTGAAGGGGGTGTTTAAAATGCTGTTTATGGGTATAGATGTTGGTACGCAGGGTGTGCGTGCAATTGCTGCTAATGAAGCTGGAAAAGCTGAGGCCAGCGCCTCCGTTTCATTCCATTCACTCAACCTGGCTGATATTCCGGGACATTATGAACAAAGCCCTGAAACATGGTGGAATTCAACTGCAAAGGCAATTGTATCAGTTGTCACTGAGTTGAAAAACAAAGGATTTAAGTCATCAGACATTGTTGCTATCAGTATTGATGGTACATCAGGAACAATTTTGCCTATCGGTAAGGATAACCGTCCTCTACTAAATGGAATAATGTACAATGATATGCGCTCAAAAGCCGAAACAGATATTGTACGCAGCTTAAGTGCAAGTCACGAGGAAAAGATGGGGCTGCGCTTTAATTCATCATTTGCTTTGCCTAAAATCCTATGGATAAAGAATAATATGCCCAATATTTATGAGAACGCTCGTCTTATCATTCATCAAGCAGATTACATAGCTGGAAAGCTATGCGGAGAATATGGCGTATCCGACTATTCCAATTCACTAAAGACTGGCTATGACCTGATAGATAACTGCTGGCCTGAGTACATAGAGGAATTGGGGCTTGACCGTACAAAGCTTCCCGATATTGTTGCTCCGGGTGAAGTTATCGGCAAAGTATCGAAGGAAGCTGCTGAAGAATTGGGCCTGTCCACTGATACACGTGTAGTGGCGGGTGCAACAGATGGATATGCGTCTGCACTTGCAGCAGGTGCTGTCCACGTGGGAAGCTGGGCGACAATAATTGGTACTACGCTGGTTCTTAAAGGGGTTTCACAATATATAATGATTGACAAAACAGGAGGCAGCTACTGCCACAAGCTTCCATCAGGCTCATGGATGGTAGGGGGTGCCTCAAATGTCGGTGGACACTGTCTCAACAACAGGTTTGATAAGGATCAGTTTAAATTTCTTGATCAATCTGTTGAAGCACTGTCTCCTACCGGTGTACTTATTTACCCACTGACAGGTAAAGGTGAGCGTTATCCGTTTGTTGACCCGGATGCACAAGAGTTTATAGTTGGGGACATATCCGATGAAAGGGTGCTTTACACAGCTCTAATGGAAGGTGTCGGGTATGTTGAAAGGCTGTCCTATGACCTGAGTATTAGAATGGGTTGCACAATCGGGGATGTGATATATACGTCAGGAGGGGCATGCAGGTCTGATGGCTGGCTGAGAATCCGTGCAAGCATAATGAATCGTGCGATGAAGGTCCCTGCTGTAGTGGACGCTGCTATGGGAAGTGCGATGCTGGCAGCTTCAAAAACTTGTTACTCAAATCTTGAGCAAGCAGCCGACAATATGATTACCTTTGCAAAGACGGTTGAGCCAGTTAAGGAGAAGGTTAAAATATATGATGAACTTTACTTTGCATTTTATGAGGAATGCAAGAAGCGTTTTAAACTTGGAGGGCAGCAATGAGCATATATAAGGATTGTGACATAAGAGGCATTTATTCTGTAGAATTCGATGAGAATGACGCTTATAAAATCGGACGTGCAGTAGGTACAATGATGACAGGCAAGACACTTGTTGTGGGCGGCGATGTCAGGTTGTCAACTCCTGTATTGAAAGAAAGGCTGATTGCAGGGCTGCGAGAGAGTGGTGCAAATATTAAAGACATTGGGACTATTCCTACACCGGTATTTTATTTTTCATTAAAAAAACTTGATGCTGATGGAGGAGTAATGGTTACTGCATCACATAACCCCGCAAAATATAACGGCTTTAAGCTGATGTTAGGCAATACTCCCATAACAGTTGAAGTTATAAAGAGTATTGAAAATTGCGTAAAATCAGGCAAATTTTCCACTGGAAGTGGAAGCTTTGAGAATATAGATATAACCACTGATTATATTACTGCTATGTCAGGATTTTTCGAGCCATGCAAATTAAAGGTTGTGCTGGATTGCTGTAATGGTGCTGCAGGGGATCTTGCACCACGGCTTTTTGAATTGATGGGCTATGACCTTGTGAAGCTTTATTGTGAGTTTGATGGTAGATTTCCAAATCGAGACCCAAATCCAGCCGTTTATGAGAACCTGACCGATTTAAAGAAAAAAGTGCTTGAAACCGGTGCAGATCTTGGCGCAGCCTTTGATGGTGATGGAGACCGTGTTGTATTTGTGGATGATAGGGGGAGGGTGATAAACAGTGAACGCAGCTTTGTTGTATTTATCAGGGAATACTTGAAAGAAGCCCCTTCGTCCATAGTATATGATATAAAATCCTCTTCAGTTGTAAAAGATACTGTGCTTGAACTGGGAGGAGAGCCCATACTTGAGCGCAGCGGGCACGCTTTTATAAAAAGAACGTTTTTAGAACACAAGTCTGCTCTTGCAGGTGAGATCAGCGGACATTTTTTCTTCCGTGAATTAGGCTATGACGATGGTATATATGCCGCACTTAGAATGGCACAAATTGTAGCAAAATCTGGAGAAAAACTTTCCGATATTATTGATAGAATACCAAGCACACTTATAACACCTGATATCCGGGTATTCTGCCATTATGACAAAAGGGATGGGTGGCTAAAGCGAGTACAGGAGGCAGGCAAACAGTTTGAAATCTCGGTTATTGACGGTGTCAGGGTCGATTTCCCTTATGGCTGGCTGCTTGTGAGAAAGTCAGTTACAGAGGAGTGTATCACGCTGAGAATTGAAGCTAATAATGAAGGAAATATGCAGGAAATCAAATCATGGATACTGAAGGTTCTTCCTGAGATACCTGAAGAATTGCTGAATAAATGAAAAGAAAAAATGAAAAAGTTGGTTTTGATACGGGAAAAATTTTGATAAACGAGTATAAAACTGAAAAGGAGGGTAAATAAATGCTAAGGACAGCAATTGCCATAATTGTTATGCTACTGTTTCTTGCAGGGAGCATTTGGTTACAAATTTTTCTTTCCAAAAAGAAAAATAAATGGTTGGGGTTAATTATTCCTTTAATCTGTTTTATGTTTTCTATAATTACCGTTCTTTCTTTATTAATGTATATGAATACAGGAATTACTTCGGTGACTGAAACTACTGATGGCGTTAAAGTAGTTTTCAATACAGCTTCTTTACAATCAGAGAAATCGGATATGCTTTCAACGCTTGCAACTGTTGTACCAGTTTTTATTGTATCTAATATACCAACTATTATATTCTTAGCAATATACTTTGTGTGTAGGGAAAAATTGAAATTACGTACTTAATTGGAAAAATGAATATTCAAGACTTATAACATCTACAAGTGGTGATTTTGAAATGAGACTTAGGAAACTAAACAGGCTTAAAAGAAAAATTACCTGAAAGCCTTAAACATAGGGCAGGAGAATACCCGGTAAAAATATATTGGGCTTATAACAATGAACTTTCCAAGCAAATAGGTTTTGATTTTACTGGTTACCTCGGAAAGGTTGTTACAGCAGAGATTTATAGGCTTAGGGAAACGCTTCCCGAGTTTATGAAGCCAAGAAGAGACGCGAGAGGCATTATTCTTAAGCATAATGATGAGATTATTGGGGCATATAACGATGCCGGAAGGCACAATTCTTTCGCATGCTCTCTTGATAGAAAGAGTTTAAAAGATATTACGGGCAAGGAATGGGATGGATGGATTGCACATTATATTGATTATGAGGATGAATTGGAAATCAAGCTGTCCAAAATGGAACCAAAGGATATAATCAGAGAGTATTTCAAGGCATTAGATAGGCATGACATAAAAATGGTATGGGCATGTATGACAAGAAAAAGCCTATCGCAGCAGTTATCATCCAATATGAACAACCAGTACCTTTTTAATAGGGATGAGAATAAAATAGACTATAATATTAAGAGTGCAAAGTTGCTGGAGACAAAAGAATTTAAAGGAATTCAGAATGAGCCAGAGGTGTTGGAGTATATGGTTGAAGTTGACTTTGACTTCGTAAAACCAATAACCTCAGATGATGGAATCCAACCAAGATTTGTTATATTGAAGAAAGAATCTGAAAAAAGCGGCTGGAGGATTGACGGTGTAGGTACGGGACCGTGATGTAGAAGATTATGATTATATTGAGATATTGAGGTAAGGAAGGTATGAAAAATAAGAGATTAATTAAGGCGATTACAATATTGACTATTATATGCGCTTTAATAGCCGTTATTAGTGCGTTTTCTTTTTACTTATTACCATTATACCTATCTTACAAGTTGAGTAGAGATATAAGCGGTGTGAGTTCGGTAGGAATTATAGGCGGTGCAGATGGACCAACAGTAATTTATTTATCAGGTCAAATTTCTTTTCACTGGTTTACAGTTGTTTTTGCAACATTAGCGATTTTGGGAGTTATATATTTAATCTTTGCTAAAAAAATCAGAAAAAAATCATAAAAATATTTGTATTTTATTAAGGAGACTATCATGATGAAGAGATTACTAAAACTACCTGTCCTAACTTCAATTGGATATATGTAATCCCTTCGCTATTTGCACCCTATCTATTTGTATTGTTATGCTATATCTTTTATAGAATGTGCATCAGTATTATCTATACTAAATTACCTCAACGTTAGGAACAATTGGGATTCGTAATTCAGCAGAAAAGTCGCTAATAGAATTAGAGTAGTATATAGGTTCAGGAAGTGTTGTTACAAAAGTATTCCTGATAATGTAATGGCGGCTGGAAACCTGTGTAAGGTTATTGGTATAATTACAGCCATACCACAAAATATGGAAAATTTCAAGTCTTGTGTTGTTAGCAATGAAATGGTATTAAATATTAGAGGTGATAAATTCAATGGAAAAAAGAAGCATGACTGCGCTGGTAAGCGCATTTTCAAGAGCGTATCATTCATTGCAAAATACAGAGAAAGTATTTGATGATTACTTGGCAAAGGACATTCTAACTCAGGAGCGAATATGAACAAATTGCAATTAATATGTCCAAAGGAATCAAATTTTTCAATCCATCATTTGAGGGGACACAGGATAAAGCCTTGCGCTGGATTGTAGATAATCAGTTGTCTCCATCACCACTTGGTAGAGCAGCGTTTGCAGAAAAATCACTTGAAAATGCTGTGAGAATTGGTACAGGTCAATACCTGATTTTTGCTGCTGGATATGATACATTTGCATATCGTCAGCCGGAGTGGGCATCAAAAATTCAAATTTTTGAACTTGACCGTCCTGTTATGATTTCAGACAAGCAAAAGCGTATTCAATCTATAATGGTAGAAAAACCTTCCAACCTCCATTATATATCTGTGGATTTTGCAGAAGATGATTGGGAACGCAAATTAATTGCTTGTCCAGCATTTAATCAAAATATAATTAGTTTCTGTTGTTTACTTGGAATCAGTTACTATTTACCTAAGCAGGTCTTTACTCATATAATAAATACTATTTCAAGTATTGTTCCAAAAGGTAGCAGTATTGTTTTTGATTATCCGGATGAAGATACCTATACCCCAAAAGCAGGAGAACGAGTCAAAAGGCAAATAGCGATGGCCGGTGCAGCAAATGAAAAGATGCTTGCAAGTTACTCTTATGAGGAGATGGAGCAGTTATTAAGAGACAATAATTTATTGATTCACGAACATTTAACACCAAATGAAATAACAGAGCAATATTTTGAAAAGTATAATCAGTCTAATCCGCAACACCCAATAACAGCCTTTGATAATGTGAATTATTGTTTAGCAGTGAAAGAGTAAAACCGGAGAAAACCCAGACAGGAGCAGAATAGAGTTGTGGAGGAGACTAAGATGGAGTTTGCATACAGACTATATTCTTGTAAAAAACAAGGATATTAATAGTGCAATAGAGACATTGGTTAATGAAGGATATGAGATTCTATAGGCCTTATTCGGCGAAAAATGCTACCCGGCATGAGGCTACGTCCCTGTAGCCCATGTCCGGCTCGCGTCGTCCTTGACGCGAATTACGCATTTTTCTTGAACAAGTCCTTAAGCATCTCTAAGGCTTACCTTAATGTTTTATTACCATACAGGAAACAGGACTCCCTTACGTACTACAACAGCATATAAGTACAGAAGTATACATTAAAAGCATGGGGCAGGGAATTATTGTCCGGGCCCCATGCTTCTTATATCAGATATGGATAGACAGCAAGCACTAAGCCTTAATAATTATTGCGTAAGAGCATTGTCAAGAAAACTTGAGCGGATAATATCAAAATCACAGATGGTAATAGAATGGGCATCATAATCGACTAGCCCATCTTTTTTCATTTTATTGAGTTCACGAGAAAGAGAAGTCCTTTGAATCCCTAACCTTTCGGCTAATTCCTTCTTTGTCATACTAAGCTTTATTTCGATATTTTTCTGAGTGTAATACTCATAATTTAAGAATTCAATAATAGATTCCCTTATTGATTTCATGGAAATTGATTTAATTTTACTTGTTAAAATAGCAGTTTTATCTGATATACAAGCTAAGAACTTAGCTAAAAAATCCTGGTTAGTCTGACAAAGTTGCAGTACTAAATCTTTAGGGATATGTAGAATTTGGGTATCTGATTTTGCTATTACACTCATGGGATAATAAGGGTACTTTGAAAACAATAGATTTCCTCCTATGTTATCTCCGATTTTAAATTCTGCAACAATTAGTACATTTCCCTTTTCATCTATCTTTTGAACAAATACCTGACCTTTTAAAATAATATCCCAGTGATTGCATTTTTCACTTTCGAAATGGATAATACTGTCTTTAGTGTATTTCGTGATAATATAATTATGTGCCTTGAAAAGATTAATCAGTTCTTCAGTAGAAAACCCATTAAATAGCTCTGTTAGTCTTAAAAAGCTTAGATAATCTTTTATTCTCATAAATACCACCTTTCAAAAATTAGTTACCGTGGTAACTGTATGTTGCTGTAATTTATTATAATATGGACTTAAACATAATGAAAGGAGAGTTTTCATGCTGGAGAAAAACTGTTTACACAGTATTACAGATAACAAAATAATTGAAAGGATTGTGGGTGATGAAAGGTGGATGTTTTTACAGTATCGTTATGGGGAATAACAGGGGCTGCCTTTATCGTGTCCCTTGTTAAGGATAAAAAGAGGACATTCAATTCAATGAAAATGGCAAAAGGTATGATGAAAAATATGGCTGGACAGATTGTAGGCATATTATTGCTTATAGGATTGATTTTGACCTTCATACCGCCTGAAGCTATAAAGAGTGCTCTAGGAGAATCTAATACATTTATTTCAACCATTGTTTCTGCTTTGGCAGGCAGCATTACATTAATTCCAGCCTTTGTAGCGTTTCCTCTGGTAGGTTCTCTTGTAGATGCAGGTGCAAGTATTGTTCCGGCAGTGGCTTTCCTAACTACTCTTACAATGGTCGGACTGGTGACATTCCCATTGGAAAAGCGGGAGTTTGGCTTGAAGTTCGCAACCGTACGCAATATTTTTAGTTTTGTATTTGCGGTTATAATAGCATTGGCGATGGGAGTGATTATGTGAAGATAATTGAAATAGTTAAAAAGAACAAACTACTTACAGCAGTATCTCTGGCATATATTATTCTATTTATCGCAATGCCTGATAAGGCTTATTTGTCTATCAAAAATAGCATGTATTATATTATAGAGATGCTGCAAATTATGCCTGTGATTTTTATACTTACATCAATTATAGAAGCATGGGTTCCTAAAAAGGCAATCGTGAACGGGTTTGGAGAAAAATCAGGAATAAAGGGGAGTGTATTCTCATTTCTATTGGGCAGTTTTTCAGCAGGACCTATCTACGCTGCATTTCCAGTCTGCAAAATGCTTTTAAAGAAAGGTGCCAGCATCGCAAATGTAGTCATTATATTAAGTGCATGGGCGGTTATAAAAGTACCTATGCTTGCTAATGAAGCAAAATTCTTAGGGGCACAGTTTATGGGAATAAGGTGGATATTGACAGTGATAGCCATACTTCTAATGGCATATCTAATGACTATATTTGTAAAAAAGAAAGATATTCCAGTTCAGGAAGAACAGGACCTTGGTAAAATAACTGGTATTGATATTAAAGAACAATATTGTATTGGATGTGGATTATGTGAAAAATTGTTGCCCCAGCATTTTGAGGTGATTGATAAAAAAGCAAAATGGAAGGAGTCAATCCTTAATTATGTACAAATAGATGAACTAAAACCAGTAATCGCTAAATGTCCTGTTAAGGCTATAGGTTTTAAATGATATTCCTGCTGTATACCCTATCTGCATGATAAGTGGATCACAAAGAATTGATTTATTTTAATGGATAACATCCTTGAACCTTAAACCTATTCCCTTAACCCTGTTCCGAGGGAACAAGTTTTTTTGCAGCGGAAGGACTTTATTTGCAATGGATAGAGTTTATTTGATGTTTACACAGAAGGCAGGAATAAGGATGTAAAAAGGAATAAGGGATTAAGGCGGCCTATTTTTTCGCTGGTATGTGGTACAATTTTAGAGTAGCATTAACAGACTATAAAAAAGTCAGGAGGAGGTAAAGGGGTTGGAGGAGCGAAAGATTAAGACGTTAGGAGTTAAGTTAAAACTAAAAGGATAATGTATTTATTGACAAAAGTAAAAATTCACATTATTATATGAGTATAATTGAATATAATCATATGCGGGGTGATAAATTGGATTTAATAGAAATCTTCAAAGCATTGGGAGATAAAAACAGAATTAGAATACTCAATTTGTTAATAAGACAGGAACTCTGTGTGTGCGAGATAGAAACAGTGCTGAATATGACTCAGTCCAACGCTTCAAGGCATCTAAACAAATTAAAAACTTCAGGTGTTATAACCAGTGAAAAGAAATCGCAATGGGTCTATTATAGAGTAGATAATAAGTTTATTGAAGAAAATAACCTACTGTATGAATTTATTAAAAACAAGATGGCTGAAAATACACAATTGCTAAAAGATATAGAAAGACTTAAAAAATGTAAAAACAGCAACTTTACATGTGAGCAACTGCGGGAAAATAAAAGTCAGGTTCTTAAGTATCTTCGAGGGCAGTGCAAAAATAATTGATAAAATTATTAGAAATAGAAAATATCATTTTAGTTAATTTTCTGTTTAAATCTTTAAATTAGTCACCATATGATTATAACAGAATATAATCATATGGCAAGACAAAATTAAGGGTACTGGTTGAAGTCCCAGTCATGCTTGCACCTGTTAGAATAGCCAACAATACAAGGCACTGGTTTAAGCAGGTTGATGAAAGGAGAATAACAAACATATGAAAAAGAAGGTTGCATTTGTATGTGTCCACAACTCTTGTCGTTCTCAAATAGCAGAAGGTTGGGCAAAAAAATTAGGAAGTGAGGTATTGGATGCATACTCAGCAGGGACAGAAAGTTACCCTGAAGTGAAGCCACTGGCTGTACAGGTAATGGAAGAAGCAGGAGTGGATATGAGTGACTATCATCCAAAACTATTAAGTGATATTCCAGCGGAAATTGATATATTAATAACGATGGGCTGTAATGTAGAATGTCCTAATGTACCATGCCAGCATAGAGAAGATTGGGGACTATAATGTCATTTATGATGGCGGTAACAGCCCTGTCTCTGCCTTCTATAATTATGCTCAGCAAAGTAGTAAAATCTAAACTTTTAGCAATCTTTGTATCCATCGTGACAGTAGGAATTATCATCATTGGATATTTATTTAATGCTTTCTCATATATTTTTGTGTAAAGCAGTGATTCATTTTGAAATGATGATTATTAAAAAATTTATAAAGCGTGGAATCAGTATAAAAGAATATTGCGGAAGGACGACAATAACGGAAAAAATATTGATTGATGAGGAGGATTTATTATGGTAATCAAAGTTTTAGGTTCAGGATGTTGTAATTGCAAGAAATTAGAGGCTAATGTCAGGGAGGCTGTAAAACAACTTGGAATAGAAGCCACTATTGAAAAAGTAGAGGATTTTAAGGACATTATGGCCTATGGCGTGATGAGAACACCTGCACTTGTAGTAGATGAACAGGTAAAGGTTATGGGAAGAATTCCCTCGGTAGAAGATATTAAAAAATATTTATAAAGATGGAGGTTTTTATTATGGGATGTTGTGAAACTCAAAGAAATAATACCTGCTGCAGTACAGGTTGTGGGTGTGAAGAGCAAGATTATGTAGCGGAAAAGAAAAAAATAATAATTGATTTTATGTATTTGGATTTAAGTGTATGTACAAGATGCCAAGGTACTGAGGACAGTCTTGATGAAGCAATTGATGATGTTGCTAAAGTGCTTGAATTAGCAGGTGCAGAAGTTGTTGTAAATAAAATTCATATTGATAGTAAGGAAAAGGCCATACAGTATAGATTTGAGAGTTCACCTACTATCCGTATTAATGGAAAGGATATACAATTAGAAATGAGAGAGTCACTTTGTGAATCATGTGGCGATTTATGCGGAGATGAAGTGGACTGTCGTGTATGGGTGTACAAAGGTAAAGAATACAATGTTCCTCCAAAAGCAATGATAATTGATGCCATCCTTCGTGAAGTATATAGTGATAAGAAAGTACGGTCGAATGATAAAGTTGATAGGGAAGCATATCAATTACCGGAAAATTTGCGGCGGTTTTTTGAGTCGGTTGAGAAAAATAAGAAATGTGAATAACTACTAAGCTTTCGTTTGATGAGGAAATTATTTTAATAATTAAAGCAGGTACGCCATTATATGAGTTTTCCCTTAATCCAGTCTTCTTCAAGTCGAGGTTTTCGTCCGCACCCCCACTGCTCGGATTTGTACTTGCCAAAAACAACATTGGTTAATGAAGGATATGAGATTATGGATTATGCTAACCCTGATAGTATAAAAAAGGTTGATGTACATTGTGCTTATATTGCGTAGTAGGTAGTTATTTCAAATGTGATGTGCAAAGTGTTTAGGGAGTCCTGTTCCTTGTATGTCCATAAAACGTAAGGTCTCGCCAAGAGATTCTATAGGTCTTATTCGGCGAAAAATGCTACCCGGCATGAGGCTACGTCCCTGTAGCCCATGTCCGGCTCGCGTCGTCCTTGACGCGAATTACGCATTTTTCTTGAACAAGTCCTTAAGCATCTCTAAGGCTTACCTTAATGTTTTATTACCATACAGGAAACAGGACTCCCTTACGTACTACAACAGCATATAAGTACAGAAGTATACATTAAAAGCATGGGGCAGGGAATTATTGTCCGGATAACATTAAAACAAGCCCTGGTGTTTGTTATATTTAGGCAAGAAGAAATCCGTAATTTCTGTCACGGACGGCAGAAGCCGGTCTTGGACGCCACGGATGGCGTCTCAAGCCGGGTAGGATTTCTTTGCAGACTAAAATATTACAAACACCCGGTGAAGTTTTCGGTTAGCCAGGACACATAATCCCTTGTCCCCATGCTTCTTATTTCTTACCGCGCAGTTAAGCAGAATAGTGTGTAACCGTAACCTACGAATTTGTTAACTGAGCATTGATTATTGTAGTTAAAATAGATGGAATACGGGGTATGAGAATATCAAAAATACTCTTTCGTTTGCGGGATAGTATGCAGTTGCAAGTGAATTGTGTAAAAGAAATATGGCTATATTGGTTTCAAATATTTTTAGTGAACATCCGAATTGATACTCCTTTATGATAGTTAAAGGCATTATGACTATATGTATACAATAAATCAAATTATTTGAGAGAAAAGGTTTTTAAAGTTAATGTAATAATTAACGGGTATAACTTTAAATCATAGTAATAAAACATTACATATATGGATAAAATGTTGACACAACACAACCACTCATGTAATATAATATTACAAAGGAGGGTTTGAAATGGCAAATGATATTCCTATTGGATTAAAAATAAAGGCTATTAGAGAGGCAAGGGGATTAAGCCAGATTGAGACAGTAGAAAAACTTGCTGAAAAGGGAATTAACATGAGCAGGGAAACATTGAGCAAAATAGAAAATGGCAACAGGACTATATCGGCCGTGGAGTTAAATGCCATATGCAAAGTTCTAAATATAGATATAAATATTCTTTTTGAAGAGGATGAAGACGACGATTTAGTTACCTTATTCAGGAAGAAAGAATTTTCAGAAAAAACTATTAAAGAAGTTGAGAAACTTCAAGATATGATAAAGATATTCATTTATCAAAAGAAAATATATACTGGAGAGTTTAAACTACAAAAGAGAAGGCCATTATGGGAGGAGTGTTAAAATTGCAAAACAATAATTTGAATCTCCCAAAGGAATCTTTCAGACTGCAAATTAAAGACTTAGCAGAAGATGTGAGAATAAAATTTGCGAGAAAAGGGCTTTCCGATATATTTGATATTCTATCAGAGGCTGCATTTTTAATAAGAAAGCCATTGGATACAGATGAATTATCAGGATTTAGCACCTATTTTGAGGAGCAGTTTATTGTCTATTTAAACAGCAATTTTACTTTGGGACATGAGCGCTATACTGGTGCCCATGAACTATATCATCTTATTTATAATGATGACATTCTGAAAAAAGAAAAAATCCTTTTGGATGACGAAAGGTATAAAGTAGAAGATACAAAAGCAAATGTATTTGCTTCTGAATTCCTAATGCCCGAGGATTATGTAAAAGAGGTATTTTATAAAATTGTTAATGTAAATAAAGACAGTGTTTTACCAAGGCATATCATTAGAATGCACAATTATTTTAAAGTTAGTTATAAAGCGATGTTAAAAAGGCTTATCCAACTTGATTTATGTTCTAGTGACAAATATGAGGAACTTGTAGATATCTGTTCGCTGGAAAAAATGCAACTACTCCAATCTTTAACCATAAGGGAAGGCTACAGTATAGATTTGATAACCCCATCGAGAGAAACATATATACCAAAAGAATATATCGAGTTTGTAAAAACCAACTTCGAAAGAGGGAATATCTCATACAAGAACATGAAAAACAGCCTTGAATTTATCGGACTGGCTCCTGAACGATTTGGATATGAGTATCCCCAGGAAGAGGACTGTTAAAATGAGATATACAGGAGCCATATCAGATGCCGATATTTTAATTAATTTAGCCAAGGTTAACAGATTTGATATTTTAGAACTATTATTTAAAGAAATCATCATTCCTCAATTTGTATGGAAAGGATATTTGGGCTTATAATGTTAATGCTATTTTAAATAATATCACATATCAGCAAAAAAAGGGCACCTGCAAAGAAATACCTTTAGGCTTACAATTTACCAAGTCATTTATCAATTCTATTATAGAGACTCCTATGGATTTACATAAAAGACGTATACAATGGGCAATTGATAAACTTAACGAAGAAGGCAAGGTATTGACTATTACTAATATTACTGCCATTACAGGTGTAGGTAATAGGTATAGGAAACAGGTTGTGGAGGAGATTAAGAGAGCGTTAGGGGAGTTAGGTGAAAAATAGCATGGCTAAAAAAGTTGGTGCTTTTGTGGGTCGTATGTTGTAAAATAAAGGTATATAGTACGGATTAGTAGAAAAATGTGTAACAAAGTTTTAAGTTTATAAGGCAAGGAGAAAAAGTAATGATAAAAGAATTAGATATATCTAAAATAGATAATATAATGAGAATCTGGATTGAAGAAAATACTAATGCTCACGATTTTATTTCTATAGATTATTGGGAAGCAAACTATGATTATGTGAAGAGCGCTTTACCAGATGCAACTGTTTTCGTATATGAAGATAATGATGAAGTAAAAGGATTTATAGGTATTGTTGAAAATTCATATATTGCAGGGTTATTTGTTTCACACAAATATCAGTCTAATGGTATAGGGGAAGAATTACTTAAAAGATGCAAACAAGAATATTCTGTTCTAAAATTAGATGTTTATGCAAAGAATTTAAAAGCAGTAAACTTCTATAAAAAACATGGATTTAAAATAGAACAAGAAAAAGAAAATGAAGATACCAAGGAAGTAGAATATTCAATGGTATGGAGATTGCACGCATAAGGGAATCTATTTGTGACGCATTCTTTGTAAATGCGATATAAACAATTTAAATGGCACTCCAATACATATCATGCAAAACACCTACTCTCCCCGAAAGGGTTTATTTCCCTTGGAACGACTTTCAGGCTTAAGGAACGACTTTATTTGTGATGGAAAGAGTTTATTTGATGTTTACAATAGTTGTGAATATAAAAT